>CANGJM010000008.1 GCA_947454525.1 Flavobacteriales bacterium | reverse complement strand
GTGAATGGCACGAATGTTTTCTGTGTGGAGGTTCATAATCAACTCGCAAATTCAACTGACTTCACCTGCCGAAACTTTTTAAGTGTTGGGGTGAATAATCCGAGCATCACCTACGGACCCATTCCAAGCTGGTTTACACCACCTTTTATCTTGACAAGTTCCAATTTACCGATTGTCGTTCTTGACACGTATAACGTTGACATTCCCGATGAACCGAAAATTGATGGGACGATGGGAATTATTTTCAATGGTGACAATCAAATGAATTTCCTATCTGATCCGTTCAATGAATTTTATGGTCAAATTGCCATTGAAAAACGTGGTTCATCCTCGAATACTTTTCCTATGAAATCATATGGACTCGAAACGAGAGGTCCCGACTCTGTGAATTACAACGTCTCACTTTTCGATTGGCCGAGTGACAATGATTGGATACTTTACGCGCCTTATACGGATAAGTCCTTGATTAGAAACGTACTCACCTATGATCTCGGTCGTCAAATGGGTCAGTATGCGCCTCGAACGAAATTGTGTGAAGTCATTCTAAACGGTTCCTACATTGGTGTCTACGTTTTGATGGAACGCATTAAAATTAATCCAGGAAGGGTCAACGTTGATCCGCTTAATTACACGGACACACTCAACAATCAGTTAACTGGTGGATACATCATAAAAGTGGACAAAACTACTTCCGGTGGAGTGATTGCTTGGACATCCCCATTCACAGCTCAAGCACCGAGTACAGGTCCAATTTACTACCAAATGCATGATCCTGACATCAGTGAATTACATCCTTTACAATTAAATTACATCCATGATTATGTTGATAATTGGGAAACAGCACTAAAGGGTGTCAATTTTGCCAATCCACAAATTGGATTCAGGGCTTTTTCAGATGAGTTATCTTTTATTGATTATATGCTCATTAATGAATTATCCAAAAATGTCGATGGATACCGAATTTCTACTTTTTTGCATAAAAAAAGAGTCAGTGAAGGCGGTAAAATTCATGCGGGTCCACTTTGGGATTTCAATTTAGGCTGGGGAAATGCGAACTATTGTCAAGGCGGACAAACAACAGGATGGGAAATTAATTTCAATTCTGTTTGTCAAGGAAATGGCGCGAACATGAATCCATTTTGGCTGAATCGAATGCTTCAGGATACTGTCTTTGCGAACAACCTCAAGTGTCGATGGAGTTATTTACGTACGAGTATCCTCAGTGATGAGCATTTAATGAATTACATTGATTCTCTTGGGACAATCCTTGAGGAGCCTGCCCAAAGAAATTATGATCGATGGCCGATTTTAGGCGTGTATGTTTGGCCAAATAACTTTATTGGCAATACGTATCAGGAAGAGCTAACGTACATGAAAAATTGGATCCTTGCTCGTACCGCTTGGATGGATGCAAATATGTTCGGCACTTGTCATTCGTTAGGAATTTTCGAAGAAACCGAACAAACCTTAAAACTATTCCCAAATCCTAGTTCAGACATATTTTATTTAGAAGGATTGACCATTGCTGCTAAGATTGAAATTAGAAATGAAATGGGCCAATGTATTGAAACATTTACGGCAAATTCAGAGATCATATCCTTTGATGCAAGTCACTTCTCAAATGGTCTTTATTTTGTAAAAGTGAAGGACTCGACTCAAGATCCCATTAAACTCATTATACTTCATTAATATGTTAAAATTAAGCTGCATTTTCATTCTGTGCTCCATCATACTCACTTCGTGTAAGAAAGTAGAAGGTGCAGGAGGTACATCTGCCATTCGTGGAACAGTGATTGGAACAAAATTGGCAAGTGCCGGACAAGCAGAAAGTACTGAAGTGATTTGTACCGGAGGTGCATTCCTGGAACACGGAAACTATTGGTTGCTGAACAGTGCAAACACAGCCAAATATTATTACATTTATTATGTGAATCCTACATGGATTTCTGATGCTAACCCGCATTTAGCAGGCAGAATAGGAATTCCTGTGTCATTCAATTATAGTGACTCGAATTTAGACATTGCTCAGAAAACCCAAATAGCATTATCTGGAATTTCAGCGGCTCCATTTACTGTGTCAAGAACACAAGACATCCTTCACATTATACATAATACAGATGGCTATGTACCGGATGCAGATAACGGTAATACATCATTCGCCATCGATATTGTCAACCAAGGTAAAACTGCTGGATTGCAAAGTACAGCAGCGGCCGGAGATCAACGTGTATATATTATATACGGACAAAATACCTATTACTCAAATACCGTTCGCACAAATGAAAATGGTGAATTTTCCTTTGAAGGATTAAGAAATGGAAATTATACGATTTATGTACTTGGAAACGACCCACAGCACGCGAATGCATCCATAAAAACAGAAAAATCCATTACAATTGACGCGAAAGAGTCCATAAATGACATCGGAGAATTTGACATCTATTTCTAATGCGCAGAACTTTATTTTTTATCGGCTCGTTTTTAATTTTTCAAGTCCATGCACAAACAAGTGTTTGGTCTGGAATAGACCTATCAAAAAAATGGTCTAAACATTTTCAAAGTTCATTTGGTACGGAATACCGCTCAGAAATAGGAAATGGCTTTAATAAGGCTTACATCAATACGCAACAATCTTTTCCAATAATGAAAGGACTTGAGCCCTTTGTTTCCTATCGTTTTTCACTTGTTCCAAATTCAAATTCAAGCATTTCACCACTTAATGAATCCGTTTTAAATCGCATCGGTATTGGTGTGAAAATAAATTTCATTGATCTATTCGATATTGGAAATGGAAGATTGAATATCAATTGGACGATACAACAACAATATGAGTATAGCTCAATCAAGCGCACTGTTTCTATGCTCAGGAATCGTGGGCAACTAAAATATGACATTAAGAATTCCATATTTACACCGGTCATCTCGGCTGAGCATTTCTATCGATGGAATAAGGATGTGATATATACCACTTCAGATGTATTGATCATTCCTGGAACTGTTTCGTTTCGATACTTCATTGGAACGGAAATCGAGTTAAAGCACAACCAATCATTTTTATTGAGTTATGGTCTCCGTCAAAAATTCGATTCAGGTAGTTTAAATGGTATCATTCGAATCAGTTACTCGAAGAATCTAAAATAAAAAAGGGAGACCCGAAGACCTCCCCTTTCCATCAATCAACATCTTAGTGATTAATAACCCGTATTTTGGGTCAAGTTTCTGTTTAACACGATATCCGCAGTTGGAATCGGGTATAAGTTCACGTATGAAGGAACAGCAACTCCAGCTACATCTCCACCTTTGAATGGCCAAACGTAGCTTCCACTTGTAAAGTATCCGAAGCGAATTAAATCTGTTCTTCTCGTCGCTTCCCATTGCATTTCACGTGCGCGCTCATCAAGGATATCATCTAAGGTCAATGTTGAAACATTGAACGATGAATTGCCATATCCTCTCTCTCGGATGTAATTCACGTATTGAACGGCAGTCGCTGAATTACCCAAACGCAATTGCGCTTCAGCATACATCAAATACACGTCTCCTAAACGGAATAACGGGAAATCGATATCCGTATGCGGTGAAACTGAGTTATTTGAAGCACTTCCACCTGTAGACGTTTTGTTTTTAAACTTCGGATTTGCATATCCGTGAGTAAACGTGGACATACTCGTGATTTCTTTTTGTTGTCCATCAGTATAGAACATCCAACGAGTATCTTGAGTTGTGTCTGCAAATTTATCGATGAACGGTGCTGTTGCACGAAGTCCACCCCATTTACCATTCACACCGTAATCAGCAGCAACCATACTTCCTCCTAAGGAAGCACAAACTAAGAACGTTGTTCCACCCCAAGTTTGTGAATAAAGTCCATCATAAACGATTGGGAAGATGATTTCAGGAGATGTGTTGTTGTCTGCTAAGAACAAATCTTGGTAATGATCATCCAATGCAAATGCACCAGTATTCATTACTTTATCACAGTATGCTACACATTCCTGATAACGGTCATTTCCAGCACCTAAATACACTTCCGCATTTAAGTACATTTTTGCCATTAACGCTTGCGCAGCAGATTTTGATGCACGTCCGTAAGGAACAGCGGTTGGATCTAACAATTCAGTTTCCACTGCTTTCAATTCATCTTCGATGTAGTTGAATAAGTCAGCACGTAGAATTTGTTCTGGTTCGAAAGCACCAACACGGTCATTTTCCGTTACAAATGGTACGTTACCGAATAAGTCCATTGCATGGTAGTAAGCCAACGCGCGTAAGAAACGAGCTTCTTCACGGAATGTGCGAATTTCAGCCATTTTCGCTTCAGAGAATCCACGTGTAGTCAATTTCTCTTCACGAGCTTGCCAAATAAACTCATTACAAAGTGTGATTTGGTAGTAAATACGGTAGTACATACCTTTTACCCAAACGTTATCCGCATTCCATTGAGATTTATTCAAATCTGGAATTCCTGGGTCGTTCCAACCACAAATAGCTTCATCCGTTGGAAGTTCTTGTAGGTTCCACAATACACGAATGTATGCAGAGAATCCTTCGTCAATTCCAGCGATATCAGCAGATCCAGCTGGACCTTGATTTCCTGTCATGGACATTCCAGAATACAATTTCGCCAAAACGTGGATGTATTGATCTGGATTGCTATAAACTGCCTCGGCATTTAAACCGTATTTAGGCGATTGATTTAATTGTTTATTACATGACACCAATAACAAGGAAGCAGTAATAAAAGTAAAAGCGATTATCTTTTTCATGGTTATCATTTTTAGAAGTCAAATGTTAAGTTCAATGAGTACATGCGTGGACGCGGGTAGAAATTATTATCAATTCCACCGTTCACTTCCGGATCTTGTCCTTTGTATTGCGTAACAACGAATACATTTTGAACTGTGAAACTAGCATTCAATCCAAGTTTGTTGTTCGTAAATTTCAATTTACCAAAGTGGTAACCTAAGTTCACGAAATCCATACGTAAAAAGTTTGCTTTTTCAAGGTAATGATCTGACAACAATTGGTTGTTTGTTGTTTTTTGAACTTCGTTTTCGTAGTACAATGAACTGATGTTATTCAAGTATTTTTTCGTACCATCAATCGTTTGGAACGTTGCACTGTTTGAGTGTATGTTATTGTAGATTGTTGCACCAAGTTCGCTTCTCATGGAGAATCCAGCAAACCATTTTTTGTACGTGAAATTAAGCGCAGTTCCTAAGAACACTTTTGGCGCTGCTTGTCCAGCGTAGTAACGATCAGCTACATTGATGATTCCATCTCCATTGAGATCTTTAAATGCATGAACATCTTTCCACTTGTCAGAAGTATTGATAACACCATCATTGTTGATGTCGATTGTCGCTTGTTCTCCAACTTGAATCATCGTTCCGTTTGCATCATACTGTTGATCTAAAACGAAGTATGTAAATGTTGCATATCCAACTTGGTGAACTTGAATCGTATTACCGATACCACCACCGATTCCACCAACTAAAACACCTGGTGATTTAGGGTCCGTAACTAGTGAAAGTTTCGTCACTTTGTTTTGGTTGTAAGTAGCATTGATTGACCAATCCAAACGCATGTTTTTCTTAGCGATGATTCCTGTGTTCATACTTACCTCAACACCTTGGTTTCTCATACCACCAACATTGGTTAAGATCATGTTTGTGAAGTTTGTTCCAGCAGGAACAGGAACTGTCGCTAACAAATCACTTGTTTCTTTGCGGTAAACATCAATGCTTCCGGAAACGCGGTCGTTTTTGAAACCAAAATCCAATCCAACATTGTAACTAGCAGTGGTTTCCCACTTCAAGTTGGCATCGAATCCAGCTGGACGCAAAGCTTGGTAGTATTGTCCACCGAATGCGTATTGTGCAGTTGTTGCACCCAAGAAGTAATTTCCGATATATGCATAATCACCAATTCCGTCTTGTTGTCCAGTTACACCCCAACCAGCACGTAATTTCAACATATTGATTGCTTTTGAGTTTTTCAAGAAATCTTCTTCTGTCAATAACCAAGCAGCTGAAACCGCTGGGAACAATCCCCAACGTTGATCTGGACTAAAGCGAGATGATCCATCACGACGTAATGAAGCATTCACAATGTATTTTCCTTTGTAGCTATAAATTGCACGAGCGTAGTAAGACAATAACACGTTTTTCGTGTAATTTGGATATGGACTAGAAGCCGCTCCAATGATTGAGTCTTGCGCTTGATTGAACGTTGGATTATTAGGCCCTCTACTCATCCAATCTTGGTAAGAATAACCAGCAGTTACATCCAAAATATGGTCGCCAAAACGTTTTCCTGAATTGTACGTTGCGTACGTTTCAATCAATTTGTTTTCTTTTCTAGATAAATACTCTGAATAACGACCATGTGTATAATATCCAGCAGCCGAATTTGAATCCGTAATGACATGCCCAGTACCTTCTGAGAAGTCACCACCCACATTCACAATCGCTTTCAATCCCTCTAGGAATGGAAGGCTGTACGTCAATTTTGCATTGGCAATGGCACGATTTACTTTAGAAACATCCTCTGTTTGATTGATCAATCCGAGTGGATTTCTTGCGGAAAGCGTATTTGGCTTGTTGTTATCTACCCATTCGAAATATCCATTGTAATTCTCGTTTCCAGAATAAACAGGTTGCGTTGGATCGAAATAAGCAGCTCCTAATGCACCACGGTTGGCAAAGAAAGAACTTGTTTGAATGTATTTCAAGTTTGACTCTAACAACAAGGTGTTTTTCAAAAATGAAGGACTCATGTTCAATCCAAGGGAAGTACGACTGAATTGGTCTCTTTTTAAGATTCCATTTTCATTTCTGTTACCAATTGACAAACGGTAAGGGAAATTCTTGATTCCACCTGTGATAGACAAGTTGTTATCTAACACAATTGCATTGCGAAAAACTTGTTTTTGCCAATCTGTACTTGAATCACCTAAAAGCGCTTTTTGAGCAGCTGTTCCTCTTGCATTCACAAGGGAACGAAGGGAATCACCACTTAATACATCTGCGTACTTCGCGATTGTTGATTGAGAAATCTTCGTGTCCAAAACAATTTTCAATGGAGCATTTTTACCACCATCACCTTTTTTGGTTGTGATGATGATGACACCATTCGCTGCACGTGAACCGTAGATTGCCGTTGCTGACGCATCTTTTAGAACTACGAATGAAGCGATGTCGTTTGGATTGATCAGTGAAAGTGGATTTGCAACACCTGCAATTCCTCCGTTATCTAAAGGTACTCCATCGACAACGATTAATGGATCATTACTAGCGTTGATGGAAGTTCCACCACGCAAACGCAAGGTACTACCAGAACCTGGAGCCCCATCGTTCGATGTTACTTTTAATCCAGCCACTTTACCCATGATTAACTGTTCGGGTGTGGAAAGAGAACCTTGAAGAAAGTTCTTTTCATTAATAACTGTTGCTGATCCTGTTAAATCTTTCGTTCGAGAGGTTCCGTAACCAATTACGACTACTTCATCCTCATCTTTCGCTTTCGATTGTAAGGTAACGTCTTTAATTAAAGCTTGATTCTCTTGTAAAACAACTGTTTCTTTAATCGTCTCCATTCCCATGAAGCGGTAAATTAAGGTGTAGCTTCCAGCTGTCAATCCTTTGATTTCGTAGAAACCTTTATCATTGGACATAGCGCCTTTGGACTTACCCTCTACTGTAACCGATGCGTTATACAATGCCTTTCCTTCAGCATCGTTAATCATCCCTTTTACACTTGCATTTTGAGCAAAAGAAACAATTGAAACAAGCATGAAACTGGCAAAAACAGCAAAAGTTCGTGTAATTTTTTGAACCATAGAAGTAATTTTAGTTTATAAATTTTAGTTTTTGAAAGTCAAATATATTTTTTATTTTCCTTAATGTCAAGTTGACACATAGATTTTTATCACCAATTCAATTGAATGTTTTGAACTTCTTCTGTTAAAGTCATTCGTAGCTTGATTTTTTGGTCAACAACTTCGAATTTCATTTTCTTTCCATTCACAGAAATACTTTTTGGGATGCGGGCAGAATGAATCTCCACACCAAATACAAAGCCATGTTTCAGCATTTTTGTACCGTAGTTCGGATCGAAGGAAAGCTTCGTTTTTTTTGCTTTCTGGAACATGCTCATTTGAAGCAATTTATACGCTCCTTTTTCGTAGGCTTCATTCGTTAAGCCATCATCTTCGTACCAAATTCCTTTGCTCTCTGTTAGTTCAAGTGCATCGTAGTAGTGAATCGTCACCATTGTATCCGAATAAGACTCGGTTGTTTGAATGATTGGGGACATCGGAACAAAAGATCCTCCTTTTACCAAGACAGCAATATTATCTAGGCCACTGTAGGAAAAGAACGTTTGCAGTCCTTCTGTGCATAATTGTCCTGTCTTCTTTAATTCTGAATCAGGAACAAATGTTAATCTCGATGGCTTCGATGGATTTGTTAATCTCGATGGCTTCGAGGGATTCATAAGCTCACCAGTATGAAAGTTGTACCAGGTCCCACATGGTGCTTTTACTAAATATGTCGGAAAAGAATCGATTTGGTGATTATCTTTTTCTGTAATGGGCTTCACCAAGAAACAACTCCCCCACATGTATTCTGTTGCCAATGAATCAGACCAATGTGCACTTGAATCCTCCATGAAAATTGGTCGCATTAACGGCGTTCCATTTACATGGTTTTCAAATGCCAATGAATAATTGTAAGGTAAAAGTTGATAACGTAACTCAATCGCTTCTTTCGCAAGTTGTTTTGTTTTCTCGTCTTTGAATATGGCTTCGCTCGGTACTTCTTCTTGTCCGTGTGGACGAAAAACCGGTTGAAAAACGCCATACTGCAACCAACGCACATACAACTCCGGATCGTCGTTCGGTCCTCCGAATCCACCAAGGTCAGAATGCATGTAAGCGATTCCTTGTAGTCCCATTTGCAACGTAATTTCCATTTGTGGGCGCAATCCACCCCACGTACGGTTCACATCACCGGACCATGGAATGATCCCGAAACGCTGTGTTCCTGTACTTCCGGAACGCATCAAAATAAATGGACGCTCATTGGGATAATCTTTCTGGTATCCCTCGTAAATAAGTTTTGCCCATTCATGTCCGTAAATGTTGTGCACCTCATCCGCGTACCCAACTGCATGCTTTAATTTGGCTGGATGTACCTCTGGTTCTCCCAAGTCTCCCCAGAAACCACGTGCTCCATAGCTATGTAAATCTTTGTAAATGTCCCAAAACCAAGTTCGTGCTTCTGGTTTAAACAAGTCTAGTAATCCGGTATTTCCGAAATAGAAATCGTAGGTAAAAGGAGCTCCTGCTTCATTCGTTCCTACTAATTTTTTATCACTGACTTCCTGCCATTTTTTCGAGGTTGTGAGAATAAACGGTTCCGTAATCAGGACAGTCTTCACACCTTGATTTTTGAAGTCATTGATCATTTCTTTTGGATGCGGAAAAGAGTCCGTGTAAAAGGATAAATTCCCTAGTGTTCCTTGAATTTCTTTTCCAAACCAATATAGATCGAAGATGATGGCGTCCAATGGAATGGAGTCTTTTCGAAACTGATTGACGACATTTCGTGCTTCTGCCTCAGAATGATAGCCAAAACGACTCGCGAAATTCCCAAATACCCAACGCGGCGGCATCGGTTGATGTCCGGTTAAGTTCGTGTATTCTGAAAGGAGGTCTTTCCAATCATCCCCAACTATGACTTGATAGGTTTTGCGTCCACCGATCGTTTCATAGGTCAACACATTGTTCTTTTTAGAATCTAAATCCAAATAGCCAATCTGCGCATTATCGAAATGAATGGCATAACATTTATTCGAAACGACCATTGGCATGGTGTAATTCATAAGCTCCGAATGTTCTTCGTAACCGTAATGCGCACGGTTATAAAGTTGCAAGCGGTATCCACGACGATTCATTCCTAATGCGCGTGCACCAGCACCATACAGCATCTCGTCCGTTGTTAAGTTGAAATGAATTTTCTCTGAATCTTCCGCTTTTTCATATCCCCAGTTTTCCGAAATCACCGGTTTGTCATGGTGCCAATAAGAGATCTGAAATGGTTTTTGTTGAATGTTCACGGTTAATCCAGCAGTCGTTGTTAAACGAACGACACCTGTCGATTGACTTAACTGAAGCATGTCTGTTGCAACCGAAGCCACCACTGCATGAGAATTCACAGGATGCTTTTGTCCGTTTGGAATGAAAGTCGTTTCAACCATTTTCCCAGAATATGCGGAAAAATAATACACACCATCGGAAACAACTACTTTGTACCCCTTTGTGGATTTTTCTACGGAGACAAATTGTCGAGTGGCATTTTGTCCCCAACTAAGTGTAGAAACAAAAAGAAATAAAATGAGGTTTTTCATCTTTATTTAAGTTCTAGAATGTAAGCAGTTTTTGCAGGAATGACCGCTGTTTTGAGGTCGAAATTTACCGTATGATGTGTCAGTACATCCACTCCTGTTTCTTTGCCTTGAATCATTTCCTGATAACGGTCCCAACGAATCGTTTCCTCCTTGGTGGAGTTATTGATCACGACTAAAACGACTTGTTTCCCTGGCATATCGTACATGCCATTTGGCTCCTTGTAGCGCGCATACACATACACGTTGTTTTCAGGGACATACTGCATCAATTTGCCTTCATGAATGATTTTGTTGTTCTTTCTCCAATTCAACAAAGACTTCGTAAACTGAAAATATGCTTCTTCCTCTGCTGTGCGTCCAGTTTGATATGCATGGCATTTCGAATCTTCGCTGCTACAAAATGCGGTATGACGATCAGCAGCCCATCCACCTGGAAAGTCTCTACGGATGTCTGCATCACCAACATCTTTGCTTCCTTTCATTCCAATTTCAGAACCATAATAAATCTGTGGAATTCCACGAGTTGTAGAAATGAGGGTCAGTGCTAATTTATAGTCCGCAATATTCGGACAATATTCATTGAAACGTTTCGTGTCATGATTTTCAAAAAACACGAGCAAGTTGGACGGATCTTTGTACAGAAAATCGTTGGCAACATTGTCGTAAAAGCGGACCATTCCTTTGTCCCAATCTTGTTTCGTTTCATTGAAGGCCTGCATGAACGCATCGTGCATCGTAAAATCCATCACCGTTGGAAGGTAACTGTTGTACGAGTCAATCGCTCCAACGGGACTATCTTTTTGCCAATAGGACATTTGTGCTTGATTATGCATCCACACTTCGCCCATGATGTTCAAGCGTGGATATTCATCTGTGATTGCTTTTGTCCAAACAGAAATGGCTTCTTTATCGTTATAGGAATACGTATCCACACGAAGTCCATCTAATTGCGCATATTCAATCCACCAAATGGTATTTTGTATCAAGTAGGTTAACAAAAGTGGATTGGATTGATTCATATCCGGCATCGTTGTGTCGAACCAACCATCCTCTGATGCACCTTTATCCTTTTGCGAGGCATGTGGATCCATTTGTGTACTTGTACGGTAACTCGAACGTGTAAACGCAGGGAATTGATGAATCCAGTCTTGCGATGGTAAATCTTTAATCATCCAATGTTTACTGGACCAGTGATTCGGTACTTCGTCTTTGATCACTTTTAATCCTTGACGATGTGCTTCAAGCACCATTTCTTTGTACCAGGAATTTGTTCCATAACGCGGGTCGATTTTATACAAATCGGATTGTGCATATCCATGGTACGAATAGGTCTCCTCGTTATCCTCTAACATCGGTGTTGTCCAAATGGCTGTTGCACCAAGTTCTTTGATGTAATTTAAATGTTGAATAATTCCCATGATGTCTCCCCCGTGACGTCCACCAGGATTCGAACGATCTGCTACTTCTTTTGTGTCCGGATGCGTATCTAATCCTTCGTTGGCATTCGCAAAACGATCTGGCATTAAGAGGTAAACGACATCCGCGGAAGTATAACTTTCACGTTGCGCACTATTGCTCATCCGTTCTTCTAACTTGAAGTCAAAATGGGTGATTTCTTTTTTCTTGTCGATGAGTTTAATCGGATAGGTACCGGCAACTTTATCTTTCGTTTCAACAGTCACGAACAAATAATTCGGATTTTCTGTCTTCACGATTCCCGTGATTGCTAATCCTGAAACCTGCACTTGATAGTTGGCGATATTGTTTCCATGTAACAAGATTTGCACTTCATGGTGTTCCATTCCAGCCCACCAATTTGCTGGTTCTACATGTGTTAAGATTTGTGCATTCGATTGAAGGACACAAAACAGGACAATTGATAAAAAGTAACCCTTATTCATATTCATAAAGTTGTTTAACCGAGCCATTTTCATAGCTCACTATTTTGATGCAATTTTTCGTGTTCAATGGTATTTCTCTACCCAATACATCTACTGCCTTTATCGCTTTAAGCGCATTTTCAGACGCAAATTCTTCCAATCCTGATGTACATGGATTCTGAATGTTTTGGAAGGCCAATACTTGAGTGTTAGCTGAACTATATCGGCTTTGAATGTATTCACTAATCGATTGTGTGACGTGAAATCCCCATGCTTGATCGATGGCATCCAAGAAATCTTGATCTGTAAATCCATAATCGTAGCCTTTGTAGTCATCGAGCAACGCTGCATTCGCGATTAAATTTTGTTTTGCTTGAAGGCTTCCCAACAACGTTGAAGGAAGGAAATAATTCGTTAGAATGTCCTTCATGTGGTAATTAAATCGGTCCTTGAAATAAGGAACTGCCAATAATTTTGAATAGAGTGGTCGATTGGCATTCGCCCAAGTGTAAATGTTGCGTGTGGACCAATTGACATTGAACCAATCGATTCCGAAGGTATTGTCTAGATCGTATTCCATGAAGATGAACTTACCATCCGAAGGACGTTCGTATAGAAAATAGTTGTTTTTGTTGTAGGCATATCCGTCCCATTGTCCAATCAATATTTCCACCGCAAGTGTGCGCAAATACGTATCCACGTCGAAAACATCCTGTATTTCACAAACAAAATTGGCGTTTGCGGAATTGTACAAAACCTCAATCAAATGAATCAGTCCTGAATAATCATTCACCGCCTCATTCGTTTTCAATTTGTAGGTGTTTTCGTAATACGTTGGATTCGTTCCGTGATAGGTTAAATCAGAGCCATAAAAACATTTAAAGAGGTTGCCCGTATTGTCGTTTGGAAATCTTTTTTGAATAAATTCCTCATCAAAATGTTCGATGTGGATATACAATCCTTTGTATTCATTGTTGATGTATAACTTCACGTAACTGGATCTAGGAGATGGAAGTCCGCATGCCGTCAATAAATCACAGGAGACTTTCGAACGTAAAATGGAAACATCGTTATGTTCTCCATTCAACTTCATTTTCTCTAATCCACGGTATTTTCTACCTGGAACATAGCTATTGAATGACAATTCAAAGGACTTTTTCGCTGCATCCCTTGACGTATTTCCACGAACATGTATTCCAACATTCGTCAAGGTGTCTTGAACAGCACTGGAGGAATAAATGACCGAAGCAACAAAGGGGTAATCGGAATAAACGCTATCAGCTACCATCATTTGCGCATCGACTGCGGACATGGTAACATAAACGCTAGCCACTTCATACTGAAGGAAGGCGTTGTTATTGGGAGGATGTACGAATTGAGCTTTGACACTCAATTCCATGAGGACACAAAGAATGAAAAGAAAAAAGGACTTCATTAATGCACAATAATAAATCCTTCATTCGAATAGAATTGACCTACACGAAGAAGCACATGGTAAGAACCACTTTTCCAATCACTCACATTCAGAAGCACCTCATTTTTACCCGGATTCGTTGTTCCCTTTTCCGAATAAACTACTTGTCCAGCTTCGTTCAGCACCTTTAATTCCATGGCATTCATATCCTTTGCACTGAAGACAACGTGTAAATTACTCACACTTGGATTTGGAAAAACGCTCATAGGGAAATGTGATTCCATCACCTCGTCTATTGACATTGGTGCATCCGTTATTAAGGGTTGATCCAAACGGACATCCGTATAAATTCGGTATTCTCCAGGCTCAAGAGAGAAATTCATATTGACATCGGTTACATTTAAACTGTCTCCAGTGAAATATTCGTACCACCATCCATTATGGTGAAAATTTGGGGATCCATTTTGAGAAGTTACAGCAAAATTGGTGATCACAACCCCGTTCATCGATGGATCTGTCAATTTCATTTTTTTCACTGCTCCGCTTAAATTGTAAGTAAAATTCAATGAACGAAATGTTTCATAATCATTTCTCAACTTTAAAGTTGCAGCATACACGTCATACAATTGACGTCTTCTTGCCTGAGTATAATAATTCCAAAGTATTGGTTTATTACACACACGACATGGACTCTCAATGGAAATATCATATCCCAATTCACCAAATTGCCAAATCATTCTTGGGCCTGGTTGAGTTAGGAAAATTACGGCCGCTGTTTGCATTCGTCCCAAAGCAACATAGGAGTTTTTCGCATTATGATTTGGATTCGTCGCGTTACCAAATGTCAAATTTTTGTACATCATGCGTTCTTCATCATGGCTTTCCATGTACGTTACCAAATGAGGTACTGTCCACGTACGATTGGAATAAATACCTGAACTAATGTTGGAGGAACTTGTGTAACCCATTCCTGCCTCTTCATATGCATTGGTCAGATTCCCCCATAGCATCATGCCGTAATTAGCCAATTGAATTTCTTCCGAGTTATCGCACCAGTGTTCCAATATTACATATGCGTTTGATTTCACATCCCAAATCTTATCCGCCATTCTTTTAAGAATATTGATTCGCTCTAAACTGTAGGATGCCGCAGAATTTGTAAATCCTTTTGTGTAGTCGAAACGGAATCCATCTACATGGTATTCGTCGAGCCAAAACTTATTGACTTGATCGATGTACATTTGTGTAGCCTGTCTCGTATGGTCGAAGTCATAACCCCAACAGTATGGTTCGTGTGGACAAATCGCATTGAACCAAGGATTATTGGCTGCTGGACGATTATTCGCTGCATCCCAATACATATTCACCATTGGATTTTGTCCGAAGGCATGATTTAATACCATGTCAACAATAACGGCAATGCCGCGGTTATGGCAACTGTCTACGAATTCTTTGAACTTTTCTGGAGTGCCGTAGTATTTATCTAGTGCCTTATGAAAGGATGGATTGTATCCCCAACTTTCATTGTTTTCGAATTCTCCCGGAGGCATTAATTCGATCGCATTGATTCCAAGCTTATCGAGGTAAGCAAGTGTATCGATTAATGTTTGATAATTGTGTTTCGCCACAAAATCACGCACCAACAATTCGTAAATAACTAAATCCTTTTTCGCCGGACCTTGGAAACTTGTATTTTGCCAATCGTACGGAGTAGCCCCTGGTTGAAAAACAGAAACAAATCCGGTTGTTTGTCCAGTAGGATAAGGAAGCGGATTGGGGTTTGTTGCTGCATTGATGTTGCCATCGTTATTTGGATCTAAAATCAGACTACTCAATGGATCTGCGAATTTCATGGTGCCATCGATAAAATATTGATAGCCATATTTTTGTCCAGCGGTAAGCCCTGTGACTTCAAGCCACCATGTTGCATTGTTCGTGGACAAATTCATGTGATAAACAGCAGTAGGTGTCCAGTTATTGAAACCACCAATCACATAAACATGTTGTTTTTGTGGTGCGTATAATTGAAAAATAACCGTTGTATCGTTGATGTAATTTACACCATTCACCAATCCAGAAATTGTTGGATTGACAATATTCACTACAGGATTAACTGTGTAGTATGTGCTATCAATGATGGTTGTTGTTCCATCATTTACCTCAAACTCCAACAAATGCGTTCCTGCAGAACTTGCTGTTAAAGTATAATTTAAGGTTGTTGCATTTGTTAAGGTAGTCAAAACGTTTCCATCTTCTTTTAAAGACAGCGTGGAACTTGTATTTGCCTCAGCATTTATAGCGATTTGATCATTAAGGTTGTAAATACTTCCATTATTCGGGTGGAAAAATTGTCCGAGTAATCCAGCATTCACAGGATATACATCGTAAAAAATATCTCCTCCATCTGCTGCACGTCCAACGATGTTACCGTTTGCTGTTCGAAAAACAAAAGCAAGTTTGAGTACGGTCGTTGTTGCGAGTGGATACCCGTAGAACTGATCAATATCGATCGTAATCGTATGTTTATTATTTCCAATGTTTGTCATTGCCACTTGAGGATCAACTGTTCCCCAAGTCCCCTGTACGTATTGCCAATTTGATGGCGAGGTGCTTGCACTCGTAATTAATCCTGCATGGGCATAAATTTGAGACTGACCAATCAGCGCTCCATTTCCTTGAGTGGCATCATACGTGATGGTGACCACATCGTTAACGGTTGGAAAAGCTGGGGAAACGTCTAAAACTTGTGCGATGAGCATTGAACTATAGATGCTAGCAACTACGGTAAGGATGACATGTTTCATTTAGAAATGTTTAAGGTAAAAAAAAGCCTAAGTATCTTTCAACTTAGGCTCTCAATAAATAATTGAAAAATTATTGTTTGATCAATTTTCCTGTAGCAACTTTGTCACCAGCAAAAACTTTGTAAATGTAAGATCCAGCAGACAAGTTCGCTGTATTTACTTCAACATTGTTAGAAGCAGAAACTGCGATAGTTTTCGTAGCAACTTCTTTTCCAGTTAAATCAAATAATGTGATTGTCGCTTCAGATGCATTGTTTACATCAAATTTGAAGTTAGCAACATCAGCTGTTGGGTTTGGAGAAACTGTCAAGTTGTTGATCACGTTTTCAGCAACGTTAGATCCACCACATGCAGTACATGCATCCCAAACATAACATACAGTTCCTGGCAACAACAAGTAGTTACGGTTAATGTTTCCAGAACCATCATCAGTTCCACAACCATCAACAGCAATTGTGTTAGCAGCATCAGTACCTTCGTTTGTTCCCCAATCACCGTTCACAAATTTGTAGATTTGTGTCGCTTGTAAAGAAGCAACTGGATACGTTACGTCGATTGACCAGATGTTGTTTCCTAAGTCTGTCATTGCTGAATTAGCATCAGACGGAGACCAGTTAACCATTGCACCTGCAGCTACAGAAGCACCGAAATCAGCAAAGTTTCCACCAACGCGGATACCGTTTGCATTCAATGTTGCTCCACCTGCTAAATAACCAGTAATATCCACTTGGTAAGTTACAGTGTAATCTGTCATGAATTGGTAAGCACCAGATGTGCGGTCAAAAACAACCAAATACGTTCCTGCAGTTACAGGGATATTTGCTCCGTCTTGCACTCCTAATCCAGCTGGAAAAGTTGCTGCACCCCAGTTAATAGTCCATGCTGCATCTTGGCGAAATTTCGCTTCACCAGCAACACATGTAACAACACCAGCATAGATGTTTCCATCTAAGGTTTGCATCGGGATATCCACAGACCAATCGTAAGGTGGAACCGCAGATCCGATAATACCTACCGCAGGGAACTGCGCGTAAGACGCTACACTAATAAATACTGTAGCTAAAAAAGTAAACATTTTTTTCATAGTTCAATTTTTAAAAAGGTTAAAAAATACTTAGTGTCAGATTGACAACTTCAAAAATATAAAGAAATTTGGAATTAAAGAAATTCTTGAAAAATTTCTAAGATGGATTTTTTAACCATCCTTTGTAGATAAGATGGGTGGAATTGAAATTCATCGCTGCGTCCTCATTGGTATATAACCCAAAAACACTAGAGCCAGATCCAGACATTGCTGCGTAAATCGCACCGGATTGATACAGTGCTTCTTTTAATTTTTCAAGTTCAGGGTGGCGTTTAAAAACTGATGTTTCAAAATCGTTTTTTAGTAACGCTTTCCATTGTTCAATAGGTTTTTGAACGATTTCTTCAATCGAAATGACATCCACACTCACCGTTACTCCGTCGTATGCTTCTTTTGTCCCCACATGTATGCCTGGATTCAAGAGTACTAAGAAAATATTGGATAAATCAAGTTCTACCGTGGAAAGAATCTCTCCCCTACCTTGAGCAATCTGTGGCAATCCCTCCACGAAAAATGGACAATCGCTTCCAAGTTCAGAAGCTAATTGTTTGAGTTTATCAATGGAAAGTTGTAATTGAAAGAGTTGATTTAATGCTAAAAGTGTATATGTCGCATCAGCAGATCCACCACCAAGTCCAGCACCTACAGGAATTTGCTTTCTTAAATGAATGCGAACAGGACCGATTTCAAATTCATTTTGAAGTAATTGATATGCCTGCTCACACAAATTAGTTCCTCCTGCTCCACTGATTTTAATTCCCGTTTGAAGAAATTCAAACGAATCCGACTTCGTTACTTCAAGAATATCGGTAAACGGAATCTCCACCATACATGTGTCGATGTCATGATACCCATCTTCCCTTTTACGGAGGATGTTTAGTCCAAGGTTGATCTTCGCTGGTGGATATAAAATCATGAAACAAATGTAGTTTTTTCAGTTGAACTTATCCGCAAATACTAAATGGAAATGATGGTATCAGAAAATCAATTAACTTTGTCTACTCAATTTAGAAATTATGTCTACGTATCTTGACTTTGAAGAACCATTAAAATCCTTGGAGGAACAAATTGCTCAAACCAAAGAACTTGGTGAATCCACGAATGTGGATATGTCAGAGCAACTTGCTGAGTTAGAACAAGTATTACAGGAAAAAACAAAAGAGGTTTTTTCTGGACTTACCCCTTGGCAACGCGTGCAACTTTCTAGACACCCAGACAGACCATATACCCTTGCTTATATTGACGCTTTAACGAACGGACAATTCATCGAATTACACGGTGATCGCAGCGTGAAAGACGACAAAGCCATGGTTGGTGGATTTGGGATGATTGATGGTAAAAGCGTGATGCTCATTGGACAGCAAAAAGGCATCAATACAAAAATGCGTCAGTACCGTAATTTTGGAATGCCAAATCCAGAGGGATATCGCAAAGCACTTCGACTAATGAAATTAGCCGAGAAATTTAATAAGCCAATCATTACATTTATTGATACGCCTGGAGCTTTCCCTGGATTAGAAGCTGAGGAACGTGGACAAGGAGAAGCAATTGCTCGTAACATCTACGAAATGATGCGCTTGAAAGTCCCTGTGATTTGCATCATCATTGGTGAAGGAGCATCCGGTGGTGCACTTGGAATCGGCGTAGGAGATAAAGTAGTGATGTTGGAAAATACATGGTATTCGGTGATCTCTCCGGAAAGTTGTTCTTCCATTTTATGGCGTTCATGGAACTTTAAGGAAACTGCTGCAGATGCGTTGAAATTAACGTCCACAGATATGCGTAAAAATGGCTTGGTTGACGAAGTCATTCCAGAACCATCCAATGGCGCACATCGCAATCCGGAAGAAATGTTTCAAGTGGTTAAAGCGAAAATCAAGGACTATATCTCGGAATTAGAGAAACAAGATCCTGATAAACGTGTGGAAGACCGCATTGAGAAATTCTGTCAGATGGGTGTTTGGAAATAAACACCTCCAAATCTTCTGTTTATGACTGACTTGTTATCCACACCCATAGAATATTTGAAAGGTGTTGGTCCACAACGTGCAGCCACTTTACAAACAGAATTAGGAATTTTTTCCTTTCGTGATATTCTTAATCACTTTCCTTTTCGTTACCAAGACCGATCTGTTTTTCATGAAATAAGGGATATTCATTTGGTGGACAATTACCTGCAATTAAAAGGTAAAATCACCTACATTGGAGAAGTTGGAAGTGGTCGACACCGTAAACTCACTGCGCGTTTTGAAGACAATTCAGGAACAGTAGATTTAATTTGGTTTCAGGGAATTCAATGGCTGAAATCAAATTTACGTGTCGGGGAAACATACTTGCTGTTCGGCAAACCGAAGGCATACAACCAACAATGGACCATTCCTCACCCCGAATTAACGAAGTGGGGAGAACAATCTAAAGAACTTGGATTACAAGCAATGTATCCTTCAACGGAGAAGTTGAATGTGAAAGGATTAAATGCAAAAGGAATTGGAAAAATTATTCAAGGACTTCTTCCGCAAATCAAAAATCAGATTCCTGAAGTACTGCCAAATTACCTCACGGAAGAACTGCACCTCATTTCCAAAGAACAATCCTATTTTTCCATTCATGCGCCAAAGAATGAAGTCGAATATAAGCAAGCCCGCTACCGCCTAAAATTTGAGGAATTATTCTTTTTACAACTGGAGCTATTGCTTCGAAAAGAAATTCGTTCAAAAAAAATGAAGGGATTTGTCTTTTCGGAATTAGGTAACCTTTTTAATACGTTCTACTCAAAACACCTTCCCTTTGAACTAACGAATGCGCAAAAAAGAGTTTTAAAAGAAATTCGAAAAGACTTTTTGCATGGCGAACACATGAATCGACTCTTGCAGGGAGATGTGGGAAGTGGGAAAACTCTTGTTGCTTTATTGACGCTACTCATGGGTATCGATAACGGTTTTCAAGGAGCTTTGATGGCCCCAACAGAAATTTTAGCGACCCAACATTACGAATCACTTCGTGAATTAGTGGCTGGACTTCCGATTGAAATTGCCTTGTTAACAGGTTCTACTAAAAAAGCACGCAGGGTCGAAATTCATGAAGGACTCCAAAATGGATCCATTCATTTATTAATTGGTACGCATGCACTATTGGAAGATGTCGTTCAATTTGCCAATTTAGGAATTGTTGTCATTGATGAGCAACATCGTTTTGGTGTCGCGCAACGGTCAAAGATGTGGGGAAAAAACGCAGTGCCACCACATGTTTTAATCATGACGGCAACACCTATTCCACGTACTCTTGCCATGACTTTTTACGGCGACTTAGATGTTTCAGTTATTGATGAACTTCCTCCTGGAAGAAAACCAATCCAAACAATTCATCGAAGAGAGAACCATCGTCCGAAATTATTGCAATTTATCAAGGAACAAATTTCCCTTGGAAGACAGATCTATATTGTATATCCATTAATTCAAGAATCTGAAAAACTCGATTTTAAAAATCTTCAGGAAGGATATGATTTGATTACCGATGCCTTTCCCTCTCCTACTTACGAGGTGAGTATGGTTCATGGTAAATTAAAGCCAGCAGAGAAGGATGCGGAGATGCAACGTTTTGTAAAAGCAGAAACGCAAATCATGGTGGCAACGACAGTAATCGAGGTGGGGGTGAATGTGCCAAATGCATCCGTTATGGTCATTGAGAGCGCAGAACGTTTTGGATTGTCCCAATTGCATCAATTACGCGGACGTGTTGGACGTGGAGCGGAAAAATCCTATTGTATTTTAATGACGGGAGATAAACTCTCCAAAGAATCCATGAAGCGAATGGATACGATGGTCATGACGAATGATGGTTTTCAGATTTCCGAAGTCGATTTACAATTACGTGGTCCAGGTGATTTAATGGGAACGCAGCAGAGTGGTGTTTTAAATTTGAAATTGGCCGATTTAGCTAGGGATGGTCAAATCGTGAGTTTGGCTAGAGAAAAGGCCAGAGAGATTCTAGAAAAAGATCCAGACCTCCTATTAGCCGAGAACTTACGCTTAAATCAACGCATGCATCAAGTGTTGAAATCTCGTCCAAACTGGGGACGAATCGCATAAAAAAAAGGATGACCTTTCGATCATCCTTCTCCTTTTTTATTTTTTCTTTCGATTAAGCGTCTTGTAGCATTTCATCGTAAGCTTCTTGTGAACCAACAATCATAGATTGGTATTCACGTACACCTGTACCAGCTGGGATTAAGTGTCCAACGATAACGTTTTCTTTCAATCCTAACAAATGGTCTTCTTTACCTGAAATAGCTGCTTCGTTTAATACTTTCGTTGTCTCCTGGAAGGAAGCCGCAGAAATAAACGATTGTGTTTGAAGTGACGCACGTGTGATACCTTGTAACAATGGTGTCGACGTTGCTGGCATAGCCTCTCTCGCTTCAACTAATGTTTTATCCTCACGTTTCAATTTCGAGTTCTCATCTCTTAAACGACGAACTGAAACCAATTGTCCTTTTTTCAATTCCGCTGAATCACCTGCATCTTTTACGAACATCATTCCGTAAAGTGCATCATTCGCTTCCATGATATCTGCTTTATGAACGGACTGACCTTCCAAGAAGCGTGTATCACCAGACTCGATGATTTGTGCTTTCAACATCATTTGACGTACAATTACCTCAAAGTGTTTATCATTAATTTTTACCCCTTGTAATCGGTAAACCTCTTGGATCTCATTAACGATGTACTCTTGTACTTTCGTTGGACCTTCGATGTTCAAGATGTCGTTTGGCGTGATTGCACCATCAGATAATGGTTGGCCAGCACGAACGAAGTCATTTTGTTGTACAAGGATGTGTTTCGAAAGTGGAACTAAGTATTTTCTTACTTCGCCCAATTTCGATGTAATGATAATTTCACGGTTACCACGTTTCACATTTCCGAATGCTGCTGTTCCGTCGATTTCAGAAACAACTGCAGGATTTGAAGGATTTCTTGCCTCGAATAACTCAGTTACACGTGGAAGACCTCCGGTGATATCTCCGGTTTTACCAGCTAAACGAGGAATTTTAACCATGATCACACCAGCTTCAATTTTGTCGCCTTCTGTTACAGAGATATGCGCGTTAACTGGAATAGAGTATTCTCTTAATATTTCTTTCGTTTTAGGATCCATGATGTGGATCGCTGGACTTTTCTTTTTATCACGAGATTCGATGATTACTTTCTCAGTAAATCCTGTTTGCTCATCGACTTCTTCGCGGTATGTGATATTTTCAATGATGCCATCAAAGACAACCTTTCCTGAAACTTCAGAAATGATTACCGCATTGTATGGATCCCATTTACAAATAACATCACCTTTCTTAATTTTTGTTTCACCAGAAACCATTAATTCAGAACCGTAAGGAACATTTGCTGTCATGACAGTAATTCCTGTTTTCTCGTCAGTAATTTTCAATTCAGCTGAACGTCCTACTACAATGATTTGGTTTGTACCATCTGCATTCTTACGTTCGATTGTTCTTAATTCATCGATTTCCAATTTACCATTCGCTTTCGCTTTCAAGTCAGATATATCTGCGATGTTCGATGCAGTACCCCCAACGTGGAATGTACGAAGTGTTAACTGTGTACCTGGCTCACCAATTGACTGTGCAGCGACAACACCCACAGCATCTCCTCTTTGAGCAAGACGGTGATTAGCAAGGTTACGTCCATAACATTTTGAACATACACCACGGCGCATTTCACATGTCAATACTGAACGTATTTCTACTTCTTCAATACCTGCTTTAGAAATCGTGTTAGCGATATCTTCAGAAATTAAATCTCCAGCAGCAATGATTAATTCATCCGTATCCGGTAAATAAACATCATGAACAGATGTACGTCCTAAGATACGATCGTATAATGGTTCAACAACTTCATCATTTTTCTTCAATGCTGTAGCAACAATTCCACGAAGTGTTCCACAATCATTTGAATTAATAACAACATCTTGAGCAACATCCACCAAACGACGAGTCAGGTAACCTGCATCGGCTGTTTTAAGGGCAGTATCGGCCAAACCTTTACGTGCACCGTGAGTGGAGATAAAGTACTCAAGGATGGATAATCCTTCTTTAAAGTTAGATAAGATCGGATTCTCGATAATTTCTTGAACGGACGCACCAGATTTCTGTGGTTTCGCCATCAATCCACGCATACCAGAAAGCTGACGAATCTGTTCTTTAGATCCACGAGCTCCTGAATCGTACATCATGTAAATTGAGTTGAATCCTTGACGATCCGTTTTCAATTGATCCATTAATGTAGCAGTCAAACGTGAGTTTGTATGTGTCCAAATATCAATGATTTGGTTGTAACGCTCATTGTTTGTGATAAGACCCATGTTGTAGTTCATCATGACTTCTTTCACTTCATTTTCAGCCTTACCAACTAAAACTTCTTTTTCTTTCGGGATAATGATATCGTCAAGGTTAAACGACAATCCACCTCTGAAGGCCATTTCGTAACCAAGTCCTTTGATATCGTCAAGGAATTGAGCAGTACGAGAAGTGCCACAAATTTTCAATACCTCGCCGATAATATCACGCAATGCTTTTTTCGTTAATACATCATTGATGTATCCAACTTCTCTTGGAACTTTCTCGTTGAACATAACACGTCCACAAGTCGTTTCAATCAGCATTAATTCCGGCTCACCACTTTTTCCTAAATCATAAGATTTCACTTTGATACGCGCATGCAAATCAAGTTTTTTCTCATTGTAGGCAATGATCACCTCTTTCGGAGAATAGAAAATTCCATCTTGTCCTTTCACGATGTCACCTTCAACAGAAAGTTTTCCTTTCGTGATATAGTAAAGACCCAAGACCATATCCTGAGAAGGAACGGCAATAGGTGCTCCATTTGCTGGATTCAAGATGTTATGAGATGCTAACATCAACATTTGAGCTTCCAAAATTGCAGCGTTACCTAATGGTAAGTGAACCGCCATCTGGTCACCATCGAAATCGGCGTTGAAGGCTGTCGTTACCAATGGGTGAAGACGAATTGCTTTTCCTTCGATCAATTTCGGTTGGAAAGCTTGGATACCTAAACGGTGAAGTGTAGGAGCACGGTTCAATAGAACTGGGTGACCTTTCAATACGTTTTCTAAAATATCCCAAACTACTGGCTCTTTACGGTCAACAATTTTCTTTGCAGATTTAACTGTTTTCACGATACCACGTTCGATCATCTTACGAATGATAAACGGTTTGTAAAGTTCCGCTGCCATGTCTTTTGGTAGACCACATTCGTGTAATTTCAAATCTGGACCAACAACAATTACTGAACGTGCTGAATAATCTACACGTTTTCCAAGTAAGTTTTGACGGAAACGACCTTGTTTACCTTTCAATGAATCAGAAAGGGATTTCAATGCACGGTTTGATTCCGTTTTAACAGCACTTGATTTTCTTGAGTTATCGAACAAGGAATCAACAGACTCTTGCAACATACGTTTTTCATTACGTAAGATTACTTCTGGAGCCTTGATTTCGATCAATCTTTTCAAACGATTGTTACGGATAATCACACGACGGTATAAGTCATTCAAATCCGATGTCGCGAAACGACCTCCATCAAGTGGAACTAACGGACGTAATTCAGGTGGAATAACAGGTACCACTTTCACAATCATCCATTCAGGACGATTATCGATACGTGTTTGCGAATCTTTCATTGCTTCAACTACTTGAAGACGTTTCAACGCTTCATTTTTACGTTGAACTGAAGTTTCGTTTTCTGCTTGATCACGCAGCGTATATGATAATTCTTCCAGGTTTAATCCTTTCAATAAATCATATAAAGCTTCCGCTCCCATTTTAGCAACAAACTTGTTTGGATCAGTATCCTCCAAGTATTGATTTTCTTTTGGTAACGCGTCAAGGATATCCAAATATTCTTCTTCCGTTAAGAAGTCGAATTTTTTCAAATTCACATTATCCAATTCCAAAGCAGCTCCTGGGTTGATTACCGCGTAGCGCTCGTAATAGATAATTTGATCCAACTTTTTCGTTGGTAAACCTAGTAAGTAACCAATTTTGTTGGGTAAAGAACGGAAGTACCAAATATGCGCAACTGGAACCACCAATGAGATGTGTCCCATACGCTCTCTACGCACTTTCTTCTCTGTTACCTCTACACCACAACGGTCACATACGATTCCTTTGTAACGAATTCTTTTGTATTTACCACAGTGACATTCATAGTCTTTAACTGGACCAAAAATGCGCTCACAGAACAATCCGTCACGTTCTGGTTTGTACGTACGGTAGTTGATTGTCTCTGGCTTTAGCACCTCACCACTTGAATTCTCCAGGATGATTTCTGGAGAAGCCAATGATATTGTGATTTTATTAAAGCTACTTTGTTTTTTTGGTATTTCTCTTTTGAAAGCCATTTTTTATATAATGTTTTCGTTATTAATCAATTAGTCCATCGATACGTTCAAACACAATCCGCGAAGCTCGTGTAACAATACATTGAAAGATTCCGGAATTCCTGGTTCAGGAATGTTATCACCTTTCACAATTGCTTCATATGCTTTCGCACGGCCCATTACGTCATCAGATTTAACCGTTAAGATTTCTTGAAGGATGTTAGCAGCACCAAATGCTTCTAGTGCCCAAACCTCCATCTCACCAAAACGCTGACCTCCAAATTGCGCCTTACCACCAAGTGGTTGTTGCGTAATCAATGAGTATGGTCCGATTGAACGAGCGTGCATTTTGTCATCAACCATGTGTGATAATTTCAACATGTAAATTACCCCAACAGTTGCTGGTTGATGGAAACGTTCTCCAGTTCCACCATCGTACAAATACGTTTTACCGGATTTAGGAACGCCTGCTTTCGCTGTCCACTCATCAATTTCAGACGGTTTAGCACCATCAAAAATTGGTGTTGCGAACTTCATGCCTAATTTTTCACCTGCCCAACCAAGAACAGTTTCATAAATTTGACCAAGGTTCATACGAGAAGGTACACCAAGTGGATTCAATACGATGTCAACTGGTGTTCCATCTTCAAGGAAAGGCATGTCCTCTTGACGAACGATGTTCGCTACGATTCCTTTATTTCCGTGACGTCCCGCCATTTTATCTCCCACTTTCAATTTACGTTTCTTAGCAACATAAACTTTCGCCAATTTCACGATTCCAGCTGGAAGTTCATCTCCAACAGAAATATGGAATTTACGACGTTTGTAATTACCTAGTAAATCGTTTGCTTTGATGTTAAAGTTGTGAATTACACGACTAATCAATTGGTTGATTTTCGCATCTGAACTCCAGTTTAATGGATTCACGATGGAATAATCCAATGCCATCAAGGCTTTATTTGTGAATTTCGTTCCTTTCTTGATCAACTCTTCTTTGAAGTTGTTATAAACTCCTGAAGATTTGTGCTCACCTAAAATGACCATCAATTTCTCCGCAAGTTTTTCCTTCAAGTCAGCAAAATCTTTTTGGTATTCTGCGTCGATTGTTTCCAAGATTGGTTTATCCTGAGATTTTGATTTACGGTCTTTAATTGCTCTTGAGAACAATTTTTTCTCGATAACAACTCCACGTAAAGATGGACCAGCTTTCAACGAAGCATCCTTCACATCTCCTGCTTTATCACCAAAGATTGCACGTAATAATTTCTCTTCTGGAGATGGATCAGTTTCACCTTTTGGAGTGATTTTACCGATCAAGATATCACCTTCACGGATTTCAGCTCCGATGCGGATCAATCCGTTCTCATCTAAATCTTTCGTTGCTTCTTCACTGACGTTAGGAATATCAGATGTTAACTCTTCCATTCCACGTTTTGTATCACGTACTTCCAATGAATACTCATCGATGTGAACACTTGTAAAGATATCATCACGAACAACTTTTTCAGAAATTACAATCGCATCCTCGAAGTTGTATCCTTTCCATGGCATGAATGCAACTTTCAAGTTTTGACCTAAAGCCAACTCTCCTGCTTGCGTTGCATATCCTTCACAAAGAACTTGTCCTCTTTCTACGCGATCGCCTTTTTGAACAATCGGTTTCAAGTTGATACATGTACTTTGATTGGTTTTCATGAATTTTGTTAATCCATAGCGAGTTACCTCGCTATCAAAACTCACCATTTTATCTTCTTCGTTCCAATCGTAACGAATTACGATTTCATTCGCATCCACATACTCTACTGTTCCAGTTCCTTCAGCGTTGATAAGCACACGTGAATCACGAGCTACTAAACGCTCAATTCCTGTTCCAACAATTGGAGAATTTGGACGTAATAATGGAACTGCTTGACGTTGCATGTTTGATCCCATCAATGCACGGTTGGCATCATCATGCTCCAAGAATGGAATAGATGAAGCGGCAATCGATGCAATTTGATTGGCACCAACGTCCATCAAATTCAAATCTTTCGGTGCTACAACTGGGAAGTCACCTTCGAAACGTGCTTTTACTACATCAGACAAGAAGTTTCCTTTATCATCCATCACAGCATTTGCTTGTGCGATCATTTTTGAATCTTCTTCCTCTGCTGCTAAATAAACTGGTTCTTCGTTCAAAACAACTTTACCATTCTCTACGCGACGGTAAGGTGTTTCAATGAAACCTAATTTGTTTACTTTGGCAAATACACACAAAGAAGAAATCAAACCAATGTTTGGTCCTTCTGGTGTTTCAATCGTACAAAGACGACCGTAGTGTGTGTAGTGAACGTCACGAACCTCGAATCCTGCTCTTTCACGAGAAAGTCCGCCTGGTCCTAGTGCCGATAGACGGCGCTTGTGTGTTACCTCAGAAAGTGGATTGGTTTGATCCATGAACTGAGAAAGTTGATTTGTTCCAAAGAATGAGTTAATCACTGACGAAAGCGTTTTCGCATTGATCAAGTCAATTGGAGTAAATACTTCATTATCACGTACGTTCATACGCTCACGGATCGTTCTTGCCATTCTAGCAAGTCCAACACCGAATTGCGCATACAATTGTTCACCAACTGTACGAACACGACGATTAGATAAGTGGTCAATATCATCGATATCTGCTTTCGAGTTAATCAACTCGATCAAATATTTAATGATGTTAATGATATCTGTTTTCGTTAAAACGCGAGATTCTTCCGAATCATCTAATCCAAGTTTCTTATTCAAACGGAAACGTCCAACTTCACCTAAATCATAACGCGCATCAGAGAAGAATAATTTCTCAAATACTCCTTTTGCCGTCTCATAGTCGGGCGGATCTGCGTTACGTAATTGACGGTAAATGTGTTCAACCGCTTCTTTTTCAGAGTTGGAAGTATCTTTTTGTAAGGTATTGTAGATGATTGTGTAATCCGTAGAATTACCATCCTCTTTGTGTAAAATCAATGATTTCGCACCAGAGTCCATGATAGAGTCTAAATGCTCTTCACCGATAACTAATTCACGATCAAGGATTACCTCATTACGTTCGATTGATACCACTTCTCCTGTATCCTCATCTACGAAATCTTCAATCCATGTTTTTAACACTCTTGCAGCTAAACGACGTCCAACTAATTTTTTCAAATTGGCTTTATTGACCTTGACTTCATCAGCCAATCCGAAAATCTCTAGGATATCACGATCTGTTTCGTATCCAATTGCGCGGAACAAGGTTGTAACAGGCAATTTTTTCTTACGATCGATGTAAGCATACATGATGTTGTTGATATCTGTCGCGAATTCAATCCAAGAACCTTTGAAAGGAATAATACGAGCAGAATACAATTTTGTACCATTTGCGTGACGGCTTTGACCGAAGAACACACCTGGTGAACGGTGTAATTGGGAAACGATAACACGTTCAGCTCCATTTACCACGAAAGACCCTTTTGGAGTCATATAAGGAATTGTACCTAAATAAACATCTTGAACGATGGTTTCAAAATCCTCATGTTCAGGATCAGTACAATATAATTTCAACTTAGCCTTTAAAGGAACACTGTATGTTAATCCGCGTTCGATACATTCTTCGATAGAATATCTCGGTGGATCAACAAAGTAGTCTAAAAACTCCAATACAAATTGGTTTCTTGTATCGGTAATGGGAAAGTTCTCTGCGAAAACTTTAAATAAACCTTCACTATCACGATTCTCTGGAGTTGTCTCCAACTGAAAGAATTCTTGGAAGGATTTTAATTGAATCTCCAGGAAATCCGGATATTCAAATTGATTTTTGCTTGAAGCAAAATTAATTCGGGTTGAATTATTTGATGTTGCCAAGGCTTTTGTTTTTTTAGTTATTCGATTATTCTGTCAAAATCAACATGCGAAAAAACAGGAGAAGGCATCCGCTAAAATAGCGGTGCCTTTCCTGTAATATTGTGGGATTAATTACTTAATCTCAACTTCAGCTCCAGCTTCTTCTAAAGATTTTTTAAGACCTTCAGCCTCATCTTTAGAAACTCCTTCTTTCAATGTTGCAGGAGCACCGTCAACTAAGTCTTTAGACTCTTTCAATCCGTTTCCTGTTAATTCTTTAACAAGTTTAACTACAGCTAGTTTGTTTGGTCCACCAGCTTTCAAGATTACGTCGAATTCAGTTTTCTCAGCAGCAGCTTCACCTGCATCAGCAGCACCACCGGCCATCATTACTGGAGCAGCCGCAGCTGGTTCGATTCCGTACTCATCTTTTAAAATTGTTGCTAACTCGCTTACTTCTTTTACTGTAAGGTTAACTAACGTTTCTGCAATTTGCTTTAAATCAGCCATTTTATTTTAATTTAAAAAAGGTTATTATTAATTAATTTATGCTCGTTCTTCGAGCGTTTTAAGGATTCCAGCGATTGTATTACCAGAACCTTTAAGAGCAGACAATACATTTTGAGCAGGACTCTGCAACATTCCAATGATTTGACCAACCAATTCTTCTTTACTTTTCAGTGATTCAAGAACTTTTAATTGATCATCTCCAATGAAAATTGCCTCATCAATGTATGCACCTTTCAAAAGTGGTTTTGGTGATTTCTTACGGAAATCAGCAATCAATTTTGCAGGAGCATTAGCCACTTCGCTGAACATAATAGAAGTTGAACCTTTCAACACATCTCTCAATGCGCCAAAATCTTTACCTTCTACTTGGTCCATCGCTTTTTGAAGCAATGCATTTTTAACTACACGTAACGAAATGTTTGTTTGAAAACATCTTCTACGTAAAGCATTTATTGTCTCTACTGTTAATTCTGCTGTGTCTGCTAGATACAACACATTGTTAGCAGATAAATCCGCCGCCAAATCGCTGATGTACTTTGCTTTTTCTTCTCTTGTCATTTTCTTAAGTATTAAGCAGTAACAGACTTCGCGTCAATTTGTATCCCTGGACTCATCGTTGAGCTCAGGTAGATACTTTTAATATAAGTACCTTTTGCAGCAGACGGTTTTAATTTCACTAGTTGTTGAATCAATTCACTCGCATTTTCGCGAATTTTATCTCCTTCAAAACTAACTTTACCAACCGATGAGTGAATGATACCGTATTTATCAACTTTAAAGTCGATTTTACCAGCTTTCACTTCAGTTACAGCTTTACCAATTTCCATAGTAACTGTACCTGTTTTCGGATTTGGCATTAAACCGCGTGGACCTAAAACGCGTCCAAGTGCACCTACTTTACCCATAACTGAAGGCATCGTAATGATTACGTCGATGTCTGTCCAACCACTTTTGATTTTATCAATGTAGTCGTCAAGTCCAACATATTCTGCACCTGCTTCAATTGCTTCTTTTTCCTTGTCCGGGGTACAAAGTACAAGTACCTTGATATCCTTACCAGTTCCATGAGGCAATGCAACAGTTCCACGTACCATTTGATTCGCTTTACGAGGATCAACCCCTAAACGAACACAAATATCTACAGATGCATCGAATTTGGTTGTAGAAATTCCCTTCACCAAATCACATGCTTCAGATAGAGTGTAGATCTTCGTCAAATCAAATTTGGACAAGATCTCTTTTCTTTTTTTAGAAACTCTTTTCATAACAATTAATTATTTGGATTGAGGAGCGTCTCCACCTTTAACGGTTACCCCCATACTTCTTGCTGTTCCTGCAACCATGCGCATCGCTGCATCAACGGTAAAACAATTCAAATCAGGTAATTTATCTTCCGCGATCATGCGAATTTGATCCCAAGAAATGGAAGCAACTTTTACACGATTCGGCTCAGATGAACCTTTTTTGATTTTTGTGTGCTCGATGATTTGTACCGCTGCCGGTGGTGTTTTAAGAACGAAATCAAAGGATTTATCACCATAAACTGTGATAACAACTGGAACTACCTTACCCATTTTATCTTGAGTTCGCGCATTAAACTGCTTACAAAACTCCATGATATTAACTCCTTTCGCACCCAAAGCAGGTCCGATTGGTGGTGATGGGTTGGCTGCGCCTCCTTTGATCTGCAATTTGATCAATGCTGCTACTTCTTTAGCCATATATATTAAAATTATGTAGTCAACGTGAATCAGTGATGGGAAGCTTTAATCATCGGACTCACTCCTACGGTTAATACAAATTCTACCCTTCTTTCTCAACTTGCATATAGCTGAGCTCCAAAAGGTTTTTTCGGCCAAATATTTTGACCATAACTTTTAATTTTTTCTTCTCTTCATTGATTTCATCCACAACACCAGTAAAGTTGTTGAATGGACCGTCAATTACTTTCACAGACTCACCAACAACGAAAGGAATTTTTAATTCTTCCTCAGATGTTGCTAATTCGTCTACTTTTCCTAAGATTCTGTTTACCTCTGATAAGCGCATTGGTACAGGTTCACCACCTTTGACAGTGCCTAGAAAACCAATTACGTTTGGAATACTTTTAATAACGTGACTAACCTCACCTACTAATGCAGCTTCAATTAATACATATCCAGGTAAAAATGCCTTTTCTTTGTTGACTTTTTTTCCATTTTGTATTTTGAAAACCTTCTCCGTTGGGATGAGAACTTGATTCACATAATCATTCAGTTTCATTCGAGAAATTTCTAACTCAAGGTACTCCTTAACTTTCTTTTCCTTGCCACTTACGGCACGAACTACATACCATTTCTTAACAATTTCTGCCATTACTGTATTTGTTAGAATGATCCGTAAATAAAACCTAGTAATCCTTTCCACAAAGATCCCTCTTCTCCGGAAATACCGAAGGCGTAATCCATTGCGAAAATAAGCAGTGCAATGAGAACAGATGCAACAACTACCAGAATGGTATTATTTTGTAGTTCTTTCCAAGTTGGCCACGTTACATTGTGTACCATTTCTTGGTAAGTTTCCTGAAAATATGATCTAATTTTTGACACTTATTTCAATTTTAATTGAGCACGGGCGGTAGGATTCGAACCCACGACCAATGGTTTTGGAAACCACCACTCTACCAGCTGAGCTACACCCGTTTAAAAAGGGGAGTTGTTAAACTCCCCTTACTTAAAACTATGTTGTTTCTTGTTAAGCTACGATTTCAGTAACCTGTCCAGCACCTACAGTTCTACCACCCTCACGGATTGCAAAACGAAGTCCTTTGTCCATTGCAACTGGTACGATCAATTTAACTGTAATTGATACGTTGTCACCTGGCATAACCATCTCGCGTCCGTCTGTTAAGAAGATTTCTCCTGTAACGTCAGTTGTACGGAAATAGAATTGAGGACGGTATTTATTGTGGAAAGGAGTGTGACGACCACCTTCTTCTTTCTTCAATACGTAGATCTCAGCTTTAAATTCTTGGTGAGGTGTAGTTGAACCTGGTTTACAGATAACCATTCCACGTTTGATTTGAGATTTCTCAATACCACGTAACAATAATCCTGCGTTATCACCTGCTTCACCACGATCTAACATTTTACGGAACATCTCAACACCTGTAACTGTAGATGTCAATTTCAATTCACCCATTCCTAAGATCTCAACTGGATCTCCAGAGTTGATCACACCTGTTTCGATACGACCCGTTACAACCGTACCACGACCTGTAATCGTAAATACGTCTTCAACTGGCATCAAGAACGGTTTGTCAACATCACGTGGAGGAAGTTCGATGTATGTATCAACTGCATCCATTAACGCATCAATTGTAGCAACCCACTGAGGCTCTCCGTTTAATGCTCCCAAAGCTGAACCTTGGATAACTGGTGCATTGTCACCATCATATTTATAGAAAGAAAGTAATTCACGTACTTCCATTTCAACTAACTCTAATAACTCTGCATCGTCTACCATGTCCACTTTGTTCATGAAGACAACTAAACGAGGAACACCAACTTGACGACCAAGAAGGATGTGCTCACGTGTTTGAGGCATTGGACCATCAGTTGCAGCAACTACTAAAATCGCTCCGTCCATCTGTGCAGCTCCAGTTACCATGTTCTTTACGTAATCGGCGTGACCTGGACAGTCAACGTGTGCGTAATGACGGTTTGCTGTTTCGTACTCAATGTGCGAAGTGTTAATAGTGATACCACGCTCTTTTTCTTCGGGCGCGTTATCGATTGAAGAGAAATCACGAACCTGAGCCAATCCCTTAGAAGCAAGAACGCTAGAGATTGCTGCAGTCAACGTAGTCTTACCATGGTCAACGTGTCCAATAGTACCAATGTTCACGTGTGGTTTGGAACGGTCAAAATTTTCCTTAGCCATTTTTTTTTTGTTACTTAGTTAATAATATATTTATTTATCATAAAATCCTTTACCATCAAATGGAAAGGATTCAACTTCTTTTTTCATAATGAGCCAATGACGAGAATTGAACTCGTGGCCTCTTCCTTACCAAGGAAGCGCTCTACCCCTGAGCTACACCGGCGCTCTTTGAAAAGTGAGCGGGAGACGAGACTCGAACTCGCGACGTTCAGCTTGGAAGGCTGAAGCTCTACCAACTGAGCTACTCCCGCTTTTTTTCTTTTCTTGTGGGGGGAGCAGGATTCGAACCTGCGAAGATGTACATCAGCAGATTTACAGTCTGCCCTCGTTGGCCGCTTGAGTATCCCCCCTACAATTTGAGCCGATGGAGGGATTCGAACCCCCGACCAGCTGATTACAAATCAGCTGCTCTGGCCAACTGAGCTACATCGGCAATTTAATTGTTGGTTTTCTTAAATAAAGAACTTTTTCTTTTCCCAAAGACCAATTTGGGATTGCAAATGTATGAAACTTTTTCTTATCTCAAAGAATTTTTTGAAAAAATATTTGAAAATTTTATCACTTTTCCTTTCGCAATTTTTTCCTACGTGTATTTCATTACTTTTGTTTCTATGTTAAAACAAAAAGTGATTGTTTCAGTATCAAGCGATTTGGTCACTGATAACCGCGTTCATCGAACGTGTTCTGTGCTGCATGATCTTGGTATGGAAGTTTTACTAATTGGACGAAAAAAAAAGGATAGTCCTATACTAAATGAACGAAATTACCCCGCAAAACGCCTTCGTCTTCTCTTTGAAAAGGGCCCGCTTTTTTATGCGGAATTAAATTTGAGGTTATTTTTTATTCTCCTGTTTCAAAAAAAAGCACTCCTCTATTCCAATGATCTCGATACCCTTTTGCCGAATTTTCTTGTCAGTAAATTAACCGGAACAAAATTGATCTATGATAGCCACGAACTTTTTACGGAAGCACCTGAGTTAATTCACCGCAAACGAACCCAAGGAATCTGGTTGAGTATTGAGAAAATGATATTCCCAAAACTATCCCACATTATTACTGTAAATGACTCGATAGCTCAGGCCTATAAAGATTTGTATAAAAAGGACCTGCTCGTCATTCGGAACATCCCGAATAAATTTACGATTAAAGACCTTCAAACAAAGGAGGAATTGGAAATACCCACAAATGGCTTTTTAGTCATTATACAAGGATCCGGATTAAATGTGGAACGTGGCATTGAAGAAGCGGTCCTAGCAATGAAACATCTGGAAGGTGTCACGTTAATGCTTGTTGGCAATGGCGATGTTATGCCCGTGGTGAAAGAACTCATTCAACAAAATCAACTGAAAGACAAGGTGAAAATTTATGGGAGACGTCCTTATATAGAGATGATGCAATTTACTGCACATGCAGATCTTGGACTTACCCTAGATAAACCAATAAGTAAAAACTACGAATTTTCACTTCCAAACAAGGTTTTTGATTACATGCATGCCGGTACTCCTATTTTGGCAAGTAAGTTAGTTGAGATTGAACGTGTGATCACCACACATCACATTGGGAGTATTCTGAACGAAGTAAGTCCTGATGCGATTGCCACTGCCATCAATGAATTAAAAGGGCAACCTGAATTATTGATGAAACAAAAAGAAGCGTGTCGCTTGGCTTCTGAAACGGAAAATTGGGAAAATGAACGACGTAAGCTGGAATCATTTATCCATTCAGCTATGACTCATTCTTCTCTCTAGCTCGATTAATCGATATAAATCGAACATCCACAAACGGAAGAATCCTTTCGTGAGAAAAAAGTACAACACCGGCTGAAATACTATGCTGAAAGGACGAAACACCAATAGAATGACTTTGGACTGATGAATACTGATAGCCAAGCTTAATAATTTCTGTTGTTGATTGAAGCGGTCATCTTGTAGACTTTGTGAAATACGCAACAAATTGGAAACTGCATCCTTTGTTTTTGATAAGAAAGTGTGATTCTCTACTAAATCATCATTCTTGATGGGATTATCAATGTGGTGACAAACGACTCCTTTTGTATTGAGCTGAAATCCAAATAGCGTATCCTCATGTCCATACTTTGTAAGGGATTCATCGAATGGATTCTCTTCAAAAATGGATTTTCTTACAATGAAATTATTTGATTTGAATCCACTTGTCCGATCCGCAATGCGCTCCTCAGTCGTTTTACTTTCTCTTTTACGGCTATACTCCCAGCGCAACATTTGTGAGCGAGGTGGTCTTAATGTCGTTTCTTCTCGTCCGCCAACGAGCAAATCAATCGAATGATCATTTATGAACTGAAGGTATTTCTGAATGAAATCTTTTCGATGAACAATAGAATCCCCATCTAGAAAGAGTAAGTGCGTTCCCTTTACAAAGGGTAAAAACGCATTTCGAATTTTTGACCTGCCAATATTAACCGGCAACTCTTGGTAGTCGCTAAACGTCCCTACACTTCGATTCAGTTCTTTAAAAAAAACATCGGAAGCGTCGTCCAAAAAAAGGAGCTCGACTTCCGATGAATATGTTTGAATTTGTCGATGTAGTTCTGTCGCAAGTGGACGAATATCCGTATTATAGATAGGAATACAAATGGACAGAATCATCTGAATGAAATTATGCCATTGTATTTGGCGTGCCAAAATTCATCGGGGGGAATCCAGCCTGTGGATCATCAATTACCCCGAAATTTTGTTCGTATTTCTGAATGTTGTCTGATAAAGCTTGTAAAAAACGTTTCGCGTTTTGTGGCGTCATCAATACACGGGAACGAACTTTTCCTTTCGGCATTCCCGGCATTATTTGAACGAAGTCGCAAACCACCTCTGCTGGTGAATGTGTGATGATCGCTAAATTTGAATAAATACCTAAAGCTACTTCTTCAGATAGTTCGATGTTCATGTGGTTTTCTTCGTTTTCCATTTTTCCTTTATTAAATCGTTTGTTCTTTTTCTTCAAAGATAATTCCGAATGTTTCCAATTCTGCTAAAATTGGTTCGTACACCTCTTTCGTTACTGGTAAGGTAACTCCTTTTTCTTTTATCTCACCGGCTAAAATTAATTTCGCTGCAATTGCAACTGGAAGTCCAACCGTGTTTGACATCGCTGTATAAACTTCGTCTTGTCCTAATGTTACAAGGGATGATGTAATTTTCTTTTGTTGATCATTCATCTGGTATTCAAACTCATGATACATCACCAGCATGTCTTTATCTCCGGACTCCAACTTCCATTTTGGCTCAAGTAATTGTTGCAATAATTTGGCCGGACTCGCATTTTCAATTCCATAAGTAAATGAATCATCGAAAATCCCCATGCTTTCAAATTGATCAAATAAATAAGCATTTTCCTCTCCAAGTACTTTTTTGAATTTATCCTCAACCGGTGTATGTAATTCATAGGGTAAAAAGGCATTCAAAAATGATCTCGGTGTTAAGGTTTCTGAATTCGTCATCGCGTACGAATCATCCGTCATTCCCAATTGAATGAAAATATCCCAACCTTGACAATAATTTGGACGACGCAAAGTTCCGCGGTATATTGTTGGAATTCCTTCAATTCCATAGGTGGACGAATAAATGAGCGAGTTGCGATTCGCATATCCATCAAATTCACCGTAAGGTGGAATTTCAAAGCGATCTAACTTTTTGAATAATTGAGAATACGGAATGTACTTATATTCATTGTTATCCATGTAACATGCTGCCGGACCTTGTCCAGCAACAATCACATTTCTTGGATTCCATGTGAATTTGTAATGCCATGGATTGTTATCCGATTCAGGCGCCAATAATCCACCGCAAAAAGACTTGAAACTAGTTAAAGTTCCGCCAATTGCTTTGATGTGATCAATCACTTTCATTGCACTCATGTGGTCGATTCCTGGATCCACACCAATCTCATTCATGATCACGATACCGGCATTTTTTGCCTCCTCATTCAAGGCACGCATTTCTGGAGAAATGTACGATGGTGTGATTAAATCTGTGTGAAGTTCAATACAATCCTTCGCCACTTCTACGTGAAAAATCGCTGGTAACATAGAAATCACTAAATCGGCATGTGCAATAGCTGGCTTGCGCTCCTTTGAATCCAATGCGTTAAACGAAAGTGCTTCTGCATTCGGATGTCCATTGATTTTCTTCTTCACTAAATCAATGTTCTGATCCACAATTTTGACATGCCAATTTTCAGCTTCTGAATGAGCTAACAAATATCTGATCAATGATGAAGCAGACATCCCTGCTCCTAGTATTAATATGGTCTTCATTCCTTTCTTTACTTTATCCGCACTGGACCTTTGACAAATTTATAAAAATGTTTGGATGCGCTGATTTTCCTACTTGTCTTTTATCAACAAGAATTTCATTGGGAATGCCAATCGTTTTGCCCATGACACTTCATCGTGCGCTGTTTTGTCCCAAACGAGTGTCAAATAATTTGGGCCGATTTCATATCCGGACTTTGCGAGCGTGCTGAGCAAAACTTCGTGATAAGGTCCATAATTCGCATCCAAGGTCTCAGTTCCTCGGTCAATGTACAACTTAACTTTTTTGGGAGATGGCAGTGTTTTACTTAAATAATTGTTGAAAGGAAGCGCCAATTGATTCATGGCGTCATCACCCATCATTTGAAAATTAATCATGGGTGTGTGTATGGATAAACAAGCTGCGCCTCCAAAAGTCTCTGGAATTCTTGTAAGTCCATACAACGAAATAAGCCCTCCCATACTGGAACCAATTAAAAATCGATCTTCGCGTTTATGACTAACCGAATACGTCTTCTCCACAAATGGAATCACATTTGTCTTCATCCATTCCAAATAATAATCTGCACGTAATTCACCATTCCAAAGGGATGATGTTAATTTTGAAACATACGCCGAATCCATATACTGGACCGCTTGCTGCGGGAAAAATTCAGCATAGCGATTTGGTGGGTCATTGTAAATTCCCACGACAATAAACGGACGTGTTATTCCATTGGAAATCAAACTATCGGCTGTTTCATCGACTCTCCATTCTTTTTTGTTCCATGTTGTTGTTGAATCAAATAACATTTGTCCGTCGTGCATGTATATCGTCGCGTATTTCACTTTTGGACTATAATTGGCTGGCAACCAAACCAACACTTTTCTACTGGATGAATCTTTATATGGAAACTGAAAGCTTTCTAAGCTTCCTTTGGAAACTTTTTCGTCGAATCTCACATAAGAAACCTCCTTTTTTATTTGAGCGCTTAATGGTCCAAGTTGGATGAGAAATACAATGAATAATAGTAAAAAAGACTTCATTTTGATCGGATGAGGAATTAATTTCACAAGAATACTTCTTTCCTATCAAGAATCAAACGGACAAGTCGTATTTTTGCAGTAAATTTTTGCATATGCTAGATAAACTGCTTGCTTCCCTTTTTTCGATGCGCATGATGACCGTTGGATTATTACTTTTTCTAGTTGGAATCGGTGCCGCAACATTTATCGAATCTATCTATGGTATTCAAAGTGCGAAAATCATTATTTACAATGCCACTTGGTTTGAAATACTCCTTGTTTACTTATCCTTGAATTTAATTTCTAACATCTTTAAGTACAAGATGTTTCAACGTGAGAAAATCGCAACATTATTGTTTCACTTGTCTTTTTTAGTGATCATTTTTGGTGCGGCCATCACCCGCTACGTGAGTTTCGAAGGACAAATGGTTATCAAAGAGGGGACATCCTCTGATTTCATCTACACAGCTGTTCCTCATGTACTTGTGCACATGCAAGATTTGGCAACTGGCAAAACAAAAACAGAGGCGCACACATGTTATTTATCAGAAGTTACTGATAATGATTTCACCTATTCTACAGAATTTCAAAAGAAAACCATTGATGTTAGCTATGTGAATTTTCAATCGAAAATGATAGATTCTTTAGTCGTTCGTCAATCGTTTAAAGAAACGTCCTTGGAGTTAATCACCGATGGAATGAAGTCAAATTTCTTGACTGAAAATGACTTTTTCATGGTCGGAATGGTTCCACTTTCTTTTGGACCAGAACCTAAAACTCCAGGAATGCAGGTCCGCAAAAAAGGAGATAGTTTACAAATCAAAACGGCCGTTCCATTGACATATTTACCCATGTCAGAAATGAGAAAAGCGCGTCAAAGTGGGGCAAATGTTCCGGACTCGATGTTTACGAACGTTCCGTTAAATCAATGGGTTGAATTCAAAACAACGACATTATATCATTGTGGGGACAAGCAATTTGTTTTCAAACGCGCATTGAATCATGCGAAAAAAGTCTTGATGCCATCTGGTAAAAAAAATGTGGGATCCGACTATTTAACTGTTCGTGTGAGCGATGGAAAAGCAAGTAAAGTCATTCAAATTGAAGGTGGAATAGGTGCTATTCCTACACCGGTACGTTTCGCCATGAACAACATTATGTATCAACTTGAATACGGTTCCATTCGAAAACCAATTAACTTTCAAGTATTCTGTAAAGATTTTAAATTGGACAAGTATCCAGGATCCGAGTCGCCTTCATCCTTCTCAAGTGATTTAACCCTCATCGATGCGAAAAGAAAGGTTAAAATGGATCGACACGTTTTCATGAATAATGTCATGGATTATGATGGTTATCGTTTTTTCCAATCCGGATATGACCTTGACGATCCATCTACTGCACAGAACGAAGAAGGAACAGTATTAAGTGTGAACCACGATTGGTGGGGAACAAACATTACGTATGTAGGATACCTCCTGATGAGTATCGGAATGTTGATGTCCTTGTTTGCACCCGTTGGACGATTCCGAGAATTAAATGATAAAATGAAGAAGTTGAAAGCAAAACGCGCAAGCTTAAACGCATTAAGTTTAATGATTGGACTTCTTTTATTTCAAACGGTTTCATACGCACAAGATCATGCGCATGGAGCAAATCCAGCGGCGAAAATATTCAGAGTCATGTCCGAAGAACATTCGGAAAAACTTGCTTCGCTTTTGGTTCAAGACTACGAAGGACGCATCTCACCAATGCATACCTTGTGTGATCAGTTACTTCGTAAAATCAATCGTTCCAACCACTACAAAGAATACAATGCGGTTCAAACCATCATGAGTATTCAAATGTATCCTCAATACTGGATCAATCAAAAAATCGTACAGGTTCCTAGTAATTTACGTGCTCCATTGAAGTTAGGTGAATACGCAAGTGTTATGGAACTTGTGGATCAAAAAACGCAAGAATTCAAATGGTTAAAGGAATATAAAATTGCACATCAACGCTTGGAATCGCAACGCAATGAATTCGACAAAAAACTCATTAAATTAAATGAGAAATTCGAAGTGATTCAAGGTGTCATCATGTGGAAATACTTACGTGTTGTCCCTAAAAAAGGCGATGTGAATCACACGTGGTACATTCCTTTTCAAGTCGATACAACGGCATCTTTACAGGTTTTAAGCTACATTTCTCTTTTGGATGAAGGGGCGAAAAAAAACAATTTTAGCAAGGCGGAAAGTGTCCTCAAAAAAGTAAAAGCACACCAACGAAAAGTAAGTTCGGATGTCGTTCCAACCGAATCTGCAGTGAGCATGGAAATCTCTTACAACAAAATGGAGATCTTCAAACACTCGTACCAACTGTTATTATCCCTTGGATTCTTGCTCTTGATTGTTTCGTTTATTGGAATTTTTAAATCAGCTGCATCGCGTTTTTCGAAAGTTCAAAAATGGATGAATCGCATCATCATTGGATTCATGGTTGTAACCTTCCTCTACCTTGCTGCAGGACTCGGAATGCGTTGGGTGATTTCTGGCCACGCACCTTGGAGTAACGGTTACGAAGCAGTGGTATTTATCGCTTGGGTAACCATGATTGCTGGATTTAGCTTCACACGTAAAAACATTGTCATCCTCGCTGGAACAGCCATCCTTGCTTCCTTGATGATCTTCGTGACGGAATTAAGTCTTTTCGATCCTGAAATCACGCCACTCGTACCTGTATTGAAATCGTATTGGTTAAAAATACACGTAGCCATCATTACAGGAAGCTATGGTTTCCTCGGATTAGCCGCGATATTAGGATTGTTGAACTTGATTCTTTACACCGTGCGTAACGAGAAAAACAAAGAGATCGTTACCATTAACATCAATGAATTAACATACGTTTCTGAAATGACCATGACCATCGGTCTCTTCATGTTGACCATCGGGACATTTCTTGGTGGAATTTGGGCGAATGAGTCTTGGGGACGTTATTGGGGCTGGGATCCCAAAGAAACGTGGGCACTTGTTTCTGTGCTTGTTTACGCTGTCATCCTTCACTTGCGTTTCATTCCGAAATTAAACGGGAAATTCTTATTTAATGTCATGTCCTTCTGGGGATATTCAGCCATCTTATTTACCTTCTTCGGCGTTAACTTCATGTTGGTCGGACTGCATTCTTACGCGAATGGCGACGGACTTGGTAAGTTTCCAACTTGGTTGAGTTTGACTATTTTATTCTTCGTTGGATTCACGGCATTTGCTTCTTTCCGAAACAAATCATTAGAACGAAAGTCTAAAAAAGATCTTTTATCCGAATGATTTCAGAACGCATACTTCATGAGGATAATCATGTGATTGTCATCAATAAAATGGCATCCGAAATCGTTCAAGGGGATAAGACGGGTGATCAAACAATGCCCGATGAAATCAAAGCGTATTTAAAAGAAAAATACCAAAAACCTGGAAACGTTTTTTGTGGTGTTGTACATCGCTTAGATCGTCCTACTAGTGGCGCGTTGGTTTTCGCTCGAACAAGCAAAGCCCTAGAACGATTGAATGCGCAATTTCGCGACAAAGAAACCAATAAAATCTATTGGGCGATTGTTGAAACGGCACCGGAAAAACCAAGTGGACGCCTGGTTCATCATTTAAAGAAGAACGAAGCTCAAAATAAAAGTTACCCAGTGAACCCAAGTGTTTCCGGTTCTAAGGAAGCGATTCTATCCTACCGTAAATTAGCTTCAGGTGATCGTTACCATTTATTGGAAATCACTTTGGAAACAGGACGCCATCATCAAATTCGTGTTCAGTTAAGTTCTATTGGATGCATCATCAAAGGTGATGTAAAATATGGAGCGAAACGTTCCAATCCTGACGGATCTATCTGTTTGCATGCGCGTTACTTGAAATTCACTCATCCAACTTCCAAGGAGGAAGTTTCTGTCGTTGCGCCGGTTCCATCGGACCGACTTTGGCAAGAAATTACGAAGGGTTTGTAAACCACTTCTTGCGCCAAAACTGAGCTAATTTTACTAAAAGAATCAAAGCTGGCACTTCGACAAGTGGTCCAACAACTCCCGCAAATGCTTCTCCGGAATGAAGTCCAAACACGCCAATAGAAACGGCAATGGCCAATTCGAAATTATTGCCAGAGGCCGTAAATGACAGTGCTGCCGTATCCGCGTAATTAGCTCCCATCCATCGCGCGGTCAAAAACATAAGGACAAACATTACAGCGAAGTAAATGACAAGTGGAATGGCAATCGTCAAAACATCCATAGGAATGGACAACATCATTTTTCCCTTTAAACTAAACATCACAATGATGGTGAACAACAAGGAAATTAAGGTAATTGGGGATACGAAAGGGATAAAGCGTTTCGTAAACCACTCCTCCCCTTTTTGTTTGATAAGTAATGATCTACTGAGAACCGCAAGGACAAAGGGAATCCCCAAATAAACACCAACTGTTTGGGCAATTTCGAGCATGGATATGTTTAAATGCAGACCTTTGACTCCGAAGTACGGCAAAACGATTTCCAAATAGAAATACGCATAGGATGAAAAGAAAAATACTTGTAACAAGCTATTGATTCCAACCAATCCTGCGACAAGTTCTCGGTTTCCATCCGCCAATTCGTTCCAAACAATAACCATTGCGATACATGGTGCAAGTCCAATCACAATTAATCCAGTCATGTATTCCGGATATGCTTTGAGGAATAAAACGGACAACAAAAACATCAAGAATGGACCAACAATCCACGTAATGAAAAAGGAAACCAACAATAACTTTGGTTTGGAAAGGATAGTTGGTATTTTAGAAAACTGGACCTTGGTTAAAGGTGGATACATCATCAAGATGAGTCCGATTGCTAGTGGAATATTCGTTGTTCCACAAGAAAGTGCATCCAATTTTTGATCCATATTTGGAACAATGTTTCCGATCAAAATCCCAACGAGCATGGCAAGAAAAATCCACAAAGTGAGGTAGCGATCTAAAAATGAAAGTTGTTTTACATGCGATTGGGTCGACATAATTAATAGGTTAAATGTGAAAAAACATAAAAGATTTCTCTGGCTATTTGATGAATACGGGCCAAGTACATTTCCGATTCTTTCGCTGTACCGTCAAATGCTTTTGGATCATCGTAAGAAAGTCCGATTCGGAAATCTGCTCCAACAACAAATGGACAATTTTGCTCTGCATGCGTGCACGTCATGATTGCCGCGAAATGTTCTTTGGGATTCCCTTCGTCGTCGATAAGTTTAGAATACGCATGCAACGAATCAGTGGAACTCCATGAAACAATATAATGTGGATTTGAAGTTGTGTCCATTGTCTGAACCTCCATCCCTATGGAACGAAGTGCTGCAATCGCATTCGGATGAAATGCGGTTACTTCCGTGCCCGCGGAAAATGTTTGAATACCTGTTACCTGATAAAAGTCAGCGGCCAACGCGCAAAGTATCTGTCCGAAATGACTTCTTCTCGAATTGTGGGTACAGATGAACATCAATAAAGATTCCTTACCTGAGTTTTGATTTCCATGTATATAGGTAGTTAACCGATCAAGCACTAATTTTCGATCCGCCGGAATCTGATCAAATTGAAGGATGATTTCTTCTGAAAATTGAGTCAACTTTGTATTCATAAGCTTGATTTAACAACAACCTCCTCCCGGTGTACAAGTAGATTTTGTCGATGGAGTCAATTCTACCAAACTAATCTTCTGTTTTGAAGGTGGAATACCACATTTATCTTCTGCCAAACAAGCGGTAGTAGTTGAAAGCAATTCGAAAGAAGTACCATTCCACGCCAGTTGGTATTTACCAATGGTCGAACCTTGATATTCAACTTCAATCTCCTCATCTGGCAAGTTCAAGGTTCGCTCGGACAATTCAATGATTTTCATCAATTTCTCTGCCTGAAGACGATGGTCAACGTCTTCGGCTTCCCATAACTGAAAACAAATGCGGTCTTCTAAACGCGTGGTTCCACCGCAATCGATAAATCGTTTTTGAACGTGTCCAACTTCCGTGATGTGGTAATGTGCCGGAACGGTTGATCCATTAGGCAATTGAAACGACACCGTCGTCATTCCTGTCAAGTTTGCTTTAAATTCACTTAATTTCATTGCTTCGTTTTTTTAACAACATGTTGGATTCTGATCGTATTTTAGGGACGCTAAAAAGGCATCTAGCGCACTGATTTTCTCCAGATTCAAGCAATAACAAATACTCGTGCCTGAAACACTTCCTTGGATAATTCCAGCGTTTTTCAATTCCTTTAAATGTTGCGAAATGGTCGGCTGTGCGAGTGGAAGTTCATTTACTAAATCCGTGCAAATGCATTTTTCCTGCGTGCGCAAAAATTGAATAATGGCAATCCGTGCAGGATGTCCCATCGCCTTAAATAGTGAGGCTAATTCGTTCACTTCTTCACTAAAACCTTCGCTTTTCGTCGTTCCCATCGCTTACAATATTGTTATATTGCAATATTACGATATTATAACAAATGTAGCGAAGATTTTCTCGTGAAATTAAGCACGAAAGATTTTTGCAAATGTTTTACAGATAATGACAAGGTCCTGACCCAGCGATGGATTGGCTAAATATTTTTCATTTAACCGAATCTTTTCCGGCATCACCTCCTGAATGTATGTTTGCTGCGGATTGTCTGATTTTGCCAAGAGTTCATTCTCGTGAAAATATGCCAAGGAAGCCAAATCAGTAATTCCTGGTTTTACTTGAAGGATTTTTCGTTGGGACTCCGTGTATAAATCGACGTATTCCTGAACCTCTGGACGTGGTCCAACGATGCTCATGTCACCTTTCAGCACATTGATAAATTGTGGAAACTCGTCCAATTTGTACTTGCGTAAATAGTAACCTGCTTTGGTTATGCGTGCATCACGTGATCCAACGGTGATTCTCCCTTGAGATTCCGCATTGACATACATACTGCGAAATTTCAATAGTCGAAAAGAAACGCCGTTCTTACCTACTCGATTTTGCGCAAAGAAAATTCCTCCAGTTGATTCAATTGCGATCCACAAGGATAGTATCATTCCAATAGGCAGAAAACAAATTAACACAAACAAAGCGAAAATGATGTCAAATATTCTTTTCATGCGTAACTTCACATTTGGTACAAAACTAATTTTTTTTCCTCAGCATGGCACAGGAACTTCAAGAACAAGTGAAACAAGCACTCGTTGATCAGTCTTTTCGAACGGATACCCTGGCTCAATTGACAAAGGATTTTCAGCGTTGTGGCCTGACCCTAGACTCGCATGATGTAGATTATTTACTTTCGTCGATTGAATCATGTATTCGCAAAGTTTCCAACACCCAACTTCAGCAATTAATTTACCTCATCGACATTCCAGAATCAATTTTTATTTCCCTTTCAAGAAAAGCATCCTTTCACCAAGAATTGAGCGAAGCAATTTTGATGAGAGAAGCATTAAAAGTATATTTACGTCATAAATTTAGTGAGCGATGAATCAGTATAAAGCCTCCATGGATAGAACGACCAAGACACTGACCATTCTTGTTCCGTTGTTGTTATTCTTTACCGTATTTATTCCTTCTTTCACAAAGAACACCTCTGGATCTATAGATTTTTTAAATCCAAGTCCAGTAGATGTTATTCCATTTGGTCTAATCCTCATTCTCGTCATTACTTATGGTTTTAGCCCAAAAGCCTATGCCCTTGAAGACGGACAACTGGTCATTTATCGTCCATTTCAGAACAAGCTCTATGCAACAACGGATATTCTCCATGTTTCCATAGTAGATCGAAAAGAACTTAAAAATTCGCTCCGCGTTTTTGGCGTTGGTGGACTATTCGGATACTTCGGTTTATTTCGAAATAGTCGTTATGGAACCATGATTTGGTATGCTACTCGACGCGATCAATTTGTGGTCATCGAACGTTCAAATGGAAGAGCCATTGTACTTACTCCAGACGACCCAAATTCATTCGTTTCGGAATGGAATGAAACAAAATCACGTTAAATCGAAGAAAGAAGTCGTTTTCACGGTGTGCTTTGTTTATCATCTCGATTGATTTATTAAATTTGTATCTAAATTAATGAGTATGAATTTCATTGCCTCTAGCACAAGTCTTTTAAAACATCTACAAAGTATTTCAGGTGTACTGAATACAAGCAATACCTTGCCGATTTTAGATAACTTTCTCTTTGAAATCACCAACGGACAACTCACTGCATCTGCTTCAGATTTAGAGACGACCATGGTGACAAAAATGGACGTTCATTCGGAGGAGGATGGTAAAATTGCCATTCCTGCTAAATTGTTGTTGGATGTCTTAAAAAGTTTGCCAGATCAACCTTGTACGTTCAAAGTCAATGCAAGCAATTACCAAATTGAAATTGCTTACGATAACGGTAAGTCAAGAATGGTTGGATTCAATGGTGATGAATTCCCTAAAATTCCTGAATTAGCAGGTAAAAGTGCCATTAAATTGTCTGGAGATCTCCTTTCTCGTGCAATCAATAAAACCTTGTTTGCTTCTGGAAACGATGACCTTCGTCCGGTAATGAGCGGCGTTTTCTGTCAATTCTCTGCGAGCGAAATCACTTTTGTTGCAACGGATGCACACAAACTTGTTCGTTTCAGAAGAACAGACGCGGAAGCAAGTGGAAGTTCAGCTTTCATTCTACCGAAGAAACCTTTGAACATGTTAAAATCGAATCTTCGTGGTGACGAAGCGGTTTTATTAGAATATAACGAATCCAACGCTGTTTTCACGTTTAACGACCTCATCTTGGTGTGTCGCTTAATCGATGGGAAATACCCGAATTACGAAGCAGTGATTCCAAAAGAAAATCCAAATGTTCTAACAATTGATCGTTCTCAATTGCTTTCATCTATTAAACGTGTGTCGATTTTTTCCAATAAAACAACACATCAAATTAAATTGAAGTTAGCTGGTTCTGAACTTTCTTTGTTTGCTGAAGACATCGACTTTGCAAACGAAGCGAGCGAACGTCTAACTTGTAACTACGATGGTGATGATTTAGAAATCGGATTCAACTCGCGCTTCCTTATGGAGATGTTGAATAATTTGGATTCAGATGAAATCAAATTATCAATGAGCGAGCCAAGTCGTGCTGGAATCTTAACTCCTGCAATTCCATCAAACGAACACGAAGACATTTTAATGCTCGTGATGCCAGTGATGCTCAACCGTTAATCCATCTTTTCATACATGCCTCAAGGACTGAGCAATATTCGGAATTTATCCTTGAAGGAACTTCAGGACGAATTTGTTGAACGCAATGAAAAATCATTTCGTGCCAAACAAGTCTATGAATGGTTATGGAAAAAAAATGCCGCTTCCTTTGATGAAATGACCAACTTGAGTAAAGAACTCAGAGAGATGTTGCAACAACATTATTTCATTGATCATATTCAACTGCAAGATCAGCAAATAAGCAAGGATAAAACAATCAAATGTGCCTTTACCATAGAAGAAGGTAAGGTAGTTGAAGGAGTACTTATTCCAACAAAATCCCGAACCACCGCATGCATCTCTTCGCAAGTTGGTTGCAGCTTGTCCTGTACCTTTTGTGCTACAGGAAGATTGAAATTACTTCGAAATTTAAGTGCAGGTGAAATTGTTGACCAAGTTGTCTACTTGAAAAATCAAGCAGAAGAACGTTACGGACAAAACCTAACCAACATTGTTTACATGGGAATGGGTGAACCACTCCTTAATTATAAAAATGTCCTTCAATCAGTTGACCGTCTTTGCAGCGAAGATGGACTTGGAATCTCTCCGAAACGCATTACCGTTTCCACTGCTGGAATCGCAAAAATGATTCGCAAACTCGGCGACGACGATGTAAAATTCAATTTGGCACTTTCCCTCCATGCCGCAAACGATAAGAAACGCGATAAAATCATGGAGATAAATGAATCCAATAACCTTTCTGAATTATCAGAGGCCTTGGAATATTTCCACGAAAAAACAGGTTCAAGGATTACCTTTGAATACATCATTTTCAAGGACTTTAACGATGAAATCGAAGATGCACGTGAACTAGCAAACTTTGCAAAATGTGTTCCGTGTAAAATCAATATCATTGAGTACAATCCAATCGAAAATGGAGAGTTCCAACAAGCAGACGCACACAAAGTGGATGCTTTTGCCGCCTTTTTGGAATCGAAAAACCTCATCGTGAATGTTAGAAGGAGCCGTGGTAAAGACATCGATGCTGCCTGCGGACAACTTGCTAATAATAACAAAGCCATCCTGAAGGATGAACGCATTCTGAAGTAACATACGGAATACTCCATCGTCCTGCTTATAGAAATCCATTTGCTATGATCAAAGTATCTCACCTTCGAAAGGAATTTGAACTAAGTCGCCAACAAAAGAAAGAACTCAATACCACAGCGGACAAAGCTCTAGCTGTTGATGACCTAAGTTTTGAGTGTCAACCCGGAAAAGTTTTTTCACTTCTTGGACCAAATGGAGCAGGAAAGACGACCACCTTGCGCATGCTTTCAACGATTTTATCTCCTACTTCAGGTAGCATCGAAATTGCTGGAGTTGACGCCGTAAAATATCCACAAGAGGCTCGTTCAAAAATTGGATTTCTAACCGGATCAACTGGACTTTATGCCCGCTTGACTCCCCTCGAAATCATCGATTATTTCGCTGCTCTTTATCAAGTTCCCACAAAGGAAAGGGAAGAGCGTAAAAAGTACCTATTCGATTTATTGAACATGAACGATTTTCTTCAAAAGCGCATTGGTAAACTAAGTACGGGAATGAAACAAAAGGTTTCCATTTGCCGCACGATGATTCATAATCCAGAAGTGGTGATTTTCGATGAACCAACAAGCGGACTTGATGTGATTACCGCAGAAAACATCATCAAACTCATCCGTGATTGCAAGGACCAAGGAAAAACAGTAATTTTCTCTAGTCACATTATGAGTGAAGTTGATTTGTTATGCGACGAACTCGCGATTGTTCACAAAGGACAACTGAAATACAACGGACCCATGTCCGATTTTCGTCAAAACATGGAAGCTAGTAATCTAACGGAAGAATTCATCCGTATTGTTCAACGTTAATTCATTCCTCATGATTTTTACCATATTCAAAAAAGAACTCATCGATACCTTACGTGACAAACGCACGATGCGCACGATGTTATTGATTCCCCTACTTGTGTTTCCGATTACTTTAACGCTATTCGTCAATGTTTCTTCCTCCTTTGAGAAAAAAGCGAGCGAAGAAAAACTCAAAATTGGTGTTTGGGGTGATTTGGGCGCGAAATATTGGAATCAGCTCAACGAAATGCCCGATGGATTAGGGAAAAAGGATTTGAAAAACTTTGAAGATTCTACTGCACTGAAAAAAGCCATCGAACAAGGAGAAATTCAACTCGGACTCATCGTACCTAAAAACGAAGCGGAATTGGCACGAACCAAACATTCCATTCCTTTAATTTGGTTGTTTGACGCATCTTCCGTTGGAAGACAGCAACGTGCTGAATCCTACATGAACTACCTATCCAATAAAGCAGAAGCCATTCGTTTAAAAGAACTCGGTGTCGATGTGGAGAAACTTCATCCACTTGTGCCAGTTTATCAGAATTGTGCGAGCGATAAAAAAATGATTGGACAGCTAGCTGGTGGATTCTTACCGTACATCTTTATAGCTTTTGGATTTATCGGTTGTATGTATCCAGCCATTGATTTGTTCACAGGGGAAAAAGAACGTGGAACCATTGAAACTTTACTTACGACTCCTGTCTCTAGATGGCAGATATTAGTCGGAAAAATGATGGTTGTTGTCACGTCTGGAATGTTAGCTGCAAGTTGCGCACTCTTGGGATTATTTGTTTCCATTGAGTTTTTAGACATCGTTCACAACAAGGAAATTTTAGACATCGTTCATGGAATTCTAACACCATCGTTTATCATTGCCATGTTTAGTTTGCTTTTCCCTCTAGTGGTCTTTTTTGCTGGCGCCATGATTCCAATTGCTGTGTATGCAAAATCATTTAAGGAAGCTCAAAGCATCATCACTCCACTGAACTTTGTGATGGTTCTTCCAGCCATGATTGGATTCTTCCCGGGGATTGAATTAAACGCCATGACAGCTGCTATTCCCGTAGTGAACATAGTGCTTTCCACAAAAGAATTGATTTCAGGAACCTTATCCGTGGGATATTATTGCATTAGTTTGGGAATCATGTTACTGCTTGCAACACTATCTGTGATTGTTTCTTACCGTCAATTTGGTAACGAAGCCCGGATTTTAAATTAACGGATGAGGTGGATGAACCCACTTTTCTTCTTTTGATCGAATTCAAGTAAGTAGAAATAAACACCATCCTGAAGCACAGCTCCATTCATGTCTTTTCCATCGAATGGCGCGTCGAAACGCTTTCCTGAATAAATCATGTTCCCCCATCGATTGAATACCTTTAACTGATATTCCTGACAGGATTTAAACATGGTTTCAATATCCAATTCATCATTGAATCCATCGCCATTTGGTGTGATGACATTTGGAAAATCAAAGTCCTCGTAGTTGTAGATATTTGTGATGGAAACGGGGATCACCGATGGACTTGAAACACATCCATTGATGGAAATCGTCGCACTGTAATTTCCCATTTGTTCGATTTGAACTGGAAAGAATACATCCGTGTTCGTTGATGTGAAATTCAGTGGTCCGGACCAACTATAAAGAGCATTTGATACTGGATCGATGTGTAAGGAAACAACATCACCAGGACACTCCACAGGACTGTCGCCAGTCAACATAGGTGCCGCAGGAATTGGATACACCGTTAAATTCAAAGTGACAATGGAATCACATCCCGCTACTGTCTGTAATGTATGATTGTAAACTCCTGTGTTCGTTAACGTTTGACCAAAAAACAACGTTGACTGCCCTTGACAAAAGGTCATGGAACTAGTGGAAGCCAAAACAGGATTCACAGTCAGCGTCAGATTGATGATGGAATCACAGCCCGCCACGGTTTGAATGGTACGGCTGTAATTTCCAGCAGTGCTTAATGTTTGCGTACCAAAAGTATAACTTCCACCCTGACAAATGGAAGCTTGAATGTTGGATGTGAGGATTGGATCCACGATTAAGGTTAAGTTAATTGTTGAGTCACAGCCCGACGCTGTTTGCAGCAATTGAGTATAAGTACCCGAGTTAACTAACACATTACCCGCAAACGTATAACTTGCACCCTGACAAATATGCACGGTTTGATTATTCGTTAAATTAGGTAAAAGGGTCAAGTTTAACACGACTGTAGAGTCACAACCCAAAACACTGGGAAAGACAACAGAATGAAATCCGGAAGTAGAAAATGTTTGAGTCCCCAAAGTGTAGGATGCTCCTTGACAAATACTAATCGGTAGAGTGTCGTTGAACAAGGGGTTCACAGTTACCACCACACTATCAAACGAAGGACAAGAATTTGGATTAGACGCGAGATTCGTCATCACCGTATAGGTCTGAGAAATCGTTGTGTTTCCAGTATTCGCTAAATTGACAATCGGATTGGAAATCGTATTTTGACTTAAGCCTGGAGCAGTTGTCCAAGAATAGATGTAGTTGGTGTTGTTTGCACTTCCAATTTGCGCTGTTTCTCCGCTGCAGACACTCACATCTAGACCCGCGTTCGATGTCGCTATGTCGGCATAAATCGTCGCATTACGAATCGAGTGACGGTCATTAGATCCACCTGTACTAGCCGTCCAACCCATGTATCCAGCAAAGTTCAAATTATACGTTCCGGATAAATATTGTGTGCCATTTACAGAAACAGTAACCACACCATAATTGTAACTAATGACCGCTGTATTGTAGGTGCTAGAGCGAAGGAAATTTAAATTACCTCCGACATTGTTTAAGGTCGTGATTCCTGCGATGCATTCATTGTATCCGGGTCCACTGTAAATTTGAATTTCCGGATTGGCACCACCGCAGTTATTGTATGTGTCGAATACGACTTTAATGCCATTCGCGGTAGATGGAATTCCGACTCCACCACCCGAAACGAATCCAGTTGGCGGAACGTCTAAGAAGCAAAAAGCAATTCCATCCGCACTTGTTCCATCGAACATGCGAAAATCAAATTCCACATTCCATTGATAGCAAGTTCCTAAATCTATGGGTTGGTTATAAAAAATCGCACCACTTGAATTCCCAACATTATTCGTTAAAATTAATTCATCTGGATCTACATTCGCATCACCGCCAGTATCCCCTGTCGCTGCTGCTCCAGTCAGGTTCCAGCCTGTGGTGTTCATATTTGGAGTACCTGTTAGCTGAGCAAAGACCAAGGTTTGCGCTTCGGATTTGAAGCCTAAAAAGAAACAAAATAAAGTGATTAAAAGCCTGAATTTCATGCGAATATATTTAGCGTCAAATTTGCGCATTTTAGTTGAACAACGCAAAAAAGGAGGTTTTATTGAATAAAAAGTTGCTTAGATAAATTCTGCTAATTCTATCCAGCGCTCGGTTAAGGCATCGATCTCTTCGACTACTTTTCCTAAAGCTGTTCCGTTTTTCATGAGTTCTTCATTGGATAACTCACCGCTCGACAAGGTCAAGGTCAGTTCTTCTTTTGTTTTTTCTAATTCCGGAAGTCGTCGTTCAATGGTTTCGTATTCTTCTTTTTCCTTGAAAGATAATTTGCGTTTTTTCGGTTCTACTGCAGATGGAGATATCGTTTTTTCTTTGATTTCTGGTTCTTCCTTGGTGACATTTTGTTTAACACCACGTTTTTTGTCCAACTGCTGTTGACGGAAAACCGTATAGTTTCCGACAATGTCTTTCAGCTCACCCTGTCCTTCAAAAACAAATAAGTGATCGACCATTTTATCCATGAAGTAACGGTCGTGAGAAACGACAATCAAACAGCCCTGGAACTGACGCAAATATTCTTCCAACACAGACATTGCGAAGATATCTAAGTCATTTGTTGGCTCATCGAGAATCAAGAAATTTGGATTACTCATCAAGACGCGCAATAATTTTAAGCGGCGTTTTTCCCCTCCACTTAATTTATGCACGAATTGATAATGCATGTCACGCGGAAATAAGAAGCGTTCCAATAATTGAGCGGCAGACAATTGACGTCCTTTCTCTAATGGAATGTATTCAGCCACTTCACGCACGACATCGATTACTTTAAAATCGTCGTTGACCTTGATTAAATCTTGTGAATAGTATCCAAAAACGACGGTTTCCCCAAGAACAATTTTCCCTTTATCAACCTCTTCTTGACCTACCAACATTTTTAGGAAAGTTGTTTTACCTGCACCATTATTCCCAACAATACCCAGTCTTTCTTGACGCTGAACATTGTAGGAAAAATCGTTTAATATGACACGGTTTGGATATGACTTACTGACTTTATGGAATTCTACGATTTTAGATCCAAGTCGTTCCATTTTAACCGGCAATTCTAGTTCGTCCTCATCTAAACGTTGAGATGCTACTTTTTTCACATCTTGGAAGGCATCCACGCGTGCTTTTTGTTTCACTCCACGAGCCTTTGGTTGACGTCGGATCCAATCCAATTCTTTACGGAAGGTGTTTTTTGCCTTTTCAATCGTTGATTGTGTTTGTTCTTGACGCTCCGCTTTTTTCTCTAAATAATAGGAGAAATTTCCTTTATAGCGATAAATGGTTTGATCGGCTAATTCCAAAATGGTATCACACACGACTTCCAAGAAATAACGGTCGTGAGTCACCATTAATATCGTCGATTTAGAGGATGATAAATAGTTTTCTAACCATTCAATCATGTCGAGGTCCAAGTGATTCGTTGGCTCATCGAGGATTAAAAAATCCGCATCGGAAAGCAATACTTTTGCCAATGCAACACGCTTTTTTTGTCCACCGGATAACTCGCTAATGCGTTTATCCATGTCCTCCAATTTCAACACGGACAAAATTTGTTGCACACGTACCTCCGTATCCCAGGCATTCAGTTCCGTAATCGACTGATATAATTCCTCTAATTTCGCTTCATCGTTTTTCGCAACGGCGATGTTATATTCCTTGATTAATTTCAGTTCCGGTAAATCGTGATCGAAAATCGATTCGAGGATTGTTTGATCCTCGCGCATGTTTTCGGTCTGCTCCATAAACGCTACGCGAATGTCCTTACGAAAGGTTACTTTACCAGAATCAACTGGCTCCATTCCCATGATACAGCGCATCATTGTGGTCTTTCCTGATCCATTTTTTGCTACAATGGCCACTTTTTGACCTTGGTCGATACCAAAAGTAAGGTCTGCGAAAATCATTCGCTCGCCGTATGATTTGGTTAAATTTTCAATGGATAAGAAATTCATAGTCTAATTCCCGTAAGTTGGGCGGGCAAAGATACGGATAAATTAGTGGAAGAAGAATCGACGTTCAATCTACAGAGAACAAAGTTCGACGGAAATTATTTGCTTTTGATGCATATGTGGTGTATTTTTACACCACTTAACACAATTCACATGAGAAGACTAAGCATCACATTTACAGAACCAAATGACGCGTGGTTAAAAACCCAAGTTGACAATAAGGAATATGCGAGTAAAAGTGAATTAATTAACGATTTAATTCGTCAAGCTAGAAAACAACAAAAACAAGTTGATTGGATACGAATGAGATTAGATCAAGCAGAAAAAAGTGGGTTTGCCGTTGAAACTAAAGAAGAAATTTTAAGGCAATCTAAAACCTTACTAAATGGCTGATTACAAGATTAGTAATATAGCTAAAGATGACCTAATTCGAATTCATCAATATGGAATAGAGAGGTTCGGAATGATTCAGGCTGATCGTTACTTTGAAAATTTCTTTCAGCAATTCGAGCTCATTTCACAGAATCCACTTATGTTTGAGTCCGTCGATTTTATCAAACAAGGATATCGCCGTTGTCCTTGTGGGGTAGATTCTATTTTCTTTCGTTTTTCTAATGGACAAGTAGAAATTATGACCATTATAGGCCGTCAAGATTTAACAGAATTATTCTAATCCGTTCTTACCTCAAACGATTCAAGGAATCCAATAAACCCTTGTCCTTTTGAACACCTTTCAAGGCAAAATAAGAGAATGGAAGTCCACACGTCAACAGGTAAAATCCAATTCCTACATGTATTCCGGTGATTTCTTTGGGTGAATAGCCATTGATTCCAAAGGATGTAATGGCTAGAATTGCCAGAACAAAAAGCACATAAATAAACAAGATGATTTTTGACAGTGTGTATTGACGTTTGAGTGATTTAAAGGACATCATCGCTAGAAAAACGAGCATCACATAAGCAATCACAAACAAATAAGCATATTCGAATTGACCCATCCACTCGATGTATCCACCTTTCACACTTTGACGTTCCACACCGAAAACAGACTGTGAAAAATTCATTTTTCCGTCGGACATGGCAAAGATTTCAACGCCCGATAACAGACTAGCCAAAATGGCCATGACAATAATGAAATAAATGGTTTGAATGCGCTGTAACATAATCGAAATATTAAAGTTGAGTTGTTTTTTGTCTTAAATAAAAATCAAGAATCACAATTGCTGCCATCGCTTCCACTATGGGAACCGCTCTTGGAAGAACACAGGCATCGTGACGTCCTTTTCCTTCTAATAGAACGATGTTTCCCGATGAGTCAATCGTTTCTTGTGCTTGCATGACAGTCGCTACTGGTTTAAACGCCACCCTGAAATCAATCGGCATTCCATTTGAAATTCCACCCTGGATTCCACCAGAAAAGTTTGTCTTAGTTTGACCATTCGCTAAAAATACATCATTGTGTTCGCTCCCAGTCATTCCTAAAGAGGCAAATCCTGATCCAATTTCGAATCCTTTTACCGCATTGATGGATAACATCGCCTTGCCTAATTCAGCATGCAATTTATCAAATACAGGTTCGCCGAGTCCTACCGGAACACCTGTGATCACACATTGAACTGCTCCACCAATCGAATCACCCATGTGCTTGATTTCTTCAATACGAGCGATCATTTGGGCTGCAACAGTTGCTTCTGGACATCGAACAGGTGTTGCTTCAATTGCCGAAAGCGAATAAAATTCTTTGTTGTTCATGGCAATCGTTCCCACTTGAGAAACATACGTGCTCAATTGAATACCAATGGATTGCAACATTTGCTTCGCAATCGCACCGGCAACTACCCGACATGCAGTTTCTCTTGCACTACTGCGTCCACCGCCGCGGTAATCACGGAGTCCATACTTATGTTGATACGTAAAATCAGCGTGTGAGGGGCGAAAAACATCCTTCATGTGATCGTAATCCGCCGATTTTACATTGGTGTTTGGAATCATGAATCCAATCGGAGTTCCCGTTGTTTTTCCTTCAAAAATTCCGGATAAAAATTGAACATGGTCCGACTCGGAACGAGGTGTCGTTAGTTCCGATTGTCCGGGTTTACGGCGATTAAGCTCGTTTTGAATCGCTACTAAATCCAATTGAAAATTGGCAGGAACACCATCAATGACTCCACCAATGGCTTCTCCGTGAGATTCACCAAATGTGCTGATTTTAAAAAGCGTACCGTAACTAGATCCTGCCATAAAACAAAGGTAATGAATTTGATTTGTTCAAAGTTCCTATCTTTGAATCATGTATCGAATAAATATCTTTTTGATCGCTGTTCTGGCTGCCTTAGCCAGTTGCGCTCCTGCACGCTTCGTGGAACCATTGAAAAAGGGTCAACAAGTCATCACTGGAAACTTCGGTGGACCCGTTGCAAAAATTCCAGGAATTGGTGCGATTCCGATTCCATTTACAGCGGTGGGCTATGGCTATGGAGTCACGAATAAAACCACCGTTTTTGGCAACTTGCACACCACTTCCCTCGCATTTGGAATTGGTCAAACAGACATCGGTGTTTCTCAAAGCATCTGGAAAAATGACAAAATGGGCGTCAGTGCGCAAGGAAGCATGAATATCTTCGTGGACTTTTATACCGGAGCGAATCGATTTTGGCCACAGTTGGACGCCAACTATTATTTCAAGTATGGAAAGCATTCGAAACCGGTTCAATTAGATGCAATGTGTAAAATAGAAAGTAAGCATTATAATTTCTTTTATGCTGGATTGAGCAACTGGTTCGACCCCTACAAAACGGAATCACAGGGACGTCCAAACGCACAATTTTGGATTCCAAGTGTTCAAATCGGACACCAATGGATTCGTCCAAAATGGAGCTACCAAGCAGAGTTAAAAATGCTGGCTCCCAATCAATCCAATCAAAATATCGTCGTGAATTATCCAAGTATGCTCAATAATCACGGTGCACTTGGACTCTATTTCGGCATCACTTATCACTTGAAATAATGAAATACATCGTACTACTTTTTATCTCGCTGAGTTTACTTTCTTGTCGTAAGCGACTAGATTCCTTTTTGTTCAATGGGTCCAAACTTGAAAGTTACCAATTGGATGCCTTCACAGGCGAAGTTTCCTTGGAGCTAAACGGACAATTTGCTGTTCCGGATAGTCTGATTCACCGTGTTCATTTCCCGGTAGAAATTGATGGGAAAACCGTTCAAGTTCAAGGGGTCTATGTTGGTGACACGAATCAAATCAGTCAGGACACAGTCATTTTGTACTGTCACGGAAACAAAGACCACATGGACTTCTACTGGTGTCGTGAAAAATTATACGCAAACATTGGTGGACTCGGAAGATACGGGGTACTGATGTTCGACTATCCAGGATTTGGCATGAGCGAAGGAACGGCTACAGAAGCAAACATGTATGCGTCAACTTCCTCGGCGATTTCATGGTTAAAAGACCGCGGATTGAGTAACGATCGCTTTGTGATGTTTGGTTTTTCATTGGGTTCAGCACCAGTTTGCGAAGTCGCGGGACACACTGGTGAATACGCTCTACAACCAACCAAAATTATTCTCGAAGCACCTTTCGCTTCTGCAGAAATCATGATTCAAGATGCAGCACTTTTGTCGATGCCAGGTTCATTCTTAGTGGATTTGAAAATTGACAATGCCACGGAGATTAAAAAAGTGAACGTTCCATTGTTGTGGATTCACGGAATGGCCGATTCATTTTTATCTATGACCAGTCATGGTCAACTTGTTTATGACCACAAATCAGGAGCAAAAGAAGCAGTTTTAGTCCCAGGTGGTGAACACGAGACCACCCCATTTGTCATGGGGTATCAAGCGTATATCGATCGCCTTGCAGCGTTTATTCAATCTTAATTTAAGACTGCGAATTTCAATTGACCAATCTGTCCGTTTTTAGTGGACTGCAGGTAGTAAATTCCTGAAGTAATTTTCGGCAATTGAATTTGCTCCATTGTGGATGATGCCGTTCCCTCAAAGATGATTTTACCATTCAAATCATACACAGAAAATGCTGATTCGAGTTCGAGTCCTTTGATGGTAAACGAACCTTGATTTGGATTAGGGAATACCTGAACGCCAAAACTTGACAACTCTGAAATCGAAGCACAGTCCTCCACCACAATAGACAAGGTCTCATTCGCAACACAACCAATTCCATCCGTGTAGGTTCCTGTAATCATTTGCACTCCAATTCCCGCAATCATTGGATCAAAAGAAGTTCCGTTCACCCCTGTTCCGTTAAAAACAGTTCCCGTTTGATTAGATGATAAGGTAATTAATCCTCCATCAAGACAAACGATTCCATCTGTATCCGAAGTTGAGATGGTCAAATTTGGTGTTTGATTTACGGTAATCACTTGAGATGTTGTGTTACTTCCCGCTGCATTCGTAACCGTTAATTGCACCGTAAAAGCCCCTGCAGAAGTATAAATGTGGCTTGCATTTTGTGTAATCCCTGTACTACCATCACCAAAGTTCCAAGACCATGTAGTTGGATTGTCTAGTGAAGTGTCCGTAAAATCAATGGTCGTTCCAGTACAAATCACTGCATTATTGATGCCAAATTGCGCCGTTGGCGTTACAGCTGGAGCTTGGTTGTTAAAATACACATTGAAATCATCGAAATAGAATCCATCCATATTGGTTCCTCCATCTGATTTAAGTTGAAATCTGACTTTAATTACCTGCCCCAAATAATCACTTAAGTTGATTTCTTCCAGGACCCAACTAGACATTGTTCCATCGTAAACCGGTTGATTATTTGGTTGCACACTTCCGTTAGCACTTGTCCCAGTGTTTGTATAATTACCACATTGACCAATCCATGTTACACCATTATCAGTTGAAACTTGAAATTGAACAAAGTCATAATCTGCTTCCAAGGCCCATTTTGAATAAAAACTAACTTTCGCTGCATAGGCATTCGTTAGGTCAATGGCAGGAACATATGTATACGTTTTATTTGCATTACTTGAGTAATTTCCAGTTGGAGAATCTGTAAAGCACTTTGGTGCAGATACAAACGTACTTGTGGTGGTGTTCCAAGTTCCCGTCCAATTTGTGGTAGCACTAGCATTTTCCGAAATTTGCAAGGTAAAAGCACCATATGTTTTGACTATAGTATCTCTTTTAATCCAAAGACCATTATCCGTTTTGATAATGTATTTCACTAAATCACCAAATTGAATACTTGGATTCAGTGTATAGGAAATCGTACCCGCCAAGGTCTGCATTTGGGTTAAATTATACACAATTGGGGCACCCACGGTTGCCACATTCAATAATGGCTGAATGGAAACCGTTACAGGTCCGGACATACGTCCCAATCGATAGGCTGAATGATTGAAATTCCCGCTTAAGGTCGAAATATTGTTTGGATCAGTGTCCTTTACGATAACATAGTTACGCGTAATGTGAGCTAAAACAAGATTTGGGAAAATCATATCCTTACATGTGGAAACAATTTCAGAAGAAGGTTGCCAAAATGCAGTACCTACCTCTGGAGTATGTACAAAAATCGTATCCTTCACACCTACTCCTATATCTAATTTGTACATGTAATCATCTGAATCACCAGATGCAGGATACAATGCAGAACTTTTCATAGATACATAACCATTATGCTCTACCATGTGGTCCGTATGTGCTTGGAAATATGCATGATGATCTGCGAATTCTGCTACAGTTGTTCCAATTGGAAATAATATATCCTTCGCATATGTATGCGCATTGAAGGCAGAAACAAACTTGTGATTTTGAACCAACCAACGCATCGCCTGAACTTCAGGCTCAGAATAAGGAGCTGTCCCACAATAGGTGTCGTTACTCGTAACTGTGCTAGTTCCCGTTGTCCCCCAACCGTAACCGTAATTTCGATTCAAGTCAACGCCATAAACTCCACTACCATTATTGCGACGGTTTTTACGCCACATTCCTCCACCAGTTGGATTCGTCGTTTCATTATAAACGTATCCATCTGGATTGATACATGGAACGAAGAACAATTGCGTTTCATTCACTAAATACGTAATCTCTTCGTTCGTTCCATAGTTTTCCAAAACATACCACATAAAGAAAATAGTTTCCATTAAACTCATTGGTTCACGTGCATGATGTATCGCTGTGTAAAGAACTTTAGGTTCCGTTTCATCCACATTTGGATTATCGGATATTTTCACATGATAAATCGGACGATTCTCGTGTGACAAAAAAGTAGAAATAGGAGCTTTTGCGGTAATTAAATTCGGATACTGCTGCACCATCGCATCTAATTCCGCGAGCATTTCATTGTACTTCAAATATCCACCCATGGTTCCCAAATTAAAATTTGTTGGGGTTGTTGGAATCGCATAACCTGAACCTGCACCGGATGTGTTGGAACAAGTCGCATTTTTCAGGCTGGGCTCCTGCTTTTGTGGATTGTTTAACAAATCAATGTAGTATTGTTCAACGTCTTCAATCAATACTTCATAATTAAATTCATATTGATCCATGGTAGCACGTTCAGCACTGGAAAAGTCGGAAATAAAAAAAGTACCCTCTTTGCGAATTCCATGATCTACAGCAACACCTAGATTGCCAAGCTTGTATAATTGTTCTTCATTAACAAATACTTTTAAACGAGAATAATCTTGTGCGTACATTGTCCAATTAATGGAAAAGAAAAGAATAGAGAGTAAAATATTTTTCATAGTCTGAGTTTAGCAGTACAAATTAACAAAAAATCAATCTGAAAAACATTATTTTACGAAAAAAGAGGCAACCTTTTGACTTAATTTTTGTCTATGTTTTGCAGACATTTACAAATAGTGTATCTTAGCTAGTAATGATAAAAGGCCTACTCACTTTTCTTCTCATCACCACATCTTCCTTTGCGCTTTTCGCACAAAAGGTTTGGATGATCCCCAATAAAGGCCAATGGGATGAACGAATTCAATACAGTGTAGACCTGAATGGCGGGAAATTGTATGTAGAAAATCAGGGGATGACCTTCTTTCTAAGCGATGCGATGAGTCACCATCACCATGACGGAGAGGAAACAATACATGAAACAACAAAATATCACGCCGTAAAGCACATATTCCCTAACGCTAATAAGACAGTTGAAATACAAGAAAGTGATTCAAGCTCACACTATTTCAACTACATAATTGGCAGTGACCAGTCCAAATGGAAATCATCGATACATGGCGTCTCGAAATTGGTATTGCCATCTTATTTTGATGGAATTGATTTGATTTATGATGGAGAAATGGAGCAACTTCGCTTCTCGTTTGATGTCCAGCCTCATGCCGACTTAAGTCAATTGTCTTTTTACTTTGAGGGGGTAGATAAAATCCAAATCGATTCACAAGGAAATCTTGTTCTCACTCATTCACTAGGAACAATCGCGTATTCCGCTCCAAAAGCCTGGAATATTTCCGAAAACGGAAAAAAATCAGAGGTTCAGATGCAATTCCAACTTCTGGACAATCTGATTTCTTTTGTTTTACCCGAAGGATACGATTCGTCTGAACGTTTATACATCGATCCAAGTTTAACGTTCTCCACTTTCTCGGGATCGACCGCAGACAACTGGGGATTCACTGCGACACCTGACCCGAACAGTAATCTGTTTGGTGGTGGAATCGTGTTTGGAACAGGTTACCCAATCACAACAGGAGCATTCGATTCTAGTTTCGGCAGTGGGACTGGTTTTTTTCCAATGGATGCCGCCATTACGAAATTCAACGCAAGTGGTTCAGCCTTATTGTATTCTACTTTCCTAGGTGGAGCCGGAAACGAAACACCACATTCGATCGTTTCTGCTCCGAATGGCGAATTATACATTTATGGCGTTACCTCATCCGCCAACTTCCCAATTACCACTGGTGCTTTTGATAATTCTTTTAATGGTGGTCCGTATCAATTGCAAAATGAACTAGAATTTAACGGTTCGGATATCTACGTTGCACGCTTAAATCCTAGCGGTACAACCCTACTTTCATCCACTTTTATTGGTGGGACAGGCACGGATGGACTCAATACAAGTACACTCAATTATAATTACGGAGATCAATTCCGTGGAGAAATCGTTTTAGATAATAATCAAAATGTCTACATTTCAAGTTCTACAGCATCCCTCAATTTCCCAACAGTAGGTGCTTCTCAGGCCATGTTGAATGGAAGCCAAGATGCGGTTATCTTCAAATTTAATTCCACACTAACGAATTTACAATGGAGTACCTACTTCGGTGGAACAGGAAACGAAACAGGGAATTCAATTGCTGTGGGAACAAATGGATCCGTATATGTAGGCGGTGGAACTTCTTCATCGTCACTGCCAATTTCTTCTGGAAATGACCTCACTTATAACGGCGGAGCATCCGATGGATATGTTTTAAGGATGACTGCTCTTTCAGGGAACTTCCAGTCAGGTTCTTACATGGGCTTGTCAGAATACGATCAAACGTATTTCGTTCGCACCGACATTGACAACAATGCGTATGTATACGGTCAAACGGAATCATCTTGGCCAATCACCGCCGGTTGCTACGGGAATCCGAATTCTGGTCAATTCGTTCGTAAATATTCAACTGACTTAATGACCATTGCATGGACAACCATGGTTGGAGCTGGAACCGGACACGTTGAACTTTCTCCAACTGCTTTTTTAATTTCGGATTGTTACGACATTTACCTAGCCGGATGGGGTGGGATTTTAAATCAAACCTATGCTCAAGCAGCATTTTCTACAACGAATGGATTCCCAACGACTCTTGACGGCTATCAATTGGGTACAAATGGTAGTAATTTTTATATCGCTGTATTGGATAATGATGCATCTTCTTTGAAATATGGGACCTATATGGGAGGGACAACGAGTAGTTCAAACCATGTGGATGGAGGAACCAGTCGCTTTGATAATGCTGGAAGAATTTACCATGCCGTTTGTGGAGCTTGTGGTGGAAATAATTTTGGGTTTACCAGCACGCCAGGAAGTTGGTCACCTCAAAATCCAAGTTCCAACTGTAACATGGCAACATTTAAATTCGAATTAAATACCATTCAAGCCATTGCAGCACAACCTGCTCCGCTCATTTGCATTCCACAATCTGTTTATTTTCTCAATAATAGTGTAAATGGGAATGCTTACATCTGGGATTTTGGTGATGGTTCTAGTTCAACGCTGATGCAGCCTATTCATCAATATACAGTTCCTGGGTCTTATGATGTTCAATTAATTGTTTATGATTCTACAGGGTGTTTTGCTCCAGATTCCGTAACAGTTACTGTCAACATTGGCGCATTTACTGCTGGAGCCGTTCAACCGACAACCAGTATTTGTCCAGGTGATTCTTATCAACTAGATGCGTATGGTGGAACGACCTATAGTTGGAGCCCAACAAATGTTCTAAACAATCCAAACATTGCCAATCCAATTGCCACAATCAATGCCACAACGACCTTTAGTGTCGTCATTTCGGATTCCTGTGGTTCGGATACCGTGCAAGTAACCGTTAACGTTAATGCGCCAAACGTTACCTTGAGTAACGATACAACCATCTGTCTTGGTGGATCTGTTGATTTAGTGGCCACCGGAACTGGAAGCATCTCATGGACCCCTTCCAATTTCTTAACGAATACAAATACGTTTGCGACAACTTCCACTCCAACATCAACCATTACCTATACGGCAACAGTCACATCGGCAAACGGATGTACCGCCAGTGATTCGGTGAACATTCAAGTATTTTTTAATCCACCTGCTCCTGTCTTAGATGATACATTGAGTATTTGTTACGGTGGTTCCGGAACTGCGTTTATCTCTGGCGGGGCTAGTTACTTATGGTATCCAACAAACAACCTGATCGGACAAACGAGCCAAACGGTGGAATTGAGTCCAACAAGTGAACAATACTACTATTGCGATGTCACAAATAGTTGTGGAACGGAAAGCGATTCCATTTGGGTCAATATCATCACACCGCAAATCTTTGCTGGAAACGATACGATTGTTTGTCCAGGTTCACCTGCTGGAGTCTGGGCAAGTGGTGCATCGTATTATGTATGGTCACCAGCGCCAGTGTCTACAGCAAATAACGGAGCATTTGCCGTTGTACAAGCGCAAGTCAACACAAATTTCATGGTCATTGGAACTGATTCGAATGGATGTCAAGATACGGCAAACGTGATGATAAGCGTTTATCCACCTCCGTTTATCAACGGGGGAATCGATGTGTATGCATTGGTTGGTGAAACCATCCAATTCAATGCAGTGACAAGTGGACCTGGGAATATCTTATGGACACCACAAGACGAATTTTCGTGTGCAACCTGTGCGAGTACGACTGTTTCTCCGAATCAGAATGCCGTTTATAATGTATATTTCACGGATGTCAACGGTTGTCAAGCCCAAAGTCAAGTAAGTGTGTACTTCGATCCGTTTATCTACGTACCTAATACCTTTACGCCGGATGGCGATGAACACAACAATGAATTTAGACCAATTTTAGGAAACATTAGAGAGTTTGAAATGCTCGTCTATAATCGATGGGGAGAAATCGTTTATGAAATGACTTCCGTCGATGATTACTGGGATGGAACCTACAACAATTTGCCTTGTCAAGATGGCACCTATGTTTGGAAATTGAAGTATAAAGATTTCGCAAACAATAAAAAAGAAATCACGGGACACATCAATTTATTGCGTTAGTCCAAGTTCTTTGCGCTAACTTTGCTACATGAGTGCACACGTAAGCGTTTTTCAATTCAATGCCTTTCAAGAGAACACCATTGTTGTTTCAAACGATGAAGGCGAAGCCATTATTTTTGACCCTGGATGTTATTCCAAAGAGGAGGAAAATGAATTGTCAGATTTCATTGCCGAAAATGAATTATCTGTCCTTGCGGTTCTTTATACTCACGCACACATCGATCATATTTTAGGTGCTGCGTTTGTCCAAAAACGCTTCAAAGCTCCAGCTTATTTACACAACTTAGATCATGTGACTTGGAACTCTGTTGCGAGTTATGCCCATGTGTATGGATTTGAAGGGTATCAGCTAGAAGCCGTTCCCGATCATTCCATAGAGGACGGACAAGAATTAAAGATAGGTTCATTTAACATTCACGTGAGACATACACCCGGACACGCACCTGGACACGTTGTCTATTACTTCGAAACGGATAAATTCATCATCAATGGAGACGTGCTGTTTAAAGGAAGTTTTGGACGAGTAGATTTACCTGGTGGAAATTTAGAAACCTTAAAATCTTCTATTTTTAACATCCTTTTCAAATATCCCGAAGAAACCATCGTTTATTGTGGACATGGTCCAGAGACAACAATTGGACAAGAAAAAAGAACGAATTACATCCATCAATTTTAGTATGTTGATCATAGGAATTAACGCTCGAAACATACTCGGCTCCAAAATGGAAGGTTTTGGTAATTACTCCTATGAACTCGTGAAAAGAATCACGGTAAACCATCCAGAACAATCGTTTGTGTTATTTTTCGATCGTCCGGTTGATTCGAAATTTGTCTTTCCTAGCAACGTTCAAACAGTGGTCTTGTATCCACCAACACGACATCCGCTTTTGTGGATACTTTGGTTTGAATGGAGTTTGAAAAGAGCGATGAAAAAATACCAAATCGATCTTCTTTGGTCTCCAGATGGCTTTTGTTCCCTTGGTTCCAAAGTACCGCAAATTGCGACCATTCACGACTTAAACTTCGAACATTACCCCAAGGACTTACCTTGGCTAGTATCTATTTATTTTCGTTCATTTTTTTCAAAATTCGCTCGAAAAGCGCAGCATATCTTAACTGTTTCGAACTTTTCAAAAAAGGATATCGTGGATACATATGGGATTTCTAGTGAGAAAATCTCCGTTGTGTATAATGGAATTAGTGATGAATTTCGTGTGTTAAGCGCTGAAGAAATTCGTGTAACGCGAAACGAATTTTCTAAAAACAAAGTGTATTTTTTATTTGTAGGTTCTCTCCATCCTCGAAAGAATGTAAAGCGTTTAGTAGAGGCTTTTTCAGCATTTAGTTTGACCAATTCTGAAATCGATTTAGTCATTGTTGGCAATGCGATGTGGAAACAGGAAGAATTCAATTTGACGACAGAAACGAAACAACGCATTCATTTCCTTGGACATCTTTCCACGAGTGAATTAAGTCGTGTCACTGGAGCTGCCTTTGCTCTCAGTTACGTTCCTTACTTTGAGGGATTTGGGATTCCATTGGTCGAAGCCATGCGTTGTGGCGTGCCAATTATCAGCGCTAACACAAGTTGCTTACCGGAAATCGCCGGTGATGCAGCCATTTATTGTGATCCATTTTCAGTAAACGATATTACGAATAAAATGTGCCAATTGGCAGAAGATACCGCATTGTATTCGAGTTTATCGGAAAAAGCAAAAGAACGTTCTTCACAGTTCAGTTGGGACCTTGCGGCGAATCAAGTTTGGGAAGCATTAACAAAGAAATAGCCCTGTAGTTCAACGGATAGAATAAGCGTTTCCTAAACGCTCGATCCAGGTTCGATTCCTGGCAGGGCTACTAAAATAGAGCGAGGGACAGAGCGAGAGCGGGGAATAGAGCGGAGAAACAGAATGGGAGAAAGCACAAGTATCTAGTTTCTTCTTTCTCGCACTCATTCTGATTATTTTCTAGGAATTTTTGTTATGACTCCCAATCTGTAATTTCTTTTCATCACAAACAACAGTCTGCAGTCCTATGGACAAATGACATTGTAATCCATGACAGCCACTTCGAAAGAGCAGGTGTGATATTTTGGATTAGACTCGTATTCGGTTTTATACGCTTCACAAGCAAACATATAAGCCTGAATTGGCTTTTAACGATTTAAGTCCTTTAAGTTCATAGACTTCACCTGTTGAAAGTTAGACATGACGAATGTAAATTCCTTCCGTCGTTTTTTTCGTCACACCTTGTTGATTGAATGAACCGTCAAAATTTTCTTTCAAGCGATAACTCAGCACCAAAATAAGCGCCAATAACCTAAAAAGCACAAAAGAATGACGTAAATGACATTGTTTAGAAGAAATAGATTCCGCGGTATGAACGTCCAAGAATTTGTTTTAAAAACAATAAGATTCCAATAAATGAGTGGAATGATTATGAGTACAAGTATATTGGGCACATAAGCAGAAAGACTGACGATTACACTAAATCGATCTACAAATGGTGCTTGAAAATAAAAGATGGATTGGTTCGTGCATAACACAAACAGAAAGTAACTAAGGGAAATACCAAGGAAGAAGAGTAGCAATTTCAGGTAACTTCGCTCGTCTTTTTTAAAGAAAAAGCTGATTAAAAAATACATGGCAGAGCAAAACAATATGAAGGAAAAAGCCATCATGGATAACATCATCCACACGGTGTTTTTCGTCGTTTTGTAAGTGCCTAATTTTTCAAATTCTGCATTTATTGGAAACACGTCATCAATGGAAAGTAAGTGATCACCTTTTTGCAATTCATCTCTTAAATCAAAGGTTCTTCTCTTTCGGTAATCATGGTAAAAATAAAGATGAATCTTTCCATCATTCAGATTCCAAATAGACGTTAGCAAGGTTCCATCTCCGATTTTTGGCCGACACACATGCATGGAATCAGACAATGATCGTAAAAAAACAAGTGTCGTATCCACTTTCGAATTCAGTAGTTCAATGCCTTTACGGTACCGATTTAACTTCAGTGCTTCTTTTTGGGACGTAATCGAAGGGCAAAAATTGGATAAGACATACGTGTTTTCGTAGCCAATCTGTGTTGAATACGGTTCCACAACTAAATACTTTCCTGATTTGTCAATGTAAATCAACACATCTTCCATAAAGGTGGATCGGTCGAATTGAGACACGTACCTTTGAACCTCTTCAACGGTGCGACAAGAATGCAAAATTTGTTTTAGAAAGTTTGTCTGATTTAAAATCGGAGGATGTTTCCCATCGGACTTCCGCGCTGGAGTAAACGATGCAAGTCGAGAGAAAGAAAGTCCTGCTTCGTTCATTCCTGATTGTGGTGCATACCCATTCAATCCATCGAACCTTGATCCTGTGAAAGCAGCACCATATTTTGCATTTTTTCCTGCTGTTTCAAACCATATTCTCGGACTTGTGCGCCAGGCATCTTCATTGCAACCAACGAATGTTTTTCCATCTTTGGTGACTTTGTACATGCTACATGTGCGTGCTAGTCCAGTATGAAATAGAACTAAAAAAGTAAGGAAATAAGGCACTAACTTCGATGTAAGCATACATGTGTTTAAAGGGAAACTTATTACTTCGTATTGGTTACCTTAAGTGGGACAAAATCGCTTGAGTTCGCACAAATTGATTTAATTCATGCATCATCATTTGATGTTGCTCAACTGTTGGATGCTTGTCGTAGCCACCGTTATAAATCCCCTCGTATTGAAAGGAAGCAATTCGCTGATCACCGGTTTGACGATGTGCACTTATTACCTTTTCAATGCTCTTTTTTAATTTTTGCTTTAGTTCTTTACCTGCCATCGGACTCGTGCAACACACAAACCAACTTTTCGGATAATTCCTTCTTAACTTTTGAAGAAATATTTTGTACTTTTTCTCAAATTCCTCTGCTTCATTTCCACCATCGTTTTGACCTAACGTTATAAATACCACATCGGGTTTCATGGAAAAGAACCACTTATTATTTCCCTTTTGAAAATCAATCCGTTCGTAGATATGTAGCATGGAATATTTCACACCGCAACAACTTTTATTCATGCCTATACCTGAAACGGAACTCAAGATCCAATCCGCATTCAAACTTCGTGACAAACGTGCACCATAGCTTAAGTACGCGTTATGGTAATCGTACCAAGATCCTTTTCCAAAGGAACAGCTAGATGAATCAGCGCCATTTCCACAGGTGATGGAATCTCCAATGAATTCAAATAATCGCTTGCGAGGCTTCTTCCATTTACACAACTCGTGACAATAAATTCCTTTGATTTTGATGAAACCAATAGCGCTTTCGGTGTTTTTACAGATTAACACATGGTGTCTCCCAGCCTTTAAACCTTTAAATAATTGAATCCGGTTTATTTTTGCACTCAATTTGATGCGCTTCGTAATGCGATGATCCACAACAATTTCAAGGTAATTGTGTGTGTTCCCGAATTTAACTTCATCTTCAACCACAAGTTCGCAACTTGTTCCCTGCGCGACAAATTCAAGATAGACTCCAGGTGCCCATGCTTTTGGTTCTTGATCATCTGAAAAGTCAAACCTTCCAACATAGTGAATTCGCTTGTCTTTCGCCTGAAAAAAAGACAGTTCCTCTTTCTGTGAAAAATGGAAAATGATGTAGCCGATCGTTCCTAGAAATGCAAATAGGAATCCGTATGTCGCTATTTTTCGCATGAAATCAAGCGCGTTTTTTGTCCCGCATCTTCATGAAAGGGATTTCAATCCATTGGTATAGAACGTATGAAATAGAAATGGTGAAAACCCAAAATAACAAGTAATCCAGTTGCCAATAATTGCCAGGCACGAATTTTCCAACACTGTAATTTCCATGAATGGTGTGTTTAATGATGGCAATTGTTACTACGTTTAAATTCACGAGGTACATTGAATAGGATATCAAACTGAAAAACGAAATCCAAATGGTCCATTTACCTAGTCCTTTGCGAAGATTGGACATAAACGGAAGCATAAAAAATACGGCTAATGACTTCAATGTTGGACACCAAATATTTGCAAAGGGTCCGTAACTTTTGCCCATGTGAAATTTCGAATAATACAGTAAATACAATCCAACGAACACTAATATGATGTTCCATTTTGCATTCCACACCTTTGGGTAATAGTGTGCGATAAATGCCGCTAGTACACCAAACATGATGGAGTCCAATCGAGGGATTACTTGATAATCGATTCCGTAGGTTAAGAATTTCTTGAACAATTTGATTTGATAAGGATTCGGATTTTCAGAAATTCCGTATGAATGGTACAGGTAATATCGGTAGTAGGTAATCGCTGTCAACAAGCCAAGGGAAACCATTAGAATGGTCCATTTCGTGGAGGATTTGAAGACCATAAGCGCCACAAATAGAATCAATGGGACAGATAAATAAAACCATTCCTCAATACTCAAACTCCATGCTTCCGCAAAGAATCCCGGGCGATAATGTCCAAATATATTTTGAGTGAAAATGAAAAAACGATACCATTCCTTCGGGAAATTAACCGGAAAAAAAATCAAGGTGTAAGCCATCAGGAAAAGGAGTACCACCAAATAAACAGGAAGTGTTCGCATCCATCGTCGCTTCCAGAAATCTAAAAGTCCCGCCCAGGAAGCTTTTTGCTTATTGACAATTTTTACCAAAATTCCTCCGATTAAAAATCCACTTAAGACAAAGAAAATTGCCACACCATCATATAAAAATGGATTTACAGCTTTTTTAAATTCTTTGGGCACGAGTATTAAACTGTGTCCGAGCAACACCATGAAAATGGCCACAAACCGCAATACATCCAAACCAAAAATTCTGTTTTCTGAAATCTCAAATTGAAACAATCGACGTAGGATGGACATTACTTAGAACTATATTTGTTGGACAAGAATCCAAATTTAAACAATGTTATCGTATTTCTTTTGATTTACACTAAATTGTGAACAGAAAGAACTGCATTATTTTGGAGTGAATTTTGCAAGTAGCACAGCACATTTCACTAATTTCGTTTTTCCAATTCATTTCAATGAAAAAGTTTAGCTATTTCACCTTCCTGCTTCTGTTTCAATTGCATGTCCACGCGGCTATCAAATTACCAACGATACTAAGTGACAATATGGTCTTACAACAAAAAAGTGTGGTGAAGCTATGGGGAACAAGTACTACTAAAAAACCCATCAGTGTTCGGGTGAGCTGGACCAACACGCTTTTCTCTTGTGCGTCCAAAGCAGATGGAACATGGGAACTGAGCATTTTTACTCCAAAAGGCACTTTCGAAAAGCAAAGTATTACGATCAGTGATGGCCTTCCTCTTACCTTGACAAATATCCTGATTGGCGAAGTTTGGTTGTGTTCAGGTCAATCCAATATGGCGATGACCTATTCAGGATACCGTAATCAGCCCATAGCCAATGCCAAAGAAGAGATGGAGTCTGCAACTGAAGAAAGTGGCATCCGAATGTTCAATGTGGACAAAACGGCTTCCTATACCCCAACGAATGCAATCAAAGGAAAATGGTTACTCAGCAATCCAAAAAACATGCCCGCATTTAGCGTTGTCGGATACACCTATGCGCAGCAACTTCAAAAAACACTGAACTGTCCGGTAGGGATTATAAACAGCAGCTACGGCGGATCAACCGTTGAAGGCTGGCTGAACCAAACAATTGTTCAAAAATTTGCAGACTATCCAGCAACTGCGAATATCCCGGATTCTTTAAGCCAATTGCGACCTTGTGTGATGTTTCAAGGAATGATCAGGCCGCTACGGAATTATCAAATCAAAGGAATTGTCTGGTACCAAGGAGAAGGAAATGTGGGACGATCGTCAACGTATGCGCAAAAACTTCAGGACCTCGCTTATCTTTGGCGTTTTACGTTCGACAATCCAGAGCTTCCCTTTTATGTGGTAGAAATTGCTCCTTACCTATATGAAAGTGTCAGTGAACCAGCAAAAATCCGAGAAGCACAATACATCGCCACACATAAACTTGCACATGCAGGAATCGTTTCAACGAATGATTTAGTACCTGAAAATGAAACGAACTGTATTCACCCATCAAATAAACGAACGATTGGAGAAAGAATAGGGAATTTGTCCCTTCTGGAAACCTATGACTACGACACCATTCAAGCACAATCACCCAGCTTTAATCGACACGAAATACATAATGATTCAGTGATCTTGTTTTTTGAAAACACCTACGAAGGACTTCAGCATGACGGTGCGATCATCGGATTCGAGCTTGGGGATAGCTTGCATGAATTCCATCCTGTTTCCGCTAAAATTGGAACAGAGAAAAATACCATCATTATTCCACTTAACACGGGGACAACTTTTCATGCGCTTCGATACTGTTTTAAAAACTACCAAGTGGGGAATGTGAAAAACAGTGTCGGTTTGCCGTTAATTCCATTTAGAACTGATCTTTGGAATGAATAATAAATCTAATACCCCCTCATCTTTTGAATTAATTAACCAAAACATATCTAGTTGAAACAAGCATATTTTTATCTTCATCGAAATCGATCAAAAGCCTTGCTTCTGTTCATTAGCGCTTGTTTTCTAATATGGCAACTTCCTGATTTGATTTTTCATCCAAATGACATTCTTTTGTCGGGAGGTGGAGATGGATTAAAAAGTTATTATTGCTTTTACTTTCATACCCATTTCGATGATTCACTCATTCACTTCACCGGAATGAATTACCCACATGGGGAACATTACATGTTTACAGATGGATTCCCGCTAATTGCCTGGTTCGTTCAAATACTTCCTTTCTTAAAGCCATACGGAATTGCATTGATTCACTTAAGTTTGGTGGTGAGTCTATGGCTCACGCCACTTTTCATTTATTTGATCCTCAAAAAAATGAAAACGGAAACGTGGATTGCTCTTTTAGGTGCATTTTCCCTTTTTCTCCTTCAACCGCAATTCCCCAGGTTATTCAGTCACCTTAGCCTCGCTTACTCACTATTTTTTCCGCTATCATGGTATATTTTAATACGATACAAAGAAGATGTAAGCAACATAAAATGGCTGTCGCTTTCCTTATTGAACCAATTGTTTTGGTATTTCATGCACCCCTATTTAGGATTCATTATCACCTTGTTTTATGGACTGGATTGGCTGTTTCAACAAGCTCAAAAAGTATCATGGAAGAAACGTTTATCAGACTTTGTTCCGGTAGTAACACCTGTTATCTTTTTGCAAGTTTTTCTGAAGTTGACTGATCACATAAGAGATAGACCTGTGAATCCCTATGGTTTTTTTGAATACCAAGCACATTGGAAAAGTATCTTCCTGCCTCCAACTGGCTCTTTGCACCGTTGGCTGCAATCATTTATAAATTTCGACGACGTTGGTTGGGAAGGACAAACATACCTGGGATATTTGACTATTCTAATGCTTTTCGTAGGATTTATCACGATAATCCCTCATATTCGAAATCGATTTCGTTCGCTAAACACCTTGCACCATTCTCTACTCCTTTCCTTTTTTGGAGCAAGTATTCTGTTGATCTTGTCGTTTGGTTTTCCATTTAATGGAAATCCAAACTGGTTAGAATTCATTCCATTCCTTAAACAATTTAGGGCACTCGGAAGATTCTCTTGGCCATTTTACTATGTTGCTGGAATATTGGGCATCGTTTTGTTATCACATCTATACCGCAATATTTCAAAAAAGAATAAAAGAACTTCCTTTTTTGCTGCCACAGTTGTTTCCCTTTTCTTCGGTCTACAAATCGTTGAAGCTTGGAACTTACTCCCTATTCCACCTTCTTTTAGTGCGAACTTATTTCAACTGAAAAACTTGAATAACGAACAGAAACAACTCATCCAAATCAGTGAAAAGGGAAAGGGAAAATACCAAGCAATTCTTCCAATGCCATGGTTTCATATTGGATCAGAGACCTTTGGTAAGGCGGCAACGAATGAGGTCCTCATGCATACTTTTTTACTTTCTGCACATACTGGGATTCCAATCAATGCGGTCATGATGGGAAGAACTTCCAAAGAACAAACCTTGCGTTATTTTCAGTTTTTTAATTTGAAGGAAACCAATCGATTAAAAGTTGAGCATTCTTTATTGCTTGTTCATCCTCTTGAAAACGGACTATATGCTGAAGATGAGCAATTAGTCTATGATGAGAGCAAAGCCTATTATAAAAACGATTTTGTCGAACTGAAACTCCTAGAAAAACAAAATCGTAAATGGAAAGATTCGTTTTCATATAAAGTTTTAGCAAAGGATGAGTTTGATGACAAAAAACACTGGGGATCCATGGTGAAACAGGGACGTTTTCATGGCTTAATAGAAAATTACAACACCATTTTAACCCTTGATTCTACTCAGACAGAACCAGATCAATGGTACGACTTATCCTTTGACTACTACCCTGATTGGAGCAAACCAATTGCTCACGTTTGTTACCTTGAATTCATTCACCCAGAAACAAAGGCAGTTACATGGTTTTATAACAGGGGAATCGCATCCTTTCCTGGAATATCAAAAAAAGCAATTCATGTCAACTTAAGTTTTAAGACACAACCGTTTCCTTGTGAATACCATTGCTTTTTAGTTGGGAATTCAAAGAATGTCTATTTTGAAATTGACCATTTAATTTTGAAAAAAAGGACAAAATAAAAAAGGACAAATTTTTTTGTCCTTTCACTACATGTTGAATGTCTAATTGATCTAAGTCAGAAAACGACTTATTATCATACAAAGTAATAACAAAGTTTTTATCCTTAGATAACATTCAAGTTCTTTCCTACTTTGATAAAGGCGGCAATCGCTTTATCCAAATCTGCTTGTGTGTGAGCCGCAGAAATTTGTGTTCGAATGCGTGCTTGTCCCTTTGCAACAACGGGATAAAAGAATCCGATGGCATACACACCTTCATCTAGTAATTGATTAGCAAACTTTTGAGAAAGAGCCGCGTCGTAAAGCATAATGGGTACAATCGGAGAGTCTCCAGGTTTGATGTCGAATCCTGCTTCGATAATTTGTTTTTTAAAATAGTGCGTATTTTCTTCAAGGCGATCTCTTAATTCAGTCGTTGAGCTAAGAATATCGAAAACTTTAATCGATGCGCCCACAATTGCTGGTGCCAGGGAATTCGAAAATAAATACGGACGAGAACGTTGACGTAACATGTCAATAATTTCCTTTTTCCCTGTGGTATATCCACCCATTGCACCACCTAAAGCCTTGCCAAGTGTTCCTGTTATAATGTCTACTCTGTCCATTACGCCACAATGTTCCGGAACACCACGACCTGTTTTTCCGATAAATCCAGCGGAGTGACATTCGTCTGTCATGACAAGTGCGTCGTATTTATCGGCTAAATCACAAATTTGATCCATTTTGGCGATGTCACCATCCATAGAGAATACACCATCAGTTACGATTACTCGAAAACGTTGGTCTTGTGCTTTGATTAATTGCTGTTCCAAATCAGCCATGTCTGAATGCTTGTAGCGGTAACGAGCTGCTTTCGCTAATCTTACTCCATCAATAATGGAAGCATGATTTAATTCATCTGAAATGATTGCATCTTGTTCGGTAAACAAGGGTTCAAAAACGCCTCCATTTGCATCAAAGGCAGCTGCATATAAAATCGTATCCTCTGTCCCGTAGAACTGTGCAATTTTGGCTTCTAATTCTTTGTGAATGTCCTGCGTGCCACAAATAAATCGTACGGAAGACATTCCGAATCCATGTGTATCCAACGCGTTTTTAGCCGCGGATACTACGTCTGGATGTGATGATAGCCCCAAGTAATTGTTTGCACACATGACAACAACCTCTTCACCCGTTGAAATGGTTACTTGTGCTCCTTGCGGACTTGTAATGATTCGTTCTTTCTTTAAGAGTCCATTTTCTTCGATTGAACTTAACTCTTCAGATAAAAATTGTTTGATTGATCCGTACATATTAATTTTTTGCGCGTTCTTGAATTTTCTTTGTTATCAGTTGTGACAGCAACTTGGCTTCCTTTTCGGATAATTTTCTTCCGAAAGTTATTTTCTTTTGGAAATAATCAAAGGAAAAACGTTCCCCACCATTAATCCATGGTGAAGATTCCCAAATACCCTGAATGGAACCTTGTTTTGGGATTTCGTAGGTCATATTCTTGATGTTATCGAAATAATATGGATAAGATTTCCCATAGGATAAGATGCTTTTTTTCAAATGAAAGGCACGGTCATCAATCTTGATGAATTCTTGTCCGAACATGATCCAAAGAAATGATTTCGTTACTCTGAACGCATAATAGCACCAGAACACCACAAAAACCCATAAGATGATAACTTCCTGTTCTTTGAGAGGCATTACATTGAGTGCCCAAAAAACAGTTCCTCCAATTGCATACCACATGGCAAGCCACGAACCCATAATTGCATTGATCCACAGGTTTTTTTCTGGGTCCACTACGATTGTCGTTTTCGTACGTTGGTCAACAAAACTGATTCTATTTCCTATCCACTTCACCTTACAAAATTAAAATAAAAAAGCCCCGTTTCACAACGGGGCTTTCAACTTATTCGATTATTTTAGAAATGCCATAAATCGTGTTCCCATTTACGCATATCTTCTTTAATTCTTTCTGCCTCATACAATGCATCCACACCATATTTATAATCTTGAATCTCACGATCAAACTTATCAGATACTTTGTAGATTGTAGAGTTAAACTTACGTTTCCAGAACAAATCGTCCATAGACATCCATTGTGCATCATTTCGGTCGTTGTACACGTAATAGTTAATGATTACGTTGCGTAACTCATCGAAATAAATCCAGAACATCTCACGTTCTTCTACACGACCTTCATACTCTTCAAATGTATTTCCTGTCGAACTGAAAAGAAATGGCTTTCCTGATTGATCATAGACAAGTAATTCACCACGAGTTGGCAATTCGCCTTCTCCTGGTTCCTCATACGTATACCTTGCAACTGGAGCGATAGCAATTATTTTTTGAAGGAACATAGAACGTTCTTTATCAAAAAACCAATCCTCTTTAATGTTGTAAGCAACAATATTGTTAGAAGGGATGTACATCGTAATACCATCTTTACGTACCGGAGAGTTCACAGAAGCAAAATCCCACCATTCTTGCAATTTCGTGATTTCAATTCCGAATAAATCTTCGTAATCAGGATCAGAACGCAATGAATCCAAGTAAGCTGTTAATGTTTGATCAGTCTTAACAATGTCAAGCGTATCTTCAGAAACTGGACGGTAAATACGTAATTTAGGACCAATACCACCTGAAGTAACCACACCGTTAATTTCGTTACGGTATTTTTTTACCTCAAAATAGTCGTTTTGACCTTGGTGTGCAATTGGATACTTAAAGCTGAATCCATCCTCAACATCCGGATAAAATTCACTAGAAACGCGGTACATTGTTAAATCTCCCAACATAAGGTGACGTAACATGATTGTCCAAAGGGACCAACGACGTTGATCTTTGTTCCATGTAGGATCATCGATGTCGTTAGGCGAGGACGGACGGTAAGATGAACCAGAGGCTAAATCACCATCAAAGTAATCATAAGGCAAAAAGATATCATGATTAATCTTTTCACGAGAATCAATTCGAGAAAACACACGTTTCGACCAAACTAAGTCCGCTTCGCGAACATGTTCTGGTTGAACAGCTTGTCTTACAGGAACTTCCTCCTTAATTACGACCCCGTCTTTTACCCCATTGGGCAATGTATTATAGGGTCCTCTTTGAGGACGATCTTGGCTATAGCTTACTGCTGCAAACATACATCCGACAACCAACAATACATTTTTCATACGCATTTCTTTTAATTTATCACTATTAAGGAACTACCTTAAGAACTCCTGAGGCAATCGATGGAGTTGCTGTACCTGTTCTTTTGTAGGTTACATCAATCGCAATTTTCTTACCTGCTTTAATTTTAGCTACTACACTTGAAGGAACACGGTCACCTGAGAAAGGAATCGTTTCGTTTCCGATTGAAACCTCACCACCCATTACCGTAAATCCTACTCCTGTAAATGGACTATCTGGACCTAAACTAACAACCGCTTTGAAACCAGTAGTTTTTGAGATCGTTGTTCCTTGTAACTGTGCACTTGGGAAAGGTTTCACTTTGTACTTAAACGTACCAAAGCTTTTAGACTTTCCATCTTTATCTTTACCTGACAAAGTAATCGTTACAAATTTCGAAGGACCTGTTATGTTTACATAGAATCCATTGTATTTGTTCCCATCTGCATCTGTCCAAGAAGCTTTTGTTTTTGTACCACCATTCACAGTGATATCCGAACTAACCATTCCTGCCACAACTGGCACAACTTTATTATTCCAACCTTTGTAAAGAACGCTCATTTCAGGCAATGAAATCGATCCTTGTGGTTTCGCGATTGCCACTTTCCAAGACCAAGGACGTCTGTATTCAACACCTGACTTGTTGCGGATCATTACTGTTCCACTAAGATTCATTTCCCCAGGACCAGAAGCTCTCGTTTTAACTGTTCCAACACCGTCTTTTACAACGATAGAACCTGAACCAGTTACTTCAGGGTTGTTATCTGAATCGTAAGCAGCCATCGTCACTTTTAATTCAATTTCTTCACCCTCTGTAGCCACACCTGGACCAGAAACTAGTTCTTGAATTTTATTGAAAGAGAACTCTCCCACAGTTACTTTACTTTTCAATAAGTTTACTGCTTTCGCACGAGCACTTAAAATCTCATTTTGCAAAGAAGACAATGAAGCTAAGGCACCTACCATCGGAGCGTGGTCAAATGTACGTCCCATCCAATGGATATTCTTTTGTTCATGGTGATCAGCAAATTCGATTTTCGTTAACTCTTGGTAAAGTCCTAAAAGAACTTCTACATCCTCAGGATTCACTTTATTCGATTTTGCATTAATCATTGCAGCGATTTTCTCTTGCAATTTCAGGTTAGGCATGTTATCATTAATATCCGTAACCTTTACTTTCCAATTGTTTTTCTCCCCTTCACGGTATGTTCCGGTTTGCTCAACAATAAATTTACGGAAACCGTTATATTGCTTCCACAATTTAACTCCATGCTTAGTTGGATCTAACTTTGTGATTTCAGAACCAACGATTTCGTGCATAGGAATATCAAATTGATCCTTTGCTTGAACAGCCATTAAATTCAAACGTGTTGGTTGAAGAGGGAATTTAGGATCGTATTTTTTCCATACAATCACCTTTTCATCATCCGCTTTTACCGTTTTTACATCTTCTTTCGCCTTCTCCATCATTTCTAACTTGATGTCGTCGATGTACTTGATTAATGAACCAGCTTCTTTATCGATTTTCTCAATCATACCTAGGTATTTTTTGATTTTTTCGATTTTTGCTTTACCTGATTCATCTTTTGCCGTTGAACTCATTTCTTCGATCAAGGCACTTTTTGCAGCGTTACCGCGCTCTAATTGTGTAATGCTCCCACGTTGAATGTTCTCTTCAATCGCAACGAATGCATCCAAAATTTGTTTGGAAACGTTCAATGCAAGAAGAGCAGTCAAAACGAGGTACATCATACCAATCATCTTCTGTCTTGGGGTTTCCTTACCACCTGCCATAATTTCTAGCTTTTAGTTTGTTTGTAATTAAATAAAATTAGTACGTACTAAAATTAAGCTCTCATAGCTTTCAACATGTTACCATATACGTTATTCAAATCAGTTAAGTTTTGAGACAACATGGACATGTTTTCACGGTAAGATGCCGTATCTTTTGCTGAAGCAGCAAGATCCGTCATAATATTTTTAATGTTTTCTTGAAGAGCACTCATTTGACCTAGTGAGTCTAAGTAGTCTTGAGAAGATTTCAACTGTAATTCATACACATTGTTCAATGCACCAAGGTTTTGACCTAATTTTTGCATTTCAGAACCGAAGTTTCCTTGTCCTTCACCTGCGATACCAGCAATTGCTTGTGCAGAAGCTGCATATTGATCAGTTAATTTTGTCAATCCAGCAGAAGCTGTTTCTAAACTTTTAACATAAGAATCTGTTGCTCCAGCAGCTGTTGCTACCGCACCAAGAGATTTTGCGTTGTCAGCTAAATTTGACATTCCGTCTTTCAAACGTGAAAGTAACGCTGAATCGATTCCTGCTTTGTCTAATTCTTTTGCAAGACCGTCTGCAGCACCACCGCCACCTAATCCACCTTTTTTCAATAAAGGTAAAAGACGATTGTCTTCATTGTTTTCTTGTACTGCTAACTCAGGAAAAACACGTGTCCAATCTGGATCCTCGTGCATTGGTTCAAGTGCAATAAATGCAAAAATCCCCGCCTCTGTCAACAACCCTGCGATCAACATCGCATCACATCCAGGCCAGTGCATGATCTTAAATAACGCACCAACAATTACCACCGATGCTCCAAATCCAGAAAGGTATTTAACAAATAACTTGTACTTTCTTGAAGCAAAAAAACCACCATTACCACTCATAACTTTTGATTTTAAATTAAACTATAGATTAACATTGATTACTTAATTGTAATATCGCTTTGGATCTCTTCTCCGTTCTCCGCTTCGATATTTTTACCACCACGACCCAAGTGAGTCATTGTGTTTCTAAATCCAATATAAGATTTAGCTGTGTCTTGGTATTCATATGAACGTGTACTGTTCATTAGATAGAACCCAATATCTTTCCACGAACCACCTCGTGTTACTTTACGTTTTTTAGCTGGATGATCACCATCTTTCGCGTCGTATTCATAATCCGCACTCATGTCCGTTTCGAATTCGTACGCTGATGGATCATAAGCTGTTGAACACCATTCAGCCACATTTCCAGCCATACAATACAAACCAAATCCATTTGGATTGTACGAGTAAACTTTCACTGTGTAGAATCCACCGTCTTCGAAGTAACGACCTCTCATTGGTTTGAAGTTTGCCAAGAAACATCCACTTGCGTTTCTGATGTATGGACCACCCCAAGGATATTGCGCCATGTCCAAATCTCCACGTGCTGCTCTCTCCCACTCACTTTCAGTTGGCAAACGGAAATCGTTTACAAACAAGTCACCATTTGATTGCAACCAAGAATGGAAAATTTGGGTTCTCCAAACTGAGAATGCTTTCGCTTGTGGCCATGTTACACCAACAACTGGGTAATTGTCATATGCAGTATTCCAGAAGTAGTTTTGAGCCATTGGCGTATGATTCGCATACGTAAAGTCTCTAACCCAACAAAGTGTATCTGGATAAATGTTGATACGCTCCTTGATAATGAAACGACTTCTATCTGTATGCCCACGAATGGCGTTGTGTTGTCCTTTACTGTCTGTAAATCCTAAGTCTAAATCTTGACCTGGATTAGCAAGAATCGACCCTTTCAATGAGTTTGTATCGTTGATTTTCGTTACTCCTTCAGCCCACTGATCAACATATAATGTTGTATCTACCCAAACTTTGTTTGTGTTTTGATCAACTGTATACAATGTTGAACGGTGTTGGTCATTTGATTTGTAATCTTTTCCTAGAGGTTCACGACGATCTCTTTTATAGATATTATTAGAAGCTTCTCCATTCAAACTATCGTAAGCGAAAGATTTACGTGCATCGATTGCTTTTGTAATAACTTTTCCACGACGAGCGGCTTCTTTGTAATCGATCCAGAAGTAATCAAAGAACAATAAACGTGTATCGATTTCTCTTCTTTTGTAGAAGCTTTCATCTGCACTGTAATACATATCAGACAATAAGAAAGCAATCTCTGGGTCTTCATAGTCAACTGGTTCAGCCCAGTTTAATGTGAAGTACTTACGATTTTCTATACGCCCACCTTGATTGTACGTCGTTTTTGCCGTACCACCTTTAGCTTGTTTGTCCGGAGCGTTTTTCTTCGAAGCACCACTATACATTTGGAAAATACCTCTTAAATCGTCATCAGACATCACCACATCAATTTTTTGGTCAGGTGAAGAAGTGATACCATATTTCTTTTGGTCATATTGGAAACCATTCACTAATTTTTTCCCTTTACCTTTTCCTTTGTCGTATGTTCCCATCATCGTCAAATACGTTTGATCCGCATTTGCGTTGTTGGTTGAATCCATAAATAATTGGAATGACGTATTACCCCCTTGAATATCAGAACCCATATTCATCAGTGTACGATATGGCTCTTTAAAGAAATTATCAGGAACATTTACCCAACGTTCTGCTTCTTCATCGAAACTTCTTCTGTACAGTTTCTCACGTGCAATAGAGTCACGCACCCAATGAACAAACTGACGGTACTCATTGTTAGAGATTTCCGTAGCATCCATGTAGAAAGCTGGAACAGACACTGTTTTTTTGCGTGCGGTATGCATTCCCATGATATCCTCATCGTCTTCACCGGACTGAAAGGCACCAGAAGGAACGTAAACCATTCCTAAAGGCATTTTTCCAGGTCCTAGAACGTCTGGGTACCAGGTGTCTCTACCACTCACACCTACTAAATTTCCTTCTACATCACTACAAGAGTATAAGAAAGTTAGTACAAATAAAAAACTAATTAATTTTTTCATTCTTTTGTTTTTGGTTCTGCCATTATCCAAATTACCTTGCTACAGGATTCTTTTAACTTGGGGTATAACGTAAGAACTATAAAAATGGTTACATTATATTTTGTACGTCTACTACAACATACGTGGGTGTCTCGCTTTCGTCTTCGGAGGTGGTGGTATGAAATAACAATATTTCACCACCATCTCGTGAGATCCACGAGAAATACTTGCTAATTTATTTACGGTAATATCGTAAGAATATCCAACTTGAAATTTCGGTATTGGGGAATAACCTAACATCACTGCAATTGCATCAGATGTTCTAAACGACAATCCACCGTATGCATCTTTACCGTCCATTTTAAATAGGTAACGCGCATTCAAGTCTGCTGAGAACTTAATTAAATCGGTGCGAACTAACATTTGCGCATCGATTGTTCCATTCGCTACATCCTTAAACTTGTACCCACCCATTAAATAGTAGTGACGAGCTGTTTGGTAGCTTTGGGTTACGTTTGCCACCGCTTTTGTTAATTCAGACTCAGTTAGGTGAGTTGAGGAAACACCAACATAGTAGTTTTTTGCTTGGAAATACAAACCGAAATTGGCATCTACTGAAGTTGCAGCAAATCCCACAGGTAAAGTAGGGTCAAGAACTGAAGTAGGTGGAACCCAACTTGGATCCATTCCATAGTTCATAATTCCAATACCTACTCCAACACCCAGGACACCAGCGCGTCCAATTTGGACTGGGTAAGAATAATTAAGAAGAAGATTGTTTTGACGAGAAAAACCAATTGCATCGTGGTAGAAATTGATGCCAATTCCACCTGGCAAGAATCGAGATAAATTCGACTCAATGTTCAAGATGGCCGAATTTGGCGCCCCATTGACTTTGTCCCATTGGTTTCTGTAAATTGACGTCGCACAAATTCCATTGTACAAGTCAAGACCTGTTTTACCCGGATTGATACTCATTTTATCAAAAATAAAGTGAGTAACGAGCTTATCTTGTTGCGCTTGGACAGATCCAATTACTGCAACTAACAAGATAGTTAATAGCTTGGTTTTCAATAGCATATGGTTTATTTAACATGTATAAAACAGCAAATCCTGCGAGGAAAATACTATTTTAAGGTGCTAAAATAAGAAATTTAAATGTAAAAATAAAACGAAAAGAGAATTTAATACTCCTCTTATCCGAGTTTTTGATAGGTTTTCCACCACAGATCTGGCATTTCATTCTTCATGGCATTGTCATAATCTGATTTATTACATGGGACCATGTGGTGTCGTTCGTATTTGGTTCCACTTTGAGGCGGATAAGGAACTTCCATCCACCATCGCGCTGACTTATTGCTTTTAAAGAAGATGATTTCTCGTCCAGCATCTTCTAAGAACACCGTAAAACGCGTGTACTCTGATTTACTTCCAATGGGGAAATCCCCTTTCCTAGACATTGTACCTTGGATAAAGTACCATATGATTTCAGCAAGTAACTTATCGGACATTGGATTAACGCTTTCGAAATTAAAAATCCCGAAGGACGTTACTTTATCCGCAATTCCGGCGTAACGGGCAATCTGACACATTTGTTCTGCATAAAATCCATTTGGAATTCCTTTCGTATTTATCGTTTCGGATCCCTTTACGGATTGAAAATCTACATTAATGATGTCGGCATTACGAATGTGAGGTTCAGCTTTCGTGAAATCCTGATTAAACTCACCGAGTCGACAAATATCGAAATAGAGCTTTTCAAACAAATCGAATTCTGTCGCACTTGCATATGGAATTTGCAAGCCAATGTTCGCATGGTTAAACAAGTAACATGGACGCTTTAATAGAATTTGACTTAAATATCCATTCGCATGAATTTCTTCTTCTGGAGAACCCAGGTCTAGTGAATGATCAATGGAGCAGATATTTACGAGCTGTTCCAGTTTTTCATAACCGGTATACATAGCCACAGTTAAATCTTGACTTCCACCGATGATAATAGGTATGATTTGGTTTTTTACTAATTCCTCAACCACTTTCGAAACTGCGAAGTAGGTATCTTCCAAGGTGTTTCCTGGAAGGATGTCACCTAAATCATAAATTGGACTTTTCCAATCTTGTTCATGGTGCAATGTGTAAAAGGCTTCACGGAATTTTGATGCTAATGACTTATTCTCCGCACCACTCCCCCTAAATTCAGGAACATAGAATAATGCACAACTATTTTTCTCCAGTTCAGGAAAATCAAATAGGTTTTTGGTGATATACGCACCAAGTTGTTGTCCTTGCCAAGATTCACTATCATTAACGGCTTGGAAATATATAGAGATATCGTTCATTCTATTGTCTTTGTACAACAAAACTAAACATCATTCCAAAGGCAATCTCCAGGTATCTAAAAAGAAATGAAAACGATTCCGTGTAAAACTCTATTTATTCAAAATAGCCGCAATATTTGGCTTGAAATAGCGGTCAGACTTTAACACCTTTCCGTCTTCACGGTAGATTGGTTTTCCATCGGCATCTAGCTTACTCATGTTGGAGCGTTGGATTTCCTCGAAAACCTCTAAGATTTTATCTTGTAGTCCATGTCTTAAAATCGTTCCGCAAAGAATGTACAATTGATCTCCTAGTGCATCTGCAATTTCAACCATGTCTCCATTCAGTGCTGCTTCTAAGTACTCTTCGTTTTCTTCTTTCATTAAGTCAAAACGCAATTGGACTTCTTTCTCCGTCAGATCAGACTTTAATTCATAATGATTTTCAATTCCGAAAGAATCGTGAAACGTTTCAACTGCCCCAATAATTTCTTTAAATTTCATTTCTTACGTTTAAAAGTTCAATAATTTTCTCATTCCTTCCGCTACTTTCGTTGCATTTGGCAAAAGTTCTGCCTCAAGTGCTCCATTCAATGGAATTGCTGGCGTATCAACAGACGCTACAATTTCAATTGGTGCATCTAGCGATGTAAAATGAGATCGTTGCAATCTTCCTGCTAATCCTTGTGTAAAGGTGCATTCGATTGACTCTTCTGTTACCAAGAGAATTTTTCCATGACGTTCACACAATGCACCCATTGCTTCAATGTCAAGTGGATTGATGCTGCGAAGATCTAAGATTTCCACTTGTCCTTCAAATGACGTTGCAGCCTCCATGCTCCAATAAACTCCTCTACCGTAGGTAATGACACCAATGGACTCTCCCGCTAAACGTTTTTCATCTGACGCGGTTTGAACAATGCGTGCTTTCCCGATTGGAATCATGTAATCCTCACTTGGCTCTATGGACATTGCTCCTTCTGTTCCAGGAATCTTTGACCAATACAACCCTTTGTGTTCTAAAATGACCACAGGATTTGGATCGTAATATGCTGCTTTCAAAAGTCCCTTTAAATCAGCTCCAGTTGATGGATACACTACTTTTATCCCTCGGATATTTGCTAGTACAGACTCCACACTAGAAGAATGGTAAGGTCCGCCGGATCCATACGCACCGATTGGCACGCGAATCACGGCACTCACTGGCCACTTTCCATTGGACAAATAATATGAACGGGAAACTTCTGTGAATAACTGATTTAATCCTGGCCAAATGTAATCTGCGAATTGAACTTCCACGAATGGCTTAAGTCCAACAGCGGACATACCAACTGTGGAACCAATGATAAATGCTTCTTGAATTGGTGTGTTGAATACACGGTCGTCACCAAAGGTTTGTGCCAATGTCGCTGCTTCGCGAAAAACTCCGCCCAAGCGTCCACCAACATCTTGACCATAAAGCAAGGCTTCTGGATGTTTCGACATGATTTCACGAACAGCAAAAAGTGCCGAATCGACCATGACCGTTTTTTTCTTTCCACTTGGCTCTCTCTCGCCTACCTCCTCCGTTACTGGAGTCGGAGCAAAAATAAAATCAGTGACACTATCTAAAGATGGATCCTCCGCATTCAATGCTTGATCGTATGCTTCATCGATTTCTTTTCGCACAGCGGATTCCATGTTAATAACTTCAGCCAAACTGTGTCCTAAATCTTGTACCGCTTGTTTCAGTTTTGGATATGGATCACTTTTCGCTGCTTCTTCCAGATCATCTCGGTACCATTCCTTACGTACTCCGGATGTGTGGTGTCCGAGCAAAGGAACCTTTGCATGTATGATAAAAGGACGTCGTTCTTTGCGTACGATGTCAAATACTTCTTGAACTGTTTCAAAACTCGTTAAGAAATCACTGCCATCAATAGAGCGGACTTCGATGCCATGAAATCCTTTCGCGTATTCCGAAATATCTTGAGCACGTGTTTCCTTTGCATTTGCAGAGATGTCCCAGCCATTGTCCTGTACCAAATAAACGATAGGGAATTGTTTCAATGCCGCCATTTGAAAAGCTTCGGAAACTTCGCCTTCTGTACAAGACGCGTCACCCAATGAACAAACAACAACTGGTGCGTCATTCAAGTCCCATTCAGCAATACCTGTTTTTTCTTTGTACTGAATCCCCATCGCAATTCCTGTTGTTGGAATTGCCTGCATTCCAGTAGCTGAAGATTGATGTGGAATCCTGGGGAATCCTTCACGGTTTAAAGATGGATGAGAATAATACGTTCTTCCACCAGAAAACGGATCATCTTTCTTTGCAAACACCTGCAGCATCAGTTCGTAGGGCTTCATGCCAATTCCAAGTAAAATACTATCGTCTCTGTAATATGGAGAAACCCAATCTTGTGCTTTTAATTGCATCCCAACAGCCAACTGAATGGCTTCGTGTCCGCGGGAAGTTGCATGAACATACTTAGAAGTGATTTCTTTGTTTTGCTCATATTTCTCCGCCATTGTTTTTGCGGTACACATCAATCGAAATGCGTCCCAAGAAATAGTTTTATGGTCAAATGAACTCATCGTTCTTTTAGTTTTGTTATTCAGTGTGGCAAATATACAAATCAACACGGAAAGGCACGAATCTGTCTGAAGTAATAAACGGAAAATTGCTCAAAAAGAAACGGCGCAAAGAAATCTTTGCGCCGTCGCTTCATTTATGGTGGTGATAAGAGGTATTTGTTAAAACGAGAGTAAAATTCCAGCGTTCACACCACGCAATGACAGAGCGGATCCTTCGTTAAAGACGTCTGTCAAGTTGTAAGTCATATATAAGTTCCAATCTCCGTAACCAACTAATGCCATCAAAGAAGCGGAGAAAGGACGGAAATTAAAGTCATCTTTCGTTTTGTCTTTGTTTTCGTTGCCATCGATTTCCCATTTGGTTTTGTGTAAACCACCTACTCTAATTCCTCCGACAATACCCGCAGCAATTGTCCATGATTCACTTGGGTTTTTATTCGTGTTGATTTGAAGTAATAACGGAGCTTGAAGGTAAGCAGAGCTCAAGACATTTTTAGAATAATTTATTGTTGTATTCTCAACTCCAAAAATCGTGTCATTGGTAGCTGTAATGTCATAATTTCCTTTCAACGAATAGCGGTTCCACTGAATCCCTAATCCTGTTGTTATTCCTAAATAATCTTTAATTATCGGAAATCGTTTTTCAAATAAATTTAATTGAACACCAATGCTTCTTGCCGGATCCAACTCTAAGAAGCCTGATTCACTTCCAGTAGCCAATTGATTTTGTGCATTTAAGTATCCGTTAGCCGTTAAACCAAACCCGGACCATACAGCATTGTTTGTTTGTGAGATGCAGTTATTGCAATCGTCGTCTTGAAAATCCTCATCTTGAAACGAGATATCACGGTCTTCATTAATAATCACACGTTCATCGATAATCATTCGTTTTTGACCTTTTACATCTCCGTTTCGGTCATCAAGAATGACAATTTTCATGTTTCCGATTTTCACTTTGATGGAGTCTATTGGTGCTTCGCCGTCTTGGGAAATCATCGTTGAATCCATCTCCAAAAATACATCTACACGTGTCATCATTGAATCTGACATGTAGATTTTTTTCATCTCCTCCGTTAGGATTGAATCCATTTTGTCCATGCGTTCACTGATCACAATAACCGTTGTGTCATTTCCTTTGATTTGCACAATACGCTTGGTCATGTCTTTTTGAGCGAAAGTAACTTGTGCCAAGCTCAAGATTCCAAATAGTACTAATTGTTTCATATTTTGATTTGTTTTGATAGTCCTTTGACGTGTTTTAAATTCAATTGTTACAGGTCTTTTTTTATTTTTTCGTTTGTTTTCTTTCAATCGTGATAAATCCTAATTTAAAATAGGTGGTCTTCACCTTTTCATCTTCTTTTTCCTTGTAGGTAATCGGGATCTTTGTTGTTTGGGCTAGGTAATTCGCAATGGAAGTGTATTTTTCCGCCGTACTCGGTTTCGCTGTTCCGAATAACTTTTCATTTCCTTTTTGAATAACAAATTCACGGATTCCAATTGGCTCATTGCCTTTGGCGCTGTTTACCGTATTGATGGGTTCTGTACTTGGATTCACCGCTGCTAATTCAATCGGATCTACAATCGGTGGGGTCAAGTACATCGACTGCGCACTTGGAATTTGTTCGACTTCAGGAAAAACCTCTTGAACGATGCAATCGCGCGTGTCATTTGGTCTTGGATCCACATGTTCAACAACTCTATCCTTGGACTGATTAGCTACATTGCCCATGGTTATTTTCGTCGCGGCAACTGGGGGTTTCGTTTCCATCTGGTCAACTTTCGTCGGTTTTTGAGTAGTCTTACTAGCTGTTTCCGCTTTGGATCCTTGGCTCGGCCAATTCAAAAACAAAAGAAAAATAATACTTGCCGCCGCTGCGTAGGAAAAATACTGGCGGAAAGGAATGACCTTGCCTTTCTCCTTAGTTAGTGTTTCAATGGATGGGAAATTAATTTGTGCATTCGGAAGCAACTTCGTTTGTTGAACGAGTTCCCATTGTTGTTTTAATTCTTGATCCACTTTGAGTAAGTGTTCAAAGTCGTTTTCTTCCTGATTGGATAAAATTCCTTCTAACATGGCAATGGACATTTTTTCTTTGTCCGTGCCTTCTTCAGTTGCATAGGCCGTTGGATTGAAGGACTCCTTTTTAAGTAAGGAAGAATGGTCAAATTCGATTGACTCATCTTCTTGTATAAAAATCATGGAATCGTCCATGTCTACAAACTCCGGATTCTCCTGTAAAAGTTGCTGCAGCTGAATGAGTTGATCATCCGAAAGTCTCCCTTCAAGTGCATCCAGCATACGTGCTTCCAAATGTTCTTTCGACCAATTCATATCAATACTTCTACTTGTCCTATATATGCTTTCAAAAATTTTCTTGCCCTAAAAATATATACTTTCACCTGATCCTCACTCAATCCAGACATTTCAGCAATTTCCTGATAGGAATATCCTTCGTAATCCCTGAGTGTTAACACGGTTCGTTGAATCTCTGTTAAACGACTCACGCCTTCGTCGATCTTCTCTTGAACATCAAATGGCATTTGTTCTTGTGTTTGATGTACATCTATCGAAGCTAGGTGATTTTGCTGTAATTTTGCTCTTCGTGAACGATCAATTTGTGCGTTGACGACGGTTCGAAATAAATAAGATTTAACCTTGTTGTTATCTACTTGATCAATTCTCATCCACAATTTCTCATAGGCATCCTGCACAAAATCCTTTGCTAAATCTGAGTCATTCAGATTTTTCAATGCAAACCGATACAATCGATCTGCAAAGTCCTTCACACTTTGATTATACTCACTTACCGTCATAACACCGAAGATAAGACGCGTTCATCCAACAAAAGTTACAAGCAGATTTCAGTTTATTTTCCTTGGTATTTTCGCTTGTATTTCTGATACAATTGATACTGAAAATTTTCAGCGGATTCGATATGACCGTTAAATACCAAGCAAGTCACTTGATTTGACTTCATATCCAATGCTGGACCTTTAGAAATGAACAAAGTTGCTGATTTCCCAACCTCTAAAGAACCAAATTGATCTGAAATCCCCATAATTTTACACGGATTCAAGGAAATTGCTTGCAATGCTTCTTCTTCAGTTAAGCCATAAGCCATGGCTGTTCCTGCTTGAAACGGAAGATTTCGAGTATTCATAGCTTCCATGTCTCCTGCATTTTGAATGCAAAATAAAATTCCTTGTTTTTGTAGTAACGAAGGCAAAGAATAAGGCAAGTTCACATCATCTTCCTCGCGTTCTGGTAAGCTATGTACTCGGTTTAACATCACAGGAATTTTCGCGTCTTTCAATCGTTTACCAAGTAAATGCGATTCATATCCGCCAACAATTACGGGGTATTTCAACTCGAATTTCTCCACAAACTCAATAATATCTAAAAGTTGTTGTACTCCATCTGCATGGAAATAAACCCTTTTCGAACCTTGGAAACATGCCTTCATTGCTTCCAAACGCAAATCCTCTATTGTTTTTTGGCTTTCCGCATACACTTTCGCTAATTGGAAGAAGTCAACGATTGTTTGTTTTTCCTTTTGATAATTTGTGTTTCTCGATTTTGGTGCTGGTTCAGCCCACCATCCACCACCTTGGGTACTTGCTGGCCAATTCACGTGAATTCCATCGTCTGCTAATACCGTCGCATCTTCCCAATTCCATCCGGCTAGAAACATGGCTGCGGAAGATCCGGAAATGATGCCTCCTCTTGGACTTGCTTGAGCGATCATCACTCCATTTGAGCGAACCGTTTCAATGACTCTTGATTCCACATTGAACGCCACTTGAGCTCGAACATGCGGATTCAATTCTCCCACATCGTTAAAATCTCTCGTTGCACGAACGGCATCAATTTCAGTTAATCCAAGTGTTGAGTTTGCTGCTACGAAACCAGGATATACATGTTGGTTTTCTGCGTCAATAATCGTATCCCACTCTTTTCGCTGAATGGCATTCGTTAATGCATTTTTTACAAATAGAATTTTCCCGTTCGAAATACCAATGGCAGCTGTTTCCACAACTTCCCCGTTGCCGATATGAGCGGTTCCATTGATAATTAAAATACGTTGGGTTTGTCCTAGTTGGACAAAAAACAAAAGGCTGATAATCGTTACTATATTTTTCATAATCAATGTGTGTTTTCTCCTGTTTCTCCCTCTTCACCCAAGGTATCGCAATGGTAATGTCTTCTTGGTTTTTTCACGAATGGAGTCGACTTTTCCCCGTTTTCGTTGGATAAAAGCATTTTGGCGATAATTCTCGCACGTTCTGCTTCGTTTCGTGCATTCAGTGCTTCATTTTTGGACGCATCATATAGAATGGCACCATCAACTATAGTAAACTGAACTTTCGCTTGAATGCTTAATGGATTATCTGACCATAAAACAACATCTGCGTCCTTTCCTTCTTTTACGCTTCCCATTCGGTCATCTAAATGAAGTAGTTTAGCTGGGTTTAAGGTCACCATTTTCAAGGCATCCTCCTCGGACATTCCACCGTATTTAATGCTTTTCGCTGCTTCTTGGTTCAAGCGTCGGCCCATTTCTGCGTCATCCGAATTGATGCTTACCACAACTCCTTGGTCAGCCATTAATTTCGCGTTGTAAGGAATCGCTTCATTCACTTCGTATTTGTAGGCCCACCAATCAGAGAAAGTTGACCCACCTACTCCGTGATTTTTCATTTTATCCGCTACTTTGTATCCTTCTAGAATGTGCGTAAATGTATTGATTCTGAATCCCATGGAATCGGCCATATGCATCAACATATTGATTTCAGATTGCACGTATGAGTGACACGTTACAAAACGCTTGCTGTCCATAATCTCTACGAGAACATCCAATTCCAAATCCCTTCTTGGTGGATTCATTGTTTGGTGCAAGTTGTATGCTTCCCATGCAGCTTTGTATTCCCGAGCACGGTAAAAAGCATCGTAAAAAACTTGTTCCACCCCCATACGCGTTTGAGGAAAACGTGTCGTACTGTAATCGCCCCAATTGGATTGTTTCACATTTTCACCGAGTGCACATTTAATAAATTTCGGCGCATTTGGAATCAACATTTCCTCTGGTGAGGAACCCCATTTCAATTTGATTAATGCAGAACAACCACCGATTGGATTTGCCGAACCATGTAATAATTGGGCAGCGGTTACTCCACCAGCTAACTGACGGTAAATATTGATGTCGTCTGGATTCACAACATCCGCAATACTCACTTCCGAAGTGACTGATTGACTGCCTTCATTGACACCTTTTGAAATAGCAATGTGCGAGTGTTCGTCAATGATTCCCGCTGTTAGATGCATTCCTTTTCCGTCGATAACTACCGCTGAATTCGGAACTTGAATTGAATTGTTCTTTGACACTTTCGCAATTTTCCCATTTTGAATCAGTACCGATGCATTTTTCAGGATTCCGTCAGATTCGTTGGTCCATACGGTTGCATTCTTGATGACAATGGTTTGATTCGTCGCTTTACTGTCTAGTCCGAAAGCCATATTCGGCAACCATGGATTTCCAACAAACGCTGTGTCTGCTTTGATCTCCGTTACTTTTGCCGATTCTGCGGGTTTATCCGCTCTTATTCCGGACCAGGAAATCCACGTCCCTTCAGCATTTGTTCCATCACCTTCAAAAACAGCTGCATTACGACTGACTTTCCCATGTAATTGAACGATACCCGGTTTGTTTTTCTGAAAAGAAGAAAACTGTAATGTGATGTCGTTTTCTACAAACTGGACACTTACTTTTTTCGTTGTGGTATCTTGTAAAGAAGCATTGGTTTTTCCAGCCAAAGTTACTTTCCCTGTTGGACGCTCATTTGACCCTTCGATTTCCAGATCATATTTTTCGCCATCAATGAGCATGGAGTATTTTCCTGCAATACTTGTTCCAGGCAATTCCTTTCCTCGAATTAAATCTCCTTGAATCCAAGAATCCACTAATTGCGCCTCGGTCGTAAAGGGATCTGAACTAAACACAGAGAAATTAGCCCATTTGCCTTGTTCTAAGGTTCCCAGTTGATCACTAACGCCCAATTCACTAGCAGGATTAATGGTTAATGCAGCCAATGCAGCTTCCACAGGTAATCCTTTCGATATCGACAACCTCAAATTTTTCCAAAACTGCTCTGGGCTTTTGGTGCCGTTACTTGTGATGCAAAATCGAATGTTGTTTTGGTGTAACAAAACTGGATTTGAAGGAGCTAATTCCCAATGTTTCAAATCGCTTAACGGAATTTGTCGAGCGATATATAAGTCACGCACTTCAAATGGTTCAGGGAAATTAATAGGAATCACAATGGTACTATTCAATTTCTTCAATTCATCGAGCGCAGCGTATTCATTTCCACTACCGATGTAACATAGTTTTAACTCAAATTCCTTGGCGATTTTCGCTGCACGTAAGAGCTCCCATTTGTCCTCTGTTTTGAAAAAACTCGGCAATTTACTTTGTTTTGACCACGCATCCAATGAAATAGAAAATCCCGATTGCGGTGAAGACGTATAAAATTGAAGGTCATATAAGGCTTGACGTAAAAGTGCGATTGCGCCCATTTGAGAGGATGGATATCCTTCAGAGGAAGAACCTTTCGAAAAAGACATGAATTGTGCTGATTCACCTTTCAACATTTGTCGATTCGGTTCATTGTTCCCTAACGAAATGAAGGCTCCAGTTCCACGAACCATTCCATCCATAAAATGACTGACTGCGAATCCAAATCCTTGTTGAATTAAAAGTTCATTTGATTTTGCGTCAATTGAATAGGATGGTGCGGCGTTTAATTCTGGGTGAATTGTTTCATTCCAATAGTAAGCACCTTGTTTATCGCTCGCTAATTGCGGTCTAAATCCACCTTCCTTAAAATTCAATTTAGGTAATCCCACGTTGGTGTACAACTCGACAAAAGACGGAACAATGGTCTTGCCTGTATAATCGAACACAAGCGCTTCTTTGTTTTTAAGATTATTTCCAAGCTCTTTGATTTTTCCGTCTACAATCAAGAGATCCGTATGGTCTATTACTTGATTGGGCGAAACGTAAACACGAGCATTTTGAATGAGGATGGCTTTAGGCTCAGATTTTTTCACCCCGTTTTCAGGTCCAAATTGCGCGAAAAACGAGCTAAATTGAAAGATCAGCAAGCAACTGATGATTAGTTTTTTCTTCATGGTGTGTGAAATTACAAAAAAGTGTTGATATGTCAGGGGACATATTTCATGGCTTCGCGGTAGGCGAGTCCCTTCAGTTCCTCTTGTAGAACCACTTCTTTCACCCAATTCGGATTCCATTTAGAAATTTCTCTCAAACTCCATCCGATTGCCTTTTGGATAAAAAACTCCTTGTTCCATTTAAGCGCATGAATATAGGATTGCTGCAATCCAAGGTTGGTTTGACCTTTGTATTTTAATTGGTACAACAAGCAAGTTCGATTCAACCAAAACGATTGATGGCTCATCCATTCTGCAATAATTCGAGGCATTTCTTCCGGGAATTTCCTTGCGTATTTGCCAACTATGTGTACCGCAATTCCATCTATGGTATCCCACCAACTATGATTACTTAAAATAAAGTATATTCCCTCGATATCCTCTTTTTCATAGCTTTTCACGGGCCAAGTCATCATCCAATCCAGAGCGAAATGGTGGTATTCGCGTTCTTCTTTTTGCCATAATTCCAGAACAATTTCCCAAGCCTCGCGTCTACTGAGTTGCGCAGGCAAAGTTTTCTTCCATTCCATCATTTGATTTCTTCGCGGGGTACTTCTTACTCCCAGAAAGGGAAAGTTATTTTTCATGTAATTTTCCATCCCTTGAGCTAAGGAATGATCGCGCACTTTTTCAAGACGCTGCGCAGCATCTTCAATATACAGTCTCATGTTTTAAGAAAAAAAGGCAAATCATAAGCCGGGTTCTGTCTCCTTTGTTGAAAAATCAACGCAGTTATCTATCATTTATCTTGTTCCAGACTCACGCTTGGAATCCATCAACCTACCCTCCGAGATCGGACGAGCAGCCCTTTATGCATTGCTGCAATCCTCGGTTTATTTGGTCTTTCAGTTCGTAAGGTTTACCTTGCCTTTCACATCGCTGTCAAAGCGGTGAGCTCTTACCTCACCTTTTCACCTTTTCCCTCGCGCAAGCGCTCAGGTAGTTTTCCTTTCTGCGGCACTTTCTGTTCCCGAAAAATTCCTTTTTCGAGACCTTCCCGTTAGGAAGTACGACGCTCTATACTGCCCGGACTTTCCTCTTTAAAAAAGCGATAGCCTGATTTGCCTGTTCAAAGGTATTAAAGTTTCGTCAGTTTTCGAACGATTGTCCCTTTATTGCTGTGTAGGTGACAGAAATAAACTCCCGGAGCCAGACTTGAAATATCGATGTAAGCACTTTGAACACCATTAAAAGATGTGTTCATGGCTAATTCGCCCATTTGATTGTAAAACTCGACGTTTTCGACTGCTACTTCCGTTTCAAAAAAACATAAGTCTTCAGCTGGATTCGGATATACCGATGCCTTTAACGTTAACTCATTTATTCCTGCATCAAGTCCAAGGTATTGTTCTTGAAATTCAATGGAACTAATGTTTTGGTTACCATTAACATTTGTTGCAACTACTTTCAACAAATATTCCTTTTTGCCATTTGTCCACCATTCATATTCCGTTCGATTAATAGCTGGTGTTCCAATCCAACTACCCGATCCAAAAAAGGTTTGGTAAATGGAATCAATTTCATTTATGTCGTGACGAACGCGCAATGCAGGAAAAGTTCCTAGAGGCGTAGTCACCGTTCCCCAACCGTCCACTTCTGTATGTCTTTGGCGGTGCTGAATGTATTTGATGTCGGCAGCTGGATTCAAATCAACAAAGGTGTATCCACGTGAATCGTGAACATCGCCAAAAGTAAGTGGTAAACTATAACGAGTTTCGATGGTATCCGATTTAAACGGAACACCTTGTCCTTGAACATTGATTGAATAACCAATGGAGGTAATCGCACTATTTGAACGTTTCGTATATTGACTTAAATCACTGATTTGAATGGGAAGAAATGCCGATAATTGATCGATGGGTAATTCCGTGGTCAAGTTAAAATATGTAGCAGAATAAGATCCCGCAAAAGGACCATACGTAGCAAGAATTAAGAAAGAACCAAAGCCGATTGGCGTATAATCCTTCAAAGACTGAGTACTCGCCGTTAAACTACTGAAGTCCCAGGTATAATTTGAGCCTGTACTAAAAAAATCTAGGTTTGAGTTTTGGGTTTGACTCAAACGAACAGTATCCCCCGCATTCGCAAAATCGGATACAGCTAATGATATTTGCGCTTGTCCTGCAAAGACAAAAAAGGAGAAAAAGCAAGCAGTCAAAATTGATTTATGCATGAAATAAGATTTAGTCCAAACAAATATAACGAATTTTAAATCCATTGCTATCAATTCTTCCATCATTCTAAAATTGGACTTAACTTTACCACAATGGAGCTTGGAATGAAAGAACAACTTCTTGGTTATAAGGATGAATTGACTCATTTTCAGTCAGATGATATCCTCGTACACCTCCATACAGAGAAAATACTTGAGGAGACTGAATGGACGGACCTACATCAACCAAAGACGCAACGAATTTTACGCGAAGCACAGCGTATTTATCGCGAACTTGGTGTCCAAGCCTTTTGTCAGAGCAAAGGAGTCATGCGCTGGGAAAATCACGGAAAGTTACTAGAAACGCCGATTTATCTTTCCGATGTTCCCTTGGAATTTAAAAAATCAAGCATTTTACCAAAAGCCGAATTTGAGGAAGATTTTTACTTGAATCCATACTTTGACCGTTGGTTTCGCAGCGAATTTAACACGACTCCCCCAAGCTTTGAAAACCGCGAGTTGCTTTCAGAAATCTTAACGAAAATAGGGTATTTATATACCGAGGAAACTTCCTTTTATGGGAATTTTCATCCGCAACGATATGAATTATTAAAAGAAGTGGATGAACTTCTTTTGTGCGAGAACCTATCAGAGCCCTTGCAACAATTGCTCGGACATTCCGAAGTGTCAGAGGTAAAAGAAACGTGGAACTTTCAAGCACCCTACCTTTTTCCGTACGACCCAGACCAGCAACTTGTTTTTGAAGCAATCAATGATTCCTCTGTAACTGTTCAAGGTCCACCGGGAACAGGGAAATCTCAAGTCATTAGCAACCTCATCGGTTCCTGTATTCTTCAAAATAAAAATATACTAATCGTTTCAGAAAAGAAGGCTGCCTTGACTGTTTTGCAACAAAAACTCGAACAAAAAAACCTTGGGTTTCTATGTTCACATGTAGCCTTTCATTCAAATTCGAATGCATACTATTCTGATTTAAAAGCAACGTGGGAATTTTTATCACAACAAGACATAGCTCAACGAATTAGCTCACCAACGCTCGACGAAGAAGCGAGATTACAACAGATCTTTGAAGGATTTAAACTGTTTGAAGCAGAAAATGGGCTTTCCATTTTAGAACTAAAAAATAAGTTGAAAAAGAGCGCAAAAAAGCCTTCTTTACATGGTTCAATTCCATCCTTGAAAACCTGGAAGACCGATGAAACTATTCTTTATCAGTTACAAAAAAGCACTATTGAATGCCTACCGTTTTTAAGCCTGACATGGAAAGACCCTAAGAACTTCGCCAATAATGTTCAGATGTTATCCGAACTCGTAAAAAAGCATGAAGAACTTTCGCTCTTATTTCAATTTAAGCAAACCAGCGATGTTCCAGCGGCAGTGAGGGAAGCGGTACTTTGTCACCAATTTCAGGGGAATATTTATGAGAAATACGGACGTTTTTTAGGGAAGGATCTGAACCTCATTAAAAAGTCACTCAAAAAATGGAAGCAAGTTTGTTTGGGTCTCGATGAATGTGCCTTGGATCAGAATCATTGGATAAATGAGCCAAGCACTGCGGAATTAGAAGTGCTCAAAACAGCAGCTCAAGAACAAGGTTTTTTCGCCGATTTAAGATGGAAGAAATTATGGAAGAAATGGACCAGAACTCCAGGGTTAAATCCCTTAAATAGCATTCTTTCAAAAGAAAAACACTTGGAATTACTGCAAACTAAACATAAAATAGCAGGAGTGTTTTCCGAGTTGGGGATTATCAATGTGGAATTAGAATTGCCAATTATTGAACAAATACTCCAACACAATTCTATGGATGATTGGAATTGGTATCAATCGTTAGCTCCTGAGAAAAGAAAGGAAATGGCAGCGGCAAATCGGACCATTAGCACATTCAATCAATCCTTTCAACAACTATTTACCATTGTCTCCGAGAAAGAAATAGGAACAATTTTGTCATTGACAAAAGAAGCGATTACTAGTATTCAGCAAGATTTGTTATTAATAGAACAACTATCTGAAATGACCTTTCAAGTACTCAAGTTCGAACAAGATCTTGTTTCGTTGAATACGTTCATTTATGAACATACCTGGCAAACTTTCACCTCCGTCCATCCTTACATGGTCAATTTTGAGCTAAAATCCTACAAACAACAAGTAGAGAAGCTGTTAATTGCTAGGCGTCAGCAGGAAAATGATTTGTCTCGCTTTTTGATCCATCATCAAGCGAAGAAATTTGCACAATTCCAACATATCCTCAGCGCTCCATTGAAGAAATTGTCGGCAGAGGAAAAAGAAATGCGCGGAATACTCCGCAAAGGCAAATCCATCTTAGTCAAAGAATTTGCAAAAACACGCCAACATTTGTCGATTAGGGATTTACGCAAAAGCGAAGCACGACTTTGGGTTGATGTATTGAAGCCTATTCAATTGTCCAATCCAAGTTCTCTCGCATCGATTTATCCGATGGAAACGGGACAATTTGACCTGTTGATCTTTGATGAAGCGGGACAAATTCCAATGAGTTATGCTTTGGGCGCTTTGCAACGAGCGAAACGAGTTGTGGTAGCTGGAGATCATCAGCAAATGAGTCCATCTAGTTACTTTAAAAAATCAGACGATGTGGTTGTGGATGTTTTGCATCAATCCGCTTTTTACTTTAAGAATATCCTATTAACGAGGCATTACCGAAGTCGTAATCCACAGTTAATTGCCTTTTCAAATCAGCATTTTTATGGTGGAAGATTGCGGACCTTTGCCGATCGATCACAGACAAAAAATCCGCTCACATTCACTTATGTTCCAGCTGGAATTTATGAAAACCGTGTCAATCTGACAGAGGCAAAAGTTGTAGCTAAATTGATCGAAAAAGCGTTGTCCTCTGATGAAAAATACGGCATTGTGGCCTTCTCGGAAGCACAGTTGAACGCCATTTATTCCTGTTTATCAGCCAAACATCAAGTTGCACTGAATGAGGCGATTCATGAAGACCGCATCTTTTTCAAGGCCTTGGAACAAGTTCAAGGAGAGGAATGCGATCATTTACTGATCAGTTTTGGCTACGGAAAAAATCCAGAAGGAAAATTTGAACTTCGCTTCGGACCGCTGAATATAAGCAATGGAGCAAAACGCCTGAATGTATTATTCAGTCGTGCTCGAATGAGCATTCAATTTGTTGCAAGTGTTACGAGTTCGGACTTTACTTCTTCGAAGAATGAAGGTGTTCAGCGCATGAAGGATTGGTTTGTCTTTGCTGAAAGTCAACAAGAACAAAAGACTTCACATTTACTTCAAGAAATGAGTTTTGAAGAACTGTTGAGAGAGGAAGAAGATTTCCTTTCCTTTACTAATCGTTTTGATGTGTTGTGTCAGCGGGGCTGGACACTTCAGTAACATGCTTCTTCGGAACGGGATCATAACCGAATCCACCGCGTGGGTGACAAGACGCAATTCGTTTTGAACCGAGCCACAGTCCTTTGATTGGACCCCATACTTGAATGGCTTCAATCATGTAACTCGAACAAGTAGGTGTGTACCTGCACGACGCTGGAAAAATGGGCGAAATAATCCATTGATATATGCGAACCAATAAAATAAAAGGAAGTCCTAAAAGCTTGTATATCCATTTCATTTTTCAAAGTTACATACTTATTTAACATGGATGTGTTTAAAGCTTTGGTGTAACAAAATCTCTTGATTGAACTATCTTACTATCTTTAAGGAACTCAATCAAACAAAACATGCAACAACTTTTCTTTTTCATCTTTACGATTTATTTTAGTCTCGCTTACGGACAACCGCTCTCTAATTGGGATGATGAAAAAATCGTGGTGAAAAAATCGAATAACATGAGTACGCTTATGCATGCTGAAGCGTTATTCGAGGACCGATGGGATGTGTTAGCTCAACCACAATTTTGGAAACAAATCATGTTGTTAGCTCCAGACTCCTGTTTAGTGAATGATGCAAGTACACGTAAAGTGTTAAAGAAAATGTCCTTAAAGGACTGGAATCGTCAGACTGAGGCACAAAAAGACAGTACGAGAGCTTTGTTGCGAGCACAACACGGCTTGGATCCAAGTGCACGTATCTATGTGACTTCCGGGAAAAATGATTTTTATAAATTCAATGAAGTGTATCCACAACTTTCAAAAGGAGTTGCTGCTTTCGAACGATTTGGTGTTGATCCATGGTATGCACAAGCGATATTATTGATTGAGTGTCCCGGACAAATGAAAAAATCGATATCTGGTGCGTATGGCGCATTCCAATTGATGCCTGATGTAGCAAGAGCAGCTGGACTCACCGTAAATGGAAGTGTCGATGAACGTAAAGATTTTGATCGCTGCGCTTATGGTTCAGCGCGCCTAATTAGCAAGGTGTGTATTCCTGAAGCGAAACGTATTTTGGAGCGTCATCAGTTAAGTTACAATGAAAATGATTTATGGTTTCGTTTATTTGTCCTTCATGTGTATCACGCTGGATCTATGAATGTTGCCGCTGTGGTTAACAAAATTCAACCGACCGTTGGGTCTCAACAATTAATCCTAGACATGTGGCAAAATACGGCCGGTGGATTCGGGAATAACTCTCAAAATTATACGCAATTGGCCTTGGCTGCTCAATTAATTTTGCACGAAATGGTGTATCAACAATGTGATGAAATCACCAATTGCCCCTCACGTTAATCTTTGATGAATTTCATGGAAATCGAATTGACACAATGACGTGTATCTTTCTCCGTGAATCGTTCTCCAAAAAACACATGTCCTAAATGTCCTTTGCAATTGGCACAAACAATTTCCGTTCGACGTCCATCTGCATCTAAGACATGTTCCACATTTTTAGCGATTTGATCATCGAAACTTGGCCACCCACAGCCGGAATTAAACTTCGTTTCGCTTCGGTACAAGGGAGATTCACATTGACGACAGACAAATGTTCCCTTCTCGTAAAAGGAATTGTATTCTCCAGTATTTGGGTATTCTGTTCCCTTATTGATCATTATTCGTTTCTCATCTGGCGTGAGTTCATTCCACTCGTTTCTTTCTTTCATCACAGTAAACTTAGTTGTCCTTTTGATACAACAAGAGAGGAATCGAAATTGTTTGTGTAGAGACCACCTGTGCCTAATCCTTGGGGAAGAAGGTCTGAAAACGTAGCAGTAAATTGAGCAATCGCATTTAAACCAATGGAGGATTCTAGGGCTGATGTCATCCACCAAGCAATTTGATTTTCTTCTGCTAACTGAATCCATTCTGTACATCCATGAAATCCACCATGTAAGCTCGGTTTAAGTACGATGAATTGAGGAGCAATCATTTTTAATAATGCTTCTTTCTGTTCACGTTCATGAATTCCAATCATTTCTTCGTCCAAGGCAATTCCAATGGGTGAATGCTTACATAGTTCACTCATGGCATTTATTTGTCCAGGCTGGATTGGTTGCTCAATCGAATGAACGTCTAGTTCACCTAATTGTGTTAAAATGGGAATAACTGATTCGGGAGTAAACGCTCCATTGGCGTCTACACGCAAGGTTAACTCCTGACTTGCAAAACGACGGCGAAGTTGTTCCAATAATGCATATTCTTTTTTCCACTCGATGGCGCCGACTTTCATTTTAATGGTAGAAAATCCATCCGCCAATTTCTCTTCCATCTGTTCGAGCATGAAAGACTCATCACCCATCCAAATTAATCCATTGATGGGGATACTAAACTCTTTTCGTGTAAACCCACTCTCGAAAATGAGTCCCTTGCCTCCATGGTAAACATCCCGGGCGAGCGATTCAATACCGAATATGATGGAGGGATAGCTTCTCCAAGTTTGAATGAAATTCTTCCATTTCATCGAAGTAAAAACCACAACTTGTTTGAATTCCTCCTCACTCCATTCGGATTCAACTTCCTTTTTTAAGTCCACTAATTTCCTTTCATATTGATTTTCATCAATGAAATCGGGCGAAAGTCCTGGAATTACACTGCATTCACCGAAGGCAGTTTGTCCGTTTGATAATCGTATACTTAATATCCAAGAAGGTTTATCGTATAGAATTCCGCGACTAGTTCCACTTGGTTTTTTGAAATGCAGTAGTTTTTTTTCGATGTGAATTTCCATGTGACTAGGAATGGTGGTAAGGTTCCCCTTTTAAGATCGAATAGGCACGGTAAAGTTGTTCCAAGAAAATCATGCGTACCATTTGATGAGAAAAGGTCATTTTAGATAAGGACAATTTCGCGTTCGCGCGTTCATAAACGGACTCACTAAATCCATAAGCTCCGCCAATCACAAAGAGCAAATTCCCATTGACGGACATTTGCTTTTTATCGAGCCATTGAGCGAATTCCACGGAACTTTGATGCAAACCATTTTCATCCATGAGAATAAGGTAATCTGTTGGGATGACTTTCGCAAGGATGAGCTCCCCTTCTTTTTTCTTTAATTGATCTTGACTTAATGCTTTGGGATTTTTCACGTCTGGAATCTCCACACGCTCGAAAGAGCAATAATGTTGTAAGCGAGTGGAATATCGATCCTCTCCAACTTTTACATCAGGGAAAGCCGTTTTTCCAAGCACCAAAAATTTGATTTTCATGTTAAGCCATTTGAACTGCTTCGACGCCTTTTAATTCGGGAGCTGCTTGTTTCAATGCTTCTTCCAATCCACCCTTGAGTGTCATGTGGCTCATGGAACAATCTGAGCAGGAACCAATTAATTTCACTCGGACAATGGCATCGTCCGTAATTTCAACAAGTTCCATATCTCCTCCATCCGCATGTAAAAACGGACGAAGTTGATTTAGTGCTTCATTGACTTTTTCTGAAAGTGTTGCTTTTAGTTGCTCGTTCATCATACCTTCTAGAGAGTTTTCGCTTTCAGTTTTGTTAGCTCGTCAACAAAGGTATGAACTAATTCATCAAAGGCCAATGCAGTGGGAGTATTTTCCTGATAAACAGCAGGTCTGCCCGCATCACCGGCTTCGCAAACGCTTTGTACCAAAGGAATACTACCTAAGAAAGGAACGTTCATTCCATTGGCTAAATTCTTTGCGCCGTCTCGTCCGAAGATGTAATATTTATTTTCTGGTAATTCAGCTGGAGTAAACCAAGCCATGTTTTCCACCACTCCGATTACCGGAACTTTTAAGGTATCCATTTGGAACATATTGATTCCTCGACGTGCATCTGCCAAAGCAACTTCCTGAGGAGTACTAACGATGACCACACCATCCAAAGGAACGGTTTGAACAAGGGATAAATGGATATCTCCTGTTCCTGGAGGAAGGTCGACTAGCAAGAAGTCCAACTCACCCCAATGAGCATCCGTAAATAATTGCGTAAGTGCTTTGGAAGCCATCGGTCCGCGCCACACGACCGCATTGTCTTGGTCGGTGAAAAATCCGATGGACAAAACACCGATTCCTTTTGCATCTACGGGTTGAATAAGTCCTTGTCCGTCAACGTCGACCATTTGTGGACGCTCACCTACGAGGTCAAACATGGTCGGCATGGAAGGACCATGAATATCCGCATCAACGATTCCAACTTTGTATCCTTGCTTTTGGAGTCCACCAGCCAGATTTGCCGTAATCGTTGATTTCCCAACTCCACCTTTTCCAGAAGCGATGGCTACAATGTATTTGACATCCGGAAGGATCTTTCTTCGAGCGCTTCTACTTTCTGTACTCATTCCTTTAATCACGCAAGAAATGGAGACTTCTTCTCCAAAAATACGTTTCAGGTTAAACTCAATCGCTTCTTGCATGCGTTTTCTAGCGTGCAGTGCTGGATTCGAAATTTGAACCGTAAGAGAAATCTTGTTTTCTGATAAGTCTAATTCATCAATAAGGTTCAAGCTCACCAAATCATTTTTTAGATCTGGTTCAATAATTTTGCCAAGGGTATTTAGGACATTTTCTCTTGTAAGTTCCATAAGAAATTAAGGTTGAAATGATTGGATTGAATGGTACATAAAATCAATTACTTTTTTCGAGTCGCCGAGCTCTCTGTTTTGAATTTCATAGAAGATGCCGTTTATTTTCTTCACGGCATAGATATGGTAGCTCAATTTTTTATCCTTCACGAAATTTGATTTTTCTTTTCTGCTGTAAACGAGAACGTCTTTCTCCTCTTTTAACATTTCGAATTGAAAATAGTTTGTTTTTTTATGGTCTTTGAGTAGGTCCTTTTTAAATTCAGCGAATCGGTATAAATTGTCTCCGTAATCTTCAATAAATAGTTGGAAATTTCTTCCGACAGAAACGCTCCATTTATATCCACCTTCATCATATTTAACCTCTGGCTTAAAGGAAGCGCCGATTCCGGCCGTTGCATCGGGAATCATTATGGTTGCTTGGATATCGTACTTCGCTAAATTGAGTTCTTGAAATTGAAAATAATCAAAGTTATTTTTCTTGTCAGCAGATTCACTGTCGCAATTTGTTAAAGCAACAAGCATGAGTGCACATAAAAAAAAGTATTTCACCTGATTCATTTCACAAAGATACATATTTGATATGAGTAGAATTTTTCTGAACTTCGCCACATGCAAAAACAATTCGTTTTTTTCTCGGGAATAGCCATAATGATTTCGATTGTTCTTGGCGCAATGGGTGCACACGCACTGAAAGGCATTTTGGCAGAAGCTCAATTTAATTCCTTTGAGGTCGCCGTGCGTTACCAAGGATTTCTGTCGATGGGTATTTTTATGATTGCATTAAATGCGGATCGCTTTTCTTTTCCCCTCAAACGCATATTAATGGCGATGATTATTGGAATGCTTTTGTTTTGCGTGTCCATTTACCTCCTTGTTACCTTTAAAACACTGAACTTTCCAACAGGTATCATCGGCCCAATCACTCCAATTGGCGGAGCAATCACCATCATCAGTTGGTGTGTATTTCTCTATCGTTTGATTAAAAATTAATCTTTTTTAAAACATTTTTTCAGATTATGTTTTGATATTGAAGAATAGTTTCTACTTTTGATTAGTTTTTAATCTTTTTAACGATTAGTATTTACGCATTATGAATAAACTCAGCATCGGATCAGCACTTCCTGCATTTACGGGAATCGATCAAAATGGAGAAGAATTGAACGCATCAAGCTTCAATGGAAAACGTTTAGTGATTTATTTTTATCCAAAAGACAACACACCTGGATGTACTGCACAAGCATGTAGTCTTCGCGATGACTATTCATTGTTAACCGAAAATAATATTGCCATTCTTGGTGTTAGTGCCGACAGTGTCTCTTCACACAAAAAGTTTATTGATAAGTTCAACTTACCATTTCCGTTGATCGCGGATACGGATAAAATACTATTGAATTTATTCGGCGTTTGGGGCGAGAAAAAATTCATGGGAAAAATTTACGATGGAATTCACCGCACCACATTTTTATTTGATGAAAATGGCGTGCTTATTTCCGTTATCGAAAAACCAAACACAAAGAACCATTCGAGCGAAATTTTAGCTATTTACAATTCCGCTATTTAGTTCGTAAATAGTTTACGAACATCCGCTCTTACATTTGTAGAAATTAATAACCGAGTCAACCAACTCAACAAACACAAACGATATGTCAAAGTCAAAAGAACAAAACGTAGAAAAATTAAAAGCGCTCCAACTCACAATGGAGAAATTAGACAAAACCTTTGGAAAAGGATCTGTCATGAAACTAGGAGATTCTCCTGTGGAAAAAGTGGAAGTTATTCCAACTGGATCCATTACACTTGATCTAGCTTTAGGAATCAACGGTTATCCAAAAGGACGCGTTGTTGAAATCTATGGCCCAGAGTCATCAGGTAAAACAACCTTGGCAATTCACGCAATTGCGGAAGTACAGAAACAAGGTGGTATCGCTGCTTTTATAGATGCGGAGCATGCCTTTGATCAATTTTACGCACAGAAATTAGGTGTTGACGTTGCAAACTTATTGATTTCACAACCGGACAACGGTGAACAAGCATTGGAAATCGCTGATAATTTGATTCGTTCAGGCGCCATTGATTTAATTGTTATTGACTCTGTAGCAGCTTTAACTCCAAAAGCGGAGATTGAAGGAGAAATGGGAGATTCCCAAATGGGACTTCAAGCTCGTTTAATGTCCAAAGCTTTACGTAAACTAACAGGCTCCATTAATAAAGCAGGTTGTTGTTGTATTTTCATTAACCAACTACGTGATAAAATTGGAGTGATGTTTGGAAATCCAGAGACAACAACTGGAGGAAACGCCTTGAAATTTTACTCTTCCGTGCGCATCGACATTCGTCGTGCTGCTCAAATTAAAGAGGGTGATGAAGTAATGGGTAACCGAGTGAAAGTAAAAGTGGTTAAAAATAAAGTTGCTCCACCGTTTAGAAAAGCAGAATTCGACATCATGTATGGTGAAGGAATTTCAAAAATTGGTGAAATCATCGATCTTGGAGTAGACCTAAACATCTTGAAGAAAAGTGGTTCTTGGTTCTCTTATGGAGAAACAAAACTTGGACAAGGACGCGATTCGATTAAATCCATTTTAATGGATAATCCAGCATTAGCAGAAGAATTAGAAGAGAAAATTAAAAAAGCTCTTGGTTCACCCGCTTCAACAGAAGAGGTGTTGCAAGACTAAGTGCATATCGTTTGGTTGAAAAACGGCGTCCTCGGATACCGTTTTTTTTTGATCAAATAATTTGCTATTTTTGGTTCCAATCAAAAACTATTTAACAATGAAAAAAATTATTGGCCTATTACTACTTGGCGCAATTGTTATGACAACAAACACCGGGTGTAAAAAGAAAGGATGTACAGATAGTACAGCTACAAATTATAACAGCACAGCAAAAAAGGACGATGGAACGTGCCTTTATGCGCCAACAATCACTTTAAATGGAAATGCGACAGTAACCGTGAACGTTGGCGCAACCTACACTGATGCCGGAGCAACTGCTACGAACAAAGACGGATCCACAGTTGCCGTAACGACAACAAGCACAGTAAACACAGCGAATAAAGGAACATACACAGTTACCTACACTGCAACAAATGCAAACGGAACAACCACAGCACAACGCACCGTAAATGTGGTGATTGGACAAGATAACTGGTTAGTATCATGGAGTCTATCAAGTAATTGTGGGGCAACAGCTTTCCCACTTTCTACAACACCAGCAATTACAGCAGGAAGCAATGCTACTTCATTAAACATCGATAATATGTTTAATTTAATTGGAGGAACTGCAACAGCAACGATTAGCGGTTCGAATGTGAACATCCCACAACAAACTGTTAATGCCACTGTTGGTCAAATTACTTATTCTGGAACAGGAACGATGAACGACCAAGGAAACATCATTGTCATTACATATACGTATGACAACAACGCTCCTTTAATTGGAGGTTCTGGAACATGCACAGCAACTTACATTAAACAATAAGATCTTATCAATTACTTTGAAAAGGCAGATGTAACATCTGCCTTTTTTTTGTCGCATAAGTTACACTTCGGTTCCTGTCTGTTCCTTAACTTTGCACTATGGGAAAATTCAATGATATCATCAAGTCCGAAATTCCAACCTTAGTTGACTTCCACGCAACTTGGTGCGGACCGTGCAAAACAATGTCACCAATTTTAGAAGACCTAAAAAAACAAATGGGTCCAAAAATTCGTATTCTCAAAATCGATGTCGATAAAAATCAAGACGTCGCTGCACGCTTCAAGGTCAGAGGCGTCCCCACTTTTGTTCTGTTTAAAAACAGTGAAGTACTATGGAGAGAAAGTGGCGCTTTTCCATTAGCTACATTAAAGGCTAAAATTCAAGCTGTTTTATAAAAAACGTAACCCTTATTTTTTTCTTACGTATTTGCATACCATGGCGGAAAACTCTATTTTTGCCAGCGTAAAATTTAACAAATTAACAAATTAGTATGGAATCAATGATGATTTATGTGCCTATCGTAATGGCCGTTATCGGATTGCTATTTATGGCAATGAAAAGAGCTTGGGTATTAAAACAAGATGCAGGAGATGGAAAAATGAAAGAAATTTCAGATTACATCTACGAAGGCGCACTTGCTTTCCTGAAAGCAGAATACAGACTTTTAGCCGTTTTCGTGCTAATCGCAAGTGTAGTTTTAGCTGGAATCACATTCGTTCCTGGTGTTAAAACCCATTTATTAATCATCATCGCTTTTATTTTTGGAGCTATCTTTTCTGCATTGGCAGGAAACATGGGGATGAAAATTGCTACAAAAACTAACGTTCGTACAACACAAGCCGCTCGTACAAGTTTACCACAAGCATTGAAAGTTTCTTTCGGTGGTGGAACAGTAATGGGTCTTGGAGTTGCTGGATTAGCCGTTTTAGGTCTTACAGCATTCTTTATCTTCTTCTTTCACTTCTTCATGGGAGGGAAATGGACGAATACAGAGGACATGACTATCGTACTAGAAACGTTGGCTGGATTCTCATTAGGAGCTGAATCAATCGCATTGTTTGCACGTGTTGGTGGTGGTATTTATACAAAAGCTGCTGACGTTGGAGCTGATCTTGTAGGTAAAGTAGAGGCTGGTATCCCAGAGGATGACCCTCGTAATCCTGCAACAATTGCAGATAACGTAGGTGATAACGTAGGAGACGTTGCCGGAATGGGTGCCGATTTATTTGGTTCTTATGTAGCAACCGTATTGGCTGCGATGGTACTTGGTAACTATGTCATTAAAGACATGGGTGGAAGTATCGAAGATGCTTTCGGTGGAATTGGTCCAATCTTATTACCTATGGCAATCGCTGGATTTGGAATCCTTTTCTCTATCATCGGAACGATGTTAGTACGTATTTCTAGCAACGATGCAAAAGAAAAACAAGTTCAAGGAGCTTTAAACCTTGGAAACTGGGTGTCAATTGCTTTAACAGCGGTTGCATGTTACGTTTTAGTTACATGGATGTTGCCAGCTAAAATGTCTATGGAATTCTTCGGTGAAGGACTTCAAGAAATCTCTTCTATGCGTGTATTCTTCGCAACAATCGTTGGATTAGTTGTTGGAGGTGTTATTTCATCGGTTACAGAATACTACACAGGATTAGGTACGAAACCAGTTTTGAAAATCGTTCAAAAATCTTCTACTGGAGCTGGAACAAACGTAATCGCTGGATTAGCGACAGGAATGATTTCTACATTCCCAACAGTTCTTTTATTCGCAGGTGCAATCTGGGGATCTTACGCATTGGCTGGATTCTACGGAGTAGCTTTAGCTGCATCTGCAATGATGGCAACAACGGCTATGCAATTAGCAATTGACGCATTCGGACCAATTTCTGACAACGCAGGTGGTATCGCTGAAATGAGTGAGTTACCAAAAGAAGTTCGTCAACGTACAGATATTTTGGATTCAGTTGGTAACACAACAGCTGCAACTGGAAAAGGATTTGCGATCGCTTCTGCAGCCTTGACATCTTTAGCCTTGTTCGCTGCTTACGTTACTTTCACAGGAATTGACGGAATCAACATCTTTAAAGCACCAGTATTAGCAATGTTATTCGTAGGTGGAATGATTCCAGTTGTATTCTCTGCATTAGCAATGAACTCAGTAGGAAAAGCTGCAATGGACATGGTATACGAAGTTCGTCGTCAGTTTAAAGAAATTCCAGGTATCATGGAAGGTACTGGAAAACCTGAATATGGTAAATGTGTAGAAATTTCTACGAAAGCTGCTTTACGCGAAATGATGTTGCCAGGAATCTTAACAATCGGTTTCCCAATTTTGATTGCAACATTACCGATGTTATTAGGATACAGTAACCAATTAATCGCTGAGATGTTGGGTGGTTATATGGCTGGAGTTACCGTTTCTGGTGTACTTTGGGCAGTTTTCCAAAACAACGCAGGTGGTGCATGGGACAACGCTAAGAAATCATTCGAAGCAGGTGTTGAAATCAATGGAGAAATGACATACAAAGGTTCTGACGCTCATAAAGCAGCAGTAACTGGAGATACAGTTGGAGATCCATTTAAAGATACTTCTGGTCCGTCAATGAACATCTTAATCAAATTGACTTGTTTAATTGGTTTAGTGATCGCTCCAATTTTAGGAAACGGTGCAGAGGAAAAAGGTGGATGCGACAGTACGAAAGCAACATGCGAAATGCGTGATGGACATTGTATGTCAAATGACATGTGCACAGGTGACAACAAAATGTGTCATGAAGGAATGGAAATGTGTCATGAAGGAAAAATGAACATGAAATGTGACATGAATGAATGTGCAAAAATGTCGAAAGACGAATGCGCTAAAATGTGTGACGAAAAAGGATGTTCACCTGAAGAGAAAGCAATTTGCATGGCTCATTATGGTAAAGACGGAAAATGGTTAGGAAATGCCAACGAATGTGCGAAAGATAAAAAAGCATGTTGTGACAAAAAATAATCACCAAAAATAAATATTCTGAAAGCCACCTCAACAGGTGGCTTTTTTGTTTCTTGAAAAAACCGAATTACCTTTTCTTATGGAATCCATTTATATCTTTGTTTCATGATTGAAAATCTGAACGCCAAAAACAAGGATTTCTTTGAACTCGTGTTTCAAGTCGTCAAACTCATTCCACATGGACGCGTGACTTCCTACGGAGCAATTGCCAATTACCTTGGTTCGAAAAGCGGCGCTCGTATGGTTGGTTGGGCAATGAACGCTTCACATCAATATGAAGGAATTCCTGCGCATCGCGTTGTCAACCGAAATGGCTTACTCAGTGGTAAAATGCACTTCCCTACTCCGGATTCCATGCAACAAGCTTTAGAGTCCGAAGGAATCCAAATACAAGACGATCAAATCCAACACTTTTCAGAAATCTTTTGGGATCCATCCAAAGAATTAAATTTACCTTAAAGATTCTGCTAATTTTGCATAAAATTCAACACATGAAATTCGCTACAAAAGCTATCCACGCTGGTGTTCATCCAGATCCAGCAACAGGTGCCATTATGACACCAATTTACCAAACTTCAACGTATGTTCAAGATGGCGTAGGAAACCACAAGGGATATGAATATTCACGCACCCAAAATCCCACGCGTCATGCACTAGAAAAAAACATCGCTGCGATTGAGAATGGGAAGTTTGGTGCTTGTTTTGGTTCGGGACTAGCAGCAATTGATTGTGTGTTAAAAATGTTGAATCCTGGTGATGAAGTTATTTCAACAAATGACTTGTACGGAGGATCCTACCGAATTTTTAGAACGATCTTCGAAAAATATGGCATTATATTCCATTTTGTGAATATGCAAGATGTGGACGCTGTTGCAGCATTGGTCAATGAAAACACCAAAATGATTTGGGTAGAAACACCGACGAATCCAATGATGAACATCGTAGACATCGAAGCCATGGCAAAAATTTCCAAAGCAGCTGGAGCAATGTTGTGCGTCGATAATACCTTTGCTACGCCATATTTACAAAACCCATTAGACCTAGGCGCTGATGTGGTGATGCATTCCGTAACGAAATACCTTGGTGGACATTCAGACGTTGTTATGGGTGCATTGGTTTGTTCGGATGAGAACATCGCTAATGAAATGTACCGTATTCAAAATTCTACAGGTGCGGTAACAGCTCCAATGGATTCATTCTTGGTATTACGCGGCATTAAAACGCTTCATTTACGCGTTCAACGTCATTGCGAGAATGGTGAGAAAGTAGCTCGATTCTTAGCAACACATCCAAAAATCGATAAAGTGTATTGGCCAGGATTTGAAAGCCATCCAAATCATGAAGTTGCTAAAAGACAAATGCGTGGTTTCGGTGGTATGATTTCATTCAACTTGAAAGGAAATCAGCTGGAAGACGCCTTATCGATCGTGAAAAAAGTAGAGATTTTCGCGTTAGCAGAGTCATTGGGTGGTGTAGAGTCTTTAATCGGACATCCCGCAACCATGACACATGCATCCATCCCAAAAGATGTGCGTGAGCAGAGCGGTGTCGTTGACTCCTTGATTAGATTGAGCGTTGGAATCGAAGATGCGGATGATTTAATCGCAGACTTGACACAAGCACTCGCTTAATTTACAATTGATCTAAACTTTTAAAGAACTGTTCCTTTTTCGCTGGTGAAAGAGGAATGGCTGTTCCGTCCTTAAGAATTACCGAACCACCGTCGTGTTTGTCATAGCGCTCAACACAGTTCAAATTGATCAAGTGGGACTGATGAACTCGGAAAAATTGTAGTCCGGACAACAAGGTATCGTAGTCTTTCAAGGTTTTTGACACCAATATTTTCTTGCCATCATTCAAATAGAAAAAGGTGTAGTTTTTATCTGCTTCACAATGAACGATGTCGTCAATTTCCACGACGAAAATACTTTCTTGTGTTTTAAGCACAAGTTTTCTTTTCAAATGTGGCTGAATATTATTCTGAAGCGCTTGAATTTGCTGATCGTCCTTTTTGTGAGATAACAATTGCAAGGCATTTGATACAGCATTTTTTAATTCCTCCGCATCAATCGGTTTTAAAATATAGTCTAGGGCACTAAATTTAATGGCTTGCACCGCAAATTCTTGATAGGCCGTAATAAAGATGATCTCAAAAGATTTATTCGATACCGCTTTTAAAACATCAAAGCCATTCCCATCGGGCATCTGGATATCCAACAAGACGATGTCGGGCTTCAGGTTCTCAATGGCTTCAATTCCAGACTGAACACTTTCGCCATCTGTATAGATTTCTAACTTTAAATCAAAAGATTCAAGCATTTTTCGAATGAATTCGCGCGTTGGCTTTTCATCATCGATTATAAGTACTTTTCTTGTCATTCGTTTTGATTTTAAAAGTTTTCGGTGTCGTACTTCAATGGTAAGACAATCACCACGAGCGTTCCTTGCTCATTTTGACCGTCTAAATCCTTGAAAGTCAAACTTCCACTAAATTTATACTTTTTATTTAATATCTCGATACGTTCGCGTGTAATATCGATCGCCATACTTTTGTGTGTGCGGATTTTTTTGGTTTGAGCCGATTTTTTTCTCCCCACTCCATTGTCTGAGATGGTTATTTGTAGATTCCCACTTACCTCTTTCATTTCCACGATGATTTCTCCCCCTTTCACAGTGTGAAGTTGTCCGTGCTCAATGGAATTCTCGATAAATGGTTGGGTAATCATTGGTGGTACCATTGCTTTATTGAAAAGCAAATCCTCGGAAACATGGAGAACATAGCTGAATCGATTTTCGAAACGCATTTTTTGCGTACTCAAATACTTGTCCAAAATCTCTAGTTCCAACTCAATCGGAATAAATTCCTTTGGTGAATTTTCCAGGATTAAGCGCATCAAACGGGAAAAGTTTACCAGGAACTGAGATGACTTTTCTGGATTATTCTCATAAATATAACTTTGAATTACGGACATCGCATTAAAAACGAAATGTGGATTCATTTGCGTACGTAATAAGGTTTGCGACAACTCGGCTTCCCTTTGCTCCTGTCGGGACCTCACTTGTTTCATTCGTAAAATCAAAATAACCAAACTGAAGACAATCGCAAAAATGATGATCAATGAAATGTACAGAACGCGATCGTTTTGTAATTTCAAAATTTCTTGCTCTTTTTTCTCCTTTTCGATGCGGCGTTGCTGCACCTCGATTAAACGTTCCCTTTCTTCTCTCAGATTACTGGAAGTCAACTCCGCAATTTTCGAATCGTTTCTTTTGATGGAATTGGACTCTAAAAATTGGATGTAATCATTTTGGAATTTTAGGGCATTTCGAAAATCACCATTTTTCATGAATAACATGGAAAGTAATTTATATCGATCTATTAAACTGATGGAATGAACAATGTTGTCACTTTCCACGGATAGCTCAAGGTAATACTTCGCTTTAGACAAATCTCCAATTTTAAGGCACAATTGACCATAATCTTGATAAACTTCCGCTAAATCTGCTTCCATTTTTTCGTTTTTGAAAAATGAAATCGCTTGTTCGTAGGATGTTTTTGCCAAGACAACATCCCCTTTTACGGTGGCAACATTCCCAATGGAATGAGCACATTGAGCAACGTGATAAAGATCCTTTTGTTGTAAAAAGGAGCGTTGCGCTTTTCGAACATAATAAAAAGCCAAGGTAACTTGACTTTGATTTAAGTACACCTTGGAAAAATTCAATTCAATGATGGCTATTGAACGATCATCATGAAATTCCCTTGCCAATTGCAAGGCTCGCTTCAAATATCCCAAGGCCTCTGTCCAATTCCCAACATAAGAAGAATACCGTGCGATTTCAATGAACGAATGAATCTTAAGGTGGTCAACATGTAATTCCTCCGCAAGTCGTATCGCTTGTAATTCCTTTTGCACAGCGCTTTCTAGATCCAGGAAATAACCATAATTACGCGCTTGGTTTTGAAGTGCTTGAACCAGAACTTCTCTTTTTTGGGATCGCTTAGCGAATGAGATAGCGCGGTCAGATGCCCAAAAAGCAGAGTCACGAATAGACCTGCTCATGTATAATCTCGAAATATCTTGGTAAATGAGAGATGATTGCGCATTGTTTCTTTTTTTACGCAATAATAGAAGGTTTGAATCAGCCGTATTCTTTGCCCTCTGCCAATTTTCCAACGCTAACTCATACTCAAAACGTATACGGTTCAGGCGAAAAAGAACATCCTTAGATCGAACGACTACATTTGATAATTTCGTATTGAACACCTCTTTAAACCGTTCAATGTTTCCCGATTTCAGCAAGTACTCGGCGAAAATGATATCGATTTTTTGTTGGGATTCTCTTTCTGGGTAACGTTTTCGGCTCACATATAAATCCTGTATGGACGTTTTCCATTTTCTTGGATCTACTTGCGCATAGAAATCAATGAGTTCGATTTTTGCGTCCAATTGCTCAGCAGCAGTTTTGGCATCCGCAAGTTGATTATTTAGTTGATTTAAACTTTTCAGGCCGCTTTGAGCCAGATTCGAAAAGACGCATAAAACACAACTTAGGACCAGAAGTAAAAATCGTTTCATCATCGTGCAACTAATATACGATTTTTCTACGTCATAGGTCAGTTGCCTCCGTTTGAAAAGCAATCCGAACAAGACATCAAGTTTTTAGTTGTAAATTTGTGCAAAACTGGCCCAAAGTGGCTTCAATGAAGAATATTATGTTTAAAATGACCCGTTCTCTCCTCTTACCTGTACTTACGCTTTTGCTTTGTCTTGGCTTCTCCTTCGAATCAAAAGCATCTCACATCATTGGTGGAGAGATTTACTATGATTCACTTGGAAACAACCAATACAAAGTAACCATTGAAATTTACCGTGATTGTAACTCTGCAACTGGATTTGATGCCCCATTAAATTACACTGTATTTTATATGGATGGAACAATTTACGCCTCTTATGACGTAAGTATTTTCAGTCAAAACATCCTTCCTATTGTCTATGATGATCCATGTGTCACACCACCTAACGATATTTGTGTGGAGAGAGCAATTTACATTGACACCATCACGTTGCCCTTTAACGTCGAAGGATATTATTTATCCTACCAGCGTTGTTGTTGGTCCGGAAACATCGACAACATTGTAGATCCATCTAATAATGGAATTACCTTGACGACATTTATTCCCGGTTCTTCGTTGATCAACGTTCCAAATCAAGGAGCGCGCTTCATCAATTATCCACCGCTTGTTCTTTGTTCTCAGAACACCTTAAACTTCGACCATTCAGCTTTTGATCCAGATGGTGACTCCCTCGTCTACGAACTCATGGCACCATTACTTGGTGGAAGCATCGCGAATGTGGTTCCAAATCCGGAAACAGCTGGACCTTATGCACCAGTTAACTGGAATCCAACCTACACCGAATTTGTTCCCTTTGGAACCGGTTCAAACATTACCATTAACCCGCAAACTGGAATGATGGCCTTCACACCTAATTTAATCGGGAATTATGTGGCTGGTGTTGCTGTGAAGGAGTACCGAAATGGAATACTGATCAATACGAAAATACGCACCTTCGGATACCGTGTGGTAGCGTGTCAAGTTGAACTTCCTATTGAAGTGGATGTGACTGGTCCAACGCAGTTAATTGAGGACTGTGGTTTTGCTGGATTCATTGTGGGTCGTACAGATGCAACTGAAAACCTGATCGTTCAAGTATTGTTAAGTGGAACTGCAACTAACGGAGAAGATTATCCATACATCGATGATACATTAGTAATTCCTGCTGGAGTTCTTTCTGATACCATTGGAATCGCTGCCATTTTTGATGGACTCATCGAAGGAAATGAAACGGTATTCTTTAACGTGATTGTACCGAATCCGTGTGACGGAACTTTTGACACTACTTCTATTTCCTTAACGATCATCGATTACTTGCCATTGACGATTAAAGCGCTTGATTCTGTGAACGTGTGTGCCGATTTCGGCGAATGGACTAGCATGTGGTGTCAAGTTGGTGATGGTGTTCCACCTTATACGTACTACTGGCAACCAAGCAATTTCCCGAATAACGATACGGTCAATGTAAATCCAACGATTTTACAGCCGAACTTAAACATCTTTACGGTAAATGCCTTGGATCAATGTGGGAAAACCATTTCTTCTCCGGATGTCCGTGTATACAACCAATGTCCATTGGTTGTTCCAAACGTTCTTACAACAAATGGCGACCAGGTCAATGACATCTTAATCATCCGAAATTGGGAAGATTACGACAAAGTGAGCGTGACCATCTTCAACCGTTGGGGAAATGTTATTTACAGCAATGAAGATTATAAAAACGATTGGACTGGAAAAGATGCCAGCGGAAATCAGTTGGAAGATGGCGTATACTTTTACACCGTAACTCCACAAAGCATCAAATACGAATACGATGACCAAGAAAGCACTTTGTATACCTTACATGGCTTTATTCACTTGATTCATTAAAAAATAAGAACACAAAAAAGGGGACTTGAAATTCAAGTCCCCTTTTTTAATGATTAGAAAATCTTATTTGATTTTGTACGTCAATCCTACATGCAATCCTGCTGAAGCAGCAGAAGACTTTTGGTAAGTTGGATAAATGAAGGTATTTGTTAAATCAAGACCAAGTGCATCGACACCAGCTGCATCGGTGATTCCGTATTGTAAACGAATACCTACGTTTAAGATCAGTGGAAAACTATCGCCTAAACTGATATTCGATCCAAAACCAAGAACGGCTGTCGTATACGAATTATATTTTCCTGTCACATCAGAAGTAGACATCGTTAATGGATTGGATACCGGCAAATCATTTGAATACGTCGCTGATTTTACCCCATTGGTAGAAATCCCAACTTCCGCATATCCACCTGTTTGTCCACCAAGTCTCACTAAGATCGGAATGGAAAAGGTTTTCAATTCAACATTAGAAGTGTACGCTGTTGAACCAAGTGTTCCTTGGTATCCCGTATTAAATGTCCCTGTAAGAAATTCAACTGACACTCCAATTTTACCAAAATTTGAATTTAAGGCAAGTCCAAAATTAGATCCAGTGGACATTTTATAATCTTGAGTTGCTCCAAGATCTGAAATGTTATTGTTAAACATTTCCGTTGCACTAAAGGCACCTTTTAGTCCTGCATCGAACGAAATAGCCTGCGCTTTTGCTGTCATGGTCATGGCGAAAAGACCAACGCTTAGTAATACTTTTTTCATTGTTTGTTGTTTTAACGTTTGGGGTGTTTACGGGAGGAAAGGAATTAGGTTGCGAAATGTGATTGGACAGCTTTGAAAAAGTCCAATTCACGGTAAAAAGTTTAGCTGAAATAAAAAATGCACCGAGGTGGTGCATTTTTTATTTCAAATGAATTCAACGTTATTCCTTTATCACTTTGACTATGTATGATCGTTTTTCATCACGAACTTCTAAAAAGTAAACACCAGAAGTTACATTTGACATAGAGTAATTTTCATCTTGAATATCAAAGGACTTTATCCATTTACCGTTGAGGTCTTTTAGGGTTAATGAAACGATTTGCTCAATTCCTGAAATGGAGAATGAGTTGGTGATGGGGTTGGGTGAAACTAGAACAGTCATCACATTCTGTTCATCGATACCCGTGAATTCTAATGTTAAGTTTAAGGTTATTACGCTATCACAGCCAGCAAGGTTCACCAAGGTATCAGTATAAATTCCACTTTGTGTATATGTTTGGTTGTTGACCGGCCAAGTGTATGAATCTAATGCGGTTTGGGTTTGGGATGAAGAAGAACTACCGTTGGATACCATAAACGTATCAACTACACATGATCCAACTCCATTTGAAATATACAATATGTTTGGTATTGAAGAAGGATTAATCATACTTGAGTTACCTATTTGTCCATTACTCCACAGATAATTCGTCCCGCAAGAATTGTTAATTATAACCTTTTCAATAACTATAGAATAAAATCCAGCATTATCTCCTAGGCAACAATCATATGCGCCAAAATCTTGAGGATTACCATCTCCCATAATGTAAAAATAATAGATGTGATTAGGGTTATAACCATCAGGCTCCGGTCTGAAAGACATCAAGGTTCCATATTGATTCCCATTAAACCTCCATTGAATATTTTCTATTGGTACAAGCGGGTAATTATAATATGCTCCATCGGCTTGATTACCAGCACCGCCTCCATAAGAAACGGCATTATTGACACTTAAACGGTATAATTGTCCTTGATCTAAATTTGCGGAAGAAATGGTTGTATTATTTAGCGGCAAGGTAAGACTCTCAATCGTTTGGAAGGTTGTGTCACAAATCAAGCTTGGTAAAGTTATTTGAACTGGTAATTCATTACAAACAGTAGTATCAGAAATTTGGACATTTACCGATGGAAGAAAATTGACATATATCGAATCATGAACAAAAGGAGAACATTTCAGTTTTAAGAAGAGATATTTCTGTGTACCTGTACAAGGATCAGGAAATTGACCGGACTGATATTGAATATTTTGCTGTCCGATTAAGCTTCTTGAAACAATAGAAGTCACATCCATATTACACCATCCCGCTGAGGGACTTGAGCAAGTTGTATTTGGATTGCCCCATAATGCGTTTTCAAGTCCGGAAACAAAATACCCATTAGGAACATTTAACATAGAGGTATAATTGTTTGTTGCTTCGAAGGTATTGCAAATTAGAATATCATTCACTCCACCAGGATTTGCAGAAAACACATGATACCATCCTGAAGAATTCACTGTCATTGAGGGTGAAATAACAATTTCTCCTTCTCCCTGTTTCATCCAAACATTCATAGTTGAAGGGTTTTGTAAATTAATTGTAAAAAAGGATTGTCCGCAAATCGTCATACTATCGAGTTGTATTTGAGATGCGACATTCAAAGAAATAAAAATGAGGGCAAATAAAATTGTTGTTTTCATATTCGTTTTTTGTTAAATATTTTTTCAAGTTCTGACCATTGCTTATCGAATTTCACACCAGTAAAAAGTGGTTTGAACCAAGTAGATTGTACTTTGTAGATTGATTCACATTCACGCATTTGGAAGATGGGGTATTTAAAATCCATAGTGCTCCCCTTAGAAAAATTACGCTCGCGATTTACGAGGGCAAACCAAATATCCCATTCACTCGTTGACATGTCCGCACCAAGAATTAAAACAGGATTATGAGTTAATTGGTGATACCAAGAAGTTACTATATTAAAATTGTCGTTTTGGCGTTCTTCTCTGTCCTTTGATTTCGAATATTCCCTCAGTTTTTCAACAATTGCTAATCTCATCGCGTAATTTCTCGTACCTAGGGTAACTTTTGAATTATCTAAAATGGAGCCATGGGGAAACCAAAATCGAATACTCTGAGTGTTAGAAAATTTTACTTCATAGAAGAAAACCCCTTCTAATTTCTTTCCCTTGTAAGAGAATGGTATCGGCTCTAACGAAGTGATTTCAACTCCTGCTTTTTCCGCACATAATTCTAAAGCAAGCGTATCAAAGTTGAGGGAAATAACATCAGAGACATATTCAGGATTAAAAATACCTGCAGGATATTTTTCTTTATCAAATTTCAGCGCTTTTTGTTGAGCACATTTTAAGTCAAAACAAATTTCTTCAGAAATCACATCCTCTATTTGATGAGAAGCCTTTTCAGTTGATATACTCTGATTTTGAGCTCTTCGAATAATCAACTGCTCAAAATCTAATGGGTAACAATCGGTTAATTCAATTGCGCTGTCTTGTTGTTTGAGAAGTTTCTCCCAACTACTTAAAATTGAATTTTGACCGAGTGCTTGCTTGTGAAAACCAGAGCCGAGAATTATTGTGAACTTGGTTTTCTTCTGTTTAAATAGCGTTTTGATTTTTGGATTCATCATGAATTACCGGGGATATTTATAGTTAGATTTTTTTCAATTGTTAATTGAACTGGTTATTATTTTGAAAGTTGACCCTAATAATTTAAAATATACTTAATTCCATTACCGGCGGGTCCACCGCCATTTCCACCATTTGAACTAAATGTCCCCGTATTAGAAAGAATTTCATCTGCTGAAATAATTAATGAGCCCCCTCCACTCGCCACATAGTTAATATTATTACCATTCAGAGTGATTTGTCCATTGAAAACCAAAACTCGACATATTATAATTAATCCACCACCACCTTGAGCCATAGAGCCACAATTGAAAAGATTTGAAGTACAACCATGAATTCTTGTTCCAAGAAATGAAGCTGCTCGTATATCATTTAAGGACATACTATGGTTCGCCCATCTTTCTCCAGTTGATTTGTTGTGGGTATATCCTAAAAGTTGCATTAAACCCTCTGGACTAAATGACCATTCGTAAGTGTAATAATATCCAGATTGACCACAATTTGCGCCAATTCCTCCACCATAAGAATAATCTCCAGTTGCCCCAATCAAATTGGTTCTGTCATCAGTGTAAGGTGAAACGATTGCCCCATTTCCGTTAATAACTCCATTTATATAACATGTATCTTTTACATGAATAATTGTTGTTTGCGATTTTCCGATTTGTAAAGTACAATTTGAGGGAACGTTAAAATTTGTGTAAAAATGTTCACCAGTAAGTGTGCCTGAAAATGAATTACAATTAAACAATCCCTCTTGCCCATTTCCAATATATCTCATTAAGGGAGATATCGTATCATTAGAAAGAATTGAACTTCCAGAGACTGTTCCATTTGAAAGTGATCCACTCCCAGCTGTCCCATTTAATCCATTACAGACAAATTTTGTTTGAGTTGCATTCACCTCCGAAATATCTAAGATCCCATTCGAATTCGCATCTAATCCTGTCTCAATTTTGGTTCCACCATTGGTGCAGTTTACTCCTGCAGGTTCAGTGGTAGTTTTGATCAAAGCATTGAGTCCATTTGAGCCCGTTAATCCAATCGGTCCCTGAGGACCAGTCGAGCCAATGGCACCTGTCTGACCAGTAGCTCCTGTTAAACCAATTGGTCCTTGAATTCCCTGTGGACCAGTTAAACCTGTAGTTCCCGTTAATCCTATCGGACCCTGAGATCCTGTGGCACCGGTAGGTCCGGTTGGACCTGTTAAACCTTGAATTCCTTGTAGTCCCTGAGGTCCTGTTGCTCCTGTTGGACCAATTAAAGATGTTCCCGATGGCCAATTTCCTCCAGCTTTTGGTCCGTGTAAGGTATTTGTAGTTGTGTTTATGTAGAAATCTCCGTTCACTCCAATTGCTGTACTTGGGACTGTTGTTCCATTAAGCACTGCTGTTCCATTAGTCCCTGCGATACCTTGGATTCCTTGATTCCCTTGTGATCCGATTGCACCTGTCAATCCAATTGGTCCTTGAGGACCCGTAGCTCCTGTTAAACCGGTTAAGCCAATTGGACCTTGAGGACCTGTTAATCCTGTGGGACCAGAAGGACCGGTCAAACCGGTAGCGCCCTGAATCCCTTGTGGACCTGTTAATCCAATCGGGCCTTGTGAGCCCGTTGCTCCCGCGGGACCTTGGGTTCCTTGTGCGCCTTGAGGACCTGTAGCACCTGTTAAACCTATATTTCCTTGGTTCCCCTGAATTCCTTGTACTCCCTGAGGACCTAACAATGATGTTCCTGCTGGCCATAAACCACCGGATTTAGGTCCGTAAAGGGTATTTGTTGATGTATTAATATAAAAATCTCCATTAACTCCAATTGCTAAACTTGGTACTGTTGTACCGTTGAGTACAGCTGTTCCATTAGTCCCTGCGATACCTTGATTACCCTGTGGTCCGATTGGACCTGTCGAACCAGTTGCACCTGTTAAACCAATTGTACCTTGTGGGCCCGTCGTTCCCGTTAAACCCTGAATTCCTTGTGGACCTGTGGCACCCGTTGCGCCTGTTAAACCTTGAATTCCTTGCGGACCTGTGGAACCTGTTAATCCAATTGGACCTGTGGCGCCAGTAGCTCCCGTTAATCCAATCGGTCCTGTTGCACCCGTCAGACCCTGAATTCCTTGTGCACCTGCTGGGCCTTGAGGACCTGTTGCGCCGACAGCACCGTTACAGACGTATTTTGTTAAAGAACTCGTGATTTCAGAAGCGTCAAGTAAACCATTATTATTGATGTCTAGTCCATATTCCAATTTGATGCCACCTGTTGGGCACTGTGCACCAGCAGTAACAGTTGTCGTGGCTACTAATGTGTTAAAACCATTAGTTCCGTTGATACCATTTGTACCTGCAAGGCCTTGAACTCCTTGGGGCCCTGTGGCGCCGGTTAACCCAGCAGGGCCTTGGATACCTTGGGGTCCTATTGCACCAGTAGCGCCTATTTGTCCTTGGGGTCCTGTTGCACCTACTGGACCCATAATGTTACCAGTTAAAATCCAAGTTGTCCCATTTTGTTTGTAGTAAATATTACCGTTTGAAGTGTCGTAGTAATAATTCCCAGTAACTCCTAAACCAGCTAATGGACCACCAGTTCCATATTGCCATTGATTAAGCGTTGCACCGGCTGATTTGGCATACAATGCATATGGTACACTCATTAACTGTTGTGAGCCATAATCCTGGTAATTCGTACCTGTTAGTCCTGTAAAATCAACTGCGAAACAAGCGTAATATGGACCATTTGCCCATTGAATGGTTGAAAATGTGCCAGATAAAACCGTTCCTCCACCAATAACTAAATTCACTAATCCCTGCGCACTTGTGGTCACTGGATGTCTTTCTGAATATACCAAGGTTCCAGTTGCGGATGTTTGACGAATTTGAATTCGAATAGCCATCGGACTATTTGTGATCAAAGTATTTGAAAAGTTGCGCACCACCATTTGATAGTTTACACCTTCTGGTGCTTGAGCGAATGTTTGGCAACTTATTAAAAGTACTAGTATGAGTAAATATCTTTTCATCTCTTATTGCTTGTCTAGTTTAATTAATTTCGTTTGTTGGATAAACACTCCGTTTTCCTGATAAAAATTCAAGAAGTAGTTACCCGGCGCAACAGATGCATCAAATTCAATTTGATATATTTTCTCTTGCATTCCGTATTCCTTGATAAGTTTTCCATGTAAATCAATCATCTGAATTTTCACCTCAGAATCCCATTCTTCGGGCGCAATAATTTTCACTCTTTCATTAGTTGGATTTGGAAAAACTTTGAACGGATCAATTGTGGGCATGAGTACTGGACTTGGAGCACTTACCGGAAAGTTTCCGTCTGGTTGTATAAATCCATTAAACATTCTTTTTCCAGAGTTAGTTCCTAAACCTATAATTGGCTCACCCATTGTAAATGTTAGTCTTATTTGCTGTGCTGCCGGAGCTAGGGTATTTGCATTTTTTAAATCCTTTCCTGCACAAGAAAAAACACGTCGTTCAGGAAGTATTTGAGATTCAACTTTGAGAATTGGCAACGTTAAAAAAAGACATAAAAAGTAAAGAAATCTCATTTACGGCTTGTTGATTTAATTAAATGATTGCCTGCTTCGAATAAACTTGCTAATGTGATTATTACACATGTAAAATTGATGAAGCCAATTAATACCCAAATAACTGTTGAGTCCTGCGGATGATGAAAGAAATATTCTCTATTGATATATAAAATTATGCTACTTGATATGGAAGAAAATAGAATGACCATTGAAGAAATACCTATCCTCTTGATGGCGATACCGGCATTATAAATTTCTAATAAATCTATATTTTGAGTTTGGTTCTCGGTTACTACTTTCTTATGTTCAAATTCAGTAACATTTTCAGATATGTTTTTTCCTTGAATGTATTTTTCCAAGGCTTCGTACCAGTCTTTTGAAAGTCTGGATTTATTTGATGTATGTAACAATTTTAGTTCTAGTAATTCCTTGTCGCTTTTTGTTTCAAAAAAACGGGTGTATCGATTTGCCATGAAATAAAAATTAATTGTAAGCGATTTTGAGCTAAACCAAATCTAAAGGGATTCAATTAGACCGTCATTACAATTTAGGCGAACACTCATTATCACCTAATTCACCCTATTTTTTTTAAAAGTAGAAATCATATTTTTATTCGCACTAGCTCATTTAAAAAAAGCAGTTTCATGCGCTTATCTGTTTCCATTCGGCGTTCAATAAAGACGTCTTCTTGAGAAATGTTGAATTTCGAGGACAATTTGTAGCGTAAGTCTTTTAGTAGAATTTCACGACGTTTTTTAAGGGTGTCGATGGAAGGTTGGTCGTGGTTTACTAAATCATTTATAAAGGAAATTTCTAAACCTGATTCCTGATGGGTAAACAAAAGCTGAAGAAGTTCCAATTCAGTTTGATTGAATTCGTCGGTTTCAATGAATAAATTATTTTCGGTTTTATTTTTTCGTTTAATAGATAGTGTTCTACGTTTTTTTAGCTGCCAAAGAATAAATAAAGTAAGTAAGGTGATAAAACCGAAAGCAATAATTAAAACAGAAAACAAAGAATTAGTCTCTTTCAAGATTATTTCACCTTCCTCATAGTCAAATTGTTTTAGAAAGCTAGAATCAGATACAACCAGAAAACGAGATGGCCGAGAAGTTGTTTTCATTATTAAAAACAAAGAATCAACACGTATGATATTTTTATACAATCCAGTTGCATTGAATTTATACTTTTTATAGCGCAATTTGTCAAAATCATACCTTATTATATCGTTTTCAAAACAGGAATAACCATTACCTATTGATTGGAACTCTTCGTAGAAATTACCGACCTGTTTTTCCTGTATTTTCGGATTGAGCTTCCCAATATTTCTCCACTTTAACGTTTTTAAATTGAAACTCCAAACCCTATCTTGATTAAAATAATTCCTGCCAATCCCTCGGAACCCATCAAAAATATAATAGTGATTATTACATTTTTTAATGACCCCTTGAATTCCTGCCGGAGGAGTCTTTAAACCAGAGTTGATTACAAACCACTCTCGCTCGGTTGTGTCATACCGTGTGATGATATTTTTATTAGTAAACATGCCATAACCACCATAAATTCTTGGCTCCCCTTCATCAATGAAATAAGTTCCTGAATATTGATTCATGTGGTAAAAAGAATGGTCGTGTCTCTTGATCACATTTCGATTTTTCATGTACACCACGCCACATCCTTTGTAAACAAAATAAACAGGACTTCCCTCATCGGACATGGGAATAAAATCTGTCAAGAATTTTACGAAAGGCATTTCAAGTTGCAACTCAATAGGTGATTTTTCCCATTTCTCTTTTTTTGCATTGTACTTCCACATGAAGGTAGAATCGTCCAAAGCACAGAAAACTTTTTCTTGGTAATCATAAAAGGCAAAAGCATTTTCATGCACTAAATCCAAACGCTTTTGAGACAAGACAAAGAAAGGGGAAAGTAGAAGAAGTAAATAGGTGAATTGCTTCATTGATGACTTTTTTCTCAAAGATATAATTCATGTTAGATTTAATTGAAAAGAATTAGGGAAGCTTGGGAATTCACCTATTTTCACCTAAATAAAGAATAAGAATTCGCTTTAATAAACGAATCAATCACTCCTTTATTTGCGATTTAATCCACTCTCTACCCACTCCTGTTTTATACCACTTTTCACGTTTCATTGCCTCCGAACGTGTTTCAAACGGTTCAAAAAGTATCATTTCCCAAGGCATATGCTTGGAAGAATAATTGACTAAGCCTTGGTTGTGAATGGCTAATCTATTTTCAATATTCTGAGTAGAACCTTTGTATAAGATTCCATTCTTTAATGATCTCAGAACATATGAATAATAGGGCATCGTAAAAAAGTGAAAATAAAAAGCCCTTCGAATGAAGGGCTTTGTGATCCGCTCAGGATTCGAACCTGAGACCTTCGCCTTAGAAGGGCGTTGCTCTATCCAGCTGAGCTAGCGGACCAATATTTCAATTCTCAGTTGCTGCTTCTTAGGGCAGTTGCTTCGGCCGGGGCGGACTGAGCTAGCGGACCAATATTTCAATTCTCAGTTCTACTTCTTAGGGCAGTTGCTTCCGCCGGGGCGGACTGAGCTAGCGGACCAATATTTCAATTCTCAGTTGCTGCTTCTTAGGGCAGTTGCTTCCGCCGGGGCGGACTGAGCTAGCGGACCAATATTT
>CANGJM010000007.1 GCA_947454525.1 Flavobacteriales bacterium | reverse complement strand
CAAAAAAGCTAACTTGAGAAATTGTAAAATATTGAACACAAAATGTAGTAACTTTAATGCTACGCAATAATACAAAAGAATGAAATGGACGATACCATACAAAGACAATAAACCGCTAATACATTCGGTATTTAGCGGATTGTTTTACTTGCTGTTCTGTTGGTCGCTTGAATTCGGAGATTCAACAAAAGGTTCGTTTATGGTCTTAATGTTATTTCTTCCTGGACTCACATTTCCATTAAGCACATCTTATTATCAGACAGAAAAAATTTCAAATGCGGATGCGCGTAGAATCGCCCATTTGATTTTTTCCGTGACCATCTATCATGGAAGTGTTTGGTTATTTTCAGGAGAAGGCCAAATAAAATACATTACCGTCCTAGCTGGATTTTCAGGGTCCTTACTCTACTTAATTTTAACAAAATATGCATTGCAAAAGAAAATTTCATTCACCCAAATTATATTAACGGCAACATTCAGTGGCCTTGCCTTTCTTCAATACGAGATAAATGGACGCGAAGGCTTGTTCATGGGTTTAGCTGTCTGTCTTTGGACCATAGCGAATGGACAATTATTAAATATGGAATATAAAAAAGAACGGATATCTAACGATGGTTTATGATCATCGGGACTTTCGTAATTTTAAACTGAAAAGGCACATTAATCGAAAAGTGAAACACAACACATGAAACAGATTATCTTTTATTCACTCGCACTGTCCATATTGACATTGTTTTGTTCAAATATGTCCTCTGAAAAAATAAATAACAAGAATTGCATTCGGATTGAACTAGCACTAACCAACGATTTTGGGTATATCACGAAAAGAGCGGGAATCGATATTCTAGACCAAGTAAAAATGTCAAGAAAAACCGATGAATGGTTTGAATATATTAAGGATGTTGATACCATCGGAAAATATATTAAATCAAAAGAAACAGGTAATTACATACTCTGTATACTAGATTTACAACATAAGTTTGAAGTTGAAACACATGTGTTAATCGAATTAAAATGCATGAAGAATAACACCTATAAATTAGTGGCAAAAGAACGATACTTCCATGGGAATTATTCTTGTTGCTGGACAAATTATTTTTCAGGTTTTAATCAAATAGGAAACTATTTTATGTTCGATGTGTGTGGCACAGGATCAGGCTTTTGCGGCACCAAAACATATTACTTCAAAAATGTGATACCTCAAGATAGTTTGATTGGTATTGCTGATAATTATTCATCACAATTCGATACATTTTTAACCACTCTCGTATCGACAAAACACATCAACGACAACATTTTGACTTACCATTATCGATTTGAAAATTTCGAAATAAATTATGAAGAAAAGATAAGACCTACAGGTATAGATACATTCTCCATTGATTACATACTACATAACAACACCTGGTTTTGCAATGATAAAAGAATAGAAAATTTGCAATATTAAGTTGCGAAAGTTTACTTATCAAAATAAAATTTACCTTCGTGTTGTAAAAATCCATTCCCTGTAAAAAGGCCGGAAAGGATTCGGAAACACGTCAAACAAAACAAATAAAAAGCATTTAATGCCAAAATGTCATCCTGAAAAACTTGGAACACAAATTGACAGATAATAGAAAACAAACAACAAAAACAACGATTATGAAACCGATTTACATTGTATTAGCGAGTATTGGAGCTATTATTCTTTTCTCTTTTTTAGGCTACCGTAGCCTTTTTAACAATGCCGTTGGCTACCAAGAAACGGTGGACGAAAAATGGTCCAACGTGCAATCAGCGTATCAACGTCGTGCGGATTTGATTCCTGCATTGGTGAAACAAGTGAAAGCTGGATCGAAAAACGAACGTGAAATCCTGACACAAGTGACACAAGCGAGAGCTGGAATCGTGAACGCGAAAACACCAGACGATTTAGAGTTAATGGGTAGAAAAATCAACACTGCCATTAACTTGGCGTACGAAGCGTATCCAGAATTGACTTCGACGAAATTGTTCGTGGACTTCGGTCGCGCTGTGGAAGGAACGGAAAACCGAATCAACTACGCACGTGACGAATACAATGGTTCCGTTAAAACGTACAACACGCACATCCGTAGCTTCTTCGCAAGCATGTTATTGAACCGCGAAGAATTCGGTAAAAAAGAAGGATTCAAAGCGAAAGCAGGAGATCAAGACGCACCTGATTTCGAATTGGAATGATCAACAAAGAAGAAAACGACCTAATCGTTTCAGCGATTCAAACAGCTGAACAACAAACTTCTGGGGAAATCCGTGTGCACATCGATAAAAAATGCAGCACGGATCCAGTGAAACGCGCTGTTCAAGTATTTGAAAAGTTAGGCATGCACAAAACTGCCTTGCGAAATGGTGTGCTCATATACGTATCGTTTAGCGATCGAAAATTAGCCATCATTGGCGATCAAGGAATCGATGCTGTTGTTCCTGCAGATTTCTGGGTGAGTACCAAAGACCAAATGATTCACTGCTTTAAAGAAAATCGTTTTGCCGATGGAATCATCGCAGCCATCACAGAAGCTGGAATGCAACTGAAATCCTTTTTTCCTTATATGGAAAACGACGAAAACGAATTATCCAACGAAATAAGCAAGGAAGCATGAGTAAAATAATGACCCTTTTCCTCGTTTGCTTCACGGCACTTTTCGCTTGGAGTCAAGTTCCTGACGCCCCTAACCCACCTCGATTCTTTAACAACTTCTCCCAAACGGGAATCATTAGTGAGGAACAAGGAGCGGAATTAGAAGCGATATTAGACCAATTCGAACAAGAAACCAGCAACGAAATCACCGTAGTCATTGTGGATGATCTCAATGGCGACGAAGCTTGGCACTACGCTTCCGAACTTGGCGAAAAATGGGGTGTTGGAAAAGCGGACAAAGACAACGGAATCGTGATTCTGGTCAAACCAACAGAAGAAAAAGGCGGACACCAAGTGTTCATTTCACCAGGACGTGGATTGGAAGGAGCCGTAACGGACATTTCTTGTGGTGAAATCGTGGACAACGAACTGATCCCGAATTTCAAAAAAGGAGATTACTTCACGGGAATTAAAAATGCAATTGTCGTTTTAGCGAAAATGGCCAAAGGTGAAATCAATGAAAAATCCTACCGAAAAGCAAATCACAAAAACGACCTCGTAAGTTCCCTTTTTGGATTCCTTTTCATCATAGTCATTGTTATTCTGCTCATCCGTAAAGGTGGACGTGGAGGCAATGGAACGACATTCGGACGCGGTGGATTCTTCGTTGGAGGATTCGGTGGCGGTGGATTTGGCGGAGGAAGCTCTGGCGGTGGCGGTTTCGGTGGATTCGGTGGCGGTAGTTTCGGCGGAGGTGGTTCCGGTGGAAGTTGGTAATAAAAATAGAGAGTATGAAATTTAAAAGTTTACTTGTCCTAGTTCTATTTGTTCAATGCACAATTGCACAAAAGACCTACAAAATAGCATTCTATAACACAGAAAACCTATTCGATACCATCGATGGACCAAATGACGACGCAGAGTTTTTGCCAACGTCTAAATCACAATGGAACGGAACGCGTTACAACGAAAAACTGACGCACATTCGTCAAGTAATGAACGACTTAAATCGTCCGATGATCGTTGGATTCAGTGAAATTGAAAACAAAAGCGTTCTGACGGACTTAATCAAAGAAGGATACTCCACATACGGAATCGTTCATTACGAAAGTCCGGACCTACGTGGAATCGACGTCGGAATGATCTACGACAAGAAACTCTTGAGCCTAAAAGAATCGGGCAAAATCCGTTTTGTCCTTCCAGGCGACACCACTCCCCTCACCCGCGACATCGTTTGGGCGAAATTCAAATGCAACAAGGAATACATCTACGTGATGGTCAATCACTGGCCGAGTAGACGTTCCGGAACAGATACAAGTGAACCGAAACGCATCAAAGCAGCAGAAGCCGGAGCACAGTTCATTGATTCGATCATGAACATCTATCCATCGGCGAAAATCGTTTACTTGGGTGATTTAAATGACCATCCGCAGGACAAAGCTCCACAAATCATTCAACAACGCTTGATTCCGGCGATTACAGCAGCATCTGGTGAATTCGGAGGGTCATACAACTACAAAGAAGAATGGGGCGTTCTGGATCACATTTATGTTTCCAAAGGAATGTCCACAGGTGCCGTTCACATGAAAGAAAACTCCGGAAAAATCTCCTCTTTCCCGTATTTGATTACGGAATACAAAGGAAATAAAGTTCCTTTCAGAACCTATGCTGGCGATAAATTTCTAGGTGGATACAGCGATCACTTACCGGTGTCAATCGAGATTTTAGTCCCGTAATTTTTCTCCATTCCCTTGAATTGATACGGAAGTTTTTCCTTGTACAGGAATTTCTTTTGAATGGATTCAAACGGACGATAAACGTAGTAAACGTAATTGTTGTGGACGCGAATTTTATCCACGTAGCGAAAGGTTAACTTCACTTTTTCGCTAATCTCTCCCGTTTTTATATTGACAAGTCCAAGGTAGCAATAGCCGTCTTTTTCATACGTCGTGTAAATGGAACCTGTCACGCGGTCTTGAATCACATTGCGCCTCCACCCTGTTTCCTTTGCTTGATAGTGGTGATACAGTGGAATGGAATCCATCAGATTTCCGTCAATGGAGTAAACCAACAAGACATCCTTTGGATAGTTAAAAATAAGAATGGAATCGTTTCGATGAAACATCGGCGCAAAGACTTCCTGGTAATAAATCGATTGCGTAAAGTAATTCGCTCCAATGTAAATCTCTGCATCAATTCCCGTTTCGAGTTCCTTGTTTTTCGCCCATAACTTGGTTCGAACATCCATCCATTTGTATTCGGAGCGATACAGTTCCATCATCAAATCATCTTTGATATTCACGATGGATTTATACGAAGAGTCCAATTTATCGTACACGTAATAATCGAATGCTGGATAAATTTTACTGAAATCCGTAAAGAATATTTTCGATGTATTCGTGTCCACAATCGGTTCAATGTACTTGAAATAATAGTCCTTCGGAATTTGACCAATTTCAATTTGATCTCCATCCGAATACACGCCATACACATGTTCCTTGCAAATGACATGCGCATTCCCACGGAAATCTCGTTTTAATTCAATGGCGGCATCGTTCAGCAAGACACTAGACTTCGTCTCCGTTCCATCGAACAACAACAATTCACTGCCCTTTTGCAATTGCTTCGGATACGCCAATAGAATGATATCACCATTTGCCTGCACTTCGAAATCACCGACGCTCAATCGTTTGGAACCAAAAACGGTGTCAGGCACACCAACTGATTTCACGATGACTTCCTTCGAAAGTTGGATGCGCATGGGAATTAACAAAACCTCTAAACGAATGGTATCTTTTCGTTCCTTGAAATGAAATTCGATGTTCGATGTTTGATAAATCGCATGACGAAATTCAAAATTCAAGGTACTCCCTAAGTCAATGTTGTCCAAGGAATAATCCGATTTTCCATTCACCGTTACCTGATAAACAATGGAATCGCCTCCTAGAAATGGAGACATGGTAATCCCGACATTGGAAACTAAATCGCCAGTGCGTTTATCCAAACACGTCAGTCGCAACACTTGCGTATTGGCGAAATGGACTGTAAAGGTCAGTAAAAATAAAAAGTAGAATCTCATGTCTTAAGTGAGACGCAAAGAAAAGTAAAATTCCACAAGGAACTTATACGCGAACGTTCCAATTGAACACATCCGCTTCTTTACCCGCTTTCAAATCATCCATATGTTGTTTGATGCGATTCGAAATCGTACGTGTTTCGAATGCAGGCAATTCAAGGATTTCGTCACGGTAACCAATCACGATAATCTGTGCAATGGTTGCAGCTGTTCCAGCTCCAAATGCATCTTCCAATGTTCCGTTTTTCGCAGCTGTCACGATTTCTTCTACGGAAACTTGACGTTCTTCAATTTCTATTCCCCAGCTAGCAGCAAGTTCTAAAACCGAACGTTTCGTGATGCCACGTAAAATCGTATCTGCTTCCTCTGAAGGCGTAATTAACTTTCCTCCGATTTGGAAAATGATGTTCATCGTTCCTGATTCCTCGATGTACAAATGTTCTTTCGCATCGGTCCAAACCAATTGGTGGAATCCTTGCATCTGACATTGCTTCGCTGGATACAAAGAAGCACCGTAGTTTCCGGCAGCCTTCGCACGTCCAACTCCACCTTTCGCAGCGCGTGTGTAATGTTCTTCGATTTTCACACGTACAGGTTCTGCATAATACGCTCCAACTGGAGAGGTAATGACCATGAATTTGTAGGTGTCAGATGGTTTAATTCCAACTAGTTCATCCGTTCCAAACAAGAATGGACGAATGTATAATGAATATCCTGGACGATCAGTTACCCAATCTTTGTCCACCGCAACCAATTGCTTAATTGCTTCAATGAAAATTTCTTCTGGAACTTCCGGCATACACATGCGTGCTGCAGATTCTGCAAAACGTTTCGCATTCATATCCGGACGGAACAAAATCACTTCGTCTTCTACGTTTTTATAGGCTTTCAATCCTTCGAAAATCGATTGTCCATAATGCAACGCAGACATCGCTGGGTGCATTGGAATCGGTTGAAAAGGCATAATTTTCCCTTCTTGCCATTGTCCATCGGCATATTCCATGATGAACATGTGATCCGAAAAAATTCGTCCAAATGGTAAGTTATCCCAATCTACTTGAGCTAAAGCGGATTGAGTGTTTTTTTCAACTGAAAAATTGAGAGATGTAGTTGACATACGCTTGTTTTGTTGCGCGAATATACGTCCTTTATTCCTCCTCCACAACTAATTTTATTCACAAGACAATTCTTGTACTTTTGTACCGTAATAGATAATGGTGAGTAAAAGCGAGGCAGTATTAAAACAATTTTGGGGATTTGATCACTTTCGACCAAATCAAAAGGCCATTGTGGAGGATGCAATAGCCGGCCGAGATGTGCTCGCACTTTTACCTACTGGCGGAGGAAAATCCATTTGCTTTCAAGTCCCAGGATTAATCCGCGAAGGAATTACGATTGTCGTTTCTCCGTTGATTGCGTTGATGCAAGACCAAGTGGATAACCTCAATAAACGGGGAATTCGAGCGAAGGCTATTACCTCCGGGATGAGCTACAAGGAAATCGATTACATCCTCGACAACGCACGTTTCGGTGGACTCGATTTTCTATACACGTCTCCTGAACGCTGTCAATCGGATTTGTTCATTGAACGCTTCAAATTAATGCCCGTTGGACTACTTGTGGTCGATGAAGCGCATTGCATTTCTGAATGGGGACATGATTTCCGACCTAGTTTCATGCACATCAAGGACCTTCGCGTTCACAAACCGCATGTTCCAGTGTTGGCGCTGACAGCCACCGCAACCGAGCGCGTGAAAAAGGACATCATTCACCACCTAGAATTAAAAAAAGTACAGATTCACGAAGCTTCATTTGTTCGAGAAAACCTGCATTACCAAGTGCGTAAAACGAGCAATAAAATTGAATCCATTTTAGCACATTGTAAACATTCAACCGATGTAGGAATTGTCTATTGTCAAACACGTAGGTCGGTGAAAGAAATGGTGAAACTCCTGATGTCGAACCGCATTTCTTGTGGCGTTTATCACGGTGGACTCACAAAATCCGAAAGGGAACGCATGTTAAACGATTGGATGTCTGAAAAAAGGCGCATCATGGTTGCAACAAACGCCTTTGGAATGGGAATCGACAAACCGAATGTGCGCTTTGTCCTTCATTATGAAATTCCAAGTTCTCTAGAGGCATATTTCCAAGAGGCTGGCCGAGGCGGTAGAGATGGCGAAATGGCGAAAGCACTGTTGTTTTTCGAAGACAAGGATACCGAAAACCTGCGGAACTCGACCTTAAAGAAATTTCCTGCAAAAACGGACGTACTCAATACCTACCGTGCCATTTCTAATTTTCTGAAAATCGCCATTGGATCCGGAAAGGACGAGACTTACCCACTCGATTTAAAGAAAATGTGTCAAGTGTACAAACTTGATTACGAAACCACTTTTCATTCACTAAAAATATTGGAGTTAAATGAAAACTTACTATTCTCTGAAGGAACTTTTCATCCCACAAAACTGAAATTTCTTGTCACGAACCGAGAATTGTACAATTTCCAAATACAATACGAATCAACGCATCCACTCTCGACACTTTTAACCCGATCGTACCCTGGAATCTTTGAATATTTCCATGTAATTCACGAAGATGAGATCTGCAAAAGACTAAAAATCAATTCTGAACGTTTAACTCATCAACTAGAGTTTATGCAACAACACGGAATCATCGATTTAAACCTCAGAAGTAGTCTCCCAACTGTTACCTACATAACAGAAAGATTGCCGGATAGCCACATTTACTTAAAACCAAGCATCTACAAGGAACGACGCGACATTGCCATTCAAAAAGCGGATGGAATGATTCAGTTTTGTCAAAAAAACGAATGCCGCACGCAACAAGTGATTGCGTACTTTGGTCAAGCATCCGATCCCTGTGGGACCTGTGACGTTTGTCAAAAAAACGCGCTTCCAATTGATTCCATTCCCCGAAAAATTCTCGCACTGCTGGAAAAACCCATGTCCTTGAAAGAACTTTCTGTTGAAATCAAGCTAACAGAAAAAGAAACGGAGGAACTTTTACGCGAATTGTTAAAAAACGAAATCATTATCTGGATGGAAGGAAAGTTTTACTTGAATTAAACTTTTCCTACTATGTCAAATGTGTCGCCGGATTTTCGTCCAGCCTTTTCTCGCTATCCCTTTGTTTACATCTGTTTGTACTTTTCCACCGGAATACTTTGTGCTGAAAAAATTCCAGAACTGAAGGATTACTTTTTTCTCGTGTTAGCAAACCTAATCATTGTGTCCGTGATGCTTCAAAGCGCCAACTATTTACCGGTTGCTGCGAAACAAATCATGCTCTTCTCGATATGCGGGTTCTTTGGATTTCTAGCGCACTACGAACAACAACAAAATACCGGTTGGGAAGATTGGCAGTTCCACAAAGGAAAAACGATTTTCCAAATGAAGGTAATGGAAATTCAAGCTGGAAAACCATGGACAAAGGGAATTGGTGAAATTCACTGGGAAAAAGGCAGAAAAACGTTTTACACCCCCATTCGTTTTTATGTGAAGGGGACAAAAACGCCCAAATTAGATGAAGTATTAACAGTCAAATCGGAAGTCATTCCCATAGAAAACAAAGGGAATCCGGGAGAATTCGACCTGAAAACCTATTGGAAAACCAAGGGGATTTGCGGCATGTTTTTCATGGAATCTCAGGACTTTCAAGTGCTAAAAACTGTTCCCTGTTCGTATTTAACGAAGTCCATTCGGGAAGCGCAACAACTGTGCTTGGACATCCTTGCGAAACACTTAACTGGACAAGAATTAGGAATTGCCCAAGCATTGATTTTAGGCGATAAGTCCTTGCTGGACAATGAAATAAGAAACGCATTTACCGCAACGGGCTCCATGCATGTGCTCGCAGTTTCGGGTTTACACATCGGATTAATCCTTCAACTTTTATTGGCACTCATTAAACTTGGAGCACGATGGATTAATCGATCAACAGCTCTCTTGTTCGTGATTCTTTTATTGTGGTTTTATGCGTTAATGACTGGATTTTCACCATCCGTCATTCGTGCGGTGTTCATGTTCAGCGTCTTAACCTGGACGCAATGGAAAGGATGGCAAACGTCCTCGATTAATTCCTTGTTCTTTACAGCCTTCATCATCGTTCTGTGGAAACCCATGTATTTCTTCGACATTGGATTTCAACTATCCTATCTTGCCATGCTAGGGATCTTTTTGTTCTATCCGAAAATCGCTGACATTTGGAAACCGGAGAACAAAATTCTCTATTATCTATGGGAAGGGACAGCCATTGGATTTGCTGCGCAGGTCGCTACAACACCGTTGACACTGTATTATTTCCATCAATTCCCGAATTACTTCGCGATTGCTAACCTCGGACTCATGGGACTTTCGTCCATTGTTTTGGGCGCAGGGATTTTCATTTTGGTCACACACAAAATTCCTTTGATAGGAAAACTAAATGGTCTCATTCTACTCTATTCCGTCTATTGGATGTTTCGCTTGATCCAGTGGATTGAAGCCTGGCCAGGTGCGCTCGTTTATGGATTTGAATTAGAACTAATTCTCGCGCCTATCCTGCTGTTCAACGCAAGCATCCTGTTCTTGGGCGAGGTCCAAAAAAACTATTGGAAAGTAAATGCCTTTCACTTTCTATTCATTTTAGCGTGGATCAGTCACCAACGTTTTCTCAATGCGTCCAAGACTCACTTGTGTCTGTTAAACGAAAACAAGCTGACGGTGATCCTCAAAATGGGAGAGCGAAGTTGGTGTTTTTACGATGATGAAAATCCAGATAAAATTGAATTTTCAGCCATCAATCACCAAAAGTTGTATCCATCAAAATTGGAAATGATCTCCATGCGAAAGAAACATGTCCAATTCTCCTTTAACAAAGGGAAATTAGAAATTCTGAAAACTGCATTTGGACGAGAAATCAAACTGAACAATCAGATTTGGCGCGTTTACTACAAGCAGGAATTTTCGACGCGGAATGATGCGTCATCGGTTTTCATGCCGTGGATTTCACATCCTCATTCATTGAAAAATGGTGCGAAAATCTATGAGATTGCTCAAAATTAAAAGCAAATCTTATCTTTGTCAAAACAATTTATGCGCTACATCGACCCAAAAAGCTGTAAAGAAAGATTGTCGAAAGAGGACAATTTGATCGTGATTGACGTTCGTGAAGACTACGAATACCAACATTGCAACACCGGATTTACGCACATCCCGATGGGCGAAATTTCCTTGAGACATAATGAAATTAATTCAAGCAAAGATGTCGTTATCATGTGTCAATCTGGACGTCGTGCAGAAGCTGTCGTAAATTTGTTAGAAACAGAATTTCATTTTCCACAGGTATTTGTGATGGAAGGTGGAATCCTCGGTTGGATTGAGCACGTTGATCCATCCTTAAAACTCGACTAATGACCTTACTCAAAGATTTTTTGGATTTTTTCCTGCATTTAGACGCACATTTATTTGTGTTGATTCAAGATTACGGTCTGTGGATTTACGGAATTTTGTTCCTCATTATTTTCGTCGAAACAGGATTAGTCGTGATGCCATTGCTTCCAGGTGACTCTTTGTTATTTGCTGCGGGAACCTTTTGTGCTGGAGTCGTTAAAAATGGTGAAACAGCTGAATTAAATCTTTTCCTCGTGTTGGGACTTTTAATTGTGGCAGCGATTCTCGGTGATGGACTCAATTACTTTTTAGGCAAAACGATTGGATTGAAAGTACTGCAATGGAAAATTGGAAACCGACAAATCGTTAAACAAAAATACATCGATCAAACACATGCATTCTATGAAAAGCATGGTTCAAAAACAATCATCATCGCACGATTTGTACCGATCGTTCGCACCTTTGCTCCTTTTGTAGCAGGTATCGGAAACATGAGTTACCAAAAATTCTTGCGTTTCAACGTCATTGGCGGCGTTGCTTGGGTATCCGGATTAACCTTACTTGGTTATTTCTTCGGCAATATGTCCTTCGTTCAGAAAAACTTTGAAGTGGTGATTTTTGGCATCGTCGGACTCTCGCTCCTACCGATGGTCGTGGAAATCTTAAAAGCGAAGTTTAAATCAAAATAAGGCTTGAAACTCTTGTTTTAAGAAAGCAACCGCAACTTCAGAAGGCATCACGTCTAGTTGTGCCAACATTTCCATGATTTTAGCGGATAAATCCAAAGAACTAGAATTCTCCCCCATTTGTGCGGCAGCAAGATTGATCAAACGAATAGATTCTTCTTTCGAATCACGCATCATTTTCCATCCAGTTTCTGAAATAAACAACTGTTGAGCAACATTGTGGTCGAATTCGTCACGAATGGTTTTTAACAAAATACTTTGCTGTGCCAAAGCGGAAACATTTCCCTGATGTGCACGCATCACCAAACTGTTCGGATGAATTCTTTCCATCAATAAAATAGCGCGTTGGTAAGCCTCCAAGCGAGATGGTAAGAAAAATTCTTGTCGTCCTTTGCGCAATTCTAACTGCAGCTTCACCAGCTCTTGGTCCTCCTGTCTTTTCAAAAAGAAATAAACCAATGCGATGATCGTTAGTCCGAAAAAAATCATCAAAAGAAGAAAAATCCAAAGTTCCATGTTCGTCGTTTTGGACAAAGATAACAATCGATTGAAAAGTAATGCGTAAAATTCTCAGCACATATCGTCCTTTCGATTATTTTTACACTTCAAATAATTGGCATGAATCAAGCTTTTATCATCATCATTCTAATCGCCTACTTCGGCGTTTTACTGTTGATTTCTCATTATACATCGAAAAATTCTACGTCTCAAAGCTTCTTCACAGGTGACAAGAAAAGTCCTTGGTACCTTGTCGCTTTTGGCATGATTGGAACCTCGCTTTCCGGTGTAACCTTTGTTTCGGTGCCCGGAACCGTTACAGCCAATGGATTCTATTATTACCAAATGGTACTTGGATTCTTTATTGGTTACTTCATCGTAGCCTACGTCCTACTTCCACTCTATTACAAATACAACTTAAGTTCCATTTACCGCTACCTGGAATACCGACTGGGTTTTGCTGCCTACAAATGGGGCGCTGGATATTTCATTTTGTCTCGAACACTAGGCGCTACTGTCCGACTCTATTTAGTGATCAATGTCCTGCAGTTATTTGTTTTTGACAGTGTCGGCATTCCCTTCTGGCTTTCCACAGTGATTATCATTGCCATGATTATTGCCTATACGTTCCGTGGTGGAGTGAAAACCATTGTTTGGACAGATACGCTTCAAACCGTTTTCATGCTACTCGCTTTGGTCGTTTGTATCCTTGCCATTCAAAGTGAATTGAATTGGTCTTGGGGACACATTTGGAACCAAATGTCCGATGGTGGCATGACCAAACTATGGAGCACCGATCCACTGCGCAAGGATTTCATGTGGAAACACATCATCGGCGGAGCCTTTATTACCATCACGATGACTGGATTGGACCAAGAAATGATGCAGAAGAACATCAGTGTGAAAAACCTGAAAGATGCACAGAAAAACATGGTGGTTTTTAGTTTCATTCTTCTCTTCGTGAACGCGTTGTTCCTTCTGCTGGGTGGAATGTTACAACTTTTCGCTACAAAAAATGGTTGGGAATTCAAACCAGATGATTTGTTTCCATCCATCGTTCAGGAACATTTGCCTTTTGGAATCTTCATCATTTTCATCATCGGTTTAATTTCTGCACTTTTTCCCTCCGTGGATGGAGCGATTACTGCCTTAACGTCTTCTTTTTGCATCGATATTTTAGGTTTTGAACGTCGGTCCGATATGGATGAAACACAAAAAAACAAGCTGCGAAAAGGCGTTCACTTGTCCTTTGCGGTGTTATTCATGCTGCTCGTTTTCTATTTCAAATGGATGGACAACAAGAGCATCGTTGATTTGATTTTCACCATCGCTGGATTCACCTATGGTCCATTACTCGGCTTGTTTGCCTTTGGTATTCTGACAAAACGCAGTTTGAAAAACTACATGGTTCCAATCGTTTGTGTTCTTGCTCCACTCATTTGCTTGGGCATTACCTATGGACCACTCATTATGACGTATTTCGATCCAAAGTACAAAGTAGAAAACTGGCTGAACGGCTATGCTTTTGGACATGAAATGCTCATTTTAAACGGAGGACTTACCTTTATCCTTCTTTACCTTACCAGCACAGCGACAACAGAAAAAGCAGCAGCATGAAAATCAACATAGACGACAACGGATTACACTTACGCTTCGCACCATTGACCTTGAGTCGACCGGTTGGGAATTTACGAATGGGGATTTACACCAACAACGAACGTTGGGAGCGTTTGCTTCCAGAATGCGCGGTTGGATACCTCACGGAATCTTTTTTGCAAGACAAGTTTCCTGCACTGGAGACAAGTATTCGAGTGAACGCACAAGTAATTCCAAATGAAGAAGTTGCAGCAGCTGTTTATGCATTAGAAGAAGGTTGTTCACTGTACATGAATGGACTTTTCATCGCAGAAAATGGCAGCTCCACCACAAAAATTGAATATGTTGGCGCTGCACCGATTGTCATCGAATACCGTTGGGACCTCTTCCAGAAAAATGAAGCAGCCATCGAATTGGATTTCTATTTAATTACGGACGAACGTAAATCACAGAAATTATCTAAAACAAATACCTTAATCGGACCAAGCGATTTATTATTCATTGAGAAAGGAGCATCTATCGAAGGTTGTATTCTGAACACCAATCATGGTCCAATCTACGTTGGAGAAAACGCTGAAATTATGGAAGGATCAATGATTCGAGGTTCCTTCGTTTTATGTGAAGAAGCTGTGGTCAAAATGGGCGCGAAAATCTACGGCGCAAGCACCATTGGACCTCATTGCCGTGTTGGTGGCGAAGTGAGCAATGTGATTTTCCACGCATTTTCAAACAAAGGACACGATGGATTCTTGGGTAATTCCGTTCTTGGCGAATGGTGTAACCTTGGAGCTGATACAAACTCCTCCAATTTAAAGAACAATTACAGCAGCGTTTCCAGTTACAGTTACGAATCCAAAAGCATCGAAGCAAGTGAACTACAATTCATGGGACTTTGCATGGGCGATCATTCAAAAAGCGCGATTAATACCATGTTCAATACAGCATCCGTTGTTGGATTTGCGGTTAATGTATTCTCGGATTCCTTTCCAGAGAAACACCTCTCCTCTTTTAGCTGGATTAACGGAAACGAACAGAGTGTTTTTCAACTAGACAAAGCCATTCAAGCAGCAAAAGCCATGATGGACCGTCGACATGTGGATTTCACAGAAGCCGATCTTAAAATCTTTGAAACACTGCATCAATCAAGGCCATAAACTGACGAATTTTCAGTCAATTCAAGCATGGCACAATGCTTGTCCATTTTACAAAAGCTAGTTTCTACTTACGAAAGTTTGAGATACTCCAAACTAATATGACAACTTGTCGCAATAAAAAATATATGAGTGATTTATTTGAACACGGTTTTTTCGGGATGTCTGGCATGGAATCAGATGCGGAATTTATCCCTTTAATTACCGCTGAAGAGGAGGAAAATGTCAATAACCAAGAATTTCCAAACGAACTCCCAATTCTTCCTTTACGAAACAATGTGCTTTTTCCTGGCGTCGTTATTCCCATTACTGTTGGAAGAGATAAGTCCATTAAATTAATTCAAGAAGCCAACAAAGGAAATAAAATCATCGGTGTCGTTTCACAAAAAAACCAAGAGGAAGAATCGCCTAACTTCGTTGACTTACATTCCATTGGTACGGTTGCTCAAATCGTACGCTTATTAAAAATGCCTGATGGAAGCTCGACCGTTATTCTTCAAGGAAAACGTCGATTTGAAATCGTTACGCCTGTTCAGACAGAGCCGTACATGCGCGCGAAAGTGAATATTTTCAAGGAAATTCCATTTGAACAAGGGAATCAAGAGCTTGACATTATGTTCAAGACAATCAAAGACTTGGCGCTTCAAATTATTCGCGAAAGTCCAAACATTCCTTCCGAAGCACAGTTTGCCATCGGAAACATCGATAGTCCAACGTTCCTCGTGAACTTCATCTCTTCAAACATGAACGCAGATGTTGCCAAGAAGCAAGAAATGCTGGAAGAAATGGATGTCAAAAAACGCGTGATGATGGTCATGGAACATTTGACACTCGAAGTGCAAATGCTCGAAATGCGCAACGAAATTCAAAACCGTGTGCGCAAGGACTTGGACAAACAACAACGCGATTACTTCCTTCATCAGCAAATGCGAACAATTCAAGATGAATTGGGCGACAATCCACAAATTCAAGACGTACGTGATTTCGAAGAACGTGCAAAGTCAAAGAAATGGGATGAGCGTGTAGAAAAATTATTCATCAAAGAACTAGAGAAACTGCAGCGCATGAATCCGCAAGGAGCTGAGTATACGGTTCAAATGAACTACTTAGATTTATTGCTAGACCTTCCTTGGGGAGTTTACACGAACGATAAACTTGACTTAAAACGCGCGAAGAAAATCCTAGAACGCGATCACTTCGGAATGGAAAAAGTCAAAGAACGCATTTTGGAATATTTGGCTGTCCTGAAACTGAAAGGAAACATGAAATCTCCGATTCTTTGTTTCTACGGTCCTCCCGGCGTGGGAAAAACATCCTTGGGAAAATCCATCGCGGAAGCATTGGGAAGAAAATACATTCGCATGTCCCTTGGTGGACTACACGATGAAGCAGAGATCAGAGGTCACCGTAAAACCTATATTGGAGCGATGCCTGGACGTGTGATGCAGAACTTGAAAAAAGCAGAAACGGCGAATCCAGTGTTTGTATTGGATGAAATCGATAAATTAGGCAGAAATCACCACGGAGATCCATCCTCTGCCCTATTGGAGGTATTGGATCCAGAACAAAACAGTGCGTTTTACGACAATTACGTAGAAACAGAATTTGACTTATCGAAGGTTTTGTTTATCGCAACAGCAAATAGCTTGAGTACTGTTCAATCTCCTTTACTCGATCGAATGGAAATCATTGAAGTCAATGGATATACCATCGAAGAGAAAATTGAAATCGCTAAAAGACATTTACTTCCTAAACAGATTGCTGAACACGGAATCACGAAGAACGATATCCAAGTGGATAAAAAAGTATGGGAGAAAATCGTAGAAGAATACACCAATGAATCGGGTGTCCGCGGTTTAGATAAAGTAACAGCGAAATTGGTTCGTAACAGAGCGCGTCAGATTGCTATGGAAGAAGAATTCACTTCCACCATCACCATGGAAGATCTCTTTACCTTCCTTGGAGCTGGAAGGACACGAACAAAATACATCAATAATGACACAGCTGGAGTTGTTACAGGTTTAGCTTGGACATCTGTCGGCGGTGATATATTATTCATTGAATCATCCATTACGAAAGGAAAAGGGAAATTAACCCTCACTGGAAATTTAGGTGATGTAATGAAAGAATCAGCGGTCATTGCCTTGGAGTTTTTAAAAGGACACAGTGACTTGCTTGGACTCGACCAAGAAGTCTTTGATGAACACAACATTCATGTACACGTGCCTGAAGGCGCAACGCCAAAAGATGGACCTAGTGCCGGAATAACCATGTTGACTTCATTAGCTTCGGTCTTTACGCAACGAAAAGTCAAGAAAAACCTAGCGATGACGGGGGAAATCACCCTTCGCGGCGATGTACTTCCGGTTGGAGGTATCAAGGAGAAGATTTTAGCGGCGAAACGTGCTGGAATCAAGGAAATCATTCTTTGTGCGAAAAACAAACAGGACATCGACGAAATCAAAGAGGACTATTTGAAAGGAATTACCTTCCACTTTGTGAGTAAAATGTCGGAAGTATTAGACCTTGCGTTGACCAATGAAAAAGTGAAAAACGCCAAGAAAATTGAAGTTCCCAAAGCAAAATAATGCTTAATAAAAAGATCATTGTTTTCGATGGAGTGTGCATTCTGTGTAATTCGTTTGTGCAATTTATCCTCAAAAAGGATCGGACAAACCAATTTTATTTCACAACGGCACAATCTGATTTCGTTAAAGAGCAGGTGAAATCCATGCAGTTCAAGGTAAATCCCATGGATTCGGTGATTTATCTGAAAAATGGCAAGGTGCTCACCGAAAGTTCAGCAGTACTGGAAATTTTAAGCGATTTAGGTGGGGTTTGGAAACTCACTTCCATTTTTCGATTGGTTCCTTCCTTTCTTCGAAATGCCATGTACCGTTTTTGCGCAAGAAGACGTTACCACGTTTTTGGAATGAATGAAACATGCATGGTTCCAAGTCCTGATTGGAAAAATCGTTTCTTTTCTTAAAGTAACATTTCGTAAAAAAGACTAAATTAGCTCAACTCAATTTTAACCGAGATGATGCGTACAAGTCTACTACTAACTTTCTTCCTTTTCTGTGTTTCAGGAATAACCTTCGCCCAAAACCTGAAAAAACCAAGTTCTCATGAAATTTCTACGCTACCTGATTGGGCGCAGATGATGTATTCGGAAAACCCAAGTGTTTTTGAAGTCGATGCCTTGTATCGTTCCTATTTTACGGATCATGAATTCGTTAAAACGTATCATACACAATATTACAAACGTTGGAGAAGAGCAGCCCTTCCCTATCTCAACGAAGCTGGATACATCGTTAAACCAAGTGATGAAACACAAGCTCAAATTGACAAAGCCTATTTACGCAAACAACAACAGCAAAAAACGTCTAATTGGAGTGTTGTTGGACCTATTACAAATTTCCAAGAAGGACAAACACAAGGATCAGGTCAAACGAATGTCTACAGCTTTGACCAATGCTTGAACACACCGAATGTTTGCTATTGCGGAACGGAACCCGGTGAAGTATACAAAAGCATCGATGCAGGTGCAAACTGGACCTGTATTTCCCTTGCACTTGATTTTGGAAGTGGTGTGACAGCCGTTGAAGTCCAAAACTCAAATCCAAACACGGTATTTGCAGGAGGAAACAAAGGGATTTTTCGTTCCTTGGATGGTGGAACCACGTGGATAAATGTTCTTCCAAATTCCAATTTTGGTGTCAACGAGATTTTCATTAATCCCGGAAATGTCAACCTCGTTTTCGCTGCAACAGACAAAGGACTCTACAAAAGTACTGATGGCGGTTTGAATTGGATTCAGCAATATTCCGATGCCTGTTATGACATCAAAGCAAATACGGCAAACAGCACGATTCTGTATTTGGTGAAACACAATGGAAGCACCTTGAATTGTGAATTCCTCAAATCAACAGATGCTGGTCAAAATTGGGTCGTTCAGTCCTCCGGATGGTATACCTCAACGGATCCCGCACGCAATGACGGTGGTGCACGAATAGCAGTGACTCCTGTTGATCCAAATCGTGTGTACGCGTACTTAATTGGTGAATCGAAACCAGATGACCTCGGATACATTGGTGTCTACCGCAGTGATGACGGAGGTTCTACCTGGACACTTCCAAACACTCCCGTTGGTGGTCCATACACCACAACACACGTAAACTTAGCCATTGGAACAAGTACATGGCTGTACCATCAAGGATTCTACAATTGTGCCTTAATGGCATCTCCGACCGATCCGAACTTCATTTTTGTAGGTGGATTAAACGTCTACAAATCAACTGATGGCGGAGCGACATTTACTTCGGTTTCAGGTTATGTTGGCGGACCATTGTCTATGCACGTTGACAATCAGGATTTCCGAGTAATCGGAAACGAAACATGGATCACCACCGATGGTGGAATCTACCATTCCAACGATTTTTTCACATCGCAACCAGAATTTCGCATGTCCGGAGTTCGCGGATCAGATTACTGGGGCTTCGGTTCCGGATGGAATGAAGATGTCCTTGTAGGTGGATTATACCACAATGGGAATTTAGCTTACCACGAGAATTATGGCGCAGGTAACTTCCTAGAACTTGGCGGTGGCGAAGCAGCAACAGGATATGTGAATCCAGGTAGAAATCGTTTAACGTATTTCTCGGATATCGGTGGACGACGCATTCCATACAACTTAAGCGATCCTATTTCAGGAGCGCCCTTTGGAAATGCACCGAACGAAAGTTACTATGCCGCGGAATCTAGCGAAATGGAATTTCATCCAAATTGTTATTCCATCGCATACATAGGAAGGGAAAATAATATCTATAAAACAACCGATGCAGGAGCTTCTTTCAATGTGCTGTTCACTTTTGGGAATACCGTGAACGACCAAGTGAAATACATCGAGGTTTCATCCTCCAATCCAAATGTCATTTACCTCAATCAACAACCAGCCTCTGGAAATACTGGTAAACTATGGAAAACAATGGACGGCGGACTAACATGGTCCTTGGTAACAATCCCCGGTGGAAACAGCCGTCGAATGCTTCTTTCTATTAGTCCATTAAACGAAAACGAATTATGGATTGCTTATCCAAGTGGAGCGAACGGGAATAAAGTCTTTAAAACAAGTAATGGTGGTCAAACGTGGGACAATTGGACGAATTCCATATTGAATAACGAAAGTGTACAGTCCATCGCTCACATTGCTGGAACAGATGGTGGAATCTATGTTGCGACCAATAAAGCAGTCTACTACCGCAATAATACCACAGCTTTTGCGTTGGATAACGCCGGATTACCCACATTTATAAGCGGGAATATTCTGAAACCCTTTTACCGTGATGCGAAAATCAGGTTGGCATCTTACGGGAAAGGAATATTCGAAAGTGGCTTAACAGAGAATCCAACATTGCCGATTTGCAGAATCACGGTTGATAAATTGAGTCAAGTGGCAGTTTGTGCCGTGGATTCATTTTATTTCGAAGACCATTCGTTCTTAAACCATACCAATGCAACGTGGAATTGGTCCTTCCCTACTGGACAACCTTCTGCTTCGACCTTACGCAATCCAAGTGTCCTTTTTAGTACCGCTGGAGATCATTTGGCGATTCTACAAATCACCGATGCAGCCGGACACACCGATACGGATAGTTTAATGGTGAACGTTTCGTTTTATCAGTTGCAAACAGGAATCAACGAGGACTTTCAAACCAATTTCCTTCCGAATGGATGGAGCATCAACAACCAAGATGGTGGCGGAACCTGGAGTTTATCGACGAATGCCGGTGGATTCGGTAATTCCACAAAATCTGCTATTTTCAATAATTACGACATCGATTCACAGCAATCCTTTGATGATTTAGTGATGCCATTGGATGCAAGTGTTTTGAACATTCAACCAAATCTTTACTTTGACGTTGCCTACGCACGTTGGGGAGCTGGTTACTCGGATACGCTAGCAGTCATGATTTCCACCGATTGTGGCTTGACTTTTCAACAAGTGTATGTAAAAGGTGGAACGGAATTATCGACTTCCCCTGATAATCAAAGTTCTTTCATTCCAACAGCTGATCAATGGCGAACAGATTCCGTTGATTTAAGTGCCTACCTTGGACAGGCAAACCTTCAAGTTGCTTTCAGAAATAAAGGTGGATGGGGAAATAACATTTATTTGGACAACATCAACTTGGGTTCCATGGCGAACGTAAACGAAACCCTTGAAAATCCATTCTCTATGTATCCAAATCCGATTCAAAGTGGCGCCTGTTTAACGTTACAAGGCGAAGGAATGAAAAGTCTGAACCTTATTTCACCTGAAGGAAAATCGATAAAGTCCGTGAGAAAATTTGAAGGAAACATCTTCGAAATTCCTGAAAACATTTCAACCGGAACGTATATTCTTCAAATTGAAACGGAAAATCAACTTTTGAATAGACCTTTAATCATCATTCGCTAACTATATTTTTAGTTCTTGGCATAATTTCTGATATTTGCACTGAAATTTAAGACATGAAATTAATTTACCTTCTTTTTACCGTACTTTTCCTTACTTCAGGAACTGCATTTTCTCAAGACGCAAAAGCGCAAGGAATTCTCGACAAACTATCTACTAAAATGAAAACGATGAAGTCCTTCTACATCGAATTCAATGCAACCGTTAAAAATGCATCTAGTGGAGCAAACGAGAACGAAACTGGAAAAGGTTGGGTAAAAGGAAATAAGTTCTATGCCTCTTACGGAGATAACACCATTATTTCTAACGGTGTAAAAACGTGGACCGTTATCAAAGAAGAACGCTCGGTTTACGAATCCGATGCGACCGATGATGAAGACGGAATCAATCCAAAGAAACTCATGACGATTTGGGAAACTGGATTTAAGAATAAATTTGACCGAGAAGATAAATTGAATGGTGAAGCGGTTTACGTGATTGACCTTTTCCCTAAAGTTCCTGCGAAAGCAGAGTATCACACGATTGTGTTATACATTTCAAAAACGGATAATGAATTGAAAAAAGCCATTTTAAAGGCGAAGGATGGTACGGTAATGACGTACTCCATGACGAAGTTCACATCCAATCCAGAAATCGACGATAAAAAATTCGTTTTTGACAAAACAAAATTCCCTGGTTACCCCGTGATTAGAGATTAATTTCTTTATTGCTGTTTAGCGTTTCAAGGCACGATCCATTTCACGACGATCATCTTTCTCTTTCAAGTCATTGCGTTTGTCGTGAAGTTTTTTACCAACTGCACACGCAATATGGATTTTCACCCAACCCTTTTCGGAAAGAAATAATTTCGTCGGAATAAGTGTATTGCCTTTGATTTTAAGGAACTTCTCTATGCGAACGATTTCCTTGCGATTCAAAAGAATTTTACGATCCGCACGAGGTTTATGGTTGTAAAAGGAACCGTTTTCGTATTCGGTTACGTGCATGTTTCGAATCCAAACTTCGTTGTTGTAAAAGATGCCGTAAGCCTCTAAAATGCTCGCTTTTCCGTTGCGGATACTTTTAATCTCCGTTCCAGAAAGTACCATTCCAGCAGTAAATTCCTCCTCGAGATGGTATTCAAATCGAGCACGTTTGTTCCGTATGTTAAGTTCTTTCACTGCCATGATGTCACAAAGTTAATCAAATGTTACGAGGGCTTATAACTTAGCGATAGTATTTACAAAGAATCCACGCTGTTTTGAAAAGAATAAGTACTTTTGAAATTCAAATTTACACGTGAACATCCCATCCAAACATTTCGAAAAAGCAGTTGATCAACTTTCAACACTTCCCGGTGTTGGACGTCGCTCGGCACTTCGACTTGCACTCGATTTATTCAAGCGTAGCGAGGTAGAAATTGCTGATTTCACAAGTGCACTGATTGATTTTAAACAAAAAGTACTGCATTGCAAAAGTTGTGGAAACATGACCGATGATCCGATCTGTGCGATTTGTGCGAATCCCAAACGCGATCACGGAACAATCTGCATCGTAGAGGACATTCGCGATGTCATGGCCATTGAATCAACCTCAACGTATCAAGGAATTTATCATGTTCTCGGTGGCATCATTTCCCCCATGGACGGAATTGGACCCGCGGATTTAAACATTGAATCCCTCCTACTCAAATTGGAAAAAGAAACGGTCAAGGAAATCATCTTTGCATTGAGTCCAACCATGGAAGGCGACACAACGAATTTCTACTTATTCAAAAAACTTCAGCGGTTCGAATGTTTGATCACTTCGATTTCTCGTGGAATAGCGGTTGGATCCGAATTGCAGTATGCGGATGAACTCACGCTTGGACGCTCCCTACAGCAACGTCAGGTATTCCAAAGCGGACATTAGTCCATCTCGTGAAAGAGTTTCGTTCGGTGTTTGAGGTAACGAAAAGTCAGTCCAAACAAAGCGATGCCTCCTCCCAAAACCAACCACGCCTCTAGGTAGGATTGATAATATTGTGAAATTGGATAAATCTTATTGACTAGAAGTGTTTGAATACACAAAGCAATAGTCATACTAGCTGTCCAACCTGGGTATTCGTTTTTGAAAACGATTCTCCACGAAAAATCATTGGAACTCGAAGCGTACAAAAAAGGATTGGGAATCAATCGAGGCGTTCTGCGGTGCCATCTTTCGTAATCCTGACCGAACTTCCCTCGAAGAAATTGCTCCTCCGCATACATAATGAAGAAGTAATAAACGACAAAAACGAATGTCGCTACAACAATCAACCATGGAATACTCAACAAGGTGGTCCACCCTACCCAAATCAAGATATTCGCCAAATACAAAGGATGACGGACAACGGAGTACATTCCGCTCGTATTTAACACTTCCGCCACCTGATGACTGCGGTTACGTCCAGAAGTCTGCATGCTGCGATGTCCAACGGTCAAAGCCCGAATCAAATGTCCCAACACGACTAAAAAAAAAGTTATTTCTTCGACCAAACCGTATGACAATCGTTCTGTGTTATCAATTAACTGAAAACAAAACGCTCCAACAGCAAAAACAACAGGAACAAATCCACGGTACTTAAAAAGTTGATTTCCTAGATGTTCGATTGATTTATTGAGTGACATTACCGAATTAATTAGTATATTGCAGAGGCTTAACAAAATTAGAATTATTTACGGAAGTCCCATGAAAGAAAAATACGAATTAGAATTCCTGCTTAAGACATCACCACGTGTATTGGAAAAATTAATCAACACGCCTGATGGATTATCAGAATGGTTCGCGGATGATGTAAATATTACGGATGATATTTATTCATTTGAATGGGATGGTAATGAGGAAGAAGCACGCTTATTGCAAAACAAGCCAAACGCAAAAATTCGTTGGAGATGGCTTTCAGATGAAGAAGATGGACTAGATGTTTACTTCGAAATCGCTTACATCGTTGATCCAATGACCTCTTCCGTATCTCTTCAAATCACAGATTTTGCTGATCCATCAGACAAAGAAAGTGCGATTATGCTTTGGACTCAACAAGTCACTGACTTAAAAAGAGTACTTGGTTCGTAGATCACACAATACTTCTTCTTTTTCTACGTTTATTAGCTACCTTTGCCGAAATTTTCTAGGTTGAAAAGACTGTACCTATTTAGCATTCGATCATTTGCAGGACCCTTCATTGTGACCCTGGTGATATCTATGTTTATTTTAATACTACAGTTCTTCTGGGTATACATGGATGACCTCATGGGAAAAGGATTGAGCATTTGGGTAATCCTAGAGTTACTTTTCTATGTATCCGCGAATTTAATTCCCTTAGCTCTTCCACTTGCCATTCTACTATCCTCTTTAATGACCTTCGGTAGTTTTGCGGAAAACAATGAATTAACAGCACTGAAATCCAGCGGATTATCCCTTTACCGAATCATGCGTCCATTAATGTACATTGTTGTCGTGATTTCGATTAGTACTTTTTATTTTGCCAATTATGTAATTCCGGTATTTAATTTAAAATTTCACACCTTAATCTACGATATTCAAAACACAAAAATTTCATCCATTCTAACGCCTGGTGTCTACACCAAAGATTTTGAAGGATTTTCCATCAAAGTCGATGCGTACAACGATTCAGTCTACAAAGGAATAACCATTCACGATTACAGTCATCCAAGCGAATTGAAAACGGTAAAAGCGAATGAGGCACGCATTTACAAATCCAAGAGCGGACAATTCATGTTTTTTGATTTAAAGAACGGAAAGATTTTAGAGGAACTAGAAATTCAAAATCCACTTTTCCTTCCCGACGGCAGCATACAAAATCCTTCTGGTCGTCCCTCACGCGTTTCATATTTTGAACACGGAACCTACAAATTGGACATTTCTGGATTCAATTTAAATCGAACGGACGAGGATTTATTCACGGATAAATATGAAATGATGAACGTCTTTCAAATCCATTCCGTGATGGACTCCCTCGAAAAAAAGAAACTCCAAATCGCAGAAACATTTGCTAAAAATAGCAGCAAGGAGTTTGTTTGTTTCAACGATAAGATTGTTTACCATGACCCAAATTCTGGATTGGCACAAGCGCAGAAAGTCCCTTCCGTGCAATTCAAGCAATTGACAGAGGTGGACAAACTTCAAGCGAAAAACATTGTCATCTCTAGGTTGCGTCGAACGAATGAAACAATAGATAATCAAAATCAATTCATGGAAGTTTTGGAGAAAGAATCCGATCTATACTGGATTGAATTCCACAAAAAACTAGCATTGACATACGCAGTAGTGGTATTGTTCTTTGTCGGTGGCCCACTTGGTGCCATCATTAAGAAAGGTGGATTTGGCGCACCAGTAGTTGTTGCTGCACTGACCTTTATGGTGTACTTCATGTTGAACAGCATTGGACAAAATCTCGCAGAAACAAATACGGTTTCTCCGTTTATCGGAATGTGGTTAGCTGGATTTTTCTTTACGCCAATTGCATGGATTATCACGCGAGCCGCCGCGAATGATGCCCAGGTTTTCTCGAAGGAAATGTGGAACACTTTACTCTCTAAATTTACCAAGCGTCATGCGAGTACTCGTTCTTAGCCACAAACCACCCTATCCAATTGTCGATGGTGGCTGTCTAGCCATGAGTCGCTTCCTCCTGGACTTGAGTGAACTAAAGCGCGTAGAAAAAATCGATTACTTGACCTTGAGCACACACAAACATGGATTTAATGCTTCCGCTTATGAGCAGTTAAACCTTCCCAGTGTTTCCTTTCAAGGCATCCCCATAGATACCAAGATTAAATTGATTCCTGCGTTTTTCTCCTTGCTCACAAGGAAATCATATCATACAAAGCGCTTCTTTCAACAACACGTTGCCGAACTTCTTTTAGAGAAATTATCTTCAAGCAATTACGACGTAGTGATTTTCGAAAGTTTATACGCCGCCATTTACACACCGATTATCCGAAAGGTATTTAAAGGCAAAATCTGTTACCGTTCGCACAACCTAGAATTTCGAATCTGGGAGGATTTGGCCAAAAACGAGCGAAATCCATTGAAAGCTTGGTATGTCAATCAACTCGCAAAATCTTTGGAAAAAGAAGAAAGAATGCTTTGGGACCAAGTAGATGTCATCCTTCCTATTTCTCAAGGTGATACCGAATTTATCGAACAAGCTACCAAAACGAAGGTTCACTATCTACCTTCCTCCATGCCAAAAAACAACAAGGAGATTGTTTGGACGGAAAATCGACTGTGTTTTTTGGGTGCGTTTGACTGGGAGCCGAATCTTGAAGCGGTGAAATGGTTTATTGATGAAATTTTCCCTGTTTTATTAAAGGACAATCCAGTACTTGAGTTTCATATTGCTGGAAGAAAAAGTACCGATATTCCCACAGATTACCGTAGAAAAAATGTGATTATTCATGGCTTCGTGGAGGATCCACTTGAATTTATCGCAGAAAATGGACTTTTCGTCGCCGGACTTCAATCAGGTTCAGGAATCAAAATGAAAATATTGGAAGCGATGAGTATTGGAGCACCGTGTGTCCTCACAACAAAGGCAGCTGAAGGACTTTCGATTGAATCCATAATTCCCGTTCATGACAACAAAGAAACGTTCATTTCCGACATTCAAAGCTTATTAACTAGCAAGGAAAACGCTATCCAAAGAGGAGAACTCGGGAAACGGTATATTCAAGCGCATTTCTCATCGGAATTGGTCTATGAAATTCTGCAAGAACAATTTCTACCCTCCGTTTGATTTTTAAAAAACAATCAGTAAATAATGTTTAATATTGTAACTTAAGCATTCATTACACATGGTATTCATTGAAATCACTTTATGGCTCGGCATCGGATTGATTCTTCACAGCTACGTGATTTACCCTAAATTGGTTCAGTACTATGCCAAATACAGAAAAACCAATGTGCTTGTTTATCAAGATGAACTCCCTCCTATTACGATCATTATTCCAGCCCACAACGAAGCAAAAGTAATCGGTCAAAAATTGGAGACCTTGTTACAGACAAACTTCCCTTTTGACCGCATTGAATTGTTGATTGGTGCGGATAATTGCCAAGATGATACCTGTGCTATTATTCAATCCTTCCAGGATAAGTTTCCAAACATGAAGCTTTTTGAATTTTCAGAAAGACAAGGAAAAATCAATGTGGTGAATAAGCTCGTCAAGGAAGCTTCGCATGAAATCATTGTCATGACGGACGCCAATGTATTATTTGACACAAACACATTAAGCGAATTAGTAAAGCACTTTAAAAACCCTAAAATCGGACTTGTGGATAGCCGCATGGAGCATTTCGGAATTAAAGAAACTGGAATTTCACAAGCAGAAAATGGCTACATTTCCAACGAAGTTCAAACAAAGTTTGCAGAAGGAAAAATTTGGGGCGCAATGATGGGTCCTTTTGGCGGTTGCTTCGCCTTTCGAAAAGCGTGTTTCGAACCAATCCCTACGCATTTTTTAGTGGATGACTTTTACTTAAACATGCTCATCCTGCAGAAAGGCTATCAATGCATTAACGAACAGAGCGCGCTTGTTTTTGAAGATGTTTCCAATGAATCTTGGATTGAATTCAAACGAAAAATCCGCATTTCAGCAGGAAACTTCCAAAACCTCAGTCGATTTTGGCCAATGTTATTACGATTTGATGGAATTTCGTATGCCTTTTTCTCTCACAAATTTCTTCGCTGGATCTTGCCTTTTTTTATGTTGTTTATCGTGATTTCCTCTAGCTTTTTGAGTCGTGAGAACCTCGTTTATTCTTTTGTGAACCTATTGTTTACCCTACCATTGGTACTATATATTCCAGATTATCTTGGAAAAAAAATAGGCGTTCATTTCAAATGGCTGCGGTACATCGTGCACTTCACCTCGATGAACATTGCGTTGTTCCTTGGTTTTTTTAAATTCCTCGGGGGAATTAAATCAAGTATTTGGGAACCGACGAAGCGACTTCAATAAATCAGCGCTTCAAACGGTTAAAATGATCGTATTTATCCTTGATGAACAATACGAGTTCCATCTCTGAAGCCGTTTTAATGAAATTCTCATCGATGTTTAAGAAGGTAATGAAATCGTCGAACGTTGCTTCGGGAAGATCGATGATGTCGAAAGCCACGTACAAACGAAGCAACTCCTTCACCACACGACGTTGATCATCTTTGTATTGCTGTTCTGAAATCCATCGCTTGTTCTGTTCTTTCTTGGAAAAAGCTTGATACAACGCAGTAATTGGACTTTCAAGTACATTGATACCAGTTACTAAACGCGTTTCACGTTGAGATAAAGCTTCACGCTCCTCTTTAATTTGTTCCAATGACTTCAAGGGACGAACGACCACTTGATCCACCTCCTGCGGAATTCGTTCGATGTAGGCAAGAATATGATTTTGACAATCGCCATCCGCAGAAGCAATAAATTCGTATACCGGATATCCCTTTGTTGAAAGTGCAATTTTATCTCCTGGATTCACGTAAACAGAAAAATATCCATTCGGCTGACCAAAAACTCCTCTTCCCGTGGATTTATTGATCACCATTAAATTATAGAACATATCCCTGTTCATGGTATCTACCACTTTTCCCGAAACGAATACTTTCTCACATTGACTCCAAATAGAGAATGAGGAGAAGAAGATTAGACCGAAAATTAGGTTTTTCAATAACATGATCAGTATTTTTCAAAGTACCAGCTAAAATCGAGTACATCGCTTGCTAGTAGATAGACGGGGAAAGTCAGAGAAAGTAACCAAAGACAAATAATTGTGATTTTCATTGCTTTTCCAGCATCCTTTGACACAGGAGCTAATAGTGCTGAATTGACGTGTGAAGCGAGGAATTCATCGTTGTTTTCTTCACTCATGCTTAAAAATTTCTGTAATGCAGGCGTTTCCTCAATCAGCACTTCTTTTATTTTGGCATAGTGTTCATTACTCAAATCATCATACGTCGATTCGTATGGAATTTGTTTTTCGTCCAAAATCTTTCTCAAATGATGACTGCGCTGAAATCCACGTACTTTAAAGCCCATTAAAAACCCAAAAGCTAATATGATGTAGCTGTCAATCATCCACCCGACAAAAATCATGAGCATGGAGGAAAACAAAGCAAACATCATGAGAAATAGATCGCGTTTCTTGTTGACGTATAACTTGAATAATTGCCCACCATCCAACGGATCTATCGGAAATAAATTAATGACGTTCAGAAATAAGAAAAGAAAACTCAATTCCAACATCCATTCCTGTTGATAGATCGATGCAAAGACCAATAATGCTGAACCAATCCATATTCCTGGAAAAGGTCCGGCTGAAATCACATAAAAACTTTCTTTTTGAGAATACTTTTCCTTGCTTCCCTGAACAAATGCACCCATTAATGGAATGAATAACATGCGGACATTCTCGTATTTGAATAATTTCATGAATACAAAATGGCCCATCTCATGGATAAACAAGACCAAAATAAGGAATAAAACGAAGCGTATTTGGTCCTTAAATAAGAAAAGGAAGGTCCCAACAAAAAGTACTAAAGAAAAAAATGTCAATCCCCAGTTGCTCTCGATTTTTACTTTCTCAATCAACGGTTTTTGTGGATATAGATCAAATTCCTCCATATTACATGCCAGGCATTCCGCCCATACCTTTCATTTTGTTCATCATCCCCATCATATTGCGAGGATTGCTCATCATTTTCATCATTTTACGCATATCCTCAAACTGTTTCATGAGTTTGTTGACATCCTGCAAGGTTGTACCGCTTCCTTTAGCGATGCGTGCTTTTCTCGGATTGTTCAGTAAAGCGGGATTCGCTCTTTCTTTTGGCGTCATGGACAAGATAATTGCTTCGACACCTTTGAACGCATCATCAGGAACATCTACATCCTTCATGGCTTTCCCCATTCCAGGAATCATTCCCATGAGGTCTTTGACATTCCCCATTTTTTTGATTTGTTGCAATTGTGCCAAGAAATCATTGAAGTCGAACTGATCCTTCATGATTTTCTTCTGCAATTTTCTTGCCTCTTCTTCGTCGAATTGCTCTTGAGCGCGTTCTACCAAGGAAACAACATCCCCCATTCCAAGAATACGGTCTGCCATACGAGACGGATAAAAGATGTCAAGCGCATCCATTTTCTCACCTGTCCCGACGAATTTAATCGGTTTATTGACAATTTCTTTAATCGATAATGCCGCACCACCGCGCGTATCACCATCTAATTTTGTTAAAACAACCCCATCGAAATTGATGCGGTCATTAAATGCTTTCGCTGTGTTTACCGCATCTTGTCCCGTCATGGAATCAACCACAAACAAGGTTTCGTTTGGCTGAACAGCTTCTTTGACCTGAGCAATTTCATTCATCATCTGCTCATCGACAGCCAAACGTCCGGCAGTATCGATGATGACCACGTTGAACGATTTGCTTTTCGCATATTGAATGGCTGCTTGAGAAATGGCAACTGGATTCTTTTCTTCGCGATTGGAGTAAACTTCAATTCCTAATTGTTCTCCAAGGACATGTAATTGATCAATGGCTGCAGGACGATACACGTCACACGCCACTAAAAGTACATTTTTTCCTTTTTTATTTTTGAGGTACGAACCTAATTTTCCTGAGAATGTCGTTTTACCAGAACCTTGTAATCCGGACATTAAAATAACCGATGGATTACCTTTCAGGTTAATCTCTGATTCATTTCCACCCATTAATTCCACCAATTCTTCATGGCAGATTTTAATCATCAATTGACCTGGGGAAACGGCATTCAACACATCGCGTCCAAGGGCCTTTTCTTTAACTGTATTGGTGAATTGTTTCGCCGTATTAAAGTTCACATCGGCGTCAAGTAATGCGCGACGAACCTCCTTTAAGGTTTCTGCAACATTAATCTCTGTAATTTGTCCTTGTCCCTTTAAGACTTTAAACGCGCGCTCAAACTTATCCGTTAAATTTTCAAACATAGTAATCCAGTAATATTAGGGAACAAAGATAGCCAAAATGGAATGAAAAGTCCGGCTGATACTCGAAAAAGAATTGAAAATTGTCTAGGCGAAATGCGTAACTATTTCGTTTTCCTCCAATAGCTTACGTAGATTCATTAAGGCGTAACGCATGCGTCCAAGAGCTGTATTGATGCTAATCTTTTCGCATTCAGCGATTTCTTTGAACGATAAATCGTTAAATATGCGCAATTCAACGATTTCACGCTGAACTTTTGGCAAATGTTGCATTAATTGCACCAGTTGCTCCTCCAATTCCTCTGTCGATTTCTTTTGTAGGTAATTTTTATCCTCGCAAGCAATGCGCTGGAAAATTCCAAAGTCTTCATTAAACATATTTCGCTCCGAGAATATTTGAACCTTTCTGTGCTTACGGTAGTAATCAATCACCAAGTTTTGTGCAATGCGTGTAGCCCAAGGAAGAAATTTACCTTCCTCATTGTATTTACCCGCTTTGATGTTTTGAACAACCTTAATAAAGGACTCTTGAAAAATATCATTTGCCAAATCGGCATCCTTAACTTTCAAGTAAATGAATTTATACACTTGATTTTTATAGCGTTTCAAAAGCACTTCAAATGCTCTTTCATTTTCACCAATATACAAACGGATTAATTCAGAATCGCTTAACGAAGATAAAACCATAACTTACAATTTCTGCTGATGAGTCAACAATTAAAAGTAAATTTGATCTATAGGCGTTCTTTTAGGTTTAGTTGGACGAATATAGAAGTATTTTTTTTATCCACCAAACAGGACACCGAAAAAAAATTGACAAATATTTATAAAATACGTTTACTTGGATTGGTTACATTACTCCTGTTTCCCTTACCTGGATTCTTTTTGCTTGATTTTTTTCATGAAACGAGTTGGACAGAATTTTTTCAAGTAAAAAAAATTGATCCGATATCAATTGGCTATGGATTGGAGTTCGGATTTGCCTATGCCTTTATCGCTTATCTCTTTATGAAAGCACCATTTTTTGATGCTTTACCTAATCGAGTCGATCGGATTATTGACCAACTCCCACTCACCTATGCAGATGGGATCTTTTTGTCCGCATGCGCTGGGATTGGCGAAGAACTGTTATTCAGAGCTGGAATACAACCACTTCTCGGTCCATGGATTACGTCCGTTGTTTTCGTTGCACTTCACGGTTACTTGAATCCATGGAATTGGAAATTCTCTATGTATGGATTGATTGTCCTGCCGTTTATCGTGGTCATCTCCTTCGGATTTGTTCATTTCGGACTTTGGTTTTCTATCGCTGCTCACTTTGCCTACGACGCCGTTTTATTTGTGATCATGATTAAGGAAAAGAAAACGCATACTATTCCTTCATAAATTTGATTACCACTCCATTCACTTGAAGGAAATAAATTCCTGGCAGTAATTCCTTCGTGGAAACAGAACAGTCCTTTACTGCTGAACCAAAAACTTCTTGAATTAAACAAGCTCCTTTTGTATCAAACACATAAAACGCGTGTATATCTCCATTGAGTAGATGAATCAACAATGCATCTTGACAAGGATTGGGGGAAATTCTTAAAAAATCTTCCTTTTGATTGGTTAAATTGGCACTACTAAAAGTCACACAGTCCGAAGTGTCAACACAGCCATTTTGATTCACCACAACAGCATATACACCATTGTCCGGTAAATCAAAATTAGGCGAGTTCCAAGTAACAAGTTCACTATTGTTTTCACATGAAATAAGCGTATAAATCGCTCCAAGTGGAACGGTGCTTAAGGTGCCTGTTGTTTCATCCAAGGTAACACTTGCAGTCAATGTATTCAACAAAAAATCAATTTGAACAATGGAGTCGCAACCGTTGACGTTACTGAAGGCATGAGTAAATATTCCCGATTGATCCATGACAATTCCAGCTTCCTGCCAGGTAATAGGAAAACATGAAGCCAGTAGTTGATTCGTCGTATCGGATTGATTTAAAGTCAAATGCAAGATAACTGTGGAATCACAGCCAAACATCGAGGATAATACGACCGAATAATTCCCAGAATTCGTGTAGTTCATATTTGTCGAGGACCAATAATAGCTATCGCACGAGGTAACCGTTAAATCTGTACTAACTTGAGGGTAAATGTCTAACAATAATACAATCACAGAATCACAACCTGAAATTGAACTCAAGGTATCTGAATAGGTTCCTGAATCCATGTAAGTGTTTCCTGTTTGCGCCCAAGTATAAGCATCGCAACTAAACACGTGAAGGACATTTGAAGAAATTGGCGTGATCGTCAAATCCAATTTCAGAATGGAATCACAACCGTTCTGTGCTGTAAGTGTATCGAAATAAATACCCGTATTCGAATAACTCTGACCATTTTGAGACCAAACATATGAACCACAACTAGCGGCGGTAAAACTGGTTATATAGGTCGGAACAACGGTTAGATTCAACGTTTGAATGGAATCACATCCAGCCTGATTCAATCCATTTACCGTGTAAACACCACTTGTCGAATAAACTTGATTATCCAAGCTTGAGGTATACGTACCGCAACTTGACAGAATCGAATTGGAAGAAGAAAAACCTGGATTCAGCACTTGTCCTGTCACCCAATTAGATGAACTTCCCGTTAATTGAACATTTGTCAACGTTCCATCTTTTTGATTTGGACTCCAATCATGCACAATTGTTTGACCTGTATTTATTCCACTTGCAACACCCTGATTAAAGGTGTAATAAAGCTTTAAGTTAGGATCATTTAAATGACAAAGCTCTTTGTCCTTGTTGGCAATGATTTGAGCTTGCGTTAGCGCAACGGACCAAAGTCGATATTCATCAATTTTCCCGTTAAAAAAATGAAGTCCATCCACACGTTGTCCAATGCGGACATACGTACTTAGGGTATTCACGGGAATGGTTAAGTTTCCTGCTACATCCAAAATACCATCTACATACAATGAAACTTTTAAGGTCGCTAAGGGATCATACACCATTGCTACATGGTGCCAATTTCCATCATTCACAGGAATGGTACCATTCACTCCGTTTCCATTTACCTCAAAACGGATCGCATTGTTAAACAAAACATTAAACGTCGATCGATTACTATTCGTAAAAGTTCCCCAATCCGAAATGACACCTTGAACACCTCCTGTATTAGGATTGTAATTTGAAGAAGTTTTTATCCATGCTTCGACCGTTCTCGGATTATCACCTAAAATCCCCGGGTAATTTACCGTAACAATATCATTTAAACCATCTAATTGAATGGCGTTTTGAGCGGAAAAATTGAAATAAATGGCGATGATACTAATAAGTAGAATTAATTTCATGTTAGTTTAATTTACACGAAGATAATTCAATTCTCAGGATTGCGTAAATTTGACCCATGAAAATGAAATCAAGTCTTTTTGATTGGTGTAATTACCTGTTTTGGTGCTTTGCGCTGTTGATCATTGTTCAAACAGATAAACTTTCACTTCACTTGTTTTTCAATTCCTTGCATTCGAAAATCGGTGATTTTACCATGCCTCATTTAACGAATGTGGGCGATGGACTTTTTCTTTTATTGATCTCACTTCTTGTTTTCTTAATACGAAGTAAAAAATTGGCGATTCTTCTATTTATTGCTTTTTTGATTTCATCTGGACTTGTTCAATTTCTCAAGCATTTTGTATTTGATAACCACATGAGACCAATGTATGTCTTTCAACATGTGAAAGGATTCCATCAAATCAAAGACTTTCATTACCATTTGTTTCAAAGTTTTCCTTCGGGACATTCCACCAGTTCCTTTGTTTTGTTCACGTTTATCGCTATGAACTTTGCCAAAACATGGCCAATCCAAATTCTTTGCTTCATCGGAGCGCTATTCTTTGCCTTTACACGAGTGTATTTATCACAGCACTATTTCGAAGACATGTTTGCAGGTGCGATGATTGGATTTCTTTGTATGAAATACACACAAGTATTCCTTCAATCCAAATGGCAACAGTTAGATCAGCCACTCAACAAGTAGAACATGACAAAATACTTCCATTGGATCATTGTCCTATTTGTTTTTTTAGCGTGTATTCCAAGCATCGGCTTATCCGCTTTGTTTGATTGGGATGAAGTGAATTTCGCCGAGTGTGCACGTGAAATGATTGTATCGAAGGACTATTTCAATGTCACGATCAATTTTCAAGCTTTCTGGGAGAAACCACCATTGTTTATTTGGATGCAAGCGTTGTCCATGCTCGTTTTTGGAATCAATGAATTCGCTGCCCGTTTTCCGAATGTCATTGCTGCTGTTTTTACCTTGTTGGCCTTGTATCGTTTTGGAAAGGAGTTTTTCGGAGAGAAATTCGGCATCGCATGGAGCGCACTATACGCCTGCTCGATTCTTCCCTTCATGTACTTCAACTCTGGAATCATCGATCCGTGGTTTAACTTCTTTATTTTTAGTGGAATTATTCATTTTTACAAAGGAAGCCATCAACAAACTTCGCGAAACTTTATTCTTTCCGGTGTATTCATCGGACTGGCAATCCTAACCAAAGGACCCGTTGCACTCTTGTTAATTGGTGGCGCGTTTGCTGTTTATTTCTTGTTTAATCGCTTCAAGGACTTCCCAACCTTTGGTAAGATTGTCCTTTTCCTTTTAACGACTTTGTTCATCGGTTCCCTTTGGTTTATCCTCTTGTTTGCAAGTGGTCATCAAGAAATCATTCAGGAATTCATCGCCTATCAAGTCCGCTTGTTCCAAACACAAGATGCAGGACACGGTGGACCCATTTATTACCATTGGATCATATTACTCTTCGGTGTTTTTCCCGCATCTTTCTTTCTCATCGGATACTTGAGAAACAAGGAAATCAAACGAGCAAGCTTGGATCTCATCATGCATGGAATGCTTTGGTTTACCTTGATTCTGTTCTCTATTGTCAAGACTAAAATTGTTCATTATTCCAGTTTTTGTTATTTCCCCATCACCTATTTCGCTGCGCGATTTGTCGTTCATCAATGGGAAAATGGCTTCACAAACAATAAACGCATTCATTATTTTGTCCTTGCATTTCTTTCCTTGTTAGCACTTGTTTTTGGGATTTTAGGCTACCTAGTTGGACACACCCAAATCATTCTAGAAAACATTCAAGTGAAGGATCCATTCGCTATTCAAGCGATGAAAGAACCCTATTCTTGGTCCATTTTACAACTTGTACCTTTTGTTTTACTAACGAAAACTATTCTTTTGTCTTTTAAATACTTAAGAAGTGATAAATTCATTAAATATTACCTTTCGTTAGGAATTGGCATCATTGTAAGTTTAGTGAGTATCAATGCATTTGTTGTGCCGAAAATTGAGGATGTTTCACAAGGAGCAGCGATTGATTTTTACAAGCGTCACCAGCATGAGGATGCCTACTTCACCACACTTGGATTCAAGTCATACGCACATTTGTTTTACGGAAATGTGAAGCCTGGAAACGAAGTAACACAAGACGAAAAAGTAGTCGCAACGGCAATCTTAACCAAGCCTGCATACTTTGTTGCTAAAATTCAACAAAAACAAGAATTCATGAACATTTATCCCGAACTTATATTAATCGGCGAAAAAGGAGGATTCGTGTTTTTTAAACGGACAACTTGGTTTGCATGTAAGCGTAAATGATTCTGCTCCTATTTGAGAAGAATGATTAATTTTGAGGAATCAAAAACATAGACATGCCAAAAATTTCAGACAAGGCCATTCAGATGCCAGCTTCTCCGATTAGAAAACTTGTTCCATATGCTGAAACAGCAAAAAAAGCAGGTAAAATTGTTTACCATTTAAACATCGGTCAACCGGACATTGAAACGCCTGAAACTGCCTTAAATGCCATACATAATTTAGACCGCAAAGTATTAGAATACAGTCACTCAGCTGGATTTGAAAGCTACAGAAACAAACTAGCGTTGTCCTACCAAAAAAGTGGGATTCCAGTAAACAGCGAAGATATTTTAATCACAACAGGTGGATCAGAAGCATTGATTTTTGGATTTATGTGTACCTGTGATCCAGGAGATGAAGTCATTATCCCTGAACCATTTTATGCGAATTACAATGGATTTGCGGTTACTGCCGGACTAAACGTTGTTCCGGTTGCATCATCTATTGAATCTGGATTCGCACTTCCTCCAGTGGAAGAATTTGAAAAGAAAATCACCTCTAAAACGAGAGCCATTGTGATTTGTAACCCAGGAAATCCAACGGGATACTTGTATTCTCAGGAAGAATTAGAACAGTTGAGAGAAATCGTTTTAAAACATGATTTGTACTTATTTGCGGATGAAGTTTACCGTGAATTTTGCTACGATGGTGCCATTCCTTTCTCGGTAATGAATTTAAAAGGAATTGAAGAGAATGTCATCATGATCGATTCCGTTTCCAAACGCTATTCCATGTGTGGAGCAAGAATTGGTGCACTGATTACCAAAAACAAGGAAGTCATGAGTGCAGCCTTGAAATTTGGACAAGCACGTTTATCTCCACCAACAGTTGATCAAATTGCTGCTGAAGCTGCTTTAGATACGCCACAATCCTACTTCGATGATGTTGTTAGTGAATATGTTGCTCGTAGAAACATCATGGTAGATGGACTCAACAGTATTCCAGGTGTATTTTGTCCAAAACCAAGTGGTGCATTCTATTGTGTAGCGAAATTCCCTGTTGACGATGCAGAAAAATTCTGTCAATGGTTACTAGAGGATTTTGAATTCGAAGGTCAGACTGTTATGATGGCTCCAGCAAATGGATTCTATTCCACTCCAGGCGCGGGGAAACAAGAAGCTCGTATTGCCTACGTGTTGAATCAAGATTCTTTAAGAAAAGCTGTGGAATGTTTACGTGTCGCTTTACAGGTTTATCCAGGACGAACAAATAGTTAATCCATGTTTATTGAGCAATACATAGCGAATATTCCAACGGAGCATCGAGACAAATTCATTCGATTGATGGAGGTTCTCCGTGAGAATCTCCCCGATGGATTTGAGGAAACAGAAAGTTACGGCATGGTTGGATATGTGGTGCCTCATGCTATTTATCCGGATGGTTACCATTGCGCACCGAAACTACCTTTACCCTTTTTAACGATTGCTAGTCAGAAAAACTTTATTGCGGTTTACCACATGGGGATTTATAGCGATGAGCAATTATTGAATTGGTTTGTTGAAGAATTCCCGAAACATAGCTCAAAGAAATTGGACATGGGAAAATCGTGTATTCGCTTCAAGCATGGACAAGATATTCCTTTCGAACTAATCGGTGAATTAGCCCAGAAAATGACCGTTCAAAATTGGATTGACCGGTATGAAAAAATGTATAAACGCAAATGAACCAATTCGTGATTCATTCGTTGAACTAACACTATGAAACAATTCGAAGTACCAGCTTTTTACCGTTCGCACATCATTTCAAAAGTGAAGGCTCAACGAAAATTAGTTGATCCACGCAAAAAAGATTTTAGTCCAACGGAACTGCAACTAGGAAAGGTAACGTTTGTAATTGCTCGACATTTCGGTTTTTGCTACGGCGTAGAAAATGCCATCGAAAAAAGTTACAAAGCCATTCACGAAAATCCAACGAAACGGATTTTCCTTTTGAGTCAAATGATTCATAATCCAGCGGTGAACGAAGACCTGATTAGTCACGGACTTCAGTTTCTCCAAGATACCGAAGGAAATCAATTGATTCCTTTTGATACCTTAACCAAGGAAGATTTGGTGATCATTCCTGCTTTTGGAACAACCCTAGAAATCGAGGAAAAACTGAAAGTAATTGGTGTTGACATCGCAACCTACAATACAACATGTCCATTTGTGGAAAAGGTTTGGAATCGATCTGAAAAACTCGGAGAAACGAATCACACCATCATCATTCATGGGAAACACAAGCACGAAGAAACACGTGCAACCTTTTCACACAGTTCGAAAAACGCTCCTTCATTAATTGTCAAGGATATTGAAGAAGCAAGAATTCTTGGTGATTTCATCCTCGGAAAGTTAGATACCTCTTCATTTGAAGCTATTTTTAAAGGGAAATACTCACCTGGATTCGATGCAACTCGTGATTTAACGAAAATTGGAGTTGTAAATCAAACCACCATGCTCGCTAGTGAAACGCAAGAAATCGCACTCTATTTACGCGAAGTCATGTTGTTGAAATACGGAACTGATGTCATTAAAGATCACATTGCAGATACGCGAGATACGCTGTGTTATGCGACGAATGATAATCAAACGGCAACACTTGCATTGATGGAAACAGCTGCTGATATGGCGATTGTTGTGGGAGGATACAACAGTTCAAACACCAGTCATCTTGTCGAGTTACTCGAGCAAAAGTTCCCGTGTTACTTTATTAAGGACGAAAGTGAGATTCTTTCACAAGAGCACATTCGTTCGTTTGACATTCACTCAAAAAAAATAAGCGATTCCACGTTCATCTCAACGGAATCAAATCATCGAATCATCCTCACTTCTGGCGCTTCTTGTCCAGATTCTATTGTGGATGGAGTCATGATGAAAATCCTTTCTTTTTTTCATAACGAAGAAGAATTGAACACCATATTAAGTAACATAAAATGAAAATATACACTAAAAAAGGAGATCAGGGTCACACCGGACTGATTGGTGGAACGCGTGTTTCGAAAGGTGAATTGCGCATTGAAGCATACGGCACTGTCGACGAGCTAAATTCATATGTCGGATTGATTCGTTCTTTCGACATCAACACAACGGCAGTTCAACAGTTGATCGAGATCCAAGATCGTTTATTTACGATTGGTTCTAGTTTAGCATCGGATCCAGAGAAATCCAACATGAAAATTCCTGATTTATTGGAATCCGATGTGGAGAAATTAGAAGAATGGATGGATGCTATGGACGCTAAACTTCCAGAACTGACAAGTTTTGTACTTCCCGGTGGACATCCGTTTGTTGGACACATACATGTGTGTCGTTGCGTATGTCGCAGAACGGAACGTTTGGTTGTAACGTTAGACGAACACGATTTTGTTGCGCCTCTTGTGATTAGCTATTTAAACAGATTAAGTGACTACTTCTTCGTTTTAGGCAGAATGATCGCCATGGAACTTGGAATTCAGGAACAAGAATGGAAACCGCGATATTAAATTATTGAGTGCATTCTTGCATAGTTTTCATTTTTAATTTGGATTATTGGAAATAAAAATTACTTTTGCCAAAATTAACACCTAAAACAAAGAATTATGTATTGGACTTTAGAACTTGCTTCTTACTTAGAAGATGCTCCATGGCCAGCAACGAAAGAGGAATTAATTGATTTCGCCATTCGCACAGGAGCTCCATTAGAAGTAGTAGAAAACCTACAAGACCTAGAGGATGAGGGTGATATGTACGAAAGTATCGAAGAAATCTGGCCTGATTATCCGTCAAGAGAAGATTTTCTCTTTAACGAAGATGAATATTAATTAAATCCTGCTTCGGCAGGATTTTTTTTTTAGTATGAACTTTTTAGGACACCTTTACTTTTCCGGAACGGACAAAGAGTTAATGTTAGCAAATCTCTTTGGTGACTTTGTTCGTGGGTCGAAACATGGACACTTTCCTGAAGTAATTCAGAAGGGAATTAAATTGCATCGTTCCATTGATTTCTACATTGACAATCATCCACTTGTCAAAGAATTGAAATATGACTTAATGTCAGAGCTCCCCAAAGTTGGACCCGTTGGAGTGGATTTGTTTTTCGATCATTTACTCGCACGAAATTGGGCTGACTTTCATCCAACAGAATATACGAGCTTCTTAAATGACTTTTACACACATGAATCGGACTTCATTGACCATTATCCGCTTACGTTTTTGGATTTCATGAACAAACTTCGTGAACACCAGTGGATGAACCATTATCCGACAAAATATGGCTTAATGAAATCATGTGAAGGAGTAGCGAAACGCATTTCTTTCGAAACAAAATTACCGATAGCCCACCTCGTTTTTGATGAAATGGAAACACAAATTGAAGAGGTCTTTCATCGTTTTATGTCCGATGCAAAGCGTGAATTTTTATCGCAATAAATTCACATGTCCATCAATGATGATTGGACTCTCCCCATCTTTTCGGGTATAACTTATATGATAATTATACATTCCATCTGGACAAATCAGGAATTGCAAACGTCCATCCCAACCAATGGTATGATTCGTGGATTTAAAAATGGTTTCACCCCATCGATTATAAATGGATAAGCTGTAATTTTTCGGCGTAAATCCAGTGGAGAAAACAGGAAGAAAAACAGTATTGTACTCTTCCCCGTCGGGCGTAAATGTATTCGGAATAAACAAGGCCACATTGTCCTGAACAACTGCTGACAAGGTGAGAGAATCCTTACATCCTAAATTTGTCTCGCTTACTAATTGAATGGAATATTGTCCTTCTTGAAACGGCAGCGAATAATCAAATGAACTTTGATTATTGACAAAAGATGAACCTTCTATGGTCCATGTGTTTTGATTATTTCCTGGAGTCAAATTAAAAATGGTGATGGTTGGCTCGTCAATTTCCACTTGATCAGGATTTACGTAAAAATTAGGCTGTGGCGTTGGATCAATAAAAACCGAAGCGGTTACTGGATTCGACACACAACCTAACGCATCCACACCATAAACGGAATAACCAGTCGTTAAAGAAGGAGCAACAGAAATACTTCCGTTTGCATTCTGTGGAACATCCCAAACATACGTTAAGGCACCATTCGCAAACAACGTAACTGGAGTATTCACACACACCATGGTATCTTGCACTGTCACAATTGGCAATGGATTGACAGTTAAGGTTAATTGAACGAGCGAATCGCAGCCAAAGACAGATGGAATGGTCACCGAGTACTGTCCTGAAACAGTTAAATTCTGTCCATTAAAAACATACGTGTCGCCCGCACAAATGGATGCAGAAACACTTGATGCAGTTGGTTGAACCAAGGATAATTGAAAGGTGACAACGGAATCGCAACCAAGGAGATTCTGCAAGGTATCCACGTAGATTCCAGCTTGACTTATCGTTTGACCTAGAAAAGTATAAGTCGATCCCGCACAAATAGAATCAGCGTAACTTGAATAAACCGTTGGATTTTGAAACACCTGCATGGAATCCTGTTCGGTACATCCATTGGCATCTGTCGCAATAGCTGAATAGACACCCGGAGAATTTACGAGTATAGCAGTTGTCGTCGCACCCGTATTCCAGCTGATGGAACTAAATGTCCCAACCGATTGGATAGAAACCGAATCGCCTTGACACATTGTCACATCTGGTCCAATTTGGAAAGAAAAACTACTCAGTCCAATAACAATTGAGTCTCTGACAGTCGTACAGCCACTTGGGACATCCACCCAATAAATTCCGGGTGCATTGATGGAAATAGATGCGGTAGTCTGACCGTTACTCCACAGATATGAATTAAAGGTATTTGTTGGTTGAAGTGTCATTGTTTGTCCAGAACAAATGGAAATGTTTGGACCTAAATTCGGTGTTATTGGAGCCGCTGGAACAGGATAATTAAACACTTGAATTCCCGCAGCACCACCGGCTGCACCGTGAGAAGTTCCGGCACAAGCAGGACCTGTATGCAGAACCATTCCCGGATTTCCTCCAGCAAGTAAATTGGTCACATTGGCAGGAATCGCTCCTTGCTGATAGCTTACTGCTCCACCACCACCACCGCCACCAGGACCATGACAAGCCGATGACCACAATGTACTAAAAATATTACCTCCGCTACCGCCTCGAAGATCTAGATTGATCGTGGAGGAAGTGTTACTGCACATATAGTGCACATATCCACCTGCGCCACCGCCACCAGCTCCCTCAGAATCAGTATTTCCAATCACATTAGCTCCTCGGGCATCTACCGTAAAATTATTTCCGTTTATCGTTGGTGAGGTTAAAAAAACCATACCACCACCATTTGATCCAGCTGTTGCATTGAGTCCGTTATCCTTGTATCCACCGCCTCCACCTCCGCCAAGATATGCTTTGAAAGAAGCGTAACTCGGAGTTAATCCACCCAATCCATATGAGGCGTTTAACTGGCAACTTCCATAGAATTCATTTCCACCTCTTCCACCAATCCCGCCATTTCCGCCACCACCGGCACCCGGATTTCCTGAATTTGATCCTCCGCCTCCATTCGCTAATGGTGCGCGATTGGAATCCATGGTGATAGGAGGAACAGCTATCCCCTCCCCTTTTTTTCCTGCATTTTGATTGGCGAAATTCGGGTCTCCACAAGAAAACCATCCGGTAAAAACGGTGCCACCTGCGAATCCCTGACCAGAAACATTGATGTTCGCGTTAAACGTAATGCTATTTGTCGCCTCGATGGCAACGACCCCACCAGTTGTCCCATTCCATGGTTGTGCGGTGACCGTCCCGACAATTGTCACATTGGAATAAACGGCTACTTTAACCAATTGTACTTTGCCAGATGGCGTGTACGTTTTACAGAGGTTACTTGTAAACGTGACGGTATTTCCATTTATTGCGGCAATGGTTGCGAATTCAAAATTACCCGCATTTCCAAGAGCGGTAATCGTTCCGAATGCAAGTGTATTCGTCGTGGTAATTGTCGCTCCTTTCATTTGAATGATAAGAACCTTATCCCCGACTTGAAAGGGTCCAATATTGGATAACGTTGCTGTATTGGGAGTTACTGCACTAACGGCAGCATAAGAATTGACAATTCCGGATATATTCTGCGAAAAACTGAACTCATTTATTCCTAGAAATAAAAAGAAAGAAAAAAGTACTAAAATTCGCTTCATATTATCTTTTTCGCATTATTTGAGCAGGTTTACGTGTCCAAAAATAGATTTCAATTCCCCTGTTGAACTGACAACGAAACGAATGTTATAGGCATACATTCCTTCCCCACATTTCACAAAGTTATAATATCCATCCCAACCAATCTCCGGATTTTGAGAAGAAAATATCAATTCTCCCCAACGATTGTACACATCGAATTGGTAGCTTCCTGGAACATATCCGGAAGTAAAGACAGGTGAAAACGTATTATTGTGTTCATCACCATCAGGAGTAAAGGCGTTTGGCACATAGTACAAGACATCACCTTTCACTTGGATAATTTGCGTCGTAGAATCAAGACATCCGTATTGGCTTTCAACGAGCAATTGAACGGTATAATTTCCTTCATCAAATGGATATTGATACTCAAAGGTTGCATTTGACTCTTCCATTATTGTTCCATCGCCGAAGTCCCATGTGGAGATTAACTGTCCAGTGGATAAATTTGTGAAGGTCACATTTGGTGAATCACTTGTTAAAAGGTAGGGCTCCGCACCAATACTAGCGACTGGATTTGGATGAACCGTCAGCACAGAAACAGCGGTATCCGAACAATTAAATTGATTGAAGCCAATGACTTGGTAGCTTGTCGTCATACTTGGACTAACATACACTTGTGTTCCAAGTAGATTGCTCGGATTCCATGTATAGGTGTCTGCACCGGAAACCGTCAGAGAAGCCATTTGACCAACACAGATTTCTTGATCTGCCGTAAATGTTAAAACGGGTTTCGGGAATAAGGTGAAATTTGTTTGAATGGAATCGACACAACCTTCAGCTGTATATCCAATTGCCTGGAAGACGCCAGAACCCGTTGGTAAAATCGATTGAACATTCGTTGTGGCAGAAGTAACTCCAGGTCCACTCCATGAATAGGTGGCTGCTCCAGAAGCTGTTAAGGTTAAATTCTCATTCGGACACAAAGAGGATGCAGATGCTACCAATCCCATAATCGGTAGTGGATTCACCGTTAAATCAAGTGAGTCTAAATGTGTACAACCATAAGTATTTGTTGCTAGTAAAAAGAATTCATTAGAAATAGTTGGATTCCAGGTCATATTCCCGTTACTGGTTGGAATGGCCATTTGTGGTGTCCATGAATAGGTATAGGTTCCACCCACTCCCTGCGGAGCTAAAGTCAAGGAATTTCCGATACAAATGGTCGAATCTAAAAGTGTAAATACCGGTTCAGTTGAAATAACAATGTTCAAGTTTACAATAGAGTCACAACTGTAGATACTTGACAATGTATCTACATAAATTCCTGTTTGGGTGATCGATTGCCCATTGAAATTGTATGGACCCCCATCACACAAGGTATCCGTGATATTGGTGACAAATTTCGGATAGATTGTTACCTGGACTTGATCCGTGGCTTGACAAAAATTTGGATTTGAGGCAGAACTCGAGGTCAGGGTATACGTTTGAACGATGGGAACACCCGTTGTATTTACGGCGGATACAGTTGGATTCGCGGTATTACTATTCGATAAGTTAAGCGCAGGTGACCAGGAATAATTATATCCGGCAGTTGGAATGACCCCAAGATTTCCGACTTCATCCGAACAAATAGAAAGATCCTGACCAGCATTGGCTTGCGCTGTTCCGATGGTCAAATTAAGGGTAATAATCGAATCACAACTGTGAATGGTATTTAAGGTGTCGTAGTAAGTTCCCGACTGCGTAAGTGATTGTCCATTAAAAACATATGGACCACCATTACAAAGCGTTTGGGTAACGGTTTGGCTGAATTGAGGATAAATAGTCACATTGATTTGATCCGTTGTTGGACAAAGACCCGGATTGGACGCCAAAGAAGTTGTAACAGTATATGTTTGTGTGATTGGGGCACCCGTAGTATTAGGTAAAGTTACAACCGGATTTGCGGCTGTTGTAGAAGAAAGTCCGATGGAAGGAGACCAAGAATATACGTTCAATGGATTCGGAGTTGAACCGATTGTCACGCCTGTGGATGAACAAGTCGTAGCATCAATTCCAGCGTTAGACACAGCTTGATTGGTGTAAATAGTAACGTTTCGTATCGAATGTAAATCGTACAAAGCTCCAGTACTTGCTGTAAATCCAACATATCCAGTAAAATTAACTGGCGAAGTCGCCTGTAAAAGCTGAACGTTATTTACCAAAACCGTTACCAATCCGTTATTGTAGATGATTTTTACTGGTTGATAGTTTGTGTTACGCAAATAGTTTAAAGACCCACCGGAATTCTGAATTTTAGGTGTTGCTGGCAAACATTCGTTATATCCAATCCCATTGAAAATTTGAATTTCTGGATTTGTCCCACCTTGACTGCAGTTGTCGTAGGTATCAATCACGACTTTAAGTCCATTGGCTGTCCCTGGAATACCAATTCCACCTCCAAGAACGAATCCTGCAGGAGGAACATCAATGAAGCAAAAAGCCAAACCATCCGCTGCATTTCCACCAGCAATCCGGTATTCAAATTCCACGGTCCAAGTTTGACATGCATTAAGATTAATCGGCGTGTTGTAAAAAACACCACCGGATTGCGTAGTGCTATTGTTCGTGAGAAGCAATTCATTATTGAAAGCATCCACATCTCCTGGAGTATCTCCAATATGTGCATTACCTGTTAAATTCCAACCTGTTGTAATCATATTTGGAGATCCAGTTAGTTGTCCAAATACAAACGTTTGAGCCCAATTATCTGTTACGGTGAACATCAGGACTGCGGATAAAAGAATCGTTTTAATCATCATTGGCTGAAAGACGTTATAAACATTAAATAGTTGCTAAATTTAGGTAAAATTATTGCGCTTATCATTTACTTAGTGTATTTTTGACACAAACTAATATTGTTTTAAAATGAATGCAAACAATAAAAAACCTAATTATAGTACAGAACGTTTCCAATCGTTTAATATTGTGGTCTTTGGTGGAGATGGCGATTTAGCCATCCGCAAAATTTATCCTGCATTATTCCACCGAGACCTTGATGGACAAATAAATATCGACTATAACATTGTTGGAATTACACGTAAAATTCCTGACGAAAAAGATTTTTTTGATAAGCTAATTCCTTTCTTAGAAAGCAGTGATCACCACAGATATCACAGAGATGAAATCGAAAAATTCATCAAAAAAATCAAATTAATTAAGGTTGCCGATTCAACGGTAGAGGATTATACTGAATTATCTTCTTTCATCAAGCAGTTTCCTACTTTTCAAAACATCTACTACTTCTCTACTCCATCCTCTGCTTTTGGTCCAATTGCACGAACGTTAAAAGCGTGTGACCTTGTGAGTGAAACTAGTAAAGTCGTTATTGAAAAACCCTTGGGATACAGTTTGGAATCATCCATTGCGATCAACAATGAAATCACCCAAGCGTTTGACGAGCATCAAATTTACCGAATCGACCATTATCTAGGGAAAGAAACTGTTCAAAATCTAATGGTCTTACGTTTTGCGAACAATTTATTTGAACGTGCATGGAATGCAGAAAACATTGACAGCATTCAAATTACTGTTGCGGAAAGCCTAGGCGTTGAAAAACGTGCTTCCTATTACGATAATTCAGGAGCATTGTTGGACATGGTTCAAAATCACCTACTTCAATTATTGTGTCTTGTTGCCATGGAACCACCTGTTTCATTGGAAGCGGACGAAGTACGAAATGAAAAATTGAAAGTACTTCGTGCCTTGCGTCCACTCAACAAAAAAACCGTACAAACGGACACCGTTAAAGGACAATATACGCGTGGGAAAATTAATGGAAACCAAGTGAGTTCCTATTTGGAGGACATCGAAAAATACGAATCCAAAACGGAGACCTTTGTTGCCATGAAAGCCTATGTTGACAATTGGAGATGGAAAAATGTTCCCTTCTATTTGAGAACAGGAAAACGAATGATTAAACGTTATTCGGAAATCGTTATCAACTTCAAAGAGGTTCGACACAACATCTTTCCATCAAAAGAGAAGTTAAACAACAACAAACTGATCATTCGCTTACAACCTGAAGAGCGCATTGAATTAATTCAAATGACGAAGATTCCTGGTCCTGGTGGATACCGTTACAAGCCCATCGCGTTGAAACTTGACTACATCGACTCATTTAAGGAACGTTTCCCAGATGCATACGAACGATTAATTATCGACGTTATTCGTGGGAATCAAACACTTTTCATGCGTCAAGATGAATTACAGGCAGCATGGACTTACATTGAATCAATCACTAATTCATGGAAATCAAGCAATATGTCCAATGTTCTTTACGAAGCTGGAACGTGGGGTCCTGGAGATTTGATTTTAGATGAGAACGAATCATGGATAACAAAGTCATGGAGAGATTAATTTCATTCGAATCGAAAGCACTGCTAGAAGTAGCATTAGCGGATCAGATTGCAACGATTCTTCAATCCGAGATTGCGACAAAAGGAACAGCAACGATATTGCTTTCAGGCGGAAGTACTCCAAAGAATTTGTACCAAAAACTTGGTGAAATAGACTTGGATTGGTCTAAGATACATATTGGACTCGTAGATGAACGTTTTGTCCCTCAAGACAGTTCCTTTTCAAATGAAACACTTATTCGTGAAAGTTTGATGCAAAGCAAAGCTGCATCTGCTCACTTTCATCCTATGGTCATCAATGCTTCCGATTACTCGGAGAATTTAACCTTGGCTACAGAAGAAAATCGTGTGTTTGAAAATCCAGATGTGATCGTGCTCGGAATGGGTGATGATGGACATACAGCATCTTTATTCCCAAATGATCTCTCATCGGATGAAGCCACATTTTCAGCGCATTTGTTAGCAAATACAAACGCTCCAAACGAACCGACACAACGCATCACATTCTGTGGTCCAATCTTAAAGAAAGGAAAGCACAACTTTTTAATGATCACCGGTGCACGCAAATTGGACGTACTATCCGAAAGTACCGAGAAAAAATACCCCATACATCATTTCATTCCATTTTTAGGAGGAATTTATTACACTGAAAATTCATAAGATATGAATGCAAAAGTTTTAGAGATTACCCAACGAATTATTGAGAGAAGCCAAGAAAGCAGAGCTACTTATTTGACACAAATGAAAAGTGCGCATCAGGAAGGTGTCACTCGTCAAGCAATGAGTTGCGGAAATCTTGCTCACGCTTTTGCTGCTTGTGGGACACACGACAAAACAGAATTGGCTCAAAATCGCTTACCAAATCTAGGGGTCATTACCGCATACAACGATATGCTTTCCGCACACAAAGTGTATGAGGACTATCCACAAAACATTCGACTTTACGCAAACAAGCACAACGGAATTGCACAAGTTGCCGGAGCCGTTCCTGCGATGTGTGATGGAGTCACTCAAGGACAACCAGGAATGGAACTCTCTTTGTATTCCAGAGATGTAATCGCGATGTCAACAGCTATTGGATTGTCGCACAACATGTTTGACGCAACGCTATGCTTAGGGATTTGTGATAAAATCGTTCCCGGATTGATGATGGGCGCTTTGCGTTTCGGACATTTACCAACCGTTTTTCTTCCAGGTGGACCGATGCCAACGGGTATCAGTAATGAAGAAAAAGGACGCATTCGCCAATTGTTTGCAGAAGGAAAAATTGGACGCGAAGAACTATTAAAAGGAGAATCTGATTCCTACCATTCCCCGGGAACATGTACATTTTACGGAACTGCGAACAGCAATCAAATGTTGATGGAAATCATGGGAATGCAATTACCTGGATCAAGTTTTGTGAATCCAGGAACCGAACTCCGTGATTTATTGAACGAAGAAGCAGTAAAACTTGCCATCGAAAATACATCCATCGGATTTGAACGATCCATTGCCAACATCATTGATGAGAAAGTCATTGTGAACGGCATCATCGGCTTATTAGCAACAGGAGGTTCAACCAACCACACGATTCACTTAATTGCGATTGCAAGAGCTGCTGGAATCATCATCAACTGGGATGACATGTCGGATTTATCGGATGTCGTTCCATTATTGACAAGAATGTATCCAAACGGTGCTGCAGATGTAAATCATTTCCACGCTGCAGGTGGGATGGGATTTGTGATTCGCACTTTATTGGATCACGGAATTTTACACGAGGATGTTTACACCATCCTTGGTAAAGGATTGAACAAATACAAACAAGAACCAAGAATTGAAAACCATCAATTAATTTGGGTCGATGGCGCAAATAAAAGTTTAAATGAATCCATCATACGCTCTGTTAATGAACCATTTTCAGCAGATGGAGGGATTAAAATACTAAAAGGAAACTTAGGTAGATCTGTTATTAAAACAGCTGCTGTTTCCGATGATCAACGCGTTATTGAAGCACCAGCGATTGTTTTTCATGAGCAAAGTGATTTGATCAAAGCATTTAAAAACGGTGAATTAGAAAAAGATTTCATCGCTGTACTTCCATTCCAAGGTCCAAAACACAATGGAATGCCCGAGTTACACCAGTTAACTCCTACCCTCACCATTCTTCAGAAAAGAGGATTTAAAGTGGCGTTGGTCACTGATGGTCGAATGTCTGGTGCATCTGGAAAGGTTCCCGCAGCCATTCACTTAACACCAGAAGCAAAAGATGGTGGAATGATTGCGAAAATCCGCACAGGCGACCTTATCCGTTTGGATTCTTACCATGGTGAATTGACCGTTTTGAATCAGGCAGAAGTTGAAGCGAGAGAAGCGACCTATATTTCAAATGAGGATACTTTTGCTTTTGGACGTGAATTGTTTGCTAACGTTCGAAAAATGGTCACGAAAAGCGAAGAAGGAGCAAGTTTCCTTTTCTAATTAAGCCTCTTCCTCTTTCCAATAAATCGATGCCAATATCGATAAGAACAATGCTCCGATAACGATGAGCAATGAAATCGATGAAGGAATGTGGATAAATGGAGAGAGTAACATTTTTAATCCAATGAAGGATAAAATGAAGGCTAATCCATATTTCAATTTCGAGAACATGTGGATGGAATTCGCCAATAAAAAATACATCGATCTTAATCCTAAAATGGCGAAGATGTTCGATGTGTAAAGAATCACCGGATCATTTGGCGCTATCGCAAAAATGGCTGGAATGGAGTCAATCGCAAAGACTAAATCCGTTGTTTCAATCACCACCAACACTAAAAACAACTTTGTTGCAAAACGCTTTTTGTGCCAAGAAATAAAGAATTTATCTCCGTAATAGTGCTTCGAAATCGGAAATACCTTTCGTGCCATTCGCGCACCGAAACTTGTTGAATAATCTTCTTTATCGTCCTCGTCTTCCGATGCGAACAAGGACTTTATTCCAGCGTAAATAAGGAAAATACCGAAGATCGTTAAGATGGCATTTGGACGAAAGAACTTACCTGCATTTTCCGCTAAACTTCGATTTGCTTCTTGTTCCAAACTGAAATTCCATGAGCCAATATTAAATTCAGGCAAATACGTTAAATTAATCAGTCCAATTCCCGAGAAGATGAAAATCGCTCGAAATATAATGGCGCCGATAATCCCCCAAAACAATACTTTATGCTGAAGTTTTCCTTCCAGTTTAAAGAAACGAAAAACAAGGATAAAGACGAACATATTGTCCACCGACAAGGCCTCTTCGATCCAATATGCGGATTGATAATCGGCGAACTTTGCAAAACCTGACTGCCAATAAACCACTAAACTGAATAACATCGAAACTGAAACCCAGATGAGCGTCCATTTCAAGGCTTCTTTATTCGTGATGACATGACTTCGTTTATTGACTACTCCCAAATCGAGCAACATCATGAAGACGATGATTACAGCAAAAAGGATAATTAAAACAGGGTTATTTGTCATTTAGCAGCGAATTTATTAGCGTCAACAAAAGTAGCAAAATGAAACGAGACCTTAAAGATGAAAGATGTATTCCGTTCATTAATTTCGAATGTGGGAACAAAAAAAAGTCCCGACGTTGCTGTCGGGACTTTATTCCTTTTGAAAGGACGTTTATTTTTTATTCAGCATGAATTCAACTGCTTCCGCAGCATTCACAAATCCACCAGTAATACACGTTTCCGTCATCTCACCTGATTTTTTTGCACTTGGAATCTGAATCGTTTTCTTGTACTTCACAGATGTATTCATCAACAACTCACGAACTTGAGCGGCAGTCAATTCAGGGAAATATCCACGAATCATTGCAGCAACACCAGCTGTAGCTGGACAAGCCATCGATGTCCCAGAAGCATCCTCGTATTTAGCATCCGGAACCGTTGAGTAAATATCCACACCTGGCGCAAAGAAATCAACAGATTTTGCTCCGTAGTTGGAAAAATCAGCCAAAATCGTTTTCCCTTTTTTAGATGAGCTGCTTGCACCTACATCAATCCAGTTGCTCGCCCATTTTCCATCGTTTAAAATACGCGTTGGGTAAGAATCTTCCACATCTTTGTTTTTCGCATCGTTACCAGCAGCGTGTACTAAAAGAACGTCTTTACTTTCTGCATAACGAATAGCTGCGTCAACCGCTTCTTTGTTTGGCGTGTAATATTTCCCGAAGGACATATTGATGACTGTTGCACCATTATCTACAGCGTAGTAAATAGCATTCGCTACGTCTTTATCTCGTTCGTCACCGTTTGGAACAGCGCGAACCACCATGATGCGTGCGCAATTCGCAATTCCATCGATTCCGATTCCATTTCCGCGAGTAGCAGCAATGATCCCAGAAACGTGTGTCCCGTGCATGGCATCTGGACCTTCGTAACGGTTACACCCGTAATATTTTTCAGTTAAATCATTTGGATGATCCCCAACAACGATGGCACGAATACTATCCGCGTTCACTGTCGACATTTTGATGCTACTCTCCACCGATTCCATCGCATGATGAATTTCAGATTCTAAAGTTGTAGCTGGCATCGCAATTAAAATTGCTTTCAATCTGTTTTGAATGCGTTTTTCTTGTTCAGAAACCGGTGTATAATCTGCACTGGTTTTTTTCGAAAATTCACCATTTGATGCTTTCTTTACATTTTGCACATAGGCATCAAACGCTTTCATCGATGCAAGTTGCTGTTGTGAATTTTTCAAATCATCTTCGTAACTTTTCTTCAGTTTCACATATGCTTCGTAACGTGTTTTATCAGCAGACGAAAAAGATGATTCAGCTTTTCCGTTAAAGTACGTTGATTCATTGTGGTACATACGCGACAATTCAGATGCTTCGTTATTGATATCCTGCGTTGCTCCACCTAAAAAAGACCAACCGTGAACGTCATCCACGTATCCATTTTTATCATCATCAATTCCATTTCCAGGAATTTCATCCTCATTTACCCAAATCACATCTTTTAAATCCGGGTGATCTGTTTCCACTCCACTATCGATTACCGCAACAATTACTTGTTTTGGTTTTTTGCCTGCTGCATTTAACAATTCATAAGCGCGCTCTGCTCCTACTCCGTAAATGCCATCTGCTTTTGGATCTTCCAAATACCAGTTTAACGGTGCTTTGTTTGGTGCCTCTTCTTTTTTCTGTGCGAAACTTGTAAAGACAAGGGAAGAACACACATAAAATAATATTCTTTTATTCATTGTATATTTTTTTTGGTGTACGAAAATAAGGAATTATTTTGATGGACGCATCCTTCCTTGAAATGTTACCAATTGTTGAGAAGTTGTTTAGAAGACATCGAACGTGTCGCGCTCTAATTGGACACAATCCCTTATTTTTGCTCTGTTAAAAACAAAAGATATGAGTACAGTAGAACACCTTGAATGTTTGATTATTGGTTCTGGTCCAGCTGGATATACAGCAGCCATTTACGCAGCAAGAGCTGACATGAAACCGGTTATGTATCAAGGATTACAGCCAGGAGGACAATTAACTACAACGAATGAAGTAGAAAATTTCCCAGGATATCCACAAGGAGTTACTGGTCCTGAAATGATGATGCAGTTAGAAGAGCAAGCGAAACGTTTCAATACAGATATTCGTTCTGGATTTATCACGAAAGTAGATTTTAGTGGTTCTGTTCACAAATGTTGGACAGAAAATGGTTCAGAGATTCATGCTGAAACAGTGATTATTTCCACAGGTGCCTCAGCAAAATACCTTGGCTTAGAAAGTGAGCAAAAATACTTGAAGTTAGGTGGTGGAGTTTCCGCATGCGCTGTATGTGATGGATTCTTTTACCGCAATCAAGAAACAATCATTGTTGGAGCGGGTGATTCTGCATGTGAAGAGGCACATTACTTATCGAAGTTATGTACAAAAGTGACGATGTTGGTGCGACGCGATGAATTCAGAGCATCCAAAATCATGGCGGAACGTGTCATGAAAACTCCAAACATCGAAATTTTGTTTAATACAGAAACTTTGGAAGTTTTAGGTGATGGTCAATTAGTAACTGGTGCTCGTGTTCAAAACATTCAAACAAAAGAAGAGCGTACGATTCCAGCTACGGGATTCTTTGTTGCGATTGGACACCAACCAAACACCGAAATTTTCAAAGATTTCATCAACTTGGATGAAACTGGATACATCAAATACGAACAACCGGGAAGTTCAAAAACAAACGTACCTGGAGTATTTGTTGCTGGAGATGCAGCAGATAGAACGTATCGTCAAGCGATTACCGCAGCCGGAACAGGTTGTATGGCCGCTTTGGACGCAGAGCGTTATTTAGCCGCTAAACATTCCTAGGAAAAACTGAAATAGATTTAAAACCGAGTTCAAAAGACTCGGTTTTTTTTTGCTTAACGAATCGCGTCCTTGTCCAATAATTTCACAAAGTGAAATCCTTTTGGCGCATATCCTTCATTGTAGAAGAACTTGTGCGCTTTAAAGTTGCTGGTGTACGAATCCAGTGAAAGCATCTTGCACTGTTGTTCGACAGCCTTTCTTTCCAGAAAATCGAACATCAGCTTACCGACACCTTGACTGCGGTGCGATGCACGAACGACGATGTTATCTAATTCCAAGTACTTTCCTATCCAAAGTTTGTTTCCAATCCAAAAACCACAGATCGCCACACATTCATCCTCTTCAAAAGCAGCTACTTGTCCATAACGACAAGGGAGCATTTCATCCAACTCACGGGAATATTCTTCCGCTGTCAAACTTGGATACAGCTCATTTAACACCGGAAGGTAACTCAACATTTCCTCTTTGTCCACCAATTCTCTTACTAACATCTGCTTATTTTAAGTTCTTTTCCATTAATTCCAAAATACGTCGGTATTCATCATACCACGAATATGCTTCTTTGAATCCATGAGACTCCACCGGATAAACAGCTAAATCCCAATCCTTTTTTCCAAGTTCAATAAATCGTTGGCTCAAACGAACGACATCTTGAAATTGTACGTTGTCATCCACCATTCCGTGTAACATCAACAGTGGGTCTTGTAAATTTTCAGCGAAATAAATCGGCGAACTTTTGCGGTAAGCTTCCGGATCGGTTTCTGGACTATTTAAAATGTTGCTTGTGTATTCATGATTGTAATGTGCCCAATCCGTCACTGAACGCAAAGCCGCTCCACACGCGAATTCATTTGGTTTTGTCAATAAGCCCATCAAGGTAATGAATCCACCGTAGGATCCACCGTACATCCCTACTCGCTTTGCATCAATTCCATAGTTTTTCACCATGAACGCTTTTGCATCGACAAAATCCTCCAAATCTCTTCCTCCCATGTGACGATAGATGGCTGTTCGGTAATCACGTCCATAACCTTCACTCGCTCGGTAATCCAAATCAATGACAGTGAATCCTTTTTCCATCAACAAATGATGAAACATGTACTCACGGTAATAATTACTCCAGTAATGATGTGCATTTTGCAAATATCCAGCACCATGGACAAAGAAAATTGCTGCGCCATTTTTCGTTTCCTTTGTTGGCTCGTAAATACGTGCAAAAATAGGAACGCCATCAGATGCGGGTATCGAAATCACTTGTGGATCTATCCAACGATAGGATTCAAATGCATCCGAAGTAGAATGTGTAATTTGTCTCAAATCGCGCTTCGTTGGATTGTTTTCCTTTACGTACAATTCCCAAGGTTTATTGGCAAAGGACTGTCGAACCACCAAGTTTTTTTCATCCGGTGATAAGCGCACTTCATTAAACCCAACTTGCAATTGTGCATATGGCGTAAACGTCAATTTCTCGAGATTCAATTTACCAAAAGCATGGTGTCCCGTTTTTCCAATTTCACATGGATTGTACTCGAGGTACATGCTTTTGCGATCCTTTGACAATCGAACTTCGTAAACCTCTGTTTTTGCCTCTGGCCATAGGCAAGATTTTTTTCCTTTCGACAGCTCATACTGATACACTGTTGAATATCCTGTTTCCTCTGATTGAAAATAAAACGACTCACCATCTAAAATCCAATCCATGTTGCCATCCGCTTCGTTCCAAGAAGAAATACCAGGACCGCCAATCCATGCTTCGTCGTGTTGATGTTCGATTTCTTGAACACTTGTTTTTTCCATGTTGATTAACACAATCCATCGGTCTTTATTATCTGAACTTCTAACATCACAAAGTGCCAATGGTTGATTTTGAGCAAATTTTACCGCATGAATAAACAGCGGGCGATCTTGTTTATATTGCGAAACAGAATCCTTCTCTCTCAAATAAGCTGGTTTTAGGCGGATATCAGTCAACTTCGAAAAATCCAAATAAATTAAGGTGTCAGCTGCCATTTGATACAAAACCATTTTCTGATTAGGCTCATTTGCACTGACTTTATCACGAGCCAATTGATGTTTTGTAAAGCCATCGTTCGTTACAAATTGCTCGACACTTGTTGGCTTGGAATCCGCCTCTTCTGTCACACGCAGAACCGCATAACTGACTGATGGATCAATTTGAATGTCGTTCCAATTTGACGCACCGACAAATTGTTCTTTTGGAAAACTAAACCGTGTCGTTTCACCCTGTTTTTTATAATAGGCCGATCGTTCGTTTTTATCTTGAATAAACTCAAACAACTCCACTTGTTGTTTTTCCAGAAAACTGCTATCCTTTTGCTGTGTTTTTTTGTCCCCCGCTTTAAAATTGGTCAATTGTTTAATTGAACCTGATTGGATATCTAAAGCATACGCTTGATCACCTTGCTGAAAAAGAACAATTGTTGGATTTTTGGCACGTTGAACGTTGTAAACTCCATTGGTCGTTTGCAGGTGGGTTTGACGTGAACCAGTTGTTTTGTCCACGCTCCACAAAACACCTTCATCGCTCATGAATTGACGTTGAAAATCACGTTGAGCAGCATCGAAGAACACCACAGAAGAAACTTGCGAATCAGATAATTTCGTGTACTTCTGATCCTTTAAAGAATATTGATAGAGACTGCTTCCAATCTTGTTTACTGGATTCCAGTAAAAATAAATGGATTGTCCGTCAATGGACCATTCATACGATTCCGGTGAATTCCCTACGAAGGCTGTCCCGGACATTATTTGTTTCAAATCCAACTGTGCATTCACTTGAAATGTAAACGCGCAAATAGCAGTCAATCCAAAGAGTAAATTTTTCATGCCTTAAAATTACAATTCTCTGCTCAATACGTGCATTTTTGAGCGAAAAACAAGGAAGTCCAAATGGAAAAATGTACCTTCGTTATTCAAACAAAGAGCAATTGAAAAGACTTTTATATTTCTTACTGAGTGAGCGTCAATACCTGATGACTTTACATCGAAGTTTTTACTTCATGTATCGTTTGGGATTATTGAAAAACAAACAGTCCTTTAAGTTTCATTATTTTATTCAGCGCATTATTCAACCAGAGTATGTGGTGATTGATATTGGAGCGAATCTTGGCTATTTTGCTAAAACGTTTTCCCGCTTGGTACCAAACGGAAAATTAATTGCCATTGAGCCATTGCCACAATTTCACGCTGTTTTGGATTACTTCATTGGAAGCAAAGAGAATGTTGAATTACATAACGTAGCGCTAGGAAAAACATCCGGCTCTATCACCATGGTTTTACCAAAAACAAATGGAATGATGCGAACTGGACTTCCACATGTGATGCGCAATGAGCAAGAAGGCGAGCACCAAACGACGCAACAAGTGCAAATGGTCAATACCTCTGCATTTTTCAGCACCTTCGAACGCATTGATTACATTAAATGTGACATTGAAGGACACGAATGGGAAGTATTTAGTCAATTGGGCGCTGTCTTAAAAGAAAAACGTCCAATTGTTCAAATCGAAATTGACAGCAAAAACACAGAACTTTTGTTAAACTTTTTCTCTGAACTTGGATTTGTTCAGCACGGAATTGTGAATGGAAAATGTGTAGCGGAAAGCGGGAAGCAGTCCGAACAAGGAGACTACTTATTCATTCCATCTGAAAAAATCAATTTAGTTGATCAATGGAACGCTTAAAATTTGTTCTTTCCATCATTCTAATCGGAGTGTTTTACGGTTGCGACAAAGGAGCAGGTGAATTTATTATCAATGGAACTGTAACGGACGCGACGTTTCAAACTGGACATGCCGGCGCAGAAATCAGCTTGTATAAAATTCCATTGGCTTCAAATAATGAACAATTCGTTTCCAGCTCTATCCTTGGATCGGATGGCAAATTTCAATTTACAGTTCCGAGGGAACGCCTAGAAAAATACATCATTCGCGTGAACAAGCACTTGTATTTTCCTATTGAGAAAGAGATTTATTTTTCAGAATTGAAACTAAAGGAGGAAAACACCTTTGCATTATCGACATGGGCCCAATCATGGGTTGCATTAAACTTCGTCAACCAGAATCCACTTTCGATGGATCATTTTCAATACATCAAACAAGCGGGATATGCCTCTTGTGCAGAATGTTGTCCGAGTACGGAACAAAATTTTTACGGAGCATTGGACACGACCATTTATTGCATAAACAAAGGAAATACAATTTATTCCTTGCTCTATTGGGTCTTGAATACGCCAAATCAGGGGTATTTAGAAGCCAACACCAGTGCGTTTGACACCACACAGATTTATTTGAATTATTAAGGTTCTTCGAAAAGCACTTTGTATTTCAGAAGTCCTTCCGCACGTGAGCAGGCATTGAAATGCCACCATTCCGTTTGTAATTGACGAAATCCTTGCGACTTCATTACGTTGCGCAGTAAATCACGGTTTGCCATGTGAACGGTCGTCAATTTCCCTTCAGCAACAAACTGTTTTTCCATGGATGGATAAGCAATTTGACGAATGTCATCATAGCCCGCACCCATGTCCAAAGGAACACCGTTTTGATCCAAAATAGTTAAATCCACCGCTGCTCCCATGTTGTGCAAACTTCGGTTTTTCGGATTCGAGACAAACTTTCCACGTTCGACAGGCGGCAACGAATCGAGGGCGTCCCACATTTTTTGCTGCACGCTAACGGGACGTAGTGCATCATATATAAGCAAATGAAATCCTGGTTTTAACTGGGATAAATACCCTTGGACTTTTGAAAGACGTTCCGCAACATCCTTTTGCAAATAGGCTTTTTTCAAGCGCTCGTACAAAATGATACCCATGAAATTGTCGGTCGTTGCATATTTCAACTCCACAAAGATGTCTTTATTCAAGGATTGAACATCCACAAGGTTAAATTGAGACACAACGGTTGTGTCCTTCAGTTTTTCCGGTGAAGTCTGTTGACTTGAAGCTTTGAGTACTTTTGGAGCTGCCTTTTTGGAAGGATCCACATCCGCACATGAGCATAGTAAAACAATGAAGGCTTGACCAAAAATGATCGTTCTCATGCCAAGATCGACTGTGTTTCGGTAGTAATTCGTTGACGGAGTCCATCAGAAACTGGATGCAATGGCAAGCGCATTTTCTCCAACATGATGTTTTGCACATTCAAGGAAACTTTCACTCCACCTGGATTTCCTTCTTCAAAGAACATCTTGGTGATGTTAAACAAGTCATAATGTTCTTTACGTGCCGTATCTAAGTCCCCCGTCATAGATGCATGTACCATAGTCGAGAATTTCTTTGGGAACGCATTTGCGACAACAGAAATCACACCATCTGCTCCAGCGGCAATTAAAGGCATCGTTAAATTGTCATCACCAGAAAGTACTCCAAAGTCAGGGCGTCTCAATCGGATGATTTCCATGATCTGTTCCATGTTTCCAGAAGCTTCTTTGACTGCAACGATATTTGGAATTTCGCTCAATGCCAACGTTGTTTCAGGAGTCATGTTCGAACCAGTTCTGCCCGGTACATTGTAAAGAATAATCGGTAATTCTGTATAGGAAGCCACCATCTTGAAATGTTCGATAATTCCTTTTTGAATCGGTTTGTTGTAATAAGGAGAAACAGATAGTATTCCATCCACACCTTTCGGGAGTTTCGCGAAAATTCCTTCTAAAGCACGTGTATTGTTTCCTCCGACACCGTAAACGATTGGCAATTGACCCTTGTTTTCGTCGATGACTGTTTGTAGGACCTCCATTTTCTCCTCTTGCGTCAAGACTGGAGATTCGCCTGTTGTTCCTTGAACGACTAAAAAATCTGTTCCTTCATCGATTTGCATGCGTACCAAACGACGCAAGGCATCAAAATCAATTTGTTCATTTTCTAAAAAGGGGGTTACTAAGGCAACACCTGCTCCTGTGAATGGATTATTCATTTGTAGATATTTTTTTAAGCGTTTTAATGACAAAATCAAGCATTTCCGATGGAACTTCCGATCCAGCGTTCAACTGCAAATCAAAAGAGGCATCTTGTTCATTCACAATGATTTTACGTTTGACCGAAGCATCTTTTACGTATGGGAAAATTTTGGCTTCGGTATGTCCAAACCAAATCATGATATCGTAAGCTCGTTGTAATTCTGTTTCCAATTGGACATCCTTCAATTTACTCCAGAAATTGAAATCCAATGGTGAATTATAATAAATCAAAAAATGAGGAGGCAAGGTGTTTTTATCCACCTCTTTTGGGACGTTCACCACAATAATGAGTCGGTCAACGTTACTCGAATTGAGCATGCTGTCCAACGATTTTCTAAAATCTTTTAGTTGCTCCTCGTTTTCGTATTTGAACGCGACAAGCAAAGACTTAGCTGATTCCCAAATATTTTTACTGTTCACTAACTTATCAATTTAATAAATTCATCTTCGCTAATAATGACCACACCTAAATTAGTGGCGGTTTTTAGCTTTGCAGGACCCATATTTGCACCAGCGATGAGAAAATCTGTTTTGCTAGAAACAGAAGATCCGACTTTTCCGCTATTGCGTTCAATTAATTCCTTTATTTCATCCCTTGAAAAGGTCTCAAAGGTTCCTGAAACTACTAATACTTTTCCGCTGAGAACGGCCGATGCTTGTTCCTTTTTGATGGTTTCAAAAGAGAGTCCGATTTCTTTTAAACGATCAATTAAGGCTAAATTAGCTGAATCTTGGAAATAGTGTTGTACAGAAATGGCAATTTTTTCACCAATTTCTTCTACATCAATCAATTCGTCAAAATTCGCTTGTTTCAAAGCATCCATGTTTCCAAAAGCATGTGCTAATTTTTTAGCAACTGTTTCGCCGACAAAACGAATGCCTAATCCGAAAAGGACGCGTTCAAAGGAAATTTGCTTAGAAGCCTCCACTCCTTTCAATAAATTATTCGCGGACTTCTCTCCCATTCGGTCTAGGTCCAGCAATTGATCGAAAGTCAAGTGGTATAGTCCACTGATGTCCTTGATCAATCCTTTATCGAATAAAACTTCAATGGTCTCCTCTCCTAATCCATCAATGTTCATTGCTTTTCTACTGATGAAATGGGCGATTTTGCCTTTCACTTGCGGAGGACAAGCCGTTTCATTCGGACAGTAGTGTTGCGCTTCTCCTTCCTTTCTTATGAGTTCGGTTTGACATTCGGGACACATTTCGATGAAATGAATTCGTTCCAGTGACGTTCGTTGACTCACATTAACGCCAACAATTTTCGGAATGATTTCTCCTCCTTTTTCTACTTGAACCAAATCACCCAAATGCAAATCCAGTTTCTCTATTTGATCTGCGTTGTGCAAGGATGCTCTTTTCACGGTTGTACCGCCCAATTGAACGGGTTTTAAGTTCGCTACTGGAGTAATTGCTCCCGTTCGTCCAACCTGATAGGTCACTGCTTCTAAAAGCGTTTCAACCTGATTTGTTTTAAACTTATATGCAATTGCCCAACGAGGAGACTTTGCAGTGAATCCCAGTTTTCGCTGTTGATCGTACGAATTTACTTTGATGACAATCCCGTCGATATCAAAAGGCAAGTTATTTCGTTCTTCGTTCCAAAAATGGATAAAATCCATGATTCCTTGGATGCTATTCGTTTTCTCAATGAAGCGATTTTCTGGAGGTGGGATACGGAATCCCCATTCTTTTGCTTTTAACACAGACTCAAAATGTCCAGTTTGCAGGTCATTTAATCCGTAAAGTCCGTAGAGGTAACAATCCAATTTGCGTTCAGAAACAACTTTAGAATCTAAGGATTTCAAGGTTCCGGAAGCTGTATTTCTCGGATTCGCATACAATGCTTCTCCTGCTTCCTCGCGTTCTTGGTTGAGCAAAGCAAATTGTTCGTGCGGCATAAAAATCTCTCCACGAATCTCAAAGTCAAGTGGGAAATCTCCTTGTAATTGCAAAGGAACGGTTCTAATTGTTCTAACGTTGGTAGTGACCAATTCTCCTTTTTCGCCGTCACCTCGTGTGACTGCAGCCGTTAATTGTCCGTTTTCGTAACGAATTCCAATGGCTACGCCGTCATATTTAAGTTCACAAACGTATTCGATCTCCTCGTTGATTGATTTTTTAATGCGGTTTTCCCAATCCATGATTTCCTCTTCGGAATAGGTATTGGATAAAGACAACATTGGATAACGGTGAGTTACCGCCTGAAATTTCTTGGTTAAATCACCACCGACACGTTTGGTGGGACTATTTACCGAAGTGAATTCCGGGAATTCTTTTTCTAACTTTTCTAGGCTTTTGAGTAACTGATCGAAATCATAGTCAGAGATTTCAGGGGAATTTTGGACATAATACAAATGATTGTGGTGATTTAACACCTTCATTAATTGTTCAATTTCCGCTTTTGCCTGAATCGCATTCATAGGTTAAAGTTACACTTTTTGTGCTTTCAACATACGAGATTTGCCTTGTAAATCTTTTCGGATTTCAATTTTCTCAAATTCAAAGATTTGGAGGTATTCCTTTACTTCCTCCCCATATAATTCATGAAGTTCAAAAAACAAAAATCCTCCTTTGACTAATTTGAGATCAGCGAATTTGATGAGTTCTTTGTAAAAAATAATGGGATCTTGATCGTCCACAAAAAGGGCCATCGACGGTTCGTGTTCGAGCACATGTGCAGACATCGTGTTTTTTTCCTGTTCCGGAATGTACGGTGGATTTGAAACGATGATGTCATATTCGTTTGTCTCCGATAGAAAACGCTCACTAAAATGTAGCGCATCCTCGTGAATCAATTCCAAATCTAAGTTCAGCTTTTTAGCATTTTCTGCACTTAAGTCCAATGCTTCTTTGGAATAGTCTAATCCTTGCACACTGGCATTCGGGTAAGCCGCTTTTAATGCGAGTGCAATGCAAGCAGTTCCAGTGCAGCAATCGATGATTCGTTTGGGATAAGCATTCGTTTCAATAATCCATGCAACCAATTCCTCCGTTTCTGGACGAGGGATCAATGCGCGGGAATCACAAGAAATGTTTAACCCATAAAAATCGGTTTCACCGACTAAATACTGAAAAGGAACATCATTCATCAATCCTTTTACGAAACTTCGTACATACAACAAATCGGATTCGGACAAGCGTTCACTTTGATTTAACAACAAGTCACTGGAGGACCAATTCATTCGTTTACAAATCAATTGTGTCCACATGGACTTTAATTCTGTGGTAGAAAAACGGGAATCCAGCCGATCGTAAAAATAGTTTTTTGCGGATTTCAGCGTATTGTCAGGAACAAACATTATTTTTTTCGAAGCTTTATAAATTCCTTGATTTTTTCATTCTCAATGAGGACTGTCAAGTTATAGTATGCGATTTTCCACTCTCCGTTTGCATCCAAAACACAAATGCCACTTCCACGGCAGGACTCCATCCATGTATCAAGATCCTCGTCGAAATATGCGACTGTTCCGTTTGCTGTAAAATTCCAAATTCGATTGCTCGGTTTAAAGTCCCAGGCCTTTCCTTTGTCGAAATACGGTTTACAAAATGATTGAAACTCCTCTTTCTTCCATCGTTCACCGGGAGCAGTTCCTAAAAAGATGAAATCGTTCGTCGTCGCATTAAAGTATTCCTGGAAATTCGCCTTGGCAGCAGAAAGATGCCATTCGTTCACCAGTTTATCGAGGATTGTTAGCGTTTCAATGGACTGTGTTCGTGCGATGAACGCACTAAAGAAAAACAGAGATAAAAGGACAATCCGCATCTTAGTTTTTTGACTTAACCGCTTTCTCACAAGCTTTTACTGCAGACTTCAAGTTCACAATACCACCTGTTACCGATTTGAACGAAAAATCAAAATCCGTATAAACCGTTGCCGTTTCCAATAAAATGGTTTTAATCTCCCACATACTCAAACTTGGGAAATATGATTTCAACATGGCTGCAGCTCCGGCAACCATTGGCGCAGCCATCGAAGTTCCTTGTAAATTCATGTAAGCACTTTGCGGAACAGTGTTGTAAATTTCCAATCCAGGTGCAAATACATCAACTGTTTCAGCTCCGTAATTCGAAAATTCAGCCACCATTGCTTCTCCTTTCATGCGTGTAGATGCTCCGATGGTTAATAAATTACTGAAAGCCGCTTGCAATTCAATATGTGATGAAGGGTAATTCGGTTCAACGTCCACATCTTTCGCATCATTTCCTGCTGCATGAATCATTAAAACTCCGTTCGTGTCCGCATATAACATTGCTTGGTATACTTCGTTCTGATGTGGTGAGTAATCCTTGCCAAAGGACATATTGATTACTTGTGCTCCGTTATCCACTGCGTAACGAATGGCTAACGCAACATCTTTATCTTGTTCGTCACCATTTGGAACCGTGCGCACAGACATAATTTTCACGTTATCTGCTACTCCATCTCCACCTTTTCCATTTCCGCGAATAGCAGCGATGATTCCGGAAACGTGCGTTCCGTGTAATGCCTCTGGACCTTCCACATCGTTATTTCCATAATGTGTGTCCGTAAAATCATCTGGATTATCTCCAATTAAACTACGGTCATCGTAGTAAATGTTGAGGTTGTAATTTAGTTGGTCTTCAATGTATTTCTTTGTGTCTGCGTCGAATTGTCCATTTGCCAATCCTTCTTTGTACTGCGCTAAGTTTTCAAGTTCCCCTTCTACTTCTGCTTTTGCGTTGGCATACATGAAATATTCCGTGTCATCGAATAAGGTAGCTGGATCGACCCCATCGTATTTATCTTTTAATTTAGCGTAAATACGGGTTTTTTCCAAACGGGCGTTTTCCTGGTTTTCACCATTTGCGTTTCCTAAAAAGTTCCAACCATGAACGTCATCCACGTATCCGTTTTTATCATCATCGATTTTGTTTCCAGGAATTTCTTTTGGATTCACCCAAATTTTCCCTTGTAAATCCTCATGTTCAATGTCGACACCGGAATCAATTACAGCGACAACGACCGTTTGCGACTTTTTATTTTTCAGCATTTTGTATGCTTGATCCGTGTACATTCCTTGTCCATCGCCGTTGTACCAGTTAAGGGTTCCCGGAATAGCTTGTGCGAACAACTGTGGAATCGAAAATCCAAAAACGATCAAAAGGTATTTTGCTGTATTCATGTGCTTTTTTTTCAAATTTAAAAATTAAACGTCAAGGATTTCATTTGGTATCACAAAATCTTACAATTCATCTAATGCAAAGACCATTTTCCCGCGGATGAAGGTTCTCCAAGCATAGTTTTGCTCAAAAGAAGGATTGCTTTCAAGTGGTTTATCGAAGATGACGAAATTGGCTCTTTTTCCTTTTTCTAAACTTCCCAATTCATTTTCTTGAAACGACGAAAAGGCTGCCCAAATAGTCATTCCGCGGATGACTTCATCCAAACTTAAGGACTCTTGAGCAAGGAATCCATTTAAGGGTTGATTGGAAGGGTTTTTACGTTGAACGGCAGCATGTATGGTAAAAAATGGATTCGTAGATTCCACTGGGAAGTCTGTTCCAATTGCTAACATTCCGTATTGACGCAACAAGGTTCTGTAGGCATATGCTCCTTGCAAACGATTTTTACCCAATCTATTCTCTGCCCATCGCTGATCACTCGTAGCATGCGTTGGTTGAACAGAAGGAAAAACGGCATATTCTGAAAATTTCACAAAGTCAGCAGGATCAATTACCTGTGAATGCTCAATTCGAAAACGATGATCTGGATTTCTTTTGAACGCATTTTTATAAATATCCAAAATCAAGGCATTCGCGGAATCTCCAATTCCATGTGTATTCATCTGGTAACCATGCTTTAAACAGAATTGAGCGACATTGCGCATTTCATTGACAGAAGTCAACAATAAACCATGGGAATGGTGATCATCTGTATATGGTTTTTTCAACAATGCTCCTCGAGAACCAAGTGAACCATCGGCAAAAACCTTAAAACTTCGGATGGATAAATTTCGAAAACGATAAGGTCCATTTTTCATGGCAAATGCTCTGTTTTCAGGAGAATTCATGAGCATGGCATACAATTCAAGCTTCAATTGTCCTCTAGAAATCATGGATTTAAACAGCTGAATGTGTTTGAAGTCGATTCCTGCTTCATGTGTTCCGGTAATTCCATACTGAAACAATTCTTCTTGAATTTCAGAAATAGCCTTCTTTACTTGACTCGATGGATAAGCAGGCAACAGTTTTGAAATGAAATTCATGGCATTGTCTAAAAGCATTCCTGTTGGCATGCCATTGACCATTTTCACTTCTCCACCATCCACATTTGTTGCTTGAATCTTTGCTTTTTTAAACAAGTACTCATTCACGAGTGCCGCATGTCCGTCCACGCGATACAAGCAAACTGGAATGTTTTTGAAGACTTCCGAAAGCTTTTTGTTGTTTGGCATGGAATCATTCCCCCAAAGCGATTGGTCCCATCCGCCACCGATGATAAATTTGTTACTTGACTTTGCAAAATACTTTTCACAGCGATAAATTACTTCATCCATGGATTTAGCACCGGTTAAATCGACCCCAAGTATCTGATTGGCATACATCAGTAAATGTCCGTGCGCGTCTGTCAAGCCTGGATAAACATCCTTGCCCAATGCATCGATGTCTTCGTCCGATCTGTATTTATTCAAAATTTGACGTTCAGGTCCAACTTCGATGACTTTTCCATCGCGAATGGCCATTGCTTCGTGAACCGAACCGGCATCATCCATCACATGGATATTGGCGTTATGAATGATTAAATCCACTTTTTGTCCCTTCATACAGGAAAACAAAAAAGAAACGAGCGTGAGAAAAAAGAATGCGTATTTAAACATGCGTAAAAGATTTAGAATGGATAACCGATACCGAAATTCAAATAATTCGGAAGGAAAGGTTTGGGCATAATTGCCTTCACTTGATCCAAGCTCATGTTAAATTGGTTCATTCCTTCTTGGTAATAGGTCTGACGAGTTCCCATTTCCTGAAATACCCATTTCGCACCTTTGGCAAATGCTGGATCGTAAATTGGGAAACCTACATCTAAACGGATGATGAAAAATTCTAAATCCATTCGGAGTCCAATTCCAGATGAGATCGCAATTTGTGGAATAAATGTATTCCATTGAAACTGACTGCCAATTCTACTCGCATCCTCTCTAAAGGTCCAAATATTCCCGAAGTCCGTGAAAAGGGCGCCTTTAAACGTTGATCCTAAACTGAAACGGTATTCCAATGATCCCGCAAAGCGAATATCCGCAATTTGAGTAGCCAAACGATTGGTGTCCAAGTGATATTTGTAAGCTCCCGGACCAAGTGCTCTTGCTCTCCATCCCCGATTATCATTCGATCCACCGCCAAAGAAACTGTAGTCATACGGCATTGCGGTTTTCGAATTTTTATAAGGAAGTCCTGCTCCAGCGGAAAGTTTTAGGTGCAAGGAAGACCCGGATAGCACACGTTTACTCATGATAAATTGATTGTCTAAACGGACAAACTGAGAATACGGTTGATTACGAAGCAAATATTGTCCGTTTAACGTGTCTTGTCTCTCTCTAAACAGGTACAACAAGTTTCCTGCTGCATCGAAGGTTGAGTTGAAATAAATGGAAGTATTCAAGGCGTTTTTTCGCTCCTTCCCTTCTTTTAAATCCTTTTCCTTGTTATTGTATTCATATGAAAACTTAAAGTCCTGCCAAATGAATTGATTGTTATACGTCGCGTTCAAAAAAACATCGTTGATTTGATTTAGCTGATTTTGAAATTCAGCACTTTTTTTGATGGACACATATTTGATGACTGATGCGCCCGGAAGTCCCATCTGAAAAACTTGGGTCTTACCTACCAAGAATTTCCACATGTAATTGAGCTGAAAAACACTGCGGTCAAAAATGCTTCGTTTCTCAATGTTGTACGCAGTTGTCAAGACTGTTCTTGGTTTTTGACGTTTCCCTAACATCGTTACGGGCGTTGGGAATAATCCCGGTAAATCAAACTTTAAACTAGGACCAAATTCGAAGGTATTGAACGTACGTCCCTTTCCAGTTCCAACCGTCTGATTCGATTGATCTTGGAAGACCAACGGTTGCGACTCGAATCCACCACCAAAAGAAAAAGTCATTTTTCCAGCTCCTTTGCGGATATTTTTGTTCGTGTAGTTAAACGAGGCATTTGCACCAAGTAATCCGGTTGAAGAGGTGAATTTTGGGTCAAATCCATACGTTTGTTTTTTTGCTGGCTCAAGGAAATAGTGCACTGCTAATTTATTTCCAGGTTGTTCAATAATAATCGGTTTGACCGAGCTAAAAACCCCAAGTTGAACGATGGAGCGGTAACTTCGATCCAAATAGTATTCCTTGTATTTGTTATCACTCTCCAAATAATTCTGAAGTTCAAGAATGGATGGCTTGATCCATGGAGAGTCTCCGTTATATGTCACGGTAATTTTACGAAAGGGATTAGTGCTTCCAATCGGAACGTGTTTTTCCTTCAATTGTTTTTTTGAATATAGGATTTCGTCGTAAACGAAAGACTTAGTGGTTCTCAAGAATTGAGGAGCAATGGGATCATACAAACTCAATTGTTGATCCTTCATGAGTTGAGAAAAACTATCCTCCATATTCGTCGTGTCCGAAAGATGGAAATACACATTAGAGACGGTCATTTCCACATATGGAACTCGAATCAAACTATCCTTTTTAACTTCTGAAGGAACATATCGATCATCAAATCGAACCACCAAGCGAACTTTCATGGTTTGACGGTTGGTGTCCGCTGAAAAAGATATGCTGCTTGACGAAAATTTATACACTTGATCGTCTCTTAAATACTTCGCTACGAGTTCTCGGTAATCATTCAAGTAATCCGTATCGAAAGGCATTCCGAGGAGCGGATGCTCACCTGTTCTTTCGATGTGTTTTCGGACATATGAAGCGTGCTTATCTCGTAGTAATTTCGCTCCAATGTATTGAACAGAATCAATAAAATATTGAGGTCCGGCTTGAATTACGTAACTTGGATAAGCAAAACGTTTTTTTTCGTTTAGGACCAATCCACCGGTTACATTTCCGTAGTAATGACCTTTTTTACGTAAATAGAATCCAAGTTGCTCAATGCTTTTTTGATATAATATGGTGTCAAAAACAATGGGTTTCTGTCCAAATTTATATTTAACTTTTTCCTTCCACAGTACCTTCGTAAACGTTGCTTGATGGTATTCTTTAGGGAAGAATGTGGAGTCTCCACGAGCGAAAGCCTTTTCATTGCGCTCAGCATTGATTCGGTCCACTTTTTCTTTTTTTCTTTTTTGTTTCCTTTCGAATTTTTGAAATTTCACTTCCCTTTTGTGCGCAACATGAGCAGAATCGATTGCGTTGTAGATGCGCAATTTAACATTGATGTAAAAATTTCGTTGATTTGGTTGTTGACGAACAATCAGTCCAAGGTCATATTTATCGATGGATGAATTATCCTTCAGTTCAATCGTATTGGCACGAAGAAGGTATTTACCCGCAGGAACGTTTCGTGTTAAATCACATGCTGTTAAAACAAACAGAAGGATAATCGCAATATTTAGTAAATTCGCTCGATGTTTCATCTCCAAGTACAAAAATAACAATAATCAAGTTGGAAAAAATTTCGCTTCAAAAGATAAAATGGATTAAAAGTCTTCACCTGAAGAAAAATCGGGATAAAGAAAAATTAGTTGTGGTTGAAGGCTTAAAATTGGTCAGCGAATTATGTGTTCAATTTCCTAAGCTCGTTCATTCTATTTACACAAGTGGAGATGTGGATGCTGCGTTGTTAAATCAGTTTGATTGTTACGCCTGTAACAACAATGAGATGGAGCGCATTTCACAATTTAATAGTCCATCTACCATGATTGGACTTTTTCATGAGCGAGTTGAAAAAAAATTCAATCCAAACGAACGCATACTTGTACTAGAAAGTATTCAAGATCCTGGGAATCTCGGAACCATTATTCGGACAGCAGATTGGTTCGGAATCACACAAATTCTTTGCTCTGAAGACACGGTCAATTGTTTTAACTCCAAAGTCATTCAATCATCGATGGGCAGCGCATTTCGAATTCCTGTTTTTTATGAAAATTTGATTGAATTTCTACCAAAATTGAATTCCACCATACATGGAGCGCTTTTAAACGGTGAAAATCTTGAAAATGTTGATCCAAATGAAATAAAAATTCTCGTCATGGGAAATGAAGGAAAGGGAATTTCACCCTCCCTTCAAAAACATATCAATCAAGCAGTTACCATACCCGGATACGGACAAGCGGAATCTTTAAATGTCTCCATTGCGACAGGTATTTTCCTTCATCATTGGTCTCAATTGAAATCATAGTGTCTTAATTCAAAGAAAAGGCTGTATTTTTGCAAATCCCAACTGCGAAAATGATTGATTTCGATTTATACGAAGCAAAGAAGCTTTACCCTTTTCAGGAACAAACCGTCAACCAAGTTTTAGAAGAACTTCGTAAAAACGGCACGAATTTTAATTTGCTTTACCAACTTCCAACTGGAGGTGGTAAAACGGTTATTTTCTCTGAAATTGCTCGTCGATTCATCGAACAATGGGGGAAAAAAGTGCTCATTCTAACGCATAGAATCGAACTTTCCGTTCAAACATCCCAACAACTTTCAGCCATTAAGGTTGCCAATAAGGTCATTAATTCAGAAGTGAAGCATTTAGATGATCAGGACGAATATCAATGTTTCATCGCTATGGTGGAAACCTTGAATAATCGTTTGAATGAAAATGATAATTTCATTGCGGATGTTGGATTGGTCATTGTCGATGAGGCACATTACAATAGTTTTAGAAAAATCTTCCAGTTTTACGAGGATGCAAATATCCTAGGTGTAACCGCAACACCTTTAAGTTCGAATAGAAATCTACCACTAAAAGATAATTACAACAAGCTATTGGTGGGCGAATCCATTTCGAATCTCATTGAAGGAGCTTATTTGTCCAATGCCGAAACATACCAATACGATGTAAATCTTCATGGATTGAAAATTGGAACAAACGGAGATTTTACCGTAAGTAGTTCTGATTTACTTTACAGCAACTTCTTTATGCAAGAAAAATTGATTTTTGCCTATGAAGAAGTAAGCTTAAACAAAAAAACACTGATTTTCAACGCCGGAATCGAAACTTCACGACGTGTGGAAGAATCATTCAAGAAGTTAAAATACAACATTCGTCATTTAGATTCTACTTTTAGCGATAAAGACCGAAAGGATGTAATTCATTGGTTTAAAGTGACTCCGGGAGCCATTTTAACCTCTGTAGGCATCTTGACAACAGGATTTGATGAGCCAACGGTTGAATCCATTATTATTAACCGTGCAACGCGTTCATTGACGTTGTATCATCAGATGATTGGACGTGGATCCAGAAAACTTCCAAACAAAAGTGAATTCCAAATCATCGATTTAGGAAACAACGTTCGTCGTTTTGGCTATTGGCAAGATTACATCAACTGGCAGGATGCGTTTAAATTTCCGGATCGCTTTTTGGAATCCCGCATCTCCGAATTGGAGGACATGGAATTTGAAGTGGAATTTGAGTTTCCAAAAGGATTTGACAAGTACATGCCATCGGCCATTTTGGAGGAATTCAACATCAAAGACTGTTATTACGAATGTTTGGACCGTGGTGAAAAAGGAAAAGTTGCGATTGATATGTCCATTGAAAACCATTTCAAGGCGATTGAAGCTGCCGCCCAAAACCTTGATCATGCGCTTGATCTAATGAAAGTTATACAAGATCACATCGAGCATAGATTGAAGCATTACACGAAATGTATTTCCAAAAGCACGGATAACTATTTCAAATTTCTGTTAGAAACCTATAATCGTCAATTAGCACAAAAAATCAGATTGAATATCGAAGATTGATGCTTTTTCTGTAATTTTAAATGCACATGAAAAAAATCATTCTAATCTGTTTTTGTCTTTTACAAAGTATTTCCTTTGCGCAAGGAGCTAAATTAAAGACCTACCTCGACACCAAGCAATTTTATGCTCCCAATGTTGGCAATTACCTAGAATTATACATGCAGTTCGTATCCTATTCCGTCGTGTACAAAAACGAAGGGAATGGATTAAGGGCGAAAGTCCTGATTTCCGTTGAAATCGCAGATAGTTCCAAAACGGTTTTTACCGATCGGTATGTCCTTGAATCTCCAGAGGCAATTGATAGTGTGCAAGATGATTTTTACGAAATCCTTCGCGTTCAGTTAAATCCAGGTAAGTATTCTTTGAAAATCAATCTACTGGATGTCAACAAAGAGGACTCGGAGATTTCTGGTGTCCTGCCTATTTCTATTGAAGATTTCTCTGCAAACACGAAAATCTCGGATGTTCTTGTTGCGGAATATGCTTACCCGAGCGATCAGCAAACGAATTTTGACAAATCAGGCTACCACATTATCCCCATGCTTTCGAGTTTTTATGGGACGGATTCAAAAACGTTACCCGTTTATTTGGAATTATATGGGACAGAGAAAATAAAAGACAGCACCTTTCAATTATCACATCGCATCATCAACATGAAAGACGCCAGTGAAATGCCTGGATTCACACGCACGAGCACTTTGTTTAAATCAAGCGTTGTTCCCGTTTTTGAAACGATAAACATCGAAGAATTGAATTCAGGAAACTATCAAATCGAATACCGTTTGACGAATAACTCGAATGAAATACTTTCGATTCAAACGTATGATTTCGAGCGCAGCAATGAGAATAATTACATGTTCACCATGGAAAATATGATGCTGGATCCTGCTTTTCAATCATCCATACCATCAGACTCCGTCATGTACTACCTTGAAAGTTTAATTCCGATTTCGAAACCTGCGGAGATTAAAAACATCATTGAAACCCTGAAATCTAAAAACAACGACGAAGCACGCAAGCACATTCAAGGATATTGGGCGGTATCCACACCAACCAATCCCTATGAATCTTGGTTGAAATACAAAGCACAAGTCATTTTCGTACAGAAAATCTACGGAAATAATTTTCAAGAAGGATTTGAAACGGACCGTGGGCGTGTTTACCTAAAGTATGGTGCGCCAAATCAAGTGAACGCACGAGAATCCTCTCCTTCCGAATATCCGTACGAGATTTGGACGTACAATAAAATTGGTGTTTACAGCAACAAGCGCTTTGTATTTTACAATCCTGACCTCGTAAACAATGCCTACCGCCTACTGCATTCAGACATGATTGGAGAATTGAAGAATCCAGCATGGCCACAAATTCTTGCGAAACGCAATACGTACAATGGAAATGTGGACAATCCTAATCAAAATAATGTAAAGCATTGGGGTGGTGACAGCAACGATTTATTTCGTCAATACTAGGAAATGGATACTTCTTTAGCAATTGTCATTCTCAATTTCAACGGAAAACACCACCTTGAAACGTATTTACCAAGTGTGCTTGCCTGTTCAAAGAAAACACCCGTTTTTGTTGCAGATAATGCCAGCACGGACGATTCCGTTTCGTTTATTCAAGATAAATACCCACACGTTCACCTACTCCAACAAAAGCGAAATTTAGGATTTGCTGGTGGATACAATGTCGCATTAGAACAAATCAAAGGTCAATTCGATTATTACCTTCTGCTCAATAGTGATGTGGAAGTTACAGAACATTGGATTGAACCATTGAAGGAATTCATGGATACGCACGAAAACACAGCAGCTTGTCAACCTAAAATCATGTCCTGGCGAAACAAACATACGTTTGAACATGCAGGAGCAGCAGGTGGATTTGTCGATCTGCATTATTTCCCTTTTTGCCGTGGACGCATTTTCGATTCACTAGAAAACGATGAACAACAGTATGACTATGACGTTCCAGTAACCTGGACATCAGGCGCAGCGATGCTCATTCGTTCTAACTTGTTTCATCAAGTAAAGGGATTTGACTCCGATTTCTTTGCACATATGGAAGAAATTGATCTGTGCATTAGACTTGGAAATCTGGGTTTTGACTTCCATTGTGTTCCTGAAAGTACGGTGTACCATTTAGGTGGAGGAACACTTGATTATGATTCTCCAAAGAAAGTCTATTTAAACTTCCGAAACAGTCTTTTCATGTTGATGAAAAACCACGCCGGACTTTTATTTCCCAGTTTATTTATCCGCATGTGTTTGGATGGAATTGCTGGAGTTAAATTCCTGCTTTCCGGAAAATTCCAATTGACATGGATGGTATTTTTAGCTCACATGAATGTGTATGCCCAATTCGGAAGATTTTATAAAAAACGTCGTCAAATCAATACCAAAGCTAGAAAATTCTACCGCTACAATGGACGAATTATTTGGGATTATTACTTTTTGAAAAACACCGTTTATTCTCAATTAAACAAACGAAAATTCAACTAATGAAAACGATATTCAGTACCCTTTTCTGTTCGCTTGGTTTCTTTTCCTTTGCACAAGTAACAACTGTGATGGAGGCAAGTGACAAAGCACAAAAGTTAGTTGGGAAACCAGCGGAATCGTTTAATCCATATGTTTACGTCATGCCAACGATAGGCACGGGCGGACACGGACATACGTTTCCAGGTGTTTGTGCTCCATTCGGGATGATGCAATTGAGTCCGGATACACGTCACGATGGTTGGGATGGATGTGGCGGATACCATTACTCCGACTCCCTCATTTATGGTTTTAGTCATACGCACTTGAGCGGAACAGGAGTTCCAGATTATGCGGATTTATTGATCTCACCTCAATCTGGAAAAAAGGCAAAATTACTTCCGAAATACCAAGATGCGAAAAATGGTTATGGCTCAAAATTCTCTCACAACAAAGAAAAAGCGCGCGCTGGATTCTATGAAGTTTATTTGGAAGATGAGCAAATCAATGTTCGCTTAACCACAAGTGAACGTTGTGGTATTCACGAATATACATTTACGAATGCCAAAGGAAAAAAGTACATTCTGTTGGATTTAGATTACCGCGACAAAGTTCTTGACGCAGGATTTGAGATCATCAACAACACAAGCATATCTGGAAAAAGAGTTTCAGAAGCATGGGCAAACGAACAACACTTTTATTTTCAACTAGAAACTTCCACCCCATTCAGTTCTGCCAAACCAGTGAAAATCGACGGGACACATAAATTATTGCTCGAATTCCCGAAGGATACCAAAGTGCTGTATGTCAAAGTGGGTATGTCACATGTGGATCAAAAAGGAGCGGCACATAATTTACAACTCGAAATACCGGGTTTTGATTTTATGCAAGTGTATTCCCGTAATGTTGAAAAATGGAACAAGGAATTAAGTAAAATAAAAGTGGATGCATTGAATTTCGAAGATGCCATCATCTTCTACACGAGTTTGTATCATTGCATGGTTGCTCCAAATTTGATGAGTGATCTAGATGGACGTTACCGCGGACGTGATCAGAAAATTCATCAATTGGTAAAGGACAATCAATACACAGTGTTTTCACTTTGGGATACTTACAGAGGAAATCATCCTTTATTTACCTTGATTCAACAAGAACGAACGACTCAATTCATACGTACTTTCTTGCGTCAATTTGATGAAGGCGGAGATCTTCCCGTTTGGGAATTAGCAGCCTGCGAAACGGAATGTATGATCGGATATCACAGCGTTAGTGTTATTTCTGATGCTTACATGAAAGGATTGGATGGAAAAACAAAAGTTACTGGAATGTCCTACGACGCGAAAAAAGCATTAAACGACATGCATTTTACCGCTAACATCAACGAACTAGGCAAACAAACCTATGCGAACAATGGATATTTGAGTTCAAGTGATGAACCAGAGTCCGTTTCGAAAACCTTGGAATATGCCTATGACGATTTTTGCATTGCCGAAATGGCTGCAGCCATGGGAAATGACGAAATGGCGAAAACGTACCGCAAACGTAGCTTTTCCTTCGTGAATTTATTCGATCCAAACACGAAATTCATGCGTGCACGTCGCGGTGCACAATGGTACGGACCCTTTGATCCATCAGAAGTGAATTTCAACTACACCGAAGCGAATAGCTGGCAATATTCATTGTATGCTCCGCATGAAATTGAAGTATTAACAAATTTATTATGTGGACGCGACTCCTTGGAAGCGTGGTTAGATCGTTTGTTTACAACAGAAATGAAATTGTCAGGACGCGAACAAGCGGACATTACCGGATTAATCGGACAATACGCACATGGAAACGAACCGTCCCATCACATGGCCTATTTATACAATTTCACTAATGCTCCGTACAAAACACAGTATTACGTCGATCGTATTTTAAAGGAAATGTATCACGCGAAGCCAGATGGACTTTCCGGAAACGAGGACTGTGGACAAATGAGCGCTTGGTATGTGCTTAGTTCTTTGGGACTTTATCCCATTGCTCCAGGAAATACCATGTATCAAATTGGAAGACCTTTGTTCAGCAAAGCGACGATTAATGTGGACAATCAAAGCAATACAAAAATTGACATCATTTGCAACAATCAGAGCGCAGCGAATTGTTATGTGGCTTCCGTTAAATGGAATGGAAAATTGATTCCAGACTTTCAAATTGACCACAAAACATTGATGCTTGGAGGAAAATTGGAATTTGAAATGACCGATAAAAAACCAGCGAAATCGAACTATCCACAAATGAATACCGTGGATCTTCCTGCAGATTTGGTTCCTGCGCCTTTCGTTAAAACAGAACAGCGCATTTTCGATCAAGAGTTGTATTTAGAATTAGGACATGTGGTTTTGAGCCCAACGGACACTTATGAAATGAAATTCCGTTTGAACAATGGTCCTTGGAATAATTATACGCAACCGATCAAAATCAAAGAAACAACGACTGTCGACTTGCAATTGCTCCGAAAAAATGCCGCTGGAATAAGTGCTGAAAGTGCGATTGTTTCTAGTCAATTTATACGAAAGAATCCAAATGTAAGTTTGACACTTGACACCAAGTATTCAAATCAATACGCTGCATCAGGAGAAAATGCACTTATCGACGGACTTTTTGGAGGTGGTGAGTTCAGAACTGGAGATTATCAAGGCTATTACGGAAAAGACATTGTTGCAACTGTTACCTTTAAAGAACCGATGGCTATTCATGAATTTGGTATTTCATGTATCCGTGATCAGAAAGCATGGATTTTTCTTCCAAAGGAAATACGCTTTGAAATTTCATATGACGGGATCACTTTTCAAAATCCGCAAATTATTTCCATTCCATCTGCTACAAAAACGGATAAAAATCCACACAACCAGAAATTCACTCAAATTCTTGAAACGGACAAAGCACGAACAATTAAAAGCATCCGTTACACGATTGTGAATCCAGGCAATTGTCCAGAATGGCATCTTGGAGTAGGAAATCCAACTTGGTTATTTATTGACGAGCTAATCTTCAATTAAGACTTGAACAAACGCAGAATAGCTGGAAGGTTATTCTGCTTTAGTATCCCGTATGGTTTGTCGATAGCACCAAACTTTCGGTAAAATTGGGCAATCGCCTCATTGTTTGAACCAACAAAATCCAAGGTATGGTGTGTTTCTTGAATGGAAGAAATTTCCTGATCGATCAAGGCGTACATCGCACCCAACTTTTTCCCCTCGGGCGTTGCTGTTCCCTTTAAAAAGTAAGATGTGCCTTTATGTGAAATGAATGCTCCAGAAGCAATAAGAAGGCCATTCAGATGAATGGTTCGTATCCTTAGCATATCACGAAGTTGCGTTTCTTCCAATAAGTTTGTTAAACGTTGCCAAACCGCTGGAGTGAAACCACGTAACTCCTCCCCTTTTTGTTTTCGGAAAAAAGAAATGAATTCAGAAACATCTGTTGATTCACCAAGAATAAATTCAGTAGGAATCTTCTTTAAAATACGTTTGGCATTCGTCGCGTATTTTGATTTGATTCCTTCAAGATCAATCGATAAATCGAGCAGTTGAAATTTACCAAAGGATTGGAACACTTCTTGATTTTCGGAATCTAGGTTCAATTGAACAAAGCGCGCAGATGCTGTTAAAAATTGGACAATCTCTTTTAAATCACCTTGATATTTGGATGAAACATGAAGGGATCGAATGTAGAATGGTTGTAGGCGATAAGAAAACCCGAGTTTTGATCCTTTGGGAATATTCAGAAGGTAATTCCCGTCTTCGTCACAGAGCATTTCCCAATGAGAGTGTAAAATATCTTGCACCCAGGACAAAGAAAAAAAATCCAATTGCTCATCCGAAGCAACCATTTGATCCCATTTTCGTTTGTCTATATGTTGCGAGGCAAGAAGTTTCAATTGTGAATTTTAAACGAAATTAACGGAATAAATTCAGTTTTAGTCTCTTCGATGAATAAAGAATGGGGAACTTTCTCTTTTTTCTTAACTTCGTTTCGTAAATTTGAACTAATTACAAAAAACAATACCCATGAAGGCAATTAAAATTTTATGTTTTTCATTTTTCTTAGGATTAACTGCTGTTGCACAACAAGCACAATCTCCTGAACAAAATGCGCAAGCATTAACTCAAAGTCAAACGACCATGTTGAAATTGACTGCAGCTCAACAAGAAGAAGTGTACACCGTTCATTTAGGTATTGCACAAAAAAATCAAGGGATTTTGATGTCAAACTATTCTGAAGAACAAAAGAAAGCCATCATCAAATCAAACGAAGAAGCTAGAAAAGCGATGTTAAAAAACATTTTAACAGCTGAACAATTTGCGAAATTAGAAAAATCAGCTACGGAACAACGTAACGATTAATCAAGATAATCCTCTATCAAAAATAAAGCCCTGACAAACATTGTCAGGGCTTTATTTTTGTCCAATAGTTTTGGAGCAATCCTTACTTGATTAATTTGAGTGTTTTCATTCCACGTTCATTTTGAATCGTTACCATGTACATCCCATTGGACCAATTTGCAGTGGAGATGACATTTTCAGGAGATGAATATTCTTCATTTAACAAGATCTTTCCATTCACATCGCTGATCGTTACTTGAGACGTCAATTGTTCATCAAGCTGAATGGTTAGCTGATCGTTAAATGGATTAGGATAAATTTTCACTTCAAAATTCATCTGGTCGATAGATGCGTTGCAATTATTAGATGCCATGAATGTTGGCGCTACGTAGGCAAATGTCGCACCTCCATCTGGACAACGCGCATAAGCAACATCCGTTGTTTGAACACCAAATCCAACTTGATCGTGAAAAGTCGCACCGTTGCTCAATATGACTAATTCACCAGAAGCATTCAACTTGAAAGATGCATGCAAGCCAGATTGAAAGACGTCATTATCAGCCCAAACCGTTAAGTATCCATTTGCTGGAATGGTTGTTGGAACTGGAAAAGACCATTTCATTAAATCCAGAGCATCATCCGTTAGATACATTCCAGAAAGATCAATTGGATTCGAAGTCGTATTGTACAACTCAATCCAGTCATCATTTTCACCATTTTGATCCATCGCGGAAGTCCCGTTTGATGCGACTACCTCATTGATTAAAACCGATCCAACTGTTGGGAAAGGAACGGAAACCGCTAAAGAATGGTATTCATGTTCCGCTCGCTGTGGACTAAACAATCCAGCACTCGCATTCTCCGTATAAATGTAATATTCGAAAACAACGCCATTCACGAGCGCATCAACACCGTACACGTGATCTCCTGCTGCACCGTCATTGTGTGCGCCATCGTCGAACATCGCCACACGATTGAATTTCAATTGGTGATTGGTTCGGTAGCCCAAAAAGACAGACGTTTCATTGGCGCAAGTGGCATTGATCGTAATCGTTTGATTATACACAGGACTGGAAACCGAAGAAGAAAAACTAGAAATCGTCGGTGCCACCAACACATAATTGGCATTTGTATTAAAGTAAGAAACACGTGCACTCATCAGGGCTTGAATACCTGGAATGCTGGCACCTCCACCTGGACCACCGGTTCCAGTTACGGCAGTTGTTAAACTATTTTGAAACTGGGTATATGTGTAAAATTTATATGGATCTGAATTCACCGTTGCATCAATCGTCGTGCGTAATTGGTTCGCAACAGTTAAATAATAATCGTTGGCAAACATTTCCTGCACCATCGTACGGACATGTGCCATGTACATGCGTTTATACATTGGATTACCTAATATTTTCACAATAAGCGGATGAATCGTCGATGTACTGTTGGACATTGGATCAAGTGTTGTGGTACTTGAACTTGAACCTGTTCCACCAGGAAAGCCGGCAAAACTCATGTTTAAATCCCATACGGTCGGAACGAATCGCGCATTGTTATCCCATGTCAAATAATAGTTTTGTCTAAACGCCCCACTGTACGAATCCAAATTAACAAGGACATTATTGAATGCTAACATCCAAATCGCGCGATCAATATCCAATTTTGACTCAATATTCGTAAAGTCATTATTCAAGGTATTGATAAGATCTACTAAACGATTCCAACCATAAGTACTTCGTAATTCATACCCATTTGCGTAGGCACTGCTATCCATACTAATGTACTTCAAATCCGGACTCACCGTGCTTCCAGGTCCGGCCCCACCAACAGGATTACACTTAAAATAGGTGTCCCCACTTTGATAATAGTGATTGGCATTGAACGTTTTATTGATGCTCTCCGCACTGGAATATAGGCCGCGATAGACACCGTTGACATACACGTTGGCAAAATTCCCTTTCGGACAATCCATGTATTGCTCGAGAATCGCATAGGAAAGTACCTCGCGAATCATGGATGGGTCCTTGTAGCCATTTTGCAATTTAATATCCGTATATCCCTGGTAATCTTGATTTCCCTTAATATGATCGAGTTCGATATGTAAAGGATTCTTTTGATTTGTCGGACTGTAAGAACTGTTTCCTTTGTATTTCACGCCACAACTATCAAAAGAAACACCATTGATTCGAACAGAGTCCGCGATGATATATGCTTCGGAAGCAACTGCAGCGTCAAGTTGTGCATCCCAATTCGAAAAACTAAAAAATACCTCTATGGTTTGAATTGTGGCGCGATCATAGAAGTTTTGAACCTGTGAAAATCCAATCATGGATGTGAAAAAGGAAAGGAATAGAATTGTTTTTCTCATTTGAACGTACGTTAGTTTATTGCTTTGATGACACATAATGGTATTACTTGCGTAATATTTAAGCAATATTAACTTAAAGTTAAGCATTTTTTTTAGGATCGGTCTTGAATGGAAGGTTAGGCATAGTTATTGACAAGACCTTGGTTATTTCTTCAACAAATAAACAACTTGGCTAAACGAGATATATTTAAATTTGAAACTGACAATTTATACTATGAAAAAAATCATCACCCCATTATTTCTAGCCGGACTCCTATTTCAAGGATGTGCGCAATCAAATGAATCAACAAAACAAGCGAAGGTTATTCAACCAAAAACGGAAATCAGTTTTGAATTGGCTGATTTCTTAAAAGATAATCCTGCATTAGACAAAGAAGTTGAGCGCGTTTTTAAACAAATGGATGACACTGCGATTGTTGCACAATTGATCATGCCAGCTGTAGGACGCTTGGGTCAAACGAAAGCAACCATTGATCAACACATCAAAGACCGAGTGATTGGTGGTGTATTGATGTTAAACGGTACCAAAGAAGAATTTAGTACATGGATCAAAGATTTTGAGTCCAACAATGCGAAATTCGGCAATCTTCCCTTTTTATATAGCGCAGATGCGGAACCGAGTTTAGTGAACCGTAAAATCGCTGGTTCAACCATCGTTAAAAAAGCAAACGAATTAAAGAATGTAGATGAAGTAATTGCTTGTGCAAAAACCATTTCTGGTGATTTGAATGCAATTGGAATCAATTATAACTTTTCTCCAGTTGTCGATATGTCACCTAACACAACGGTTGGATTTAGAAGTTTTGGTGCTGTTCCGGCGAACATCATTCCTTGGTCCGATGCCTTTATTCAAGAAACGCAACGCAACAACATCATCGCTACAGCAAAACATTTCCCAGGACACGGACTCGTGACTGGAGATACGCACAAAGCGTTACAGGTAATTGATGGAGAGATGAAAGAAATCGGTAATTACCCAACTTTAATTGCCAACGGTGTTTTATCGATAATGGTGGCGCACATCGCTGTTCAGAACAACGCGAAATACGACACAAAAGGATTACCATCTACCTGTTCAGAGAAAATTGTTACGGAGTTACTGAAAGACAGTCTTGGATTCAAAGGACTCATCGTTACGGACGCCATGAACATGGGAGGTGTCGTGAATGTCCCACAGGCTGCGTATAAAGCAATCAATGCGGGATGTGACATCGTGTTAATGCCGTTGGATGCAAAGAAAGCGCATCAAGAGATTTTGACTGCTTACCGCACGAATAAAGAATTCAAAAAGAAAGTGGATGAAGCTGCGAAAAAAGTAATTCGCATGAAAATTGCCATGGGATTGTTAAAGGTGAATTAACCTAAATACAAATCGATTAATCCTTCAGGAGCTTTTACATAAAGCTCCTTTTTTTTGCGCTGAACTTTTTGAACGAGTCCATCAAAAATCGGAAGCAATACTTCTACTCCATCTTTATCTAACTGCAACAATGGATTTGCAGCCATATCGATTACATTTTCAACAATTCCTACATTGCCATGAACTTCATCAATTACGGTGTAACCAATGATTTCGTGATCATAGAATGAAGTTTGATCTAACTCTTGTAAAAATGTTTCGGGAAGGTAAACTGGCTTCTTCAAAATGCGCTGCGCATCTTTTTCACTATCGACACCTTGGAATTTCACAGCCACGAAACCCTTGGTCTTAATCTTGATGTTTTGAACGAAAAATGGAATGAGTCCACCATCGATTTCAACAAATACAGCATCTAACGTAGCGTAATCAGCTGGATTAGAAACGTCCAAAAACAACGAAACTTCACCTTTAAATCCGTGAAGTTTCGCTATTATTCCTAAATAAAAACAATCTTTTTTTTGCATAAAGCTTATTCAGCCGCAGCTTCTTCTGATGCTTCTTCCGCTGCCGGAGCCTCTTCTGCTACTGGAGCTTCTTCAACTGCAGGAGCTTCTTCTGCTACTGGAGCTTCTTCCGCTACAACTTCTTCTGTTGCTGGAGCTTCTTCTGCTACAACTTCTTCTGTTGTTTCTTCAGCTGCAACTTCTTCAACAACTGGTGCGTTTTTCGCTGCAACTACTGCTGCTTTCGCTGCGTTTGCTGCTACTTCCGCTTGTTGACGAGCGATTTTCTCTTGAGCTGCATTTTTCACCAATCCATCAACTTTGTTCTGAACTTTTGATTCTTTGTCAGCTAACCACTGTGCAAATTTCTCTTCTACTTGCTCAACTGTTAAAGCGCCTTTTTTAACTCCATTCAAAAGGTGGTTTTTGTACAAAACTCCTTTGTAAGATAAAATTGCACGAGCCGTATCCGACATTTCTGCTCCAGTTTGAACCCAATTCAAAGTTGCCTCGAAATTGATGTTAATTACCGCTGGATTAGCAGTTGGATTATACGTTCCTAATTTTTCGATGAATTTACCATCTCTTTTTGCACGACTATCTGCTGCAACCAAATGAAAAAATGGTTTACCTTTTTTACCGTGTCTCTGTAATCTGATTCTTGTTGCCATAATGTTTACAATTTGAGGTACGAAACCTGCGTTTATAAATGAATTTGAAGGTGCAAAGATACAAAGGTTTTTTGAATTCTAACACTTCTGCGAGAAGATTCTATTTCCCTTTGGCTTTTATGACAATAATCACGGTGTAAAACATGATTTTTATGTCCAGCGCAAGGCTTCTGTTTTTGAGGTAAATCAAATCGAACTTCATGCGTTGCAGCATTTGATCGACATTTTCGGCATAGCCATATTTCACTTGTCCCCAAGATGTAATTCCAGGTCGAACCTTAGTTAAATGAATGTACTGAGGCTCCACCTGAACAATTTGATCAATGTAAAACTGTCGCTCTGGTCTCGGACCAACCAAGGACATTTGTCCAAGTAGGACATTGATAAACTGTGGAAATTCATCCAATCTCGTCTTACGCATAAAACGTCCAATCGGCGTAATACGTGGATCTCCTTCTGAAGAAAGTTGTGGTCCTTGCTGTTCAGAATTCACGTACATCGTTCTGAATTTGATGATGCGAAAAACCTTCCCGTTAATCCCTACCCTATCCTGTAAAAAGAAAATTGGTCCTGGAGACGATAGTTTTACTGCCAAAGCTGAAAACAGGTAAAAGGGAATCAAACAAACAACCGCCACAAGAGAAATCACGATGTCCATCAAACGTTTAATTGCTTGTTGCCAAAACGGCATGGCGTCCGGGATGATTTCAATCAACAAAGCACCATAAATATTGGTCATTTCAACGGATCCAGAAAGGATGGCATACATGTCAGGCAATAACTTGATGCGAATTCTTCCGTTGTCCACGCGAGAAATCATGTCTTTTAAACGGTTGTGATCGGAGCTCTCCACCGCAAGTATCACTTCTTCCGCTTCGTGTTGACTCATTACTTCTTCCAAGTTATTGGCGTGACCTAAATACGGAACGACTCCATCCAATAAAGTATCCTTACCATTTACGTTGACGTAACCAATAAAGAAATTCGTGTTTTGTTCTTGTTGAATGAGTTCGTTGTAAATTTCTACTGCTTTTTCATTCCCGCCAATAATAATGGTTTTAAATCCATGACCGTTACTGCGGATAAAACGAATGAGCAAAGTGTTGAAAATCAATCTTGGAATCAGTGCAATGAAAAAATGAAGTCCAAAGAGAAAGAAAATAGAGCGGTAGAAATTTTGATAGGACTTAACGTCGTCATCAATGAGTAAGGTGAAAAATAAAATAATTGTCCCTAAAAACGATGCAATCAAGGTGAGATTCACCATTTGCAAGCGAAACATTCTTCGGATGTCGTGGTAGGTTCCCTGAATGAAATAAAAGAACACCCAAAATAACGGTACAAGGGTAAGTCCTAAATAAAATTGTGAATCTGGAATAAATGTTAGTCCTTCAATCTGTGTTTTTCGAATGTAGAAAAATACACCCCATGCCAATGCAGCGAAAAGGTAATCGATTAGTACTAAACAAGAAGCCCAAAAACGATCTTTCATGTTACTTATAAACGATTTTAATGTTATCGATGCAAATAAACGTTTCCGTTTGTAAGGAGTCTAACTTCGCTTTAAATGTTTGGATGAAATTTGAACCGTTTGTTGAATTTCCAATTAATTCTGTCAATTCGATGTACATTTTCTTCCACTTTACGGTGCTCACGGGTTGTTCATTGAATCCAGCATTATCTTGATAAATAGAACCATTCGAGTTCAGGGCCAAGAATCCTTGGACAAATGAATTGGTATTGTAGTAATCCACCTCCATGAAACAGGGTTTGTTTTTAGCAATGGGCAATTGTTCTGTCGTGTTCGCTACCCAAATGGAATCGAGTTCAGTTAAAACGACCTTTCCATAGTTGAATCCATTGAAAGGAGTCAGGTTATCACTGGAAATAAATAAACTTGCCAAGCTTGTATTTGGATCATCTTGAATTTTGATGGAAGCATCTTCAAAATCTTCAATCCAGAAATTGGAATTATTCACGTAACTCGTAACTGGATTCACGGTTAAGGTTTGATTTTTTACCAATTTCGAATTGATCTCATAAACATTCATGAAGGGATAGATCTTTTTATCGGTAGCAATTCCGTTATTTCTAACTGCAGGATAGATTTTTATGTTGACATTCCCCTCTTTCAAAATGGGAATTTTAAAGGGTGTTTGGAAACATCCAATCATTTGATCATCGATGTACAACCATACATCTCGAAAATCTTTTGTCAATTGTCCTTCAGAACCTGAGAGTGATGGATTAGAAACAAGGACGAATGGATTCACTTCAATCCAAGATGGATCGGGATTATTTTTAATACATGCACTAAGCAAGCCTACTAAAACAAGGTACAATAAAACTCTCATCAATTCGTTAACGTGTTATTTCGGTTTTTATTTGATAAAATTGATTGGACTCGTGAATTTGATCTAAAATAAGTTCTGCAATCTGCAAGGCACGGTGTCCATCTGTTAGGCTAACTGCTGGAATACTCTCCTCTCGAATGGAAGATGCAAATGACAGTAATTCCATTTTGATGGCATTTGAATCCTCAACAGGAATGACTGTTTGAACAAGTTGACGGACTTCCACTGACTCTTGCATGAGTTCGTGTCGATCCACTGTTTTGTTCAGAAAATCAACGTATACATGAGCATCCTGCATAAAGAAACAAGATTTTCGCTCACGTTGATCAGAAACCCTAGAGGCACTCAGGTATGCCGTACATCCATTTTCGAAGGTTAAATGTGCGGAGGCAACATCGATTGAGTCACTCAGTACATTCATGCCAAAGGCGGAGATTTTTTTCACATTCGAATTGGCAATGGTCAGTGCGACATCAATATCATGGATCATTAAATCGTACACTACGGATACATCCGTTCCTCTTTTTTGATATGGCGCGGTTCTTCGAGATTCGATAAATAGCGGATTCTGAACGAAGGGATTTGCTGCGATCAAAGCTGGATTAAAACGTTCCACGTGTCCAACTTGCACAACCACACCTGCTTCTTGTGCATAAAGCAACAGTTTTTTGGATTCTTCCACCGTGAAACAAACCGGTTTTTCAATGAAAATATGTTTACCTTTTTTGAGGGCTTGAACGGCAATGGGAAAATGAGATGGCGTTGGACTAGCGATTAAAAGTGCCTCTGACGCATTCATCAAGTCCTCTAAATCTGAGAAGGATGTTGTTTGAAATTCACGTTGAATTTCCTGCACTGTCGAATCATCCGTATCGTAAAACCCAACTAGTTCAAAGTCCACCGGCAATTCCAGTAAATTACGTAAATGAATTTTACCAAGGTGACCAGTACCAACGAGACCGATTTTCAACATAGTGCAAACGAACAGATTAAAAAAAAGCCATTAATCGAAGGACTAATGGCTTTAAGCTGATATAAATTAATTTTATTTTTTTACAGAATCAACAACCGCTTTAAAAGCATCTGGGTGGTTCATCGCTAAATCTGCAAGTACTTTACGATTTAATTCGATTCCACTTTTGTGTACTGCTCCCATAAATTGAGAATAACTCATACCATGAAGGCGTGCACCTGCATTGATACGTGTAATCCACAATGAACGGAAATTTCTTTTCTTTTGTTTACGACCTGAATATGCGTAAAGCATACCTTTTTCAATAGCATTTTTAGCTACGGTCCAAACGTTTTTTCTTCTTCCAAAGTAACCTTTGGCTAGTTTCATCAAGTTTTTTCTTCTTGCTCTTGACGCAACGTGATTTACTGATCTTGGCATAATTTTAAGTTTTTTGATAAAGAGTGCTTCAACAGTGAAGACTTAGTTACTCGTTACCGGGTTAAACAATTTACAAACCAACTAAGGACTATTTCATACATAATTGCAACTTGATGTTTGATAGATCGGCACTATGTACCAAACCAGCATGTGTCAAGTTACGTTTACGTTTCTTAGCCTTCTTAGTTAAAATGTGGCTTTTGAAAGCGTGTTTACGCTTGATTTTTCCACTTCCAGTGATGGTGAATCTCTTCTTTGCACTGGATTTTGTTTTCATTTTAGGCATTACTACTTTTTTTAAAAGTTAAACATCTATATCAGCTTCATTATTTCTTTTTCGAGTTGATCATTAAGATCATCTTTTTACCTTCCAATTTTGGCAGCTGTTCAATAACACCAAAATCAGCAAGTTCTTGTGCGAATTTCAATAAAAGAATTTCTCCACGGTCTTTAAAAACGATGGTTCTTCCTCTAAAAAACACATATGCCTTTACCTTACTACCTTCTTCCAAAAACTTCTTAGCGTGCGCTAATTTAAATTGGAAATCATGGTCATCTGTATTAGGTCCAAAGCGAATCTCTTTTACGACGATTTTGCTTTGTTTTGCTTTTAACTCTTTTTGTTTACGTTTCTGATTGTAAAGGAACTTTTTATAGTCCAAAATTTTACAAACCGGTGGTTTCGCATTTGGAGAAATCTCCACTAAATCAAGCTCTTGTTCTTCCGCTAAGGCAATTCCCCTAGAAACAGACATTACTTGAGGCTCTTCACCTTCAATCACTAAACGAATTTCAGCAGCAACAATTTTGTCGTTAATTCTGTGTTGCGCTTCAACTTCTCTTTTTACAAATGGTCTCGAATTTCTTCTCATTCAATAATTTAAATACTTATGACAATTCCGCAGCGATTGCTTCTTGCACCATTGCAACAAACGCTTCTTGGGTAACTGAACCGTGATCTCCGTGTCCTCTTTGTCTTACTGATACTTGGTTTGATTCAAACTCTTTCTCTCCAACAATCAACATATATGGCACTTTCGCCAACTCGGCATCACGTATTTTCTTACCAATTTTTTCATTTCGGTCGTCAACAAGTCCGCGAATATCGTAATTATTTAGGAATTCTAAAACTTTTTCTGCGTACTCGTTGTATTTATCTGAAATTGGAAGGACAATAAATTGCTCGGTTGACAACCAAAGTGGGAAGTCTCCAGCGCAATGTTCTAACAATACCGCAACGAATCTTTCCATGGAACCAAAAGGCGCACGGTGAATCATCACTGGACGATGTTTTTGATTATCCGCCCCAACGTACTCCAAGTCAAATCGTTCCGGTAAATTGTAATCTACTTGAATTGTTCCAAGTTGCCACTCTCTACCAAGCGCATCTTGCACCATGAAATCCAATTTTGGTCCGTAGAATGCCGCCTCGCCGTATTCAACAACCGTTGGTAATTCTTTTTCCGCAGCAGCTTCAATAATTGCTTGCTCCGCTTTTACCCAGTTTTCTTCAGAACCGATGTATTTTTCACGGTTAACTTTATCACGCAAAGAAATCTGCGCCTTGAAATTATGGAAGTTTAAGGTTTTCAAAACGTAAAGAACAATGTCAATGACGTTTTTGAATTCATCTTTCACCTGTTCTTGCGTACAGAAAATATGCGCATCATCCTGTGTAAATCCACGTACTCTTGTCAGTCCGTGTAACTCACCCGATTGCTCATAACGATACACTGTTCCAAACTCTGCAAAACGTGCAGGTAAGTCCTTGTAAGACCTCGGCTTCGCTCTAAAAATCTCACAGTGATGCGGACAATTCATTGGTTTTAAATAGAACTCTTCATTTGGATCTGGCGTACGAATGGGCTGAAATGAATCCGCACCATACTTTTCGTAATGTCCAGAGGTTACATACAACTCTTTATTTCCAATATGCGGAGTAATCACCTGCTGGTATCCGGCTTTTTTCTGTGCTTTCTTCAAGAAATTCTCCAAACGTTCTCTCAACGCTGCTCCTTTCGGTAACCACATTGGCAATCCTTGTCCAACCTTTTGTGAGAAGGTAAACAACTCCAATTCTTTTCCTAATTTTCGGTGATCGCGACGCTTTGCTTCTTCTAACTTCTCTAAATGCTCTGTTAATTCAGCTTGCTTCGGGAACGTAACACCATAAATACGTGTTAATTGTTTGTTTTTCTCATCCCCTCTCCAATAGGCTCCAGCAATAGCTGTCAACTTCACTGCTTTGATGAAGCCAGTGTCCGGAATGTGTGGACCACGGCATAAATCAGTAAAATTTCCTTGGGTATAGAAGGTAATCGTGCCGTCTTCTAATTCAGAAAGCAATTCCAATTTATATGGATCTTGTTTCTCCGTGAAGTACGCAATTGCGTCGGCTTTTGAAATTTCTTGACGAATAAATGGATTCTTCGCTTTCGCTAATTCCTTCATTTTTTGCTCGATTTTCTCCAAGTCTTTCTCGGAAATCGAATAATCCATAAAGTCAACATCGTAATAGAATCCACTGTTTACTGGTGGACCTATTGCAAGTTTGACACCTGGAAAATGAAATTCTAAAGCTTCAGCCATTAGGTGGGCAGATGAATGCCACATGGTCGATTTTCCATCCGTATCGTTCCAGGTCAACAATTGCAATTCACAATTTTCGTTGATTGGAAGGACCGCATCCTTCACTTGACCGTTGACACGTGCTGCTAGTACATTACGCGCCAATCCTTCGGAAATAGACATTGCGATTTGCAATGCAGAAGTCCCCTTCTCATATTCCCTGATTGTTCCATCTGGAAAAGTAACCTGAATCATCTGTTCTTATCGTATTTTGAAGTGCAAAGATAATAATATCCGTGGGATTTAGGAAGGAATCACGCCTTACTATTTGGATCCGATAAGTGAATCAGAATTTGTTGGATATCCTTTTGTAAATTTCGGAAGGAAGCACCCATTCCTTCGGCATCCAATTGGACATCCGGAATCTCTTTGGAGATGTACGAAACAAAGCGCCAAACCTCCAATACATTTTCTACAGAAACGGTATAAGGTTCATAACTTGGATTCGAGGAAACCAACAGTAATTGCTGCGCTTCTTTCAATTGATTAAACACATATTTGAAAACAATCCCATCGTTATTTGTGACAATCACACAGGGTGAATTTGAAGGCAAACTCAACCAATCTTGCACAAATTCCCCCACGACATAGGATCCATGGGAAACCGGTGGCATGGAGTCTCCAGAAATTGGAAATGCTCGGTACTTTCTGTTTTTGGATAAAAAAGGCAATTTCAGAGTCGGCAAATCTCTCATGAATTCAGGATCCGCATATCCTGCGACGTAGCCTGCACGAACCTTCTCTGGTATCAACTCCACTTCCTCTTCGTTGTCGGAGTTTACCACCGTTGTCAAAATACGCAAGTTCGTTCCTTGTGCTCCTGTCTTCCAATGATTCGCCAAAGAATTCCAATCGGAGTCCGCGTATGTAGAAAAGTCCTTTGCGATTAAGTCATCCAACGTGACTTTGTGGTATTGAGAAATGGAAAGCAACATCTCCAAACTGGGTTGTGCTACTTCGTTTTCATATCCACTGTAGGTTGAACGGTTTAATCCAAGTGCTTGCGCTAATTCTTCTTGTGATTTTCCTGAACGCTTTCTGAGTAATTTTAAATTAGCCGCAATGAACATATTTTGTGTCTTTTAGACTACAAAAATAACAAAATCCAAATAACTCATCATTATTTTGATTAAAATATCATCATTGAGAAACAAAACGGTAACTGATGTATCCAGTTACATTTCCGGAACCGGCGTTAAAACGTGAGATTCCTGCATATTTCAACGCTTGCTCGATCATGCATGGCGTGGCAGCTGTACTGCGGTTATTATCTACGGACTTGGAAATTACTCTCCCCGCATTATTCACCGTAATCGTGACCACAACGGTTCCAGCTGAATTGTATCCACATGTGTAACCTGGATTTCGGATATACCACTTCTTGTTTTCAAAGGCGGTCCTTCCGGGAAGAGAAAAATCAACCATGACACTTCCCGCATATTGGTTTTGACTCCCACTTTGAGTCGTTGTTGGATTCAATTTTCCACTGGAGCCGGTGTTGTTGTTTTTGATGCGTTCCGCCGACTGCGCTTGAATGCGTTCCCGTTCTCTTGCCCCACCAAATTCATCGTACAAACTTCGTTCAAAATCTCTAGCGCTTTGTTCTGGATTACCCGAGCGCGTAGAACTTGCTGCATCTTGCGACCAATCTTGATTGGAACGTTGACGCGAATCTGATGCATCCCGAACGACATTGTGAACGTCTGCCCCAGCCTGAAATGCTGGATCTTGTTGAAGGGTCAATTCTACTTCTTCCGGAACTTCTTGAATGGCAACAGAAAACTCATCCGCTTCAATCGCTGTCTCTTTTCGGACGGTTGTCAATTCCAAATAAACGAAAACACCGACGTAGATGGTCATGATTCCCATGAGGATTTTAAAGAACTGCTCCGGATTTTTCAGTATTCTTTTCATTCCGCCAAACTTATAAACGCACGTGTTTCAGGGAAGAAATACGTTAAGCGACCATCTAGTGTCAAAACAAATGATTCTACATCAAATCGTTGAATTCGCTCATATTGAATTGGAAGTATTTCTCGTCCATCTTTCAAAAACAAACCAAACTTTTCATCTATGGATACCAAGTAATACGCGTCTTCAAAACGTTTGATCGTCGAAAAAGAAACAGGTAAAATCATATTTCCCATCGAATTCAGCAATCCAAACTGTTCTTCTCGCTCGATTAAATAACCTAAATCCGGCATGAAACGAATGAAATCATATTCAAAAGGCAAGATGACCTTTCCTTTCACATCCAAAAGCGCCCAATTGCCTTTGTCCTTCACCGGCCAAAATCCAGTAAACGGACCGCTCGACTCATAGACATTTTTCTGAACAACTTTCCCGTTGATGTCAATCAAACCATATTTATCTTTTTTACGGTAAACAGCAAAACCATTGTTGTATTTAGCGACACTTAAAGCATCTGGAAACCATTCCAATGAATTCGTCAACATCAATTTCCCCGTTGAATCAATGTAATTTAGTTGTCCGGAAACTTTGACAACCGCCCTATTGGAAGTTCGATCTAGATCGCCGACAAATTCAAATTCTGGGTGACGTGAAGAAGTGTATTTAGAAAAATCAATAAAAACAATCCCACTCAATGATAATTGTTGTGAATAATTTAAATCAAAATAATGTGACCTTCCTTCCTCTATGGCTTCATAAAGACTGTCTTCTCGAATACTGATGTCCTCATAAATCAATGGAAAAACCAATTTCCCTAAACGATCAATTACACCGTACTTTTCACCTTTCCTTACAATCGCTCTGTTTTGTACAAACTCGAGTATTTCATCGTATTGAAAATCAACAACCATTTGATTTTTCTTGTCTATGATGCCAAATTTATCATCCTTGGAAACAACAGCCAATCCTTCTTGGAATGGACCAACCTCATTATACATCGCAGGAATCATCAATTTTCCTTGCGTATTCATAAAGCCATATTTCCCTACAGAGATGACTGGATACAACTTCATTTGGAACAAATCAATATCCACCGCTAATTCTTGCATAAACGGATAATTAGGAAATTCCTGTTGAAACGCCGCATATTTTTCTACTGAATAATCCTTCAAGTAAATTTTGTACACGTTTCTCCACGCCTCGTTCACAAATGGACTAGACTGATACGTGCGCACAAAGTGAACATATTCTTCCAATGAGTGATTGATGGTAGCTAGACGGTAAATTTCTTTCGCCGCTTCCATCAAATGGGTGTTTGTCGGACAATTTTCGTAAAACCGAACATAGGAAGCTAATTGTCCATCGTTGGTCATTTCAGCATATTCCAAATCAAAATAAAGATGTTTGGCTTCTTGCGCAAAGGAAGATTCCGGTAAGGAATCCATGTACATTTTTAAGGCTACAGAAGTTTTCTTCTCTTTTGCCAACTGAAAGGCTAATTGATCTCGCAGATAAATCGCTGTATTTCTGGAGAGGAATTGAGCATGATGCTGAATAAATTGATTCCAAGCATACACCGTTGGATTCGCTTGAATTTCATCAAAAATCAACTGACTAACCAACTGTTGTTGCGCTTCAATCGCCATTTTATCAAACGAAAAATCGCTTTTCCACTTGACTTTGACTTTTTCAGAAACAGCTGCCCACAAAGAATCCGCCTTTAAGACATAAACATAGGCACTATCCAGGTTTCGAAAATCCTGCGTAATGAATAATTTTGATAATCCGAAACACGCTATGCTTCCGCTTTTTTTCAAGCCAGAACGAAAATGTTCATTTGCTAATCCGAAGTTTTTTTCTTGTAAATCGGCAAATCCTTTTTCGATGGATTTTTGTCCGAAAGTACTCATTGAAAAAAGTGAACATAAAAAGAAGCAGAGAAATACACCATTTCTTTTCATGTCAAAGGCCATAAATTTCCTTTTATTCTGCATTTTTCAATTCTCTTGGAATGAGGCAAACGGGAATCGGTTCCATTTTGTGCTTATTTGCTGAATGGAATCCTTGGTAAATACGCAGTACTTCTTTTTCTCTTACAGTTAATTCAGTCGAATCTCCTTGATAATCCATCGCCCACTCCAATTCTGGATACGTAGCGCCGATTTGATCTTCATCACTTCGTCCATCTTCCCAAAGTCCATCTGTTGGCGCAGCAGTTAAAATAGAATTGACAACGTTTAACGATTCCGCCAATTGAAACACTTCCGTTTTGGTTAAATCAGCGATTGGACTCACATCCACACCACCATCACCGTATTTCGTAAAGAAGCCAACACCAAAGTCTTCAACTCGATTTCCTGTTCCAGTAACCAAACAACGATTCGCTTGTCCGACTGCGTACAACGTCATCATGCGCAAGCGCGAACGAGAATTTGCCATCGCTAATGCTTGAGATGAAATTTCAAAAGGCATCACGGATTCGAAAGAAGAAAATATCTCGGTCAAAGGAATTTCGAAGGCTTGCACATTTGGAAACCGACTTTTCAAATCTTGAATATGTTCTTGAGCGCGATTGTATTCCGCACTGGTTTGACGAATCGGCATATTCAACAAAATTACTTTTGCACCGGTCAAGGCACACAAAGTGGACGTTAAGGCCGAATCAACGCCACCAGAAACACCGATGATGAAACCATCAACGCGTGCTTTTTCTTGGTAGGATTTTAACCAAGCGACAATATGAGAGGCAATTGGATTCAATTAAAAAAGGATTGAGACTTTCAATACCACTTGGTTTTGAGTTGATTTATTGGAGAAATATACCTTGTTGAAATTGTTATCTAAAATAAACAAGTTCTTTTTATCATCTGAACGATCTAGAAACAAAGGAACGAATCCGTAATAGTAACCAAGTTCTGCTTTCAAAACAGTTGTCCCTGCGAAATTCCATTCCGCTCCACCAGAAAATCCAATGTTGGAATTGAAAATAAATAATTCCCCTTTGGATGTCATGTCAACATTTTCTTGATTTTGCCAAGATTGAAATGGATCATTCAAATTGTCTAATGAAAATCCAGTATCGTTGATTTTATTAGAAACGAGGAAGCGATTGCGTAATCCAAAATTGGCGAAATATCGAAAATCACCGATGAACTCTGTTCTGAAATTCAAATAGATAGGCAGACTGATGTAAACTGGATTGTATGTGCGCTCGCTTAACAAAAAGTATTTGTCGGTCGTTGCAACTGTTTCCTTCTGATTTTTAATCACTTTATCCGTATAGCGATAAAAAACATTTGCGTTCTCTTTTTTATAATTCAAGTTTTCAATGTCAAACTCTAAACCAAAGGTGTATGCAAGGTTTTTCGTTTCTTTAAACGCTTTCGTGAAATTTGTTCCTAACGTGAACGTTGCTCCTACACCATTCGCGGAAAGGTTGTTCGTTCCCATTTTCAACATACTGATACCAACTCCACCAACTAATCCCGCTTGTAAGGATTTATCTCCAACCGTTTGAGACTGCACTCCAACAGCGATGAAAGCTGAAAAAATAACGCTTGATACTCGTTTGATTGACATTGATCTCATGTGATTCTGTTTTAAGTGTTAATTTTGAACAAAAATAAGAATTATCGTGAAACCCTTTCGCTTCGTAACACTGCTTTTTGGATTAGTGATTTTCATCTTTGCTTCCTGTTCATCGAACACCTACGAAGTAAACGTAGATGAAGTTCCATTAAACATCGATTTTGTCAATTTAGATTCGTTGGCTTTGCATGCGAATTGGACCCAACGCGATGCGCTTTTCATGGATTTGAAGAAAAAAGACGAAGAACTTTTTAACTTCGCTTTTTCCTTTGCCTTGGAAATTCCCTTGACTTCCGATACCGCTTTTCGCAATGGAATCAACCGGTTTTATGTGAATCCATACATTTCCGCACTCGAGAAAAAATTAGCCACTAAAGCGAAATGGCGCAAAGAATCCAGTGAGCTCATGTTGAATGGATTCAAAAGACTCTCGTATTTTATGCCGAACTGGAAAAAACCACGTTCCATCTACTTCATCAATAGTCGATTTGCCGCGAGCGCCTACTGTACGGACAAGTCCATCGCCATTGGACAAGAACGTTATTTGGGTCCAAGTGACAAATTGATTCAAGAACTTCCATCCAATCAGTTTTACGGCTGGATAAAAGAAGCGATGCAAGAGAACTTTGTGGAATCGGATGCACTTCTCGTTTGGATCAGTTCACACGGAATCGAAGAAACATCTGATAATTACGCAAGTGAAATGATCCGCTGGGGAAAAATGCTCTTTCTGACGCACATTTGTTTACCGGAACTACCCGAATCCGATGTGTTGCGTTATTCCAAAAAGGACTACAATTGGGCAGTTGCGAGCGAGAAAGCGTTCTGGGAATACCTCGTTGATGAAGAATTACTCTTCAAAACAGACGAAGAAACCCGCATGAATTTCCTGCATGAAGGACCGTTTACAACAGGATTACCACAGGAAAGTCCAGACCGTATGGGACGATTCATGGGCTACATGATTGTGAAACAATACATGGAAAACAATGACGTGAGTCCGAAAGAATTAATGAAAACACCTTACAATAAAATTCTCCAAAAATATCAAGTTAACTAATTATGAGTGATCAAATTACAAAGAAATCCGACATCGTAATCACGGTTGGATTAGATGCAAACCAAATTCCATCTGCGATTAAATGGAGCGCGGTAGACACAAACGTTACCGATGCCGCAGCATCCGCTTTTTTACTTTCCATTTGGGATCCAAAGGAGAAAAACACGATGAAAATCGACTTATGGACAAAGGACATGAGCATTGAAGAAATGAAACAATTCTTTCATCAAACTTTGCTGACAATGGCCGATACTTTTGAAAAAGCAACAGGTGAACATTTAATTAGCGAGGACTTAAGAGATTACTGTTATCATTTCGCCACTAAAATGGAAATCCTACCTGAGGAATGAAGTTTACGTTAGAGAAAATGCACACGAAACACGAGGAAACAGTTCAATACTTCCTCCCTACTCATCCGGAAGTCGTGTGTTTGAATGATTTCATTGGTAAGGAAATTGAATTGCACTGGACAGGCACCATTACCTGTCGTACCTGTGCCAAAAAGACCAAAAAATCCTTCGGTGAAGGATTCTGTTTTTCTTGTTTCAGCAATTCAGCGGAAGCAAGTCCCTGTATTTTACATCCAGAATTGTGCGAAGCACATTTAGGCAAGGGACGCGATATCGAGTACGAAATAAAACATCACCTTCAACCGCATTACGTGTATCTTGCAGCGACAGACATCGTCAAAGTTGGTGTGACACGTGCAACGCAGATTCCAACACGCTGGATCGACCAAGGAGCAAACAAAGCTATTTTGTTGGCAGAAGTTCCCAATCGTTATTTAGCTGGAGTGATTGAAGTTGCATTGAAAGACTTTTATGCGGATAAAACAAATTGGCAGAACATGTTGCGTAATATGCAGGATGATTCCATCGATTTGATCGAAGAAAAATGGCAGGTTAGCGATGAATTACCCGCAGATTTGGCGCAATATTGGCTGGAGAACGATGAAATCCTTACATTTAACTATCCAGTTGCTGTGTATCCAAGCAAGGTACAATCGATGACTTTTGACAAAGAAGCAAGCATTACGGGCAAATTGGTTGGCATACGTGGACAATACCTGTATTTGGATGAACAAAAAGTCATCAACTTGAGAAGACACACTGGATACGAAATAGAATTTAACGCATAATGGTTCGACTCATTCATCAGATCTTGGATTTTTTCTATCCACTTGTCAAACGGATTTTTGACAAGACAACGTATTACTATGCGGCCTGCGGAAGTGGGAATTTAGTACTCAGTTGGATCTTCTTTTTCGTTTTTTTCAACCTGATTTTTCAAAAGCAAGATTTCACCTTTCATAACCTTCCATTTGGATTAGGCGAAAAAACCATTTCGGCTTTGACCTTAAGTTCCATCGTATGTGCCTGCATTTCTTTCCTTATTGGATTCCTGTTGATGCGCTATGTCGTTTTTACCGCGAGTCAATTGCGTGGAAGAGCACAATTTTTACGTTATGGACTAAGCGCTGTGATTACATCTACCACCAATTGGGGACTTTTGAAAATACTTGTTCTTGGAATGGGGATTTATCCTTCCGTTGCCAACGTTCTCGCTTCTTGTGTGGTAGTTACCATCAGTTATTTGCTGCAGCGAAAATTCAGCTTTAAATAGCTCAATCTTTTTTTGAACGAAATCGGATTTAATTATTTTTCGGACTTTTCTGTCCTGAATAATGTCTTCGGTTACCTTTTGATGCTAAATCGACAACTTTTTCAGCGTAAATTCAAAGGAGTTTCTTGGTAAACGATTCAAAATTGGACTTTCGCTGGCGATACTTGTGGGAATATACACCGCACAGAGGCTGTTTTCCACCAAGTAAACGTTTTTCTGCATATCGGTGGGCAATGCTTGGTAAATTCCCAATAGGACTTCATAACGCGGATATTCTGTGTCCTTTTTCGCATCATGCCAAACGATGATCGATTGCTCATTTTTCAAATAGGACATCATTTTTTCCGTATCGCGACGAACGGCTTCCGTGGAATGATCACCATCGATGAAAATCAAATCAAACTTTTTATTCAATTGATCAAAATCGAAGGTTTGCGAATCCCCGAAAACATGTTGAATGTTTGGGATATCTTTGGAAAAGAAACGATGGGATTCCACGTAGTTTTTCTCCAATCCCAAGGATAGCAATTGTTCATCACCAAGATTGAAAGAGGTCACGGAATCAACGTATGGCGCTACATTCGCTGCACTCTCCCCTCTCCACGTTCCAATTTCAAGGTAATCTTTCACTTGGTATTTTCGACAAAGTAACTGAAGCAAGGCGAAGTCTGTTGCCAAGGAAGAACCCGAAAGAAAAGCATAAGGAGCGATGCGCACCTCATCGGAGTCCATCAAATCAACCAAGCGAATTTGTTTAAACGCTGTATTGGGAAAGGCACGTCGAAAGTCAGATTGGAAGACGATTTCATCCTTCAGTACATTATTCAATAAATAAGGCTTTTGAATAACCAGAGAAAGTGCTTTGACCAATTTAGTTAACTTATTCATGTGCTACGTTCGCTTTGATAAATGCTGTTTCAATTGTCCAAGAGTTGATTTTAATTCCCCAATGGATGGAAAGACCACAAAGTTAGCACCTTCTTTTCTAAAATAAAGAATAACGACCAATGAGGTTACAAAATAGGAAAGACTCGCCGTAATGGCCGCACCTTGAATTTTTAAAGTTGGAATGAAATAATATGCCGCCAAACACGTGACCACGAGTCCTATTCCGGATGCAATCGCGTTCACGTAATATTTCCCATGTCCAGAGAAATAATGTCCGATAATCAGCGCATAATTGAATACCCAGATTCCAGGTGCAAGGAAAAACATCAGTTCGTTTAATCCATGAAATTCTTTCCCAAATAACCAGGAATAAAACTCCGATGGAATAAACAACAAGACAGTCAAGGCAACGAAAGCGGTTAAAAGTCCATATTTCGTTAATTGCTCAGTAATGTTCTTGGTATAGTTGACATCTGTAGAATTAGATATTTTCGCATATTGCCACAAGGAGATGCTCGTAGAAATCATCCAAATGGATTCGATGACGGAAACTGCGTTGGAGTAAATCCCTACCTCAGCTTCGCCACAATCCCTTTCCAAGAAAAAATAGCTGATGCGGAAGCTCAATAATTGAAAAACATGGGCCAATTGATTTTGAAATCCATAGAAAAACAAGGATTTAAAGGTTGTCCATGTATTGGAAAATTGAAAAACGGAATCCTTTTTTACATGTTTAGTGATGAGCAGGATGCTGATTAGAAAGGTAACTCCATAGGCAATATACAATGCATAAACGTACGCCTCTGCCGTTTGATTCCAGTTGAGGGTAAATTGCACAAGCAGGGCGGATAAAGTCAAAAGGGGAACCAAGAAACTCAATAAATTAAACGATTTTAAGTTTTCTTTCCCCAGTAAAATGGAACTGTGTATCGAGACAATGGAGGAAACAGCACTCAAAATGAGTACTGACAGAATAAATTTCGTTGGAACTAAATCTACATAAAGCAATACGAAATAGCAGATTACGCTGACGATAAACGTCCAAAGATAAGCAGCGAAAAACAACTCGCGAATGCGTAATTTATTGGTTAAATACACAATGGACGCTCCACCAACCATGTTGTCAAAAATCGTTACGATGGCGATCATGGTCAAGACCAAACTTTGCTCCCCTTTTCCCGTTGCGCCAAGGTATTGTGAAACAACAATGGCAATCATCAAATTCATGATGGCCGAAAGCAAGCGGACGCCAAAATTTCCTAGGATTTTACGAACCATGTTTACTTATTATGGCTTCATAAATATCCGAGAATCTTTTACCGATGGCTTGATAACTAAATTGTGCTGTTGCTTCTTGGTGCATGATGCTTGAATCGTACTTGTCCAAACGTACTAATTGCTCTTTTATTGCCGCAACCAACGCAACTTGATCTTCTGATGGTACTAATTGTCCGTAAGTTGAGTGTACGATTTCTTTGATTCCCCCAACATTCGTTGAAACGATGGGAACTCCAGCTGATATGGATTCAATCAATACACACGGTAAATTTTCGAAACGACTCGTTAAAACGAATAAGTCTGCCCCTTTCAAAACTTCAGCAATTTCTTTCGCTTCGAGTGTTCCGTGAAAGACGATGTACTCTTCGATTTTCAGTTGCTTGATTTCCTCCTGAAAAACAGAAAAATCTCCGTCGCTTACGATCTGTAATCGTAAATCCGGCTTCCATTCTCGTAATTCAGCAAATGCACGAAACAATAAACTTGGATTTTTCTGCAAACGTGCGAGAGAAGAAACATGAATCAATTGATTCCCTTTGCGTGCGGTTGCATCTCCCGGAACAAACAAGGAAGTATCGATGACGTTGTAGACAACGTTCATTTCCGTTTGAATTCCTGAACTTCGCATCGCTTGGGCGAGGTCTTCACTTACGGGTAAAATCAAGCTTGCTTTGTTCGCTACCAATCGTGTGATAAATTGCTGAATCCAACTTGGACGAGGCAAGACCACTTTGTGGTAACAGGTCCAATGTTCTGTAATAACGTAGGGGATTTTGTAGCGAATCGAGAGCAATCGCGCAACGATCCCGATGGGATACACCACATTCGCATGGATCAACTCCGGATGAAATCCTTCGTTTTTTTCTTCACGCAGCAATTGAAAATAGCACATGATGATGCGCAGATAGTTCCACACGGATCCAATGAGTGGAATGGTTGATTTTGGAATATAGGCAATCGTACATGGAAAAGGCTCGTTGCTTTTAACAAGTTCAGTCTTGCCGCTTAATGCTTCGTCCAAACAAACATACAATAAGTGAACATGATGATACTGAGATGCTGCGAGCGCATGTTGAAACACAAAATTCCCATGGGTAGGTTTTATCCTATTTGGATACCAACTGGAGAGGAATAAGATGTTCCTTTTTTGCATGCATTTGTGCTATTTCTAGCTAAGGTTATGTTGATACACTTGTTGCAATTGTTGCAATGCGTAATCGATTTCTTCTTTTGTCGTGTAACGTGAGAAAGAGAAACGCACATTTGGCCGTGTCATATCGGCATGAATTCCTTCCAATACGTGTGATCCTTTTGTTGCTCCTGACGTACACGCACTTCCACCACTAACTGCTACTCCTTTTAAATCGAGCGTAAATAACAGCATGCTTGTTTTTTCTGTTGCCGGAAGACAAACATTCAAAACCGTGTATAGCGCCTTGTCAAAATCCGTTTCTCCATGAAAGGATACTGTTGGAAACAACGCATGTAACTGATCCATCATATATGATTTCAGAGAGAACACATGTTTTTGGTGTTCTTCTACGTCCTCGTAAGCGAGATCCATTGCTTTTGCCAATCCAACAATTCCAGCCAAGTTTTCTGTTCCACCACGAAGTCCTCTTTCTTGAGCTCCACCGTGAATAAACGAAGTCACTTTTGTTTTCTTGTTGGCATACAAAAATCCAATTCCTTTTGGACCATGAAATTTGTGTGCTGCACAGGTGATAAAGTCGATATCTAAATCCGATAAATCAAAGGGGAAATGCGCCATTGTCTGAACGGTATCCGAATGAAAATAAGCTCCATATTGACGACACATCTGTGCGATTCTTTTCAAGGGAATCATCGTCGCAATTTCGTTGTTGGCATGCATCAAAGAAACCAATGTAGGTTTAGCCTCTTTCAACAGGGTTTCCAAATGCTCCAAATCAACATTTCCTTTCGAATCAAGGTTCACTAAAACCAGTTCGATTTTTTCGTGAGCAGAAACAGCATCAGCTGTGTGTCCAACCGCGTGATGTTCAATCGCACTCGTAATGATGCGTTTCACACCTAATTCCGTCACTGCGGTATGAATGGCCATGTTGTCTGCTTCAGTACCACCAGAAGTGAAAATAATTTCAGAGGCTGCACAATTCAAATGTTTAGCAACGATTCGACGCGATGTTTCGAGTAATGCCTTCGCATTTCTACCAAAGGAATGAGTAGAAGATGGATTACCAAAAGTATCTCTGAGTACAGGAATCATGGCTTCAACCACTTCCGGAGCGACGGGTGTTGTCGCTGCATTATCTAAATACACACGCATATCGAAGTTTTGGCGAAGATAAGAATTTTATAGCACTTGCTAAATGAAGAAGAAGTGTTCCTTTTTTTCGAGAATATGCTTATTTTTAACCATACTTTTTGAACATGGATGAAATCGTAGACTATTATGACGAACTGGCGAAAACCTACGATAGTAATCGTTTTGAAAACACATATGGCACGTTTATCGACAAACAAGAGCGAGCTATTCTTCAGCTGCTATTAACTCATTCGGAAGAGTTGGTTCTTGACATGCCCTGTGGAAGTGGTCGTTTTTTGAATTTCGCACAACTTGGAATCGACGGCAGCAAGGAAATGGTTCGTGTTTCTCAAGGAAAATTCCCTGGCAAAACTATTTCTCATGCAGATGCAGCTCAAACCGGTATTGACGATCATACAATAGACACAATCATCAGTTTTCATTTTTTCATGCATTTGAACGAAGAAAAAATGAAACAAATTCTTCAGGAATGTGATCGAATTTTAAAACCAAAAGGAAGAATCATTTTTGACATTCCCTCTGCGAAGAGAAGAAAACTATTACGCTATAATAGAACGAATTGGCATGGTGGATTTAGCCTGACGAACAAAGAAATACGTGAGTTGAATACGCATTTTGATATTCACCGTACCTATGGACTATTATTTGTACCAATACACCGAATTCCGAAAAGATTGAGGTCAATCTTTATTTCAATCGATCGGGTTTTATCCAATTCCTTTTTAAAAGAATATAGTTCCTATCAAATCATTGAATTGGTGAAAAAATGAACTATTGGAAAAAAATGAAACTTTACAGAAAAGTAATTTTACGATTTCTGTCTGATCTCATCTCTGGTGAACTCCGTCGCTTCACACGTAAATCAACTGGATTGATTCCTTTGAATCATTCATTGAGTATTTCTCAAGTGATCGTTAAAAATGAGACCTTTGAAAGTAAAGTGTTCAATTTTAACTTGGCAAGCGATAAAATAAATGAACACATGATTATGCCTAATGAAATTTTCTCCTTTTGGCATGTCATCGGAAATCCTGAAAAACAATTTCAAAAAGGAAGAACCATTCAAAATGGAAAAATAATCGAAGAAGTTGGAGGAGGACTTTGCCAAGTGTCCGGAATTGTTTACCACATGAGTCTGATTGCAGGTTTGAAAATTCTAGAACGCGTGAATCATTCCGTCGATATCTATACGGAAACTTCCAGATTTTGTCCATTAGGTACCGATGCAACCATTGTTTACGGGTATAAAGATTTAAGAATTCAAAACTCCTTTGCGTTTCCAATAAAGTTCCGTTTAGAAGTACTGAACGGAATCCTGAAAATATCCTTGTTGAGTGCCGAAAAACTAGCAGAAAACAAACTTGAGTTCACCATTGAAGTTGGCGAGCACGCAAAGAACGTTCAGGTATTCAATTCCTCGAATGAGTTGATCAGCACCTCCAACTACAAAATCATACCTGAATTAGTTTCCTGATTTAATTTTCAATGCGCGGATATGTAAAGAAAAAGTCAAATAATGAATGAATCTTTCTCTTTATTTCAAAAAAATAACAACCTTTAACGCAGCGTTTGGATACAAATTAAACCAAAGTAAAAGAGAAGCATGAACGAAGACCTGCAATTTTTCTGGGGAATGGGAATCCTTTTTGGACTCGTAATGCTATTCTCAAAACCACCGATTGGATGGAAGTATTTTCATGGAATTATTTTCCTCGGTTACTTTGTGTATGCTTACTGGGAAATGAACGATGGAAATCATTCAAACGGAGGGATGTATAGCGTCCTCGTTGCGATTGGAACTGGATTACACATCATTATTTACTTAATTGGAAAAGTGATTTTTGGGTTTATCAGACGTTCAAATCAAAAAACGGAAGACCTTGCTTCACTTTTTAAGCAAACGGATAAAGCAGAAAAAGAAGGATAAATTCTACTTCTTCGTTACAGGAGTTAACGAAGCCACCTTTACCGTGTTTTTTTCAAATTTGAAGGGAATGATCGTATCACACATTGGGAAATCGTAAGGTACGTGTACAAAGAGTTTTCCTTTACGCAAAATAAAGTCCAAGCGATTCATATCTGGCTGCGTACAACGACTCATGCTTCTTGTTTCCAATTTGTTTGCGATTGACTTTGTGAAATCTGCATGTGCCTCAAAGTCCACTTGATAAATGGAGTCGTTTTTTAAAAAATACGTTTGAACTTCATTCAATTGGAAATTCTTATTCCCCATTGGACATTTTACTTTGACAAGCTTCGAAAGACACAATAAGCTTTTACTGAAATGTTCGACTTTATAGGTGATGTCCAAGTATTCTTGTTCTGTACAAAAGACACCAATTGTATCTCGCTGAATCATGTGTTGCATCCATTCATTGAAGCGTTTAACCGAAAGTTTGGGGTAATTCAAGTGAATGCTTTTCAATTGAACATCTTGTTGCTTCATTGAAAGTTGCGCTTCATCTAAACATGCAGCTACCAAGTCTAAGCGCTCATTTTCAGCCGTTCGATCGGTATTACACGATTGTAGGACACACAGAAAGACACTTAAGATGATGCTAAACTTCATGTTCATTTGATGGTATTATTTGACAACTTGTCCATACAAATCATAATGATCTGCACTGGTAATTAAAATACGCTCAAAATCTCCTAAACGAACAAATGAATCTGATTTTTTAATCAACACTTCATTATCTACTTCGGGTGAATCAAATTCCGTACGACCGATGAAATAATCTCCTTCCACACGGTCAAAAAGAACTTTGAACTCCTTGCCTACTTTCAGTTGATTCAATTCATAACTAATGCCTGATTGCAATTCCATGATTTCGTCCGCACGTTTTTTCTTCATTTTCGCCGTCACATCATCTGTAAATTGATACGCATGTGTATTTTCTTCATGTGAATACGTGAAAATACCTAAGCGATCGAAACGACTTTTCTCTACGAATTCATACATTTCTTTGAATTCAGCTGCGGTTTCACCGGGATATCCGGCAATTAACGTCGTTCTTAAGGCAATGCCGGGAACTTTTTGACGAATGGTTTGAATCAATTCCTCGGTTTTTTCGCGGGTAATTCCACGACGCATGGCTTGTAGGATCTTCGTGGATCCATGTTGCAATGGCATGTCTAGGTATTTACATACGTTGTCGCGTTCGTTCATGACATCCAATACATCCATTGGGAATCCAGACGGATAAGCGTAGTGTAAACGAATCCATTCGATTCCTTCCACATCGGAAAGACGTTTAATCAAATCGGACAAAGCTCTTTTTTTGTAGAGGTCTAGACCATAATACGTCAAATCCTGAGCGATTAACATCAATTCTTTCACGCCTTTTGTTGCGAGGTTTTTCGCCTGCAGGACTAAATCCTCCATTGGAGTGGAAATGTGTGTCCCACGCATGATCGGAATCGCACAAAACGAACATGGACGATCACATCCCTCTGCTATTTTGAAATAAGCGTAATGATTTGGTGTCGTCAACAAACGCTCACCAACTAGTTCGTGTTTGTAATCTGCTTTTAAGGTTTTGAGTAAACGAGGCAAGTCTCTAGTTCCGAAATACGCATCCACTTCTGGGATTTCTTTTTCCAAATCATCTTTGTAACGTTCGGACAAACATCCGGTCACATATACTTTATCGACAAGTCCTTCTGCTTTTGCTTCCGCGTAGCGAATAATCGTATCGATGGATTCTTGTTTCGCGTTGTCAATGAATCCACATGTATTGATGATGACGATTTCTGCATCATCCTCCATTGATTCGTGTTCTACGTCAAAATGATTGGCTTTTAATTGGGCCATCATGACTTCTGAATCGTAGGTATTTTTTGAACAACCCAACGTCACGACGTTTACTTTGTTCTTTTTTAGTGTTTTTGTTTTCATTGCGTGCACAAAAATAGGACACTTTAGCGAAATGGTATTATTTTTGACCCCTCGCAAACTAAAAAACACAAGAATATGCGTTATTTACTACCAATCCTCCTTTTTTTTAGCGCGTGCGGCACGGTTAAAAAATCAAAACCAGCGACAATGACAGAAGTCACAGCACCAAAAGCGTTTATTCGTCAAAACGAAACCATTGACATGGGAGCGGAATTATTTAAAGTTCAATCCACGAACATCATTGGAAATCGTCTGTACGTGATTGTGAAGGCACATCCCATTCTTGGCGTGGAGGATTTTGATTTGACTGGAAGTGCGAACATTTCTAAATCACTCCCTCCTATCCGCGCTATCCGTTTGGATGTAAAAAAAATCCCCATAAAAAAAGGTGATAGTCCTGTGGCAATGATCGAACAGACATTAGTTTTTGACATCACCGATCTAGCCTATAAACAAGAAGCTGGATCACAAATATACCTTCAAATCGAAGGAGCGAAAGAACGCATACTATATACCTACAAATAAACATGGAAGAAGAACGTATTGACAAAATTATCATGGAACGAAAATTGGTTTCATCGCGTGTAAGAGCGGAGGAACTCATTTCCAAATTTGGCGTTTTGGTCAATGGTAAACTGATTTCCAAACCAGGAAAAAAAGTTCCGGTGGATGCCGAAATTCAATTGATTTCAGAAGAAATTCCTTGGGTTTCCAAAGGAGCATTGAAACTTGTCGCAGCGTTGGACGAATGGAAATTCGATTGTACAGACAACGTTTACATCGATCTTGGCGCTAGTACGGGTGGATTCACGGAAGTACTTTTATCCAAAGGAGCGAAAAAAGTTTTCGGTGTGGATGTTGGATCCAAACAGTTACACGAGCGCATCAAAGCAGATGAGCGTGTGGTGAATTTAGAGAAAACGCATGCACGTGACTTAACCGAAAAACAAATCACGGAGGACGTTGATGGATTGGTAGTTGATGTTTCTTTTATCAGTTTGGAAAAAGTCATTCCATTTGTGATTCGTTTTTTGAAACCAAATGCGGATGTTGTATTGTTAATTAAACCACAATTTGAATTAGGTCGAGCGTTTTTATCCAAAGGAGGAATTGTCAAAGATGTACGACAGTACCCAATCCTTCTGGAAAACATAAAAGAAATGTGTAGCCGAAATCAACTGGAATGGCAAGCGTTCATCGACTCCCCTATTCTTGGTGGCGATGGAAATAAAGAATTTTTAGGCTATTTTAAACGAAAATAATTTTCTTTGCAGGATTATGACAATCGACGAATTATACAAAGCATTTAACGACATCGAGTTTCAAGCAACGCGCATTTTGAAAGCTAAAAACTTGGACAGAGACCATTTGAGCCGCTTTAACGAGCGAACGGAAGAAATCCGCCGTCAACTAGTAAGCATGCGTTTACAAGGCGCTATTCACGATACGATGAACGATTTAAAGAAGATTGACGAAGAATATTTGCCGAGATTATCGTTTGGACGTAAAGTATTGAATATTCTACTTTTCGGACAGCATAAAAAACGTTTTCAGTCCAAGGGACAATTGCGCTATTTCATGGAAGAAGTATCCAAGAGGAAGCAATTGTTTGCCTATGCAAAAGGTGAGTTAAACGAAGATTGATTATTTGATAATCAAGTGAGATTTCACCTCCACATCCGAGATGAATTGTAACACATACGATCCTTTTGATAAATCTACCAAGTCCAGTTTAAGACTTTCTTGATTCGTTTCAACTGGAATAACCTTTATTACTTTTCCTTCTAGATTTAGAATTTGAATGGTGTTAATTCCATGATTGACAAGAGGAAACTGAACATCTAATTCATCGATAAATGGATTTGGCGACACGATGATTTCCTGAAACTCATTTTCTATAACACCCACGTTTGGATTCGAAGCTACACAAGCACATTTGTTTTTGACAACGTTTGTTTGTACAATTTGTGGTGCGAAATACGTTGCTTTCACAAAACATTTCTGTCCCAATTGTGCACTGGACGCATTCCTAATTCGCAGTGTATACCAACCATCATAAGTGGCAACATGAGAATAATTGATCGTACCCGCTTGAACAATGGAATCGATTTCCTGGCAATCCTTATCGATGAGAATAAGGCTGATTGGCAAGGTAGCGACGGTTGGATACAATTCAATGTTTATGACGGATCCAGCTTTTGCGAAAACACGACCGACTGTTCGACAATCCAAACTGTTATTCGGCAAGGCTCCTCCCTGTTGTAGAGAGGATGCGTGATTATCTCCTAAATCATTGGACATTTCCCACTCTTGTGTTGTTGACTTACCAGGTCGAACATAATTTGTGTCGATTCCTTGTGGAGCCCAAACACAATAACCTCTTCTTCCAAGGTTCGCAGAACCATCACAAGGAGGAATGCTAATGTTCACTTTTCCACCACCGTAAACGATGCTCGTTGTATTTCCATTTGCTCCGGAGTAGTCCACCAAAACGGTTCCATCGGACCAACTTGTCTGCACACCAACCAAATTTTGCCAATTTGTCCACTGATCATTCACACCAATCAGTGCTTTCGATTCTCTTTCAATCACCAAGGCATCAGGAGCCTGCCAACGAACAAGGTAATTTCCTTGTTTAAAATGTAGATTCTGATGGCACCAAAGTAAATTTTCTATGTCACTGTCCAAGGGTAAATTCGCCAAGGAAGTAGGTTGATGCGAGAAACGATTCCCATTATAACCGATTGAAAATAAATCTTCAAAAAAGAGTTGCGGCGCACCGTCCAGAGACATAACAATGGCATGAGCAACCGAATTCCTTCCATCATTTGGTTCAATATGTGGACTTAATTCAGAACCAGTGTTCCATCCGGTATAATTTCCTTGACTGTTTAACGTCGGCCTGAAGGTGTCATGATTATTTACAAATGGAACAGTTCTTCCACGATTCATCTGTTGTTGACTTGGAATGGTCGCTAAATCGAAATTACCATTTCCACTGACCATTGACGACAAGGCAAAACGCAAATTAAAATCAAAGGTCCCTGCTCGGTTTTGAACCGCATCACACCAAGCGTCCAATTGCGCCGTACTTCCCACCCATTCTCCAACAGCGAACATATCAGCCCCACCACTCGCATAGAGTGCGTTGTATTGTAAATTCCATAGAAAATCCTCTGCTGCATAACTTGGGAAATGCTTTACCGCATCGATACGAACACCATCCCAACCTACTTGTTTTTTATACCAAATCAGCCAATTGCGCATGTTTGAACGCATGTAATCAGTGGATTGAGTAGGATTAAATGTAGCATTACTCGATAATCCGAACGCATTGTTTTCATAGGATGCATCTGGACCCCAAAAAGGAGAATTAATGTCATTTGAGCAACATACATTCGAATTGTTTGGATAAAAATTCTGCCAATTTTTAGGAAACCTGCCTTCGCGAGCTAGGTAATTACTTGCAGTTTCTGCGCTCGCAGGAGTTTTGAAACACGTATAGCGGAAATTTTTGTACTTATTTGTTTGTCCATCATCCATCGCTGAAGGATCTTGTCCACCGGCACCATTAGCACTACCGGCATTTGAAACATGATTTAAGACAATATCTTGAATGACGTCAATACCATTCGCATGCATTACTGCGATCATGCGCAGCAATTCATCCTTATCTCCCATTCTGGTTTTCGTGGCGTTTTTTTGAAATTTATCACCCAAATCATAGTGATCAAATGGAGAATATCCAACGCTATTGGTCCCATTGTTTTTAATTGTGGGTGGAATCCAAACGGCATCAATTCCTAGCTCTTTTAATCTAGGTGCTAATTCTGTTAAATAATTCGCCCAGCCATTGGAATAGTTGGAATTCCAATAATCCCACCAAAACGCTTGAAGCACCACTTGACGAGAAGTTGAATTTACTTGTCCATTCAATACATTCAGCTTTGTCAAGCCAAAAAAACAAACACAAAAAACGAAAATTTTCATAACTAAAGTTTTATACTTCAGTTACATGCACTTCTCCAGCGTTAATGGTAATCATTTCTTTCTTCACTAAGCACGTAACGTTAGTCGTTCCAATATTTTTAACACGCACGTTCATTTTATCGATCGAAATCTCCAAAGGAACGGTTTGGTATAAAATTCTAAATGTGTAGGAATCCCATGCAGTTGGGATCGTTGGATTGATTTCCAATCCAGACTCATGTACACGGACACCTGCCATTCCTTCGACAACGGACATCCACGTTCCAGCCATACTGGTAATGTGAAGTCCTTCGTCCGCTTCGTGATTGTAATCATCAAGATCTAAACGAGAAGTTCTTAAGTACAATTCATACGCTTTCGCCAGATTTCCAATCTTCGCAGCAAGAATTACGTGAACACATGGTGATAAGGAAGATTCATGAACGGTTTTCGGCTCATAGAAATCGAAGTTTTCACGAATGGTTTCAAGATCGAAGTGGTCTTCGAATAAATACAATCCTTGAAGGACATCCGCTTGTTTGATGAAGATCGAACGAAGAATGCGGTCCCAAGACCAATGTTGGTTAATTGGACGCTCCGTTAACGGCAAATCATTCGCAGATAATTGTTCTTTATCCATGAATCCATCTTGTTGAAGGAAAATATTCGTTCCTTCTAAAACAGGGAAATAGACATTCTCAACAATGTGTCGCATCGCTTTGATTTCCTTTTCGGACATCAATTTATTGTTTGAACCGCCGATTTCCTCGTTGATTTTCAAACAGTAATCGATACACCAACGTGCAATGTAATTCGTATACCAGTTGTTGTTGACGTTGTTTTCGTATTCGTTTGGACCCGTTACACCGAGCATCACGTACGCTTGTTTGCTGTCAGACCAGTTGAAACGTTGTGTCCAGAATCGTGCAATCCCTAAAAGAACTGGGAAACCATATTGTTTTAAATAATCGCGGTCTCCAGTGTGTCGCACGTAGTTGTAAATACCAAAAGCGATGGCTCCATTACGGTGAATTTCTTCAAACGTAATTTCCCATTCGTTGTGACATTCCTCCCCATTCATGGTCACCATTGGATAAAGGGCTGCACCGTCTTTGAATCCAAGTTTCTCGGCATTTTCGATGGCCTTATTCAAATGGTTGTAACGATAAACCAACAATTGACGAGAAATTTTCGGGTCTGCCGTTTTTAAATAAAATGGCAAACAATATGCTTCCGTATCCCAGTACGTTGCACCACCGTATTTTTCTCCAGTAAATCCTTTCGGACCGATGTTTAATTTGGCATTTTTACCTGTGTAGGTTTGATACAGATGGAAAATATTGAAACGAATTCCTTGTTGAGCAGCTGTATCACCTTTAATAACGATATCCGCATTTTCCCAAATCTTCAACCACGCTTGTTCGTGGTCCTGACGCAATTTGTCAAATCCACCAGTGTACGCATCGCGTACTCTTGAAATGGCTTTCGCAGCTAATTCAAAATCCGAGTGATTCATCGTTGACGTAATCGCGACATACTTTTTCAAGGTATAGGGAATACCTTTCTCTAAATAATGTTCAAAGTTGTTTTCTACGTAGAAATCGCGTTCCGCCACATTCGGATGAATCGTCAATAATTCCGTGTCTTTCCAAAAGGAATAACGCATTGCCGTAGCAACAGAGAAATTGGTTTTTTTGGTGCGTCCACAAATGATTCCTTTTTGTGCATCGACTTTGCGGCTATCCTCCAACCAGAAAAACTCATCGTAATTCGCATCGTGGTTACTCACTTTTCCATCAAGGTATGGCGTGAATTTCACGTTACCACTAAAGTTGATGGGAGTTACAGTATAAGAAATTGCAGCAATTTCTTCTTTCGCCATGGAACAAAAACGAATGGATTGAACCTCCAATTCTTTTCCATTTGACAAAATCACTTTAAAATGCCTTGTCAATATTCCATGTTGCATGTCCAATTCTCTGTGAAAGGACTTTACTTCGCAAGTATTTAAATCCAACGGAATTCCATCCACTTCGATGTTAATCCCGATCCAATTACATGAATTCAATACTTTGGCGAAGTACTCTGGATATCCATTTTTCCACCAACCTACACGTGTTTTATCTGGATAATAGACTCCACCGACATAGCTTCCTTGCAAGGAATCTCCTGAATAATGTTCCTCAAAATTAGCACGTTGTCCAAAGGAACCGTTACCAATACTAAAGATACTTTCCGCTTGTTTTTGTTTGCTGGAATCAAACTTATTTTCAATTATCTTCCAAGCATCTATTTCAAACAAATTACGCATACGCTTCTAAACTAAATTCGGTTAAATCATTAAAATATGTGTCCGCCATTTCAGCGATGTTTGGATTCCCAACCGCTATTGCGATGAATCCTCCAGCCTTGGCAGCTGTTATTCCGCTTGCTGCATCTTCAAATACGATGCATTCCGTTGGAGCTAAATTCAAGGCTTTTGCCCCATTTAAAAACACCTCTGGATGCGGTTTTGGGTGCTCTACTCCGTTTCCATCGATTACGACATCAAAAAAGTGGTCAATCTTCAACAACTTCAGTATGAAATTTGCATTCTTACTGGAAGATCCGATGCCTAATTTGATTCCTTTGGATGTGGCTTCTTGCAACAAACTCAAGACTCCAGGAAGGAGATCTGTTTGGTTCAAGTCCTGAATCGAATCGACATAAAAGTCGTTTTTACTAATCAGAAGCGCATCAAATTCCTCTGTGGAAATGGTTTTAGCACCAAGTTCGAGAATCTTTTTGAGTGAATCCACTCTACTGACCCCTTTGAGTAATTCGTTATGTTCTTCTTCAAATGGAATCCCTAGTGATTCCGCTGTGCGTTTCCACGCGATAAAATGATTATGTTCGGTTGTCACAATGACACCGTCTAGATCAAAAATGAGTGCTTTCACCATCACAAATTACTTTTCCTCTTTAATTCTCAATGTTAAAATTCCCGCTAGTATGAGCAAACACCCACCAATGGTTACTGCGGCAATTCTAGATCCATCTAACACATTTTCCATCACCTTTCCGAAGAAAAGAGAAGCGATAATTTCAGGTAAAACAATAAAAAAGTTGAAAATACCCATGTAAATTCCAATCTTATTTTCAGGTAGACAATCCGCCAACATTGCATATGGCATGGAAAGAATGCTACTCCATGCAATCCCAACAAGTCCCATGACAATGAACAATCCATAACTCATTTCTTCACCTTGAATCAGGTTTATAGAGATTAGTCCGAGTCCACCAATCAACAAGCACAGAAAATGTGTCCATTTCTTACCGAATTTACCGGCTAAAAATGGCAATACAAGGGCAAACAATAAAGTCACAACATTTTCAATAGAATAGGTTAATCCAGCGAAATTTTGTCCATCAGAATATGCTTTTGATCCCACTTCGCCTCCGAAAATATCATTGGCAACCGTTGGAGTGTAATAGAACCACATGAGGAATAATCCTGGCCAAGTCACAAATTGAATCAGGGCCAACTGTTTCATTCTCTTTGGCATGTGCGTAATGGCGTAAACAATTTCATTCACTCCACTGAGCAATCCTTTCTTTTCTGCTTTCTTCGCAGCGAGTTCCTCTTCCGTCGGCGGATATTCTTTCGTTGTAAAAACGGTATACAGAACAGCGCCAAGGAAGGCGATTCCACCAATGTAGAATGACCATTTCACGTTATCGGCAACATGACCATGTGCAGCTGTGGAGTTCACATTGAACCAATGGGTAAAAATCCAAGGTAAGGCACTAGCAATCGTTGCTCCTACTCCAATGAAAAAACTCTGCATCGAGAATCCAACTGTGCGTTGATTTTCTGGCAGTTTATCCGCAACAAACGCACGGAAAGGCTCCATACTGATGTTAATCGAAGAATCCAAAACCCAAAGTAATCCGGCAGCCATCCACAATGCGGATGCATTTGGCATAATGAATAAACAGAGAGAACTTAAGATGGCACCAATTAAGAAGAACGGACGACGTCTTCCAAGAATTGGATGCCACGTTCGGTCGCTTAAGTAACCAATAACGGGTTGAACAAGCAAGCCAGTTAAGGGTGCCGCCAGCCAAAGCGCTGGAATATCCTCTGGTTTCGCTCCTAAATTTTCATAGATGGAGCTCATATTGGCCATTTGGAGTCCCCAACCGAATTGGATTCCCATAAATCCGAAACTCATGTTCCAGATTTGCCAAAAAGATAAGTTTGGTTTCGTACTAGTCATGGTTTAGGTATTTGACTCGTATTATTTATAATAAACTTGGTAACCCCAAGGACCCAAAGCAACTTTGTTTGAGTTTAAAAGTGTTTTCTTTTTACCAGAGAATAAATCTGTGTATTCACCTGAAATGTTTTTAGAATTAAAGGTGAACTCAGACTTTTTGTTCGTGAGATTCAAAACCGTAATCACTTGATGACCGTTTGATGCTCTGATATACACCAATTGTTCTTTTGGATTTGTCGTCTCAACGAATTTCGCTTGATTGGTTCCGTCATTTACCCACAGTGCATCATTCGTTTGATGTAATTTCAGCAATTTCGTGTAGAAAGGAACAAGGTCCATTTTTTTCCACTCGATGCTGTCTTTGTCGAAGAATTTCAAACGACGATCAAGAGATGTTTCTTGTCCATTGTATACCAACGGCATTCCTTCAATGGTTGCTGCTAAAACAGCCAAAGCAAAGCGCGCATCACCCATTCGTTCCATCTCTGTTCCATTCCAAGAGTTTTCATCGTGGTTTGACGTGAAATTCATTCGGTAAGCGTTTCCTGGATATTTATTTGTTTTCACGTATTCTTGAATGGCTGTGGCATCTTTTTTACCTTTCGCCACATCGTTCATAATGTGGTGAAAATTCCACCCATAAGTCATTTCAAATGCATCGTGCAATGGAACTTCCTCTGCTTCCGCTAACATAAAGATTGGCTTCACTGCTTGTAATTCTGCACGTGCTTCCATCCAGAAGTCCATTGGAACCCAACCTGCAACATCACAACGGAAACCGTCAATGTTCGCATCGGTCAACCAATACTTCATGGATTTGATCATCTCTATACGCATAGCTGGATTGTCATAATTCAAATCAGCAACATCCCACCAATCTGTACCGATGGTTGGTTGAACATTTCCAGTTGAATCTAATGTATACCAGTCAAGATGTCCTTCTTCTAACCAAACATTATCGGGAGAAGAGTGATTCGCAACCCAGTCAATGATGACGTACATTCCTAATTCATGTGCTTTATTTACCAAGGTTTTAAAATCATTTAAATCCCCAAATTCACGGTTCACGGCTTTGTAATCTTGTACCGCGTAATAGCTCCCAAGAGATCCCTTGCGGTTTTTCACCCCAATCGGATGAATCGGCATTAACCACAAGATATCCACACCCATGGATTTCAAGCGTGGAAGCTGTTTCGTTACTTGCGCAAATGTTCCATCCTTGGAAAATTGACGTACGTTGATTTCATAAATCGTCGCATTTTGAGCCCAATCCGGTGTGTTTCGCTGCGCAATCGATGAAAAGGCAATGAATGACAATGAGGCAAATAGTATGGATCTTAACATGTTTTTACAGTTTGAAGATTAAGGATATAATTTAGGTGGTAATGAACGAGTCCGGTTACGGGTTTCTGAATAATGGATGTCACAGTAACACCCAATTCTCCAGCTGCTTTATTCAATTCAGACTCAAATATTTTAGAAAGAGAACCAACAAAGTGAACTTCTGTATTTTGGAAATTTTCATAGCAACACACGTGTACTTCCATGAATTTCTTAAATCCAGCATAAACCATTTCACTAAAGAAAGGCTCATCTTTATGTTTCGCGATGAATGGCATGAATGACGCAATGTACACATTGGCATTCGGCTCACGGTACACGTGATTCACGATTTGATCTTTATCCAATTGATACGTGGAAATAAAGTCCGCTTCGACGTGAGCAGGAAGTTTGTGGTACAAGAAATTACTCAATAATTGCTTACCGAAATAACTTCCACTTCCCTCATCGCCAAGAATGTATCCTAATGCTGGAACAACCTCACTTAATTCTTTCCCGTCAAACAGACAAGAATTGGAACCTGTACCGATGATGCATGAAATGGCTGGATTACCTGAATACGTCGCGTACGCACACGCAAGCAAATCATGATCAACCACAATTTCTGCATTTGTGAAAATTCTTTTAAGTCCGATTTCAACAATTTCATTCATTTCATCGCTTGAACAACCAGCGCCATAGAAATAAACTCCACGGACTTCATCTGCAACTGCGAGGATGTCCACTTGTTTCTTTAATTCCGTTTCAATCAAATCGGATGAATGAAAATATGGATTAAAGCCCATTGTTGAATAAAAACTTTGGTTATTTTTGCTATCAACTAAAACCCAATCGCTTTTAGTTGAACCACTTTCTACTATAAAATACATATCTCTAAAATGATAATTTGAGTCTTTGTGTCATTTTTACACTTTCCAAATATATACAAAATCCTTCTTTCGTGCATAATAATCTTAAAAAAATAGGTTCTGAATTAAATCCAAATGTCTCTGTGGACTGTGTGATTTTTGGATTCGACTTGGAAAAATTAACCGTGCTCGTTATTGACCGTGGAGAGATTTCTGCAGAGAAAGGACCTCGTTTGGCCTTGCCGGGAAACCTCATCTACGACAATGAGAATTTAGATCAAGCTGCAAGCCGTGTTTTGGACGAACTTACAGGATTAAAAGACATCTACCTCGAACAAGTCGGTGCTTTTGGTGATCCATTTCGCATTCACAAGGAATCTGACCGCGAATGGTTGAAGTCCATCAGGGCACAACCGGATGCTCGCGTAATTACCGTTGCCTATTTTTCCTTGGTGAAAATTGAAGATTATTTGCCTCACGCATCTTCCTTCGCGAAAAATGCCGGATGGGCGCCAGTGAATGAAATTTCTGAATTAGCCTTTGACCATTTCGAAATCCTTCAAGCGGCAAAAGAAAAATTAAAGCAGAAGATCAAAATTCAACCCATCGGATTTAACCTGTTGCCTGAAAAATTCACCTTAAGTCAACTGCACCGTTTGTACGAAAGTATTTTGGACAAACCCTTGGACAAAAGAAATTTCCGTCGCAAAATTCAAAAATTAAACATCCTTTCTAACTTAAAGGAAAAACAACGCGGTGTTCCACACAAACCTTCTTCTTTGTACGAATTTAACGAAGAGAAATACCAAGAACTCACCCAAATGGGCTTCGATAATTTCGGGTTCTAACTCCCCTTTTTTTCTTCTTGCTAATAATTTTGTAAGTTTACTCGTTAAGTAGTTACTGTTTTTTTTCATGGACGTGTAACTTTTGATAAGTTCAATTTGTTTTAACTGTAATACTACAATTTTGACTAGTGCTGAATACAATCATTCCGTAGAACAAATAAGCGATTCATTGTATCGCTATGCAGTTCATTTTCTGAAGGATTCGGAGGATGCTCAGGATGTTGTTCAAGATGCATTTGAAAAATTGTGGTTAAATAGAGAAAAAGTAGAGAAAGAAAAAGTGAAATCCTGGCTTTTTACCTGTGTGCACAACGCGATGTTGAATCAGTTACACCGAAAAAAAACACAGAAGCTTCACTTAGATTCTATCGATAAATCTGGCTTTGAAAAACCAGATCAGTCGTTTGAATCGAAACAGGCAATCGATTTAATGGTCGGCTCCCTTCCTCCCCTACAGAAAAGTATTCTCTTGTTACGCGATTTGGAAGGATATACGTACGAAGAAATTGGGGACATGCTCAGCATTCCTTCAGCTCAAGTCAAAGTATATTTATTCAGAGCGCGATTGAAATTAAAGAAACAGTTAAAAGGACTTTTTTTACTTGCCTAATGCAACCGACACACGAAAACATTGATCGCTGGCTATTTGACTACACGGAAGGAAATCTTTCTGCGGAGCAAGAACAGCAATTAGAATTGTTTCTGATGAATCATCCGGACCTTGAAGTGGACATGGATGCATGGGAAATGTCCAAAGTGGATGTGGCACCTATGGTTTTCGAACGCAAAGAACGACTCTACAAAAAACGATCCTACAAACCTGCTTTGGCACTATTGAGCCTCTTGATTCTGTTCACCACTGGAATTTCTCTTTTCTATACGAACCAACAACAAGAATCACATACCTCCTCGGTGAATGCTCAAAGTGGTAAAAAGAACACAGCTCGCACTCAACAAAAAATAACCAACGCAACCATTAAAAGAACTGAATCTGATCAGTCTGTTTCTTCTGTTAACGGACCATCACTCTACACGCCTGTTTCTACTCCTTATGAAACGACAAGGAAAACGACTGATCATCTTTCTTTGAATCCATCAACTGAACAAGGCTCCTTGTCTCGAGTTGGATCAACAAACGAAACGACACATCCCGTTGTGGAAGAATCTTCAGATTTCAAGTTGTCGAATTCCAATGTTCCCATTTCTACCATGGAATTTGAACGAATCAACTTGCACGCATTGAAAGGAATGATTGTCGGTGGATACCGTACCGATTTCAAAAACGAAGTGTTAAGTGTGAATGCAGAACTTGATGCTGCCGAAATCAGTTTAGGGAATATCGACCTGTTCAAGAAAATCGATCAGCTTTTATCGAAAGAAATCGGACTGAGCAACAACCAGAGTTACGATTACACGATGCCTGGACAAAGCAATCTCGACTTAAACTTTAGTTCAGTTGGAACGACTTCACAAACACGTTTTCAAATGTTAAGCTCCATTCGTTCTTTGGAAAATCCAGCCCAATTTAAACTGAACAACCAACTTTCACTGGACGCTTACTCGAGAAACATGCGTGCGGGATTCGGTATACAAGTAAATTACGATGACTTTAGTACTGGACTCATTCGAAACGGCAATTTCGCTTTGATTTTCTCGCCAAAAATTGCCTTGTCGCGCAAAATCTCCTTGGAACCAGCTGTTCGATTCAAAAATGGAACATACACCTTAAATCAAGTGAAAATGGTGAATGAAAGTTCTGTTGAATACAATACGGGACAAGTAAACCAGTTTCAATTCGATCCGAATTTGGCCATCGGACGCACCTTGTGGTACCGCGATTTAGATGCTGGATTAACCATACACACACCACTCTTTTTCTTGAGTGGACAAATCACGAACATTTTCAAACACAATGAAAATATTTTCTCTAATAACGGAGAAACCATGGCCGCAGCAAGAAACCTCAACCTCATCACGGGAACACAGTACATTTCAAGAAATGAAAAATTGATTTTTGCTCCCTACGCAATCTATCAACATTCCAATTACCAAAAACAACTCTTCGGTGGATTTACGTTTAAAGCAGGAAAAGCACAACTCGGACTTTCCTACGGAAACTTAAACACCGGAAGTGTATCCTTCGGATATGTTGGAAAGAATTTTGCTTTGATTGGACAATCCGGTTTTGGCACTTTAGTGAGCACACAACAACGAACTTACACACATCAATTAACCCTACGTATTCATTCTTCTGTTAGCAAAAAAGCGCGCAGATACATCAGCCTATAACTACTACTATGAACTTAAAAAACCTCATCCTACTTGGTCTTTTTTACGTGAGTTTTCATTCCATGGCTCAAGATCCAACCTTTACACAATTCTATTCAAATCCAGTTTATTTGAATCCAGCCCTGGCAGGATCAAGTGGCTGTCCAAGGATTGCTTTGAATTACCGCAACCAATGGCCGCAATTAACTGGAAATTACATTACCTACGCAGCAGCATACGATACCTACGCAAAGAATTTGTCCGGTGGAGTTGGCATCATGGCGATGCACGACCAACAGGGACAAGGAACGATTCAGACATCGATGATTGCTGGAACGTATTCGTATTACTTAAAAGTGAATCGCAAATTCCGCATTATGTTCGGTGGACAAGCAGCGTATTTCCAAAAGTATTTAGACTGGAGTAAATTGACTTTTGGGGACATGATCGACCCACGCAGAGGATTCATCTATCAAACAGGAGATGTTCCAAGAGGAGATGGTTCACATGGCTTCTTTGACGTTTCCGCTGGAATGGTTGGATTCACGAAAAACTTCTATTTTGGAGTGGCTGCGCACCATTTAAATCGTCCCGATGAATCGATGATTTTAGGTGATTCGAGATTACCGATTCGCGTTACTGGACACATGGGTGCGAACATCAAACTTGGTCAACGTGGACGCTATTCAAGCAGCACGACCTTGATGCCAAATGTCATCTACCAATACCAGAATGGATTCCAACAGTTTAATATTGGAGCTTACTTGAAATACGAAGCCTTTACGATTGGAGCGTGGTACCGCAACCGCGATGCGTTTATCGTGAGTTTAGGAATCACCACAGAGAAATTCAGAATTGGCTACAGCTACGACTTAACTGTGTCTCAACTAGGTGGTGTAACAGGTGGATCTCATGAAATCTCCATGGGAATCAACTTGAAATGTAAAAAACAAATGAAGGACTTCCGTCGTATTTCTTGTCCTTCCTTCTAAAACCTTCGTTTAGAATTTCTGATAAATCGGCAAGCGCATAAAGGTTTGCTCGAAATATGGACTACGGCTGTAGATGAAATACAGTTGATCCCATTCGGAATTTCTAAATTTCTCATCCGTTGCTTTGCGCAGTTGGTATTCTTCCTGTAATTGTGGATTCTTCGCCAGAATATCAGCGATTTGATCCTTGAAGACATAGTTTGAGAAATATTCCTTTTGCTGCAAATACGAATCAAAGAAATTCCAAGTTAAATAAGAATCCTCTGCTCTCGGTTGCAAGGATGCGTGAATGAACAGCGCTGCATCTTGTTGACTTGGAATCAGGATATCTCCTGGCTTCAAATCCATTGCGCGCGCGCTCTCCCCTACTTCAATCTGAGACAATTTAAAGTGTCCTTCGTAAGGTTGGGCCGGACTTTTGTACGATTTCACCGAGAACACGTGCAAGGTGTCGATGGACGCTGAAGTCAAGGTTTCAAAAAGGACATGGTTTGCAGTCAAGCGATCGATGACTTCCTGTTCTTGTCCACCAATGACGTAGTATTCCGGAACGGCAACAGAATCCTTCGGGACATACGTTTTAAACCACGGAATCATGCGTTCGTACGGTTTGGTTCGGTCGTAGGTCAATTCTTTTAATCCAGTAATGGGATGCAAGGGAAACGAATGCTCGTAGCCTTTGAACGAAATCGAATCCGCTTTTTCCGTGAGTTGATAGTTGAAGGCATATTGACGCAGGTTTCTTGCCCACAATTTAGCAGCACTGCGCTTTGCTTCGATTTCTAGCGCGTTTACTGTCGTAAATGAAATGATTCCATCCATAAACGCCAAGGTCGCTTGTACGCGTTGCGGGAAAGGTTTTAACATGTGTGTTTCCACCGTAAAACTAATCGAATGAAACAAGGAAGCGTAACCCATTGCATAACGCGGCAAATCATTGAAGGCATGGATTCCTTGCGCAGGTGTCTCCCCTTTCAATTCCACGTAGGGAAACAAGTCCCAACCGTGTTGTTTGACGTTCATTTCCAAATAGGGAATGCATTTCCCGTAGGTTAGTTCATTCATTTGTGGGGACATGCGCTCTTTCATCGAAGCGATGTACGTCAGGGTGTATTGGTAGTCCGCGCCGTTGGACACATGGTTATCGATAAACACATCTGGATCCAAGGAATGAAAGATTTTCGCAAACGTAAACGCATTTTTCGAATCCATTTTGATAAAATCGCGGTTCAGGTCGAAATTGCGGGTGCTTCCACGGAAACCGTATTCCTCTGGTCCATTTTGGTTCGCGCGACTCGTCGAAGAACGGTTCATCATTCCCCCGACATTGTACCCCGGAATAAACGCAATCACCGGTAATTTGTCGCCATTTTTCGTTTCCAAGGGTTTTCCTTGTGCGATCCATTGGTCCAACCAAATCAAACAGGCATTGATGCCATCCGGTTCACCGGGATGAATCGCATTATTGATGAGAATCGTTGTTCCAGCTTGTGCTTTCGCAAAAGTACGTGTGGAATCCTTCCCTCCGTTGATGACAAACACGTAAATGGGCAATCCGTAATCCGAGGGGCCCATGTTGTACAGGGAAAGTTCCTTGTGTGTTTTGTCCAGTTTTTGGAGGTGCTCAATTAATGCTGGATACGTTGGAGAAGTGTTTCCTGTCCAGTTGGATTGTGAAAAACAGCTAACTGATACAAAAAGCAACAAGGCACTACATAAAAGATGCTTCATCCGATAGAAAAAAAATTAAAAAACCTGAAATTTCAAAGGCAAACGCAGGAAAATTGAAATGGGTTTTCCCTGCTCACTTGCTGGAGTCCAATTTGGCATTTCACGGTATAGTTTGATGCTCACATTCACCAAAGAAGGCATAAAAACGTCATTCATGTTGTCAACATAAAAATCATTTATTGACCCGTCCTTACCTATGACAAATCTCATGTTAACGCGACAGGAAGAACTTCCATTTTCAACGTTCGCAGATTCCATAAATGAAACAGGAATTTCCAAATTTTCATTAACGAATTTTGATAGTCCTTCATAACCACCTTGAAACTCCGCGTCAACAAAGCTAGTATCATTATGAAGTTCGACCTTGGATGGATCCTTCTTGTCAATTGGTACAAATGATTCCAAAATCATCTTATCCGCGTTGCCTTCACGCATTTTCAAAAGATCATTTTTCGCTTCCGTCAATCCCGGATACCACATCATCCACGTAGATTGATCGTGCAATTCATACACGAGCAAAAATCCTTTCCCGATTCCCAACATTTTCAAGTTCAGGATTGCTTTTTTGTGTGGAATATCCAATTGCACGTAGCCCATCTTCTGCTCGTATTCAGCGGACTTGTATTGTTTGGTGACCTCCTTGAAGTTCAAGGCAAGTATTTTCGAAGGAATTTTGGTTTTTCCAGCTTCCACTAACGAAAAATCAGCAGCCAACTGAATAATGTTCAATTCTTCTTTCAAACTTGGATTCACGAACTCGTTGTACACAAAATGCTCTCGAAAGTTTTCCTTCATAAAATACCAGGAAGAATCCAGTTGAAAATTCAAGTAAGAATGTCCGTAATGGTTCTCTACAGAAAAGCGATAGGTGTACGCAGAATCTTTTGGAGTCGCCATCGCATTCATGGAAATGAAAATAACGGCAATGAATAGAATCGATTTTAATTTCATCGTGTTTAAATTTTAATCTTCTAACAAATCTGGTCTGCGCTCTTTGGTGCGTTGGTACGCTTGCTCCTCTCGCCAGCGATCAATTTCCTTTTGATTTCCTGAAAGCAAGACATCCGGCACTTTCCACCCCTTAAATTCAGGTGGACGTGTAAAAACCGGCGGAGAGAGTAAATTATCTTGAAAACTATCCGTTAAGGCAGACGTTTCATCGTTCAGTACTCCTGGAATGAGTCGAACCACTGCATCTACGACAACCGCTGCAGCTAATTCTCCACCCGAAAGCACATAGGAACCGATGGAAATCTCCTTCGTGATGTAATGCTGACGTATGCGGTCATCCACGCCTTTGTAATGTCCGCATAGAATCATGATGTTTTCACACAGCGACATTTGATTGCAATCGTTTTGATCCAGGACTTTTCCATCCGGCGTCATGTAGATGATGTCGTCGTAGCTACGTTCGGAAGTCAATTTTTCAATCAAGGCAGCAATTGGTTCGATGCTCATCACCATTCCTGCTCCTCCTCCGTATTGGTAATCGTCTACATTTTTGTGTTTATCCGTGGAGTAATCCCGAATGTTGTGGACGTGAATTTCCACGTGTCCTTTATCCTGTGCTCTCTTCATAATAGAGGCCGCGAAAGGACTTTCCAATAATTGAGGCAAAACAGTAAGTATATCGATGCGCATAGAACAAAGATAGGGCTTTCCGTTAAAAGTGAAATTCCTGAGTGATCAGGACAAAAAAAGTGTTGGGGGAATGGTGATTTTGGAATGATGAACAATTTTTATTTAAGCCGAAAATACCGCTCATTCATCAATTCAAGATAGGCTGTTTTCATTTTTTGAGATAAAAATGACATTTCAATCCATTCTTGTGCTTTCGATTTATTTTTTTCAAAGCGATTGAAAACACCTTCAATTTGTTTTGGCGTCAAGCCTAAACCAATACCAAATTTCACAAAGTAGTTTCGGTTTAAGTTTCTTTTTTTACCCCCTAACATCAATGCTAAATCTTCTTTGTCCTTTGGATTGATAATCCGAACATTCAATAAATCATATGCAGGTGCCAACACCCATCCAGTATTTGATTTAATCATTGAGAAATTTTTGAGATGCATGTCATTGTTTCCAGTTATAAAACTAAATAGGGTTAATTCGAAAAAGAAAAGGGCATCTAACATTGTATTACTCGAGTATTGTTTTAGTGCTTTTCCAACTTTCTCCATTGTACTGATGTATTTGTCATTGGCTTCTGTTATTTGAAACATATCCAACATATGTATTTTTTCACCGTTATTTTTTCGATCAATTCGTTTGGTAATGAATGAGCGTTCACCTGATGCCAAGTGTATTAAACTAGATTGAACTACTTTAATACCAAATTCTTCAGCAATCCGCATTGTTACATGTTCATTTTCGGGCATTTCGGGATAAGAATCAGATGGGGGTTTAAAAATGTAATTTCCACCCAAGGCACCAACTACAGTTAACCTGCTATGGGGTCCATCAGCTACTTCTTTGATAAGTGACATGGAAAGTTTTGGTTGAACACCGGGAACAGCAACACTACGATCAATATTTTGTTGAGCAAGTGATTGCATTTCATTGCTTGTATGAAGTAACGATGGCGCTAGATTCGTTCCAAAAAACTTTTTTGCGCAAGCTTCATGGAAGTCAGTAGTTCCAGTTAGTGGTCGATAACAAAATAAACACTTATGCTTCATCCTCCGAAATTATCGGTTCTACGCTTACTGCTCCAATGCAGTTCCTACAGCATGTTAGTAATAAACCCATGCGGTCATTTTTATTTATTTTCCAGCTTTTGGAAGCAATGTCCAACAACCATCCTTCTGGAATTAAACCTTCAAAAAATGGAAATAATCGATTGTCATGATAGGCAAAGCTAGAAACGGGCATGGAGAATGTGATCATATCCAATGGGTATTTTTTAATATAATCATCTTCATAGAGAAAAGTGTATTTCCCTTCATCTGTTTGGGTCAAGATGCCAGCTAGTTTATCCTCATAAAAAATCTTTGCTTGTCTCATGATTCACTCTGACTAATTTCTTTGCTTGGTAAAGCACCCAATTCATGTCCAAACATTTGAAGAACAAGATTTACTTTATCCATGTTTAAATTGGTTTTACCTTGCTCAATTTTACGCAGGACCGTTAAGGCCACGCCTGTACGCTCCGCAAATTCCTCTTGAGTCAAACCGACCGATTTACGGCGCTCTTTTACAAATGTTGAAATCTGATTCATTATATGCTTCTAAATATAATTAAGGTCAAATATACACAATTATATGTTAATAGATATAATTAAAATGATTAGGTAATATATTATATGCATTTACATATATTTATTAGTAAATTTCTTGCGTGATCAGGACAAAAAAAGCGCTGGGAGAATGGTTATTTCGGAAAATAACTACATTTGAAACGAGAAGAAAAGTCACAAGACAAATGAAGGTATTAGATTACGTTTTATACATTACCCATCATTTTTTATTCATCGTTAACAAACGTACGAGCGAAGATATCGAGGGTAGAAGTAAAAATGCTTTGTCGATCATGGTGTTTTTATTGAGCTTGTCTGTGTCCTCCATTGCCTTTGGGATATGTATTTCACATAAATGGATCGTATATGACAAAACAGCAATCGTTGCATTTGGAATAACATTATTCATTGTTGTTCATTTTTTGATTTTGCAACGATACAAAAACCGGTACAATGAAGTGATTGAAACCTTGACCAAAATATTTTCTTACAGTAAAAGAAGAATTGTTTTGACTTTTTTATTTTTTTGGATTGTCCCTATTTTCCTTTTGTGGATTGTTGGTATTTTCCTTTGACAAGCTATTGATTACTTAAAACAACTATCTTGACTACCAAGATATGCTTCTTTATAACAAACCTCATGAACGATATCCCATGGAAAACGAGCTTTTAAAGGAGTTAATTGCATTTATTCATGCAAAAACCTTGTTATCTACGAACGTTTCCCTCGGTCCGCATTCTAGACTTTTCGAGGATGTCGGATTAACGGGCACGGATGCTGTCGAATTTATGCTTGCTTATGGCACACACTTCCATGTTGATGTAACTTCGTTTAATTCCGCGGAATATTTTGATGACGAGGGAGTTCTATTTAGTTGGTCCGCTAGAAAAGTGCTAACCATTGCTGATTTAGTACTTGGAATTGAAGCTTCTAAACTCGATGACACGATTATTCAAGGGAATGGTAACAGTAAGGTTTAAATGAAGACAATGAATAAATTAGTTTTAACCTTTGTAATTTGGATATTATTTGGATGTAATCATTCAAATGAAGGTAGAACAGTGTATCATTTTTTCCAAAACAAGCACACACGTTTTTCGAACACCGAATGTAACTACTGGAGCACGAATAACACCTTTCATTTAACTTCTTTAGGCAATACAACTTTTCACTCCATCACTTGCCGAAAAGTGAAAGAAACGAATAAATCCATTACATTTATTCCATTAGATGAACTCCGAATGATGATTTCGAAGAAAAGAAAAAGTCAAGATTTAAATCAATTAAATGTACATTTCGAACATGGAAAATTACAAACAGATGACCTTCTGAAAATCGCCTATAACGATATGCTTTATTCATTAAACGATTTCCCTATACTTGAAGCAAAAAAACGTGATTCTCTATCTTTTAACGTAAGTTTAAACAATCAGAAAACAGCGTTTGCTTTTCGTTATTTTAATTTTGATTATTCAGATTTGGATATTTCAACAAAAAGAACAGTGGACGCTATCGTTGTGAATAAACAGAAAGATGAAATACATTTTTTTCTAAACGGGAAAAAGTGTTTGTCGATTCATCAATTCAAAAACTGGACATTTGAATAATCATTAATTTTACAACGATCATTCAAGCATCATCCAAACCATTCATCATTTGGTTTATGAAAGAGGTCTGACAAACAAGGAATATGGAAATTTTAGAGAAAATAGTAAGTGATAAGCTAAATAGAAGGCGGTTCATTTCTTAATTTCAGGAATCCAATTGGAATGCTGAAAATGCCAATGAAATTTTAACCGAACTTGCGTATCAACTCGACTTTTACGAGCCTGATGAAACAGAACGAAGGAAAGAACCAAGTTATTTTAGCGATGACAAATTAGCAGCTGAAGTAGCATTAGCCATTCAACAATTAAAAGAACAAAACGAAGATGAAGAATAGAAAATTTTTCGACGAAAAAAATGTGAAGCCAACGTTTATCATTTTGGTGAGTGTGCACATGTCGGGGTACTTTACTTTAAGTTATTTTGATGTCGATTTTTTAATTAAAATTGCTCCGAGTATCTTGTTTTTTGCGTTGGGATTAGGAGTTGCCTATTTATGGTTTCACTTTGTGGATTCGAAAAAGTAAACTCCCGCAACGGTTTATAAAAAGATGGTTTCATTCGTAAAAAAGCAGGATTGAAATAAATGAAGAAAAATGAAGGGATATAACTTACTTTTTTTACTGTTGATCTGTGTGAATTGCAGTGGAAACCATCAAAAACAACCGGATCGAACGAAGGCGAAAGTCCCTACGGCAAGTGACAGCGGTGTCCTGAAAAAAAATGACACACTTGAACAATACTTTGTGGATGTCATATCGAAAAGCATCAAAAGTCAAGGCGGACAAAGCGACTTCGATTACCTCACCTATCGATATCCAAGTGAAAGCGACCCGTGTTATTGGATTAAAGTCGGGAAATCAACGCCCAATCGTTTTGAAACGGAATTCAATTTTGTGTGTCATGCACAAACGAAAGAAGTGAACTACTTGAAAGTGTATACTGGAGATTCTATTCCGCTCCATTCAACGAAATGGCTCTGCGAACTCAAATCGAAAGAAAATGAATAGTTTCTATTATTTCTGTTTGATGTTTTTATTCTTAAACTCCTGTTCAGATGACGAGGTAAAACTTCATTCCGGCTACAAAGAAACTTATGGCTCTGTGGAAGGAGTTACTGGAAATAAGGATATCCATTACAAAGTAGGAGCGCAATTTTATACTACTCGATTCAATCGTTCGCATTATGGTGAAATCCAAAATGAACTGTACCTTCTGAAATATGATACCTTAAATCCGAAAAAAGTTGAAATATGTTATACTAAACCTGTTTTTTTAGCAAATGAAAAAACGGATTTTTGTCCAGGCAATGTATTAAAAATAGTTAATTATAAATGGCCCTTCGGTAAGGCGTATGCTGTAAGGTATGCGTATACGCTTGCGGGCGTATCATTTGAGAGAGAGCAGGATATCCCTATCGATTATGCGAAATTTAAACAATTAAGGGAAGGAAACACCGTTTCTGTGGAATATTGGATGGCGAATCCACAACGCGCTATTTTGAGGTATGAAGAATGAATCTAAAAAAACAATTACTCATCTATGATCTCCATTTATTAAACGCAAGGTGGAGCTTTCTTGATTTTTTTAACGCATCTCGAAAAAACTCGCTATTTGGATCATAGGTTAAAAACACTATTACGATGAAATACATTCTGATAAGCTTTTTGTTACTGCCTCTTGTTTCTTGTTTCAGCAATCAAACAGAATTGGAAGCAAGGAATTGGAAAAAAAAACCATTAACAAAAAAAGAAATTCAATTTATTGAGGAATTAAAAAAAAGGGGGCATGATCATATTGAAATGGATTCTCAAATAATCGGTTTATATGCGTTAGGAATGTCCTCATATGATATTTACCTCAAAACAAAAATCTTAAGCGCTAATGTGAATGCTGATAGTATTCGAAATATCGGCTTTCAGATTTCAAAAGAATTATATGACCATGTCCTTGAAGACTCCATTATTTTTGATTGTCAGCAGATAAACGTTCACCTCACTGTTAAAAATGACATGAAATATTGGTCGAGGGAATTTTTCAAAATCTACGAAAAAAAACAATTGGAAAAGGAACTGAAATTTAAGGTGATCCAAAAACCTAATGGATCCTTCGAACGCGTTTCGATTTAAAAACAGCTACAAAATCCCAAAAGTAATGGTAGATTTATTCCGTGTCGTTTTTATTTTGAAAACCGGCAAAAAAAAATACGTGTGAAACCTTCATAGCGCACTGAAATACTTAACAGATAAAAACAGAATTCCCAGGTGTCAAACCCCTATTTAGCATATGAATCTTTACTTAGCGTCATACGAATTCCAGGATTTTGAAATCCCAAGAACAATCAAAGATTTTAAACGATTACAGCTGGACGGCAGAAATGTGTTAGCGGTAGAAGTCGATCAGCCCTTAATTGGACAGAAATACGGACTATTAGGTGTGGATGTCACCACGTTTTACTTGGTTAATAGAGTGGATGAATCTGCTTTTGAGCATTTTCATACATTTCCGATCGATGTACATGTCCTTCTGATGAAATCTTCAACAAAAACGATGCCTCATTCGCTGGACGAATTGCAAAATATTGCTTGGGCTTGTTTATACGAGAATGAACAAGATGCCAAAGAACATCGGGTAAGGTAAAATTACTTACTTAAATGAAAAATGATTACGTTTGATCAGCAATGAATGTCCACGTGAAGAAATAGTTAACAATACGAGCACTAAAATAATATGCCAGAATATTTCGAT
>CANGJM010000006.1 GCA_947454525.1 Flavobacteriales bacterium | reverse complement strand
TCCGTTTTCGTCTCACTCGGACTCGGTTTAAAGATGTCGAAGTTTTCTTTTCCACGTGCGTCGTAGCGAATGGCTAGTTTTCCTGGACTCACGTTCACCCGTTTCACGTGGTATTTTCCCTGATAAATATCCCACGGATTAAACGTTAAACGCAATTGATCCGTGTAAAAAAAAGTGTCCGAAACCTGTGCATTCGGCAGCGACTCTTGAATAAACAAGTGCTCAAAATCCACCGACAAATTCGGAAAGGTTGACCAGAAAACGAGGTCCATATCGGAAACTTTAAGCGGGACATTTAAATGCGTATTCACTTCCGTTAATACCAGTCTACAAATGCGATCCTTGAAGAAAAAAACAAGTCCCGATATCAGCAAAAAGATGCTTAAAAGTGGGATGAAAATCCATTTTACAGAAATCCGGAGGAATGTTTTCATAGTTGTATGACGAAGATAGGATTAGATTGACTTTCGATTCACTGCTTCGAAGCGTACTTATGAACGCGTATTTGTCAGTTTGTCACATTAATTTTATGCCAATTCCGGAGCAGGAATTAGTAATTTTCATGAGATGACTTATCTTTGTAGTCTTAATTCAAATCCAATGAGTCATATCGAACTTTCTGAACAGGAAATCCTGAGAAGAGAATCCCTTCAAAAATTACGTGATTTGGGCATCGACCCTTATCCAGCTGCTTTGTATCCCGTAGATGCGTATGCACACAACCTGAAGCAGGATTTTGAAGACGGAAAGGAAGTTTGTTTGGCAGGAAGAATGATGTCCCAACGCATCATGGGGAAAGCATCGTTCGCTGAATTACAAGATGCTTCAGGAAGAATTCAAGTGTACTTTAACCGCGACGAAATTTGTCCGGATGAAGACAAAACGCTTTACAACGAAGTCTTCAAAAAATTGCTCGATTTAGGCGATTTTATTGGTGTAAAAGGACGTGTTTTCAAAACACAGGTAGGTGAAATTTCTGTTCACGTACATTCCTTTACTGTGTTGAGTAAATCCCTACGTCCACTTCCTCTTCCAAAAACGGATACGGATGGAAACGTACACGATGCATTTACCGATCCGGAATTGCGCTACCGTCAACGTTATGTTGATTTAGTCGTAAATCCACACGTGAAAGAAGTGTTTGTGAAACGAACAAAATTATTCAACGCCATGCGTCACTTTTTTAACGAAGCTGGCTATATGGAAGTTGAAACGCCGATTCTACAAGCAATTCCTGGCGGAGCATCTGCAAGACCATTTATCACACATCACAACGCCTTGGACATTCCTTTATACATGCGAATTGCCAATGAATTGTATTTAAAACGCTTAATTGTCGGTGGATTTGATGGCGTATACGAGTTCTCTAAAAACTTTAGAAATGAAGGAATGGACCGTACGCACAATCCGGAATTTACGGCAATGGAAATTTACGTTTCCTACAAAGACTACAATTGGATGATGGACTTCACCGAGCGTCTGTTGGAACATTGCGCGATGAGCGTGAATGGAAAAACAGAAGCTACTTTTGGTGAGCACCACATTGATTTCCGTGCGCCGTACAAACGCGTAACCATGCGTCAATCCATTATTGATTTCACCGGATTCGACATCGATGGTAAATCGGAGGAGGAACTATTTGCTGCGGCAAAAGGAATGGGTATCGCTGTTGATGAAACCATGGGGAAAGGGAAATTAATTGATGAGATTTTCGGCGCAAAATGCGAAGGAAATTACATTCAACCAACATTCATCACAGACTATCCAAAAGAAATGTCTCCCTTGTGTAAAGTTCACCGCGATAATCCTGAATTAACGGAGCGCTTTGAATTAATGGTTTGCGGAAAAGAGGTTGCTAATGCATACTCCGAATTAAATGATCCGATTGATCAACGCGAACGTTTCGAAGAGCAACTTCGTTTGCAAGAAAAAGGAGATGATGAGGCGATGTTTATCGACCAAGATTTCTTACGCGCATTGGAATACGGTATGCCGCCAACAAGTGGACTTGGCATCGGAATGGACCGTTTGATTATGTACTTAACCAACAACGCATCGATCCAAGAGATTTTGTTCTTCCCACAAATGAGACCGGAAACGAAAAGTGTGAAAATCGAACTCAACGAAAACGAACAAGCCATTTTCGCAGCAATGCAAAAACAAGGAGAATCCGTTTTGCCTGACTTGAGGGCTCAATTTGCTGAAATGAGTAATAAAGTTTGGGACAACAGTGTAAAAACGTTGACGAAAAACAACTTGTTGAAGGTGAGTAAAGAGAATGAGACTCTTTACATTCGTCTGGTTTAATCGTATTTAATCCACTTTAACATTTCTGTCTGACTCTCCCCAAGATAGTTGGCCCATGTTACACGAACAAAGTAACAGCCTGCTGCTAATTCCATGGGTAAAGTCGCATATGATTGCTGCGTAATGTGAAAATCAGCGACAAGGTTTCCGTTCGCATCTAAGATGTTTACACTGAATGCTGATACCTCATCATTCGGTAATCGGATGTACACTTCCTCTCCAACAGAAGATGGATTCGGATACAATTGCACGTGTTCGGTACTTGGCGTCAAGAACTTCGAACGGTCGAATTCGAATAAAAAGAATCCATTGTTTCGGTCCGAAATTAAAATGCGTTCACTGGGCAATAATGCATGGATTCCCCACGCTCCCCACATGGAAAAACCATTCGTTTGGGCATTATCGATATACGTGTCATAAATGCCTATTTCCGCGGGTGGATTCTTACGTAAATCAAAAATCCGAAGTCCGTCATTATAGTATGCCACAAACGCAAACTCATTGGTGATGTGAATGTTATGAGGTGTTTTGGGATAAGGGGCGTTCTCTGTTCCAAAAAACTGTTGGACTTGTAGTTGTCCGTTCGCTGACACTTGACATTTTTTTATCGGTAATCCGGCAGTTTCATCGGCAAAAACATAGGTGCTTTCATCCGGACTCAACCATCCTTGGTGATTGTACCCTTGTTGTGGATAGAAGGTCAAATTGTTCACATAAACCGGATTGCTTGGATTGCTAAAATCATAGGTCCGCAGGCCATCAAATCCGCAATTTAAAATCGCACGATTGTTCTTCACGTAAAGATCATGAACCTCCGGAATATCGTTTGGTCCTTCCCAAAGTAGCGTTGGAAGTATCGGATTGGACAAAGAATAAACACGCAAGGGGATGATGCCAAGTTCATTTCCATTGACAATCGGATTGACCAAGGTCAAATAAAGTAATGCATTTGCGGAATCGACGAATAGATTGTGTGATTTTCCGAAAAACTGATCTTGTAAGTCAGCAACGAGGTGCACAGAATCGGGCAAGTACGATACATCCATGATTTGAAGACTACTCGGGCCTTCATCGCACACAGCGTACAAGTAATTTTGGTAGTGTTTGTACTCGCGTGTAATGGCTTGAGCGGACTGAAAACGTCCAGGAACAAAGTCCACGAAACGCAAACTATCTTGGTCTGTCAGCTCAAAAATATGTGCGCCTTCCGTGGATCCAATGACAGCATATTCCTTTCCGTTTTGCACAAAAGCCCAGCAACTACTGAATCGCACCTGACTCGAACTCGTCATGATGGTATCTGAATACCAATGATCTAACAAACGCACATTTTTTATTTCTTGAGCTGAAAAGCTTCCGATAAGGAAAAGGCAAGAAATAAAAACGAACTGTTTCATGTCGATCTAGATGTAGCGTTTACAAAATTCCCACATGACAATTCCTGCACAAACACTGACGTTTAAACTGTGCTTGGTTCCAAATTGGGGAATTTCAATGACATAATTGGAAGCATCGATTACCTGCTGATTTACGCCATTTACTTCGTTTCCAAAAACGAGGGCAAACTTTTCATCCGGTAAGGCATGAATGTCCTGCAGCATAGTCGTTTCTTCGGTTTGTTCCACCGTACAAACGGCATAGCCTTGTTGTTTCAATTCGGAGGTTAACTCAAGAATATCCGAACGGTATTCCCAGGCAACTGTTTCCGTTGCTCCAAGGGCTGTTTTGTGGATATCTCGATGAGGTGGACAAGCACATATTCCACAGAGGTAAATTTTCTCCACATTAAATGCATCAGCAGTACGAAAAAAAGAACCGATGTTATTCAAGGAGCGAATGTCGTCCAAAACAATAACGATCGGGTTTTTCGCTTGTTCTTTATACACTTCGTCCGAAACGCGGTTCAGTTCCCAAAGCTTTAATTTTTTGTTTTTTGATTCAGTGCTCATCTTGAATCAAAGTTAAGAGTAATTGTTAAAATGTTCTTGGAAATAGGTGTAGAAGACCACATAAAAATTCCTAATTTTAAATTCCAATTTTAAATTGCCCAACTTGTCAAAAACGAACACAGAGAAAGTCGTCGCAGAAACGCCTTTGATGAAACAATACAATCAAATTAAAGCCCGACATCCGGAAGCTTTGTTGTTGTTTCGTGTGGGAGATTTTTACGAAACATTTGGGGAAGATGCGATAAAAACATCGCGCATTTTGGGTATAATTCTGACAAAACGCGGAAGTGGTTCGGCAACAGAAATTGAATTAGCTGGATTTCCTCACCATTCCTTGGATACGTATTTACCGAAACTTGTCCGAGCTGGACAGCGTGTAGCGATTTGCGACCAGTTGGAAGATCCTAAAATGACAAAAACCATTGTCAAACGTGGCGTGACGGAATTGGTAACTCCTGGCGTTTCCTTTAACGATCAGGTACTCGAGCAATCCCGAAATAATTTCCTTTGTGCAATCCATTTTGAAAAAGCGTCAATTGGCATCGCATTTTTAGACGTTTCCACAGGAGAATTTTTGGTGGCACAAGGAAACAAAGAATACATCGACAAGCTCATAAGTGGCTTCGAACCAACCGAAATTATCTACCAAAAAAACAAGCGAACGGATTTCGAACAGCAGTTCGGCGAAAATCATTTTACGTTTCGGGTGGAGGATTGGGTATATACCAGTGAGTACGCGAATGAAATGCTCACGAAACATTTTGGCACAAAATCATTAAAGGGTTTTGGGATTGAAGGATTATCCGCAGCCATTGTTGCCGCTGGTGCCGTGTTTCATTATTTGAACGAAAACCAACACCATCGTTTGGGACACATTTCGACGATTTCAAGAATCGAAGAAGAAAAATACGTTTGGCTCGATCGATTTACCGTTCGAAACCTCGAATTGATTTATTCTACCAATGAAAATGCAGTCACCCTTTCCGATGTCTTAGATCACACCTTGACTCCTATGGGTGGACGTCAAATGAAACGATGGATTGTTTTGCCTTTAAAAGACCAAAAACCCATTGAAGAACGCTTAGACATTGTAGACTATTTGGTGGGGCATCCCGAAATAAGCTACGAAATTGGACAGCGACTAAAAGAAATTGGTGATTTAGAACGGTTGATTTCTAAAGTAGCCGTTGGGAAAGTCAATCCTAAGGAAGTCATGCATTTGCGTCGAACATTGATGCAAATTGATCCCATTAAGGAACTACTGAAGGACGGCGATTTAGTTTCCTTGAAAAAACTGACGGAGCAAATGAATGCGTGTCAGAGTTTAATCGATTTGATCGACAAAACACTTTGCGATGAACCGGTTGCGCAAGTTGGAAAAGGAATGATCATCCGATCAGGTTTTCATACAGAGTTAGATGAACTTCGTGAAATTTCATTCAACGGAAAAGATTACCTCGAACAAATACAAGAACGGGAATCGAAGCGTACAGGAATACCTAGTTTAAAAATTGCCTTCAACAATGTCTTCGGATATTTCATTGAAGTACGAAATACCCACAAAGACAAAGTTCCCGAGGAATGGATTCGAAAGCAGACACTCGTCAATGCGGAACGATACATCACCGAAGAACTGAAAGAATACGAGGGGAAAATTCTCGGAGCGGAGGAAAAAATCCATGCGATTGAATACAAATTATTTCAGGACCTTGTCTTCAGTATGGCAGATTACATTCAGCCTATTCAACACAATGCTTTGCTCATTGCGCGTTTGGATTGTTTGTACTCCTTTGCGCAAACAGCAAATGAAAATAAGTATGTCCGTCCAGAAATCAACGAAAGTTTTGTTTTAGACATCAAAAACGGACGTCATCCGGTAATTGAGCGTAGACTTCCGGTAGGAGAAAGCTACATCGCTAACGACGTCCTACTCGATAACAATGACCAACAAATCATCATGATCACTGGTCCGAATATGAGTGGTAAAAGTGCGATTCTTCGTCAAACAGCACTCATCGTGTTAATGGCACAAATGGGTTGTTTCGTTCCGGCTGATGCCGCAAAAATCGGATTAATCGACAAAGTTTTCACGCGCGTTGGAGCTTCGGATAATATTTCTTCTGGAGAATCAACCTTCATGGTGGAAATGAATGAAACAGCTAGTATTTTGAATAATATCTCGCCTCGCAGTTTGATTTTACTAGATGAAATTGGAAGAGGAACGAGTACCTATGATGGAATCTCTATTGCATGGTCAATTGCAGAATTCATCCATGAAAACGCGAAAGCAAAATGCAAAACCTTATTTGCTACGCATTACCACGAGTTAAATGAAATGAGTAAAAGTTTTGGACGCATTCGCAATTACAATGTATCCGTGAAGGAACTTGGAGACCGTGTTCTATTTTTGAGGAAATTAACACCAGGTGGCAGTGCGCACTCCTTTGGAATCCATGTGGCGCGTATGGCAGGAATGCCCCCAATGGTATTGAAAAGAGCAGAGCAAGTATTGAAAGACCTCGAATTCTCTCATGCACATGTTGGATCTAGCGGCGGAAAGACAAAAAGCAAGAAGGACAAAGACCCCAACATGCAATTGAGCTTTTTCCAGTTAAACGATCCTGTTTTAGAGCAGATTCATGAAGAATTAATCGGAATTGACATCAACACATTGACACCTGTAGAAGCGTTGATGAAATTAAATGAAATCAAAAAATTAACAGGTGGATAGAATCAAAGATTTCTTGTTGTTGGTCGTGTTAGTTGCTAGCCTTTTCGCATGTTCGATTGATGAAGCCCAGCCCTTAGCGCACAAAAAATTGGTTATTGCCTCTGATTTTCTCTACCCAAAAGACGCTAAATTCTTTGCGGAATTGTCGAAAAAAGAAAAAGTTGCGATTGAAATCATTCACATGCGTGCAGATTCCATTCAATACCGCTTGAAGAAAGATGGATTCAACACAAACATCGATTTGGTATTTGTACAGTCACTACTTGGGATAAAAGCTTTGGAGAATCAAGCATTTCAACCTGTGCAAAATGGATTTTCTGACGGTGAATTATCCGAGCTGAAACAGATTCAAAACAATTGGTTTTTGGTCGGAAAGGATCCATTTGTCATTAGTTATTTGAAGGATAGTTTGGATAAGCCTTCCACATATAGGGAATTAAGTTCCGATTATTTATGGACTAGTCCAGATTTAGCTTCAGTGGACGTTTTTAAAGCGCATGTACGTTATCAGTTTCAAAAGAAACAGGGTAACAATCAAAAGGAATTAAAGGATTGGCTCCGTGGATTGAAAGACCACCGCATCGCTTATCAAGAGGGGACAGACAGTACCGCAAGCACACAATTACTTTTACTAAAGTACAGTGCCTATTCCAAGAATAAACTGCTCGCTCAGATGAAAAAACGCAAAGTGATTTTCCCAAAACAGCTTTATTGTGATTACTTCGCAATGGCCGTTGTCCCACAAGCAAAAAATTATGCGATGACCAAATCATTTCTACTGTTTTGGAATGAAAACGCGAACAGTTCTAAGTTTCTTCAGCACTTTGGCATGACTGCATTGGGTCGAATTAAAAAAGGAAAAGGTTTCTATATTTCTCCTGAGGAAATTCTTGCCTTACTTTCCAAAAGAAACTAATCCAGGTTTTAAGAAGAATTGATTCTTATCCGTAATTTTGTAATCTAAAATCGGAAAAAATGTATCCACCAGAATTAGTACAACCAATGAAAGACGACCTAACGAGTGTTGGGTTTGAACAAATGACAAATAGTGCAGAAGTAGATCAAGCAATTAACGAAACTAGCGGAACAATGTTAGTCGTTGTTAACTCTGTTTGTGGCTGTGCTGCTGGAAATATGCGTCCTGGAGTAAAGTTGTCCCTTCACCACGATAAATTCCCAAACAAATTAACAACTGTATTTGCAGGTGTTGATACGGATGCAGTGGCGCAAGCGAGAAAATACTTCTTGCCTTATCCTCCATCTTCACCATCCATTGCCTTATTCAAAGACGGTAAGTTAGTTCATTTCTTAGAGCGTCATCACATCGAAGGCGGAAGTGCACAAATGATTGCTGCGAATCTTGCTGCAGCGTATGATGAGTTTTGTTAATGAAACGAATTTATCAATTAAATACCTGTGACAATTGTCGCAAACTGTTAAAAGCATTTTCGGATACCTCCGACTATGAAATCATTGATATCAAAACACAGGGAATCGAAGCGAAAGACTTGGATTTCATGAAGGAATTAGCAGGGTCTTACGAGGCCCTGTTTTCCAAACGAGCAATTAAATACAAGACCTTAGGATTGAAAGATAAAAATCTTTCTGAAGCTGAAATGCGTCAATTTATTATTGACGAATACACCTTTCTGAAGCGTCCAGTTCGTATAGATGGAAACAGCATTTTCATCGGAAAACTAGAAGCTTAATCCACACGAAAAAAAGAAGAGGCGATTCCGTCGGCCTGAAGTTTCCCTTTTTCTGTTAACACAAAAGAAGCGTCAGCTTCAATCATCCATTCAGACTTCACGTAAGAATCCATTAACGTTAACTCGCTTGAACTCATACCACCCATTTCCTGGATGTTCTTCTTTAATATTCCCCATTTGGTGCGAAGTCCGGTGAGGAAATACTCATTCCATTTTTCTGATTCTGATAGAATTTCTACTTCAAACCAATCTTGGTTTTTTCCTACGTGTTGGTAATATTTCGTGTTGTTTGCTACGTTCCACCTGCGCTGTTGACCATTAAAGGAATGAGCACTTGGTCCAACGCCTAAGTAAGGTGAAAAGTTCCAGTAGGCTGAATTGTGTTTTGCGTATTTCTGATCCTTCGCGAAATTGGAAATTTCATACTGTTCAAATCCCGCAAGAGCGAGTGTACTCACTAGCAATTCGAATTGTTCACTTTGTTGGTCCTCTGTTGGACGAGTCAACTTTCCCTTCGCTACAAAATCATTCAAAGCCGTTTTTGGTTCAATGGTTAAGCAATAAGAAGAGATGTGTTGAACGTTTAAATTCAAGGCTTGATTCAAATGCGAGACCCACTGATCGTTGGAAAGTTCAGGTAAACCATAAATCAAATCAATGCTGATGTTATCGAAGCCCATTACTTGGGCTAAACGAACAGCCGTTTGACCTTGCTGAGTGGAATGAGAACGATTCATCCACGATAAATCCGTTTCTTGAAAGGACTGTAATCCGATACTCAAGCGGTTGATGCCTAATGCTTTCCAATCCGCTAAGTTTTCCGTGGTCGCATCATCTGGATTCACCTCAAAGGTGATTTCTGGAGAGTCAGCCAGTTCAAAATGTTCACGAATAGTGGACATAATAGCTGCTAACTCTTCCTTCGTTAAAAGGCTTGGGGTTCCTCCTCCGAAATATACTGTTTCAACGAGGGCATAGTGTAATTCAGACTTTCTGATGACCAATTCAGAACAAATAGCTGCGATTAATTTCTCTCGATAACTTGAGAAAGTCGTCGAAAAATGAAAATCGCAGTAGGAACATCGTTTCTTGCAGAAAGGAATGTGCACATAGATTCCGGCCATTCCTAATTGAGTTTATTGTTTAACAAAAGACTTCACTGAACGACTTCCATTTTCAAATTGAACATGTATAAAATACGTTCCATTGGATAAATTTTCCGTGTTCACTTGCATTGCATTTCCTTGAATAATTTGACGTGAAATCATTTTCCCATAAACATCTAAAAGCACTAATTCCTGAGCTTGGCCATCTTGAATAGTCACGTTCAAAACGTTTTTCGCTGGATTTGGAAACACGTTCCATTTCACGGAAGTGATTTCATCTAATCCGGAAGCGTCCGTAATTTTCACCACATCAGCTGTTTGAGCGGCAAAATCTGGAGCAGTTAATGTAAATAAGACCGCACTCGTGTGATCCAAGAGCGTCAAGTTTCCATCAACATTGTTTCCTCCCCATTGAGAAGCTCCCAATCCATCACCATAATAATCGTAAATAGTAAACGTATAACAGTCAAAAATGGAAATTGGAATATCGTAATTGTACGTTGTGTTCCCAGCTAAAGGAGCGGTTGGATCTGTAGGCGCAGGACTATTTCCTGTTCCATAATTTCCGACGAAGCTTTCATTTCCTTCAGACCAAACGACTGTTCCATTACTTGAAGTTAATTCCATGTACGTTTCATCCGGGTAATTATCCGTTAACAAGGTTACTTTCAGCAAGCCGATTGTTTGATCGATGGCATTCACGGTTAACGAATAAGTTGTTGCATCATTTAAACTGTTTTCATCAATTCCAACATTTGGACTTGCAACAGACGCACTAAATGTGTGATTTCCTACAGATAAAGTAACACTTGGCAACGAAATTAATTCGGTCTGCCATTGAGCCAAAGAACCACTCCAGTTAAGCGTTTGATTCGCTCCACCATCAATGGAATAGGTCACAACTGCGGATGTTAGGGTAGTGGAACCTGAATTTGCTATCGTTACTTTCGGTGTGTAATTAGTTCCGCAGAAAGCTGTTAATTCCAATATTGGACCTGATAATCCTGCGTCAAGAAGTGCCACAGTAGCATTCGCTGGGTCAAAACCATTAATAAATCCAGCCCCGGAATTATTTGGGTCTAACCAGCACTTCAATTGATTCGTTGTATTACTACCGGCTGGATCCCAAGACACACTGAATTTACCGTATTCATCGGATAGATTGGCTCCACCACACGCAGATGCTCCACCGTGTAATTGTCCAATAATGCGGTGATTTTGATCATATAATGGAGATCCTGAGGAACCACCTTCAGTTACACCACTATCCCAAGTTGTTACTCCCCAGTGGCTATTTGCGGGACAAGATCCAAAAGTTGTTGAAATTAAGGGTTGATTTTCAAAGGATATTTTTTTAATGTCTCCAGATGGATGATGAATTCCAACCGCCGAGGTGGGTGTATTTCCCGAATGATCCCAACCAGAAAAATACGGAGTGTACGACGCAGGAACCGTTCCAGCGGTGAGTCCACCTGTGATTTCTACTAAACAAAAGTCAGATGCGGTTGCGCGTGCACGAAGTACTGCTCCAGACAAGGATTGAAAAGTTGGGGACGCTGCTGGATTATTACAATCTGGTGACTGCCAATTAAAGCGGAAAATCCACGAAGCCGGATTGCTGTAACAATGGTCTGCCGTTAATACATAAGGTTTTCCATCGTTTAACGTATTATTGATCAAGGATCCAGAGCAGAATCCACTACTACCTGAAACAAGCATGACTGCTGCATTTCGTTCCAAGGTCCAAGGTAAACCCTCTGAACAATTCACATTGCGATTACAAGCACCTGAACTACCAAAGGCTTTCGTTTGGAATTCAGTTGCCGTGCGGTAACCATGCGTCACAATGGAAACTTGAATGTGTCCTTGAGCATTATTCTTTGGTACATAATATTCTACAATTGAACGACTTCCTGGTACTAATTCAGTACCTAATTGACCTTCAAACAAATGATTAGACGTAAAACTTCCCAAAATAAAATTCTTCTCAGGATTAAAAACATACAACTCGTTCCCTTCTGGAATAACAGTATGATCAAATGTTAAATTAACCGTCAAAGCGTTTTCACATTCTACCATCAAATGCCAAATGCGATCACCGTTGGGAAGATTCGTCCAGGTTCCAGCATTATTTGTATTTAAATTTGTGTAATTATTCCAACCAAAACGCCAAGGTGCTGTTCCTGTACCATCGACTAAAGCATCTTCTGCTTTCAACGACTCAATGTTTGGTTCAACGAAAGAAACTTTACTGATTTCTTTCAGGTTAATGCTTGCTTTGTACGTTTTTTTCCATCCATCGCCTTGTTGAGCGAAACTTTGAAACGTGAAAATTGCCAAAAGTAAAGTAAGGGTCTTTTTCATGGTTGCTTATTTATTTGTTATACGTTTAATGCCACATCCTTTTGGTGGAGTAGAGTTTGTCTTGATTTTTTTGTGGCTTGCTAATTCTTTCAATGCCATTTTTAGATAAGGAATGTCTTCTTTGCGTTCTTTGTCCCAAATATTGTCGATTGAACCCATATACACCAATTCCATTTGAGAATTTAGCAAAAAGACATGTGGTGTTGTTTTAGCACCAAAAACATTGGCCATCGTAGAATTTACATCCACCACATAAGGCATTTTGTACTGTTGTTCTTCCGAATGCTTCAACATTTCTTCATATGAGTCTGCTCCTTGACGTTTTCCTTCGTTAGAATTCACGAGAATCATTCCGATTTTTAGGCTATCTGCCAAATCATAAAGCGCGTTGTATTGACGTTCCCAACCTGGAAAATCCTCAGTTCCAACCACAAATGGACATGTATTACATGAAAAAATGACCAGTAAGCCATTTTCTTTTTTCGAATCGTTTAATGAGGTTGTTTCACCTTTTGTGCTTTGCAATTGATCGTCCAACATCAATGCATTATCACCGATTTTCATCTGAGCATTCAAGGAAGCGGCGCAAACCAAGAATAAAAGTAAGAAGCGTAATTTTTTCATAAGAGTTGAAATAGTGAGAGGAAAGTTACGATTTTTCTTTCAGTTACACATGATTAACAGATAAAAACCAACGAGACAAGTTGTATATTTGTAGATAGGTATGGAGATGAAAAAGAAACCATTTGTTGTCGGTATTTGTGGCGGAAGTGGCGCTGGTAAAACAACGCTATTAAGAAGATTATCTGAATCGTTTGGTGGAATTACCCCATCCGTTTTTTCAATGGATAATTACTACCATCCGATTGAAATGCAAGCCTTGGACCAAAACGGAAAGGTGAATTTTGATTTGCCTGGAGCTTTGGACCAAAACAAATTGGAAGCAGATTTAGAACAATTGGTATCCGGAAATCCAATCGAGGTGAAGGAATATTTCTTCAATGCTCCTCCAAACAAAAATGTGCTGTTAACCATTCAGCCAAGTGAAGTCATCATCGTTGAAGGACTGTTTTTATTCCATTATCAAAAAGTATTTGACACGCTTGACTTCAGTATTTTCGTAGATGTTGATCACCAAACACAACTAGATCGACGCATTTACCGAGATCAGGAGACACGTGGGTACAAACGTTCAGAAATCATCTATCAATGGGATCACCACGTTCTCCCGTGTTATCACAATTACATTGAGCCATACAAAGAACAAGCGCACTTTATTTTCAGGAATGATCACCGCGCAGATGAAGACTTTGGACACTTATTTATTTCCCTCTCCAAATTGACTAAAATGGAGTTGCAAACATGAAAAAATGGGTTCATATAGCCCTGAATTTCAAGTATTTCATACTTGCGATAAGCGCATTTAGTTGGCTTGTGTATGAGCAGGCAGCACTTGAGAAAGAAGGACAAATTCCCGAGAAAAAAATTCAAGAACTTTTTCTTCAACAAGAACAAAAGATCAAGCGCACCGCATCGAGTGCATTACACTATTTCAGACGACATGGGTCCATTCCCGTGAATGAAACGTGTCAAGTTCACATTTACAAAGAGGACCGTTTAATCAAGTGGAACACAAATAAAGTTCCTGTTTCCAATTTTTCCAGTATTCAATTTCCAAGTCGTGGACTCATTCAACTCCAAAACGGATGGTACTATGGTGATGTATTTAAAGAAGATGGGTATTTATGTTGCGCATCGTTTTGTATAGTACAAGAATACTCCTATTCTAACGAGTTCATTGCTTCTCATCCAAATCCATTATTTGGGAAGACTAAATTTGCTATTTCATTAGATGCAACACGTGGTATTCCCATTTATAATTCCGCGAAACAATATTGCTTTTCCGTTATCGGGAGCGAAAATTCTTCTGAACCAACACCTTGGTATGTTTTGCCGATATTCTTAATTGGATTAATCAGTCTTATTTATGGCCTGTACAAACAAGTAGAGTCAAATAGAGTTGGACGATGGTTATTGGTCCTCGGAATCTTAATTTCTCGGATTATATTGTTTGAGTTACCCCTAAGCAGTGTATTTGAACAAGCCTCCTTTCACTCTGCTGAACTTTTTGCCTACAATGAGTGGTTTCCTAGTTTCTTAGACTTTTGCATTAATAGCATCTTTATTGCTTTTGGATTTTTAACGATTTTCAAATCCTTCAAAGAAACAAAAAGTTCCCGTTTGATTTGGATTCAGTATGTGTCCGTCTATGGTGTTTGGATGTCCATCGTTTACCTCATCAAAATGGTCGTATTACACTCGAGCATTCCCGTTAATTTCAACCAGTTTTTCGATTTAAACACAGATTCCTTTGTTTTCTTTGGGATAATCGGTTTAAACTTTCTTTGCTTTCAGAAAATTCTTTTTGGAATTGTTGAAGGGCTTTATGAGCAAAAGTTCAAGGGAATACTTGTTATTACTGGATCTGTTGTCCTCATTTTTATTTTGTGGATGATCATAGGGCCGGCTGATTTTTCCTATTTCACCTTGATTCTACCTTTCTTGGTCATCTTCGTCAATCAGCTCTTTTTTCGACGAAAGGAATCCATGCAACAATTCTCCTTTCAGTTGGTATTGTTGTGCCTTTTTTCATTCGTGTTTGTGCATGAATTAATCCAAAAAAACGAACAGAAAGACATCGAAAATCGAGCAATTTATGCCAAAAAAATTGCAACAGAAAGGGATGTAAATTTAGAGATTGAATATGCCGAACTACAAGCTCAACTCACGTCAGATCGCATCTTCCATCAATTTTCCGCAGACATGCCAATGTCCATTGAACTCGGGACCTTAAGCGCCATTCTGGAAAAAAGATATTTTCATGGTATCTGGGACGGTTACGACTTATCTCTTGATGTATTTACCGATAAAGGCGAATCCTTTTTTTCTAAGGATTCGACGTCATTTGAGCAACTCAATGAGTTGATCCACCAGCACGGAAGCTCTTCGGACATTGATCCTTCCATCTATTTTATGCCACATGAAGAGGAAGGCTTAACCTACGTGATTTTACAGAAAATCAAACTAGGAGAAAAATTCATATTTTTAAGTATTCGATTAAAGTCCAAACGAATACCAGAAGAAATTGGCTTTCCTAGGTTGCTTATTTCTGACGAAGCCAATGTGATTCGTGATTTGGAAGAATACTCCATTGCGAAATACGCTGAAGGACACTTAATTCATCAATCCGGTTCATTTAATTATCCGGTTTCCATCTTTTCTTTTCTTCCGACGAATAAAATTGAGGGCTCTTTCAAACAGGAAGGATTCCATCATTACTTCTATCGAAAGTCAAATCAAAATGCCATCGTGATTTCCATCATGTCTAAAAGTTGGTTTGACTACATTACCTCTTTCGCCTATATTTTCTGTTTTTGGGGAATGTTGATGGTCGTTATTTACTTGATCAATGGAAGAGCTGTCATCAGTGGAATAGATCTATCTTTTGCGTTTAAAATCCAAATTGCATTTATCCTAGTATTGGTTCTTTCTTTGTTATTATACGGGGTCGGAAGTGGGATTTTTGTTGGAAAACAATACGAAGATTTTACACGATCGAACATTCAAGACAAGTTAAGTTCTATCCAAGAAGAGTTGCGCTCTAAAGTGGCGAAAAACACCTCGCTGACTGTCCTGAAGGATCGAACACATTTGCAAAATACTCTGCGGAAAATATCTTCCATTTTCCATACCGACTTAAACATCTACGACAAAAATGGATTGTTAGTGGCTAGTTCTCGTCCCAAAATCTTCGATTTAGGATTAATCAGTGAACAAATGAATCCGCTCGCACTCGCAGAGCTTCAGTTAAAAAACAAGAGTTCCTTCTCGCATTCCGAAGAGATTGGCAAACTTTCTTTCATTTCCTCATACCTTCCTATTTATAATGAAAACAGGAAAGAAATCGGCTATGTGAACTTACAGCATTTTGGACAGCAGCAAGAATATGAAAATCAAATCGAAACCTTTGTTACTTCCATCATTAATGTGTTTATTCTCTTACTCGCACTTTCCGTCATCATCGGACTCATGGTTTCAAATTGGTTAATAGAACCCTTAAACATTTTGAAAAAACACATGTCCAATATCCAGTTTGGGAAAGAAAACAAGCACATCAACTACCAACAAAAAGATGAAATTGGTGCGATTGTTCAAGCCTACAACGACAAATTAGACGAACTCAAAATTGCCGCCCAAAAATTAGCTTCAACAGAACGAGAATCCGCGTGGCGTGAAATGGCGCAGCAAATTGCACATGAAATCAAGAATCCGTTAACTCCAATGAAGTTAAGTATTCAGCATCTGTTGAGAAGTTACGATCCAAAGAATGAAGAAGGCGAAAAACAATTAAACCGCGTCCTTCATTCGATCATTGAACAGATTGATGGTTTAGCTCGAATCGCTAACGAATTCTCGGATTTCGCTAAAATGCCAGAACCTATTTTCCAACGAGAAAACATGGTCGAAATGGTCGAAAAAGTCGTGCATTTATACGAAAATGAAGGGCAAATCGTCTTTCAGTTTGACAAACCTTCTCAAGCTGTTTTCGTGAATGTTGACCGTAATTTGTGGACACAGGTGATGGTTAATTTGCTGCAAAATGCACAGCAGGCATTAAGTGGAATCGATCAGGGAAAAATACGCGTCACCATTTCCGTTGTCGATCATCAGTGTTTGGTGGAAGTCATCGATAATGGTTGTGGCATTTCAAGCGAAGAGGCGGGACGTATTTTCACACCGCATTTCACGACGAAGTCATCGGGAAGTGGCATCGGATTATCCTTGGTGAAACAAATCGTAGAAAAACACGGGGGAATGATTTCTTTTGAATCCAAAGAAAATGAAGGAACAACATTCCGTCTTGCGTTGCCAACCGTTGACTAATCCAATTTGAAAACTACCGGTATTTTTACGCGTGCCTTTAACACGTTTCCAACATTATCTTTACCTGGAATCCAATTTGGCATGCGTTTAATCAAACGCAGCGCTTCTTTTTCACAAGACGTATTTCCTTTAATGCCGCGAAGAATGGTTACTTCTTGAATGCTCCCATCCTCAAAAACAACGAAACTCATTATTACTTTTCCTTCTATTCCCAGTTCTTTTGCGTCGTCTGGATAAACCAGTTTCGATTGTAGGTAGTGCTTAAATGCTTCTTGACCTCCAGGAAATTCTGGCATGTACGCAGGAAAATCATAAATAGTATCCGCTTTTATCACAATTGGATCAACTGTTGGACAAACAACAGGTGGTTCTCCCGGATCATACGGAAACGGGTCAGGTTCCGGTCCGGGTGGGTGCGGATCAATGAACACCATTGGAATTTTTTCTGGTATGATTCGTCGCGTTTGCTTCTCCGTTTTTGGGGACTTGTTCACTTTAGGTGTCTGCTGAATCACCGCTTTCGCTAGAATCTTCTTCGGTGAGGATTTCTTTTCATCATGTTCACAGGACACGAATAAAAACAAAATGAATACGGGTAAAAGTCCTTTTAAAATACTCATTGATCTTTTTAATTTTCGACGAAACAAATATCACACCAAATTCCCAATTTAAAAAACAAACTATCCGTACTTTTGTTATGCTTACTTACACATCTCGTTCATGAATCCAACTTATTGCATTGATCCATTTAACCGAAAACGACTTCCAACGATGGAGGTGCGTATCGGTCAATTAACTTTAGGTGGAGACAATCCCATTCGACTACAATCGATGACCACAACAGACACGATGGACACAGATGGGTCTGTCGCGCAAAGTATCCGTATGATTGATGCTGGATGTGAATTGGTTCGTTTAACCGCACCAAGCAAGAACGAAGCAGAGAATTTAGGTGTCATCCACACAAAACTAGCAGAACTTGGTTACCATGTTCCTTTGGTTGCCGATATCCACTTTACACCGAATGCAGCAGAAATTGCGGCAAAATTGATTGAAAAAGTTCGGGTAAATCCTGGAAACTATGCCGATAAAAAGAAGTTTGAAGAGATAGACTACACCGACGAAAGTTATCAGGCGGAGTTAATTCGCATTGAAACGAAGTTCACACCTTTGGTGAACCTTTGCAAAGAATACGGAACGGCGATGCGCATTGGAACCAATCACGGTTCCTTATCAGACCGAATATTAAGTCGTTATGGTGATACCCCCGAAGGAATGGTGGAATCTGCGATGGAATTCATTCAAATTTGCGAGAAAAACGATTACCATGAGCTAGTGATCTCCATGAAGGCGAGTAACACACTCGTGATGGTACAAGCATACCGTTTATTGGTGCACCGCATGTTGCAAAATGGACGTTGTTATCCTTTGCATTTGGGTGTTACAGAAGCGGGTGATGGCGAAGACGGACGCATTAAATCTGCTGTGGGAATTGGCGCTTTATTGGAAGATGGGATTGGAGACACCATCCGTGTTTCCTTAACAGAAGAACCAGAATTCGAAATTCCAGTAGCACGTAAATTGGCGGAAAAATACACTAATCAGTCTGTTTATCCGCTGACAGCTGCTGCTTCGAAACTTGCGCACAATCCGTTTGAATATACGCGCAGAAACAGTCATGAGATTCACAATATAGGTGGAAAACATGTCCCCGTTGTCATTGCAGATATGTCCGATAAAACGGATCTTATTCCGGCTAATTTCTACGGCTTTGGCTACAATTATTCCGTTACTTTAGATAAATGGAACCTCCAGGATCTCGCTGCGGACTATGTTTACATTGGTTCAAATTCTTTGAATTTTGAAGTTCCCGGAACATTAGGTGTGATTTGTGATTTCAACTCCTGGAAAGAACATTTTTCCGAGCGAATTGGATTCTATCCACAACTTACTGTCGACCAGTTACCTGAACTTTCGAAAGACCAGCGTGCCTTTTTAACATTGACCGCTGAAGAAGAACTTCCTACGACTCTTGCCGAATATGTAAAATTGACACTTGTTGTTTCGACAAAATACGATAACAAAACACAGTTGTTTAGGCATTTTTTCAGTCAGTTAGCTGATGTAAAAATCGACATTCCGGTGATCATCAAGATAGATTCGCAGGAAAGTGATGTGGAGAAATTCCAATTATCTGTTTCCAGTGATGCTGGATCTTTGTTCATTGATGGATACGGTGATGGTATTTGGATAAGTGGCAAACAACCGAATACTTTGATTAATTCAACGGCATTTGGTATCCTTCAAGCAACTCGAACACGCATTTCCAAAACAGAATATATTTCTTGTCCTTCATGTGGACGTACCTTGTTTGATTTACAAGAAACCACTACTAAAATTCGTGAACGTACTTCCCATCTTAAGGGAATTAAAATCGGAATCATGGGTTGCATTGTGAATGGTCCAGGAGAAATGGCCGATGCTGATTATGGCTACGTTGGAACAGGTCCTGGTAAAATCAATTTATACAAAGAGAAAACCGTGGTTCGTAAAAATGTCGCCGCAGAAGAAGCCGTTGATTCCTTGATTGATTTGATCAAAGAACATGGCGATTGGGTAGAACGATCCTAGTTAGAATGGTGCCGGACACGTAATTTCAACGCGTTCTTTTGTGATTGGATGCCAAAAACTAAAGTATTCAGCGTGTAGATATAGACGATCCGATTTTTGTCCATACAAATCATCCCCGATAATTGGAGCGTTTAATCCGCTCGCATGAGCAGCATGTACCCGTAATTGATGCGTTCGTCCGGTATGTGGATAGAAATAGACGCGTGTGTGTCCTTTCGTGCGCTCTAAGACCTCGTATTTAGTCAAGGCATGCTTTCCGTGTTCATAGCAAACTAACTGCCTAGGACGATCTTCTAAGTCCACACGAAGTGGCAGTTCGATTTCTCCATGACTAGATTTAACATATCCTTGGAGAAGCGCAATGTATCGTTTCTCAACGCTGCGTTTCAGAAATTGTTTTTGCAGAGACTCATGAATATCCTTCTTTTTAGCAATGAGAATGATTCCAGAGGTGGACATATCCAGTCGATGAACGAGTAAGGGTCCAGTAGCATATGGATACAGATGCTGGATTCTTGTTTGCACAGAATCGGCAATGGTTTTTCCCGGAACTGATAAAAACTCCGCTGGTTTATTGACAAGTAGAAGGTATTCGTCTTCAAATAAAATTTCCAATTCTTTCCCTTCCGCTGGATTAATGCTCATCGGATTGATATCAAGTTCTATACCTTGTAACATATGTGAAAGAATGGGTTCACATTTCCCCCGACAAGCTGGATAAAATTCCTGGTGGATTTTCACCTCAGATTCCGGTGATATTCCCCACCAAAATTCTGCCAAAGCGATTGGCTTGAGTTCATTTAAAAAAGCATATTGTAGCAATTTAGGAGCTGCACATTCCCCTGCTCCGGCCGGCGGAGTTTTGAAAGGCGTTTCCTTAAAAATGGCTAGTAAACTTTTTGTTTCCAACGTCGAATTCAAAAACGTATAAGATTGAAAAATCCGTCTTTGTATATCGGCCGACATCGCGGCTCTTTTTTCCCGCAATTCAGCCAGTTGATTATCAAAGAGACGCAATGATTCTTCCAATTCATCTAGTGCCACCTTTTTTGCGTAGTGCTGCTGTTTGAATTGAATTTGCTGGCGAATACTCTCTTCTTTCAAGTCCTCAATGAGGAGCTGATAAGCAGGAATATCTTGTTGATTGGCGGCGTCTCGTTGTTCTTGACGTTGTTTTTTATGCTGTTTTAATTGTGCTTTTTCATCTTCAATCCATTTGGAAAACGTCATTCGATATTCCTCGACCTCGTTTTTCAATTGGACGTATGCTTCATTTTTTTCCAAGCGATGAAGTTTCAGTGTCAAATCGTTGACCTCGATTTCTTCCTTTCTAAAAAATCCAGATGGATCGAGAAGATCATAAACGGGAGGAACAAATCCTTCGTGATGGTTTGAATTTCCTAATTTTCCCGAGAAAGCGGCAATGTATCCTAATTCTCCCGCTTGATTTTCCACAACGAGTACACCAAACATTTTACCGATAGCACCATTTCGTTGTGTATTCCCAATTCCAAAATCATGATGAAAGTTTCCCGTTTTTAAACGCTCTTGTAGCAGTTCCACTGCTTTATGCGCAATGGGATGAGGGGAATAATAGAAGGGGTAGGTAAATTTCGCTGGCCGTTCAAAGGAATTGGCCTCTTGAAAAGGAATAAACATAAAGTATAGTCAAAAAAAAACGCCCTCAATGAGGGCGTTTCCAAATCGTGAGAGTGATTATCTAACCACTACGTTTTTAGTTGTTTTTGTACCGTTTGAAGCAACAGTAACGATGTAACTTCCAGAAGCTACGTTTTCAGTTGAGAAAGTAACCAATTGCGTACCGTTCAAGTTAGCCATTTCTTTAGAAGAAATAACACGTCCTTGAAGGTCTGTTAATGTGATTACGAAATCAGCATTGTTTGCTTCGAAAGAAACATTCAATAAACCAGAAGCTGGATTAGGGTAAACATTCAATGCGATTGTTTCCATTTCATTCAATCCTAAAACACCTGTTTTGAAAGCTTTTTGCTCACTTGCAGCAAATTGAGAACCAGAAGCAACAACTGCACCTAATGCATCAGTTACAGAGTAAGCTCCGTTTCCGTAATTACAACAGATACCATCACCGTAAGCATCTAAGATTTCGAATGTGTAACACTGAGAAGGACTTAAAGTAACTTGAACTGGTGTTTGAACTGTTTGTCCAGCTGCACCTGTAGTCATATCTGCCCAACTACCACCACCTTGTGCAACTACTGCACCTGCACTGTTCTTAATGTTCCAAGAAGTCTCAGAAGCATAGTAGTCAGTTGTGATGTTTACCGTTACATATTGAGAAGCTGCATTCGCTGCAGAAGCAATTGTTGCAGATGTAGCATTATTTGTTGCAGAAGCATCACCAGTAGTAGTAACTGTTACAGCCAAAGCACCGCCCATAAATGCAGCGATTGGAGAACATGTTACGTTAGCAACACCATAAGTAGCTAAGTTTCCAGAGAATGTACCTGTTGAAACTGTTGTTCCACCCATTGTGATTGTTACAGTAGCACTTGTTAATGCAGTTGTACCGTTGTTTTGGATTTGAACAGATGGTGTGTAAGATCCTTCACAATGAACCAAAGCACCTGTGTAAGCTAACGCAGCAACATCAGTTGGATTAGAAGCTGGTGCTGGACACGCAGCAACTGATGCATACAAGTTAGCAGCTGTAGCTTGACCAACTTCTTCGATAATACGATTAGGACAGATTTTGTAAACTGTAGGGAAATAAGCGATGTTGTAATCAGCCATGAATGCTTGTCCTGCAGCAGTGTTAGGAAGGTCAACGATTGGATACGTTGTTCCTGTTACCCAGTCACCTTGTGTTGCAGTAGCAGCAGCTCCTGTTGCAGCAGCTGGACCGTGTAATTGAGCTTCTGTGTTAGAAAGTTCGCCTTCTAAGAAGAATACCATTACATCGTTTGTTGTACCAGCAACAACACTTGGTAATCCAGATGGACCATGGTTTTCATATAAATCACGTAAAGCGTGCGTGTTGTGGTAGTTCCAACATGGACCACACCAAGCAGCAGATACATCAATAAAAACGGTTTTTCCTTGGTCTAAGTAAGAATACAAAGATTGGGTTGTACCATTCAAGTCAGTGAACGTCCAGTTTGGAGCGACACTACCATTTGCTAACTGTGCATTCGCGCTAACTCCTGACACAAGCAATAAAGCTGAGAATAATAGTTTTTTCATGAATTATATTTTAAGTTTGGGTAAATATAATAAGAATCCACGAAGAAAAAAAAGAGCAAGAAGAGAAATTTTTAAAGAAAAACTATTTCTTTTTTGATTGTTCCTTGATAAACAATTCAATCGCTCCAACCATAGAAGGGGCTTTGGGATGAGGTGCATGAACATCTAATCGCAAATTGTTCTTGATGACAGCATTGGCCGTTGTTGGTCCAAATGCAGCAATAGCCGTTTCATTTTGCTTAAAATCAGGGAAGTTTTTGAACAAAGATTCGATTCCACCCGGACTAAAAAACACCAACATATCGTAGTATACATCTTCTAAATCAGACAAGTCAGAAGCAACCGTTCTGTAGAGAATCACCTTTGTAAATGGAATGTTTTGTTGTTCTAACGTTAAGGGAATATTGTCGCGAAGAATATCAGTACATGGAAGCAAAAACTTCTCATTTTTGTGTTTCTTCATTAATTCCGCTAATTCGTCAATGGTTTGTTTACCAAAAAAGATTTTACGTTTTCTATAGGTCACATACTTTTGAAGATACAAGGCAACTGCTTCCGTAATACAAAAATATTTTGTGGTGTCGGGGACTTCAAATCGTGTAGCTTCCGCGATTCGGAAAAAGTGATCAACCGCTACTTTGGAAGTTAAAATGATGGCTGTATGCTCATTGAGATTCACGCGTTGAGCCCTAAATTCTTTGGGGTCCACGCCTTCTACTTTGATAAATGGACGAAAGTCTATTTTCAATTTATACTTATCAGCCAAGTCGTAATAAGGTGACTTATCACCCTCTGGCTTAGGCTGCGAAACTAAAATTGTCTTGATGGCCAAGTTTCGTTGTTTTTAAGGTATAAAATCATATAACTGCCCAGAAATTAGGCCATGCTATTTTTGATAAAATAAGCAAAGGCAAAATTTCTAGGGTGCAAAGATACAAAATTAAATAATACCATTTATATCTTAATTGTGCAGCAAGTAAGAGGCCTTTCACAATGCGCCAAACAATCAACGATGAAAAGACCATGAAAAACAATTGTTCAAAACCATGTTGAAGTTCTTGATTTAAAATCCAAAGAAGAGCGATGCAGGTTAAGATGAATCCACCAAAGGACCAAATCTGTTTATTCACAGCGCTCATGGAATCAAGTATCGCTCGCTCCCCAGACAAGATAAAAACCAAGCGAAAATTAATGAGTTGTAAAAAAGTAAGGGCGAATACTATTTTCATAGTCAACCAAACAGTTTCCAGCAAATTTGATTGCTCATATAGCAATAGAAAAACACAAGTTGAAAAAGAGATAATGTAATTGAGGACAATTAGCGCTGTCATACTAGGTTGCAGCTTCGACCCTTCGAATCCATTGCTATCCGGTCGTTTCACTTTAAAAAATCCTGTGAAAGTCTGGGCGATTAAATCCGGTTGAGCGACACGCGCAACACCCACAAACGCAAAACATAGCAAGATTATTACCAGCAGGTAACTATTCATTTGCGTGTTGCGTTCGATTAGTTCGAATGAGCTGAGTAAGGTATATATCATCGCTGACAAAATTAATTCAAAAATGTATGGGGTGGACATTTTAATTATTACTTACTTTTGCAAACAAATAAAGGTAAATTATGAAAACAGATTTATTTACACATCCTGACTACTACGGAATGGATGACCTACTTTCGGATGAGCATAAATTAGTTCGAGATGCCGCAAGAGCTTGGGTTAAAAAAGAAGTTTCACCAATTATCGATGAGCATTACGAAAATGCGACATTCCCCATGCACATTTTGAAAGGCTTGGGAGAAATAGGTGCATTTGGTCCATATATCCCCGAGGAATACGGTGGTCCAGGATTAGATCATATTTCATATGGTTTAATTATGCAAGAATTAGAGCGTTGTGATTCAGGTTTGCGTTCAACAGCATCTGTTCAGTCCTCTTTAGTGATGTATCCAATCTGGAAATACGGTTCAGAAGAACACAAACAAAAATATTTACCAAAACTTTCTACTGGAGAAATGATGGGTTGTTTCGGCTTAACGGAGCCGGACCACGGTTCAAATCCAGGTGGAATGATTACCAACTTCAAAGATGCAGGAGACCACGTAATCTTGAACGGTGCTAAAATGTGGATTTCGAATGCGCCATTCGCGGACATCGCGGTTGTATGGGCGAAGGATGAAACTGGCAGGATTCATGGGATTATCGTTGAACGCGGAATGGAAGGATTTTCCACGCCAGAAATGCACGGGAAATTATCTCTACGTGCTTCTGCTACGGGAGAATTGATTTTCGATAACGTGAAAGTTCCTAAGTCAAATATTCTACCCGGAAGATCTGGACTCGGTGCTCCATTAAGTTGTTTGGATTCGGCACGATTTGGCATTGCTTGGGGTGCTATTGGTGCAGCTATGGATTGTTATGATCAAGCATTGCGCTACTCGAAAGAACGCACACAATTTAATGTGCCAATTGGAGCATTCCAATTGATTCAGAAAAAATTAGCAGAAATGATTACGGAAATCACGAAGGCTCAATTATTGACATTCCGATTAGGACAATTGCGCAACGAAGGTCGTGCAACTTCTGCGCAAATTTCCATGGCAAAACGCAACAATGTTGAAATCGCTTTGAACATTGCGCGTGAGGCTCGTCAAATTCATGGTGGAATGGGAATTACAAGTGAATACTCTATGATGCGTCACATGGCAAATCTAGAGTCTGTTGTAACCTACGAAGGAACACATGACATTCACTTATTAATTACCGGAATGGATGTAACTGGAATTCCAGCATTCACACGTGAAATGCCTGATTTGAACTAATTAAAGTTGTTCTGAATCAAGTTCGATATTTGCATCTCCGCGTAGAAAACGGATACGTGCACGAGCTTCGGTAGAAAATAAGCTTCCTTTAAACTCAATCATTAAGCGCTTGTAATATTCAAGCGCTTTTTCTTTGTTCTGAAATTGGGTTTCTTCCATATCCGCTAGGCGGAAAAGAGCATCATCACCAAGAATATCATCCGCATGAAATTTCAATAAATCCGTATAATAATCGCGCGCTTCTGACCATTTCCCTTGCTGCTCCATCGCCTTGCCTTTTCGGAATAAAATTTCATCCGCCAACGAATGCATGGGGAAATTAATCTGAATGCTATCGAACAACACAAATGCAGAATCATAACGATGTTGTTCAATGAGTCGTTCAGCTGTAGCAAACCATAACATTGCTTGATAGTTACTATCCAAACCATAGTTATCCGTAATCATAACGGAAAGTTGAAGGGCATCGTTAGCAATCATTTTTGAGGTCGATTCTTTCAATACATTTAATTGTCCCTGAGCAAAATCAAACTCTCCATCGAAGTAAAAAACACGCGCATTTTTATATTTTGCCTCATTTCCGATTTGCTCAAACTTGAAATCATTATCTATTTGCATGTATAGCAGTGAAGCCTCCCAAATATCCCCGCCTAACACTTGTACATCAGCGAGCTTCATTTTAACCTGTGCCCTTTGCATGTCCGTCAAACCAGGTGTTTCCAATAAATTATTCAGCAGTTCAATGGACTCCAGAACTTGTTCGCCGTAAAATGCTTTAATATGTGCCAATTCAAGTATAATTTGAAAAGTGAACCTAGATTTACCTAGTCGGTTTAACGCATCATTGTAGTCTTGAATCGTTGCTTCGATCTCGATTGCTGAATAAGATCGATTGGTGGTGATTTCAATAAAGCGCGTATTCAGTAGCGACTTTTGCGCTTCAAAATATAAAGGTTGACTCGATCCAAGTGAGATGACGTAGTCAAAACATTTTCGAGCAATTTCGTAGGATTTATTTTCGACGCATATTAATCCCAGTTCAAAAACTCGTGTTCCATCTCCCTGAACTCTTTTATCTAATGCTTGCGCTTGAATGAATGCGCCATTGAAATTTTGATTTTGGACAAACAACCAGATCAACATTTCGGAGTAAATTAGAGGAGCATTTGGTTTTTGAGTCTTAGTGATTAATAATTCTTTCAAAGACATGAAATCAGGTGAATCGCTGTTACTCAAGTCTACACGGCTATTGATTGCCAACTGTATTGATTCCTTCATGTTCGGTTGAAGTTCCAGGTAGTCGATGTATTCCCGCATCATTTCCGATTTATTTCCGGTTAATGCGTAATAATCCGCATACTGGAAATGAAAAGGATAACTTGGAGCCAGTTTCCTGCCTTTATCCAAACAGGATTTCGCTAAATCGAATTTCCCTCTTGCTACGAGTGCCTGATAGATTTGAATGGTCAACCCTGGGTTGTTATTTACCTCTTCTAATAATTCATCATAAATCTTACGCGATTTTGACTCTTCATTTATTTCTTCATAAAACTGTGCAAAGGTTACCCGAAGTTCGAGGTCTCCTCGATTTAAATTGACTTGTTTTTTTAAAATCCTTTCAGCTGTTTTCGTATCATTTATCTCCAATAAACACTCGTAGTACCGCGTGAAAACAACCTTAGATTGATCGTTTGCATAGATCTTTTCGTAATAGGATGTTGCCTTTTCGAATTCACCATTTGTATAGTAATACTGAGCTAGTTGTATATCTGTCTCCGTTTGACAAAACACACTGTTCGCTAAGAAAAACAATAAGAAAAGGACCGTGATTTTCATGAATGAGTCAAGTTGTATTTTCTTACTAAATCTAGGGAAAGTTGATTCAATTCTGGGTGTAATTTGCGATAGGTTGCAAGCGTTTCTTGCTTCTGTCTAAGATACTCATCGAGTAATGTTTGAAGTTGATTTATTTTGTTCTTTTCGTACAAAATATACGATTCGTACTTGTCTCTGCTACCAGATCCATTTTCAATATCCGTTTTCAAGTCCTTCAAAGATTTTTGCTCTTCACGAATGGCTTGTTTTAACTGTATGTTTTGTTTTCCTAGTGGTTTGAGGCTTCGTCTCATTATTTTGTAGGCATCCATTTTTTTTCCTAAAACCAAATCAATTGTGTCTAAAACCAAATAGTTTTTAATGCGGATTTCTACGGCATTAGTGGCGATTTTCAGTGTCGTCAGTGTGTCGATCTCATTTTTTAAACGGTCATTTTCAATCAGAGTAAGTCCTTTCTCTAATTTGGAGATTCGTTTCAATTGTTCATCTTTTTTTAAATCGGAGCAGGAAACAATGAACATGCTCAAAGAAAGGAGAAAAGTGATGGAACGTTTCATACACATTGTATGTAGAAATAATGAGTAAAAAAGGTAATAAGTACGGCTAATGTCCAGCCTGTATAAACTTCTATCGGACGGTGTTTGTTTAAATATAACCGAGCAGATATCGTCAATCCGGAAGCTAGAATTGCCGCCGGTAAAATCCAAGTGGCGAAACTTTGCTGTTCTAAATAAAAGGCGAAAAGGAATCCCACCAAAATGCCGGCTCCCCCAGCATGTAAGGATATTTTGATCCACCTATTAATACCCATGAAAACGGACGTCACAATAAATCCGGAGAGCGGTAGTGCGTAAAAAGCTATTGGAAGAGCTGCATCTGGTGCTTTAACAAAAAACAATAAAAAAAGCACTAATGAATATGCCATCATCACCAATAAGGGGATGTTTCTTTCACGTTGATTTTCAATATCGATGGTGCTTATTACTTTCTTTTGGTGCAATGCTAGAAATGATAATCCCGGAGCCACAGCGCTAAACAAGAAGAAAAGCAAGAACAACCTCGTCTTCATTTCCGGCAGAAGTAAGTACATGGAAACCTGACTCAGGTCATTGGGCGTAGAGGGAATATACATGGCCAATAGAATCCCATACGTTGGCATAAAAAGGGGTAAAAACACCCAGGAAAATAAATGAGCTAGTATTGCTTTCATTTTTAAAGTTCTTTTCGCATTCTGGCAACTGGAATATTCAATTGCTCTCTATATTTCGCCACTGTTCTTCGGGCAATATTGTACCCTTTTTCGTTCAATAAGTCCATCAATTTTTCATCCGTCAGTGGATTGTGTTTGTCCTCCGCTTCGATGGCATCAGATAAAATCTTTTTCACTTCACGGGTCGACACTTCCTCACCGCTATCTGTCGACAACGACTCTGAGAAGAAGTACTTCAACGGGAAAATTCCATAATTTGTTTGAACAAATTTAGAATTCGCCACCCTAGAAATCGTTGAGATATCTAGTCCAATTACATCGGCAATGTCTTTTAAAATCATTGGTCGAAGTTTGGTTTCGTCTCCAGATAAAAAATATGCTTCTTGGTAATCCATGATTGCGCCCATTGTCAACAAAAGTGTTTGTTGTCGTTGTTTAATCGCATCAATGAACCATTTTGCGCCATCCAATTTTTGACGAACGAATGACAACGCTTCTTTGTCCGACTTCGAGGACTTTGCTCCTTCTGCATAGGATCGAAGCATTGTTTCATATTCGCGACTCACTTTTAATTCTGGGGCATTTCTACCATTGAGTCCAAGTTCTAAGCGTCCCTCACTTTCAAAAAGTGTAAAATCTGGAATAATTTGTTGGTAATTTTTTGCGGACTCTCGCATCGAACCACCTGGTTTTGGATTCAATTTTAAAATTTCATCAATGGCATCCTTCAGATCATGGTCGTCGATTTCCAGTTTTTTTGCAATCTTGTCGAAGTGTTTTTTGGTAAATTCCTCGAAATAATTTTCCAGAATTTTTTTGGCAGTGTACCTAGAAATGTCCCCGTCTTGTTTTCGTTTGATCTGAATCAAAAGGCACTCTTGTAAATTGCGGGCTCCCACACCAGCAGGATCCAATTCTTGCACTAAATGTAAAATGTCTAGTACTGCCTTTTCGCTCACGTCAACATTCATCGAAAACGCTAAATCATCTACAATTGCATCGATGCTTCGGTTCAAATAACCTGATTCATCAAGGTTTCCAATAATGACATCCGCGATGGTAAATTGTTCATCCTCCAAATACAACAAATGAAGTTGTTCGGTTAATTTTTCTTGAAAGGATTGTTCACCCGATAATGGAATTACCCGTTCTTCGTCATCCTTTGAATGATTGTTCGCTTGGGTTTTATAATCGGCAACGTCATCATCTAAATAATCAGACAGGTCGAATTCATCTTCGCCATCTGCATCATCAAATTCTTCCTCTTGTTCAAATTCATCTTCGAAGTCATCAGCGCCTTCTTCCAATGCTGGATTTTCTTCCAATTCCTGTTTGATGCGCTGATCTAATTCCATGGTTGGAACTTGAAGCAATTTCATCAACTGGATTTGTTGAGGAGAAAGCCGCTGTTCCAGTTTTTGTGCAAGGTGTTGTCTTAGCGCCATTTGGAATTTCGAAAAATACGAATTAAGGGATGATATTCTGACGAATCACCTGGTAAATCTCCCAAGTAATGCGGTCGTAAACGTAAATTAACACATGCATATTGTCTGCATTAAACGCATCGTCTAATTGATCTGGAACAACAAAACTATAGTTCACATAGTACTTTCCGTTTTGCATGTCCGCAGCTTCTAGCACTCTCCCAAACGCTTGCCCATTCAGATTTCCTCGGTGAATATCACGGTGTATGTAACTTGTATTATGTGAGTTATCACTCATTTTTTGATCGCCAACCAAAGAATCTTCCAAAATGTAAGCAACGATTCCTAATTCATTGGTCAATGTAGCATCCAATTTATCTACTTCCACATGAAGAAAAGCACCGTGAGTTTGTGGGTAATAGTTCAGGGCAGATTGCATATTTACCTTCAAGGTGTTTTCTGCAAGCATCGTATTCACCATGCTCGTCCATGCATTTGGACTTTGAAAAATATTTCCTCCGGAAAGAAAACGGTTGATTGTTCCACGTGGATTCCCACTGAATCCACCGTCATTTGCACCAAAATAGGTTCCAATTTCTACACCTTGTGGATTGGTGAAATCGACAGGATATTCTGGTGCGCTAACCGTTTGGAAATCTCCTATTCCGAGCGGGCCAACATGCATGGAAGAAACGAATACTCTTCCTTCGTGAGTCAATTCCAATTGATGTGCCAAATCTGCTGCTGCCGGACAAAAAATACATTTGTGTCCTGTATAATCTTCGATAAGAATATTTCGGTCAATGTTCGTGTTTGCGGTAAACGTTGGCCATTCATTGGCAACGTAATCAACCCAATTACCTGGGTAAAGTGTGGTATCAAGTTCTAATGCTACTTGAGGGGGATATGGATTCGTAATGCGGTCGCAAGATGTATAAAGATACATGGACCATGCAAAAAGAAACAAAAGAGAAAACTTTTTCATACTAAAAACTTTGAGTAAAGCTAAGTGTTAAACCATTTGAAGCTGGGACGAATCGACAAACTCCACCTACACAAAATAATCCAGCGCGTTGGCGACCATAGGAAACGGTGAATCGTGTGGCATCACGGATATATCCGCAGGTTAATATTGGATAATTCACGCGTTTCTCCACTTCTGGATTTCCATAGTTGTATTGATTCATAAAACTGAAAAACCATCCTGGAGAAATCGAATACTCCAATAATAAGGTCGCCCAATTTCCTTTATCCTTGATTTCTCCCGCTTCTTTTTGAACGAATAACCCTTGGATTTCGGCACGAAGTGAATGTTTTGAGTTGAATTTGTATGAAAACTCTCCAACCCCAATGTTCGCGTGGATAATTCCTTTGGCGTCATTGGAAATTTTTACAACGTCATTATTGATTTTAATGGAATAGAAGCTCAGGATTGTACTGAATTTCTTGTTGAATTTTTTCGTGATATTGAAGTTGATGTCTTGCCAGTACATACTGTCACTCGCTTGAAACGGACGACAAACATACGTCACTCCGGTAGAGTCCAACGGATTAATTCCGTTTGTACTATGAGTCGGCCGATACGTTGTAGAGAAATTTCCACCGATTGTGGTTCCGTATTTCCCGCCCAATTTTGTTCCTTTTTTAATCGTGTACAGTACATCTGTTTGATAAGCTACTTCGCCCAATGGTTGAGTTGCATAGGGATACAGCGTAGCAACCAAGTTGTATGTATGCGTTTTATTTAACGACGGCAAATAATTCACGAAAACATCTTGCAGATCTTTCGTTCGGTCCGAACGGTAGCTCATGTTATCGACAGATTTACCTGAAACGAGAATCCCCAGACCTTTTCGGGTATAACTTACATTGAAAACCGACGCGTGTCCATAGTTGTAGATGTAATTATTGTCACTTGACGGATCTTGTTCTTTTTGCACATATTCGACATCTCCGTAGAAGTTTTTGTATCGTAATTTCATGCGTCCACCATAGGTCCCCACATTTTGTGGCAAGATCAAATCTGGATTATTATCCTCTTGGTATTTACTCACAAAGGAGGCTCCAAGAACAACATCCAATGGAAAATCCTTCATTTTTTTCAATCCTTCATTCAGGTGAAATTCACCGTCTATTCCACGAACAATTCCGTCCCCATGTATGATGTTTCCTCCTTGAAAGGAAAGGCGTTGATAGCCGTAAACCCCTTTGATAACCAGTCCACTAGTTGGACGAACAATGATTCGAGCCCCGTCCATCATGTTGTCATAGCCCAAGGCACGGTCTTCATAAGCTCTAAATGAAAGACCGGATCCAAATTGCTCATAAAATGAACCCAAAGTTACATCCACAAATCCATTCGAATAACCGATGTAGCGCATGCCAATTCCAGTCCCATCAAAACGGTTTGGATATCCTTGAATTCTTGGTAAATATGATTCTAACCTCATCCCCGCTTTGAAATTTCCTTGTGTATAGAAAACGTTCATGTAGGAGTTTAATAATCCTTTTTGTGGCGGTTGTTTTGCATCAATAATGGAATCGGCATTCAAGTACTGAAAGGTACTTTCGATATTTCCGGTTAAAGAGCCTTGAGCAAAACTTAAAAAAGTAATAAACAGGCCTGATGTAGCGAGTAGAAGTTTATTCATTTGATTTATTTTCCGCTTAGGTGAAGCAATTCTTTGTATAATTTTTCTTCATCTCCCGGCGCATAATTATTGTGTGAATAGACAATGTTACCGTCTTTGTCCACTAAAAATGTGTGAGGAACGTTGTTAACACCCATTGCACGTTTAAAGTCTCCGTTAGGATCCATTAATACCATGTAATCCCAAGCTTTTCCATTCACATAAACAGGCACTTGGCTTTTTGTTTTTTCGTCATCAATAGACACGGCAACCAAGGTTACACCGGTTTCAGCCTGCCAATCTTCGTACAATTCATGAATGGTATTCAATTCCTTCTTGCACGGCGCACACCATGTTGCCCAAAAACTAATGATGATGGGGCCATCTACGGCAATTGAGGCTGTATTAACGGATTTCCCATTCATATCCTTCAGGTTAACAGAAGGAAGTTGTTTTAGTTGGCTTTCAGTAGCATGTGTATCTTGTGAGTATGCGGAAATTCCAGCAAAAAATACGAAGGCAAGTGTAAAAAGTGTTTTCATAATTTGATCATTTTTTGGCACGACTATTCAAAAACCTTGCCGAACTCAAAGGTATAAAAAAACCAAGACCTGAAAAACTTTCAGCAATTTTGAAAATTAATGAATTTTCCGTATTTTTGAAAAAACTGATGCTCCATGATGAAGTCCTTATTTCTTGTTTTAACACTTGGTTTGAGTGTTTTCTCCTATGCTCAAGATGGCATAGTCATTCATGTTGATGGACAAACAACTGATATTTCAGGTGCAACACATACAGTCGTTGCTCCATCCAACACTTCTTTCGATATTGCACTTGATGTTGAAAACAATACCGGGTCAGCACATGCTTGGAGAGTGACACGTTTACGCATAGATGCTCCGGCTGGATGGACAGACGCTTTGTGCTGGGGACATGCAACGGATCCATTCGGTGGAACATGTTATTCTTCCGGACAAATGAATACAAATCCGTGGACTACCCCTGGTGCTCAAGCAGTACTTTTCACTATTAATGATGGTGAATATGGTAAATTGAAAGCTTCTGTAGATCCTGCGGATGGCGTTTACGGAACTGCTCATTACCGTTATTACATTTCGACAAATGGACTTTCTTTCTCGGATTCTGTTGATGTTGTGGTAGATTACTTAGCTGCAGTGAAACCAGTGAAAGAAGAAGTTGGCGTAAGCATATACCCAAATCCAACATCTGAATATGTTTCCATTCAACTAGCTGGCATGGACCAGTCAACATTCAAATTGATGGATGCTGTTGGGAACGTGATCATGAAAGAGACGATTCACGGAAGTAAAAAAATCAATGTAGGTGATTTCAGCAATGGAATCTACTTCCTTATTTTTGAGACTTCAACAGGTAAATCCATTACCAAAAAATTAGTGGTTCGTCACTAAATTGTTACTTTCAATCTTTTCGAACACTTTAGACAAGATTATTGTCTAATTTCGTACTATGTCCAAAAAAAGGTATTCAAAACCATCTCCCGGCAAAAAAAAATCGGGTATCAACGCGATTTTAATTCGCTTATTCGAGAAACACCCCGGTGTTGAATTAACACACCAACAAATCTGTTCATTGGTTGAGGCCCGTGATCCCATGAGTCGTCAGGTTGTTTTCGAAGGCTTAAACGCCTTAGCGAGCAAAAATGCCATTAAACGAATCAATCATTTTACGTATAGCTTAAGCGGTACGTCCAATTTAGTGGAAGGCGTGATTCAGTTGACACAACGTGGAGCTGGATTTGTTGTCGTGGAAGGGAAGGAAAAAGATGTGTTCATTGCACCACAAAATATTGGTCAGGCACTGAATGGGGACAAAGTAAAAGTTCGCGTATTCAAGTCAGGACCCAACCGAGACGAAGGCGCAGTAGTTGAAATCAAAGAACGGGAACGTGTGCAATTTGTTGGCACCATTCAATTCGGTGATAAAACAGCATTACTTATTCCAGACAATAATCGCAGTGGCTTAGAAATTCGCGTACCGAAAGAAAATTTGAATGGCGCAAGGGATGGGGAGAAAGTACTTGTGAAAATTACGGTTTGGCCAAAATCAGCAGAAAAACCATTTGGAGAAGTTGTTGCCATTTTAGGTATGCCTGGAAGTAATGACACGGAAATGCTTTCTATTCTATACAATCAAGGGATCAACCCTATTTTTCCAGATGCTGTATTAGAAGAAGCGGAACGTGTACCTGTTGAACTTGATGATAAAGAAATTTCAACGCGTCGAGACTTCCGAACAACCCTAACATTCACCATCGATCCATTTGATGCACGTGATTTTGATGACGCCATTTCTTACCATGAATTAGAAAATGGACATTACGAACTTGGTGTTCACATTGCGGACGTTAGTCATTATGTTCGTCCAGGTATGGCCATGGACGCTGAGGCGCTACTTCGATCAAACTCGGTATATTTAGTTGACCGTGTGATTCCCATGTTGCCGGAACAATTGTCAAACATTGCCTGCTCCCTACGACCGCACGAAGACAAGTATACCTTCTCCGCCGTTTTTGAAATGGATGATAAAGGAAAAATATACAAAGAATGGTATGGAAAAGGAGTCATTCATTCAGATCGCCGATTTACCTATGAAGAAGCACAGGAAATCATCGAAGGAAAAGATGGAGACCACGAAGTGGTCATTCGCAAACTGAATTCAGTAGCACATATTTTAAGAAAACAACGATTAAAGGACGGTGCGCTCAGTATCGAGTCCGAGGAGATGCGTTTTCGCCTAAACAATGTTGGGAATCCATCCGAAGTGGTGATTAAAACCTCCAAAGACGCGCATAAATTAATTGAAGAATTTATGTTGCTTGCTAACCGCAAAGTAGCTACTTTCTTGTCGAAACCAGAAAAAGGCAGAGACCCATTCCCGATGATTTATCGCGTTCACGATTCTCCAGACCCAGGAAAAATGGATGTTTTCTCTGTGTTCATTGAGAAATTCGGACACAAAATCGATTTACACGATACGCAATCCATCGCTAAAAATTTGAATGCCTTATTCGAAGAAATTCGTGAGGAAAATGAGTTTTCACTTGTTCAGTCCATGGCTATTCGATCCATGGCCAAAGCTTCTTATGAGACAGAAAACATTGGGCATTATGGATTAGCTTTTAAACATTACAGCCATTTCACCTCTCCCATCAGACGCTATGCAGATTTAGTGGTTCACCGTATTTTACAGGAAGAACTTACGAATAAGCAGCACAAATATGGAGGGGAATTAAAAGCCATTTGTACGCGTATTTCCAAAAATGAACGCAAGGCCTCTGAAGCAGAAAGAGAATCTACGAAATATTTCCAAACCTTATTCGTGATGGATCACTTGGGAGAAGTATTTGAGGGGACAATTTCCGGGATTGCTGAACATGGAATGTTTGTTCGTATGGACGAAAATCATTGTGAAGGAATGGTGCCGATGTCAGAAATTCCTGGAGACCGTTATTATTTCGATCAGGACAACTTTAAAATTACAGGAGCACGCTTTAGAAAAGCCTTTAATTTTGGAGATAAGGTGCGTGTAAAAATCGCGAAGGTCAATCCTAAAAAACGTCAAATTGACTTAGAATTAGTCGTTGACTAATACAAGAAATTATTGTAAGGATAGCGCACACGAAAGATGGTTTTCACCTCTTCGTAAAGTACTTCCTTCAATTCTTCCACATTCTCTTTATTCTGAGCAGAAATAAACACACATTTTGTTTTGTTCATTTTTGCCATCCATGATTTTTTGAGTGATTCCAAGGTGGTCACATCCTCCTCTTCTTCATTCATTTCATTCAGAATCGGTTGATAAGCATCAATTTTATTGAACACAACGATGGTTGGTTTCTCCGTTTTATCTATTTCGTTCAATGTTTCATTGACAACATTAAATTGATCTTCGAAGTTTGGGTGAGAAATGTCTAACACATGAATGAGCAAATCCGCTTCACGAACCTCATCTAATGTAGATTTAAACGATTCCATCAATTGTTGAGGTAGTTTTCGGATAAATCCAACCGTATCTGTTAAGAGCATCGGCATGTTGTCGATTACCACTTTCCTCACCGTGGTATCGAGGGTAGCAAACAGTTTGTTTTCAGCAAACACCTCAGATTTGGAAAGTAAATTCATTAGGGTGCTCTTCCCCACATTCGTATATCCAACAAGGGCAACTCGGACAAGTTGTCCTCGGTTACTTCGTTGAATAGTCATTTGTTTATCAATGTCTTTTAACCTTTCCTTCATCAAGGAAATGCGCATTTGAATAATTCGGCGGTCAGTTTCAATTTGAGATTCCCCCGGGCCACGAAGTCCAATTCCTCCTTTTTGACGTTCAAGGTGGGTCCACATACGTGTTAAGCGCGGAAGCATGTACTGAAGCTGCGCGAGTTCTACTTGTGTTTTTGCATGAAAGGTTCGAGCACGACTAGCGAAAATATCTAAAATAAGAATGGTGCGATCCAAGACTTTACATTCCAACTCGCGTTCAATATTTCGTAATTGTGAGGGGGACAGCTCGTCATCAAAAATCACCATGTCGATGTCCATCGCCTTCATGTACTGTTTAATTTCCTCTAGTTTTCCGGAGCCAACATAGGTTCTTGGATTCGGATAAGGTAACTTTTGTAAAAATTTCGTGTGTGTAATTGCACCAGCTGTTTCAGCTAAAAACTCCAACTCGTCCAAATGTTCATTGGCAATAACCTCATCTATTTCCGATGTGATTACCCCAACTAAAATACAAGATTCCTCTACTGCATCTACTGTTACGTGGCCTTCTTGCATTACTTTCTCAACGTTTTAATGTGCTGGATAACAAATTCCATGTTTTCCTCATTCTCCAAAATTGCGGACATGGGAGGCATGGCATTTTTACCCTTTTGTAGTATCTTTTTTATCTGCTTATCACTTAAACGAGATTCGGACAAGTCTTTCGCTCCAGAAGCTCCCATTTTTCCATCTTCACCATGACAACTTGCACAATTTAATGTATACAATGAAGCACCTTTTTCAGCGGGCGATTCCATCGGTAAAGTTTCGTTGTTACTTGAAGCTTTATCGTTGCCACAGGAAGTTAGTCCTGCTAAAAACAGAATAAAGAGTACGCGTGTTAGAACCATGATCCACCAAGTGCTGTTCTGAATGGCCAAGGAATAGACGCAATAATCAAAATGAATCCAATTAAGTAGAACAATTTAATCGGTTTAAATTTCTCTGAATCGGTAGTTCCTCTTTTGGATTTGCTGTATCCAACTGTGATCAACACAATAGCAATCAACATCCCCATTAAGTGTTCCATTCCGTAAAAACGAAATGCTGCTTCTTTCATCCAACCATCAAAAAATTTCACTTTGCCAGACGTGATAAAATATTGAACCAAGCCAATAATTAATTGCGTATGCAAAGTAATCATGGTAAATAAGTTGATCATCTTGTGCTTCTTTTCAAAGGTCTTTGATGTAAACGCATTGATAATCGCAAGTAATAAAAGAATGATGGCTACCCAACGTAAGCCAGAATGAGCGTGAGTTAAAATAGAATTCATAGGTATAGATTTAGTCGTTTAATTTCAATACAGCTAAAAAGGCTTCTTGAGGAACTTCTACTCGTCCCACTTGGCGCATACGTTTTTTACCTGCTTTTTGTTTCTCTAACAATTTACGTTTACGTGAAATATCTCCACCGTAACATTTTGCTGTTACATCTTTTCTCAAGGCTTTGATGGTTTCGCGCGCGATTACTTTCGCTCCAATAGCTGCTTGAATCGGAATTTCAAATTGTTGCCTTGGGATTAATTCGCGCAATTTGACACAAATGCGTTTTCCAAGGTCAAAGGCATTACTACGGTGAACCAATGCTGATAATGCATCCACTTGTTCTCCATTAAGCAGTAAGTCCATTTTGATCAAATCTGACTCTTTATAGCCAATTGGATGATAGTCAAACGAAGCATAACCACGAGAAACGGATTTCAAACGGTCATAGAAATCGAAGACAATCTCTGCCAATGGCATTTCAAAGGTAATTTCCACACGGTCTTGCGTCAAGTAAACTTGATTTTGCAATTCGCCACGTTTTTCAATACATAAGGTCATAATCGCACCAACATATTCTGTTTTCGTGATTACTTGCGCTTTAATGTATGGTTCTTCAATACGTTCCATTCCGGAAGGATCTGGAAGTTCAGATGGATTGTTTACAATCAATGCATCCTCTGGGTCTTTTTTCATGTAAGCCTTGTAGGACACGTTGGGAACAGTTGTGATCACGGTCATATTAAACTCGCGTTCCAAACGTTCTTGAATGATCTCCATGTGTAGCATTCCAAGGAATCCACAACGGAAACCAAATCCAAGCGCAGCTGAAGATTCAGGTTCGAAGACTAACGATGAATCATTGAGTTGCAATTTTTCCATGGAATAACGCAGTTCCTCATAATCTTCATTGTCCACTGGATAAATTCCAGCAAAGACCATTGGTTTAACATCCTCAAATCCTTTAATGGGAACTTCGCATGGATTTTCCGTGTCGGTAATGGTATCCCCAACTTTCACTTCGTTTGCCTGCTTGATTCCAGAAATAATGTATCCAACATCTCCCGCTCTCACTTCGTTTCGTGGCGAAAGATCCATTTTTAAAATTCCTATTTCATCGGCATTGTAATCTCTTCCTGTATTTAGAAAACGAACTTTTTGTCCTTTTCTTAAAACTCCATTTTTTATTCGGTAATAGGCAATAATTCCTCTAAATGGATTGAAAACAGAGTCGAAAATCATGGCTTGCAACGGCGCTGACTCATCTCCTTTTGGTGCTGGAATTTTGTTCACAACAGCTGCCAATATCGCTTCAACACCAAGTCCTGTTTTTCCTGATGCTTGTATAATGTCTTCTAAATCACAACCGATTAATTCCATGATTTGATCGGAAACCTCCTCTGGCATTGCGCCTGGTAAGTCCATTTTATTCAGAATCGGAATAATTTCCAAATCGTGTTCTAATGCCAAATATAAATTTGAAATCGTTTGTGCCTCAATTCCTTGAGATGCATCGACAATCAACAAAGCTCCTTCACAAGCTGCGATTGAACGCGAAACTTCATAGGAGAAATCTACGTGTCCTGGTGTGTCAATTAAGTTCAAAATATAATCGTTCCCTTCAAACTTATAACTCATTTGAATGGCATGACTTTTAATGGTGATTCCGCGTTCGCGTTCCAAGTCCATATCATCCAAAGCCTGCGCCTGCATGTTACGGTCGGAAATCGTTCCAGTAGTTTGTAGTAAGCGATCTGCGAGGGTACTTTTACCGTGATCGATGTGTGCAATAATGCAGAAATTTCGAATGTGATTCATAGCGGTAACAAAAATACGATTTTCCCGCTGAATTAGAGGTGTAATGTCCCGACTATATTACATCTTAATGACATATGCAGCTATTACTGCAATAATCCCTACGGCATATAATGAAAACATGATGATCATCAAGATTCCCGTAAATCGAAAAAGTGATTTTAAATTTTCAAGTCCTTCTTCTAAAGTGTCCTCATTTAATTTTTCTATAGCGTCCGCACTTGCCGTTGCAAAACGATACAAATACACTGCTGGGAAAAAATAAATGACTGCCATTAAGATGTAAAAAAGACCCATAATCACAGTAGACAATCCATTCGCTTGCCTTTCAAATTGAAGGATGATCATTGCTGCTCCTGCTAAAACCATCATACCAAGTCCTACAAAGGAGCAAATAGCTAAAAATTTTGCCCATTTGACAATTTCAGCCATGAAAATCAAGCTGTTATCCGTTAATTTCAATGACTTAGTGCTCGTTAATTCTGTTTCCATTTTCTGCTCGTTTTTAAGTCCCTAAGATAATCTTTTGTTTTTAACCTTTTAATTTCTTGTAAAATCGTTCAATCGATATTTCCTTGTCCAATGGAATCCCTTCGAACATGAAATCAGTTAATTCCCTTGCTAACGTTGGCGCCATGAGGTATCCTTTCGTGCCTAGTCCGTTGAAGACATACATGTTTTTTATGGAATGGTGAGCTCCGAGTATTGGTCGGCGATCCAGCACCGTTGGACGTACGCCAACTTGTTGATCAAGGATGTCGTAAGAAAAATCCCCTAACACACGGAGGTGTTCAATTAATTCTTGTTTTGCCTCTTCGGTTGGAGTCAAATCTGGATTATCCCATTCGTAGGTTGCTCCGATACGGAAAACTTGCTTGCCTAATGGAAGGACAAAACACTTTCGATTAAGGGATTCATTATCCGGAATTTCTTGAGAATGAACGCGGATGGTTTGTCCTTTTGTTTGTTGAATAGGTAACTCTTGAAAAAAAGGCGTTTCCATTTGTTGATAGCCGACCGAAAAAACAACTTTATCGTATGGAATACCTTTATAAATTAAGTTGTTTTCATCAAAACTCGAGGAATCGAAATCTTCTTTTAACAAACTCCCTTTTCGTTCAAAATACGCAAGATTTAGGTCGTAATAGCGTTTTGCATCTACCCAAAAGGAGGATTTCAATCGTCCGCTTCCAAAGTGATTTTCGGCGTGTGAATAGCTTTCATCTTCTTTACTTATTTCGGATAAATAATCCGAAAATTCAGGTGATTTTTGTCTTTCCAGCCAGTAATTACGTTCTTGTTCTGAGGACAGCATCCGACGAATAACAATTGGGTGAAACAATTTATGTTGAACTGTTTGCTCTAGTTGTAGGTAAAAATTCTTTGCATCAGCCATGAACTCATCCAAGCGCCAAGACTTATTCATTCTTCTAAAAACCATTGGATTCACCATTCCAGCAGCAACAGCTGTAGAATGATTTATTCCACGATCCACTAATTGAACACGGTGTCCTTTTGCTAAAAGTTGATGCGCTAAACTTGTGCCTGCGAGTCCAGCACCAATAATTAATACGTGTTGAGAGTCCATCTTTATTTTGCTATGGCGAAGCTAAGCAAACTTATTTGAAGATCTGGATAGTGAGAGCGCAATAATTGAGCCATCGCCTCTAGCGTAGCGCCTGTCGTAATCACATCATCAACGATGGCAACATGTCGGTAAGGAATGTCTTTTTTTCCTATACAAAATTGTTCGCTGGCATTGTCCCAACGCAGAAATCTATTTTTTCTGGTCTGACTAGCGTTATTCGCTTTTTTAAGAACAACGTCTCGTAAAATGGGTATTTCTAAAATTGTTGCCATTCCCTCCGCTAACAAATCACTTTGATTGTATCCACGCAAGAATCGTTTTTGAGGGTGAATGGGGACAGGAATCAACGCTTCAATCGTTTTGTACTTGTTGCTTTTGAAAATTGTTGTTCCCATTACTTCGCCGAAATGCCTCCCCAGTGGGGCTTTAAATTGATACTTCAGTGCGTGCAGAATATCTTGAATCGGTTTTTCCTTTTCAAAAAAGTACAGGGCAAATGTTTCCGTTAATGGAATTCTTCCCCAAAAAAGTTGGTCCATACCGCTTGGGACTTCGTACGCTTCAAAATACGTTCGTTGCAATTTATCCCAACAAAAGGCACAAATGTGCTTTTCAAATCGGGACAATTCATAAGAGCATTGCAAGCAAATATTTGGAAAAACAAGGTGTTGGAGTCCCTCTAAATAGCGTTCAACAGGAGCAATAATCATGGTGTTTTTTAAGCGCATCTATCATTGTGTTAGTATGAACAATAACGTGTTCAAAAACTCATTGATTGTTTTTAGGTAAAAATAAATTTCCGCCATAATTTTAATGTCCTAATTCACATAAGAAATTAATTTGACTTATTGTAGTATGTCTCAAGGAATAGTTATTAAAATCAGCTTATTGTTGATGTGAATATCTTTCCATTTGGTGTTGAAAATTGCTGAAGGGTTTATTGGTGAAAGGTTTGCGATTTTCGGTGTTGATAACATCACGTTAATGTTAATTTCTTTAATTGATTTAAGAATGTTTTTTGACAATTTTTGTAGTCTCAAATTTTACCAACGTTTCGATTTCATGACAAACGTTAAAGTTGATTGAGTGATACAAAAACAATTTAGCGAAATAGGGGTTTAGAAAGTATGTATTTCTATGTCCTTTTTAGTTTAAAAATTATTTAGCAGCTTATGACAACATCTTTACGCGAACCGATTCTTGAAGAAAACAAAAGCCGTTTTGTATTATTCCCAATTCAACACGATGATATTTGGAGTTTTTATAAAAAAGCAGAGGCGAGTTTTTGGACGGCAGAAGAAATCGATTTATCACCCGATCAAATTGACTGGGAGAACAAATTAAACGATGACGAACGTCATTTCATCAAACACATTCTTGCATTTTTTGCGGCTTCCGACGGAATCGTAAACGAGAACCTTGCGGAAAACTTTTTGTCTGAGGTACAATACACGGAGGCAAAATTCTTTTACGGGAACCAAGTGGCGATGGAGAATATCCATTCAGAAACGTATTCGCTTTTGATTGATACGTACATCAAGGATTCTGCTGAAAAAAATCATTTGTTCAATGCCATTGACACGCTTGACTGCGTGAAGAAAAAAGCAGATTGGGCACTTCGTTGGATTGACAAAGGAGACTTTGCTGAACGATTGGTTGCATTTGCAGCGGTAGAGGGAATTTTCTTCTCTGGTTCGTTTTGTTCGATTTTTTGGTTGAAAAAACGTGGGTTGATGCCTGGATTATCGTTTTCCAATGAGTTGATTTCACGTGATGAAGGACTACACTGTGACTTCGCTTGTTTGTTATACAACAATCACTTGGTAAATAAACTTTCTAAAGACAAAGTACGTGAGATCATCATGGACGCTGTCGAAATTGAAAAAGAATTTGTCACAGATGCAATTCCAGTAAAACTTATTGGAATGAACAGCGATCTAATGCAACAATACATTGAATTCGTTGCAGATCGTCTTTTAGTTGAATTAGGTAACGAACGTGTGTACAACACTTCGAATCCATTTGACTTCATGGAAATGATTTCCATTCAAGGAAAAACGAATTTCTTTGAAAAACGTGTTGGTGAATACCAAAAAGCTGGAGTGTTGGCAGGTGATGCGAACAAGGAATTCAGCATGAACGAAGAATTTTAATTATTTAATTGCGGTAATAAGGATGTACGTAGTAAAAAGAGACGGAAGAAAAGAAACTGTGAAGTTTGATAAAATCACAGCGCGAATTATTAAAATGTGTTACGGATTAGATCCATTGGTATCTCCAGAAGCAGTAGCTATGAAGGTAATTGAAGGAATCTATGACGGAGTATCCACTTCAGATTTGGATAATCTTGCAGCGGAAGTTGCTGCCGCAAAAACAATTGATCACCCAGATTACGCGTTGTTGGCTTCACGTATTGCCGTGTCCAACCTACATAAAGAAACGAAAAAAACGTTCTCTGAAGTAATTGACGATTTACACCATTACATCGATCCAAAAACGAATCAAAATGCTTCGTTGGTTGCAGATGATGTGTACGCAATTATCCAAGAAAACAAAGAAGCATTTGACTCTAGTATCATTTATGATCGTGACTTCCGCTACGATTATTTTGGGTTTAAAACATTGTCTCGCTCGTACTTGATGCGTTTAAATGGTAAAATTGCCGAGCGTCCACAACAAATGTTGATGCGTGTTGCCATTGGTATTCACAAGAAAGATGTGGCTTCTGCGATCAAAACATATAACTTGATGTCAGAAGGTTGGTTTACACATGCAACTCCAACGTTGTTTAACGCAGGAACGCCTAAACCTCAAATGTCTTCTTGCTTCTTGCTTACAATGAAATCAGATAGTATCGAAGGTATTTACGATACATTGAAATCTTGTGCGCAAATTTCACAATCCGCAGGTGGAATTGGTTTAGCACTTCACGATATTCGCGCTACTGGTTCATACATTAAAGGAACTAATGGAACGTCAAATGGTATCGTTCCAATGCTACGTGTATTCAACGATACAGCGCGTTACGTTGATCAAGGTGGTGGAAAAAGAAAAGGATCTTTCGCGATGTACATCGAGCCTTGGCATGCAGATGTGTTTGACTTCTTAGATTTGAAAAAGAATCACGGAAAAGAAGAACAACGTGCTCGTGATTTATTTTACGCACTTTGGATTCCAGATTTATTCATGCAACGCGTGAAAGAAAATGGTGATTGGACATTGATGTGTCCGCACGAATGTCCTGGTCTTTCTGATACACACAGCGCTGAGTTTGAAGCATTGTACACGAAATACGAAAAAGAAGGTAAAGGAAGAAAAACAATCAAAGCGCAAGATCTTTGGTTCAAAATCCTAGAATCTCAAATCGAAACTGGAACACCTTATATGTTGTATAAAGATGCGGCAAATGCCAAATCAAATCAACAAAATTTAGGGACTATCAAATCCTCTAATCTTTGTACAGAGATTATTGAATATACAGCACCCGATGAAGTGGCTGTTTGTAACCTTGCTTCTCTAGCACTTCCAAAATATGTAACAGAAGACGGTAATTTTGACCACGATAAATTATTCGAAGTAACGTATCAAGCTACATTGAACTTGAACCGTATCATCGATGAGAATTTCTACCCAGTTGTTGAAGCGAAAAATTCAAACCTACGCCATCGTCCAATTGGACTTGGTGTTCAAGGTTTAGCTGATGCATTCATTATGATGGGATTGCCATTCGAATCTGAAGAAGCTCGCGCTTTAAACCGTGAAGTATTCGAAACGATTTACTTTGCTTCCATGTCCGCTTCAAAAGACCTTGCGAAAGTAGAAGGTCCATATGAAACGATTAAAGGTTCTCCTGTTTCAAAAGGAATCTTCCAGTTTGATATGTGGGGTGTAACTCCATCAAATCGTTGGGAATGGGATATCTTGAAACAAGAAGTTAAAAAACATGGTGTGCGTAACTCATTATTGTTAGCACCAATGCCAACAGCATCAACAGCTCAAATTCTTGGTAACAACGAATGTTTCGAACCATACACGTCTAACATTTATACTCGTCGCGTTCTTTCTGGTGAGTTCATCATTGTAAATAAGCACTTATTGAAGGACTTAGTTCGTGAAGGATTATGGAATAAAGACATGCGTCAAAAAATCATGACAGCAAATGGATCTGTTCAGAACATCAACGAAGTTCCACAACGCTTAAAAGATCTTTACAAAACGGCTTGGGAGATTTCTCAGAAAGCAATCATTGATCAAGCTGCCGATCGTGGAGCATATATTTGTCAAAGTCAATCCTTGAATATCTTCATGGAAAACGCAAACTTTGGTAAGTTAACTTCTATGCACTTCTACGGTTGGGAGAAAGGATTAAAAACAGGTATGTACTATTTACGTACGAAAGCAGCTACCGACGCTATCAAGTTTACAGTCGAAAAAACAGTTGTTGAAGAACCTACAGCTAAATCTTTGGAAGAACAAGCAGCGGCTATCGCTTGCTCACTTGACAACCCAGATAGTTGTGAAATGTGTTCTGGATAGAAGCGACGTTAGTCGGTTATAGACAGAACGGAAATTCACGAGCTCGTCTCGCTAAATGTGTTCTGGATAGAAGCGACGTTAGTCGGTTATAGACAATTAGAATTAGATTTTATCTTTTAGATATGAAACCCCGCTTGTCGGGGTTTTTTTATTCTTAAATTTTAGCGGGAATTCTGAAATGAGGAACAGATAAAAACCATTTATCGAAAAAAATACACTAATTTTGCGCTTTCTTTTACACCTCATGATAGATTTAAAAAACATCCAAAGCGCCTTAATTTCAGTCTATTACAAAGATGGACTAGACGAAATTGTTCGTGAATTACACAAACATCAAGTAACGATTTACTCAACTGGAGGGACATTAGCCTTTATTCAAAATTTAGGGATTCCCGTCATTGCTGTTGAAGACCTTACAGGTTTTCCAGAAATTCTAGGAGGAAGAGTAAAAACCTTACACCCAACTGTTTTTGGCGGGATTTTAAATCGTCGTGCTTTGCAAGAGGATCAAGATGCGATTGCTAAACATGGCATTCCTTCCATTGATTTAGTCATTGTAGACTTATATCCTTTCGAGGAAACGGTTGCATCAGGAGCAAGCGCAGAGGACATCATTGAAAAAATCGACATCGGTGGAATTTCGTTAATCCGTGCGGCAGCGAAAAATTTCCAGGATGTTGTGATTATTCCTTCTGTGAATCACTATGCATCCTTTTTAGACATCCTGCGTTCTCAAAATGGAGCAACTAGTCTCACACAAAGACAGCATTTTGCTGGTGAAGCATTTCATGTATCGTCGCATTACGACACCATGATTCATCAGTATTTTGTGCAAAACGATGGTCCATACTTAAAATTAAGCGTGGAGAAAAGTGAAGCATTGCGCTATGGAGAAAATCCACACCAAAAGGGACAATTCTTCGGTGATTTAGATGCTTTATTTGATAAACTACACGGAAAAGAACTTTCTTACAACAATTTGTTGGATGTAGATGCGGCCGTAAATTTACTTCAGGAATTTAAAAATGATGGTCCTACTTTCGGGATTTTGAAACACAACAACGCCTGCGGAATTGCTACGCGTCCAACATTAAAAGAAGCATACGAAGTTGCGTTAGCAGCAGACCCAGTAAGTGCATTTGGTGGAATATTGATTTCCAACCAACCGATTGATATGGCAACTGCAACGCTCATCAATGAGTTGTTTTGCGAGGTACTTATTGCACCTAGTTACGACGAAGATGCATTGGAATTACTAAAAAGTAAAAAGAACCGCATCATCCTAGTTCAAAAAGAAACTGCCCTACCTCAACAACAAGTTCGATCTATTTTAAATGGTGTTCTTGTTCAAGACAGAGACGCGAAATCGGAAACGAAGGAAGATTTGGTTGTTAAAACAACGAATGCGCCAAGTGAACAAGAAATCGCTGATTTATTGTTTGCTAATAAATTGGTAAAACATACGAAATCGAATACCATTATCCTGGCTAAAAACGGACAATTATTAGCAAGTGGTACCGGACAAACATCCCGTGTTGACGCCTTAAACCAAGCGATTCACAAAGCAAAAACCTTTGGTTTCGACTTAAACGGTGCAGCCATGGCGAGTGATGCCTTTTTCCCTTTCCCAGATTGTGTAGAAATCGCACATTTAGAAGGAATTGATGCAGTAATTCAACCAGGAGGATCCGTGAAGGATGATCTTTCCATCGATTATTGCAATAAACACGGAATGCGCATGGTATTTACGGGAGTACGCCACTTTAAACATTAACTTTACATATATTTACATTAAATTGTAACCTTTTCTCCGAATCTCTCGAAAAAGGAACAACTTAATCACTAGTTGGATTCAACATGGCATTTTTTAGTTTTTTAACGCAAGAAATTGCGATTGACTTAGGGACAGCAAACACACTTATCATCTGGAATGATAAAGTCGTGGTTGACGAGCCGTCCATTGTAGCTAAAGACATTCAAACAGGCAAGGTAGTTGCCATTGGACGAAAGGCGCAACAGATGCACGGTAAGACTCATAAGTTAATCGAAACGGTACGTCCATTGAAAGATGGAGTAATCGCCGATTTCCAAAGTGCCGAACAAATGATTCGTGGAATGATCAAAATGATCAATCCAGGGAAAAGCCTTTTCAATCCAACCTTACGAATGGTGATTTGTATTCCATCAGGAATTACAGAGGTTGAAAAACGCGCCGTTCGTGACTCCGCAGAACATGCTGGTGCAAAAGAAGTGTATTTGATTCACGAACCGATGGCCGCGGCGATTGGAATCGGAATCGATGTAGAAGAACCAATGGGAAATATGATCATCGATATCGGTGGTGGTACATCCGAAATTGCTGTCATTGCTTTAGGTGGAATTGTTTGTGACAAATCCATCCGTATCGCAGGAGATGACTTTACAAGCGACATTGAAGAGTACATGCGTCGTCAACACAACATTCTTGTTGGGGAACGTACAGCAGAACAAATTAAAATTGAAGTTGGAGCAGCTTTGCCTGAACTTGATAATCCACCAGCAGACTTCGCTGTTCGAGGACGAGATTTGATGACCGGTATTCCAAAAGAAATCATGGTTTCTTATGTGGAAGTAGCACATGCACTTGACAAAACGATTTCAAAAATTGAGGAAGCGATTTTAAGTGCATTGGAGTTAACTCCACCTGAACTTTCTGCGGATATCTACAAAACAGGTATCTATTTAGCAGGTGGTGGATCCATGTTAAGAGGATTAGACAAACGTATTTCTGCTAAAACGAAATTACCTGTGCATATTGCTGAAGATCCACTTCGCGCCGTTGCAAGGGGAACAAGTATCGCATTGAAAAACATCGATAAATACCAGTTCTTAATTAGAGACTAATAAGAACATTACGACATAAAAAAGGGCTGTTTTCACAGCCCTTTTTTATTTCCATTCGGATTTACTTCAAAATATCCAATGCCATTTCAATTTCCAATTGGATTTTATCCGTGAGTTCCTTGTGAGCGCTTCCCGTCGCTGGACCACTGTATCCCGTGTGCACATGAAGCACTTTTCCATCCTTTCCAATAATAACAGTCGTTGGAAAACTCATGATGCCATTTAACATCGGAAATTGAGCTGACGCTACTTCTTTCGAGGACTTTCCAGCAAGCACTAAGTCGTATTCCATACCAATTTTTTTCTTGAATGCTTTTAGTTTTTTACGCGTTTGTTTTTCATCCGTACCCACTTCATAGGCCAGAGCGACTATTTCAAGTCCAAATTGCTCATAACCTTTGTGCAATTGATTCATGAATTGAACCTCATCCAAACAATTCGGACACCATGTTCCCATGATTTGCAAAACAAGGACCTTCCCTTCATTTGGTTTCAGCGAAAAGGACGTTCCATTTAATTGAACCATGTCATTAGTATTGACCTCTTGGTCATTTATGACATATGTCAAGGATGCTTCATTTCTCAACTTTGCTTCCGGATTACGTATCGCAATCCAATCTGTAACATAAGAAACTCCACTATAAAATTTACCTTTTAAGGTATCTGACTGTAATTCTGCCTCGAACATCATTGCCCACGAACCATTAAAGGTGGACATAGAAAAATTTTGTCCTGATCTATTTCCAGCTAAAAAACGATAATCTCCCGTTTCGGTTAAAAAAGTACCGGCAATTTCTGTGTCCTTACCTGCTTTGAAAATTCCAATTGCTTTCTCTTCGTCTTTCGTTCCCGGTTGAAAAGTAACTTCCCACGTCCCATCGAAAAGCGACTGTACAGGTTTCGTTGGATGCAGTTGAGGGAATCTTTGTGCCACATTCCAAGTTAAGTTCAATGGAATTTTTTGTTGCACTTTTTTATTGTAATTAATCCAATATCCACGTGCTGACTCGCCATTTTGCTCCAATTTGAAAATGATTTCGGCATCCTGAATCGGAAAATGTAAATAAATGCTGTCCTTTTTAGAGTGACTCATCATCAAGATTTCTTCTAAATCATTCACTACAAAGATCGTTTTGCCTTCCTTTTCTACTTTTAGTTGGAAGGGGATGAAAAGACGATCATTCATGGCTAATTCGCCTTGCCACATGCCGGTTTTCAAATTTACCTTTGCAAGAGAAACAAGAGACATCATTATGAAAATTATAGATAAAAAGGATTTCATATTCATTTGTTTAAGCAAACGAAAATACGTTAATTCGTATGAATTTTGCTGCGGCATGCAACTTTTTTAAACGAAACGCAGTCAAACAAATCGAGCATGGAGGAAATTGCATTAATTAAACAGTGTATTGAAGGGAATCCAAAGGCTCAAAAAGCGTTGTTTGACATGTTTGCCCCTAAAATGTTTTCCGTTTGTCTGCGCTACGTCAAAGACAAAATGCGAGCAGAGGACGTTCTCCAGGATGCTTTAGTAAAAGTTTATTCAAAACTCCCAGAATACAAATTCGAAGGAGTATTTGAAGGATGGATTCGTCGCATAGTTGTCAACACCTGTTTGGATCAATTGCGAAAGGACAAAAAACTACTCAAAGAAATTCAAGTTGAAGAAGTATCCTACCGCATTGAACAACACGAATTCATTGCAGAGAAATTAATGGCGGATGATTTGATGAAATTAGTCCAATCTATGCCAGATGGATACCGTGTTGTATTTAACATGTTTGCCATCGAAGGATTTTCTCATCAAGAAATTGCAACAGCATTAGGAATTACAGAAAGCACCTCAAAATCACAGTATTTGAGAGCAAGGGCATACTTGAAAGACCGTATAGAAAAAAGATAACATGGAAGAAAAAGATTTCATAAAAGAATTGTTTCAAGAGAAATTGGCACAACACCAGTCGCCAGTAAGTCCAGAATTATGGGCTTCCGTTTCATCTTCCATTACTTCAGGAACAACTGTGGTTAGTAGCGGTTTATCTCTTCTAACAAAATCGATCATTGGTGGATTAAGTGCTGCTGCGGTTATTGGTGGTGTCTGGATGTTGACACATCAAACAACAACATCTACAAAAACGGAGAGCTCTAATGAAATCGACAAAACATCGATTCAAACCAAATCCAATGATCAAAAAGCTGCAATAAAATCAATATCAAAACCAGCTAAAATCTATGAACACGTATTCTTGATTCCAGAAATCCCTCAAGAGGACAATGGTCCTAGCTTTGGCCCTGGAATTCTACACAGCGGTAGCGCGTCTTGCGGTCCTGAAATTTCTTCGACTAACAAAGATCCTGAAGTAATTCCTACGCTTCCAATACAAACGATTGTGTCCAATCAAAACAGTACAGCAATTTCACAACATCCAATCGCAAATGTACCTGTAACACTTGAAATTGAATCAGCGTCCTCTGTTCAAGAAGAAGCGATTGTTTTACCGAACATTTTCACCCCAAATGGCGATGGTAAAAACGATGAGTTCAGCATTGATTTAAGTTCCTATGAATTCGTTGATTATAGTTTAGTGATTCTAGACAAGAACAATCAACTTGTTTTTAAGAGCAATAATCCGCAAGAAAATTGGAATGGAAAGAAAATAGATGGTGATGTTTGTCCGACTGGAACTTATATATACTACTTAACGGGGAAAACAATTTCTGGAAAAACGATATCCAAATATTCTACCCTTCGAATTCAGTATTAAATTTAGTGCTTAATTCTGGCGCAACTTTTATAATTCCCACATAAAAGAACACGTTTCCTATCGATAATAGGATATGAGAAACATCATTTTTGTCCATCCACGGATGTAAATTTATTTTCATTAGAAAAACAAAGGCTGCAGGTAACATCGCTAGCACACCGTAAGAAAAATAATGAAAAGGAGCTTGATGCTTTCGGTAAAATACCACACCTAAAATACCTGCACTTAAAATCGTTCCGAGAATGGTATTGATTGCAATAGGTAAAAATCCTAATTCTGGCTTTTCGAACACTTGACTATTTAAACAAATTCGAAGAAAAATGCCGAGAACAATTAGCATTTTAATGAAAGACATTCCTTTATATATTTTTTGAAGGGTTTTATGATAAACGAATGATATCATTGCCTGTTCGATACAGAAAACAGCGATAATTGCAGTTATCCAACCTGGTATTTTTCCAGTTGTTCCCCAATAAAAATAAAAGGCATGACCCAATCCTCCAACAAATGTGCTGATTCCTAACACGAAGAAAAAAGCCATAAACCAATTGACAAATGGATTTCGATGATGTTCTTTCCACAGTTTCAGGGTCAGATAGAAACAAATAGCTGACATGAGGGTATCTGTAATGAGGGTATTGGGTTCCATCAATGTGAATTCACCGAACTTCCAAACCAACTTCTCATAATCTGCGCCAATAATCATGCGGCAAAGATAATCATTTGAAATTTTAGTTTTTTACATTCGTTTGTTTGTGAGTTATGATTTTAACATATTCTGTGTAAAGCGATATTCAATTATCTTTGAAAAATGCGAAAAACACTATTTTTAATGAATGGGAGTAAAGAAGTGAGTACATCCCTTCAGCGTTTTCTCGATACGTGTTCAAAAATTCTAGGTGATCAGTATCACTTCATCGCATCCAATCAAGGAAAAGAATTGGTGGAAATCGCCAAAAAACATGCTTCCAGTGTTGAGATGATGGTTGCTATCGGCGGAGATGGAACATTAAACGAAATTTTAAATGGATTAATTGAATCCGAAACTACAGAACTACCGATTTTGGCCATCATACCCTTCGGGACGGGCAATGACTTTTACCAAAGTTCATTTTTTCAGAAATTTCATTTTGATCTATTCATCGACGCATTGACACATCCTACGGTTGTCCTAACTGATATTGGAAAAATGGTCACAGAACATGAAACACGCTATTTTATGAATATTGCGGATATCGGTTTTGGCGGGTCGGTGGTCCTTTCGTTAACGGAATTTCGTCAAAAATTTGGCCCTCGATTTTCGTATGGATTAGCGATTTTAAAAACATTCATTGGATTTAAGCGTCCTCATGTATCTATAGACGCAGGAGAATTTTCCTATAAAGGTGAATTACTTTTGGCAGCAGCCTGCAACGGCTCCATTTTTGGAAATGGTTTACACATACATCCTGGCGCATCAATATCAGATGGAAAATTAAACATGACCATATTAGCGAAAGTCTCGCTGCTTGATTATTTACTTAATGTGGTGAAAGTGAAACGGGGCAAGCGCATCAAACATCCAGAAGCACATTACTTTGAAAGCAATTCACTGACCTTAACTAGTGATTCAGAAGAATTACACGCCGAAACGGACGGTGAATACATTCGAGGGAAATCCTTCGAAATCTCCATCATTCCCCAAAGATTGAAAATTCTTTCCTATTAATTCCTTGGCAATGCGTATTTTTGAAGGGCTATGAAAGGATCTGTAATCATTACTGCTGGTGGAATAGGAAAGCGAATGGGGACTGATTTACCCAAGCAATTTTTAGAAATTCAAGGCAAGCCTATTCTGCTTCATTGTTTGGAAAAATTCCACTCATTTGATTCAACTTTGGAAATCATCATCACCTTGCCAGCAGACTGGATGTCTTATTGGACAGAGTTACTGAAGACATTTCATTGTGAAATTCCACATCGCGTGAGCACTGGCGGACAGGAACGCTTCCACTCCATTCAAATGGCATTAAGTCAATGTACAGGCGATTTTATTATGGTTCACGATGGCGTTCGTCCATTAGTCAGCCATGAAACCATTCAACGTTGCATCGAAGGACTCGCGCATTCAGAAAGTGTAATTCCTGTGCTTGCGGTAAAAGATTCCTTGCGTGTTCTTACGAAAGGTGGGTCTGAAATGGTCGATCGTAACGACTATAAATTAGTTCACACGCCTCAATGTTTTAAGGCGGAATTACTAAAGAAAGCGTATCAAACAAGTTTTCATGAAGGAATGACAGACGATGCAAGCGTGGTTGGATTAATAGGTCCAGAGCCGTATTTAGTAAAAAGTAACGAAGAAAATATAAAAATCACCACTTCAAGTGACCTTGCTATAGCAGCAGCACTTCTTCCATTTTCATGAGCAAAATGATCACACCACCCACATTAAAAGAAGGTGATTTAATTTACATCACCGCACCAGCCAAAGCAACAGATGCAAATTCTGTTTTATACACCAAAAACTTTTTGGAGCAAAAAGGCTTTCGTGTCCTATTGAGTGAGCATTGTCTTGGTGTTCATCGTTATTTTTCTGGAACGGATGCAGAAAGAGCTTCAGACATGCAATTTGGCATCGATCATCCAGAAGTGAAGGCTATTTTGTGTGCACGAGGAGGCTATGGTTGTGTACGCATCGTCGATGAAATAAATTGGGCGAATATGCTGCGCGAACCCAAATGGATGATTGGTTTTAGCGATATTACCGTTTTCCATCACCGTTTGATGAAGCTCGGTGTTCAAAGCATTCATGGTTCGATGCCCCTTAATTTTGAGTCCAATTCAACGGAAGCATTGGAAACAATGTTGGAAATTTTACGAGGTGGAAACCCTCTGATTACTTGTCCTGCGAATGAATCGAATAAACAGGGAACGGCGGACGGAACACTTATCGGAGGAAATTTAAGCATTGTATTTAGTCTCTTAGGCACAGATGACGCATTGAATTTCGATGGCGGCATTTTATTTTTAGAAGATTTAGCCGAACAATTATATCACCTAGATCGTATGTTTTTTGCCTTGAAAAAAACGGGTGCACTAGGAAAAATTAAGGGCTTAATTATTGGTGGAATGACTGATTTAGAGGATACTGACAATCCGACGGGCTTAACAATTGAAGAAATTGTTTCACATCACTTTACCTTTTCAAAAATTCCGATTTGTTATGATTTTCCAATTGGACACTTTGCCGATAATCGTTCCGTTATCGTTGGGGCTAAGGTTCAATTAAAGGTTGATGAAAAACGCGTAGAACTAGCTTATCTAAATTCATTCTAAATAGAAACAAAACTTCTATTTTATTGTTAGTTAGAAGTAAATTTGCACCACATTAATGGTTAACAATTATGAGTAACTCTGTATTATTTAAATCATCCATCGCCAAGAAGTACTTCATGGCTTTGACGGGATTGTTCTTATGTACATTCCTTGTTGGTCACCTACTAGGGAACCTGCAACTTATTTTCAAAACAGGTGAAGAAGGACGACGTGCCTTTAATGAATATGCTTACTTCATGGGGCATAATTTATTCATTAAAGTGTTGTCGTATACTACTTACATCGCCTTGATTGTTCACGCCGTTGACGGAATTATGTTGACCATTCAAAACAAGAAAGCGCGTCCAGTTAAGTATGCCTACAATAATCCAAAAGCAAATTCTGGAACTGCGTCTAGAAACATGGCGATTTTAGGAACCTTGATCTTGGTTTTCTTGGCAACACACATGGCTAATTTCTGGTGGAAAGCGAAAATTACCGAAGAGATTCCATTACATTCATTGGTGAAAACCGTTGATTACCCAGTTGGACAAAATCCAGCGACGGGCGAAATGATCACGAAACCGATTGAAGTGACACATTACTTAAACACGAACGGAACGTACCAACAATTCAAGGTGAAGGACCCAAGTACTGGACAAGAACAAAAATTGTTTGAGATTAAAAACAAGCACGAATTCTACGACCTTACTTCTCACGTAAAAATTGGAGATGGGTACAAAGATTTGCATACCGTTGTGATGACGTTCTTCAGTAAAGAAAATTCAAGTGCATTATTCGGTGTCATTTTTTACGTGATTTCCATGTTGGTTTTGGGATATCACTTATGGCATGGATTTGCATCTGCGTTTCAATCTTTAGGATTGAATCATCCCTTGTACATGCCTATTATCAAGAAAGTAGGAATGGCGTTCAGCATTGTTGTGCCTTTCTTATTCGCAATTATTCCCGTTATTATTTACATGAACCATTAGGAAAAACAGGATTATGTCAAAATTAAATTCAAGAATTCCAGAAGGACCGATTGCTGAGAAGTGGACTAACCACAAAAATCACATGAAATTGGTTGCTCCGAACAATCGTCCAAAAATTGACGTTATTGTTGTTGGAACAGGATTAGCCGGAGCATCGGCTGCTGCATCTCTAGGAGAGATGGGGTATAATGTAAAAGCATTTTGTTTTCAAGATTCTCCTCGTCGTGCGCACTCGATTGCCGCACAAGGTGGAATCAATGCAGCGAAAAATTACCAAAACGACGGTGACTCCGTTTACCGTTTGTTTTATGATACCATTAAAGGAGGAGACTACCGTGCACGTGAAGCAAACGTTCATCGTTTAGCGGAAGTTTCTGGTAACATCATCGACCAGTGTGTCGCTCAAGGAGTTCCTTTTGCACGTGAATATGGTGGATTACTAGATAACCGTTCATTTGGTGGAACACAAGTTCAACGTACATTTTACGCGGCTGGACAAACAGGACAACAATTATTGTTAGGTGCTTATTCAGCGTTATCACGTCAAATTGGATTAGGTCGTGTGAAAATGTACCACCGTCATGAAATGATGGACTTGGTTAAGATCGACGGGAAAGCGCGTGGTATCATTGCACGTAACTTGGTAACAGGTGAATTAGAGCGTCATTCTGCACATGCAGTAGTGATTGCGTCTGGAGGATACGGAAATGTATACTTCCTTTCAACAAATGCTATGGGAAGCAATGTTTCTGCAGCGTGGAAAGTTCACAAAAGAGGTGCTTTGTTCGCTAACCCATGTTATGTTCAAATTCACCCAACATGTGTTCCTGTTCACGGAACAAATCAATCGAAATTAACATTGATGTCAGAGTCCTTAAGAAACTCAGGACGTATTTGGGTTCCAAAGAAAAAAGAAGACGCTGAGGCAATCAGAGCTGGTAAATTAAAACCAACACAAATCGCGGAAGAAGACAGAGATTACTACCTAGAGCGTCGTTACCCTGCATTCGGTAACTTAGTTCCTCGCGATGTAGCTTCTCGTGCTGCAAAAGAGCGTTGTGATGCTGGATATGGAATCGAAGCAAATGATACAAATGAAGGTGTTTACCTTGATTTCGCTTCTGAAATTAAAAGCAAAGGAAAGCAAGCGGCATATGCTTTAGGAGATCATGATCCTTCCGAAGAGCGCATGATTGAATTAGGTAAAAAATGGATTGAAGAAAAATACGGGAACTTATTTCAGATGTACCAAAAGATTACAGATGAAAACCCATATGAAACTCCAATGAAAATTTATCCAGCAGTTCACTATACAATGGGTGGCGTTTGGGTTGATTATAATTTACAAAGCACCATTGAAGGTTGTTTTGTGACCGGTGAAGCAAACTTCTCTGATCACGGAGCGAATCGCTTGGGAGCGTCTGCATTAATGCAGGGATTAGCAGATGGATATTTTGTACTTCCATATACAGTATCCGATTACCTAGCTAATGAAATTCGTACAGGAAAAATTGCTACTGATTCTCCGGAATTTGATGCAGCAGAAAACGAAGTAAAAGAAACTATTGATCGTTTCTTGAATAACAACGGTTCTAAATCAGTTGACCACTTCCACAAACGTTTAGGACTAATTATGTGGAATAAGGTTGGAATGGGACGCAGTGAACAAGGCTTAAAACAAGCGATTGAAGAAATCGGTCTTTTACGTGAAGAATTCTACAAAGACGTTTACGTTCCAGGTAGCTCCGACGAAATGAATCCTGAATTAGAAAAAGTGATGCGTGTTGCGGATCTTATTGAATTAGGTCAATTAATGGCCGTGGATGCATTACACCGCGAAGAATCATGTGGAGGTCACTTCCGTGAAGAACACCAAGATTCAGAAGGTGAAACATTGCGTGACGATGAAAATTTCAAGTATGTTGGCGCATGGGAATACAACGGTTCAGACTCGAAACAATCAACGCTTCACAAAGAAGACCTGAATTACGAGTTTATTAAGATAGCAGCAAGAAATTACAAATAATTAAGAAAGAGATTATGGCTTCTAAGTTCATTAATATCACATTGAAAATCTGGAGACAGAAAAATTCAAAAGCGAAAGGCGCATTAGAAACGTATACATTGAATGATGTTTCTACAGATAGCTCTTTCTTGGAGATGTTGGATCAATTAAACGAGCAATTGATTAATGAGAAACAGTCACCGATTGCTTTCGATCACGATTGTCGCGAAGGAATCTGTGGAATGTGTTCATTGTACATCAATGGACGTGCACACGGTCCAGATACAGGGATTACAACATGTCAATTACACATGCGCATGTTCAAAGATGGAGACACGATTTATGTTGAACCATGGAGATCACGCGCGTTCCCAATCATCAAAGATTTGATGGTTGACCGTAGTGCCTTTGACCGCATTCAACAAGCTGGTGGATTTGTTTCCGTAAACACATCTGGTCGCACAATGGATGCGAACGCTATTCCAATTCCAAAAGCTGACGCTGATAAAGCATTCGAAGCTGCGGCATGTATTGGATGTGGTGCTTGTGTAGCATCTTGTAAAAATGGTTCTGCCATGTTGTTTGTTGGGGCGAAAGTTTCCCAGTATGCATTATTACCACAAGGTAAAGTAGAAGCTACAGATCGCGTATTAAACATGGTACGTCAGATGGACGAAGAAGGATTCGGGAATTGTACGAATACTGGAGCTTGTGAAATTGAATGTCCTAAAGGAATCTCGATTGAGAACATTGCACGAATGAATAGAGAATTTTTAAAAGGTGCTTTGACAAAAGCATAGAACCTTTTACACAAAATACAAAAAAGCAGACCCAAAAAGTCTGCTTTTTTTTTGAACGAACTTTTAAGGCAAAAAAAATGTCCGCTTGACGCGGACATTTATATAATTTATGGTGAAGTTCTTACTTCAATTTTTGATTTTCTTTTTTGTACCAACCTACGTTATCTTTAACATCTACTGGAACATTTGCTTTAGCGCTCATTTTACGTTGCGCATTCATCCAATATCCGAAACCGAAGAATCCTAATAGGATTACCATTGTATTAAAATAATTTCCTACGAATTCGAAGAAACCAAATGACCATTGAAAAAGGTCGCCAATTGCATAAATAATTTCTGTTGTTGTCATGATCTTGAACTTTGTGAAACAAAAGTATAATAAAAATCAACGCAAAGCTAGCGTCTGATTAAATTTCTCCCATTAATTGCAAGGTTTCTCTTGCTGCTGCTTGCTCCGCTTCTTTCTTTGAAAAGCCTTTTCCTCGTCCATATTCGGTACGATTTACAAAAACAGCCATCTCATAATTCCATTGTCCGTTTACGTGCGTTTCCTGCATTAAATCAAACTCAAGTGTCAACTTTTTCTTCTGACACCAAATAAATAACTTCGACTTAAAGTCCAATTCCTCCGCTAGTAATTGACTGAAATTCAAATGATTTCTAAAAACATGTTTGATTAATACCGCCTTCGCTTTTTCAAATCCACCATCTAAATAAATGGCGCCAATGATGGCTTCAAAAGCATTACCTTCAAGCGTGGCAAGATTAATACTTCTAGCTTGGTTGTAAATAAGCATGGTCCGAATTTCCATTTTTTCACCGATAGCGGCCAAGGATTTTCGGTTGACAATACGTGACTTTAATTTGGTTAAATATCCTTCGTCGTCATCAGGATATTTTGAATAAAGATATTCTGCTACCACTGCATCTAAAATCGCATCGCCTAAGAACTCCAATCGTTCATTCGCAAAATCAAGTTTTTCTTCTGGCAAGAAAGACTTATGCGTCAATGCACGCGTAAAAAAAGAGACATTCACTGGCTTATACCCAAATTGTTTGAGAATGAACCGAATGACTTTCAACTCATCCTCTGTTCTTTTGGTTGAAAACAAAGGAAGTTTCAGCGTCTTAAGAATTAAATTTTTTGACAATGATACTCGTGTTGTGTCCACCAAATCCAAATGTGTTGGAAAGAGCAATATTCACGGTACGTTTTTGTGGGGTATTGAATGTAAAATTCAATTTTGGATCTAGTCCTGGATCATCTGTGAAATGATTGATGGTTGGAGGAACGATGTCATTCATCACAGACATCACACAAGCAACCGCCTCAATCGCTCCAGCAGCACCTAAAAGGTGGCCTGTCATGGACTTTGTTGAACTAATGTTCATATTGTATGCGTGTTCTCCGAAGACCGCTTGAATCGCTTTTACTTCAGCAATGTCACCTAACGGCGTAGAAGTCCCGTGAACGTTTACATAATCAATTTGTTCTGGCGTAATTTCAGCATCCTCTAATGCCGCCAACATTGTATTTCTAGCACCGATACCGTCCGGATGAGGAGCTGTCATGTGATAAGCATCACCAGACATTCCACCACCAATGACTTCAGCATAGATTTTAGCACCACGTTTGATTGCGTGTTCATACTCTTCTAAAATGAGAGCACCAGAACCTTCACCTAACACAAATCCATCACGATCTAAATCGAAAGGACGGGAAGCGGTTTCTGGAGAATCGTTTCTAGTTGACAACGCTTTTAACGCATTAAATCCACCCATTCCCATTTCGTTCACTCCAGCTTCTGAACCACCAGTAACGATGGCATCTGCTTTTCCTAAACGAATTAAGTTAAAGGCGTCAATAATGGCATTTGTTGCAGATGCACAAGCCGAAACACATACGTAGTTCGGTCCGCGCAATCCAAATTTGATGGAAATGTGTCCCGCTGCGATATCCGCAATCATTTTAGGAATGAAAAACGGATTAAATCGAGGAGTTCCATCACCCGCGAAATATTCGCGCGCTTCTTCTTGAAATGTTTTAAGTCCACCGACTCCCGAACCCCAAATCACACCAATACGGTCACAGTTTGGGTTAGACTCCATCAAAGCAGAGTCTGCCATAGCTTCCGTAGCGGTAACTATGGCATACTGCGAAAATTGATCGAGTTTACGGGCTTCTTTTTTATCAATGTGATCTTCTACATTGAATCCCTTCAACTCACAGGCAAACTGAGTTTTGAATAAGGAAGCATCAAATTGCTGGATGGGTGCAGCACCGCTTTTTCCAGCAAGTAATCCATCCCAATATTCTTGCAAATTATTACCGATTGGTGTCAACGCACCAAGTCCAGTTACGACAACTCGTTTTAATTGCATGCCTATTTAAATTGGATTCAGTAAAAATTAATTCACATTGCTTTCGATGTAAGCAACAGCGTCTCCAACAGTTTGGATACCCTCAGCTTTATCGTCTGGAATGGAAATATTGAATTGCTTCTCGAATTCCATGATTAACTCAACGGTATCCAATGAATCGGCACCTAAGTCATTTGTGAAGCTCGCTTCGTTAGTTACTTCACTTTCTTCAACATTCAGTTTATCAACGATGATCGCGATAACTTTAGCTTTGATTTCAGACATATTACTTAATTTAAAAGGTTTCAGCCTGCAAAGAAAAAAACAAACATCCAATTAACAAAACTAAATCGGTAATATTTATCAACTTAAAAGTATTGATTACACGTGAATCCCAACAGATGTTTAACTTTGCGCCTAGAATGAAACATATACGAATCGCACTATTTATTTCAGGAAACGGCAGTAATGCTCGAAATATCATCAACTATTTCGCTAATCACGCACAAATTAGAGTCTCGCTTGTGCTATCCTCGGCAAAAAACGAACTCATGGACAGTTTTTGTTCGGAACAATCTATCCCATTTGCTCAGCCTTTGGGAATGGAAGGAGATGCTTATTTAAACTGGTGTCAGGAACAGGAGATTGATTGGGTGATTTTAGCTGGATTTTTAAAAAAGATTCCTAGTAGCTTTATCAACGCATTTCCGGAACGAATTATTAATATTCATCCAGCCCTGCTGCCAAATTTTGGTGGAAAAGGGATGTACGGTCACTATGTTCATGAAGCCGTATCGAAAAGTTATGCTCAGTTTTCAGGAGTTACTATTCACTTAGTCAATGAAGAGTTTGACAAAGGAAAAATGTTAGCGCAATTTGCTGTTGTCCTGCAAAATCCTACCTCTGCCTTGGAAATCGAAGGACAGGTTCGTGCACTAGAGATCGCACACTTTCCTTCAGTGATTGAATCAGTACTACTGAATAGCATTTTCTAAATGCACACCAAACCAATAACAATCCTCGTAAGAATTATATAAGGGTGCTGGTGCAATTCGAATCACATTCGGTTCGCGCCAATCTGCAATGACTCCCAAATCTGACAATGCGTCAAAAAGTTTTCGTCCTTGCCCAAGTGCCATAATCGATAATTGCGCACCCCTTCTGTGAATTTCACTTGGAGTGATGATTTCAAAGGTGCATTTCTCTGAATTACGATCGGATATTTCCTGAATGACAAACTCCAAGTATGCGGTCATTTGATCTCTTTTCGCGCCAATTTGATCCATTCCTGCCTCATCAAACAACTCTAAAGATGCTAAATGCACCGCCATTCCCATTACTGGAGCGTTGCTCAATTGCCATCCTTCAGCGCCAGGTAGTGGATCAAATCCTGGTTTCATTAAAAACCGTTCTTCTTTATTGTGTCCCCACCATCCTGCAAATCGAGGAAGTTCTTTGTTGTGGGCATGTTTTTCGTGAACAAACATTCCGGATACTCCACCTGGAGATGAGTTTAGGTATTTATATCCACACCAAGCTGCAAAGTCCACATTCCAGTCGTGCAACTGAAGATTGATGTTTCCAGCGGCATGTGCAAGATCAAATCCCACATATGCACCGACTTGGTGTCCGGCATCTGTAATGCGGGCTAAATCAAAGTATTGTCCAGTGTAATAATTAACGCCACCGATCATCACCAACGCCAATTCATCACCTACTTCCAAAATTTTAGCGCAGATATCATCCTCATGAATTAATTGTTCTCCTTCCCTCGGAGCAATTTCCACAAGATGATCCATGCTGAGTCCATGCATTTTTAGTTGAGATTCCAGGGCATATTGATCGCTTGGGAAAGCTTTTGCTTCACAAAGTATTTTCGTTCTTTTTCCTTGTGGACGGTAAAAACTTGCCATTAGTAAATGCAAATTCGTTGTCAAAGAATGAGTGACAACTACTTCAATCGGTAATGCGCCAACAATTTTTGCGGCCATTTCCGTTAATTGCTCATGGTATGAAAACCAAGGTCTTCGTGATAAAAAATGTCCTTCTACACCAAATTTTGCCCAGTCAGCCAATTCTTCCTGAAGATAAACCGCTGCTTTCTTTGGTTGCAATCCAAGAGAGTTCCCCGTGAAATATATTGGGTTCTCACTGTGAAATGTGGGAAATAAAAATTCATTTCGAAAACGACGTAATGGATCCTGTTCATCCATTTTTCGTGCAAAATCCAAGCTATTGTTAAAAACCATTTCCATCCTTTATTGTTACTTTTGTAGCACGACAAATATACGCAAGAAATGAAGATCGATCATTCCATTAACCGAAGCACATCTGAAAAACTATTTCAGGAATCTCAAACATATTTTCCTGGAGGTGTAAATTCTCCCGTTCGTGCATTTAAGTCGGTTGGGGGGACTCCTCTATTTATTGCCAAAGGTAATGGAGCAGAAATATGGGATGAAGACGGAAATCATTTTATTGATTTTTGTGGAAGTTGGGGTCCGTTAATCAATGGTCACAATCACCCTCACATCTTTCAGTCCGTTGTAGAAACCCTACAAAACGGTGCAAGTTTTGGGGCGCCAACACGAAAAGAAAGCGAATTAGCAAAATTCATTTTGGATCGAATTCCATTTATTGATAAGTTACGCTTCGTTAGTTCAGGAACAGAAGCAGTAATGTCTGCTATACGCTTGGCTCGAGGATATACAAACAAAACGAAAATTGTGAAATTCGATGGGTGTTACCATGGACATGTAGACGCACTTTTGGTAAAAGCCGGAAGTGGTCTAGTGACATTTGGAACCTCATCAAGTGCAGGAGTTCCCGAAGCATTTGCTAATGAAACAATTGTCCTGCCATTAAACGACCTTGATGCGCTAAAATCGTGTTTCGAAGCTCTTTCCAACGAAATTGCTTGTGTGATTATCGAACCAATTCCAGCAAATAACGGATTGCTTTTGCAAGACTTGAGTTTTTTAACTGCGTTACGTGCATTGTGCACAGAATATGGTGTTCTATTGATTTTTGATGAGGTCATCTCTGGATTCCGTGTGGCGTTTGGTGGTGCTACTGAATATTATAAGATTACCCCGGACATTGTCACTTACGGTAAAATCATGGGTGGAGGTCTTCCGGTTGGAGCATATGGCGCAAAACGTGAGATTATGTCCTTCGTTTCTCCAGATGGTCCGGTTTATCAAGCTGGGACACTTTCAGGAAATCCAGTTGCCATGGCCGCAGGACTTGCACAATTATCGCTTTGTGCGCAAGAAAATTTCTACGAAGAACTAGAAAAGAAAACTACAACATTTGTTGAGGACATCAACAACTTTGCAAATACGCATGAATTACCCGTTGAATTAGTGAGCATTGGATCCATTTTTTGGTTCTCGTTCAACGGAAAAAAACGCATCGCAGCAGCCGATCAAATCGATGCAGACATGACTTCCTTCAATAAATTACATCACTTCTTATTAAACAGAGGTGTTTACTTTGGTCCGTCTGGGTATGAAGTTGGTTTTATTTCCAGCGCTCATACCACTGAACAGCTAGCCTTTTCAGCAGAACAAATAAAAGAAGGGTTGAAAGCCATTTACCAATAATAGAGTTTAATACCTAGCTTTACCGCATGATTTTAGTCACAGGAGCCACAGGATTGTTGGGAAGTCACTTGTTAATTCAATTGACAGAGCAAGGAGAATCTTGTCGCGCCCTTTATCGAAATAAGTCAAAAATCGATGATGTCCACGGACTATTTCACTATTATTTTCAGGAAAAAGCAGAAGAAAAATGGCGTTCCATCGAATGGGTTTACTGTGACTTATTAGACATTTCATTAGTGGAAACGGCTATGTCCGAAATAACTCATGTATACCATTGTGCTGCACTTGTCTCGTTTTTTAAAGCAGACTTTGAGGCATGTATTCAGCATAACCGCATCGCGACAGCAAATGTGGTAAACTTCTCCTTGAGGAATAACGTGGAAAAACTATGTTATGTTAGCTCTACCGCTGCGGTTGGCGTCAACTCGAAAGGGGCAAGCACGGAGGCGAACAAATGGGAGCCAGGGTCCGAAGTTAGCGGTTATTCCGTTTCAAAATTTCTAGCAGAGAAAGAGGTTTGGCGTGGAATAGAGGAAGGATTGAATGCCGTAATTATTAATCCTTGTGTGATTTTTGGTCCCGGGGATTGGAATAGTAGTTCATTAGCTATTTTTAAAGCCGCTAAAAAAGGAATGCCTTTTTTTCCACCTGGATCCAATGCGATTGTTGATGCGAGAGATGTTGCTAATGCCATGTTTCAATTAATGAAATCGAACATTTCAAAAGAACGCTTTTTATGCGTTGGTCCAAATTTGACCTTCAAAGAGTTATTCAGCACATTGAGTGAAAAATTAGGACGAAAATCACCTCGTTATTCTTCTCCGAAATTCATCGCGTTGTTTTATGCATTAATCAACGAACTTCTCGGACACATTACTGGTAAGAGTAGTGGAATTAGTATTGAATCCGTGCATTCAGGGTATAAAACGATTAGCTATGATCGTTCAAAAATCGAAAAGGTACTTTCTATTCACTTTCATACCTTGGAAGAAACGATTGAAAATGTCCTGAAGGGAAGTGATTATGTCAAAAAACGTCCGTTATGATGAGTGAACGTTGGATTAGAATGATTCTCTTAATACTCTACGTCGTTGGCGCAGTAGGAATGCTGATGCCATCAACGAGGACTTGGTTTGTTCAACTATCTGCATTAAACCTAGCGATATCCTTTGGGGCGTTAATCCTTAGTAGAAAAGCGAAACCCTTAACTTTCGTCGTGTTTTTATCCATTGCCTTTGTCGTTGGATTAAGCGTCGAATTAATTGGCGTACATACATCTTATCTGTTTGGATCGTATTATTACGGAAACAGTTTGGGATGGAAGTGGTACGGTGTACCCCTTATCATTGGTTTGAATTGGGGGATTTTGACGGTAACAAGCTCAGCAATCATTCATCGTTTTCAGTTTAATAAACACATCGAAGCTATTTTAGCTGCCATTTTAATGGTGGTCTTTGATTACATTTTGGAGCCAGTGGCCATCAAGCTTGACTATTGGCAATGGACAGAGGGTCAAATTCCAGTGTACAATTTTATCTGTTGGATGGGAGTTTCCTATTTACTTCAATGGATATACCAGCGGATGAAATTAGCTGAAGTGAACAAAGTGGCTGAATCCTTGTTTTTAATGATGTTCATATTTTTTACTCTTTTAATGTTGTAAACATGTATTGGTGGGGACCTTTTGTATTATTTGCTAGTTTCTTGGGCATGGAGTTCATGGCTTGGGCGACGCACAAGTTTGTCATGCATGGATTCATGTGGTACTTCCATAAGGATCATCATCAGGAAGAACCTGGGTTCTTCGAGCGAAATGACGTGTTCTTTTTGATTTATGCTATTCCATCGTGGTTGTGTATCATGTTAGGAATGATGAATGACGCCTATGTTCCCGTTTGGATTGGTTACGGAATTGCTGCTTATGGATTGAGTTATTTTTTAATCCACGATGTTTACATTCACCGACGTTTCAAATGGTTGAGAGACATAGATCATCCTTACTTTTATGCCATTCGAAAAGCACACAAAGTTCATCACAAGCATTTAGGAAAAGAACATAGTGAAAGTTTTGGAATGTTGTTCGTTTCTCCAAAATTCTACCAAGATGCGCGTACCGCATTTTACCGTAAAAAAGGAAACTGATGAGTGCATACGCTTGGGTCATACTTTGTTCTTTTATCGGTCCATTACTTCTTAGTTTTGATAAGAAAGTTGCCTTTTTCCGTTCATGGAAGTATCTTTTCCCGAGTATCCTTTTTGTCGGGATTGTCTTTTTAATTTGGGATGAATTCTTTACGCGGATTGGCGTTTGGGGATTTACTCCAAAGTACCTTGCTGGAATTTACCTAGGACATCTACCATTGGAAGAGGTTTTGTTTTTCCTTGTTGTTCCTTACAACTTCATCTTTATTTTCTTAGTCCTGAAAGCCTATTTTCCGGTGAGAAAAACCAAGCTCATCCGTAATGTTTTCAAATGGATGATTGGATTGAGCGCTTTGTTGATGGTTGTGTTTTATGCCGGAACCCAACTCTTTTTTTCCACATTAGATCACTATCATTACTATACGATTTCGGCGGCATTTTTTAGCTTCGTATTAACGCTTCTTGCTCACAAGAAGGCCTGGTATGGTGACTTTGTCCTTTCTTACTTGGTCTGTCTGATTCCATTTTTTATCGTGAATGGCATCCTAACTGGTTCCATAACCGACGATCCAATCGTATGGTATTCAGAACAACACATCATTGGTTGGCGGATGGGAACGATACCGTTTGAAGATTTGTTTTACAATTATGATCTCTTGCTACCATTAGCATGGTTATTTAACATCTTTCGGGGAAAGGCGATATAATCCGCTCTTTTTTTCGTCAAGTGTTTTGTAAGACGAAAAAAAACTTTAAATTTGCCACCCCAAGCAGGAAATCAGAAATGATTTTAGCGGTGGAAGAAAACAGCGGTTTTCTAGGAATACATAAGCGAGAGTAGCTCAGTTGGTAGAGCACGACCTTGCCAAGGTCGGGGTCGCGGGTTCGAATCCCGTCTCCCGCTCGTCTATGCTCGAGTGGTGGAATCGGTAGACACGCCGGACTTAAAATCCTGTGCTCTTTTGGGCGTGCGGGTTCAAGTCCCGCCTCGAGTACAAAACCCTGACTTCAACGTCAGGGTTTTTTGTTTTTGAAAACCTTGTGAATGGGCTTCCACCTTTCACGAGAAAGTTAAATCCCAAGCGACTTCGGTTGTTTGGGATTTTTCATTTCAACAAATCTTCATTTTTGAATAATTCAGAGAATAGCGCGAGGGTTCAACTCCGAGGCTTCGGAGCCGCCTCGAGTACAAAACCCTGACTTCAACGTCAGGGTTTTTTGTTTTTGAAAACCTTGTGAATGGGCTTCCACCTTTCACGAGAAAGTTAAATCCCAAGCGACTTCGGTTGTTTGGGATTTTTCAGTTTTAAGAAATGATTCTCCTAAACGTCAAATTAATACGCTGTTCGTTGACTGTTTTTTGTTGAGGAATTTGATGTAGCCAGTTTTCTTGCGTGGAACCACACATGATTAAAAGTGAACCCGCAGGAAGTTCCAAGCGTTTTTTGAGCGACTTTATTCGCTTGTGTTTTAAATCGAAAAACCTTGTCGCGCCTAGGCTAAGAGAAGCAATGATGGGATTCTTTCCAAGTTCTTTCTCATTGTCCGAATGCCAGCCCATTTTGTCGTTGCCGTCTCGGTATTGATTTAATAGCACACTATTAAAGTTAGCGCCAGGAATCAAAGCTTCAATGTTGATTTTTAATTGGAGTAGTGCCTCGGTCCATGGCAGTGGGTGGTTCGATTTACCAGCATAGGAATACACACACTCCTCGTCTCCATACCAAGCTGTTTTTCTTGGCTCCTTGTGTTTTTTGCCAAAAACGTAGACCTCTTCTTGTTTCCATTCAATGGTGTTCATTAACAATGACTCCTGCTCTATCGATTGATCATTGCTTAAAAAATTCCGCATGAACCAATATTCACCATCCTCCATGAGGTGTTTTTCAAAAAGCATAGGTTCGTCCATTAAATCACTAAATAGGTCTTTGTTCACTTTACAATGATTCGAATTGAGTTACATGAATAACACTTTTGGACCGCTTTGGTTTGCCGTTCCGTGTTATTTCGGCATGCTCTACTGATGGTTTTCTCCGTTTCTCCTAAATATTTATTAACTTCACCCCTTGATTTTTAGAGAAACAATCTATGTGGGGTAAATTTGCAAGCATCATATTAAGGAACCGACTGTATATATTAGCGATAATCGCTTTGTTGACTGTTTTCTTTGGTTACTTTGCCTTTACTTCATTGAAGGTAGATAACCGAGTAGGAAACACGCTTCCAAAGGATAGTCAGGTTCAAAAGGACTTCGAAAAATTCAAGCTAGAATTTGGAGAGGATGGCTCAACGATTGTTGTGGCGATTCAAACAGATTCTCTTTATACCAAACGCAACTTCACCAAATGGAGAGAGTTATCTTACAAAATTCTAAAGTACGACGGTGTTGAGAATGTGATTTCAGAGGCCACACTTTGGGGACTAAAAAACAACCTGAAAGAACAAAAATTTGATCCTTACCAGATTTTCGGAGATCCAAAAACGGCCTTTCAAGAAAAAAGCATCGACTCACTGAAAAAGGAGATTCGACATAATCCCATTTACAGAGGAATGCTTTACAATGATTCGACCAGCGTTTCCTTGTTGTTGATTAGCATGAATGAAAAGTGTCTTTCCAATCCGAAGAAATCAAAAGTTGTCTTCGAAATTGAAAAGTTAGCTGAATCTTATTCACCCTATTTTGGAAAAACATACTTTGCCGGACTCCCACACATTCGTGTGGTAATGGGTAAGAGAATTGTCAGCGAAATGTATATTTTCCTTGCGCTATCTGTTATTGCATCGTCTTTGCTGTTATACTTATTCTTCCGATCCGTGAGGGTAGTGATTCAATGTAACATCGTTGTGTTCGTTTCCGTGATTTGGGCCCTTGGAAGCATTGCCTTATTTGGATTCAAGTTATCCATTATGATGGCACTCATTCCACCGTTGTTGATTGTCATTGGTGTGCCAAACTGTGTATTCCTAATTACAAGGTATCATCAAGAATATGTTCGAACGAACATGAAGACCAAAGCATTATACATCATGATTCGTCGCATTGGATCGGTTACATTCCTAACTAACTTAACTACAGCTGTTGGATTCGTGACCTTTACCAGTTCAGAGAAGTTGGCACAATTCGGGATTATTTCGAGCATCAACATCATGGTCGTGTTCATTCTATCCTTGTGCATCATCCCAATTATTGCCTCTTACTCGAAACCACCAAAACCTAGACATTTACAGCACTTATACCGCGTTTATTCAAAAGGATTCTTGGAATATATAATCATAATTGTAAGCAAATACCGTACTTGGGTATATGTTGCTTCCGTAGGACTTGTTGTAATTGGACTTTACGGAATGACCAAAATCATTGCGACAGGCAACATAACTGGTGACATTCCAAATGACGATCAAATTCTCATCGATTTGAAATTCATTGAGAAAAACTTTGGCGGATCTATTCCATTTGAAGTTACCGTCAATTACAAACAAAAAGCACGTTTGTTTTCTCAAAAAACCTTGGAAAAGGTAGAGGAGATTCAACAAACCTTCAGTCAAGACACCTTGTTCTCGAAAAGTCTCTCCTACGTAGACTTCTTGAAGTCCATAAATATGAGTTACCATGGAAACAACCCGGACTTTTACCGATTAATTTCCAATAGGGATAAATTACGATTGAAACGTTATTTCGATAAATTCGATGTGAGTAGTTTGAATGGTGGAAATATTTCTTTGAAAAACCTCATCGATACCAACAAAACAACCTTGCGTATTCGCATGCAGATGCGTGAACTCGGTTCATACAAAGTTTCTGATAAAGTAGATTTGTTACGCGTCAAAGTTGATAGCATCTTAAATCCTGAGAAGAAAGATTTTGAACGTTTGTACACCAAGTACATTAAAGGAAATAAAAGCGCAGCAGATTCATTGGTATACAATTATTCAAGCATTTACAACAACGTAACTGCGTTGCTTTCGAAAGGAAACAACAATGTTCAGATGTCTTTCGATCTTGATCCAGAGAACCTTCGTCCATATTTGAGCAAACCAAACTTTAAAAAGGTGCTCCGCTCAGCGATTGACCAAGAATATTACGAGTCCACATTTACAGGAACGGCAGTGGTTGTCTCTGAAGGGACTAAATACTTGTTTGTAAACCTACTTCAAAGTTTGGTGTTTGCCATCATTTCCATTGCTATATTGATGGCCTTTTTGTTCCGTTCGTTCAAGATCATTGTGGTTTCCATGATTCCAAACATCATTCCTTTGCTATTCACAGCAGGAATTATGGGGTACTTTAAAATTCCATTAAAACCATCAACAATTTTAGTGTTTGGTATTGCTTTGGGAATCACCGTAGATAACGCCATCTTATTCTTAGCGAAGTACCGTCAAGAATTGCGTGCGCATTCATGGGATGTAAAACATGCCATTTTACACTCTTTGAGAGAAACTGGACTCGGAATTTTCTACACATCTGTGATTTTATTCTTTGGATTTATCATGTTTGTCTTCTCCCAATTTGGCGGAACAAAAGGACTTGGTTTATTAGTTTCCATTACCATTTTAGTAGGTATGGTGACAAACTTAATCATCCTTCCGTCACTCTTATTGACCTTCGAACGCAAGTCCTTTGTGAAGTCCTTTGAAGAGCCTTACTTCGATATCTACGATGAGGAAACAGATTACGATACGGACAAATTAGAAGTTGAAATTGAAGGAATCCGTAAAGAAATTGAAGGATAAAAAAACTTCATCCCATAAAAAAAGACAGCTTGAAGGCTGTCTTTTTTGTTTTCTATAAACTTGGGTTAATGATTGTTTAGTTTTTTAACCATCGTCAAGATCGTTGCCAATGCGACCGTTTCTCCTGTTTCGTCGTAAACGTCTACTAAAAACTTCACGATTCCTTTCGGGATATCGTCCTCACTCCGTTTTTCTTGATCGATTTTTTCTTTCACTGTGAAGCGCACACCAATGGTAGCACCTGGATAAACAGGCTTCGTGAAACGTGCTTCTTCTAATCCATAATTTAACAGGACCGGTCCTTTTTTCGGATCAACAAACAATCCAGCTGCTTTCGAAAGAATGAAATATCCGTGAGCAACTCGACGTTCAAAAATCGTTCCTTCTAAAGACGTTGCATCCATGTGTGCATAGAAATTGTCTCCAGAAACGTTGGCAAAATTGACAATGTCCGCATCACTTACCGTGTGCTTATGTGTAAACACTGTTTCTCCAATCACCAATTCCTCAAAGTGCTTTCTAAACACATGTGGATTTGCTTCGGGCATCTCTGCTCCTACTTGGAATTGCTCTGTGATTGCCGTTATTGTTGTTGGATGACCCTGAATGGCTGTTCGTTGTAAATAATGTAAAACACCACGCTTTCCACCCATTTCTTCTCCGCCTCCAGCACGACCTGGACCACCATGTGTTAACAATGGCATCGGCGAACCATGTCCAGTACTTTCCTTTGCACAATGTTCGTTTAAAACGAGAATGCGTCCGTGCATACTAGCGGCACCAACTACATATTCTCGAGCTTCTTGATTATCTGGAGTAACAATAGAAGAAACCAAAGATCCCTTACCCATTTTCGCTAATTCGATGGCATCATCCAAATCTTTATACGGCATAATCGTCGCAACTGGTCCAAAGGCCTCAATATCGTGACAAGCCGTTTGATGGAACGGATCATCATTTCTAAACAATATTGGAGAGAAAAACGCTTCTCTTTTTGCAGAATCTCCGATGATATCAAAATGATCCAAATCACCAAAGACGATGCGTTGCGATTTGCTTAATTCTTCCACGGATGATCGAACACGTTCCGCCTGTAATCTTGTTGCTAAAGGACCCATGCGAACACCTTCCTCCGATGGATTTCCGATTTTCGTGGAGGCTAAACGTGCGGAGATTGCAGATTGAACCTCATCGATTAACTCTTCCGGAACCATAATTCTTCGGACCGCAGTACATTTTTGTCCAGCTTTAATGGTGATTTCTTTCACCGTTTCTTTGATAAACAAATCGAACTCTACCGTTCCTGGTGTCGCTTTTTTGCCTAAAACGGTTGCGTTCAAGGAGTCAGCTTCCAAATTAAAAGAAACACTTTCTTGAGAAATGCGCGGTAATCCTTTTAAGATTTTTCCTGTAGAAGCACTACCGGTAAACGTTACAATGTCTCTAGCATCTACATGGTCTAAAATTCCACGACCTAATCCACAAATCAATTGTAGAGATCCCTCGGGAAGAATTTTCGATGCGATGATATCACGGACAACTACTTCCGTTAAATAACACGTGTATTCTGACGGTTTTACCAACGCGGGAACTCCCGCCATTAGATTCACTGCTATTTTTTCCAACATTCCCCAAACCGGGAAATTAAAGGCGTTGATATGAACAGCTACACCTTCTTTTGGTACCATAATGTGATGTCCAATGAAGGTTCCGTTTTTGGAAAGTGGTGCAGCAGAACCGTCAACATAATAGGGTAAATCCGGGAATTGTTTTCTCAAAGATGCGTTGGCAAATAAGTTTCCGATTCCCCCTTCGATGTCGATCCATGAATCTACTTTCGTTGCTCCTGTCCAAGAACTAACCTCATAATAACGGTCTTTTCGTTCCATTAAAAAGAGGGCTAATGCTTTTAGCATTCGACCTCTTTCTTGGAAGGTCATTTTACGCAAAGCTCTTCCGCCCGTTCTTCGTCCATAATCCAAGACTTGCTCATAATCAATTCCAGCGCTCGAAACTGATCCTAATTCTGCGTTTGTTACGGCGTGAAAAAGTTGTGTTTCCACTCCGTCACCCGTTATCCAATTTCCAAGGATGTAATTTTGAAAAGTACTCATAAACGAATAGTTAGAAAGAAGTTATCCAACGGATGAGGTCATTCCCATTGGCATAAACCATTAAGGTTAATAATAAGACGATTCCAACCATTTGTGCGTATTCCAACACCTTTTGAGGAGCTTCTTTTCCGGTGATCATTTCATATAATAAGAAAACCACGTGTCCACCATCTAATGCAGGAATTGGAAGGATGTTCATAAAGGCTAAAATGATTGATAAAAGGGCTGTTGATAACCAGAAGGACTCCCAATCCCATACGGGTGGAAACATATTTCCAATTGCTGCAAATCCACCGATTGACGTGGCTCCTTTTTTCGTAAAGACAAATTTAAATTGAGAAATATAGTCAGAGAGCGTATTTTTTCCATAGCTCATTCCGATTGCAATGCTTTGACCTAGGCCATAATGTTTCGTTTGAATCGCATTCGAATCTATGAGGATTTTTCCACTTGTTTGAAATCCAATGGTTCCATCTTTTTTTACCTTCGTTTTTAATTCAAGGGTGTCATTTCCTCTTAAAACCGTTAGGTTTATTCGCTTCCCTTTCGCATCATAAAGTCCTTTGGAAAGTTCATCGAAATACGTCACTTGTTGATTGCCAACGCTAAGAATGACGTCATCTTTTTTTAATCCAGCGGCTTTCGCTGGGGAATTTTTCACTACTTCGCCAACGCTATGAGCGCTTGATCTTAATCCAAAAGCAGGTAAAGCTCCCACTTGAAATAATGTTCGGTCAATTTCTTTGGGCAAGCGAATCGCTTCTTTTGATCCGTCTGGATGAAGAACTGTTAAATTTCGTGCTCCACGGAACATGATTCCCTTATTCAATTCATCTAAATTCAGGACTTCTTTTCCTTCAATCGTTAAGACTTTGTCTCCAGAACTTAAGTGGTGTTTTTCTAAATACGGGTGGACACTTAATCCATGTTCCAAATTAACTGGTTTCAATTCCATCTGACCCCAAGTGAACACTACTCCAATATAAATCGCAAAACCTAAGACAAGGTTTACGGTAACTCCACCGACCATAATGATCAATCGTTGCCATGCTTTTTTGGAACGAAACTCCCATTCTTGTGCAGGTTGCTTTAGTTGTTCTGTATCCATGGACTCATCTATCATCCCAGCAATTTTCACATATCCACCTAATGGAAGCCAACCAAATCCCCATTCAGTAGTATCTGGGTCCTCTTTCCATTCTTTTGGAGAATCCTTTGTAAACCAAGATGTTTTCGTCACTCCATTTACTTTTTTTCTTCTGAAAACAGAAAAGAAGGGATTAAAGAAAAGGTAGAACTTTTCAATGCGTGTTTTAAATAGCCTTGCTGGTATAAAATGACCGAATTCATGTAAAGTCACTAAAATTGCTAGTGACAAAAATAACTGTGCTGCTTTAATCAAAAAATCCATCTTTCTTTTTTATGAATAACAAATATACGCTTAATAATAGACCTAGTTTTTAGTAGGATTCGCAGAGATTAATGCGCTTCGAGCCAATTTTGTGCGATCTTCCATTCAACCTCCATTGGCACGACTAATTTTATCGCGTTTTCCATCGCTTCTTTGACCAATAGTTGCATGCGTTCTTCTTCCGAAACATGGACATCAAACACGAGTTCATCGTGCACTTGTAAAATCATTTTTGATTGCACTTTTTCCTTTTTCATGGCATGGTCAACTACAATCATGGCCATTTTAATGATGTCAGCTGCGGAACCTTGAATCGGCGCATTCACCGCATTCCTTTCCGCATAGCCACGTACCACAGCATTCGCTGAATTAATGTCTGGCAAATACCTTCTGCGTTTCATGATTGTTTCCACATAGCCCAATTCTCTCGCTTGAGCAATTACCTGATCCATGTATTTTTTAATGGTATTATATTCTGCAAAATACGCATCGATAATCCCTTTCGCTTCCGTTCTGGAAATCGACAAGTTTTGAGCTAGACCAAATGCTGACTGACCGTAAATAATACCGAAATTGACTGCTTTTGCTGCGCTTCGTTGATCGCGACTTACTTCTTCTATTGGTGTGTGAAATACTTTCGCCGCTGTAGCCGCGTGAATATCCTGTCCTTTTTGAAAGGCCTCAATCATATTCGGGTCCTCACTTAATGCAGCAATAATTCTCAATTCTATCTGAGAATAATCCACGGCCATTAACTTAAATTCTGAGCTTCTAGCAACAAATGCCCGGCGTATTTCTCGACCTTTCGCGGAGCGAATCGGAATATTTTGCAAATTCGGATTGTTTGAACTTAGTCTTCCTGTTGCGGTCACCGTTTGCATAAAATTGGTGTGGATTCGTCCATCCATAGGATCACACATCGTTGGAAGCGGGTCAACATAGGTGCTTTTTAATTTGCGCAGTTGACGATACTCCAAAATCATTGGAATGATCGGATGATCATGCTCGTGTTTTTGAAGGATATCCTCCGACGTCGCGTATTGTCCTGTTTTGGTTTTTTTCGCTTTACTAGAGATTTTTAATTTTTCGAAAAGAATTTCTCCTAATTGCTTGGGTGAATCGATGTTGAAATCCTCACCTGCAGCGGATTTAATTTCTTCGTCCAAACGAATCAATGTATGATCCAAGTCTTTCGAATAGTCTATTAAAGCGGGAACATCAATAGAAATTCCTTCGAACTCCATGTCCTTCAAAACTTTTACTAATGGCATTTCCATGTTGTAAAACAAGTCTGAAAGATGAGGTTTCTGAATTTCAGGTTCGAACAAGGTTTTTAATTGAAGCGTGATGTCTGCATCTTCACACGCATAATCACAGATTTCTTCTGGCTTCAAATCACGCATGTTCCCTTGGCCTTTTCCTTTTTTACCAATCAATGTTTCAATGGAAACGGGTTGATAATTCAAATAAAAGGTAGACAAGAAATCCATGCTTTGCTTTGCCTCTGGATTGATTAAATAATGTGCAATCATCGTGTCAAACAGAGGTTCTGCTACCTCGATGCCATAGCGTTGCAACACCTTTAAATCATACTTTATATTGTGTGCAATCTTCTCAATCGAAGGATCTTCAAAAAATGGTTTGAACTCTTCAACAATTTTCTTGGCTGCATCAAAATCTGGCGGAACGGACACATAAAATGCTTCCCTTGCTTTGTAGGAAAATGAAAACCCAACTAAATCTGCATGCAGTGCATCAATATCCGTTGTTTCGGTGTCAAAACAAACCTGTGAATGTTTTAATAGAATTTCCAATAATTCTTTGCGCTCCTCTGCTGTCGAAATCAAATGATAGCTAGGACGTTCTGTCGCGATGGTTTTATAATTTGCTGTTGGTGTTGCTTCCTGCGGTTCAATCATGCTTTGAACGCCAAACAAATCTAGTTGTGAAGTATCTTTGGGTTCTTTTGAGGTATTGGTACTCGCTGCGGTCGTAACCACAATTTCTTCACCGATCACTCGTTTGGCTAAGGTTCTAAACTCCAATTCGGTGAATATCTGCAGGACTTTTTCCGCGTCGACATCACACATTTCTAATTCGGATTCGTTAAACTCCACATCGACATCACAAATAATGGTTGCCAACATTTTTGAAACCCGACCTTGATCCGCAAAGTTGATTACGTTTTCTTGCTGTTTTCCCTTTAATTCGTGTGCATGGTCGATTAAATTCTCAACGGAACCATATTTTGCAATTAAAGTTTTCGCTGTTTTTTCGCCAATGCCTGGGATACCTGGAATGTTATCCGAAGCATCTCCCCAAAGTCCTAAAATATCAATGACTTGATCCGGTCGTTCCACCTCGAACTTTTCACACACCTCTTTCACGCCTAAGATTTCCGGTGGATTTCCGCCTCGTCCTGGTTTGAACATAAAAATATTTTCACTGACAAGTTGCGCGTAATCTTTATCTGGTGTCATCATGTACGTCGTGAAACCATGTTTTTCCGCCACCTTGGCAACAGTTCCCACGACATCGTCTGCCTCAAAACCCGGAACTTCTAAAATGGGTACGTTAAAAGCCTCCACGATTTGTTTAATGGGATGAATCATCGAGCGAATATCTTCGGGCATCTCTTCACGTTGAGCTTTGTAAGCTGCGAATTCTTCTTGGCGATGTGCGGATCCACCTGGCGGATCGAAAACGACCGCTAAATGTGTCGGTTTTTCGTTTTTGATGACATCAATGAGCACATTTGTAAATCCAAATGCAGCTGAGGTATTTTGACCTTTTGAATTAACCCTAGGATTTTTCGAAAAGGCAAAATAAGCACGATAAATCAGTGCGTATGCATCAAGTAAGAATAGTTTTTTTGGTTTGTCAGCTGAAAGCATTATTGATTGTCTAGATTAAGATTTAGGGTTTTCGGAGAAACGACCTTTGAATAATTTACCGGTATTTTAATAGGAACGAATAAAAGTCCGGTTTTTACTTTTCCACGTAATTCCAATTGCGCCGTTTCTTTAAAGCGATATCGAATAAGTTTGCCCAATATTCCATCCGCAAATTTTACATGCACAAGCGCATTGACTTCATTGTCCTTTTTGGATTTTAGTCGGATTTTTTCATCCAAGTATACATCCCCTAATTTTTCGCCATCGACATACAATTCGAGTGTGGACGGTCGGATTTTGATGGGTGTCCAAGTATTATTATGGATGGTTGTATTAAAACGAAGTGCTGCCTCGTCCAAATTTAAATTTTCCATTTTCATGTCGTAGCTCACTACCTCCAATGGATCTTCAAATGTAGCACAGGACGAGAAAAGGAAAAGGAATAAAAGAAAACTAAGCGTTTTCATTCATCATCAATTTAGTGTAGTTGGAGAAGAAATAAGGAATCGTTTCAATACCTCGGTAATAATTGAAAAGTCCGAAATGCTCATTTGGTGAGTGAATGGCATCGCTATCTAGACCAAATCCCATCATCATAGTTTTAAGTCCAAGTTCTTGTTCAAACATCGCAATGATTGGAATACTTCCTCCGCTTCTCACTGGAATCGGTTTTTTGCCAAATGTGGTTTCATAGGATAAACTGGCTGCTTTGTAAGCGATAGAATCTGTTGGTGTAACAACAGGTTCTCCTCCATGATGTGGGTGTACTTTTACACGGACACTTTTTGGTGCTATTGATTCGAAGTGTTTCACGAATAAATCTGTGATTTCCTCAGATGTTTGATGAGGAACCAAACGCATGGAAATTTTAGCTTGTGCTTTCGATGCAATGACTGTTTTAGCGCCTTCACCAATGTATCCACCCCAAATTCCGTTTACATCCAAGGTTGGACGAATCGACCCGCGCTCCATGGTAGAGTAAGTTGCTTCACCATGTGTCTCTTCAATATTTAACGCTGCACAATATGCCTCGTTTGAAAAAGGGGCTTTTGCCATTTCCGTTCTTTCTTCAACGGACAATTCCTCCACTGTATCGTAAAAACCAGGAATGGTAATTCTTCCGTTTTCGTCGTGCAGGGAAGCAATCATTTCTGTTAAAATATTGATTGGATTTGCTACACAACCACCGTAAAGTCCGGAATGTAAATCTCGATTTGGACCAACGACTTCCACTTCTACATAACTTAACCCTCTTAATCCGGTTGTAATCGATGGAACATCATTTGCCAACATTCCTGTATCGGAAACCAAAATAATATCTGCGGCTAATTTTGCTTTATTTTCTTTGACATAAATCGCAAGGTTTGGACTACCCACTTCCTCTTCGCCTTCAATCATAAATTTCACGTTACACGGTAATTCGTTGCTTGCCAACATCGCTTCAAACGCTTTCACGTGCATAAACATTTGTCCTTTGTCATCACAAGCACCACGCGCAAAAATTGCTCCCATTGGATGAATCGGAGTTTCTTTGATGACTGGTTCAAATGGCGGTGATGTCCATAATTCAATTGGATCAGCAGGCTGCACGTCATAATGACCATAAACCAAAATGGTTGGTAAGGATGCGTCTATAATTTTTTCCGCATAAACAATTGGGTGTCCAGCGGTTGGACATATTTCCACAGCATCCAATCCGATTTCCTTCATGTGTTTTGCTAATTCGTCGGCACAATGCGCAACATCATTCTTGTAAACTGGGTCAGCAGAAACCGATGGAATTCGCAATAATTCAATTAACTCTTTTAAGAATTTATCTTTATTCCCTTGTATGTAATCTTGTGTGTTTTTCATGCCATTTTTTTGAGACTCAAAGTTGCGAAAATTCATTGATTTTTAGTTATTCAAACATTATATTAATTTTGTGATGCAACCATTCTTATGAACAAATGGTCTTAGTGTCAATTCGATAGATTATGATGAACTCTTTACGCACATTTTTTTTAGGTGTATTTACCTTGGTTAATACCCTTTCTTTCGCTCAACCAATCACCGTTTCAACTGCCCAATCACCTCAACAACTTGTTGATAACGTGTTGCTTGGATTTGGTGTTACCGCATTAAACGTAACCATCAATGGAGATCCACTTTTAGCAAATGTTCCTCAAGGAAATGTCGGTTTCTTTACAAGTACAAATCCAGCCTTTCCGATTGATAGTGGTCTAATCTTGACAACTGGAAATGCCATTGGTGCAATTGGTCCTAATCTTCAAAGTTCTTTTACGAATAATAATCCGCCAACACCTATGGTTACTTCGGATCCGCACTTGAATGACATTGCTGCAGGTAGTGTAACAAATGGTGTGGTTTTAGAATTCGACTTTATTCCGCAAGGAGATTCCGTTATTTTTAATTACATGTTCGGATCAGATGAATATCCGGAATTTTCTCCATCATCTTTTAATGATGCCTTCGGATTATTTCTTTGGGGTCCAGGTATCACGGGTACTTACGTGCAAGCGGGCTATCCAAACGGAGGGGTAAACATTGCGACCATTCCTGGAGGGATTCCAGTAACCATCAACAATGTAGGTGATGTTTCTAATACAGCATATTATGTATTTAATGAAAATGCGTCCACACTAACATATGGTGACGCCATTCAATATGATGGAACAACCGTGAAATTAACTGCCGCTGCGTCAGTTCAGTGTAATCAACTTTACCACATTAAATTAGCTATCTCGAATGTTGGAGATCAATCTTATGATTCTGGTGTATTCCTAGAAGCTGGAAGTTTCAGCTCGGCTGCTGTAGATGTGGCAGTTGCAACTGTTTCTGGAGACACAACGATTGTTGAGGGATGTACTTTTGCTGACTTCATCTTTACGCGTCCGGCTGGACAAACAAACGACACGTTAATCATCAACTACACTATTGGTGGAGTTGCACAAGAAGGCGTTGACTATAATAACTTGATTAACCCAATTACGTTTTTACCTGGAGAAGATACCGTTATTATTAACTTGACGCCTATCCAAGACAACGTTGCTGAAGGATTTGAATCTGTAGTTATTTCTGTTGAAATCATTAATCCGTGTGGGGATACCATTATTTCCTCCGGAACAATTTACATTGGCGAAGGTCCTATTATCAATATTACAGAAACAGATTTAACTATCTTCTGTGCAAATGATAGTGTTCCGCTCAGCGCATCCGCATTTGGTGGATATGCGCCTTACCAATATGAGTGGACCAGTATATCCGGTGTGCCGATAAGCACGAATGATACCATTATCGGTTCGATAAGTCAAAATGGTACCATTCAATATTTAGTGACCGCAACAGACAACTGTAACTTTTCACAAACCGACACGGTGAGTTTGATCTTGAATCAAACCATTGCGATTGATACAATTTTCACTGGATTGGCCACGTGTCAACCAACAGGATTTGTTTCCGTGATGGCAAGTGGTTTAAATGGTGTTCCAACCTACACGTGGACAGGTCCAGGTCCAAATGGATTTATTGATGCATCGGTTTGGCAAAACATTCCATCTGGTTGGTATTATATTACAGTAGAGGACAACGTTTGTTCTGTTTCTGATAGTGCATTTGTAGGAATTCAAAACGCACCAGATGCTGAATTTACCGGAACACCTATTCAAGGGTGTGCACCGTTTGATGTCGTCTTCCAAAATAACAGTTTGAATGCCATTAATTATTCCTGGAATTTCGGAGATACACAAACCGCAACAAGTGCAAATCAAAATAATGTATCGCATACATACACCGGTCCTTTCGGAATGTATACTGTTCAACTGGTTGCTTTCCAAAGTGCACAATGTTCAGACACCGCTTACTACCTTATCCAGGTGGATGTTTGTGGCTGTACTGATCCTATTGCATTAAACTATAACGCTGGAGCGAATGTTGATAACGGCTCATGTATTTACCAAACAGGTTGTACCGATCCAAATGCGTTGAACTACGATGCTGGAGCAATCGTGGATGATGGTAGTTGTTTCTATCCAATACCTGAAGTGGAAGCGCCAAATGTATTTACTCCTGGAATTGATGGGAATAATGACACCTACTTCTTGAAATCAAAAAATGTGGTTAAATTAGAACTTACTATCATTAACCGTTGGGGAAATGTGATTTTTGAAAAAAGCAGTGACGACTTAGTTAACAACAACCCAACTTGGGATGGAAAAATCAATGGAGTCATTGCAAACGAAGGAGTCTATTTCTATAAGTATACTGGTTACAATATTTCAGGACAAGAAATTACCGGACACGGGTTTTTACACCTCGTTGCTGAGTAAATAGTAAGCTGGTCCAGTCTGGGATTTAATCGTAGAAAATGAAACGAACCATTGAACGCGCTAAAATTCCACTTCTATTTGCCGGGATTGTCATTGTTATACTTACGTTATTCTTTTATCGTGGGAAGTATTCGAACACTTTAGCAAAAGGAGACCGTGTTTACGGTGGCGTGTTTTCTTATTCCCTTCCAGAGCCCTTAATTAGTTTGTTTCCGCTGGAAACAAACTCGCTCTCCGAATTAAGAATTATTAGTCAATTGTTTGATCCACTCGTGAAACAGTCGGATTCGAAAGGAACGATTCAAAATTATTTGGCAAAAGACATCCGTTTCAGCAATGACGGAAAACGGGTTAAAATAAAACTAAAACGAGGCGTTCTTTTCCATGAAGACGATTGTTTTAGGGCGGGTTCCTCTCGGGAATTGACCGCGGAAGATGTTGCGTTCACATTCAGTTTTGCATGCTCAAAAAATCCACTTAATCAATCTGGATCTCTTTTAATGGGAAAGATTCAGGGTTCTGAATCTTTCTACAATAAAGGCTTACTTCCAGAAAAATCAACCGTTGATGGAATTCGAATTATTAATGATTACGAGTTAGAAATACACTTAACGAAACCATACAATAACTTCAAACAACTATTAAGCCACCCAAGTTTAGGAATTTTATCAAAAAGCTCATGGACATATTACGGCAAACAATTAAGTAATCACCCAGTTGGATCTGGTCCATTTTATATCAACTCAACTTCTAGTACTGAAATTCAGTTAGCGAAAAACAAAGATTATTGGATGCAGGATAACTTTGGAAACCAGCTGCCATACTTAGATGAAGTTCACGTGCTGACTAACACAAAATTATCACAAGAATATCCGCTTTTTTCTAAAGAAAAGGTAGACCTGCTCTTTGATTTACCAGCAAATGAGTTAGAAAAAGCATTTGGTACCTTGACCGACGCTAAAAAGGGGAAAAACCTACTACACCGAGTGCATATTCAAAAAGCATCTAAAATACATTACCTTGCTTGGAACCTGAAAGCCAAGCCTTTTGACAATCCACTTGTTCGCAAAGCGTTCCAATTTGCTTTAGATAAAAATCGTATTTGTAACGACATATTAAGTGGCGATGGACAAGTAATAAACCGTGGGTTTATTCCTTCCTGTGCATACTATTCCAATCCACACCTCGGAATCATTGATCAAGATATAATACGCGCAAGAACGTATTTAAAAGAAGCTGGCTATGATGAGAAACATCCTTTCCCACCTGTTTCGTTTTTGGTGAATGCCCAAAAAGGAAGCAATGCAGACCTTTGGTGCCAAGAAGTTTGTCGACAATTAAAATCTGGACTAGGCATTCGAATTGAAGTTGAATACGTTGGAACGAAAGAGCGCGACAAGCGCATTAAAAACGGAATGGCACAATTATGGAAAGCAGGATGGGTTGGTGATTATCCCGATGCAGAATCCTATCTGCGTTTATTCTTTCAAAGTCCTGGTACAAATACTTTTGGAAACAACTTTTACAATACTCGCTTTAATCGGTTGTATTTGAATTCAATTTCAACTTCTGATATGCGTCAAAAAATTCGCTATCAGCAAGCATGTGAAGAAATCATCACGAACGAAAATGCCATTCTCCCCATCTTTTCCGAAGACTTTTTTGTTTTAATAAATTTACGTGTTCGGGGATTTGAAATGAATCCTTCTGGAATCATCGATTTCTCTCAGATTTACTTGAAATCTGTGGTAAATTAACGTTTACTTATTTAACGAAGCTTCCACCCAAGATTTTCCCCAGTTTTCATGTTGTTCTGTCGTCCATAAACTTGGGTAAAAAATTCTCTTTTGAAAACGTGGAGGTAAATACTTCTGCCAATTCGTTCCGCCAGTTGCCGCAATATCACTCGCGTCTCGTGCTAAATACCTCACGGCAGATTTATAGTGTGCTAAAGGCCAATTCACATTCACATTGGTGTCGTTTTCTCGTAAAACATTTTTTACTTCTTCGTCTTCTTGGTCCTCCGGACTAAGTCTTAAGTAGGATTGCCATAAATTTTTAGTCCTGCATTGTTCGCCTTGTGCAATGAAAGCGGAACGGTATTTTTCCTCGAATTGAATCAACGTCAATGTTTTTTTTCCAGTTGCCGCCTCGGTTGCTCCCTCTTTCCAATAGATGTGCTCAAACATATCAACGATTTCAGAAGAACGAGCGAATTGTGCACGACGATCTTTGGCAACCAACTGAATGAAATCTGTGCTGTAAATTTCTATTTGTCGGTATTGGGCTGATTGAAATCCACTTGCAGGAAGTAAGGCCATGCGGAATTGCAAAAACTCTTCCCGATCCATGCCGTCAATCATGATCTCAAAACTCTTAATAAGCGCATCGAAATACCGATTAATACGAGTGACACGTGATACGAAATAAGCTTTTGTCAACTCTTGCTTTTCTCCAATTTGCTCAAATTCCCGCAATGCCAACTTAAAATACAACTCTGTAATTTGATGGTACATGATGAAAATCGTTTCATCTGGGAAATGTGTTTTCGGTTTTTGTAAGGTTAGTAATGTGTCTAATTGAATGTAGTCCCAGTAGGTTGTTACATCTGTATGTAGAAGTCCTTCTAAATAAGATGACACATTTTCACCTAATGACGCATACTTTTGATTGAGCTTTTCTAATAATTCTTTTGTGATTTCCATATGCGAATAAATTTGATATTCGAAATTACATTTTTTTTCTTTAACCACTTTCTTTTTAGCTTTGCGCTCTAATGAATAACGATGAATAACGATAATCCAAAAAAATGACTTTCCTTTTATTTTTACGATTCACAAAAGTGATAAGGCACGAATGCCTTGGAAAGAATTTTTCGATATTGGACTTCTAACCGCGCTCAAAGTTTTTTAGAAATTCACTTTTTTCCCAACGTCACATATTTAAAAAACCTTACCACTGTTTATTCATTTCTTGGGTTTTTCATTTCAATTTCACTCGTTTTTAGAACCAATACAGCCAATGATTGCTGGTGGGTAAGATGAAAATAATATAACAACCGACGAGCTCAGCGAAACACAAACGAACTTCTTCAAAACAAAAAAAGCGCCTCTAGGCGCTTTTTTTATCGAATTTATTTTGAATTATTTTTCTTCTTTCTCTTCGAAGATACGTTTCGGACGTAATTGCTCGAATAAACCAAGGGTTAACCAATAAGGAAGGATGAATCCTAATAAGAATAAAAGCATCCAAAATGCCATCCCACCAATTAAAAGAAACAATACAATGCCGAAAGTGCTCATCTTCTATTATTTTTGTGTTTGAATACACTTCAAAATTAAACAATTTAATTTACAATACACTAAAAAATGGAATTTAGGATCGAAAAAGACACGATGGGCGAGGTGAATGTACCAGCAAATCGTTATTGGGGAGCACAAACAGAACGTTCTAGAAACAACTTTAAAATTGGACCCGAAGGTTCCATGCCTACGGAAATAATTCACGCATTTGCCTATTTGAAAAAGGCTGCTGCACATGCAAATCATGATCTTGGAGTCCTTTCTATTGAAAAACGAGACCTCATTTCAAAAGTGTGTGACGAAGTCCTAACCGGACAACATGATGCTGAGTTTCCATTAGTTATTTGGCAAACCGGTTCGGGAACACAATCCAATATGAACTGTAATGAAGTCATCGCCAACCGTGGACATGTGCTTCAAGGAGGGAATTTATTAGACGAGGAAAAAGTGCTAAACCCGAATGATGATGTGAATAAATCACAATCTTCGAATGACACCTATCCTACCGCGATGCATATCGCAGCATACAAAATGACCGTGGAAACAACTTTACCTGGTTTATTACATTTGAGAAATGCCCTTCAAACGAAAGTAGAAGCATTCAAGAACATCGTGAAAACGGGTAGAACGCACTTCATGGATGCAACTCCGTTAACACTTGGACAAGAATTCAGTGGTTACGTTGCACAAATAGATTATTCCATTCGTGCCATTAACAATGCGCTAGTGGTTGTCGGTGAATTAGCACTTGGTGGAACTGCTGTTGGAACAGGATTAAATACACCGAAAGGATACGATGTGCTTGTCGCGAAAAAAATCGCTGAGTTTACTGGACTTCCTTTTGTTACAGCTGCGAATAAATTTGAAGCACTAGCTGCTCATGATGCAATGGTAGAATTATCTGGCGCATTGAAAAGATCAGCGGTTTCTTTGATGAAAATTGCGAATGATATACGCATGTTGTCATCTGGACCAAGATGTGGAATTGGTGAAATCATCATTCCTGACAATGAACCAGGATCATCGATCATGCCTGGAAAAGTTAATCCAACTCAACCAGAAGCATTAACAATGGTCTGCGCGCAAGTGATGGGGAACGATGTTACGGTTTCTATTGCTGGGTCAAATGGTCACTTCGAATTAAATGTTTTCAAACCAGTTATTGCAGCGAATGTCCTGCAGTCTGCTCGATTAATCGGTGATGCATGTGTTTCCTTTACGGATAATTGTGCCGCAGGAATTGAAGCAAATTTACCGGTAGTGAAAAAACACTTAGATAATTCACTCATGTTGGTCACAGCACTTAACACGAAAATTGGTTACTACAAAGCGGCTGAAATTGCAAAATATGCACACAAAAACGGCACAACGTTGAAAGAAGCAGCCGTTGGACTCGGTCACGTAACCGCCGAAGAATACGACTTATATGTTGATCCATCTAAAATGATTGGTTCTTTAGACTAATCAACAGTATAAAAAAGTGGAAAGCGGTGGGACTCTCACCGCTTTTTTTATGATAAAATAGTACATTTGACTTCCTAATTATTTCGGTGATGCATAGAACAAAGAACGATTGGATAGCACTCATTTCTTTCCTTTTAGCCATTTGGTTTTCCTTGGCTGGAATTGTTTGGGTGTATGGGGCGGCATTAGTGATCGCCTATCCATTTGGAATCATCAGTTTCGTACTATGGCGGTTTTTTCTTAAGGGTGAACGCAAAGAAAGTAAGCTCATCCCAACTATTTTATCCTTAGGTTTCATCTTGTCTCTTTTAGTGCTTTTGGTGACTTGGTTCTTTGATTAAGAAAATCATCGGTTCAGATAAGCCTTCCTTTCTAAGGATATTTAACACCTGTTTTACGCAAGCTTTTATCCCAATAATTCACAAAAAATTGCGTAATTTTGTGGGGTAAAAATGTACCTATGTCAAAAATTAAAGTTGCCAATCCAGTAGTAGAGTTAGACGGGGATGAAATGACCCGCATTATTTGGAAATTCATCAAAGACAAATTGATTCTTCCTTATTTAGATCTTGATATTAAATATTACGATTTAGGAATCGAAAAACGCGATGAAACCAATGATCAAATTACCATTGATGCAGCGGAAGCAATTAAAGAATATAAAGTTGGGATTAAATGTGCAACCATCACACCTGATGAAGCACGTGTAAAAGAATTCAACTTGAAATCCATGTGGAAATCTCCAAATGGAACCATTCGTAACATCCTTGATGGAACTGTTTTCCGTGAGCCTATCGTGATGCAAAACGTTCCTCGTTTGGTGACAAACTGGACAGCTCCTATTATCGTTGGTCGTCACGCTTTTGGTGATCAGTACCGTGCAACGGATGCTGTTTTCAAAGGAAAAGGAAAATTAACGATGACTTTCACACCAGAAGACGGTGGTGAAGTTCAAAATTTTGAGGTGTATAACTTCAAAGGTGATGGGGTTGGAATGGCGATGTATAACACTGATGAATCGATTCGTGGGTTTGCACAAAGTTGTTTCAATATGGCCTTGACTAAAAAATGGCCGCTTTATTTGTCAACGAAAAACACCATCTTGAAAAAATACGATGGTCGCTTTAAAGACATCTTCGAAGAGATTTACCAAAACGAATTCAAAGCGAAATATGAAGCTGCTGGAATCGTTTACGAGCACCGTTTAATTGACGATATGGTTGCTTCTGCGTTAAAATGGAATGGAAATTTCGTTTGGGCTTGTAAAAACTATGATGGTGATGTTCAATCGGACACCGTTGCTCAAGGATTTGGATCTTTAGGTTTGATGACCTCTGTTTTAATTACACCAGACGGTGAAATTATGGAAGCTGAGGCAGCACACGGAACAGTGACGCGTCACTACAGAGATTACCAAGCAGGAAAACAAACTTCAACAAATCCAATTGCATCGATTTTTGCTTGGACAAGAGGTTTAGCGTTTAGAGGGAAATTAGATAATAACCAAGATCTAATTGATTTCTGTCTTTCATTAGAGCGCGTTTGTATTGAAACAGTTGAATCTGGTATCATGACAAAAGACCTTGCTGTTTGTATTCATGGAAACAAAGTTTCTCACGGTGATCACTACGTATATACCGAAGAATTTTTGGATGCCTTGGATAAAGGATTAAAAGCAAAAATGAACTAACATTTTCTAGGGGACTTCGGTCCCCTTTTTTGTGTCTTTTGTTTTGAACAAACAAAAGATTTGGTAAAATCTCCTACCTTCGTTTCGTGAAATCACCCATCATGAAATACCTCCTTTTTTTACTCCCGCTTTTTAGCTGGTCGTGCAAATCCATCGATATTCCAGAACCAATCGTTGAACTGGTGGACCCACCAATGCCCATCCTTCCGGTTTCTCAAATAAATGTACCCATTGAAATAGACTTACAAAGTCAATTAAAGGACGTAGAAAAGTCGCTGCCCAAAAGCTTTGAGGGAAAGCAAGAGCAATGTGAAGGAGTAAGCTTTGCTTATAAATTTATCCGAGAACCCATTCACTTTCAACTAAAGAAAACAAGCTTATACTATGAGGTTGATGGCAAGTTTGAGTTGAAGTTGAATTATTGTCCAAAATGCCACAGTTTATGGGATGAAAATGGATCGTGTCCTGTTCCTCGAATCTATGCTAGTTGCGGTGTTGGAGAGCCCATGCGCAGGGTAAAGGTTGGATATAACACCAACGTATCCATAACAGATTCATACCTGTTTAATACCGAAACAAAGCTTCAATTATTTGATGTGTTGGATCCGTGTGAAATCACCGTGTTCAAGTATGATGCTACATCCCAAGTAGAAAAACAAGTGAAGAGTCAATTACAGTCATTAGAGAAGGACATTGATCGACAAATTGAATCTGTTGATATTCGTTCTTCCATAAAAGATGTGTGGCGTCAACTAGAAGAACCCATGGACTTAAGTGGATACGGCCTGCTTTATTTGAAACCAAAAAGCATGTCGTTGAGTCCAGTCACTTTCGACGCTGTAAATAAACGTGCAGAAGTGACGGCAGAATTAACAGCGGAACCCTTCATTACCACCAATAGAGAACTGGCCGTTTATAGTGATTTACCAAAACAAGCAAAATACACAAAGGGACAAGGATATGCATTGAACATCCTAGTAAAAGCGTCCTACGATTCGATTAATAAAATCATGAATAAAGATTTAATGGGGTATAAAATTCCATTTAATGGGAAAGAAATTATAGTGGATTCGCTGCATATTTTGGGGAACCAAGAACAGAAACTCATTATTCAAGTATATTTCTCTGGCTCAAAAAAAGGCGAGTTTTTTCTTGTGGGGACACCCCACATTACAGACGATCAATTTTTTGTGTTAACAAACTTGGCTTATGACCTCAATTCAAAAAGTGTACTACTGAAAACAGCTAAATGGATGTTTGATAAACGTATTTTAGAAGAATTAAATAAGTCGGCAAAATATGATTTAAATCCCCTGTTGAATGAAACGAAAAACACCATAACACAACAATTAAATTCGAAACTTGACGACGGTGTTTTTCTCTCCGGAACAGTTGATCGCTTGGCTGTTTCATCCATTCAATTAGGCGCTTCTGGATTTTTCCTAACAACAGAAGTTTCTGGCAACTTGAAACTAAAGATGAAATGATGCGTTAAACGCTGGGTGCGAAGTATTATTTTATTATTCTTCATTCCCTTTTTATCCTTTTCACAACAAAAGGACTATTCCACGTGCGAACACGCGCTCGATGTTTATCCAAAAGGAGCTATAACTCTATCGTTCATTGGGAAAAAAGGAGTCATTCCTTCAGGGGGTGTTTTCCAACACCTTACTTCTCCAAGTAAAAATCAAATTTGGCTACACTTCACTTGTGCTGAAAAAGGGACCTTAAAACTATCATTTAAGCAAGCATCGTCCCCTATTCACGTATTGATCTTAAAAGAAAAAGAAGGTGATTTGTGCTCCTCCCTAAAAGAACAAAACCTTCAAGTATTATTAGAAAAATCCATTGACTCATTAGAAGCTTTGGAAACACAAATACCCATCGAAGTAAACGATCAATATTACCTTGTTTTCTTAGCAAAAGAAAAGTCCAAACAAGAAATAAGATGTGCATTATCCTTCGAGCCAGAACAAATTGACGTGTCAAAAACGTGGCCGTTAAACTTGGTATACAATGAAAGTTTACCTGTTTATTCTTTGGCTGTAAGGGATGAATCTACTAAAAAACCGATTGAAGCAAGAATCGTTTTACAAGGTTCAACAGAAATAAATGGAATTTATCGTGCCAGTGATTTAGAAATGAACTTAGTGAAAAAAGTAAAGGGTGGAACGATTCGTGTTGATGCTGAAGGATTTTTATCGTCAGACCTAGAAAACACAACAATACCAATTACCACAAGTTTTAGAGATACCATCTGGTTAAAACCTATTCAAGAAGGCACGATGGCAGAATTAGATGATGTGTACTTTGCCGCTGGATTAGCAACAGTATTAGAGGAATCCTATCCTAAATTAAAACGTTTGAGGGATTTTTTAATTTTAAATCCAACCGTGAACATTGAAGTTCATGGACATGTAAACGAAGACAGTGACAAAGATTTAGTATCGATGAAGCTATCTAAAAAACGAGCACAAAAAGTAGTCGACTATTTAGTTGATGGTGGTGTGGACTCTAAAAGGTTAAAAGCTATTGGGTTTGGGAACACCAAACCTATTTTCAAAGATCCTCAAACCGAGGAAGAAAAAGAAGCAAATAGACGCGTAGAAATACGTATTAGTACAAATTAACAAGGGATCTTGTTGATTCTATTTTGGTGTCTTCCTCCTTCGAATATTGTTTCTAAAAACGCATCTACCATTTCCAAGGCTAGTTCTTCAGAGACAAAACGCGCAGGAATAGCGATGATGTTCGCATCATTGTGTGAGCGAGCTAGTTTAGCAATTTCAGTTTCCCAGCATAATGCACTTCGAATACCTTCGTGTTTATTAGCAGTCATATTGATTCCGTTACCAGAACCACATAACAGAATCCCTATCATACCTGGGTTTTCTTCCACCATTTGAGCAACTGGGTGCGCATAATCAGGATAATCAATACTTTCCTCGGAATAACAACCAAAATCCTTTACCTCTAATCCTTTGTTTGTAAGGTGTTTAATGATACGTTCTTTTGTTTTAAATCCTGCGTGGTCGCAACCTATTGGAATAATCATCTCTGTATATTTTAGATTACAAAGGTAAACACTATTCACAAATAGCTCGAGTTATTAACTATTTAGATTTTTAGAAAACATGAAACCCCTTATTTCACTCAATTGTTAAAAGCTACTTATACACGATATGTATTGCTAAATTGTGAATAACCGTGTATAAGAACTCAAAAGTTTATCTTGCATTATTGAAAGAATATTCGAATTGCATCTTTTTTTGAATTAAACACTAAAAGTTTGCGCAAGTTACCCTTTGATATCACTATGGTTATAAACGAATATATGTAAGATAAATAGCTTTTATTATAAACAATGTATTAAATCTTATTTTTGTTTATAACAATATAACTAATTGATTTTCTATTAAATAAGTCAATATAACTTGTGTGTTATGTGGTCTAAATTGTTAAAAACGGTAAAACAAAATTTTGAGTTGAAACTTTTACACATATGAACATCCTTAATAAGAGTAATAAATTCTTTAAATAATTTTAAAAAAGAAATATATTATATATAACTAAGTTGATGCTCTTAAATTTGTCCTGTATCAAAATCTTGAATACTTTTATCTCATGAAAAATAGCTTCGACACTCTTATTGGTCAAATAGATGCTTTTATACGAAAGTACTATAAGAATCAAATGGTTCGTGGACTTTTGCTGTTTTTTGTAATTTTTTTATTTTCCTTTTTATTTGCGACCACGTTCGAATATTTTGGAAGGTTTAATTCAGTTGTTCGAGCAATCTTATTTTTCGGTTTTATTGGATTAAATGCTTACGTGTGTTTTCGATTCATTTTGATACCAGTTTCAAAATTAATTTCATTTGGAAAACAAATTAGTAGAATTCAAGCGGCAGAAATCATTGGCTCTTTTTTTCCATCCATTTCAGATCGATTAAAAAACACCTTGCAACTTCAAAACGATTTAATTCATCAGGAAGGTAATATTGAATTATTGAGAGCAAGCGTCAACCAACGATCCTCTGAATTGAGTGTCATTCCATTTAAAAATGCTGTTCGTATTGAGGAAAATAAAAAGTATTTAAAGTTCTTAGTTCCTTTATTTATGTGTTTTATTGGAATAGCCATTTTCATTCCATCTATCATTACTCAAGGTACCGAACATGTTGTTTACTACAATAAAGTTTTTAAAGAGCGTGCTCCCTTTCAATTTGTATTGAAAAGTAAAAACGTAACGGTAGAAGAAGGTGCAGATTTTCCAATTGAGTTAGATATTATTCCGATTGAATCGCCAACTGGGAAAAAGGAATTACCGAATCAAGTTTTTATTGTCAGTGACCAGGGTAAATTTTTATTGCTACGCAAAACCAAAAATACGTTTGTTGGAAGTATAAATAAACCTAAAAAAAATGCATCCTTTTATTTCACTACCAATGAATTTGATAGTGATAAATACCATTTAAATGTCATCGGTAAATCCTTGATTGGAAGTATTCAAGCTTTTTGTTCTTATCCATCTTACCTTGGAAAAGAAAATGAAGTTATAGAAAATGTCGGAGATTTAACTCTACCAGAAGGTACACAAGTAGAGTGGCGTATTCGAACTAAAAATACCATTAAAACAAGTGTTTTATGGAATCAACTTAAGTCTGTTTTCAAAGAGGAATCTTTTAAATATAAACAATTATGTAAGGAGGATAAGGTATTGAAATTTGTGTTAGAGAATCGTTTCAATCATCATAATGATACTGTTCAATATAAAATGAATGTCATAAAAGATGCGTTTCCATCGATTGAGGTTGCAGAGCAAACTGATTCAATTTCGGAAGGACTTAAGTATTTTAAAGGAATTACTTCGGATGATTATGGATTGAAGTCCTTACAATTCGTATATAAAATCATTCGTGAGAATGGAAAAAATAAAGAAGTGAGAATGCCCGTTCAACAGGTAGCTGGATCACAAATGAATTTTACGTTTGCTGTTGATTTTAAAAGAGAGGATGTTCAATTGAACGATAAAATTGAATATTATTTTGTTGTATACGATAACGATGGTGTAAATGGTAGTAAAGCTGCTAAAAGTCAATTGTTTACATATGAACTTCCTACGCTAGAAGAGTTGAATGATTCCAGACAAGAAGATCAAAATAAAACAAAGGAAGATTTAGATCAATTATTAAAAAAGACGCAAGAGTTTCAGAAAAACATCACTCAATTAAAAAAAGAGACGATGAATTCCAAGTCTTCTGATTGGAATAAATTGAATAAAGTTCAGCAACTAAAAGAAGAACAATCCACTCTACTAGAATCATTAGAGAAAATCCAAAATGAAATGGATAAAAGTTTGGAAGAGAAGAATCAACTCTCTCCAATGGATAAAGAATTAATGGAGAAACAGGAGATGATTGAAAAACTCTTGGATGAACTGATGGATGATGAACTAAAGAAATTATTAGAGGATCTCGAAAAACTACTTCAACAAAACGATAAAGAACAGGTAAAGGAAAAAATGGAAGAGCTTAATCAATCCAGCGAGGATATGAAAAAGCAATTGGATAGAAGCCTTGAGATGTTAAAGAAAATGCAGCTAAACGAGCGTATTGATGATGTAGAGAAAGAATTAAAGGATTTAGCTAAAGAACAAGATGAACTTCGTGATCAAAATAAGGAAGAATTAAGCAAAGAGGAATTAGCTAAAAAGCAGGAGGAGTTAAATAAGAAGTTTGATGAACTGAAAAAAGACCTTCAAAAATTAGATGAATTAAACAAGGAATTAGATAAACCGATGGATTTGGGAGATCTAGATCAGTTAGAAGAACAAGTAAGTGAAGATCTAAACGATGCAAAGGAATCTTTAGAACAGGGGAAAGATAAAAAGGCTGGAGAAAAACAAAAGTCTGCTTCGGAAGGAATGAATTCGATGGCAAATCAATTAAACGCCAAACAACAGCAAGCGAATAAAAAGGAACAAGAAGAGGACATGAAATCTCTTCGTAACATATTAGAAAGTTTAATGACGTTAAGTTTCGATCAAGAGGCTTTAATGAATAAATTCTCTAAAGTAACAACGTTGGATCCTCTATACCGTAAGTTAGGTAGACGTCAACAGCGTATTATTGACGAAACAAAAATTGTAAAGGACAGTTTATTAGCTTTAGCGAAACGTCAACCAAAAATAGCTTCTTTCATCGATAAAGAATTAAATGCAATTGAATCTAATCAACGTCTTTCGGTCGAAGATATTGATGATCACCGTAAAAAGGATTTAAATAAACACCAGCAGTTGGTAATGACTTCTTATAACAATTTAGCTTTGTTATTAAATGAAGCATTACAAAGCATGCAGAGTCAAATGCAGTCTGAAATGTCAGGATCAGGAAGTTGTAATAATCCTGGAAAAGGACGTCCTAAACCAGGACAATCAATGTCGACGGGTGATATGAAAGAAATGCTTAAAAAGCAGTTAGAGCAGATGCAAAAAGGTCCGAATCCAGGTGGTGATAAGCCGGGAGACAAACCTGGAAATAAGCCAGGTAGTCAGCCAGGATCGAGTCCGGGTAATTCAGGTCAAAACATGCTTGGATTAGGAAATAAAGAAATGGCAAAAATGGCAGCCGAACAAACAGCCATTCGTCAACGCTTAGAGCAGCTAAGAAATGAAATGAATAAAGATGGTAAAGGATTGGGTAATCAATTAAATCCCCTAATAAAAGAACTAGAAGAACAAGAGAAAAGTATTATTAACCGTAATATCAATAAAGACCTAATTAACCGTCAAAAAGAAATTCTAACAAGGTTGTTGGAAAGTGAAAAAGCCATGATGGAAAGAGGTTATGAAGAGAAAAGAGAATCTAAATCAGGAAAAGATGTAGATTCAAGTAACAAAATCCGATTTGATGAGTATAACAAAACCAAATTAAAGGAAATAGAATTATTGAAGAGCGCTGATCCGTCCCTTAGATTGTATTACAAGGAAAGAGCAAATCAATATTTCAACTTAAACTAATGACTTTTTCCTGTAATACTTGATATGAAAGAAGGATTTAATATAATTGAGGAAATAACCTTACCAGCGGACTATCAGTCGTTGGTGGATGTTGAGAATTTAGTTGATAAAGTGTGCCAAACTGTTGGTGTTCAGGAAGATGCGTTTGGAAATGTCTTGATTGCGGTAACTGAAGCAGTAAATAATGCTATTAGTCATGGAAATGACCAAGACCGTACCTTATCTATTGATGTTGCTGTAGGTGATTCTTCTGACTCTTTCTGTTTTAAAATTAAAGATCAAGGAAAAGGTTTCGATTATAATAATCTTCCAGATCCCACCGCTCCAGAGAATATATTAAAAGAAAACGGAAGAGGAATTTTCTTAATGAAAAATTTGTCTGATGAGGTTTCTTTCAACGAGGTAGGAAATGAGGTAATAATTTATTTCAGTAAATGATATCTTTAAATAGCGTTGATGTTGTTAAACCAAAGTTTATAAAGTCACGCCAATTAAAACCGTTTATTAAAACATTGGTGTTGTCTGAAGGATTTGTTTCAGGTGATATTGCGATTGTGTTTTGTTCCGATGAATACCTTCTTAAAGTCAACCAGGATTTTTTAAATCATGATTATTACACGGATATTATAACGTTTGATTATTGTGAAAATGGAATTATTAATGGTGATCTCTTAATTTCTTTGGATAGAGTATTAGATAATTGCTCCAAAGAAAGCACATCTTTTCAGGAGGAGTTGCACCGTGTAATTTTTCACGGAATACTACACCTCTGTGGTTTTAAGGATAAATCAAAGAAAGATATAGAAGTAATGAGATTTAAAGAATCTTATTATTTAAACCTATATGTTCCACGTGAAACATTGGGTGATTTAAAAAAATAATGTTCCACGTGAAACAATCGACATGTTAGATAAATACGATGTTATAGTTGTTGGTGCGGGTCACGCTGGCTGTGAAGCAGCAAACGCTGCGGCAAAAATGGGTAGTAAGGTTCTTTTACTTACCATGAACATGAATACTATTGCTCAAATGAGCTGCAATCCAGCTATGGGCGGTGTGGCTAAAGGACAAATCGTTCGAGAAATAGATGCATTAGGCGGAGGATCTGGTATTGTTAGTGATAAAAGCGCTATACAATTTCGTATGCTGAATATTTCTAAAGGTCCAGCAATGTGGTCTCCCCGCACTCAAAATGACCGAATGATGTTTTCTTGGGAATGGAGAATGTTGCTTGAACAGAATCCAAATGTGGACTTTTGGCAGGACATGTGTACCGGTGTGATTGTGGAGGAGGGTAAAATTATCGGTGTGAAAACATCACTTGGAATGGATATTTTTGCTGATGCCGTTGTGTTAACAAATGGTACTTTTTTAAATGGACTCATCCACCTAGGAGAAAAACAATTTGGAGGAGGAAGAGCCGCGGAAAAAGCCTCAACAGGAATAACAGAAAACTTGCTTCAGTTAGGTTTCGAGGCCGGACGAATGAAGACAGGAACTCCACCGAGAGTTGATGGTAGGTCTCTGGATTACTCCAAAATGGAAATTCAGGAAGGAGATCAAAACCCCTCAAAATTTAGTTATTCCAATAATAGTGCTTTAACAAAGCAGATTCCTTGTTACATAACGTATACAAATACGGAAACGCATGAGATGTTGAAAACCGGCTTTGATCGGTCCCCAATGTTTAATGGAGCAATTAAAAGCACAGGCCCACGCTATTGTCCGAGTATTGAAGATAAAATCAATCGTTTTGCTGATCGAGATCGCCACCAAATATTTGTGGAACCGGAAGGTTGGGATACGGTGGAAATTTACGTGAATGGATTTAGTACCTCCCTACCAGAGGACGTTCAATTGGCCGCCTTGAAAACAATCCCTGGATTTGAAAACGTAAAAATGTTTCGTCCCGGTTATGCTATTGAATACGATTACTTCCCCCCTACTCAGCTTAAACACACCCTCGAAACAAAGCTAATTGAAGGATTATATTTTGCTGGACAAATAAACGGTACTACAGGATATGAAGAAGCGGCTTGCCAGGGATTAATGGCTGGAATTAATGCGCATTTGAAATTACACGGAAAAGATCCTTTTATCCTTTCCCGAAGTGACGCTTATATCGGAGTTTTAATTGATGATTTAATTACCAAAGGAACGGACGAGCCTTATCGTATGTTTACAAGCCGTGCAGAATTTCGAATTCTTTTACGCCAGGATAATGCAGATGAACGACTAACATCTTTGGGACACACACTAGGTCTTGCGGATGATGAGCGTTTAGAAAAAGTTCATCATAAAATTCAACAAACCAATTGGCTCAAAAAAGAATTGAGAAGAATTGGAATTACTCCTGAACAAGTAAATCCTTTGTTAATTGAAAAAGATTCAGCGCCCATAACTCAGCAAATGAAAATAACCAGTGTGTTGACACGACCACATATTAGTTTATCTGACTTGTTGAATGTTTGTCCAGAAGCAAATGATGCCGCTGTAAAGGCTAGTGAAAATGATGCAGATGTGTTGGTTCAAACAGAGATACAATTGAAGTACGAAGGATACATCGAAAGAGAAAAAGAACAAGCGAATAAATTAGCTCGTTTGGAAGACTTGGTTATTCCAGATTCGGTGAATTACGACGAAATGAAAAGTGTTTCAATAGAAGCGAAAGAAAAGTTGAAAAAGATAAAGCCAAGAACAATTGGACAAGCTTCACGTGTTTCAGGTGTTTCCCCGAGTGATATTTCTGTGTTATTGATCTATTTAGGGCGTTAAAATTGATTTTAAGCAGTTTTAAGGGTTTTTTTCACGTGTTCACCTCGAATCTATAACACTTAACAGGAAAGTGTTGTTAGGGTTTAATTATGAGGGTCGTTTTTTTGGTGTTTTTCAAAAAAAGAATCCTTTTTTATCAAACTACATACTATTTATAGTTTTCTCAAGTGGTACTAACATGACAATAATGTTTACATTTGAAAAAACACCTAGTCAACATGAAGGGCAAAGTTTATTTTATCGATTCGGTCCATCCTATTTTAGAGGAACGATTAACCTTGTTTGGATATGATTGTATTGATTTAACAAAAACTCCTACCAAGGATTTAGTTTCAAATATTTTAGATGCAAGGGGTTTGGTGATTCGATCCAGAATAACACTTTCGAGTGAAATATTGAGTCAAACACCTGATTTACAGTTTATTGCGAGGTCTGGGTCTGGGTTAGAAAACATTGATACTTCCTTCTGTAAGGAAAAAAACATTCAATGTTTTAATTCTCCAGAGGGAAATAGAAATGCCGTAGCTGAGCATGCTTTGGGAATGTTACTCTCCTTGTTTAACAACATTGTGAAGTCTAACCAAGAAATTCGATTGGGTATTTGGGACCGTGAAGGAAACAGAGGAGAAGAGTTAGATGGTAAAACGGTAGGTATAATTGGTTATGGCAATAATGGCGCAGCCTTTGCTAAAAAACTTCGTGGTTTTGATGTCAAAGTCATGGCTTACGACAAATATAAAACTGGCTTTGGTGATCACTTTGTTCAAGAATGTACCTTACAAGCAATACAAGAACAAGCGGATGTAATAAGTTTTCACATTCCTCAAAACAAGGAAACCGTCCATTTTTTTAACGACGAATTTCTCCTCAATTGCCACAAAAGTCTTTTCCTTTTAAATGTATCGAGGGGAAAAATAGTGGATACAAGAGCACTCGTAAAAGGATTAAAATCGAATAAAATAAAAGGTGCTTGCTTGGATGTGTTAGAGTACGAGAAGTCGAGTTTTGAGTCTTTTTTCGATCAAGAACATTCGGATGACTTTCGGTATTTACTTGAATCAGACAAGGTGTTATTAAGTCCACATATTGCCGGTTGGACCAATGAAAGTTATTTTAAGTTGAGTAATGTATTGGCAGATAAAATTATTGCCCAATTCTCTTCTTAACTTTCTTCATCCCAATCATCCATGAATTTATCCAGTTCTCGACGGTCCTTTTTAGTTGGTTTTCCGTCTGTCTCACGGTATGCTTTTTGTGCCAACTGGTATTGTTTAAACTTGAGGATTTCTTCTTCTGTGGTTTGGTCTTCAATATAGGTTGAGATGAGTGCTGCGCCAAGCCTTTTATCAAGTAAAACAAGCACTTTGTAGTTGAAGGTTGCACTGTGTTTTTGCACGCCGATCACGTCGTTTACTTTTATTTCTTTGGACGGCTTAACATCTTGACCGTTTAGCCTAATTTTTCCTTTAGAAATGAGTTCACTGGCTTGGGAGCGTGTTTTTGCGAGACGAACACACCATACGTATTTGTCAAATCGGATTTTCATTCCTTACTTTTTTGGGTAAACTGGCATAAACAAGTTCATAGGAATGGTCAATTAATTCTACTAATAACTGATCCGAAACATCTTCATTCAAATACACAGAGTTCCAGTGCGTTTTATTCATGTGATAGCCTGGTTGTATTCCTTGATAAGATTCACGTAATTCAACCGCTTTTTCAGGATCACATTTAAGGTTAATTGCCTCAAATACATCAACATCAACTAAGGCAAACATTTTACCAAAGACTTTAAATACTAATGTACTTTTATCAAAAGGGAAGCCTTCTGTGACACCAGGTTTCTCAATGCAATGATTTCTTAAATCATCCAGAAACATGTCTTAGTGAATAGCAGGAGCGTGATCGTAATGTCCTAGATTATACAACATCTTCGTGTGATCAGCTAATGCGCCGTAAAACGTTTTGTAAGAGTGGTAAGGAAGGTTAAATTCCTCTGCCGTAGACTTTACAATATCAGCTAATTTACTATAGTGAACGTGACAGATATTTGGGAATAAATGGTGTTCAACTTGGAAATTTAATCCGCCAACATACCAAGAGAAAAGTTTTGCTTTAGGCGCAAAATCTGCGGTGTTGTACAATTGATTTACTGCCCAGTCTGCTTCAATATTTCCGGATTCATCTGGCATTGGATAGTTCGATGATGGAACAACGTGTGCCGGTTGAAAGATGATGGAAAGAATGAATCCAGCGATGAAATGCATCACAATAAATCCAATCAAAGTAAGTGACCAAGACGCTGGACTAAACACAAAAGGACAAACGATAAACAAGCCAACGTAAATTATTTTGAATAAAATAATAAACGACATGTGACGTGCATAGGTTGTACCTTGTGTTTTTATTAAGTCCTTGTCTTTGTAACGTTTCGCTTGTTTGAAGTCCTTTGTTGAGAACCACATCATCGTCATCATTCCGTAAAAGAACCAAGCATACAAGTGTTGAAATTTGTGTTGAGCGTAACGCTTTTTGTGTGGTGTAAATCGTAGAAGTTTTGCAGGTGGATCAATATCTTCATCCAAGTGTGTAACGTTTGTATACGTGTGGTGTAGAACGTTGTGCTGAATTTTCCAATTTACTGCGCTTCCTCCAAGTAAAATTAATACGTTTCCTATGGCTTTGTTAATTGTTTCATTTCGAGAGTAAGCACCATGATTTGCATCGTGCATGATGGAAAGACCACATCCTGCCATTCCAACACCCATTCCAATCCAACAAAGGAAATAAACCCAAGAACTCAATCCAGCCACAAATAAAAACCCGAATGGAACGAGGTAAATCGCCAACATCGCAATTGTTTTAATCACCATTGTTGCGTTTGCGTGACGAGAAATATTATTTTCTTTAAAGTAATTGTTTACTCTAGATCTCAGTGTTTTGTAGAATTCTACGTTTGTTTCTTTCGAAAAAGACACGGTTTGGTGATTCATACGAATAGTTTAGGGTACAAATTTAGTGATAAAGTTTTTACTTTACTCTATAACACATTTAGTGGCAAAGTGTTTATTATACAACCTACGAACAAAGCGTTTAAATTAAACCCTGAAGTGAACAGAATTTATAGTAGTGAGATTTAGCTGCAAGCAACTCTTCATGGCTACCTTTTTCAACGATTTCACCTTTCGATAAGACAACGATTTCATCCGCGTTTTTTATCGTACTCAAGCGATGCGCGATCACAAACGAAGTTCTGCCCTGCATCAATGTTTCCAAAGCATCCTGAACGAGTTTTTCAGACTCTGTGTCAAGCGCCGATGTGGCTTCGTCTAAAATAAGGATTGCGGGATCTTTGTAAACCGCTCGTGCAATATTTAATCGTTGTTTTTGTCCACCAGAAAGTTTGTTTCCTCGCTCACCAATGACCGTTTCATAACCATTTTCTAATTCTGAAATAAACGAGTGAGCGTTTGCAACTTTAGCAGCATGCAAGACTTTTTCCATGTTAGGATGTTCATCACCAAAGGCAATGTTCTCTCTAACACTGACATTAAACAAAATTGACTCCTGTGAAACAATTCCAGTAAGGTCTCTTAAATCATGAATTTTGAGGTCCCGAATATCGTGTCCGTCAATCAGAATGCTTCCTTCAGTGACATCGTAAAAACGAGATAATAAGTCCATGAGTGTTGACTTTCCACTTCCAGATTCTCCAACGATCGCTACAGCAGATCCTTTTTTAACTTCCCAGTTTACATTCTTTAGAACCGGATCCTGTTGGTATTTGAATCCAACTTGATTAAAAATAATCGATGTATTAAATTCTTGAAGGCCTTGAGCGTTTTCCTTCTCGATGATTTTTTCGTCGCTATGTAAAATTTCGTTGATTCGGTCCAGGGATACCTTTCCTTTGTTGATGACCGCAATTCCACTAGAAACGGCTTGAATTGGTCGCAATAATTGTGAAAACACAACGATAAATGTAATGAATAGTTCTCCTGTTAATGCGTGTCCATCTTGGTTTCCTTCGAGGATTTGTTTTCCACCAAACCAAACCAAACACATCATGACACCTGCTCCAATTGTTTCGTTTAAGAGGGAGGAAACGTCTTTTTTTCTAATGGTTTTTGTGGTTAATTTTTGGTGACGTAGATTCAATGCTTGGAAAACTCCCGACATAAAATTCAGGGCGTTAAAAGATTTAATAATGCGAACACCGCTCAAACTCTCATCAAAAGAAGAAGTTAACAATCCAAGTTGTTCCTGTCCTTGCTTTGCTGTACGCTTTAAACTTTTCCCGACAGTAGAAATCACAAAAGCAGAAATAGGCAACAAGAAAAATGAAACCACGGTCAATTCAGCACTGATGAACAGCAAGGTTCCAACATGGATCAAAATGGAAATTGGATCTCTAAAAACGAGCTCCAACGTACAAACAACCGCGTTTTCTACTTCACCAACATCGTGCCCCATTCTGGTTAACAAGTCTCCTTTTCGTTCATTTGCATGAAAACCAAGAGGAAGTCGAATGGCCTTTTCGTACATAAGGTTTCGAATATCCCTAACAACCCTTGCGCGTAATTCCGATTGAAACCAAACGGCAAAGTAACGGGACAGGTTTTTAAAGAAAAAAGCACCAAAAACCATCAAGCAAACGGTAATCAAAGCACGTTTTGGATCCGAAACGACCATATGGTGCATTTCGTAGTTATATAGATCAACCCAATAGGACGGAAGTTTTCCGATATCCCCTGAATAATGCGGGGCAACAACGGTCGTTTTTAATTCCTTCGAGCTAAAAATAAGCTGTAGAAACGGAATAAATAAAACGAGTGAAAGAAGGTTAAAAAGGGTAAACAATAAATTTCCAATGATCGTCAATAAAGCGAGCAAGCGGTATTTAAAGGCAAAATGAAAAATTTCCCAAAAGGTTCTCATGGAGCAAAGATACGCAATCCTTTTTCTCCACACATACCACAATAATCCACCGTGATTATTTGTGTACTTTTGCTTATCCTGTTTTATTTAGACCGTTCATGAAATTCAGTGTTTCGATTGTTATTCCAAATTACAATGGCCAGCAGCTTTTGGTGGACACTATTCAGTCTGCACATGCGGCGCTGGTATCAAGTGGTATAAGTGATTTTGAAATCATCGTTTCAGATGATGCATCGACAGACGATTCTGTGAATGTTATTACACGTGATTTTCCTGATGTCATGCTTGTTAAGAGCGATGTAAACACTGGATTTGCCGGAAACATGAATAGAGGAATTAAACAGGCAAGCAAGGATTTGGTTTGTTTTTTAAATTCCGATGTGCATTTAACAAGCGGCTATTTCGCCTCCCAATTGTCAATGTTTGAAAACAAGGAGACTTTTGGTGTTATGGGTGCCATTTTTGATCAAGAAACAAACGAAGCGCAAGACGGCGCAAAAAATCCAACTATTCGGTTCTTACGGATTGAAAGCAACAAAAACACTTTTTCAAGCACGGAACGTTTGCCGACGATGTTTTTATCCGGGGCCAATGCCTTAGTTCGCAGAGCATACCTACTTCAATTAGGTGGGTTTTGCGAATTGTACAATCCATATTATTCAGAAGATGTCGATTTAGGACTCCAAGCTTGGCGACGCGGATGGAAACTTTATTTTCAACCTTTGGCGATTTGTCACCACGCTCAATCCTCTACCATAAAAAAACTACCTAGTCAACGGGTGAGAATGATTGCCAAACGAAACAAACACTTTTTGCATTTCTTACACCTTCCTCCGGTATTAAATTGGATGTATTTAATCAGCGTCCTTTTCAATTCTCTTGGACAACTACTTATTGGAAACACGCTTCACGTCAACGCTGTTATCGCTGTTTTTAAAAACGTAAAAAAGCTACAAAAGGAGCGAAAACAGAGACGCAAAAAAGCAAACGGAAGAACGATGTTGAGCATTTTTCAAGTGAAACAAGTGATCTTGGACATGACTCAAATTAAATCATAGGATGCAAATCCTTCTTAATTTTATAACTTTGACGCATGAGTTCAATACGACAAAATAAAATCGAAGCTGTTATACAAGCTGAATTATCTACTTTTTTTCAACGCAATGCAGGTGAAATCTGTTTGGGTTCAATGGTGACTGTTACCGTGGTAAGGGTCACATCAGACTTATCTTTAGCTCGTTGTTTCCTTAGTGTTTTTGCTGGTCCAGATAAAAACGAGGTGTTGGAAAACATTCGCGCTAATCAAGGAAAAATTAGACGTGAAGTAGGAAATCGCTTGAAAAACCTTCGCAAAATTCCAGATTTGGTTTTTCACATTGATGATTCGTTGGATTATGCCATGAAAATTGATGAGTTACTGAAAAAGAAGTGATAAACACTCCATTATACATAGCAAAAAGGTATTTGTGGTCGAGAGGAAAACGAAACATCGTCACACTCATCAGTCGGATTTCTCTTTTTGGTGTAATGATCATCACAGCGGCGCTAGTCGTTTTACTCTCCGCATTTAATGGAATCGAGAAAATGATCGAACAACTGTACAGTGAGTTCGATCCGCCAATTACCATTCAACACACGCAACGAAAAACGTTTTTCGAAAACGAAATAGACTTTCGTAAAATCAATTCTATACCCGGAATCAAAAGTGTCTCTAGACAAATTGAGGAAATCATCGTGCTTAGAAATGAGCAAAAGTGGATCAATGCAAAACTATACGGAGTAGAGGAATCCTTTCTTTCGGATTGCCATATTCAAAAGCATTTATTAGGTGGAATCGGACAACATGCCTATTCTGATGGACGATTCGCTTTTGTTGGAGCAGAGTTAATGCAAAATTTAAAGGTCAGTATTGGCCCTGATCATTCCGATGAAATACTAATATACGCTCCAAAACGAAACGTAAAAATTCGTCTTGGAAAAGCGCCTTTTCACTCGGCGCGTTTGTCGGTGAACGGCGCTGTTAATTTCAACCAGGAAGTGAACGCAAGTGCGCTCATGTGGGACTTTCAATCTGCTTCAGAATTACTAGGTTACGACCAGGAAATCAGCAAACTATACATTTCATTAGAGCCAGGTTACGACGCGCAAGAGGCAAAGGAGCAAATTCAAAACACCATTCAAAACACTTCCTTCCAAGTTCGAACGAATTTAGAGAAAAATGAATTGATTTTTCGAACGAGTAAATCAGAACGATTGGTTGTCTTTATCATCCTTTTGTTCGTTTTTGTGCTGGCAGCATTTAACCTCATTGCTTCTTTAACAATGCTTTATGTGGAGAAAAAAGAAAGTGTGCAGTTGTTAAGCGCCATTGGAATGAGTAAAAATGATGTGTTTAAGGTGTTTTTTTACGAGGGATTATTGATTTCCGGCTGGGGCATTTTTCTTGGTTTAATTTTGGGTTATGCCGTTTGCATTCTTCAGTTGACGAGCGAATTTTTGATCATACCAGGAGCAAATATTCCGTTTCCAATCGTGTTCACCTTAGCCGATTTCGGCTTAATCTTAAGCTCAGTTTCCATCCTTAGTTTTGTCTTTTCTTACTTCCCGGTACGATTAATTGTAAAAAGCGCATAAAACAATCTTCGTTTTTATTCTAGTAAATTCAAATAAAATCGTGTATATTTGCGCCCGAATTCAAAAAGGCTTATAATGTCATCAGTAAAAGGAAAAATCTCACAAGTTATCGGTCCAGTAGTGGACGTTAGATTTGAGCGTGGAACAGTGTTGCCAAACATTTATGACGCACTTGAAGTGCGCAAGGCAGATGGTACTCGCGTTGTTTTAGAAGTTCAATCACATGTTGGTGAAAACGCTATTCGTGCGATTTCCATGGACTCAACCGATGGTTTTACACGAGGAATGGAAGTAATTGCAACAGGTGTTCCAATTAAAGTACCAACCGGAGATAAAATCAAAGGACGTTTGTTTAACGTTGTTGGTGAAGCAATCGATGGAATCAATGTAGTTGATAACTCTGATGGATTACCAATTCACCGTGAGGCACCGAAATTTGACCAATTGTCCACAGCGACAGAGATCCTATTTACAGGAATTAAGGTAATCGACTTGATTGAGCCTTACGCAAAAGGAGGAAAAATTGGATTATTTGGTGGAGCCGGAGTAGGTAAAACCGTATTGATTCAGGAATTAATTAATAACATCGCGAAAGGACACGGAGGTTTATCCGTATTCGCTGGTGTAGGTGAGCGTACTCGTGAAGGGAATGACTTACTTCGTGAGATGTTAGAGTCAGGTATCATCAAATACGGTGATGACTTTATGCATTCCATGGAAGAAGGTGGATGGGATTTAACGAAAATCGACCTAGAAGAAATGAAAGAATCCAAAGCGACATTCGTATTTGGACAAATGAATGAGCCTCCAGGAGCAAGAGCACGTGTTGCATTGTCTGGATTGACCATTGCAGAATATTTTAGAGATGGTGATGGCGAAGGTCAAGGAAAAGATATCCTTTTCTTCGTTGATAACATCTTCCGTTTTACACAAGCAGGATCAGAAGTATCTGCCTTGCTTGGACGTATGCCATCAGCGGTAGGATACCAACCAACTTTGGCAACAGAGATGGGTGCCATGCAAGAGCGTATTACTTCAACTAAAAACGGATCCATTACTTCCGTTCAAGCGGTTTACGTACCTGCGGATGACCTTACCGATCCAGCGCCAGCAAATACGTTTGCCCATTTGGATGCTACAACGGTATTGTCACGTAAAATCGCTGAGTTAGGTATTTACCCAGCGGTAGATCCATTGGACTCTACTTCACGAATTTTGACAGCAGAAATCGTAGGAGATGAGCATTACAATTGTGCGGAACGTGTAAAAATCACCTTACAACGTTACAAAGAATTACAAGATATCATTGCGATCTTAGGTATGGATGAATTGTCTGAAGAAGATAAATTAATCGTTCACAGAGCACGTCGTGTACAACGTTTCTTGTCACAACCTTTCCACGTTGCAGAGCAATTTACGGGAATCCCAGGTGTATTGGTTGATATTCAAGATACAATCAAAGCGTTTAACGATATCTTAGATGGTAAATTTGACCAATATCCAGAAGCAGCATTTAACTTGAAAGGTGGCATCGAAGATGTAATCGCTGCAGGAGAAAAAATGTTGGCTGAAGCTTAATATCTTTTAGACATGAAATTAGAAATTATCACTCCAGAAGCAAGTCTTTTTAAAGGAGAGGCAACAAGTGTTACCCTTCCAGGTTTAGACGGCGTGTTTCAAGTGTTGAACAACCACGCACCAATCATCTCATCATTGAAAAGTGGAGAAGTGATTTTTGAATTAAGTGGGAACGAAGCAGATGCGGAAATGAGCAACTTATTGGTTCGTTCTGGATCGAAAGTTCACGCTTCAATTAAAGGTGGAGTAGCAGAATTAAATAATAATCGCCTCGTTATTTTAGCTGAATAATAGGCGTTAATCTGATTAAAAAAGGGATTTGGTTAACCAGTCCCTTTTTTTTTGAGAAATAGTTTATGCGTTTTTGCATACAGAACACAAGATTCTTTGATTACCTTCGTTAAGAACATGGAAATGACGAATTTATTGACCCAGTTAGAACAAACAAACATCCCAAAGCACGTTGCTTTTATTATGGATGGTAATGGTCGATGGGCTAAAAGTCAAGGACAACATCGTTTGTTTGGACACGCAGAAGGTGTCTTGTCCGTGAAAGAAATCATTAAAACAGCAAGAGAAATAGGCGTTCATTATTTAACGATGTATGCTTTTTCCACAGAAAACTGGAACCGTCCAGCTGAAGAAGTAGCCGGACTAATGGATTTACTTGTACAAGCAATTACGAATGAGACGGATGAAATGCATGAAAACGGCGTTCGTTTGATGACCATTGGTGATATTACAGCGCTTCCAGAGTCTTGTGTGGAGTCTTTGAACGAAGCAACGCACAAAACGCGCGAGAACACGAATCTAACCTTGGTTTTAGCATTGAATTACAGTGCTCGGTCGGAAATTACAAGCGCTTGCCGAAAATTAGCAGAGGAAGTTCATAACGGCGCGATTTCTGTCGACCAAATTACAGAAGATTCGATAAGTGAAAAATTGAATACATCTGGAATTCCTGACCCAGAACTATTGATTCGAACAAGTGGAGAATGCCGAATTAGTAACTTTTTGCTTTGGCAATTGTCTTATACAGAGTTGTACTTTACTCCCGTGCATTGGCCGGATTTTCGAAAAGAAGAATTTTTAAAGGCAATTATTGCTTATCAACAAAGAGAACGAAGATTTGGAAAGACTTCCGAGCAATTAAACGATACTAAATGAGATACTTAGTTATTTTTATATTCTTTTCTTTTGTGACGTATAGTCAAACTGGACCAACAACACTAGGTGGTTTGGATTTTGATTACGCTTCACCAAAGGAATATGAAATTGGACCTGTTCGTGTTGTCGGTGCAGATAATTACGATCACCAAGGAATTAAAATGATTGCTGGGTTGAGACAAGGACAGTTGATTACGCTGCCGAGTCAACAGATCAATAAAGCCATTCAAAATTTATGGAGTGAAGGACTTTTTTCTAACATTTCCATTTATGCAGAAAAAGAAGTTGCTGGAGTTATTTACCTAGTTATAGAGCTTGTTCCAAGACCAAAGCTTTCTAAATTTAAGTTTGACGGAATCACTAAAAGAGAAGCGGATAAAGTACGCGAGGAAATTTCCCTTTATGCAGGTAAAACCATCACAGAGAATTTGATCTTTCAAACCAAAAGTAAAATCAGAGGTTATTTCCGTGAAAAAGGATTTTATCATGCGAATGTAAACATCACTCGTACGAAGGACACCCTCATCAATGATTCGGAAATTTTTGCAATCACCATTGACAAAGGACCTAAAATCGGGATCAAGGAAATTGAGATTATTGGAAGTACGGAGGTTCCGTTATGGAAGTTAAAAATGGCAATGAAGGACACCAAACAAAAAGGTGTTCTGCGCGTGTTCAAACGCTCCAAGTTTACAGAATCTAGTTATCAAACCGATAAAACAGCCTTAATGGCGAAGTTCAACAAGGTTGGATTACGCGATGCACAGATCATTCACGATACCGTTTATCTTTTGGATGAAAAGAATTTAAAAATTCAGATTCAAATTAGCGAGGGTGAAAAGTATTACTTTGGAGATGTTGAATGGATTGGAAACACGAAGTATCGCTCTAGTTTCTTGGATACAGTCTTGGGAATCAAAAAGGGGGATTTATATAACAAAGACCTTTTCACACAACGCTTGTTTGGCGGCCCAGATGGCAGAGATATTACCGGACTTTATATGAATAAAGGATATTTATTCTTCCAAGTAATTCCGGTTGAAACCAATGTGACGAACAACCACATCAATCACCAAATACGCATTATCGAAGGAAAAATTGCCATAAATGGTACGGTTACCGTAATTGGAAATACCAAGACAAATGACCACGTGATCTTGCGAGAGGTAAGAACGAAACCTGGTGATGTGTTCAATAAAGAAGACATCATGAGAACACAACGTGAATTGTCTCAATTAGGATTTTTTAACGATCAAGGTTTTCAAGTGAATCCAATGCCGAATCCAGCGAAAGGAACGGTGGACATTGAATACGTTGTGGAGGAAAAGTCGAGCGATCAAATTGAGTTGTCAGGTGGATACGGCGGGGCAGGCCCTTCTACTCCAGGACGAATTATCGGAACGGTTGGATTATCATTTAATAATTTTTCCACGAAAAATTTCTTCAAAAAAGAAGCGTGGTCTCCTCTTCCAGGTGGCGACGGTCAACGATTGTCGATTCGAGCTCAATCAAATGGACGCTATTACCAAGGATATAACTTTTCATTTACCGAGCCATGGTTAGGAGGAAAGAAACCAAATTCCTTGTCTTTTTGGGTAAATAGAACAGCGTTATCTACCACAGGTTTCTTAAGATCAGATCCGAATTACACGGGACTTTCCATTACAGGAACAGGTGTTGGTCTAGGTCGACGAAAAAGATGGCCAGATGATTATTTTACTGCGTACTACGAATTGAGTTATCAGTATTATGATGTCATGAAAGATACACGTTTTCCACTCTTTAATGAAGGATACGCAAACGACATTGCACTGAAATATGTGCTACAACGTAGTTCAGTAAGTGCTCCGATTTATCCGCAAAGTGGATCTAATTTCACCTTGACGGCGAAAGCAACACTTCCGTATTCTTATTTCAGGGATGATGTGGATTATACATCCATGACGGATCGCGAGCGTTACTTACTCTTGGAGTACTACCGTTTCAAATTTACCGGAGAATGGTTCTTACCATTAACAGCCGATAAAAAACTTATCTTGATGCCGCGCTTTGGCTTCGGTTACATCGGGATGTACAACAAGTCAAAAGGTTTAACGCCATTCGATCGCTATTCGATGGGAGGAAGTGGTTTGTCCGGAGTGAATCAATTGGGTGGACGCGAAATCATTGCACTTAGAGGGTATGATGACCAAAGTATTTCCGCAAATGGTGGAGATCCAATCATTGCGAAATATACCTTGGAGTTACGTTATCCAATTTCATTAAATCCGCAGGCAACGTTTTATGCGCTTACCTTCTTAGAGGCTGGAAACACGTATCCAACATTTGATAAATTCAATCCGTTTAATGTGAAACGTGCTGCTGGAGTTGGTATCCGTGTATTCTTGCCAATGTTCGGAATGTTGGGCTTAGATTACGGATTTGGTTTCGATAAATTGGATAGTTGGGCAACGGGAGCCGGTTCTACATCTGGTTCTGATGCTTCTATCATGAGTAAAGGATTTTACCCCAAATTGAGCTTCACGATCGGAATGAACCTTGGGGAATTATAGAATATTACAATAAATGTTTAACTTCGTCGTTCTTTAGAAACAATTTTTTATATGTCAAAGTATTGTTTTCTTTTCATCTTGTTTTTTGGCATGCGATTTGCCAATGCACAATCGTATGCGTTTATTGATTCGGATTACATCTTGAAAAATGTACCGGAATACGTAGAGGCGAAAGAGCGTCTCGATAAAATGGCTGAACGTTGGACCAAAGAAATTGAAGAACGTTACGAGGTCATTAAAACGAAAAAGTCAAGTTTTGACCGTGAAGAAGTACTTCTTCCAAAAGAGGAAAAGGAAAAACGCAAAGCTGAGATTGAAAAATTGGAAAAAGACGTCATTGATTTGCAAACACAGCATTTTGGTTCTGAAGGAGATTACTTCCAAAAACGCCAAGAATTAGTAAAGCCAATTCAAGATAGAGTCTTTACAGCAATGAAAAAAGTAGCAAAGAGAGAAGGGTACTCCTTCGTTTTTGATAAAGCAAATCAAAGCAATTTGGTTTATGCAGAGAAGGAATTCGACATGAGCGATTCTGTTCTTGAAGAAATGGGTATAACAAAGTAACACACATAAAGAATGAAAAATTTATTATTAGGATTGGTTTTATTTATTGGATTTGGAGCAGCAGCTCAATCGAAAGTAGCACACGTTGATTCACAAAAATTATTGGACACGATGCCTTCTCGCAAAGCGGCAATTTCTCAATTGGACCAGATTCAAAAATCAGGAGTGGCGGAATTAGAAGAAATGCAAAAAGCATTTGAAGCAGCGTATAAAATTTTTATAGCAGAAGGAGATAATATGCCTCCAATGATTAAAGAAAATGAGCAAAACAAATTGATGCGCCAACAACAAAATTTGGAAACACGTCAAGCGGAATTGGAGCAGGAATTAAAAATGTACAGCGAACAATTAAATCAACCCATTTTAGAGCGTGTTCAAAAAGCCATTGAAATTGTTTCAGAACGCAAAAAATTGAATTACGTGTTAGATCAATCTTCCATGACGATGTATTACAAAGGTGGAATGGACATTACAAACGAAGTAATTACGGAGTTGTTGATTTTAGATGCAGTCGCCACTAAAATTCCAGTAAAAGGCAACGATTAATAAGAAAAGGCAATCCATGTGATTGCCTTTTTTGTTTAGTTTTGAATCATGAACAAAAGAGCGCCCATTGGTATTTTTGACTCTGGTTACGGTGGATTAACGGTTTTCGAAGAAGTGCAAAAAGCATTGCCGGATTATGATTATGTCTATTTTGGCGATAATGCACGAGCTCCTTACGGAAATCGATCCTTTGACGTTGTGTATGAATACACACTCGAAGCTGTTCAGTTTTTATTTGATAAAGGCTGTCCGTTAGTGGTTCTCGCATGCAATACCGCTTCTGCCAAAGCGCTTCGAACCATTCAACAACAAGATTTACCCAAAATAGCGCCAGATAACCGCGTGCTAGGTGTCATTCGTCCAAGTACGGAGGAGATCGGCTCCCTCAGTAAAACGCGTCACGTCGGAATACTTGGCACAACGGGTACTGTTCAAAGTGAATCTTATTTAATCGAATTGAAAAAATTTGCACCAGACATTTTGGTTTCGCAACATGCTTGTCCGATGTGGGTGCCTTTGATTGAAAATGAAAAACACCAACATCCAGCCGGAATTCATTTCATTGAAGAGGATGTTCAGGAGTTATTAAAAAATGACCCCCTCATAGACACGATTGTTCTCGCGTGCACACATTACCCGGTAATTGAAGAGAAAATTCAGCAAATCGCAGGAAAACACATTCGAGTGGTGTCCCAGGGTCCAATTGTTGCAGGGAAATTAACAGAATACCTGCTTGCTCATCCGGTAATGGATCAAAAACTGTCAAAAAGTGGTCAACGAGAATTTTTTACTTCTGAATCTGCCGCTGTGTTTAATGAGAAAGCGGAGCGTTTTCTAGGCTATCCTGTTCGTGCAGAGCACCACAGTTTTTAAGGTATTTGACGGCTTAACCTATCCATGATAGCTGTGTTGAGCGCTTTGAACTTTTCAGGCTGACTCGCATAATACACATAACTATCTTTGAATTGCTTCTTTGTCACATGGTGTTTTTTAAAGACCACACTCAATGATTTGTCCAACGCATCTTTGTAAATGCCTGGCACACCATTTTTACTTTGGTAATGACTTTCCATGAGTAAGACTTCCTCTAAAACAAGACTCATCTTTTCCTCATCAATCAGTTGTATGGGTTTTTTTGTGCTCGTTTCTTGACAGGCAACAACGAAACCAAACAACACTAATACAGCTAACAATTTTGTCATGAAACAGCAAATAAGAGCCTTGAGCCAGATTTTCCTTCAAAAATCTCTCCTTTTGAATACGCTAGTCGTCCATTGATAAACGTGCTGTCGATTGCATGTGAAAAGGTATGTCCCTCGAACGGCGACCATGCACATTTGGACAGACAATTTTCTTTGTGAACCGATGTTTGTCTATTTGGATCTACAATCACAATATCAGCATGGTATCCTTCACGGATGTAACCGCGTTCTTGTATTCTGAATAATGTTGCAGGTGCATGCGCCATTTTCTCCACCACACGTTCGATGCTAATGCGTCCTTCTTGAACCTTTTCTAACATCGCAATTAAAGCGTGTTGAACAAGTGGTCCGCCGGATGGAGCGCCCATGTAGGCATTCGATTTCTCTTCAAGTGTATGAGGTGCATGATCTGTCGCAATGACGTCAATGTGATTGTCTAGTACCGCTTTCCAGATACCTTCTCGGTCAGCTGCTGTTTTCACCGCAGGATTCCATTTGATAAAGTTTCCTTTTTCCGCGTAATCTTGATCTGAAAACCAGAGGTGGTGAATACAAGCTTCCGCAGTAATGTGCTTTTTCTCCAAAGGAAGCGAATTGTCAAATAAATGCGTTTCTCGTTCCGTGGAGATATGTAAAATATGTAACCTTGATTGGTATTTTTTTGCCAAAGAAACCGCCAATGACGATGAAAGAAAACAAGCTTCCTCACTACGAATCAATGGGTGCGCCTCAATGGGAATGTCTTCGCCATATTGTTCTTTAAAACGCGCCATGTTGGTTCTAACAGTTAATTCATCTTCGCAATGCGTGGCAATAAGCATCGAAACGCGTGAAAAGAGGCTTTCTAAGACCGCTTCTTTGTCCACCAACATATTTCCCGTTGATGAACCCATAAAGATCTTTATACCGCAAATATTTTGGTGGTTTGTTTTTAATACTTCCTCTAGGTTATCATTGGAAGCACCCATGAAAAAGGAGTAATTCGCCAAGGATGTTTCCGCGGCAATTTGGTATTTGTCTTCAAGTAATTCTTGTGTCAAAGCATTTGGAACGGTATTGGGCATTTCCATGAAGGAGGTAATACCTCCAGCAACCGCAGCTCTGGACTCCGTGAAAATCGTTCCTTTGTGTGTAAGTCCCGGTTCTCTAAAATGAACTTGGTCATCGATGCATCCAGGCAGCACGTATTTTCCTTCCGCATGGATTTCAGTAACACCATTAGGCAAGTCTATGCTTGTGGCAATTTTTTCGATGCGTCCGTTTACTATCAATACATCACCAACGAATTTTTTTCCTTCATTGACAATAGTACCGGCTTTGATCAAGTAATTATTCATAAATCCATTTTTCGCATTTTCCACACCCCAAAGAATGCTTCTTTAAATATCCCAGTGGACATTTTTGATTCTCCCACAATCCGATCAATGAACGTAATGGGGATTTCTTTTACCTTAAAACCGTGTTTCAACGCGGCATATTTCATGCAAATTTGAAACGCATATCCTTTAAAGGTGACATGGTCCAATTTAATCGTTTTCAGTACTTCAGCTCGGTAGCATTTGAATCCAGCAGTGGTATCTTTTATTCCGATGAACAAAATGATGCGCACATACACACTGGCAAAATAACTCATCAAAATGCGTTTCATCGGCCAGTTTTTCACGTGTCCACCTCGACAATAACGTGATCCAATGGAGACATCAACGCCTGATTCACAACTTTCTAATAGACGAATTAAATCAGTTGGATTGTGTGAAAAATCACAGTCCATCTCAAAAACATAGTCGTAGCTGTGTTTAAGTGCCCACTTGAATCCGTGAATGTACGCTGTGCCAAGTCCAAGCTTGCCACTTCGTTTTTCTAAGTGAATACGATTAGGATAGGAGGATTGTAATTCTTCAATTTTTTGTGCTGTCCCATCTGGTGATTGATCATCAATGAATAGAATCTCAAAACTTCTCTCAAGAGCCATTATTGCACGAACCATCGGGCCGACATTGTCGAGTTCGTTGTAGGTAGGAATAATAACAATTGATTTAGTAGCCATATGGATGGAACGAAATTAAGGAACAATTATCAATTCGAAAACGATGTCACAGATTATCTTGTGAAATGGGCAAAAAAAAACCGCCACTAGGGCGGTTTAGAAAGTTTTGGGATGAATGAACATCACCAATGAATTTATGCTTCTTCTTCTTCCTCGTCGTCAGCATCAGCACCTTTAACAGCACCACGAGCCATTTTAACGGAAACAACAACTGCATTTGCAGGGTCTAATAAAGTAACACCTGGAATTTCAATGCTGTTTACACGGATAGATTGACCAATACGCAATTTAGAAATATCCAAAGTAATTGCATCTGGAAGGTCTTTTGCTAATCCAATACACTGTAATGTACGGAATACGGTCATTAATTTACCACCGGCCATTACACCACGAGAAGAACCCGTTAATCTTACTGGAAGTTTAACACGAACCGCTTTGGTATCGCTTAACTCCAAAAAGTCAACGTGTTGAATGGTGTCTTTTGTAGGGTGTTGTTGCAATTCACGAATGATTCCCATTGCTTTTTTCCCGTCGATATCCAAGGCAACTTGGTAAACTTCTGGAGAATAAACAATTTTGTCCATTTCAGTTCGCTTTACTGAGAAGTGAGTTTGCTCACCTTGGCCGTAAAGCACACAAGGAACTAGACCAGCATTTCTTAGGCTGGCAGCATCCTTTTTCCCTACGTTCGTTCTAAGCGAACCGCTCAAATGTGCTGTTTTCATGTATATATTAATTAAGAGATTACAAAATGAGAACTAATTGACTCGTTGTTTACAAGACGTTTGATGACGTCTCCAAACAATTCTGATACCGTGATCACGCGTATTTTGTCGCTTTTTTTGGACATTGGAATCGTGTCGGTAACAATTAGTTCGGTTAATCGAGAGTTTTCGATGCGTTCATAAGCAGGACCACTTAAAACAGCGTGTGTACAGAAAGCGCGAACACTTTTTGCTCCTTTTTCAATTAAAAGGTCTGCAGCAGTTGTTAAGGTACCTGCAGTATCACACATGTCATCAATGATAATTACATCTTTTCCATCAACGTCTCCGATGACAGTCATTTCAGCAATTTCATTTGGTTTTTTGCGGTGCTTGTGACACAATGCTAAACCACAATTTAAATTCTTTGCGTATGAATTGGCGCGTTTTGCTCCACCAGCATCTGGTGCTGCAACCACTAAATTCGAAGTGTCAAGTTTTTCGATTTCTTCTAAAAACAACGTAGATGCATACAAATGATCAACGGGAACTTCAAAAAACCCTTGAATTTGATCAGCGTGTAAATCCATGGTCATGACACGGTCTACGCCAGCAGCCATTAACATGTTAGCCACTAGTTTTGCTCCAATCGCCACACGAGGTTTGTCTTTTCTGTCTTGACGCGCAAATCCAAAATAAGGAATTACTGTGATGATTTTTCGAGCAGATGCACGGCGTGCAGCATCGACCAACAAGAGTAATTCGAATAGATTTTCAGACGGTGGCATTGTTGACTGAATAATAAAAACATCTTGTCCACGTACCGTTTCTTCAAATGATGGTTGAAATTCTCCATCACTGAATACACTTACTTTAACGTCCCCAAGTTTAACGCCAAAACTTTCCGCTACTTTAGCAGCAAGGGCTTCTGATGATCTACCGGCAAATATTTTTACTCCCACGTCTTTCGAAAATTGAACGCAAAGGTAGCTAAAATAAAAGTTTCTACAAAATCCTGGCTTGAACCGTTACATGCACGGCTAAATACAAGGCATTTATTGGTGAATTGCGTTAATTTTGTGAACCTAGTATGAATTCAAATCAGCCACAGAAAAAAAAGCTATTTAAACGCTTATTGTTTTTTGCGAAACCATATCGCAAGTACTTATTGCTTGCGTTGATTTCTGTTCTTTTGCTTTCTATTCCGGGTCCGTTGAGACCCTTGTTAATCGGACGAATGGTGGATAAATACATTGTCCAAACACAGAATCCATCCATGTTACTATGGTGGTCGCTGCTCCTGTTATGTGTCATGGTGTTAGAAGGATTTCTTCAACTCATTTCTTCTTATTTCTCCAACTTGTTAGCCCAATCAGTCATCCGTGATTTGAGAAAGAAAATCATTGAGCATTTCCTCCGTTTACGCATGTCTTATTTTGATAAAAATCCAGTTGGTGCCATGGTGACACGTGTTGTTTCTGATATGGAGGCAATTACAGAAGTTTTCTCCTCTGGAATTATGGAAATTATTTCGGATTGCTTTTCCTTGATTTTTATTCTAGTGCTCATGTTCATGAAAAATTGGGAATTAGCATGGATGACGCTCGTTCCAATTCCTTTTTTATTGTTGGCAACACGAATTTTCGCAAAGTCCATGAAGGACTCTTTTCAGAAAGAACGTCTCGCGGTTACCAAATTGAACACTTTTGTACAAGAACGATTGAGTGGCATGAGTGTGGTTCAATTGTTCAACAGAGAAAGGGAAGAATATAAGCGCTTTGAAAAGATTAATGAGGGCCATAAACAAGCACACATTCAAGCAGTATGGGCAAACTCCATTTTTTTCCCGGTTGTTGAAATACTGAGCTCGTTGTCTGTTGCTTTTTTATTGGTGTGGGGAGCGCTTCACGTATCCGGAAAAACATCTGATGAAATTCGTTCTATGTACGGAGAGGTCTTTGCGTTCACATTGTGGATTAATCAACTATATCGTCCAATTAGACAGCTTGCGGATAAATTTAACATCCTTCAGCGCGGAACTGTTCGTGCAGAAAGGGTATTTGATGTGCTGGATGAACACGCGGATTTACAAGAGAGTGGGACCTTAACCAATGTGGATTTTGCACAGCCTGTTTGTTTTGACAACGTCTGTTTTTCATACGTGGAAGGAAGTCCAGTATTGAAAAATGTGCATCTTACGATTCAACATGGTGAAACCGTTGCTTTTGTTGGTGCAACAGGCGCAGGTAAAACCTCCATTGTAAATTTACTCGGTCGGTTTTATGAACACGATTCTGGAACCATCAGCATTGGAACTGTTCCCATACAAGAGATAAAATTGACCGAGTTGAGGAAAAACATTGCGATTGTATTGCAAGATGTCTTCCTTTTTTCAGGAACCATCTTTTCAAATATTACTTTAGGTGATACACAGTTTACTCAAGCGGATGTGGAAGCTGCGGCAAAAGCGGTAGGTGCGCATGATTTTATCATGAAATTACCGGGCAATTATCAGCATGAAATAGGCGAAAGAGGAGGGATGCTGTCTGTTGGACAACGCCAGTTAATCGCATTTATTCGTGCATACATTTACGCTCCTCAAATTTTAATTTTGGATGAAGCAACGTCGAATGTGGATAGTGAAAGTGAACAATTAATTCAACGAGCAACGGAGAAAATCACCTCCGGAAGGACATCGATCGTCATTGCACACCGCCTTTCAACGATTCAAAAAGCGGATCGAATAGTGGTGATGGAAAAAGGTGAACTAGTTGAAATTGGAAACCATCAGGAGTTGCTACAACTGAAAAACGGATATTATAAACGCTTGTACGACAGGCAATTTTTTAATCAAAACGAGTGATGAAGCGATTTAAAATAGGAGGAGTGCCTGAACATTTTAATCTTCCTTGGCGAAATGCTATTGAGGATGGAGCGTTTCAATCTTTAGGTCTAGAATTGCATTGGTCTGATATGACGGGTGGAACAGGGCAAATGATTAAAGGACTCCAAGCAGGATCCATAGATATTGCCGTTCTTTTGACAGAAGGAATTACGCGCGCAATTTTACAAGGACTCGATGCAAAAATACTGAACGTTTATGTCGCAAGTCCATTATGTTGGGGACTACACGTTCCGGTTGATCAATCCATCAAGGTAGTTCGTGATTTAGTCGGTAAAACCTTTGCCATATCGCGAGAAGGTTCAGGGTCCCACCTCATGGCTTTTGTAAAGGCACAGCAGGAAAAATGGAACTTAAATGAATTAAAGTTTAATGTTGTGGGAGATGTTTACGGCGGAATTTGGGCTTTAAACAATGGTGAGGCTCAAGGATTTCTTTGGGAAAAATTCACCACTTCTCCTTTTGTAGAGCAAGGTAAATGTCGTTTGCTGGATGAGGTTCTAACCCCATGGCCATGTTTCGTGGTTGCAGTAAGAAGTGAATTGGTTCATTCGGATGAAGTTCTGCTACGCGAAATGCTTTCCATTGTCCAAAAAGAAGCGTATCGTCTGAAAAACGAAGTAAATGCTACCGAACAATTTGCTTGGAGGTATGCATTGCCTCAAGAAGAGGTGCAGAAATGGTTGGACCAAACGGAGTGGAATTATGGAAAAACATTGGATACTCAAGATTTTTCCAAGGTCGTTACTGAATTAGTAGAATTAGGCTTGATAACAGAAAATCAAGCAGCAAATTGGGAAGAAAAATTGTTTTAAGTACATTCTTCGACTTTCCCTTTTGGCAAAAATAATTTATGATTCTAAAAATCAAGTTATTATCATTGATAGGGCTTCTATGATAATTGTCTTCGCGTGAATGTTCATTTCGAAGGAGTCGTATGTGTTTAACGACTAATTTTCATAAAAAATGCCATGAGTATACTTTTACCTTTAGCAATAGGAAGCACTTTTTGGATTGCCGTTTTTACCGTGTTAGGAATGGTGGGTATTTTTATCGTTTTATTCCTTTCGGAGCGAAAAAAATAACGATTCTTAACGGAAACACGAGATTGCCTTCATGAGTTCCTTATCAAATGGATTCAGGACTCTGTAGTAACCTTCTTCTGTCCAGTTTTGACTCGCGATTTCGGCTTTCAACATGTGTTTAATCAATTCTTTGCTCACCGCTAATCCAAGTGGGTCTTTTTGAACGTGAAAATCCTTTTGGGCAAACGCAACAAAGCGCTTCAATAATTCCTCACTTACTTCAAACTCTTTAACGAAGTCTTTGGCTGTTGACCATTTTCCTCGGTTTGTTTGCATAAAATCGAAGGCAAATGCTCTCGCTGCGCCACTCCATTGCAGTTCCGTCAAGTAAAATGAACTTCCCGAAGTATCGCCTGGTACAAAAACGTCTGGCATAATTCCTCCGCCACCATAGACTGTTCGCCCGTGTTTTGTTTTGAATTTCAATGAATCGACAAAGATGGAACTATCAGGCTTGAAGTATTCGTTTCGGGTGATGCGTTCTTCGTCCCTCATGTAATTATCGTAGCCACCTTTGTAGGAGCGCTGAATGCAGCGTCCCGAAGGCGTATAATAACGCGCAATGGTTAAACGAAGGTTACTGCCATCTCTCAGTACTTCATCCTTCTGAATCAATCCTTTTCCATAAGAACGTCTTCCAACAATAATGCCTCTGTCGTTGTCTTGAATAGCACCAGCTAAGATTTCACTTGCTGAAGCAGAATGTGCATTGATTAGGACCACTACTTTCGTTTTTTCAAGGTGTCCGCCTGATGTAGAATAATACGTGCGTTCCCCTTCATTTTTCCCTTTTGACTTTAGAATCATGTTGTTTTTAGCCAAGAAAGCATCGGCAATATCAATTGCTGAAGCCATCACGCCACCGGGATTGTTACGTAAATCCAAGACCATTTTTGTCATTCCTTGCTGCAATAATTTCGAGCTTTCTAAGTAAAACTCTTCTGAAGTGACTTGTGAAAATTCACTAATCAAGATATATCCAGTTTGCTTATCGAGCATGTATGCACAGGGAATGGATGAAATGGGAATGATTCCACGTACAAGGTTCGTAGTTATTTTCCGTTTACCACGAACAAAAGTTACGCTTAGGCTTGTTCCTGCTTGTCCTTTTAGTGTAGCTAATACTTTGTCGTTTGTAATTCCTTTTCCACAGATTTTCTTTCCATTAACACTGACAATCTTATCTCCTGCTTTCATTCCAGCATGTTGTGAGGGAGACTGATCGATAATGTTGGTCACACAAATCGTATCGCGCAAGAGTAAAAAGCGGATTCCAACGCCCCCGAATTTACCTTCGATGGATTCGTTCACGGACTTCATGTCCTTGGCAGAAATGTAATTGCTGTGCGGATCAAGTTTGTGAAGCATGTCGGATATCGTTGCTTCGAATATGGCATCCTTGTCCACTTTATCGACGTAGTTTTTATCGAGTAAGTTTAGAACATCTTCCAATTTTTGGATGTCTCTAGATGATTTTTTGTCTACATCTTTGAGTAGAATCCCACCTAGAAGTCCACTCGCAAGTACGAGTGACAAGATAATCGGAAGAATATAGTTGCTTTTGGCTTGTTCAGACATCGTCACAGTTTTCTAATTGTACCACTTCTAAGCCTGCGTTTTTAAGAAAATCTATACCTGAAGTATCTTTGTACGCTTCTTGGTAAACAAGGCGTGTGATACCAGATTGCAGGACTAGTTTGCTACAGTCTTTACAGGGTGAATGTGTTAAATAAAGCGTAGCGTCTTTGCAGTTATTGGAGGATCTTGCAACTTTCAGGATGGCATTTGCCTCTGCATGCAATACGTACCAATGCGTATTTCCTTCTTCATTTTCGCAACAATTATCGAAACCTGCGGGTGTTCCATTGTAGCCATCAGAAATAATGATGGAATCTTTTACAATGATGGCCCCCACTTTTTTACGACTGCAATGAGAAAGCTGTGCCCAACTTAAGGCAAGTCGCAGATAGGCTTTGTCGTAACGGTTTTGTTTATCAGAAGAAATCATGAATGAAGGTAATTAAATTTCAGTGGCGTGCATGATTTGTCCGCCTAAATAACCGGTCCATGCAAATACAGCAAAGCTTACAAAGCTAATGAGAAGGATAATCCAAGAGATTTTTTTCTCGGATGAAATGTTCTTTTTTCCGGCGTATAATCCAACAAGAGAAGCGATGAATAGTAGAATAATGAACCACAACGCTTTTTCTGCGAATTCTTCGTGCTGTTCGATAACGTATTCACTGATTCCTTTGATGTGTTCAACGGTTTCCTCTGCTTCGTGTCCGGTTTTGAAGGTGATGTATCCACCGATACTCGATATGAGCATTAAAATAAACGCAGCGATGCGCGTTTGAACAGTGTTTGAGATTAATCCGATGAGAAGTACTATTCCAGCGAATAAGGTTCCAATGATGGCAAGATGATTGGTGATGAGGTGTAAATGCGTTTGGTCCATTTTGTAAAAGTTAAAGTTTGAACTGAAAGTTACACTTTTTTTACGGAGTTTTATTACACGTAGTAAGGAGAAATCATCCAATAAACCACTACACCTGTTACAGCAACATACAACCAAATAGGAAAGGCAAATCGCGTGTATTTCTTGTGTTTCGCATAGTTTCCTTCTAATGCGAATAAGTAGGTAAATAGTACTACTGGAATTACAGCAACGCTAAGTAGGATGTGTGAAATTAGTATGAAATAATAGATCGCCTTGTATGATCCTTCGTACGCTGTACTATCCGAAGTCATGTGATATGCAACATAACACAGCAAGAATAGCAAGCTAATGGCTAAACACGCTTGGATAGTGCGTTGATGCAGCTTCATATTCCCTTGTTTAATGAATACTAACGCAAGGATTAATAAAACAGCTGTTAGACCATTTAAAGTGGCGTAAAACGGCGGCAAACACGATAAATCGACACCTTCAACCTTAATTCCAAATAATGCTGCAACAGCAATTGGAATAATAATAGACACAGCAACGACAAGTTTTCTGTATTTAGAGGAGGGCAGGTTGTTATTTGACATGGTATTCATAGTTCAAAAGGTTAATTAAATCTGTTTTAAGTCGTTTGTATTCTTTCGGGTTTACGCTCAAGTCCATGTTGGTCACTGCATAAACACCGCGAACATGTCCTGTTTTGTCAACAAGGGTAAATGATCCAGAGTGGGCGTATCCACCTTCGGCTTCGTCGTCTCTTCCTGCGAAGGTTAAAAAGTTTTCGATCCCTAATCGATGTGTTTCTGCTTCATTTCCCGTGAGGAAATCCCAGTTAGTTGCTGTTATTCCGTGGTCTCGTTTGTATTTAGATAAAACGAAAGGCAAGTCATGTGTTGGATCGATACTAAACGATAGAAATTGGATGTGTTTTTGATACTTTTTCGTTTCTTGATTTAGTTTGTTGAATTGTACATTCATAATCGGACAAATGGTCGGACACGTAGCAAAGAAGAACTCCACAACCCAAACTCGGTTTTTGTAGCTTTCATTGGTAACAAGTAGACTGTCTTGATTTAAAAAAGTGAAGGCGGGAATTGTTGGATAAATGGTATCCGTTATTTCTTTTCCATCTACGGTTTTGTAGAGAATGTCGGCGTTACCCAATATAGGAAGTTTCGGCGGAGTCTCGTTGCTGCAAGAATGGAGCAACACAAAAAGCCCAAAAAGAAAAGTTAGTTTAGCCATTTTTTGCCCGTTCTTTATCATATTGCTTTTGAAGCAGGGCAAGGTGTTCTTTCATTCGGCGAATCATTCCCTCTTCATCACCTTTTAAAACCATTCTGAGGTGATTTTGTTTATCGAGTAGGAGCATAAGTGAGGAATAACTTACACCACCAAAGTATTCTTTCCCTTTTCTGTACAGGCGTTGGTTGTTATGCTTGATGTCATAAACTTTCGCAGGGTCGCCTTTCGCGATAATCCAAAGGGATGGATCGTAGTCCTCCACATCGTCTTCGAGCATTTCTCTAATGGTTTGGATTTGTTCGTCGCTTGCCGGACGTCCAAATTCATCAGTTGCAAAAGAAATGAGCCTCACTTGTTTCAGCTTCTTGCGTTTGTTTTTACGGATGTGCTGAAAGAGGATTTGATTGAAGTGCCAAAGAGAAATCCCGCATTCTTTTGGACAAGTAGTCTGAATGGTAGAAATAACGACAAGATCTCCTTTGTAATCGCTTAGTTTCTTTGTTTGGTATATTCCTTTTTCAAAGACTTCAAATGAAGGTGATTTTACCAATCCATAGTCATCTAACTGTTTGAACTTGTGTTCACAGCGACGCGTAGAAATAAGAATTAAGAAAAGTGCTGGACCAAAGACCAACAGCAAAGCTAGAATCGATTTAGCACGACTTCTTGGTTGCTGTGTTTGTGGCATGTATTAGAATCCGAAAGATTTCCAAGCTGCAGCAACTTCAGTAGCCTCCCATAATCCAATAAAGATTAAGTAAGCGATAAAGATTGCATAAGGAATCAAAATAACGTTTCTAAGAGCTTTTTTCTCGTCACCTAAGTGCATAAACACCATCACAATGTATGCAGCTTTCACAAGTGTCATGATGATAAATGACCATTTTACATAGGCCCAAGCATCACTACTTTGTTTAATTAATGCACCCAAGAATACTTCAACTGTTGTAATTATCGTTAATAAAACAGTTACTTGAATGATTTTCTTACGAATAGACTTTCCTGTAGCCTCGTCGTGGTGGTTGTGCAATGAATATTCAATTAAATCATCTCTTTCCATGAGAATATATTTTAGTGTGATTAAATCAGATCAAGTAGAAGAATGTAAATACAAACACCCAAACTAAATCGACAAAGTGCCAGTAAAGTCCAGTTTTTTCAACCATTTCGTAGTGACCACGTTTGTGGTAAGTTCCACCAAGTACTCCAATTAAAATGATGATGTTGATCATTACTCCAGAGAATACGTGGAATCCGTGGAAACCAGTAATAAAGAAGAAGAATTGAGCGTATTGTTGTGGACCGTATTCGTTTTGTTTCAAGTTTGCACCGTAAACAACACGGTTTGCTTCACCACTGTAAAGCGCTTCATAGTACATTTTTTCAGCAGCAGCACCTGTAATTGGTGTTGAACCAATTTCATGTTTAGAACCAGATTTTTTGATGATTAATTTCATCTCATGATCTTTTGCTTTATTAATTTTAGCAACTGTTCCGTCTGCGAAATGAATGTTTCCACCTTCAAGATGTCCTTTTTCAGCTGCGTGATGGAATTCATGCATTAAGTCTTCTTTCATGACTTCGCCAACCTTGTGGTGTTTACCAGCCTCAATGACTGTGAAGTTTTTGATTTCTCCGAAATGACCTTTTACAATTGCTTGTGAACCATCAGCTAACTCAATTTTTCCAAATTCAGAACCGTGAATAAAGTGAGACCATTCCCATGCTTGGGATCCAACAAAGAAGAATCCACCAATAATGGTAGCAATCATCCAGTTTGTTACACCTTTTCTGTCCATACGGTGTCCAGCTTCTACAGCTAATACCATCGTAACAGAAGAAACGATTAGAATAAACGTCATCAAAGCCACATAGAGTAGGGGATAACCGTGTCCTAAGAAAGGCATTGAATTAAAGGTTTCTTCACCAATTGGCCATGCATCTTGCGCATCGTGACGCGTAAATCCATAAGCAATAAGCAATCCACTAAATGTCAGTGCATCTGACACGAGGAAAAACCACATCATTAATTTACCATAGCTTGTTTGAAAAGGAGATTCTTTTCCACCCCAAAGGGTCTTGGCATCTAGTTGTGTTGTATGTCCAGCCATTTAACTAATTTTTTGCAAGTTTAGTGAATAAATATGAAAAACAAGAGTAAAGCTAACCATAAAACACCTAAAAAGTGCCAGAATAATGCGCTTAATCGTAAGGATAAATGGTTCTCCGAATTGAAATTACCTCTAAATGAAGCAGTTGAAACCTTTAATAAATAGATTAAAGCAACTAGAACATGCAGTAAGTGAACAAAGGTAATTAGGTAAAGATATTGTGAAGCTGAATCCGCTGATTCCATTGCCTTCACTTGTAAATGTGGTTTAATGGTTTTGCCTTTATACCACAATTTTCTGTCTTTGTAATCTAGTTTTTGTTTTTTGTAGAATATCGTAAAGTCTTTTCCGTACTCGCCTCTAGCAAAGAAATCACCGCGGTTATCTTTGATGTTTACGGCTAATTGACTTAGGCGAATTTCATCGGTGAATTGCAGTTGCGTGGAGTCATTTGCATATAAAAGTCCTTTTTTGATGACCAATGGTTGGTGGTTGAAGTACAATTCAAAACGACCATCCGTTTTTGTTAAACGAAGTGCTTCGTTTTGTTTCACGGTGATAAATTGGTTCATGAAGTTTTGAAAGGCTTTGAAATCGTTTGCATTCATTTCTTTGCCTTCATAAACAAATTTGTTTCCATCTACATCGATGAATTTATCGTTGTATTTTACTTCGAAATAATCACCGTAGCGTCCGTCAGTAACAACTAAATTGTTCACAGCATGAAATCCATTTCGAACCAATTCTCCGTATCCTTTGAATTGACAATAGATGAATCCAGCACCAAAAATCAACGTTGCCGCCATCCAAAGTTTGATTTTTCCTTGTTGATTTTTCTTTGCGCTTTGAATAGCAAGTACAAATGCTAAACTACTCAAGGCAATACTTGCTGTACTTAACCAAAAGAATGTAGGCATTGGGTATTTTAACCAGAAGGAATCTCCCATGGATACGTAGTATCCTGAAGTGAATCCGGCAAACAACATAATCACACTGAAAATCCCTACGTAAACAAGGTTTTTCTTCATTTTCTCCTTCACTTCCGGACTAATTTCGTTGGAGAAATCTCTTTTTTTAGTCATTTTTTCTTCGTTTTCGGTGCTCATGGCGTGTTCGATTTAAGGAATGAATGTATGATTTTAGGCGCGATCAAATACGTAAACAAATTGTATGATCGGTAGATAAACAAATGAGGCGAACATAAGTTTACGCGCATCTACAACTTCTAAACTATGATAAAGTTTGTAGGCGTAAAGAAAGAAGCCAATTCCCAATACACTGGCAATTATTAATGAATAGATTCCTGTCCAGCCCAATAACCATGGAACCAAGCTAAAAGGAATCAGCGCCAAAGCGTATAGCATGATTTGAAAAGCGGAGTATTTCGACCTCCCGGTTCTTGAAGGCAAAAGAGAAAACCCTGCTTTTTTATAGTCGTCGTAAAGGACCCAAGCAATTGCCCAAAAATGAGGGAATTGCCAGGTGAATTGTACAAAAAACAGTACTCCAGGCTCGAATCCAAATGTGTTTGTATGTGCAATTGCACCTAATAGTGGCGGTATCGCACCTGGAAAGGCACCAACAAAAACTGCCCATGGTGTTTTTTGCTTAAGCGGTGTGTAGATGAATACGTAGCTGATAAAGGCGAGTACACCTAAAATGGCACTTTTCCAATTGATTAGTGCTAATAAAATCGTTCCAGTGATCAATGAAAAGGTGCAAATGATGTAGGCTTCACGTAGGGACATTTGTCCGGTGGGTAAGGGACGACGGTTGGTGCGGTTCATGAATTTATCTAGATCGCGTTCCCAGATTTGATTCGCGCCGTTAGAGGCTGCGGTTACGAGTGTTCCGCCAAGCATTAAATAGAAAATCACCAAACCATCTTTTCCTCCTGCAAATAAATACCCAGAAAGGGCAGATAAAATCACCAAAAAAGACAATCTAAACTTGGTGAAAACCAAATAAGTTTTAAAAGTGGATGGAGCTTGAGTAGTCTCTTGAGTCATGGTGCAAAATTACGAATTAAGCTTGTTCTTCTACAACATTTTTACAAGGTCTTTTCTTGGGGAAGATCATTCTGTTTCATCAGGCGTATAGTAGTCATTTTGAGTGAAGTAGTCAATCATTGCCTCCTTCATCAAATGCTGTTCTTCTTGATGTCCTAGCGCTGGAATCAATTGGTTCAGCTTAAAATGTGGCCATTGGTCTTTATCTCTACCTTCAAATTCGTAATAACCGTATGGTTCAAGTAGCGTGCAAATGGCTACGTGCATTAATTCAGTCTTCTCTTGTTTGCTAAAATCTTTGTAGCCAATTCCGAGTTCATTTACACCAATCAGAAATAACAAAGATGGAACATCTAATCCTGGCCCAAAGTCTTTTTCTAGGCTTTTTTTAACTTTTTGAAATTTCAATTCGATGTCGTGATCCATAGAACAAAAGTACGGAAAGAACAAGCATATAAAACCGTGAATGGAAATTTTTGGGCAAAAAAAAGAGGGGACAAGCCCCTCTTCCTTTTATTGAATTATGTGTGTCGATTATTCAACGATCACACGTGATGTAGAAGTTCCGTTTTCAGAACGAACGATCACTGTGTACATTCCTTGAACAAGGTCAGCTACATTTACATTTGTTGTACCAGCTACTTTGCGAACTGATTTTCCGCTTAAGTCAACCAATTCAATTTCTGTGATTGCATCAGCAGAAACGATGTTGAAAGATGTTTGAGCTGGATTCGGCATTAATGTGAATGTTGCCGCAGCATTTTCATCTAACCCACCAACACAAGCAGCACAACTTTCGTAACATACAATACCTAAGTCAGCAACTCCAGCAACTGTGTAAACACGGTTTGTGAATCCACCAGTTGTGATTGTACATGACTCACCACCTGCAAATTGCTCAGAAGCGTTCCATCCGTCTAATGTAAATTTGTATTCGATTGTTCCGTTCGGTAATGGTAAAGTAACATCCCAAACTCCATCTAAGTTTGCATCAGACATTGGATTAGAAGTTCCGTTCCATCCGTTGAATGTTCCGTTGATGAATACTCCTGTAAACGCTGCTCCAGTGTAGTTATTCATATCAACTTTGAAGGTAACATTCGCTGTACAAACTGAACAACTTTCGTAACAAACAGCACCTAAGTTAGCATCACCAACTACGGTGTAAGAACGATTTGTAAATCCACCGTTAGTCACTGTACATGTTTCACCACCAGCAAATTGCTCAGAGTTAGCCCAGTTGTCTAAAGAGAATTTGTATTCAATAGCTCCTTGGTTGATTGGTAAAGTTACTTCCCAAATTCCATCTAAGTTAGCATCTGTCATTGGGTTTGCATTACCACTCCAGTTGTTGAAAGTACCACTTACATATACGTTTGTAAATGCAGGTCCAGTGTAGTTATTCATGTTTACTTGGAACGTGATTAATGGTGTAGCCGCTTGTACAATTTGTGTTTTTTGGTAAGTAAACTGCCAAAATCCAGGGCCAAAATTGATGCTAGCTGTCATTGTGTTTCCTCCATTTGAGAAAACAACGTTGTACGTAATCGCAGAAACTGCGTTCGCTGGACTACTTAACTCTCCTGTGTTGGTAACTTTAGCCAAACCAAGGTGAGCCCCAAGACCATTAACAGTCAATGTTCCTGCTGCTGCATCAAAGTTGTATGCCGCTAGTCCACCTACGTGTGGAGCTACTGGAGTACCACAACCATCTGGTGCAGCACCTTGCCATCCTTCTAACCACGTATTATTGTCCATGTAATGTGTCATTGTTCCACCTGGAGCAAATTTGATGGAATCATCAAATAAACAAGCTCTTGTAGTAACGTCTCCTGCAGAGTTCGACCACCACGTTAAGTTTGTTAAATCGGGTCCAACAGCCAAAGCTCCCGCTTGTGGTGCTAGTTTCCATGTACCTTCAATTTGGGCATTCAATCCAAAGAAAGGAAGAAGGAATAAAATGTAAAGTTTTTTCATGTTTTTAATTAATAAAAGGTTTATACTTCAAAAATAGTTGATTTTCATGTGAAAACCGAAACTAATATAGTAAAAAATACAATAAGGATAAAAATCCGCACATATTTTTGTGTTTAAACAAGTAGTTCTGAAAAATGTTCAAGCTACTTTACTTCTTTTTGTAGCTCAATTTTTTCGTTAGATTACCAACCCGAATCGTAAACGTTCCCTCTTCCACGATAAATTCTCCAGTTGCATCAACAAATTGAAAATCTTTTTTGGCTAAATAGAAGGTTTTACTTACTTCTGAACGAGCAGGTACATCAATTTTTTGGAATCGTTTCAATGATTTTCCGGTTGGAATTAAACTTGCATAATCATCGCTCACATACAGTTGAATGACTTCTTTTCCAGCTATTGAGCTGTTATTTTTTAGTGTAACCGACACTGCGACACTGTCATTATCGGAAAAAACAGATTGATTTAAGGTCAATGCAGTGTATTCAAAACTCGAATAGTTCAGACCAAAACCAAAGTCCCATTCAGGATTATATGCACTAAAATCACCTGATTTAGATCGGTCAACACTTTTCGGATGGTCGTAAAATTCAATAACTCCATCATATTTTGGGTAGGTGTATGGAAGTTTACCGCTGAAGTTTTTGTCTCCATACATTAAGGATACCAATGCCTCAGCACCATAATTTCCTGGCAAATACGCTTGAATGATTCCTGAAGCTCCCGATACGATGTCGTGAAGGACACGTGGTCTTCCTTCTAGAAGAATGAGGATAACTTTTTTATTTTGTTCGTATGCTAATTTCGCTAGTTCACGTTGCTCAGCATCAAGATTTAGAGACAAGATGTCGCCTGGTTTTTCTGTTGCCGGAAGTTCACCAAGACATAATACAACCACATCTGCTTGCTTCAATTTTTCTTGGTAATCGGATAAGTTCACGAGGCGTGTTTTTTCAAAAGCATTTTCGGTATATAATTCTGCACCTTGCGCAAACAAACAATTTTCTTTCCCTAATTTCTTCTCAAAAGCTTGACGAACGGTTAAACAACCACTTGTATTATACGCTGTATCGACTCCTTGCCAAGTATGAGTCCAAGCACCATTCAGGTAAATGAGGTTGTTGGAAGTTGGACCAGCAATCAATACTTTTTGATTTTTGGACAATGGCAAAATTCCATTTTCGTTTTTCAACAGTGTAATGGACTCTAGCGCTGAATTGAGGGACGTTTGTTGAAATTCTGGAGAGCCAAATTTAGGATAGTTTTCAAACGTTGGCACCGGTCTTTCAAACAAGCCCAATGTTGATTTAACGTATAAAATTCTGCGAACTGCGTCGTCCAATCGCTCCATGGAAATTTTACCTGATTTCACGGCATCCACCATGATGTTACAGTATTCTTGGTACTGCGGGCTTAATGGAACCATGCTCATATCCACACCTGCATTAAATGCTTGTACATACGCATCTGCTAGACTAGGCGAAGTTGAATGTACGGTATGCAACATGATAAAATCTTCCCAATCGGAAACAGCAAATCCTTTAAATCCCCATTCACCCTTTAGTGTTTCGGTAATCAAGTGATGGTTGATGTGTCCGGGAATTCCGTTTACTGCGCCACTATTGATCATGACCGTTAATGCGCCATGTTCGACGGCTGATTTAAAGGAAGGCAAATAAAGCTCTTTCATGTATTTTTCGGGTATCCATGCTGGAGTTCTATCGCGACCACTGTTGGTGCCACTGTAACCAACAAAATGCTTCATACATGCGGCTACATGGTATTCGTCGGGTGTTGTTCCGCCTTGATATCCATCAATAATGGCAGATCCCATTTGTGAAATGAGGTAGGGGTCCTCGCCAAGTGTTTCGAAAGTACGTGACCAAAGTGGTTGTCTTCCTAGATCCAGTACCGGAGAAAAATTCCAAGGAATTCCAGATGCTCTTGTTTCGTATGCGGTAATTTCACCGAATGTTTTCGCTAATGATGGATTCCAGGTTGCAGCTAATCCGATTTCTTGAGGGAATAATGTTGCTCCAACGGTATAATTAACTCCATGAATGGCGTCAATTCCATAAATAATTGGCACGTGTGTTTTACCAGTGCTGTAGGGATTTTGAATCGCTGGAAGGATTCCTTTCCATTCTTCTAAACTGAGTGTGTGCCAACCAACATTTAAAACAGATCCAACGTGGTACTTTAGTATCGCTTCGTTTAGTTTCGCAGTATCGATGGTAGCAGGAATGCGTGTTACCCCTTTCGCATCGGTTTGCGAGATGACGTCCAAGGTAATTTGACATGTTTGACCCACTTTTTCTTCAATGGACATCTGTGCAATGCGTGTGTTTAAGGTTGCATCTTCCGTTGAAGTTTTAGATGTCGTGATGGATTGTGCGCTTTTACATGAAAACAATAGCAAAAGCATGCCACCGAAGTAGTAAAGTAAATTTTTCATAGGTGTTTTTAGTTTATGGATTGTTTATTGAAAAACGCGAACGTAGTCAACATACATAGTCTGTGGGAAAATAGTCGTAGCATCTGGATTTCCAGGCCAGTTACCACCAACGGCAACATTGAAAATCAAGAAGAATTTTTCTTGGAATTCACTTAGGTTCGCAGGAGTAATATCGAGCGTATTATACACTACGTCATCTCTTAACCAAGTGATGCTGTTTTGATTCCATACGATGGAGAAAACATGAAATTCATCCGCAAATTTTCCTGAAGGAAGGGTCGTGCTGTTGCCATATTGAGCATGCGCGCCATTATCGCTCCAATGTGCTGTTCCATAGACAGTGCGATCGTTAGTACCGGCGCCACCAATTAATTCCATGACGTCGATTTCTCCACATGATGGCCATCCAACCGTTGAAATATTGTCTCCTAACATCCACAATGCAGGCCAGATTCCTTGTCCATAAGGAATAGCAGCACGAATATCAATGCGCCCATATTTCCAAGATTTAATTCCTTGCGTTTTCATTCGCGTAGAGGTATACAACTGTGAATTAAATGGCTGGTTCTTTGCAGTGATTTCTAAATATCCTGCGTTGAGCGTGTAATTTTGGTTGGTATAGTATTGTAACTCGTTGTTACCCCATCCGCCACTACCGGTACCTATATCAAAGGTCCAATCACTTGACAGACTTGTGCCATTAAATTCATCGCTCCAAACTAAAGAATAGTTAGCATATGAATTTGGCGTACTATAACCTGTTGTCGGCGCACCAGATGTTCCTCCGCCTGAAATATTCACAGATACATTTTCTACCTTTTGAATAAAATCAGTGTACGTTGTGTGTGCACACGTTTTAATGACGTAATTCCCATTAGCAGTATAGGTATGAGCAGCGTGTCCATCTGTTGTTTCCACTACCGTAGAATCATTATTATGATAAAAGGTAACTGTATAGAAATTTGCATTGTCAGCTGTTGCTTGTACATCAACTAATCCACCATTAGCTGTTACCGTGGTCACTAAATTTGTGGGTAATGTAACAACAGGTGGTTTATGTTTATCGCATCCAGCGAGTCCAGCAAAAACGAAAACAATAAGGTGATGAATGCTCATAATCATGATGTTATTCACTTTTCAGGCGCAAATACCAATTGAAACCGCCAGCGTGATGTTTATATTGTAAAGATAGTGTAGAGTCAGTGATATCCAATATTCTGTATGTATGAACGCCCGTATAGAATCCCATAAAGGCATTATTGGAAATCGTGATCGTTGTATCTGCGTTTTCTAGCAAGGTCCAAGACTCGTTCATTTGGTCAGCATATGGAGCGGTAAAATCACCAAGGTTTTGAAAGGACCCAGGGAAGTTAGCAGAAAGAGAATTGTGCACATACACGTCGCCATGATTGATCATGTCGAATTTGAACCCGTTTAAATGGAATACGTATTGATCTCCGTACAATCCTGCACCAGATTTGTCTAATGGACCGGCCGACCACCATTCTGGAATATCTCCCAACGGACTAATTGGATCTGGACCAACGCCCATGTGACCATCAACTGTAGAATCAATAACCCATGTTTTATATCCTGGTCCATTAATACCGCCTGTTAACATGATGAAAATAGGATTATTCAAAAGTCCAAGATTATCTTGTGCAATGGTAATTTCTTGAGTGGAACTTTTGCTTCCTCCTGATGAAAATACGGTTAGTTTAACGGTGTAAGTTCCAGCATACGGATACGGAGAACTAACGGATGCTCCTTTCGCTTTTGTTCCATTCCCAAAGTCCCAAAGACATTGAAGCGCTGGATTATTCGCTGTGAACTCAATGATGTTCGCATTACTCGCAGAAGCGCTGTACGTAAATGCGGCATCAGCAGCTGTAGGTGCAGGACCTAATTGCGGATTATCTTTTTTACAAGCAAAAAGCAATGCTAAAATGCTTGCTGAAAATAGTAGTTTCATTTTCATAATTCTAAATATTAATAACCTGGGTTTTGTGACCAATTACCACCTGTTAAATCGATTTCAACTTGCGGAATTGGGAATAATTCATGTTTGCCTGTAACGAACCCATCAATGTAGGTTGCCGCTTGTCCTGTTCGAACTAAGTCGAAGAAACGTAAACCTTCTCCGGATAATTCGAAGCGACGTTCTTTGTAGATTACTTCGATGGAATTAACTGGAATTCCTGGTACACCAGCACGTCCTCTCACTTGGTTAACAAGCTGCTGTGCAGTAGATGTGTGTCCAAGTTGGTAGTGTGCTTCAGCGGCCATTAAAAGCACGTCAGCGTAGCGCATGACACGGTAATTCACTGGGCTTGTTAAATCGTTGTCTGGAAGTCCAATTTCACCTTGGCGTTTGATGTATTTATTATTGTAATATCCTGTGTGTCCACCAGCACCAATTGCATAGGTAATAGAAGCAGCATTTGGTTGTGTCGCGATAAATGCATCGATATCTAAAACAGTGGCAGCACGACGTCCATCGATGGAACTAAAGGCATCGTACAATTCTTGCGTTGGCAAGTTGTAGCTGTTACCATCTCCGTAAACTGGACCATTGTACTGACGAATTCCTTGGAATCCAACAGCGGCATTTCCTTCAAGACAGATTAAACATCCGTAGCTTCCACCTTCTAAACCTGTGTATTGTACATCAAATACTGTTTCGCTATTGTTTTCATTTGCAACGGAAAATAAGTCAACATAACTTGGAGTTAAACTGTAACTTCCAGAGGCAATAACTTCGTCAAACGTCGCTGCAGCTTCTGTGAATTTATTTTGGTAGAGGTATACTTTTCCAAGGAACGACAAGGCGGCACCTTTTGTTGCTCTTCCTTTTTGACTAGCAACAGGATTCAATACAGCTGAAGCATCTTTCAAATCTTTTTCGATTTGAGCATATACTTCTGTTTTCGGTGAACGAGGGATTTGAAGCGCTTCTTCAATACCGATGCGTTTGTCGATGATCAATGGAACATCTCCGAAGTATTTCACTAACTCAAAGTAGTAGTAAGCGCGTAAGAACTTCGCTTCTGCGATGATGTGTGCTTTACCTGGGAAGTCGATATTGTCTTTGTGTTCTAGAATGTAGTTTGCACGTGTTAATCCTGTGTAATTCCAACGAAAAACGTTTCTAAGTTCCACATTTACACCACCATGAGTCATGTTATCGATTTGGTGCAATCCCGGTGAATCGTTCACACTTTCTCCACCTGCGATGGCATTGTCGGAAGCAATTTCCCCAATCCACATGGTTAAGAAGGATGCTTGCAACAAGTCATATGCACCCGTTAAAGCACGGTCAAAATCTTCCGGTGTTTGAAAGAAGTTCTCCACATCTTGCGTGTATGGAGGATCAACAGAAAGGAACTTGTCACAAGCTGTTTGTGTCAGTGACAGGATTAAAAGTCCTGTAAATATTAGTGATTTTTGAATTAGTCTCATCGTTTAGAATTTTAATTGAACACCACCCATGAATGTTTTCGCTTGCGGATAGAATCCGTAATCAACTCCTGCAGAAAGCGCACCTGAAGAACCAAGATCTGGGTCGAATCCTTGGTAACGTGTCAGTGTAAACAAGTTATTTGCAGACAAATAGATTCTGAATGAATCAACTTTGATTTTCTTTAATTTGGCAGCAGAGAAGCTATATCCAAGTTGAACATTTTTCAAACGAGCAAACGATCCATCTTCAACATAGTATGAAGAAAATAAATTATTTCGCGTTGCTTCTGTGGTTACACGTGGATTGACGTTTGTTGAGCCTTCTCCTGTCCAACGGTCAACCATATATCCTAATTGATTTGCGTATGGTTGTTGACGCTCGTAGTTACGGATGATTTCTTGTCCAATAGCTGAATAAAGCATCCCAGAAAGATCAAATGCTTTGTATCGAACGTTGAAAGAGAATCCAAAAGTAAAGTCGGGAATAGCCGAACCTAGGTAGGTTTTGTCACTGTCGTCAGAAAAACTAATTTTTCCATCACCGTTTTGGTCAACAAAAATCAAGTCTCCTGGTTTTGCTCCGTCTTGTAAAGGGGAAGCATCAATTTGTGCTTGATTTTGGAAAACACCAGCAGTTTGGTATCCATAGAAGTACCCAATTTCGTATCCTTGTTGGAAACGTGTAGCAACATCTCCTCCAACGCTAAATCCAGCGCCAGGAATGTAATCTACTCCGTCTGGAACTTTGGTTACTTTATTAGTAATCGTTGTCACGTTAAAATTCAAGTCCGTAGAGAAGTCTTTTTTCTTGCGTAAATGGTAAGCGAACTCTAGTTCAACACCTTTGTTTGATACATTTCCAGCATTGATTACTGGTGGATATCCGCCTGGACCGTATGAACCAATGATTGCTGTTACGTCTGGTTGGAAAAGTAAATCAAAGGTATTTTTGATAAAATAATTGGTCGTAAAGTCTAGTTTTTTCCAGAATGTGAAGTCTGCACCAATGTTCAATTGACGAGTCGTTTCCCATTTCAAATCTGGATTAGATGGACGTCCAATTGCTACTCCTTGCGTGATTAAATCGTCGAATACATATACTCCTTCTCCGTTTAATAATCCGCGGTAAGCAAAGTTAGGAATCTGGTCGTTTCCAGACACACCGTAGCTAATGCGAAGTTTCGCGTAGTCGATGAATTTCACTTTGAAGAAAGATTCTTCGGACATCAACCAACCTGCTGAGGCTGTTGGGAAGATACCGTAGCGACTATTTGCTCCAAACTTGCTTGAACCGTCACGTCTAACGATTCCGGAGAACATGTATTTTTCTTTAAAGCTATATTCAGCGCGTAAGAATGAAGAAACGAGACGTTCAGTAAACTGCCATGATCCGACATTGTTTAAATACCCACCTTGAGCAGTGTTCGCAGAAATGTCTGCGTATTCAACGGAGTTGTTTGGAATTCCGAATGCTGTTCCGTTTAATGAATTTCCTTTTCTTTGGAAGATAGAAACTCCTGCTGTTCCTTTGATTTTATGGTTTTCAGCGAAGGTTTTCTCGTAGTTTAAGAAGCTTTCATAGGTTAAATCAACGAATGTTGAGCGTTCTTCATAAACTGCTGCTCCACGGTTGATTTCTACGCCAGGAGCAAGTTCTACCGTTGGTGATTCAAGAGCGTCGTTGATAGCGGTGTTCGCATATTTTCCGTCTCCGTACCATACCAGTGGAGAGAATACTTTACCATCAACGAATGCAACGTTGTAGTTCACGCGATTCGTAAAGGATAAATGATCATTGAATTCATATACAAACTCCTCTTTTCCAACAATTTTGTTTGCGGTGTTCCAATTGTATTGGTTCTGCATTTGTGCAATTGGATTGATGATGTCACTCACTTGTTCCATGTAGGAGAACTGTCCGTTCGGTTTGCGAATAGGAACATTCGGGAAGGCATTAATCGTATTGTATAACACAGATCCGATGCCGTTTTCAGGTAATGTACTGCGCGCATCGTTTGAGTAAAGTAATACAGAGTTTAACTTCAGTTTTGAGGACATGTCCGTGCTGAAGTTCAAACGCGCATTGTAACGAGAGAAATTCGATTTAGGTCCACCAACGATACCATCTTGATTGAAGTATCCAAGAGCGATGGAATAACGCGTGTTCAATGTTCCTCCACTGATACTTAAGTTATGACTCTGAATTGGAGCGGTTTGGAAGACAGAATCTTGCCAAGGTGTTCCAACACCTAAATTCGTATTGTTGAATGGCATGTCTTGTCCACCCATGGCAAACATTTCGTTTTTAATAACTGCATATTCTTGTGCCGTCAACAAATCTAGTTTTCTGGATGTTTGTTGTTGACCCCAATAGGCATTGTATTCTACTTGCGGTTTGCTGTTGATGTTTCCTTTTTTCGTTTCAACGATGATGACACCATTTGCTGCACGAACACCGTAAATACCTGCTGTAGCGTCCTTTAGAACGTTAATTGACTTAATATCAGATGGATTCAGGGCATTCAATCCTTCGGAATCATACACTACACCATCAACTAAGATTAATGGATCGTTATCGCCAAATGTAGATAGTCCACGAATGCGAATGTTAGAGGATCCACCCGGGGAACCTGAGTTCGTCGCGATGTTCACACCAGCAACTTGTCCTTGTAAGGCTTGATCGACACGGGCAACGCTCATTTTTTCGATGTTTTCACCATCTACTTTGGAAGTTGCACCTGTTACTTCTTTGCTTTTGGCCGTTCCGTATCCTACAACAACCTCTTTTTGGTTGTTTACAAGTTCGATAAGAACGATATCAAGTGTACTTCTTCCGTTTAGCTTAACTTCTTGTTTTTCATAGCCAGTGAATGTAAACAATAGTGTTGAATTGGCTGCGTCGCTCACTTTTAAGCGATAAAAACCAGTTCCATCGGTTGTAACACCTGTTGTAACACCTTTGACTTGAACCTTGACAAATGGTAATCCCACGTTTTGTTCGCTTTTTACGAAACCAGTGACAGACATTTCTTGAGAAAATGCGAAGCCACTAAATCCAATAAATAGCAGTTGAATGAATAGTTTTTTTATCATTTTAGCATAGTTAGTTGCGTAAATATAAAAAGATTATCAATTATTGTAAAAAGAACAATAACTTTTTTTCAAATCTTCCCTCCAAAAAAAAAGAGGCCGGAGCCTCTTTTACTAAGTATTTAACCATTGACTATGCAAAATGTTCGCTAGTACAGGGTAAATATATAAATAATTGTACATTATACAATAAGTATTTCATTTTATTTTTTACATTTTAAATGTATACCTATTTTGTTCAAGTCCTTCTGCGTATGACAACTTATCAAAGGAGAAAAGTTTTGCTGGACGATGTTTCACATTTTGTTGTTTTTCGTCGTGGGCGATAAGGGGAATGTTCTTTATTTTCTTCCGAAAGTTTGCTTTATCAAATGCTTGATCAAAGGTAAATTCATACAATTGTTGAAATTCATTCAGCGTAAATCGTTCTGGAAGTAAATCGAAACAAATAGGTTCATTCTGTAGTTTCAATTTGAGCATTTCATACGTACTCGAGAGGATGTGGTTGTGGTCGAATGCGAGATCCGGCATGTTTTTCAATGAAACCCACTGCACATCACCAGCCCAAGAGGATGCTTTCACTTCAAAATCCTCGATGCGCAATAAGGCAAAGTAGGAGATGGTGATTACGCGTCCCTGCGGGTGTCTATTGGGTTTCCCAAAGGTCTGTGACTGATGCATCGCGATGTTATTGAGTCCTGTTAACTCAAATAAAACACGTTCTGCAGCTTGTTCTAAATCCTCGTCTGGATAAATCAAATCTCCAGGAATGGCCCAAAGATTCTCAAATGGCTGCATCGCTCTTTTGATCAAAAGGGCTTTTATCTCGCCTTCTGAATACCCAAAAAGAATACAATCCACGGAAAATGCCGAGGTGAAAAAATCATTAAAATCAATGCGGTACATGCTCAAAACGACAGGAATTAATGTCCAGAAACTTTTTCTGTGGAGAAAATATCAACGCCTCTTCTTTGAAGTATTTTACTGACAGTCCAAGCAAAGAATACAAGGTAAGCAAAGCAAACAACACCCAGCCAGTAAGACTGTTGAATTCCTAGTACGTTGTCGTCGGCTAATGCACCTTGAAGAACAGAAATGAATCCACCTCCCATGATCATCATAATAAGTAGACTGGATGCCGTGTTGGTATTTTCACCCATTCCTGCAATGGATAAGGTAAAGATACATGGCCACAAGGTGCTACAAAATATCCCAACGGAAATAAACGCAAAAACACTGATCATTCCGGAGCTAAATATTCCGATTGCTAGTGCGATAGCGCCTAAACTAGAGTAAATCATAATTTGTTTTACTGGATTTCCTGCACTTAAATAATCAGCAACGATTAAAAGGACAACAATTCCTAAATAAGGATACAATTCATTGATGTTGTTTCCACCGATGATGTTTGCTCCAGCGAATATTCCAAATGCAACAAATGGAAGGACAATGCCTAACACGGTTTTCATGGATTTACTTAAATCAAAAACTCCTGCAGCGGAAGTCCAACGACCAATCATTAAACTTGCCCAATACAAGGAAACAAAAGGAGCCACTGCACCTTCGGCTGTTCCAAGTTTTTGTTTCATGAATTCAGGTAAATTACTCACGGTAGCTACCTCTACTCCTACATAAAGAAAGATGGCAAGCATTCCTAATAGTACCTGTGGATGACGAAGTGTTTCCATGATTTTTCCGGCTCCTTCTGAAGATGAACCTTCGATGCGATCTGGAACGGAAGAAAATTTAAAGAACAATGCCGCCACAACAAACGCGATTCCCAAGCAGATGTATGGAGTTTGTACTGCCGTTAAATTCAGCGTTGATTCTCCTGAAGAAACCCCTCCGAAAATGGCGAAGGAAACGATCACTGGTCCGATGGTTGTTCCAACGTTGTTAATTCCACCAGCCATGCTCAAACGAATGTTTCCTTTAGCTGGATCTCCCATTTGGATGGCAAGTGGATTGGCAGCAATTTGCTGTAAGGCAAAACCAAGGCCAACTATGAATAATCCAGAAATCAACATGATAAATGAGGCGTTATTCGAAGCCGGAATAAATAACAAAGTTCCAACGGCTGAAATGATGAGTCCTAGTGCAAGTCCGTTTCTGTATCCGATTTTATTCAAGATGTCTTTTTTCAATAGTGCTGAAATAGCAAAATAGAGGATAGATCCTACGGTATACGCGACATAAAACGCAAATGAAATCAATTGTGATTCAAATTGAGTCAGGTTTAAGGCTTTTTTGAAAACAGGAATTAATATGTCGTTACTCGCTGCAACAAATCCCCAGAAAAAGAAAATAGTGATGAGTGTACCAAAGGCACTAAAGTTCGTTTTTTTCACAAATGAAGGTTTAAATTATTGTCCAAATTACAATAATTAGAAAAACAGACTGAGTTTTTCCAAAAATTTTCGAACGAAAATATAAATTAAATGCGAAAAAAGAACGGAATAGGTCTTGAAAAGTGAATTAACTCACTTTTTGATTCGAAGAAGATTTGTCTTGGAATTTCGTCAAAGTTTTCACTGCTTTGACAATCGCAGGAGCATCAAAACCACAATCAGACCATAATTCTTCTTGTGTTCCATGGTGTACGTATTCATCTGGAATTCCAAGTCGAACTACTTCTGCTTGGTATTTTTGGTCCACCATAAACTCGATGACAGCTGACCCGAATCCACCCATTAAACATCCATCTTCGATGGTAATAACGTGTTTAAACTTCGAGAAAACCTCGTGTAACATCACTTCATCAATTGGCTTGACAAAACGCATGTCATAATGTGCAACAGAAATACCGCTTTCTTTTAATTCTTGGATGGCTTCTTGTGCGAAATTCCCTGGATGTCCGATGGTTAAAATAGCCACATCGTCACCGATGCTTACTTTTCTTCCTTCACCGATGCGAATTTCTTTCAACGGTGTTTTCCAATCCGTCATCACACCATTTCCACGTGGATAGCGAATAGAGAATGGACCTTGATCTTTTAATTGTGCAGTATACATTAAATTACGCAACTCTTCTTCGTTCATCGGTGCTGAAACGACCATGTTTGGAATGCAACGCATGTACGCTAAATCGTAAGCTCCATGGTGTGTTGCACCATCTGCACCAACGAGTCCACCACGATCTAAACAAAACACCACGTTTAAGTTTTGCAAAGCGACATCGTGCAATACTTGGTCGAATGCGCGTTGCATAAACGATGAATAGATGTTACAAAATGGAACCAATCCTTGCGTAGCCAATCCTGCACTAAAAGTTACAGCGTGTTGCTCGGCAATACCTACGTCAAAACTACGCTCAGGCATAGCTGACATCATGATATTTAATGAACTTCCGGAAGGCATCGCAGGAGTAACGCCCATGATTTTATCATTTTTCTCCGCTAACTCGACGATTGTGTGTCCAAAAACGTCTTGGTATTTAGGTGGTTGAGGGGATTTCGGGATAATTTTGACAATTTCGCCTGTCTCTTTGTTGAATACACCTGGAGCGTGCCATTTTGTTGGGTTACCTTCTTCAGAAAACTTGTATCCCGCACCTTTACGCGTTATGCAATGTAAGATTTTCGGACCAGGGATGTCTTTTAGGTCAGCCATTACTTTCGCCAATCCAACTACGTCGTGTCCGTCAACAGGACCAAAATACCTGAAGTTTAAGGATTCGAAGAGGTTACTTTGATTCAATAATGTTCCTTTCAATGCATGTGAAACTTTTGAAGCAATGGTTTGAGCGTCAGGACCGAACTTGGAGATTTTCCCCAATAATTTCCAAACTTCTTCTTTAACTTTATTGTAGGTGTGGGAAGTTGTGATGTCCGTTAAATATTCTTTCAGTGCACCGACATTTGGGTCGATGGACATACAGTTGTCGTTTAGGACAACCAATAAATTTGCGTCTTTTTCGAATCCAGCGTGGTTCATTCCTTCGAATGCCAATCCAGCTGTCATGGCGCCATCACCAATTACCGCTACATGTTGACGTTGTGTCTCGCCTTTGTAACGGCTTGCTACGGCCATTCCTAATGCAGCAGAAATAGAGGTGGATGAATGTCCAACTCCAAACGTATCGTATTCGCTTTCTGATCTTTTTGGAAAACCAGAAATTCCTCCTTTTAATCGGTTTGTGTGAAATTGCTCGCGTCTTCCCGTAAGGATTTTGTGTCCGTACGCTTGGTGTCCAACATCCCAAACTAACTGATCATCAGGAGTATTAAAAACGTAATGAAGCGCTACTGAAAGTTCAACGACACCTAAACTTGCTCCGAAATGACTATTTCCGATTTCAGAGATGACATCAACGATGTACTGACGTAATTCGTCAGCGACTTGTGGAAGTTGTTCTTCCGTGAATTTTTCACGCAAGTCATTTGGAGTGATAATTTGCTCCAAAAATGGACCTGCCTTGTAAGAATGTGATGCCATTTAACAAATTTAAGCTGATTCGGTGATTATAGAACAAACTTTCGAATAAAAAGTTTTAAGTCCTCTAAGATTACATCCGAAGCTTGTTCGAAAAGGAATGTCGTTCCATTTTAAAAACAAAGAGAACGTATCCCAGTAACAAGGCATTTTGAAGGATGAACTGAGCAAAATAACGCTCGAAGTGAATGCGAGAACCGATGGAGTAAATAACGAGTGCTAATCCTAAATACAAGAAGAATTTCTTGAGATTGTATGGAATAGGGTAGTGTTTTTGTCCGAGAAAATAGGAAATAAACATCTGAACCGCGTAAACTATGAACGTCGCCCAAGCACTCGCCATGTATCCGTATTTGGGAATGAAAATAATGTTGATTCCAATCGTTAAGGAAGCACCAATGATGGCAATATAGGCACCATATTGGGTTTTGCCACTCAACTTGTACCAGATACTTTGATTGTAGTATATTCCAAGAAAGACATTTGCCAAAAGTAAAATAGGAACAACCGGTAATCCGGCCCAATAGCTTTTGTTTTGAATGAAGTGCTTAAATAAGTCAATGTTCAGGCTAACAAACAAAAACACAAGACAAACCGTCGCGACGAAGAGATTCATGACCTTCACGTAAATCACATTGCGGTCTTCGTTCTTCATTTGATTGAAAAAGAAGGGCTCTGCTGCATAGCGATAGGCTTGCAGTAAAATCGTCACCAACATGGCCAATTTGTAACAGGCGCTGTAGATCCCTACCTCTGCTTCAGCGGTGTGTAAGGTACTGATATCTGCAGGATTATAAATGATTTGTTTGAGAAGAATTCGGTCAATGGTCTCATTGATGATTCCAGCAAAACTACCGATAACAAGCGGAAAGGAATAAATCAACATCAGCTTGATTTCGGTCCAGTTGATTTTTAATCCCGATAAATTGAACGAATCATACAACATCAGCGGCTTAACAAGTGATGCACATAGATTGGCAAGGAGAATAAAAAGGACCCCTTCTTCTGGTCGCTCTGGATCGAAAAGATAGAGCATGAGGAATAGGTTCAATCCAACGTTCACGATGATGGAAGTAATCTGAATACTGACAAAGCGCATGGATTTCTCTTCTACTCTTAGTTTTGCTAACGGAATGGCGGAAATCGCATCGATGCAGACAATAATCCCGAGTAAAATAATGTATTCGTTATGCCCCTCGTAGAGCATGAACGATGCAATGTCATTGTTGAAGAACAGTAAAATGGCAAAAAAGAAGACATTGAGTCCCAAGACGGTTGCTAGTGAATTTAAAAAAGTCTGTTGCTTGTTTTCACTGGTTTGAATAAAGCGAAAAAAGGCTGTTTCCATTCCAAAAGTAAGAATGACAATCAGAAAGGCAACCCAAGCGTATAATTCGGAGACAACCCCGTAATGAGCGGGATCAGTAAAAACACTCGTATATAAAGGAACCAGTAAATAGTTCAGCAAACGTCCGACAATGGAAGAAAGTCCATAGACAGCGGTTTGACTAATTAATTTACGAATGGGATTGCTCATTTATCCTCTGAAATTCGCTTTGCGTTTTTCTAAAAATGCAGTTGTTCCTTCCACGAATTCCTTCGTGCCGAAACACTGTGCAAAGGACTCAATTTCTGTTTCGTATCCGTTTACACCATCCTGGAATCCAGCATTTACCGATCGAATTGCCGCAGCTATGGCCATCGGAGAATTTGCTAGTATCTTTTGCGCGATTTCCTCACATTTGTTCATTAATTCTGCTAGTTCAACCACGTGATTAACCAAGCCCCATTGCAATGCTTCGTCCGCTTTCAACATTCCGGCTGTGAAAATGATTTCATTGGCCTTTCCTTTTCCAATTAACTGCGGAAGTCTTTGTGTTCCGCCATATCCTGGAATGACACCCAAAGAAACTTCCGGTAAGCCCAAACGTGCGTTGCTTGATGCTACACGGATATGCGCTGCCATTGCTAGTTCGAGTCCACCACCAAGTGCAAAACCGTTCACCGCAGCGATGACAGGTGTGCTTAGGTTTTCAATGAAATCAAATAACGTTGTTTGACCAGTAACCGCCAATTCTCCTCCTTGTGAAATGGTAAAATCAGCGAATTCTTTGATGTCAGCTCCTGCTACGAATGCCTTTTCACCTGAGCCTGTTAAAATGATTGCTCCGACAGATGCATCTTGATTAAAAGAATCTAAGGCAGTATGCAATTCAGCAATGGTGTCTTTGTTCAGAGCGTTTAACTGATTTGGACGATTAATCGTGATGTAACCAATGTGGTTTTTTACTTCGGCAAGGATAAGTTGATACATAAATTGAATTTGTTTGCTAAAATAGCGAGAAAATTTCGTTCGGTTTCTAGTGCGGAATGCTGATTCTAAAAGTTGTACCTTTCTCTAGTTCCGATGCAACGACAAACACACGTCCTTTGTGGTATTCTTCGACAATGCGTTTCACTAAGGTGAGCCCAAGTCCCCATCCACGTTTTTTAGTGGAATATCCGGGCTGAAAAATGGATTTGATTTGTTTCGGAGTCAGACCTTTTCCAGTATCAGTGATGTCCACATGCACCCATTCTGCCACTTCTTTGATTTGAACCGTTAATTTACCAACGCCTCCCATGGCATCAACGGCATTTTTACAAATGTTTTCGACCACCCATTCCATTAAAGATCGGTTGTGCAGAACAATCATTGGACGCTGTCCTTCTACCGTGAATTCGATGTCAATTTTATCGGAAAGCCTTGCTTTTAAGTAGTTTAGGTTGTTTTCAATCGTAAAGACAAAATCTTCTTCCACCAATTTCGCTCCAGATCCTATTTTTGAAAAACGGTCGGTGATTTTTTCTAAACGCTGCAAGTCTTTTTGCATTTCCCTTGGCACCATTGGATCCACATCTTCATTTTCTAGGTAACTTACCCAAGCCATTAATGAGGATAGGGGAGTGCCGAGTTGGTGTGCAGTTTCTTTCGCGAGTCCAGCCCAAACTTGATTCTGTTCGGCTTTACGATAGGTAGAAAACAACAAGTAACCGATAATGACGATTAATCCAACTACACCAAACTGGATATATGGTAGCCAAATGAGTTGCTTGACTTCAGGACTATCACTGAAATAGAGAACTTTTTCCCCTTCACCGAAATTGATTCGAATCGGTTCGTTTTGAGCTTTGAGATTAGCAATCGTTTTGGCAAGATGGACTGGATTTAATTCCTTTTTCGATAAATTACTCGAAATCACCTTTTGCTCCTTGACATCGTAGAATAATACAGGAATCAAGTTGGATTGATTCCCCAAATCTTGATTAAAGGAAGTAATTAAGGAATCACTTTGTTTTTGAAGGTTGAGATAGGCGCGCGATTCACCATATAAAAAGGACATATGCATGTCGCCAAAGACATTTATTTTAAACTCATGGCCTTCTCGCTTCCATTTTTTGGCAAGAGCTAGGATTTCAACTTCACTATTTTCTGCGTTAAATAAAGTGTCTAAGTTTCTGAATTGAGCGAGTGTTCCGTCATCGTTTAGGAGGATGACAGGAATGTCCTTATTGGACTCAATAATGTTTAAAGTAAAAGCTAAATCTTGGTTAAGTGATAAATCAGATGGATTCAACAACGTTTTTTGTGCTTCAACGACCAATTCAATTTTTTCGCGCTCTCTTTCCCGCAAGGATTTAAAAATACGCGCGTTGAGTTCCACCAATTCGACTTTCTTTTTGAGTGCACCGGCCCATTCTTTCGCTTTGGAACGCTCGCGTTCAGCGATTTTTTGAATCATTTGATTAGACACAAACAAAGAAGCTCCTATAATGAGGAGCGAAACGAAAATCAGTACAACTTTCCAGCGTTGTTTGGCAGAATATAGGTCCATTGGAGACGAATTTAAGGAGATTTCGTTTGTTTAACGCACGCTTTCGCAACTTAGTATGCGAGATTCGATGTTTTCGCAAATCCGTTGATGGTCAAAATAGGTTTGAAAGGTCTTGAAATCAAGGTCTTCAGGAATACGTTCAGCAATTTTTTCCATCGCCTTGGCAAAGGAGGAAGCATCCCCCGGTTCAACTAAAAACCCAAAAGGAAATTGATTCAATAGTTCTTTGGACCCACCTGAATTTGTCGCAATGACGGGCGTTTTGTGGGCAAGTGCTTCAATCGTGCTCATTCCGAATGTTTCAAAATCGGATGCCATAATCAACGCATCGATGGCACGGTAAAATGGACCAGTTTCCTGTTGGAAACCACAAAAACGGACTTGATGCTCCAATTCTTTTTCCTGGATAAGTTTTTGAAGTTCCGCCAAATAGGAATCTGGCGAATCAGGTGTCTCTTCGCCTACAATGAGTAATTGATAGTCAGAATTTTGGAGTTGATGAAGGGCTAAAATGGCCAATTCAATGCGTTTTTTCCGGTCAATCCTCCCAATCATTCCGAAAAGTACTTTGTCACCGGGAAGTTTCAGTTGCTGACGCGCTTCACTTTTACGAAAAGGGGAAATTTGACTGAAGTCCAGTGCAGATGGAATAACACATACCTTGTTTGGTTGAATATGCGTCGAAGAAAGTACCTTTTTCTTCATATATTCGAGTGAACAGATCCAAGAACTCAAAAAGGAGTAACGGATGCTACGGTAGAGCTGTTGTTTTTGTTCTTGGAACATCAGCTCCATAAAAAAATGGACGTTTATCCGTTTAAACGATAAAAAAGCGATGCTCGCACCTAGGCTGATGTCAGACGTATTGCGAATCATTAATGCTGTCACACCTCGTTTTTTAAGACTCAGTAATATCATCAAGGCACTTAAAAACGCATAATGTCGAGCCGGTTTTCGAAAACTATTGACAGAGAGTTGTGCGTCCAATGCTGCTGCTTCAAGAGGAGAGTTTTTTGTACAAACGAGGGTAATCTCGTGTCCTCTCGCTTGCATCCAAAGGGCATTTCGAAGATGATTCATCTCAAGTCCACCCCAACCACGGGAAGTGCATAAATAAGCAAGGTGTAATTTTTTTGTCAAAACGTAATTTCGTGGACGAATATAGATAAAACGATTAATTTTGTCCGATGATAAAAAATCTTTTTAAAAATCCACTCGCCGTATTCGCATTGACATTTGTGCTTTTCGCGGTTCCATTATTCTTCTTCAACATCAGTATTTTTGATGGAGAAATCATCGTGAAGCAGGGCGGGGAAGAAATTGCCTTACCTATCAAGCTGAGCTTGTCCTATTTTATTGGAGTTGGAATAAACCCAGAAGACCTCAAAGACATCCAAGGATTTCACCTCGTATCCAAAGGTTATTTTCTTGCCGCTTGTTTATTAATCGGATTTCCATCCTTAATGGCGTATCGTTCGTACATCGCCAATCGGGTTGCGTCAAAATAAACCGGTTATTCTTTCAATAAATAGAGCGTAAATTTTCTGCTGAAAACAGCTTATAGACATTTTGTTCGACCGCCATCAACAGGTAAGTTGATTCCATTGATGTACGAAGCTTCTGGGGACGCTAAAAAGCAGACTGCTGCTGCAACTTCCTCTGGTTCAGCGATGCGATTCATGGGTGTTTCACCGCCCATTTCTTCAAATATATCGGCAACCGTTTGACCCGTTTTTTCTGATTTAACACCCGCAATTTCAGCGAGACGTGAAGTATTCGTTGCTCCGGGAAGCACGTTGTTCACGGTGATTCCGTATTGACCTAGTTCACCCGCAAGTGTTTTACTCCAATTGGCAACAGCGCCACGAATGGTGTTAGAAACGCCTAAATTCGGCAAGGGCTGTTTAACCGATGTCGAGATAATGTTGATGATGCGTCCAAATCCATCCGCAATCATTCCTGGATTCACTGCTTGCATCAAAATATGATTGCAAATAAGGTGTTGATTAAACGTATTAATGAATTCTTCCGGAGCGGCATCCTTGATTAATCCACCTTTGGGTCCGCCTGTGTTGTTTACCAGCACATGTACGCGATTCCCTTTTTGAATAAACGCATCGATGACCGATTTTAATTCAGTTGGTTTCGAAAAGTCGGCAACAAGGTATTGGTGTTCTTGACCAAGGCTATTATCCAAACGCGCTAATGCAGAAGTTAACTTCTCCTCATTACGAGCCATTAAAATTAAATTATATCCATTTTTTGCTAGTTGATTTGCCACCGCAAAACCTATCCCTTGTGTGCTTCCACAAACCAATGCCGTTCGATTTTTATCCATCTTTCCTAATCGTTTAATTATCAGCAAAGGTACGCTTTGTTTTTATTTTTTTTAGGCGAAAAAAAGATCAGAATTTTTGTTTTTTGTTTTTTAAACTTTTTGCTATACATTTGATACCTAAAACCTTACTACTATGAAAATTGTTACAACTTTAAAGGGAGTACTCCGTCTTGGAATTTTCGCTCTCTCGTTATTTGTATCGAATAGCATTTTCTCACAAACGACCATCATCAATCCTACAGGTGATGGTGGATTCGATAATGGGCCGTCATTTTTATCAAATGGTTGGACTGTGGTGAATGATGCAAATTCAGCTAATAATAATTGGTATGTTGGAAATGTGCCCGGCGCATTTGCAGGAACAAATGCCGCATACATTTCAAACACAAGTGGAACAACGTGGGCTTATTCGCCTACAACTGTTTCGACTACTCATTTTTACCGCGACGTAACTGTTCCGGCAAATGAAAGTGTTATCTCACTTAATTTCCAATGGAAAGGTAGCGGTGAGTCTGGATGGGATAGATTGTTAATCTATGCCGCACCAGTAACAACAAATCCTTTTTCTGGTTATCCCGCATCTAACGTAAGCGCCTATCCGGGAGCAACCTTATTATATACCCAAGCAAACGCTGCCCAGGCAACATATACAAATGCCTCGGTTACCGTCCCTTCTTCTTTTGCAGGAACCACTTTCCGTTTAATTTTTACGTGGCAAAATGATGCTTCTTTTGGAACATCGCCAGCAGTAGCAATTGACAACGTAAGTTTAACTTCTGCTGTTCCTGCTACTTTTACTGCGTCAGCAATTGGTGGACAATGGTCTTCACCTGCAACTTGGGTTGGAGGAGTAGTTCCTGTATCTGGAAACTTGATTAATATCCCTGCAGGGTCTGTGGTGACAATCGATCAAGCGGTAGCATATGCTGAGTTAACCGTAAGTGGAACTTTACAATGGGGAGCAACCTCATTCCCTGTCACTATTGGTGGAAACATAACAATTAACTCTGGAGGAAAATATTTGGCGTATACTTCAGCAGTGGGTGGGTCAACTGGAACTCCTACTACACTTGGTGGAAATTTCATCAACAATGGATATGCAAACTTCGCTATTGGAACAACAACAGGTTCTTCCATAACCTTCAATGGAGCAGGATCAATTTTAGGTGGATCCGGAACTTTTGAAGGAGATGGTACGAGAGGGATTATTCGTGGATTAGTTTTTACAAATATTGGAGCGAATGCGATTACAACAACACAACCATTGACTACTTATAGTTTTGTTCATACGGCTGGTTCTTTAAACACTAATGGAAAGTTAAAAATTGATAATACGGCGTTAATCCACGGATTACCAATAAATACGAGAGTGGAAAGTGTACACATGACTAACATGGGAGCGAACTATAATGTTGCCCCTGTTGTTTTTGGTAGTGCTGTGACTCCTTATTCAAATGGTTTAGCCGCAACAATTGGCACAAGGTATTTTAATGGAATTAATGTTTACTTGTGTACGGCGAACGGTACGTTTAATGCGACTCCACCAACTTCAACCGCTGCTGTTGAATTTACAACGAGTGGACCGTCTTTAATTTGGATTGGAACATTGGGAACAATTGGAACAAACTTACCATACAATCAAGTATTAAGTACTGCGACACCGTATTTCTATGGGCCATATTTATACCAAGCCTTAACTTCAACCGCTCAAACGGTGATGCCGACGCATACATCAGGTGTTGTAGGAAATTTCCTTTATTTAGGAGTGGCAGCGAAAGTTGCTGTGAATTATGATGCGGCAACGCAAACGGTTCGTAGTCTTTCCATCACGAATAATGGAACTGGTTACAACAGTTCAACGGCACCTGGCCTTACTTTTAGTAATGGTGTCGGCGGAATGGGCGCAGGCGCAGCGGCAGTACCTGTCATTTTATATGTTTCAAACGGAGGAGCTAATAGTGCTACTCAAAAATCTGGTATCGCTACGATAACAGGAGGATTGAATATTAACAGTGACTCTGGTGCAGGATTGCTAAGTTCAGACCCTCAAGCTTCTGCTGGAGTAAGTTCTGTCTTTGCAACGAATGGTGGATTCAACTATATCGTTGCACCATTAGTTGGGTTTACGGGTCCAACGGCGTTAAACCTTGTTACAAATGTTGGTTCTGGTTATACGGCCGCACCAACGGTGGTGGTTACTGGAGGAACATTGGTCTCTGGCACCGCATTAACAACGGCCAACTTTACGGTTACAGTGAATCAAGGAAAAGTAGTATCTGTTTATTTGAATGCGAACACATCACTATATTCTATTCCGCCAACACTTTCCCTTTCTGGAGGAAACGCAACAATTGCCTTCCCAGCGGGATGTTGGCCAACAGCCACGGCAAATATTGGCGCTAACAGACAATTATTAAGTTTTTCCGTTACGAATAGTGGGTTTGGTTATGTTGCTGCTCCTACGGTAGGGGTTGGAACAACTTCAGGTTCCGCAGCTGGTGGAACGTTTACAACTGTTGCAACAGGACTTTCTGCGCGCTCAGGATTGTACTTACTTGTCTTAAATTATTTTGCTCCAGCAACTGCTGCCGTTGCGAATGCTGATGATGCATCTATTCCAACGAACCGTAAATTGGTGCAATTACAACTTGCAGGAAATGGAAATGGATTAAACTTAACTTCGAATCTTACATCCTTCGGGACAACACCATTTGTACTAACGGCAAGTGGAAATGTACCTGGAAATGTCCTGGATTTAGGAGGCAATAACTTAATTTGTACATGGCAAGCGTATGCTGGTGCCTTGAGTACGTTCGGAGCAACGAACACCTACCTGAAAAATGGTGCAATGACCGTTTATGGACGAGGTGGAGGAACAACCGGAAGTACGTATAATTTCCCATTCAGCGGAACATTCTCTTGTTTTACAGGTGCGGGAACAGCAATTACTGGAGGTTCTGATATCACCAGAATGACGGTGAGAGAAACAGCTGCTCCTACCAATACCACGCAAGGTGGTACTGCAGCCGCTGTAGGAAATCGTGCGTTCAGAGTTCAAACGCAATCTACCTTGAATCCAATTGGAATTTCAGGATTAAATCCAACGGTTACACTGCGATATAATTCACTGGACAACTTAACTTCTACACAAGATCAGACTTTTGTGGCAGAAGGAACAACTTTGGCCGGACAATGGAATATAAAGAGTCCAGCTATTGGGGCAGGAGGAAATCTAGCAGCGACTGGCTTATTGGCTAGTGCAACTGTTGCTCCTGGACCAATTGCATTAACAGGTGATGTATTTTATGCTTGGGCTGGATTAGCACCAACAATTACGAGTGTTGCACCTTTAATCGTTTGTGCAAGTTCAGGTAGTTTTACGATTACCGGAACGAATTTATTAGGAGTTTCTGCAGTAAATATTGGAGGAACACCCGTTTCCTCTTTTACTGTGGTTTCTTCTACTCAGATTGATGGATATGCTGGACCTGGTACAACAGGGGTAATTTCCATTGTGAAAAATGGTACAACATATGCCGGAACTCAAACGATTTCAGTGAGTCCTTCGCCGTCTGCACCAACTGCAACACCGGCAACTGCTACCGTTTCTTTCGGGTCTACCGCTACATTTACGGCGTCTTCGAGTACAGCAGGTACATACAATTGGTATTTGTTTCCAAATGGTGGCACACCGCTATCAACAGGTGCATCGTTCATTACACCGCCAGCTTGTTCCAATACAACATATTATGTTGGAGAAAGCAACGGATCATGTGAAGGAGCTCGAACAGCTGTCACAGTGAATACCATACCGATTACGGCTTCGTCATCTGTCACAAGTTTTTGTGGTACGGGTGGAAATACTACCTTAAGTGTTTCCCCTGTTGATCCGAATATTACCTATACATGGACAACCAATACTGCGACCGCATTAATTCCAATAAATGTTGGCCCAACGGTTACCGCTACTTTATCTGAAACTTCTGAAATTTACATGACTAGTACCTTAAATGGATGTATCGCAACAAATGCTTTTTCAGTTGGAGTTTATCCATTGCCAACGGCAACTGTGACAACTTCTGCTTCTGGTGTTTGTCCAGGAACTTCAGCGACGATTAATTCAGGATTGAGCTCGAGTAACTTTGCTGTAAGCTCTATTCCTTATTTTCCTTATACTGTTCCTGCGAATGCAACAATCATTTGCAGCAATGGTGTTCCTACCGTTCCTTTATCAGGAGGAAGCTTAGATGATGGTGGTTGGGGAAATATTCCAATCGGATTTACCTTCAATTTCTTTGGAACGAACTTTACTTCATTAGCAGCCGGTACAAATGGACTATTGATGTTTGGGGCTGTACCAGGATATGGTACTGCCGCAGGACAATTAGGTCAGTTTGCTTTTAATGGTGGACCTGTATCTGGAGCATATCAGTATTTCCCGAATCCAGCGAATCCTGGAAATGTGATTTCACTGATGGCAGGTGATCAGTATTTTGGAAGTGGAACAAATGGTTCTGCAACAAGTGACCTGATTTATTGGACAAGTGGTTTCGCGCCAAACCGTGTATTCAACATCCTATACCAAGATGTGAATCGTTGTTGTGGAGCAGCTAATCCAACTTTTAGTGCCTATGCTCGATTGTTCGAAACAATTGGAACAGTTGAGGTACACATTTTAAATAACAATCAAAACACCTTCGCTAACGTTGTTGGTTTACAAGATGTCACAAAAACAATTGGTGCTGTTGCTCCAGGTAGACCAACACAGGATCAAGTGACAGGTGTTGCAACTCCTTGGGGAGTAACTACGCCCGAAGCATGGCGCTTTGTTCCTCCATCCAATTACTCCACTGTTTGGACGGCGACAAACACGTTAGGTACTACTACAACGGCTACTGGAACAAACATCTTCTCACAAGCGGTTTCTCCATTAGAGACAACAACCTATAATATATCGTATACAAATCAAACAACTGGATGTACGAATGCGGCTGGTTCTGCCAACGTACAAATGGTCATCTTTAGTAATGTTGCTCCAGTTGGAGTGAATACAATTGCGCCTCCAGGAGTTTGTAATGGAAGTAACTTCTCCTTAGCGACAGACTACACAGGTTCCTTAAATGGATTATCTTTACAATGGCAAGTGTCACTAGATGGCGGTGTTACCTATACTGACATCGTTGGAGCAACGGCTACAACGTACAATACATTAATGAATGCAACGGGAACGTATCGTTTACGCATGATTGCGTGTAATGGGACACCATCTTATTCAAGTGCTGCAACTGTGGTGAACAATGCTTTACCAACAATTAGTGTGACTCCTGCCTCTGCTCCTTTCTGTCAACCAGGTGGAACAGCGGTTACGATGACAGCATCAGGAAACTCAACTTCATATGCTTGGTCACCAGCCGCAGGATTAACTGCGACTACCGGTTCAAGTGTTGATGCGAGTCCGACGGCAACAACAACGTATACAGTAACAGGAACAGATGGAAATGGTTGTTCATCTTCGACAACCGCTGTCATAAATCTGGCTTCTTCGGTTACGATGAATAGTGCAATAGCGAGTCCGGCGGCAATTTGTTTTAATCAAAATGCAACGTTAACCGCATTGGCAACTGCAGCACCAGGAACGTATTGTCAACCAGTAACTTCATGTACGTTCCCAGACATCATTACGAATGTAACTTTTGGAGCAATCAATAACTCAACATTGTGTGACGGAGGAACTACAGGTGGATTCACCTTATTCCCTACGTTTAACCCAACCATTGCGGCAGGATCAACCCTTCCACTTTCTGTATCAACAGGAGGAGACATTGAAGGAGCGGCAGTATGGATTGACTTCAATAAAAACGGAACATTTGAAGCGAGTGAATTGGTACTTAGTGGACTTGCAGGAACAAATCCAGCAACCTATACGGGATCTATTTTCATTCCTTTAAGCGCAACCAATGGAACGACAAGAATGCGCGTAAGATGTGCATACAACGCCAATCCATCTGCAACAAATATCGGTCCATGTACGAATGTTACTTTCGGTGAAACAGAAGATTATATCATTACCATTACTGGTGGTGTTGATCCATTAACATATACGTGGACTCCAAATACGAATTTGAACAATACTTTAGGTGCTTCGGTTATCGTAAGTAACGCCGTTGCTACAACTACCTATAACGTAGTTGCAACAAGTGCACAAGGGTGTTCAGCTTCTGGAACAGCAACCTTAGTGGTTAATCCGCTTCCTCTCGTGAATGCGGGTAACGATGTCCTTATTTGTACGAATAGTGGTTCGCAAGTCTTTACGCCATCCGGAACAGGTGCAGGTGTGGGAGGTACGTATACTTGGAATAATGGTGCAATCAATGCGCAACCATATACGGTTACGCAAACAGCTACATTTATTGTAACAGGTGTGGATGCCAATTCATGTGCGAACAACGATACGCTACAAGTAGTGTTCTCACCGGTTCCACCAGCAAATGCAGGTGTTGATCAACAAATTTGTATTGGTCAAACAGCAAGCTTACCAGCAACTGGTTTGGCTCCATTTACTTGGACTGCCGCAGCTTATCCTGGAAGCGGTATTTCTGCACCAGTAGTGAATCCATCTTTGGTGGTGACACCAACGACACCAGGAGTTTATACGTATACAGTAGGAGTAATCAATGGTGTAGGATGTACAAACCAAGATCAAGTTCAATTGACAGTTTGGGCATTACCTACTATTAACGCAGGTGTTGATCAAACCATCTGTAATGCTTCTCCATCGATTCTTTCTGGTTCAGGTGGATTAACGTACACTTGGACAAACAACGTAACGAATGCGACTCCATTCTTCCCATCTTCAACAGCTACTTATACAGTAGATGGTGTGGATATTCACGGATGTCACAACCAAGATCAAGTTGTCGTGAGCGTATTGCCTCAACCAATCGTGAATGCTGGTATCGATCAAACAGTTTGTGCGACGACTCCAGTTATTCTTTCAGCTCAAACAACGGCGAATACACCAACAGCGGTAACTGGATTCCAATGGAACAACAGTGTGATCAATGGCTCACAGTTTACACCGAATGCAACGGCTACGTATACAGTAACAGCAACAGGAGCTAACGGATGTACAAACCAAGATCAAGTAGTAGTTACCGTATTGGCTTTGCCAACAGTAAATGCTGGTAACGACATCTCTGTTTGTGCTGGATTAAGTACAACGTTAAGCGCAACAGGTGCTGCATCTTATTCTTGGAATAATGGTGTGAATCAAGGGATTCCTTTCTACCCGAATGCAACAACAACGTATACAGTAACTGGAACAGGAGCTAACGGATGTACAAACCAAGACCAAGTTGTAGTGAACGTAGGTACTGGACCGACAGTGAGCGTGTCAGGAAACCAAATCGTTTGTGCGAACGCACCAGCTACATTAAGTGCTGCTGCAACAAACAGTATGGGTGGATATTGGACGACAACAAATGGTTCAGGAACCCTTTCTCCGAATATTTCGAATGGAACGGTAACGTATTCTCCTTCTTCCAATGATCCTGTTGTAGTAAACTTCACGTATGTAGCATCGAATGCTTGTGGTAACGCAGCACAGTCTACAACAGTAACTGTATTGCCAATTCCTACAGTGAGTGCGGGTGTAGACGTTTCAGTTTGTTCAGGTTCTCCAGTAACATTGTCAGCAACAAGTAATGGATTCATTACATGGAACAACAACGTATCGAACAACGTAGCGTTTGTACCAGGTTCTTCTGCAACATACACTGTAACTGCGGTAGGAGCAAACAACTGTACGAATTCAG
>CANGJM010000005.1 GCA_947454525.1 Flavobacteriales bacterium | reverse complement strand
TGGGTAATGCTCCTTTATTTTTGCCCCAATTGTAATAACTATCTATCAATAGGACTTCCACCGTAGGAAGGAAGGGTAGTTCGAAACTTGACAAGGAACGGACCTTATTCATCAGCGATTCATAACTACCGTGAAACACTTGCTCCGCACTCAGGTTTTGTTCCTGCTGTATCTGATGCAAGACGGCTTGTGCTAAATGCGTCGCACCGTTTCCGCCTGCGCTACAAATCACCAAGGGCAATCGATTTCGCTGATCCCTTGCAAAATCAATGGCGCTGTTCACTTCGGCTATATTGTGTTCAAAAGCAACGAAATTTTCAAAGAGATGCTCGTCGTTAAAATTCATGGAAATGTTTATTTAAGTTTATTTACTTTCCTAATTTTTACACACCCCGTCAAAAGCGGGATGCACGACCTTCATCCATGAACTGAAGTTCACGTTGAAGAAATTGAAATAATTTCCTGGTGCCAACTTCTCGATGATGTCGATTTGGCGGGTGGACTTCGGCAGCGCAGGGAAAATCAAGGAATACGTGTGTAACTCACCGCTTCTTTTGAAATAATGCTTCATCGGTGCCAAGGGAATGTTGATCGCCTTCAGCAAATAATACTTTCTTCCGGAGCCAACTGGAGAAATATACGATAAGGCTTCCATCGTGATCCATCCGCCGTTTACATAGTAATCGGAGGAACGGTAAATGAAATCGATGCGCGTGTAATCATCCGTCAGTTCGATGGCTTTCACCCGCAATTCTTTGCTGTGATCTAAGGCATCTGGATTGTAGCCTTTGAAGGATTCCTCCTGGTCCCGCTTCCAATCCAATTCTCTTTTCTTTTTAACTTTTGTGTCCATGTTCAGATGTATTTGAGAACAAAATAAATACAGCATTCCGTATCGTAAATACGGAATGAAAAAAAGTTGTATTTTAGTGAAAAATAATTCATGCCCATCAATAAAAACGCCTGGAAACGCTTTACCATCATCGATGGACTCCTCCGTAATAAGATGAAACCCTATCCAACCATGGCGGACATCATTGAAGCGTGTCGGAGACAAGATTTGGATCCTGCAATGGAAACCATACAGAAGGACATCGCCCAAATGAAAATGTCGCGTCCCGATGGATTCGATTCGCCGATTCAATTTAACCGTCGACACCTTGGATACGAGTATACCGATCCGGACTACAGCATTTCTGGAATCCCCTTGACCGAAGCCGATAAAGCAACGATCCAAGAATCGCTGGAACTGATTCGTGCCATCGGTGGAACCGCTATTTCCAGTAAGTTCAACCATGCGATGGAAAAAGTATTGTCGGTGACCTTGGAAGAATCCACGTCGGAGTTTCAAAAGTACCCGATCATACAAACCATGGATGCCACCACTTCGCGTGGCTACGAGCACCTCGATTTATTCTACAAAGCGTGCTTGCATCAGATTCCGGTTTCCTTTGTGCACTACTCTTATTCTAAGCGGGACTTCTCCGCGATTACCGCGCATCCCTTTCTCGTGAAGGAATTTGAAAACCGTTGGTATGTCTACGCCTACTCTGAAAAACACCAGTCTGTGCGTACTTTTGGATTCGACCGTATTTATGCGCCTGTTTTGGTGAAACGGAAATTCGAACAGATCGACCGTGCCGCACATGCAATGTTTGTCAATGACATGTATGGTGTGTACCCACTTGCTGATGGACCCAAAGAGCACATTCACATCCGTGTGGACTACATGGCGGCCAATTATTTTGCTGCGAATCCCATTCACAAAAGTCAGGTCTTGAAAAAAGGAGCATACGGAGACGCCGAAATCAGCTTTGAACTCATTCCCACCTTTGAATTGCTGCAAGTGTTTGCTTCCTACGGAAAGCAAATTCGCTTGAAGAGTCCACTTTGGCTGTGCAATGCCTTAACATCTTACATCCAACGCAAACCATGAGCTACATCCTACATCCCAACGTAAACGACGGCGAATCACGTAACAATCCCCAATTATTGCGCATCGTACTCGACACCGAATTCACGCGCCTCGATTTCGGCTATTCCGCCATTTCCATCTACATCAAAGGCGGTTGGTTCAACATCTATCCGCAAACCCATTTGCGTGTCCACGGAATCGCAGAACCCTTCCCCCTCACCCACGCCGATGGCGTCACCTTCGCCCCAGACCGCTTCCACTTCGAGTCCAACAAAGACTGGGCTTACTTTAGTTTGTATTTTAAAGCGATTCCCATACAATCATGCGTGATTGATGTGATTGAGGAGGAAAAGCCTACGAAGAATAATTTTAATTATTATGGGGTGCAGGTGTTGATGGAGGAGATGATGGAGGTGGTAGGGTGAGATTTTTGATTACTTTAGTGATTCAATATTTCTTCTATAAATTAATTTTTTCGCGATGGATTATTCAAATTACCACAGTTTCCCTTTTCCAGAAACAATAGATATTGTATATATTATTGGTATTAAAACAGAAAGCGATTTTCATCCGTTTTATGTTGGCCAATCTTCCAGACATGTTGGTCGCTTCGGAGATTATTTAAAACCAAATTTTTCTGCTGCAACGGACTTTAAAGTGGGGAAAGCCATTGAATTTCTAAAAAATAATGGATTCAAGGTTGAATTTAAATACCGGGATTCATTGGATAGAGATTTGGACGAGAAAAAATTGATAAATGAGATTAATCCACCATTAAATAAGAAAAAAGGATACAATTATAATTTAGCACAGCCTGATGAAGAGCTTAAAAATATAGAGGAACACATGCAGGAGTGGATTGATAAAATTAATATCCGTTTACGATAATAAATAATTCATTTTATGTTAATGGAAGAAAAAATACTTGTCATTCAAAAAATCATTGAACAGGAAAGTAAAACTTCCACATACAAATTTGCGCTTTTACGTGCAGTAATTGATTTAATTTCTGCACAATCACCATTTATTGAAGTGGGAAAAACAGTTGTCAAAATACCAGTTACACTTATTTCCGACAAATGGTTATTCTACTATTGGGATTTAATAGAAAGTGGTTTCACGCAAATTCGTGGTTACAGAAAGTTGGCGTTTGAAGAACGAATTCAATCTCTGAAATCAGATAATAACTTTTTAAACTATTGGGATTTCAACAAAGCGTTACATAGGAACAATTATTCTATGCATGATAAAAATCTTTTCAGTTCAACCATACAGGAATTGAATAACACCATTATAAAAAATCCGGCACGCTATTTAGGTTCGTCCAGTAAAAATGGAGATTACTCATTTTTTCAGATTGAGAAAAATGAGGACAAGAAAAAGAATGTCGAGGGATTTGTTGATCTTATTGAAAATTCGCCAAAGATATGTTTTGATTTGGCTTATTATGATGTATTCAAACATTACGGTGGATTTATTTCCGGTTCAAATTCCATTATACTGAATTGGATTGCTTTCATGAACAAGAAAATCCCTACAAATGATGTATCAATTGTCAGTGAACCCATGTCAAGTTACGGAAATGATCGACTTTTATCCATAATGATTCAGGAGCAGGTTGCAGAGAGAGAAGTTAGGGAAATTAGAGATTTTTGGGTGTCCAGAATCCGGCTTGGAATCCCCGTGTTTTGCGCTTGGTCTGGAAAACAAATTAAAGAGGTTTCAGAATTAGCAATCGATCATGCGATTCCATTCTCTGTTATGTTTAACAACGATTACTGGAATTTACTCCCTTGTCTCTCAAAAGTTAATGGAAATAAAAGTGATAAAATTTTGTCTATCAATCAAATCCAACTTGCTAAAGAGCGAATTTTAGACATTTGGGAATCCTATAAAAATGAACCAAAGTTATCTCAAACTTTTCAAGCGCATTGTCAAATTTCATTAACCGGAACTTCAGCTATAAATGATTTCTCAAACCTACTTGATAAATTCACTTCATTGAACGGATTCTTTATTGATTCTCGTGGGATGGAGAGTTGGAAGTGTTAATCCGAATTCACCAAATAGTCATACAGTGATTTTTCTACTGGATTTTCTAGAATAAAATTCATTTCTACAACTGAAACGGATTTACCAGAATCATCCGGCATTGAAATTTCTACTGCTGTTTCTTTTATAACTTTTGAATTCCCCAAATAGTAAAACTCGACACCTTCTGAATTATTTTTCTTGACAAACAATGGTAAACGCATTCCATGTTCTTTTTGAGATAAAATAGAATGGACATCGGGAGAATTTAACTTTCTTTTACTTTTGGACATCCAAATAAATTCATTTCTCGAGATAAATCGATCATGGTATTTTGTGGATGCAGAAATATCCTCATCCTTATGATAATTAACGAAAATAGCACAATCCGCTTTATTTTTTCGAACCATATATCCGCCCACATTTTGGGCAACTGGATTAACTTCCCATTGAAGAATTCTAAAGACATCTTTTCGAGAATAGCGATTATTTAAACTAAAATCATTGTTCGCAAACTCTGGATCACTCGAACTCATGGTTCTAAAAGAATATTCACACAGATCTAATAAGTAAGATTTGATGTCCGATTTTTCGATTAAATCAGATAATGTTCGGCCTATTTTAAGTACATCATTTTCAATTAATACGATTTCGTAGTTCCGATGACTACCTATTTTCACCATTTCTTTTTTTACCGAAATCGTATGAAACAGACCATTCATCACATGTAATGCGTGATTCAAGGTTTCTTTTTCAAGAGAAATAGACGTTTCTTTTAAATAAAGTTCTTGATATTCCTCCATCAATATTTGACCTCGGTTCAAAATGGTTGTCATCAAATGAATTTCCAAAAATCGAACTGGATTTAAAATCTCTTTGGATAGAAAGGCAATCAACTGATCCTCAAACTCACTAATTGGAGAAATTGATTCTTTCATTCCCAACAAAAATGCATAGTAAGAATTATAATGGACTATGTATTGGAATGGATCGCGTTCTCCATGTTCTAAAAAATCAATCATTGTTGGGACGCGACCAATTTTGCCTTTGAGGATTTTATAATCCTCTACAAGTCTTCTTTTTTCTTGAAGTTTTCCAGTATCAATCGAGTGAAATATTTTCTCTTTTACAATTCGATCGAAGTAAATGGTAGATGAACCGACAATATACTTTTCTGGTCTGTGAACAAATTTTCTTAGATTATCCTTGTCAAACGTTTTATCACCAAACAAGGCAATGGGTACTAAATAATTATTTTGGTAATTCCCAATGAAATCAATGACAGTCAGATGTGATTTTCCATCACTTTTTCTTAAACCACGTCCTAATTGTTGCACAAATATGATTGCAGACTTTGTTGGTCTTAACATAACGATTTGATTCACTTTTGGGATATCTATACCTTCATTAAATATGTCAACAGTAAAAATATAATCTATTTTGTCTTCTAAAACCTCTGTTTCAAGTAAATCAATTGCTCTTGTGCGATCCTCCGGTTTAGATTCATCATTAAGAGCTAGAGTTTTAAATCCTCTAAGATTAAATTCATTCGATAAATAAGAGCATTCCTCATTACGCCTACAGAAAATTAACCCTCTTACAATACCATTATCAGTTCCAAATTTTTCTAAATTGTTAATAACGTGATTTACTCTATCAATACTGTTTAAAATATTAATATTACTTTTCTCATCAATTGATACTCCATTTACAACAATATCGGCTATTCCAAAATAGTGGAATGGTACTAACATATTATTAGCTAGAGCATCATGGAGTCTGATTTCTGATGCAATATTGTAATCATATAACGCAAAAATATCTTTGCCATCACTTCTTTCAGGTGTGGCAGTCATCCCTAACAGAAATTTAGGGTTAAAATGATTCAATATTTTCATATAACTCTCAGCAATAGCACGATGTGTTTCATCTATAACTATATAGTCAAAATGATTCATCGAGAATTTCTTTAAATGTTCATCTCTGCTAAAAGTTTGGATAGTTGAGAAAATATAATCTGCTTTTTCACTCCTAAACTCCCCGGAATAAAGACCAAGTTGCTTTTTATCACTAATAATACGCTCAAAACTTTCCATTGCCTTTTCAGCAATATTTCTTCTATGAACCAAGAAAAGCATGCGTTTTGGATTTACTTTCAAAACATCAAAAGCAGACAAAAATGTTTTTCCTGTCCCGGTAGCTGAAACTAATAGTGCTTTGTTTTGACCTGATTTTCTTAGATTAATTAAATTTTCTAAAGCTCTCAACTGCATTTTATTTGGTTGAATCTTTTTGTCTTTTACATCCAAAAGTGCACTTCGAAGGCCTAATCTCAATTTCTTCTCTGAATTATAAATAAATGAGTACTTTTCAATATAGGAAATATCAACTGGAACTGAATTTTGAAATACATTATTAAATTCAATTATTGTATTCTTAAAAAGCTCACTATCCTTATGAGCTGTAACTTTCAAATTCCATTCCTTATTGATCTTAAGCGCCCCTTCAGTAATATTACTACTTCCAATAATAATGGTGTGATAAAAACGATGTGTGAAGATGAATCCCTTGGAATGAAAGTTTGAATCCCGCGCTATTTTCAATTCAACATTGGATAATTTCAATATACTTTTAAGTGCTTCCGGATCAGTAAAATTCAAATATTCGGAAACCAATATTTTACCATTTATCCCTTTTTTCTCCAATTCAAAAAGTTCTCCAAATAATTGTTTGATGCCACTTGAAGTTATAAAGGCAACAGAAAGAAAAAATGATTCACATGTCCGTAACTCTTGTAGAATTGTTGAAAGTACAGTTTCTTTGAAGTCTGGTTCATTGGTCAGGATACTCGGACGGTAATCAGAGAACGACTCAAATTGATCATCGACAAATCCAGTTGTAACCGCGTTTTGAATGGCAAGTTTTAGTGCTTCCATCAGATTATTTTGACAATAAGTAATCTACAATCGGAATATCCGCAGCAGCCCAATCCAATGATCGTAATTCTTCTTTTGTAAGCCAAGAAAATGAAATGTGTTCTGTAAGTTCTAACATTCTAGATTCGCACGAACAGCGAAAAACATGCATCGTGAGGTGAAAATCTGGATAAGTATGTTCAACAGTTGGCAGTTGTTCGATTGGTACAATTTTCATGTTTAGTTCTTCTTGTATTTCTCGAATAATGGTCATTTCAAGGGTTTCCCCCTCTTCAATTTTACCTCCAGGAAATTCGAATTTCTCTGATATGTATTCCAATTTATTAGAACCTCTTTGAACACAAAGAATTTCTCCATTATCCTCAATTACCGCTGCAACTACGTTTACTTTTTTCATTGGAGTGAAGATAAAAATTAATTGAGAAAATTGAGTTTTTTTATATAGGAATTAATTGTGATTCCCTACATAAACTTCACAAACAGTAACTCTAAATTGTCAGAATAAATAACTCAATAATAAGAATTGATGAATAATCACAAGGTCAGATTCGTTGATCATCCATCATGATTATAACCAAAACAATTTGTATTAAAAATTGAAATAACAAAAATTTCACATCCGAGGCCTGATAAACTTCAAGAAACTAAAAGGATGCGGTTAAGCTAACTAAAGACTGATTTTTTTTAGTTGAAGAACAATAATTTATAAATTAAATACTATTTTAAGATAACCTCTACTTTATATGGATCAAACAATCCAATGTGAACGAATTTTTTAATGAAGCCAACTTGTTTGTTATTTGGGTCCTTTTGAACATATTTCATGTCACAATTTTCAATAGTAAAAGGTTTTTTTTTATCCACGGTAAAATAATTATCTGATCCCCATGTTTTAGTGTAACCTGAGCTGTGCGCGTGTACATAATATGTATTATCACCGTCATGCAACTTTCCTCCACAACTTTTACGTTCCCCAGGAATTATTTTATACCAACCATCTGAAACATAACCACTAAAAGAACCATTATTTTGATATGTGACAGTGGCAACCCAAATTGGTTCGCTACTTCTATTTGTGACAAAAATTTGTGAAAAAACGGATGATGTGAATAACAAAAAAAGATAAACTAACAACGATTTCATTTTTATATAATTTGATTTTAAATCCGAAAGTTACAAAAATGTTTAAAATTCATTACTTATCTCGATGTATACTGTTAATCTACCTAGGCCCGAAAATCGGTTAAATAAATGTTGGTCTTTAATTCTGTTTTAAATTTAATAAACGTTTATAAAATTAGCATAATACAATTATAATTTCCTTCTAAGTTTTTTGTTTAAATCCTAAACAGTATTCGGAACCCAACATTACTCTCTAACAATCATTTTAGATCGAAAGCTTTTATTTTCAACTCATCGCCTTTGCCCAATACTTTACTAAAATTGGCTTTGAAAATGTTGTTTGACCATTCGATAATTTTCCACTATAGTGACAGTACTTTTCCTTAAAATCTTTATTTTTATATTGATTCCAGCTTTTAAATGCCTCGGGCGAAAATGGTCTTTCTAGATTGAAAGGGATTTTTTCTCCAGTTCGAATGCAAAATCCAAAATGGATTATTTTTTCTTTTGTCATTTTAGATGAATAATAATCTCTGGTATAATCAACTATTATTTTCAACTCACTTGAAATGGACATTCCAAGCATGTTTTTCCTTTGTTCTTTGTTTTGACGGAAAACTGGTTCACTTTTAGAGAAAATAAGATCGAAATAATCAAACACCTCACTATCCATTGCATTATCTCCTAGGATTGAAAGAAATTTTCTTTCCAATAAAACACCAACTTCGATATTGTTTTTTAACGAGAATTCGTAAAGATTTAATGATGTAATTATACTCTTATCCTCATTCGCATAATATTTTGCATGCAAATTTTCTTGATAAAAAACATCCAAATTGGAAAAACCTTTTAAAAAATTTAAATCTTCGAAACTCAAACTTTTTGACGGATCGTTTTCATTTTTACCAAAAAGCACTTGAATTTTAAAATCTTTGATTGATTTTTTCTCTTCTAAAATTTTCTTTAATTCGCTCGATAATTTAATGTAGGGTGAAACAATGGTAATTTCATTTTGTGCTTCAAGAAACAAATCTAAGACCTCTTTTCTAAGTCTGGTATGTGGGATGAATTTTGACATTACTTATTAGTTATTTTAAAATCAATCCACTCTTGCAAATGCTGACGTTCCTTAAATTTAAGTTCAGTAAATGTTTTCTTTTGAAGGTTTTGAATTCGATTTGAATCGGTGTCAATTAAATACATGCTATTTGAAATATAAAGTAAAGTCCATTTAACTGAGTCAATTTTTGAATTTATGACTCAAAGTAAATTTACAATTTTATTCGGATTGGGCATTCATCCCCATCTCAATCCTCCCCACCGGCTCCAAGCTATTCACTTCCATGCGTAATTCGTAGCGGTCTTTCTTGGCGTGGTATTTCACGTAAGGGATGATGAGTGGGTATTGGTTTTTCAGGAGTAAGTATTGCTTGAGGGTGAGGTCGAGTGCGAGGGGATATTTGACACCGGAATAACTAAAGCCAAAGGCATCTGGGATCTGTTGTTCGTGTTGCGCTTCGAAAGCGAAGCTTAAGTTGGTGAATTCAACGGTGGTGATGCGGTCGAGGTGGTAGGTTTTGTTCTTACCAGAGCTGGGTTCGAAGGCCATGACGGTGTGGTAATTGTCCGTGAATCCGAAGGGTTCTACCAAGCGGTCGGAGATACTTTCCGAGTTGATGGAATGGTAGCGCTTGAGAATCACCTGTTCTTTGTTGGCCATCGCTTGTGCGAGTCGTTCTACGATGAGTCCGTTTTTCGCATTCACCAAATGTGCCGCCGAAATCTGGAGGTCCGATGCCAAGTATATTTTACTGAGCACGGCATCCTTCAGTTTGTTTTGTTTTCCAGCAGTGAGTACCAATTGCTTCAAAAATGCTGCTTCTTCCGAAGTAAAGCGCACGCCGGCATGTTGATCCGTTTGCAGGAAAAAGCGGTTGAACTTATCCTTTTGCAGGTCGAAGCCACATTCCCGAATGAGGTCCAAATAACGGTACACCGTTCGATCGGTCGTTTCCAAGAGTTCCGCCAAATGCTGCACAGCCTTCGGAGGTTTCTGCTCTAAATAGGAGATGAATTGCAATACGCGAAGGATCTTTCGTTGGTTAGACATGTAGCCGTTTTGAAGCAAATTACCTCATTTTCGCTGTATTACACAACTTATTGACCTTAGTTGTCAGAGGAATTTGAGGTGGCGGGTAAAATTGACTTGGGTTGTCGGGGGAAAGGGGGAGGTTTGTGGGGAATTTAAAACTTTCAGACATGAACAAATCATACTTTTTAATCCTTTTCTTTTTTATCGCGATGAACGTTTTCGGACAATCCAAAGCAGAGCGGGACACCGTTTACCTTGATCAAATTTACAAGGATGCTTCGACCTATTTGGTTTCTCAACGCGTATTGGAATTCGACTCCGTTTCCGCCCAAGAGTTAATGAAGCGCTTCGAAAATTGGGGTGGTCAAAATTTCCGTAATTACGAGCATGTGCGCACTTCGAAAACGGAATCTCAAATCACCTTGAATTACATCACTTCTTGTTACAGTATTGGAATGGAATTTTACCTCATTATGATGGTGGAATTTAAAGACAATAAAATACGTGTTCAGATTTTTGATGATGCCAATGTATACAAAGCTGGATACTATTCCGGTTCAACATACATCTCTGGAACACCAAGTAGAATTTACCACATAAGTTCCTATTTTAAAGATGGGATGATCGATTATAAAATTAAACCTGGATTGATGAATGCCTTAGAAAAACAAGCTACCGCCGCGTTATCCTACAAAGCATCCATCGAATCTGGACTTGATGAACTCTATCAGTTTATTAAATCAAATTCAGCGACAAATGCAGCGAAAAAAACGGACGATGGGTGGTGAGGGAATCATCTTAGTCAAACTTATTGAATTTAACAGCCACTCCCACAAGAATACCACTAAAAGATTGCGCAACTTACCGTGAATTGTTGTATATTTAACTACTTTTTCACGGTAAGTTAAGCAAAAAGGATGATCAACCAAACGACAAAAGACAAAATTGAAGCTTTGTTCCAACAGTATCAAGAGTTGGCGAAGGAGCATGAAGCCATCCTGAAGGAAATCACCCTGGCTGAAATTCCCGAGTTGGTGTACAACTCCAACGCGATTGAAAACTCCACCCTTTCCTTGGAGGACACTGAAAAGATTCTTTCCGGAGGTCAATTAGCTGGTAAAGTCAATGTGCGGGAAGTGTTCGAAGCACAAAACTTAGCAAAACTGACCGAAAGTCTACTTGAGAATCCCGCTTCATCCGTGAACATCAAAGGCATGTTAGCCTTACATAAAAGCTTATTGCGCAACATCGACGATTCCATCGCTGGACGCTTTCGAACAGGAAAAGAATGGGTGCGCGTCGGCAATCACCTCGGAGCAAATCCGCAGTTTGTCCCGTCACTCACGCAAACCTTAGTCGATGAATACTCCCAACAAAAAGTCAGCTACTTTCTTGATGCAATCGCCTATTTTCATGCTGAGTTTGAAACCATCCATCCCTTCGTCGACGGCAATGGTCGTTTAGGCAGGGTATTGATCAACCTTCAACTCATGAACCTGGGCTTCCCTCCCATTATCATTCAAAACAAAAGCAAACACACCGAATACTATCCCTTATTCACACGGTATCAGTCCACCCTGAAATTTGATGGTTTCACCGAACTATTTGCTCTGCTTTTACTTGAATCGCTTCATAAACGAATCACCATTCTCACCGCAAAGAAAATCATTCCCCTTTCGCAATGGGCTGCCCAACGATCGATTAAAGCGAACATCGCAGCGAATAAGGCTAAGCGTCAGACAATTCCAGCGTTTCGCATGCGTGAAAAATGGATGATTGGGGAGGGGTTTGGGGATTGAATACTGTTATTTAGGTTGGATGAGGGGAGAAAAATGGGTGGTGGGGAAATATACCTTTACATCTAAAAATACATAAAGGAAGTATTTTAGTATGGGTCATCCATAGGATCGTTGTAATCATCTCCCATATAATCATTAAACCATCTGTAATCCTCTTCATATTGCCATGCTTTTGAAGAAGATGAAATACTTGATTTTTTTGATTGATACATAAGGTTAAGAAAAATAGCTATGACTGAAATAATCGTTATTGAAACCAAAGTAGATGCGAAGTGAAATTGTAAATGGATGTCAAAATACGAAAACAAAAAATTACCCAATTTATATATTACCCAACTTAAACAAATAATAGCACAAGCGTAGGCAAGCAATGAGATTCCGGTTTTCATTGGATTTATTAAATTTTTACTCAAATTCTTCATTTTTCAAGCGTTTTTAAAGGTTCTTTGATGAATACTTAATTATTTTGGTCATTAAACTTTAGTCTAGATTGTGCATTTCCTGAATTGTTACTTTATGAAAGTTCTCATATTCGGCATCCTTTTTTAATTGTTCGAAGATGCCAATACAGTCCTCATTTAATTTCCCCAGGAATACTCTTGTCGAAGCCTTGCCAGTTGCAAACTCATGTATTCTTCGCAAAAAAGTTTCTGTAAATTGTCGGCCGATCATACTTTCAATACGAGCATCTAGGCTGTAGATGATGCTAAAATGTCCTGTCGTGTCGCATCCCAAGGAAAGTAGGCACCACGGAGTTGAGCATTGATGCATTGTCGAAACACAACCCTCTTTTTCCGTCATTTTACTATATACGCTTGTTCTTAAATATTCATGTTCTAACCATCCTTGAGTTTTTTGGATGGTAATCAATAATTTTTCATACGCTTCCATCAATTCCATATTAACCTTCTTAATAGGCTCCGGAACGTTTTTTGAAATTTCTACATTGTGTTTCATGTAACCGTTAATTTAATTGATAATTTTCATTCATTTTTAATATAATTTTTTCTATTTCCCTTTTCAAAAACAGAGGTTCTTGAACGATGAGATTTTTTCCAAAAGAAAGGAGAAGTGAATTCAATTCAAGATTCGGAATGACATTTATTTGAACTTCATAAGTTTGGTCATTGATCTTCTTGAATTTTTGAGTTGGATGTAGTGGTTTCGTTTTTATGTATGGAGCCATTTCTTTGTTTACATGCACTATTATCCGCTCAACTTTCTCATCAAAACGTGTAACACCAATTATATCATAAAAATAATCTTGCCAATCCTCTGTTTCATCTAAGCGATATTTAAAATCATGAGTCACGGCTAAATTTTCAATGCGTTCGAGAGGAAAATGCCATTGATTTGTATCTCGCTGTTCGTGCCTTCCAAATACATACCATCTGCCATTGTATTGCTTCAAAAAATAAGGGTGACAAACAACAGGTATTTTCCTGCCAACAAATGGCTGATAATCAAAACTCAATACCACCTTATTCAAAATCGCACTGAATATTTCCGAAACAAGGTTGTTTCCTTCATAGTCTAAATTTGATTCGTATTCAATTACCGATTTGACTTGAGTACTGTTAATTTTATCCTTGAAAATTGGTCCTAAATTATTGAGCCAATCAAAACCTGGACGATTTGAAAACTGCATTAAAGAAAGAATTGCTTGTTCCAAATGGTCTTTTTCACTTTTTGTTAATGGATTGTGAAAGATTGAAAAATGAGCCTCGTTTTCATATAAATAAAATCTTTTTCGGCCTTCTTTCATCATGATTAAAGGAGCATTGTAAAAATCCTCGAGATACTTTAAGTCATAACGTAATTGCCTATCGCTAATTCCTCCCCAATTAGGATTCATCTCCATTAATGCTGCGTTAATTGTCTCCTTTAAATCCTCAAACGTATAACGCTTACCTGGGTTTCCTAGACAATCATCAAGAATTTTATAACGTAAAGCGCTGTTTTTTGTTAATGCCATAATTTACTTAATTAATACTCTTAGCCATTTCGGTAATTTCATAAATGCATTTACAATTTGTATACTTTGAGTACATTGTTCATCATCAAACATTGCAAAATGAGTTAAATCCATTGATAACCTCATCTTCCTTGACAGCCAAGTATAAGCATGATCTCGAGAATTGAATGTTGTATCTTCACCCTGCCACAGTTTGTCAAAAGCTGCATGGCCTTCCTGTTTTAATTTTCTTAATTCAGAGTCAGCCAATCTTCCTAGTGACCTCCCATTTGCAAAAGTACCAACGTAATGATCGCGATTTTCAATACATTGAATAAAAGATTTATCGTATTTTGATTGAGGGCCGTAAATTTCTTTGTCGGTTACTTTCTTCGTTTCACATTTGCAATACGGGCATATTTTACCTGAAAGAATGTCTTTTTCAAAACTTGTTAATTGCTCCATTTCTTTATGATATAGTTTAATAATCCTTTTTTTAGTTGGTCTTGTTCCATTTTATCAATTGCATGACCATGATTCTCTTTTAAATAATCAACCCCGCAAACTACATTGACATTTAAATGCCTATCAGAAAAAGTCAATCTAAATGCATTATTATCCGCGTAAACACTATACATCCTGGCATCATCAATTTCTGAAATATCTATATTAATTTGTGATTCGTTTTGATTTGGATTAGACATTAAATACCCATGACTTTTATCGGAATTCTGAATCCTATCAATTAAAAAATCCATCCATTTTTTTTCCATTTTGAAGTCGATGAAAATAAGATCATCCCATCGTTCAATTCTGGCTAATGATTTTATACAATTTACAAATGGAACCGGTAATAATTTTTGAATGGGAAGTTTTTCAAATTGAATATCCTCTCGTTTCAAAACTTGCTTTTGAATTTCCGTTTTTTTACTTTTCTTCCTGTCAAATGATGCTGATTCAGTCGTGTTGGATTGTTTGATTGAATCAATTTTCGACACTTTAATATTCAAGCGAATATTTTCATAATTGTTAAACTCAAAGTTTTCTTTCATAATCTATTTTTCATTGGTTAATATTTCGAACCAAAGTTTTAGTCAATTGGTTGCAAATTTAATGCAAGCAATTTGAAAGATAGATTATTTATGGATTTTGGGTTAAGTATATTTTACTCTACTTATCGATATTTTTATTAAAATCAAAAAGTATGTTTCATTATTTCATTAAGCCCTTCAATATCTAAAGTCTCAATTGAAATAAGTTCATTTCCCGATTGACTCTCAAAATAATCAATATAAGTACCTGTAAAATTCAGATAATCTTGTTTGGATTTAACAGAATCCATTAAAAGGTGTGGAATTTTAATTACCAAAATTTTTTCGGTATCATATTTAGTAACAATTCGATCTAAATCATCACCTGGAAATCTTGAAATTGAAACTTCAATTTCGGAAGGCACTGATCTACTTATTATTAATTTATCATCAACAATTTCAATTTCATCATTCCATTCATCATAGTTATATCTTTGTTTCCCCATTTTTTTTCTTGCGTTTTCTGAAATTTTTACTGTTTATTGATTTCAATAACCTTCCAACCCCATTTTTCTTTTAACTTATTAAACGATAAAATGGCTTTACCACTTATTTCCTGATCATTTGATAAATTATGCATTTTTGCGAGTTTTGGCTCAATGAAATAATTATCTACAAATGCAAAATCTTTGTCATGTGCTTTTTTAACTTTTCCAGAAAAAGATGACATTGCAGGTGACTGGAATTCGTTATCTTTTTTAACAGACAAAAGCTGAAACCTTCCCGTATCTCCTTCCAATCTAACTTTTAATAGATCACCAAGCATGGGTTTTTGCAAAAGACCTTTGTAGGAAAAAAAACCATGTTTCGATTCATCTTTAACGAAATTCAGAACTTGTTTGTCGTAATTTACGAATTCAACCACAACAATTTCCTCTTCAACATTTTGAAACAATAATTCTTCAGCCTTTGATTTAAATTGATTGTATAAGTGATTATTTGAAGATGATTCCTTCGTTTCATTATACCAAGATTGGTTCGTGATTTGTAAAATATCATTTCCTATTTTCCAACCCTTTTGATTTCTTATATCAATTAACTTCATTAATTCAAATTTCGCTTCCGGATACATGCCTTTTTCAATCAACATTTGAGCAAAATCTTTTCTTAATCCAACTAAATATTCTTCTGGAGAAGATAAGCTGAGTGCTTTACAATGACATGCGAAATTTCTATCATCGTTGATTTCATATAATTCAGCAATAACCTCCCATACCCAAAATTCATTTTTCTTTCGTCTTGCAAAAGGTATGAACGATTCCAACACAAGTCCCTTCTGTCCTATTTGAATAAGTAACTTCGCTTTAAAATAAGGCAAGAATTGGTATTCTGGGTGCTCAGAAATCTGTAAATCAAGCTTAGGTAAGAATTCTTGAATCAATTGATTTAGAAGTTCTGTGTTTACACCTGGAGCTTTACTTAAATCAAACAGTTTTTTACAATAAGTGTTGTAGAATTTCTCCACTATAGAACTTATTGCTTTTCCATTATATTCCTCTGATAAATAATCTGATTCTTGAAAAGAATCGAAGCCAAAAAAATCAAGACACAGATGAATATTTGACCAGGTTTTGGAGCCTTTTAAAAATGCTTTTAGTAAAAATGAATTTGCTTTTGAAGGTCTTCCAATTTTTAAAACTTGGGCTTTTTCAAATAACGAATCAATTTTAGAATAATCAACATCATTTACTTTATAAAGTGCATATATTAATTTTCCTAATTGAATAGCAACATTTTCATGTAGCATTTTGACATCATCGATTTCAAGTTCCAAAGAAATGAGTTTCTCGAAATAGATCATAAAATCCGAGTAACCTTCTTTCGTGGAATGAAGTTTTAAATAATCGTAATAAACCCAGCTTATTGAGCGCTTGTTCCAAATATTATCAGGATCCGACTCTAAATCAGCAGTTGCCATGTTCAATGCTTCGGCAAGTCTTCCATTTAATCTTAATTCTTTGGCTTCTTTAAATGACATTTGACGTTAGTTTTGAAATTAACATTTTGAGTTTTAAATCATCATCACATTCAAACGTTTTTGGCATCGCAGTAGAGAAGGCGCCCTTATCGTTAAAATAGAATTGAATGTATGAACAAATTGAATCTGTGATGAAATAGAAATTTATATAATTTTTATGTTCTACTATATTGGTTATAATTATGTCAAGCTCAAGACATTCCGACTGTATAATCGAAAATAACTCTTCTATAAAAGTGGTTTGCGGATAATAATTTAATTTGAATAGAACATTTGATTTTGAATTAAAAATAGACTCAATTTGAGTTATAACAGAAGATAAATGATTGTAATTTTTCACCTTGAAGGTATCAATAAAATGCCCAGAACCTTTATGACTTGCTTCTATATTAAATTCATATTCTTGAAATTTAATTTTATAGCGTTCAAGGTATTCATTTGATTCAATTCCTAAGATTTGAAAATCTAGACCTTCAAGCTTTTCTTGAACTTCCCAGTATTTTAAGCTTTTAGCTCGATGCGCATTGGTAGAATGATATGGTGAACAAGGAACATATGTAAGGTCATAGGCATCCAATGGCAATGTTCCTATCTTACCTATCACAGAAAATTTCAATTTAGAAAAAGTACTAAACTTAGGAGCATTAATTGCAAATAGCGTTTCAATAGCTCTTGTTGTCGCCGTATAACACCAACGTAATGGATCTGTTCTCAAACTTACCCTTCCAAAATAATCCACAAATACTTGTTTCCATTCACCACCCTGAGACTTGTGACAAGTGATAGCATAACCATATTTGACACGTAATGCATTAAAGTAAGGGTCATTTTTTAATTCTTGTTTAAACTCATCTGAACCAACTTTATAAGGAGTCAACCCTTGCTCTTTTCTATTTCTCTGAACCTCATTGAACCTTATCACAAAATTGATGTAAAGTGCCCTCATTTCATCAAATGATAAATCTCGGTTAACAGAATTTAGATGAGAATCGATAACTAAGCAGGAAATATCCTCTGGATGATTCAAAATTCGAAATGTGATTCGTCTAAAAACTAAAGTTATCTCTTTTCTAACTTTACTCCCTTTTTCACTTATCCAAACAGGAGCGCTTTGTTGTAATACATTATGATCAACGTCAATCACTTTTAAGATATCTCCATTGAATAATTCAACTCCATATGTATGGTAATTATTACTATTTAGAAGGAGGAGGTCACCTGGCACAATATCGTGTTGATCTGGAAATAATGCACTACGAATTGCTCGATTGTATTGAAAACACTGCTGGTTTGAATAGGCAATAACGATGCCGTCACCAATTTCAGGTTTTGGAAATATTGTAGTAAAGCGCTCAACGACATCTGATGTTCCTGTTTTAATAAAACTTGCATCATCATAATCAAACGCTAATTTTGAGCGATTGGAATCATTAATCGAATCTCTAATTTTTGTTGCATTTCTCAGAATTAAGTTATCAGACTGTCTTTTGATCTCTTTTAACTCAGCAGTTTCGACCGTGAGCCCAAGATTCAAAAAATAGTCTTTATCCAAAGCCAAAGATGCATTATCACCAACCGGAGGTAATTGTGCCGGATCACCAATAAAAACAATTTTATTTTTGGTATTGTTAAGTGATGAATAGGTCAATAAATCATTTAACAATCTATTGGTCCCAAAAGTGAAAAGTTCGTTTTTAGTCTCATTATTGCCAATCATGGAAGATTCGTCAATAATTAAAATATTTTGATGAATTGATTCAATTCGATTAATAGGAAAAATATAATGAAATGAATGCTCCGCCTCGTCTTCAGAATCTTTATTTATTGTAACTAGATTATTAAAATTATAAATCGATTTATGAATCGTATAACCAATGCCAGTTTTTTCCCTGAGAATTTTTGCAGCTCTTCCCGTTGGTGCCATCACAGAAAATTCCTTTCCTTTTTCTTTTAAATGAGCTATTAAGGTGCTAATCAATGTGGTTTTACCTGTACCCGCATACCCTGTAAGAATAAAAACATTCGATTCGTTGTGAAGAAAATTCTCCAGTTTTTCTAATGCAGCTTTCTGATCTGTTGTTGGTGTTAAATTTCCTAAATGTTTTTTAATACTCATCTCACTTCATTTGTTCAATAAAAAATAAAAGCTGTTTGAAAATCATCTTTCTATGATTTATTATTTCTTCACTATTACGAAGCTCCTCATTATCATAAAAGGATATTCCTTCCAATCTTTCTCTCATATAAATTCGACATGGAAAGTGAACACTTGTATATGTAAGTATTGTTTCCAAACGATTTATTTTTACTTTTTCGGTGAATTGTTTTTTCAAGTTTGTATCTGAAAATAAAATTGTTACAATGCCGTAATTGTTACTAATTGTGATGCCAGATCCAAAAGCATTTGAGACACTGAATTGAATTTTTCCTTGTTTCGTATAAATTCGAATGGAAAAACCGTTTTCTACAAAATAATCCATCATATATTTTGTCCAATCTCTTCTTTCTGATTTGTTTAATGGCATATTTATTTTTTTTCAAATTTAAACTTGATCGATGCAATATATCTGCACAGTTATCAAAATGGTAATCCATCACCTGGATCTTCAGATAAATCTATTGGGTCAATATTGTCTAATTGATTACCTGAAGAGATTGCTTGACTCGCTAGTTCAATTTTCCAAGCCTTTAAATCAGTATACCAGCGCCCAGAAAATTCTCTGCTTTCAATATCAAAATCGATAACTAATGAATTCCCGACAATTAGTTGACTTTCATTTATCTTATCTCCCCAAATAGAAATACATACTTTTTTGGGATATTGACCATCGGTTTCAACGATAATATCTTGTTTTTTCCATTCGCCGTTTTTGCCGGTGCCTGTTTGAATTGGAAGCAGCTGGGTAAGTTTAGCTGTTAGTTGCATGGTTATTTAATTTTGATTTCAAAAATTTCCTTTATGAGCGACAATATCTTAATATTCATTTCAAAAGATTTCTCTATTTCTTCTTGAATAATCAGTTTTTTATTCAAAATGTTGTTTACTGAACCATGAATGTAATCCACCTCATTTCTATATCTGTTAACTTCCCTAAAGTCTTCCTCTAGTTCACTCATTACATTATAAGCAAACAACAAAGAATAAATCTGATCGCTAAGTCCAATAACCTTAAAATCTTTTAATTTATCAATTTCAAAATTTTGGTTTTTTGTCTTTTTGTAATAATTCAATTTGAAAGATTTCGATTTATAGTTTAATTCAATGAAGTATTCGTTGTTTCGAAACTTCCAGTTTCCTTGACGTTCATATTTATCATTCCATGTGTCGGATATTTTAGTAAAACCTTTTGATATTTCTTCTAAAATTGAAAAGAAAACAATAAATGACAGTGTTTCATTGTTGGATAACAGTATTTCCTTTGAAACGGCGGAAGTTGATTGAAACAAAATTGAATAACCTAACAATAGCTTATCTATGATTCTTGATTTAATATTATAATATTTATCATTCTTATTTTTAAAATATTGATGTGAATCGATAACTTCAATAATATGGTTACAAGATTCCCAAATTTGCTTTTTCTTTTTACTTATCTCAATTAATTCAATAAATTTTACTTGAAAATTCGTCAAATTTTCTCTTGAGCTTTCGTTGTTAATAAAGTTGTCTGGGTGTTCTTTTATATAATAAGCATCAACTCCATGATTTCTAAATAAGTCTATATTCCAAATTTTATTTGATGCAGTTATTAGAATTATTGGAGTAGAAAAGTTAATTGATTTAAATTCCTTTCTGATTTCTTTTAGGATTTTAAATCCACTATACTCATAAATATTCTTGATTTTATGATCTTCTTCAGTAAGCCTAACATCTAAAAATATTATGTCATACTTATATTGTATTTTTTCAATCGCTTCATCGTAATTCGTGGCTGCGGCAAGTTCTTCTTCCGTTTTAATAATTGCCTTCTCAAGAATACTTTTCCATCCTGAATGAGCTAAATCATCAATAATTAAATACTTCATTTTCGTTTAAATTTTGACAGGTCAATTTTGTTTACAACTTTAACTCCAGGTAATTTCTCCGTGTATCTTAATTTTTCGTTTAATTTTTCATAATATTTTAATTGTTCATTTTTTTGTTCTTCGGAAATTGATGTACTTAGATTATTTTTAGCTATTAACCATTTAAAATAAATGTCAGTCAGTTTCTCAAATTCAAAATCTTTTATTTCATCTATTTTAATATTTGCATTTCTCGCCAATTGATAAACACCCCAAACATTTGCAATAGAATGATTATCAAAGTAACTTCCTTGTGGATTCAATTTAATTTTGTTTAATTCATCCGATAAAATATCCTTCTTCAAATCACTTAAATTTAGAAACAAAGCATCTTTAAAACTGGACCTTTTGTACTCTATTAGCTTTACATTCTTTGTTTTTAATACGTCATAGTATTCGTTTTGCACTAGATATGAATGGTCTACTATTCCGTAAATAAAAATATTTGCCAATTGACTTAATGTTGAAGTAGTCCTAATATGCATTGCTAATCGTAAACCATTATAATCTGAAAGAATAGGGCCAATGCAAAGGGGGATAAAAATATTGTCATATTTTTTTTCGTTCAGCCATTCCAAAACTTTTTCGTTAAAGTCTTTATCTGAAACTTTGAAAATTATTTTCTCACCAAACTCTAGCAATGGTTTTTGTATAAAATCCTTACTCGGTTTTAGATAAAGATTTTTAGCTGAAGACTCATATTTTTTAATCAAATCTAAATTTTGATTAGCAATTTCTAATGATTGGATTAAGTACTCTTCAATGTCAGGATTCTCTCCGAACAATAAAAAACGAAAGTCAGTTTTCCCATTAACGTATTTATCGATGAATATGTCTAAATTGGCGTAAAGTGTGCCGACTGGCAAATTAATTACATTTTTCTCACGGTACCTTGAGTTTTTACTACCACTAAAAAATGCAACTGAAAAATCTTCAGAACTTTTTGCATATTTTTCTAGCTCCGTGCGGATAGTTAAAGAATCCTTTTCGTGTTTATTATAGGTCGTATCAAAAAAAGACTCATGAAATAAAACAACATTACCGGACTTAAAAATATTGTTTCGTATATTTTCTTCTAATATTTGTTCGTAATTGTATATTGGCATTACAAATTCCTTGACCTGATTAAATTTGTCATCATTCCAACCATAACCTAACTGTCTTTGTTTTTTATCATCAATAAGAAAAATCATCCTTTAAATTTAAATATGAATTCAACACCTAAATAATTAAGTAAAGGTTCTGATTCTATAACCTCACCGTCCCATAAATTAAGCTTAGCATATTGATTATTATCAAAATCTGCCTGAATAAAAAAATCACAGAGTCCATTTATTTGCTTCTGAATTAAATCAGTCAACTTTGTTCCAAATCTTCCTTCTTTGATGTTCTGAATGGTTCTCTTGAACTTCGAGTTTTGGTGGTGAATTGCAAAAATAATTGAATCACCTTCTTCAATAAATTTTAATCTCACAACAGGTTTTGATAAGTTATTTTTATTTGTTACTTCCAAAATCATATCGATAATTTTCACATAGGCCTGAATCAATTTATCCACATCACAAAACAACTCAATATTCGACCAGAAATCCGTATGCTCAATATCAAACAGAATTTTATCATTCCATTTTTTCTGTATATTTTTTTTAAGAATCAAATCCTTGAGTTGATTATCACTTCGAATATGAAACATATGCTTAAAATGAATAACTAAATCGGAAAACGTTTGTATTTTTTTTTTAGCCGAATTAATTTCAATTGTATCGAATTCATATCCTATATTCTCAAGATTTATAATAAGATCATCATCGGGATTTGGAGGAATACCAGGATTGTTCATTGCCCAATCCATTAATTTAGTATTTCCCCAAGTAATTTTAATTTCATCTGTCGTCCAATGACCTTTACCTTCATCAGATAAATAAACTCGAATTAATTCTTTAATATTTTTGTTTACATCTTTATAATTCCTAGTCAATTTTTTATACTCCGAATTAATTTTAGTTAGATGCTTGTTAAAATCATATTCTTCAATTCCTAAAATTTCTTTCAATCTTTCCAATTCGCTTTCATCAATCTTATGGCATGTGGTTTTTAATATTGGATTTTGATTGAATGCTATTAAAAATTCTCTTAACAACGATGGTTTTATATAATCAGCAAGAAGTTGATTATTATTTGGGGCAATTTGATTTTTTTCTTCGGTTTTAGAATTAACTATTGTTGTAGAATTCATTTCATTCATTCGTTCTTTCAAACTCATTAATTCCTCAGAATTCTTTCCATATTCCTTCGCACTCAACTTCAATATTCGCTCTCGATCAGATATCGAAAGTTTCTTTGATGTTATTAGATCAATAATAAATTCTCCTTTACTTTTCATAATCAAAAATTAATTATCCGAATCTCTTGCCTTAATTTCACTTGTACCCTCCTTAAATAACTTTGCGATTGACTCTTCGTCAAGACCAAAATCAGATAAGGTTGCTCTCTTTGGTAATTCGTGTTTACTTTTTACGTATCCTAAATAGTATTTTTCCATTGCAGATTCAATTCCAACATTTTCCCACAAATCAAGTATATTCTTAATCAAATCATCAGAATTTACTAATTTATCAAACCTCACTTTTAGTTTCAAAAAAGTTGAGTCATTGTCACTTTTAACCATTTTTAAAAAATCAAGTTTTCCACTTAAAACATTGACTAAATTTGGTTGTGAATTGGAAACATGACCTTTATCTTTTTTGTAATCCATCATAAATAATTGCTGGGCACGTAAATAACCATATTTCTCCCAATAATATATCCACATGCGAATTTGTTTGACATAGCGTTTCTGAACATTGACTTTTTCATTGACTGTTAACCCCGTGACTTCTTTTCGATATCCTGTTTTTTGTAGACGTGTTTTTTTTTCATTGATTTTCAAGGATTGATCCTCTTCAATGATTCTTTTTAATTCCTTTTGAAAATCTTCTTTTTTGAAAACATTTTGATGACATGAAAATGTAATATCATCTGCATATCGTGAATAACGTGCGCCGAATTTCTTTGCTAAACCATTTAAACGGCGATCCAAAGAAACACACAACAAATTTGTAAGGGTTGGTGAAGTGGGACTTCCTTGGGGTAAAACTGTTTGAGTTGAACCATCCTCTATTAATAAAGGATGTGTGCACAATGAAGCAATTAAAAAAGCTATGGGTTCTTTATTACCTTTAAGAAAAAATGGTTCTTGAATAAATGCCATTTTCACTCTATTTCGGTCGAACGAATGGAAAAATTCTTTTAAGTCAATGTTGTAAACATAATTCTTTCCAATATGCAACGTTGCATTGGTGACAATTGATTTCTTCAACACAAAACCATTAGCCGCTTTGTGCGGTTCAATACAACATTGGAATACGACATTGAGTACGCGCAAAATTGATCTTAAACCGAAATCAGGTGAATTTATTTGTCTTTCACCACCTGATTTTTTACTTATAGAAAACGTAGAATAACGATCTAAGCATTTTGTTGGATTAGCGAAATAATTTAGTTTTCTTAATGTAATTTTCTTGCAATCTTGTCCGTAAATCAAGACTTTTGTATAATTCAACAAATTCAATAGATCAGTTTTATCCTCGATTCCTGAGAACATCTTTTTTATTTCTAAAGTTTGTTTTTCTTCTATTTTCATTTTAATATACCATTTTCTTTAATGCCTGTCATCCTATTCTTTGTGTAACCTAATATCTGAATTATTCCAGATTATTTACATGTTTGCTGAATCATTAAGAAAAATCTTTTCAAAGTATTTCCCGAAGGAAAAAATTTGCAAGTATTAATGTTCAAGTAATTACATTCATCTCGCCACACATTGCAAATGTGTAATTGACGAAAAGAGGCGCCGATCATTGTTCCGTAAACCGAAACCAACACCCACGATCAATATTTTTGACAGGCATTTCAAAGAACTGAAACAAAATTAATGCTCAAATATGCAATCTATTTGCACAGTTAATATTAACTTTACATATTCAACCAAATATAATATTTTTCAGGACATGCCAATCAATAAAAACGCCCTTTTAAGATACAAAACGCTGGATAGATGCTTTAGGAATTCAGGGAGAACGTATTTTATTGAAGATTTACTTTCAGAGGTGAATGAAGCTCTTATGCAAGATGACATCCATAGTAAGGGTATTCAAGTTCGTCAACTAAGATCAGATATTCGATTTATGAGAAGTGAAGCTGGTTTCGGTGCCCCAATTGAATCACAAATATTTCAAGGTAGAAAAGAAATCTACTTTTACTCTAATACGAATTTCTCCATTCACAATAGTAAGAACACAGAGACAGAGGCACAAATGCTCAAAAATTCATTTGCTTTATTTGATTGGTTTGAGGATAGTCCTGGCTTTGAATGGATGAGAGAAACAAAAATTTTTCTTCAAAGTGAACTTAGCTCGAATACAAATAATAAAGTTGTCTCCTTTGACAATAATATAGATTATAAAGGCTCTAATTGGTTTACCGTATTGTTTAATGGAATTATTCAGAAAAAAGTATTGAGCATCATCTATTTGACATTCAACCAAGAAAAGTTTAATGTCATTTTTCATCCCTATTATCTTAAACAGTATAATAGTCGATGGTTTGTATTTGGATTTAATGAAGAAAACAATCGACCTACCACAAATTTTGCATTGGATCGAATAGAAGAAATTACAGAAACCAATATCACCTATAAAAATTCAGAAACAGATTGGGTTGAGTTTTTTTCCGATATGATTGGTGTTTCAAGGGAGTCTGAAACAATAGAAAAAATAGAACTGCTATTTTCTTCATCTAGAGGAAAATACGTAGAGACAAAACCGTTACATGAAACACAACATTCCAAATGGAGAGAGGATGGACTTTATGTAAAAATTGATGTAATAAAAAATCGAGAACTAGTTCAAACAATTCTATCATTCGGTTCTGACGTTAAAGTTCTATCTCCTAAATATTTGGTAGAGGAAATTACTCTTGAAATCAGTAAAATGAGTTCTCTCTACTAACTAATTTTATCTGTGCAAATATATTGCACAATAGTAATATAGCTTTGTTGTGAATTTAAAGCAATGAAGAAGTTTCCCTCCCATTCTCTGAAAATTAAATTTGATGAAGTAAATCATCAAATAGTAATTTCTGCCGTCCGTAACTCACAAAAATCTCAAGGATTCTTTGATGGTCGATCTCGAACAAAAAGTGAACCTTCCAAAACACTTTACTTACGCAAACGCAAACATAAAAAACACTTTTAATTAAGCGCCATGGTAATTAATCAACTATACAAAAAGTACTTTCAGAAGTCAAAAATTATGATGTATCCTTTACTTGGGTTTGAGCGAGGTAATGTAATCCCTGAAGAGGTGTATTTTTCAATAAAAGGAATAATTGAACCTGAAGACAGAAAATTAATCTGTGTTTATGACCCTAATTCGGATGAAGCATATTCAACTTTCAAACAAGAAAGATTGGAGAATCATAACTTGTTGTCAGATCAAAAGACCAACGAAAACGGGTATGAACTATTTATTTTCGACATGAATGGTTTCGGTAAAGATTGGGATTATTTTTTGGCAGGTAGATACAGCAAAATTTCTGAAAATGTAAAATCAAAAATTCAGAATTTTTTTGAAAAAAATAGCGGGAATTATATCTACATGAATAGTTTCTTATACCCCAAAAAATGGCACAAACGATATGCTGAATTATTGGATGTACCTGTTAGTCTTTTAACGGACGTAATTGAATTAACCGACAAACCGGATTTTGAAAGAGAAACGTTTCATTATAAACCAGTTGTGATACAATCAGAAACTCATCGAATTGATCAAAAGATTCACTCGCACCAATGTGATCGTTGCAATGGTCAAGGTATTATTCCAAAATATATGCATATTGCGAATGGAGTTTGCTTCAAATGTTATGGAAGTTCTAAATCAAAAGCAATGGTTGCATAGATTCAATTAAATCAAGGTATTCAATCAACTCAAAAAAGTGTCTAAATAGACAAAATTTGCACGCTTATTGCTATGTAAAAAACAACTAAATCAATTGAATTAAACAGTGTAAAACTTAGCAAATGAACACATTAGAACAATCCATTCACTCCTACCTAAAAACCAGAAAAAGCATCTATTTCAAGGTTCGACTGAATATCCAAGGCGGACCCTTGGTGGAAGTTTACTTGAAGCGCATAAAAATTGGTGAATTTTATGACTGGGATAGCAAGAAGCAGGAATCTATCAAAATCGTTATCGGCACCGAAGAAGAAGTTAAACTTAGAAACGAGATCGCTATGTGGGTACATTTTAGCCTATTTGATTTCATGGTTGATGCTGATCTCACAGAATGGGATGTTTTCAAAGGACAATTTAAACTAGAAGATGACAAAGTTTACGTGGATTTACCGAGTGGCTTTTATGAATTCAGTCAAGTGAAGTAGAAGATCTTAGTCAATTTAGTGATATATTAATAATCAATTAACTTCTGAATTGACTCATTTCGTACATTCGTATATCAATTTCTGACACATGAAAACACTCATCTCTTGGATTGCCTATACGAATGACTTTGAAGCCGGACAGGTGCTGGAATCGGGACCAACGGCGAATTACCATAAGTTCTTTTATAAGTCGGACCGACATATTTTGTTATCGTCTGCGAATGGGGACGATACGCGTTCGGAGTTGTTGGTGAATTTTCTACGAAGAAGCTATCCAGAACGAAGCTTTGAGTTGCGCTACATGGGAATCCAGGATCCGATTGACCACCGGGAGATTCAGGGAAAGGTAAATCCTTTTTTGATTGAATTACGGGAGGACAAACTCGATATTTTTGTGTCGCCGGGGAGTCCGGCCATGCAGGTGGTTTGGTACTTGAGTCATTTGTCCCTGAACTTGGACACGACCTTGTTCCAGATGCGGGAGGCGCGTCACACCAAGACCAAGGACAAGCCCGAATTAATCAAGATTGCCTTTGAGAAGTCCTCGCTTCCGGTGACGGCGATGTACCATCAGGAGGAGATTCAGAAAAACACGGGGGAAGATTACTTCATTACGCCCACCATCAAGAAAATATACGAAAACGCTGCGAAGGTAGCCCAAGTGGATGGTGTCACCGTGCTCATCCTCGGAGAAAGTGGAACAGGGAAGGAAAACCTCGCGAAGTACATCCACAAGAATTCCATACGGAACGAACAAGCGTACGTGACGGTCAATTGCTCAGCGTTTAGCGATACCTTGTTGGAATCCAGGTTATTTGGCTACAAGAAAGGAGCCTTCACGGGTGCGGACAAGGACACACCTGGATTATTCGAACTCGCGGACAAAGGAACCATTTTCCTCGATGAAATCGGCGATATTTCCTCCTACATGCAGCAGGTACTCTTGCGCGCCTTGCAGGAGAAGGAAATCATGCCTCTGGGCGGAAAAGCGAAGAAGGTGAATGTCCGGGTGATTGCAGCCACCAACCAGAACTTGCAGAAATTGTGTGAAGAAGGAAAATTCCGCTGGGACCTCTACTACCGACTATCCGTGGTGGAACTCGACCTCCCTACCCTAGCGGAACGTGGCAAGGCGGACATCAAAGGAATGATCGAGCACTTTCTCACGCAGAAAAAGAAGGAATTACACCGACCGAAGAAACTGCAACTCGAAAAAGAAGCTTTGGAAGTCCTCTTGAATTATTCGTACCCGGGGAATGTCCGCCAGTTAGAAAACATCATCTCACGACTCTACGTTTTCAACGAAGAAACGGTGACAGCGGAGGTCCTGCCAAAACGCCTCAAACAAGCCCCTTCCGACCAACCGATGAACATGGAACACATCGAAAAGGAACACATCATCCGCGTCTTAAAACACTTTAAGGGAAACAAGCGTCAAACCGCCATAGCGATTGGCTGGGCGATCAATACCTTGGTAGCGAAGATGGAGAAGTATGGAATCAAAACGGAAGGAAATTAATCCTCATCCGATTTCTCATATCCTTCGTAGTAGTAGGATTTTATTTTTTATAACGTAACATTTTTTTACTATATTTGTTACACATTAAACCCATGAAAAGCACAGCAGAACTCATAGATAAGCGGATTAAATCAAAAGCAAAAGGAACCATATTGTTTCCCGCTGACTTCACTGATTTAGGAACTTCGGAGGCTATTCGACTCCATCTATTCCGCTTAGAAAAGGAAGGTTTAATTAAACGGATTTCGCAAGGAATCTATGTTCGTCCGAGAGAAAGCAAGCTTCTAGGAACATTGACTCCTAGCGCCGAAGAAGTCGCAAATTCTATCGCCAAAAGGGATCGAATCAGATGCATTCCAACAGGTTCATACGCCTTACATGCACTCGGATTAAGCACCCAAGTCCCGATGAAAATCGTATTACTCACAGATGGATCTTCTCGTGTGATTCACATCGGAAATCGAACCATCACCTTTAAGAAAACGACACCTAAATTCCTTCTGACAAAAGGAAAAATAAGCGGATTAGTTATTCAAGCAATAAAAGAAATTGGAAAGGATAACATGAGACCTGAAGAGGAACAACGAATACTCTATATATTGAAAAAAGAAAGTTCAAAAAATTTAGCGCACGACATCACACTTGCACCAGTTTGGATTCAAAAAATAATGCAAAAGGCTCAGGCACATGAATAAGATTGATTTCCCCTTGATCAAGAATTAATCAGCTCGATTGGAATTTCGAATTGAGTTTTCCATTACAGAAATGACCCTTCATTCTTCGTCTGATTTCTCGTATCCTTCGTAATAATAAGATTGTTCAATTCCTTTGAAAATCAACTCTCGGTTAGAAACATCGGCACTGAGATTTGCTTTGAGGAGCGTCTTCAATTCTAAATCATTGATTGGACTTCGTTCCATGGCTTGTAGGTACTGGAATTTATCGATGTGTTGCCAATCGATGACCAATTTCATGCGTGATTTCAGCATTAAATCCAACCAAATGCGCATGGTTCGACCATTCCCTTCCATAAACGGATGCGCAATGTTCATCTCCACGTATTTCTCGATGATTTGATCGGTATTTTCCTCGGGCATTTCATCAATTTTCGCCAAGATTTCACGTAAGTACAGGACCGTTGCAAAGCGAAATCCCCCTTTAGAAATATTGACTTTTCGCAGTTTCCCAGCAAAATCATAGAGTCCGTCGAATAAGTACGCATGAATGTGGGTAAGACCCTTCGTCGTTCCTATTTCGATGGCATCAATCGCGCCGGAATCGAATAACTGAAAAGCCTTTAAAATATGAGATTTGAGGTTTTTATTTCCGTCCTGCATAACATAACTAAGATACGAATTATAGCTGAGATAACTTTAAATGTTCAAAAATCCATTTTACATCTCTTTTTGATATCCTTTTCAGATTTTGATATCCTTTCGGGATATTTTCATCCATTTTAGTGCAGTTTAGTTCTTGGCATACGCTTTGTCTAAAGAGGTGGAACAAACAAAAAACACCCAAACCCATGCTGCAACAATTGTCCAAAATCACCCTTGATGAACAGAAAAAGAATGAACACGCCTTGAATCAATTTCGCTATTCGTTTTTAGCTGGAAATTTTGAGCAGATGGAGGAGCTGATGGATGCAAAAGGCGTCTTTTTTAAGGGGATGAACAAGACACGTGCCTTGGCACATTTCCACAAATTTTTATTTTCGGAACACAGCATTGGAAAGCGACTTTGGCCAGAGTTTAAGGATGGATATAGCATGGATGAATTTCCGGGTGAACATGTGATTGAATTTCGCTTCATGAAAACGGACCCCTTCACGCATCCCAACGTAGATAAGTTCGAATTTGGGGAAGCACCACGCAAGGAATTCAAGGAATTGGTCATCCGTCTCGCTTTTCGATTTCAAAACGGAAAAATCATCCGCCTACGCTTCCCGAAACGTGTGATTAAAAGCATCGAAACAATGGTAAATCAAAACTAAATCGGATGAAATTAAACCTACAACTCGTGTATATGATCAACGAGGATTCCCCAAGGGATCAACACCTCCTGAAAAACGGTCATTTCGATTATATTTTTAAAGTTCTGCGTATTCCAAACAAATGGATCTGCGTCACCATTGATCGTTCTGTGTTTAAAGAATCGAGTTATGTGATTGGAGAAATCTACAGTCTGGAAATGAATCACTTCAAGAAAAGCATCTCCCTGGAATCAACGGGACGTGTCGAACCAATCGTGCAGAACACGAAAAATTTTCTTTGGGGAAAACTCGGAAATAAAGGTCAACGCGATACCGGCGCCATCCTATCAACAAAACCACAGAAACTAAACCAATGGATGGCATTCACCTATGACTCCTATAAAAAAACACCATGATGAACGAAAACAAAACACTTCCTATCGAACAACAGTCCTATCCACCCCTACGCACCCTTGCGGATGCAGTACGTTATTTCATTCAAAGCATGGATGTCGATATGCTTTACACCTTGCTCGATGATAAAATCACCTATCAGGATTTTAATCGCAATGAATTCATTTTGAAACTCGAGCGCTTGATGGAGGATTTTAAGTCCAACGGCGACACCTTTCTCAACGCAGTAGAAGGACGCTGTGGCGATTGCTACAAGGAAAAAACCGGGTATATGTTCATCGGCAACAACAGCAAGCGCTACATGAATTTACTCTTCGATTTGGAAAAAGGTGAAATCACCGATTTGTTTGAATGTTCGAATTTCAAGACACAGTTCAAATTTCGACACTTGACTAAACGCGTGTATGTGGATCCGAAAAACTACAATCCGTTTAACCGAAATAACTTATGAAAATTCTCAGCGACCACTTATTTTACGATTTACTCCATGCTCCGCTGTCTGATCTGCAAAAACAGTTTGGAAGTCAACTCAGACGCCTCGAACATTACCGCATTGACGGAAACGATGAGCCCTACACGTATTTTGCGCGTTATAGTCCCTCGTTCATGAAAATCGACCGCTGGACCCTTTCCTTGAAGGAAGGAACCTATGAAATCCATGTGGCGTCAGAGAATGTAAAGAAGCGTTTCCTTCGCTTCAAAGCCAAAGAAAAAATGGACATCAAATCGGCCTTGGAACGGGAACATTACCATCCCACGAAGCATTACCTCAAAGGACTTTCCGCCTGCGTCTACCAAAGTGAAACCGCCTGCTTAATTGTCAGTCGTTCGAGTATGATTGCCATGAGTTATTAAGCATTTTATTCAACTATAAATTTACACACGATGATCCCAGGACCTACCTACGTTTACGCTTGTCCCGATTGCCAATACCGCGTCACCAAGCGCAGTTTAGCAAGTGGAAATACTTTCGGCGCAACACATTATTCTGATATGCGCGTCGATGCACCGATGATGCCGTCGTATCCACGCATCACCAAATGTGAACGTTGTGATTGCACCTTTTGGCTCGACGAAGAAACAAAAGTCGAAGGAGCGATTTTGCCAAGGATTGCTCATTTTTACGACGACAATTTCACGCCAAGCGAAGTCAAAAATCCAGCTTTTGGAGACCAATTGGAACTTGATCCAGCCAAGGAACTAGAACGTGATGACATCAAAGACGCGCTGTTTATGAAGGTCCAAAGGAATGACGATGACGAACTATACTTGCGTTACCTGTTGATGTGGGCATACCACAAACAGTTGGAAGATGGAACGTTAACACGTGAAGTGCTAAACGAAGACTTGGATTATGTGAAGAATATTGATGCCATTTTACGCGTGATCGAAGAGGAGGAAAACGGACATTTATTTCGTGCGGAACTAAATCGCTTCGCAGGAAGATTCGACCGAAGTTTGGAACTGCTTGAACCAACGCTGAATGATCCATTATGGGGTGACATCTCCAAAAAAATGAAAGAACTCAGTGAGGCAGGAAATCGGGAGGTGTTCGTGTTGGATGTTCCTTAAGTCAAAAAACGGTTACGCACTTCGCATGTAGGTTTTCTTCGGAATAACCAGCGTTTCTCGTTGTGGATGTTCACAAATGATCCGTGCACAAGTCATGAGGGATTTTAAATGAAGATCCAATACCGCTTCATAGTTATCGGAACGATATCCACCAAACAATGCCAGCGTGACCGGAAGTGGTTTACCGATTGTGATGGAGATTTCGTTGACCCATTCGGAGAAAAGTTGCGCACAGAGCAGCCAATGCTTGGTATCGCAGCCGCCTCCGATGTCATCGTCCTCGTGTGAATCCGCCCCGTGAGCAAAGACCACATAGTGCAGTTTTCCGGCTTTGATCAGTTCTCCCACATGGGCTAAGCCTTTTTGGAAGGATGCCACATACGATTCATTTGTCCCCGTGGGATTGATGTTGCATCCTTTCGGAATAGCGAGATCGATGGCCGGATGAAACCAGCGGGAATCTTCGATGCTGTTGCCGAAGTGTCCGTCGAGATCGAAATACGCGCCGCTCACCCCGAACTCTTCGTAGAGTTTGATGGCAGAAATGACTTGTCCGGAGAAGGTGCAGAATCCGCTTCCACGTTCTGGTTGTGCATGGTGCATTCCAGATACAGGAGCAAAACAAACCGTCTGCGGATGAAGCAATGCGTGTTTTTTCGCTTCGTACAAGGAGGCGTTTGTGAAGCCCACACTGTGGACCAAGTTTTTGGACCATGGAAGAGAATTAGAACGATAATTTCCTTCCCCATTGAAGACATTGTGCACATAGGTTTCGGTGTGTGCTAATTCAAAGTCCTCTTTTTTTAGCGGCTGGAAATTCGATTGAAAACGAAACGCACTGGTGAGTCCTTTCTTTTTCATGCGCTGCATGAGCAAGTAAGGTTTCAAGGGAGATTTGGAAAAGGACGCGGTTTGGATGTTGTCAAAACACACTTGCTGCTCTGTGTAAAAAGTTAAAATACGCTTACTTCTTTTTTTCATTGGTGAGGGGGATTTAGTGAAACAATGAACGAATGTCACTGCAAAGGTTTGTCCATACCGAAGACAAAACGCTTTCCTTGCAAGCTTGCAGAAAAGAAGAAATCGGTAAAAAAAGAAGAAATATTTGTCAAACAATTTAAAACAACCGTTATGAAAAACAAAACAACGCTTTACCACTTTATCGTAGACCAAAGTGGATCGATGGCAGGCATGGAGACCCAAACCATCGCAGGATTTAACACGCAATTGAAAACGATTCAAGAGCTCAAGCAAACACACGCAGATCAAACGTATTTGTGCTCGCTGACCTTTTTTAACCACGATGTGGTGGACCGCATCCAACACAGCGATGTCGGACTCATTAACGAGTTATCGATCGAGACCTACATCCCAAATGGCACCACTGCCCTACTCGACGCGATTGGAAAATCGATTTACAGCATCAAGCGACGTTATGGAAAGGACATCGCGGAGGACAAAATGTCAGTCGTGGTCATCATCATCACTGACGGACACGAAAATGCGTCCAGAATGTACTCGCATCACGATGTAGCGCACTTAATCAAGGAGTTAGATGACACAGGAAAATGGACATTCAGTTTCCTTGGCGCGGACTTTGATGCGATTCACACCTCACATATGCTTAATATTCGAAAGGAAAACGTGATGAACTTTAGTAAATCTTCATATGCAGGATTCATGGATGACATGAGCGATGGCATTAAGGCCTATGCGAATGAAAAATCGAAAGGGAATTTGAAGCGCGACATTTTCGATATTTTTAGCAACAAGGACCGTAGAAATAAAGATACTTTTTAATAAAAAAACAAGGCTATGAAGGTACACCTCATTCGGGCATCGGGTTATCCACTAGAGGATTTCAACAATGTCCTTAACTTACTGCGCAAACACCGCGGAAGCATCGAATTTGTGCCTTCAGAGCCTATTGTCCTTCCTGATTCGGAACGATTTAAAACATACGATACAGAATGGGAGTTTGAAAAAAAAGAGCAACCGCCCTTAGCCAAATTAAGTATCGATAACAACAAATTGGCTAACTACAATATTTCCTTTCCTCACAAAGAAAAAGTTCATACGTGGAGGCAACTTTTTGGGATTTGCAAAGATTTTCGCAAAAACAAGAACATTGCGAAGGAAGACCATGTGATGCTGTTAACAAACGAATCCAATGAACACAATTGGTTTGGAAGTTTCGATGAATCATTGAAGAATTACTTTATTCAAACAAACAATTGGCCCTACTATTTTGGAAACGATTTAGACAGCCGTTTTCCAATCGCCTATGAAGTGGCTGCATGGATTTTACGCAGCATGATGTTTCGCGATCAAATTGAAACGCTCAATGCATTACACAAGGAACCACGTGGTTGCATGATGGATTTTTGTATCGATAAACCACAAATTATTCTGAAAATGCGAACAGGAGATCTTTGCCAAGATTGCATGAACATTCTTACGAATCGCGATGTGAACCGCAGTCAAGCCCGTCAATTATTTACCATCATGGATGGAATCCGCGAGAACTTGCTTTTTCGTCAGCGCTCCAGTCTCTTAATGGAAAATAGCCGAATGGAAATCAGGGGTTTAAGCAAGCGAATTTTCCTCACAGATTTAGGTGATCTGGAAATCAATTTAAATCCAAAGGAACGAGCACTATTCCTACTCTACCTCAATCATCCAGAGGGAATTATGCGCAGTCATTTAATTGAGCACAAAGTGGAATTAAGGACTTACTATGCGATGTTTAGTCAGCAACCTGACAACCGATCCATCGACGAAGCGATCTCACGTCTGACGGATGTCACAGATAACAACATGAACGAGGTCATGGCCCGCATTCGCGCCAAATTTCGTCAGTGCGTTGGTAGTCAACAATTCGAAGACTATAGCATCATGGCGACTCCGGAGGGGATACACAAAGTACGTTTGAACCGAGAGCTGGTAAAATTTATTCAATAAAACCACATGAAAATCTACCTAGACTTCGACGGAACGGTTGTCGAACATTATTTCCCGGAAATTGGCACCGAGAATCCACATGCGATTAAGGTCATTGCACGCCTTCAAGCAGCAGGACACGAAATCGTACTCAATACTTATCGCGCAGACATCGACGTGCAACATGTACACGAAGCCTTAGAATTTATTCACTCGTTTGAGGAAATCCAACAGCCGATTGAAAAATTTCTTCCTCAAAAATTAGATCCTCGTTCTTTTGATATGGAATTAGCTAAGGAAAGTAATCAATTGTACATTGATGATATTGCATCAGGAATTCCCATGAGACGAAACATCGATTTAGAGCACGGCATGATGGTCGATTGGTTAGAGTTGGAGAAAAAGTTGGAAGAAGTGGGAATTCTCGAATCAACTGAAAGTAATAACAACAAAAACATTTAAAAACATGGCAAATGGACTTTTCGCTCTTCTCCCCTTGCTTGGTATTTTAGCCATAATCAAGCGCGTGAGAGATTACTGGGCAAACAACACGACTGAAACGAAGATTGAAGAACCAAGACCTCCCTCCTTTCCTCTGCCCGATCAAATACATGCGATGTTACGAGACGATGCGCAACATCAAGCATGCGTTTGGGATGAGTTAACCCGTCTTCATAGAAATCGCAATTGGCGTTTTGGCGTATTCGAAAGTGAGAATTACGTGGAATCTATTTTTCACATATCTGAAAATACAGATGAATTTTACCGATACCTCCTTTATGATCAACAGCTGCATTTCGACGTGAGAGTCCTGCATTCATTTCCACAAGAAATTACGACCGATCTGTTCGTTTTAGCAGCTCATTTTAATAACCTTTTGACCTTCGGAAAAGTGATCGTAGATGTCAATCGAAACAATGTGGTTTTCAACTTCCACAACGAACTTAAACTGTATTCCGTTTTTCCTGAAAAAATTGAATTGGACTTAAGTCACCATTATCAAATTTCGAAGGATGTTTATTGGGCATTCCACAAGTTTGTGTCCGAACGAGAAGAACCCGTAATTATCATTAGTGAGTTATTGAATATACATAAAATGCGCCGGGAGAACACGGAACAAAATTGAGGTTTCCTACACCATTTCTGTTACCAAAACCCCATCTTTACATTGTACTAAAAAAGACGCCTATGAAAGTCCTACTTATTCTTCTCGCGTTTGTTTTACCGATTGCAGCAAACGCAACAGCTATTCAAGCAGAACGTTCCCCTTTCAATGTTATAGACGCTTACATGCGTAATTGTCCGGCGGCATCGGAGCACAGCATTGCAGATATCGCTTATTACATCAATCGCTCTGCTCGAACAGACTTGGAAAAAGCACGTGCAGTGTACATATGGATGACAGATAATATTTCCTACAACGATGCAGGATACAACTCAGGAAATTTAGGTGACAATTCAGCAGAAAACGTGCTGAAAACCCGCGTAGCCGTCTGCGCTGGATTTGCGGACTTGTTTACTGCAATCGCTGTTAAAACAGGAATCGAAGCCATCACCATCATTGGATACGCAAAAGGTTACGGCTATTCCGAAGGAGACTCTTTCGACGACACCGACCATGCATGGAATGCTGTTAAAATAGATGGCACTTGGAAAATCTACGATTCCACTTGGGGACAAGGGGGCGGAACAGAAGACAGCCGAGGTCGTCTGAAGTCCACCAAAAAGTTCGACGAACAGTGGTTCAATGTCGAACCGAAACATTCCGTTTTTACGCACTTAGCACAGTTTCCCTACGAAAACTTCCTTCCACAAAACATCAGCTTGACTGAATTTGAACGCCTTCCAGATCTCCAACCGAAAGTCTTTCAATATGGACTCGTCACCGCGGAAGAACTGTTAGCGCAAGTGAAAACGAAAAAACCCTTCAACCTCCCACACATGCATGCGGTCCCACCCACCTTTCAGATTGTCAGCGCACCAAAAACGCGCACAATCAAAGCAAAGGAACGCATCACCATCGAGATTAAGTCCAGCGAAGAACAACACTTTCACCTTGTCAATGAACTCGACGAATGGATTCCATTCGAGAAAAAAGAAAACATGTATGTTTTGAATTTCATTCCCTACAATTCCGGAGAAATCCACATCAGCGTCGAAACACCAGAAGGACATTATCCGGTGTTGGAGTATGAGGTGAAGTGAAGCGGCGGACTCGCTCTCGTTCTCACCCCCTCACCTTCTTCAACACATTCACTCCTAATTCCCAAACCATTCCTAGAACCGAACGAATTGGCGATCGATGGATGTTTGGATCTTGACCTTTTCCCAAAAGGTGGATTTGATCGGTGTACCAAACGATTTCCAGTGGAAATGTTCGGTCCAAAAATGGGAATCCAGTGCTTAAGGGTTTGACTAAACTTTTGACGTCCTTTCCGGAAAGCAATTGATTGGAGAATTCCGGATTAATCGCCAAGGATCGCGCAATACCCACCATGTCGCAGACGCCAGTTGCTAAGGCATCGTTCATGCCTTGTGAGGATCGGAATCCACCAGTAAGCATAAAGGGGGACTTCACGATTTTCCGCACTTCTTCGCAGTATTCCAAGAAATAAGCCTCGCGGACTTTCGTGGATTCCTTGACATTGGTTCCAGTCATGACCGGTGTTTCGTAGGTCCCACCAGAAATTTCAATGAGGTCCATTCCTAGGTCCGACAAATGTTTCACCACTGCCATCGAATCCTCCTTGGTGAATCCGCCTTTTTGAAAATCCGCAGAATTCAACTTGATGCTGACCGGAAACTCCGGACCAACTTCCACACGAATAGCTTGATAGATTTCACTGACAAAGCGCATGCGATTTTCAATACTTCCACCCCATTTGTCCGTGCGTTGGTTATGTGTAGGCGAAAGAAACTGACTCACGAGGTATCCATGTGCACCATGAATTTGAACGCCAGTGAATCCATTTTCCTTGCACACCTTCGCCGCAAACGCAAAACGCTCGATGATGTCCATGATTTCCGCATCACTCAAAGCTCTTGGCGTATTGAATACCCGATTCAAGGGTTTCTTCAAGGGAATCGCTGAAGGTGCCACTGGAACAGCACTCAAAAACTTTGGCGACTGTTTCCCCGGATGATTCAACTGCACCCAAATATGCGTTTGATGTTTTTTTCCTGCTTCCGCCCAGCCCTTCAAACTTGGATCCTTGATTCCTTTTTCGATGACCACATTCCGTGCCTCACCCAAAGCGCGTTGGTCCACCATCACATTTCCGGTAATCAGCAATCCCGTTCCACCATCCGCCCAACGTCCATACAAGGTATGAAACGAACGGTTCGACAAAAATCCCTTCGATCCCATGTTTTCACTCATGGCCGATTTTCCAATTCTGTTTTTTATGGTTGCTCCGCAAGGAAGCGTTAAGGTATCTGTGATGCTTATGTTGCTCATGGAAAGTAGATTAGTATGGAGGGATAAAGGTATTGAAATTGGGGGAGCAATCGTTGGATTTTCGTCAGGAAAATAGGTGCTTTTCTTCTTTAGTCACTCGAGAAGGATGAGATCTGTCCTGAACGTGAAATCCCTATAATTCCCGAAAGTATTTTGACATGCTGAACACGAGAAACATCTACTTTTTATTCCTCTTCAGCCTATTTATTTTTCAATCTCACCACAATAACTTAATTTCGAGCACTTTTTGAAAATACTGTGAAAAAATACCTACTTATTTCGTACAAAGTTGCCATCCATCTCCTTGCTTTAATGGCGCTTTTCTTGATGTTTACTGCGCTGGCAGTGAAAATGAAATGGACCAATGAAAAAGGGGACGTGGACATCAATAACCGTTATTTCGATAAAGTTTCGGCGAGCTATGGACAGCCTTTGGATTCAACCAATGAACAGTATTTGAAAGCACGGGTTTTTCAAAAACTCGGTGTGCTTTCCCACCGCCATCCGATGAACGCAGAAATCATTCTTTCGGCCTATCAAAAATCGAAGGATGTCCGCATTGCTGCGCGCATGTTGGATGCGATTCAATTGCTCTTGAAAAAGGACAAATACCTGCAACGAGAATTTGCGAAAATCAATCATTACCGCAGCAAGCAATCGAAAACCTTGTATCCGTGGGCGCATTCTCAGGCGTGGAAGGACTTCTGTAAAGCAGTTGCTCACGATAAACACGCGATCGACTCCGTGGCACGCATGACAGGTGTGGAACCACGTCTTTTAGTGATGTGCTTAGTGGGTGAACAAGTGCGCATGTTCAATTCGGGACGTGAAAAATTCAAAAAGTATGTCGTGCCGTTTAGCCGTTTAATCCTCCCTAAGAATCGAGGTTATGGCGTGACCGGAATCCTGCAACACACCGCTCTTCGAATCGAAAACACCTTGTTTGATGTGAAATCGCCCTTCTATGCGGGTGACTATTTTCAAAATTGCATCAACGTGAACGATTCCTTTCCGGAAGGAATCAACGATACGATTGAATCTCATAAACTAAAGACCATACAGCGATTGATCAAAGGTGGCGATCACTACTATTCGTATTTGTACACCGCATTTTTGATTCGTCAGTACCAAGCGCAATGGGAACATGCTGGATTTTCACTGGCGTACCGTCCAGAAATCATCGGGACTTTGTACAATCTTGGTTACCAGAAAAGCAAACCGAGCGCACATCCCAAAGTCGGTGGATCTGATTTCATGGTAGCAAACCGCATGTATACCTTTGGCGGACTATGCTACGAGTTTTATTACAGTGGGGAATTGCAGAACTTATTCCCACTGACCAAAGAACCTATCATCCCTGTCAAGGAATTGGAAGTAAAAAACAAAGACCTCATCCTTCAGCGCAAAAAGATGGAAGAGGAACGTCTGAAACTGGAAGCAGAGACAGCTGAAAGTCAAGAAGGAAAGTAGTCCTACCGACTTAAAAGCAATGTCCTATCTGGAAAAAGAATTGTTTGTCCTCTTTGGAGATCGCATAGTCGAACCGCAAAATGGTATTGACATTCCATGCAATGCGTAATCCGAGTCCGCCATTGGATCGAAGGTTCTGAACATTTTGATGCCACATCGACGCACCGGAATCCCACACGGCGCCAAAATCGTAAAAGGGAACCGCACTAAAAGCCAAATGCTGCTGAAGCAAATCCATTTCTCCAAAACGATAGCGCAACTCGATATTATTAAAAAACATCCACTTGGACAAAAAACGACTTTGCTTGAATCCTCGTAGTGTTTGACCACCCCCGAGTCCTTCAATACTGCCTTCGGAGGTCCATTGGTCCTGATACTCGTAAAATGGTGCATCCAAAGCAGTATATCCCATGGAAAAACGAGCCGCAAAAATCAATTTTTTAAAGGAACTAGGAAGCAAACGCTGATAAACATTGACATGGGCGAAGGTTTTATTGAAGTTAAATTGTGAACCCAAAGCCTTCAACGAAAGCTCATTCGTTACTTCCGCAAAAACTCCACTGGAGGGATCGCCTTCTAAGTCGCGGGTATCGTAGATGAATCCAGCCTGGACAAAGGAAACCAAGTTTTGACCCATCCCACGAATCAATCCGCTTTGCACATCGTTTGCCAACAAGGAATTTCCTGAAAAGGGACTCAAATTCAATTTGGCAATTTCATAGCCCGCCAATAGGCGAATGCGTCCTTCGTAAAGTGAACGTTCCATGCTGATGTTTAAAATCGCCTCTTTTTTGGTGTACTGATGGTAAAAAGTGTTTTGTCCGGTAAGGGAACTTTCATAAGCAGAATACGTGGCATGATGCACCATGTTTTGACTAGAATCTCCCGAGGGGAAATAACTTAATCCGGGAATCGTTTCTTTTTCATTAATGCCGAAGTACAATAAATTCGGATTGATTTCATAGGCTAATTCACCACGCAATCGCCATTTCGTATTGAGAATGTAGGGCACATCGACCGTCAACATGATTTCCTTTTGCTGCTTACTGGTTACAAAAAGCGCCAAGTCAATTTCCGCACGATAAGGCGTGTATTTGAAAAAAGGATCTGATTTCTTTCCATTAAAAAATATGCTTCCTTCGACACCGACGCCAAATCCATTCACTGGATCCGAACTAATGTCTGGAACACCTGTCACATACATCCCTTCCTTTTTGGACGCTAAATCTTCATCGGAAAGTTGTTTCTCCTTCGCGATAGCAAAGGGAAGTTTCAAGGAATCTTCTCCTTGTGTTAGTTGTCCAACGGAAACAAATGACCACAAAGTCAATAAAGTAAGGAGCCGAATTGAAATGTTCATGGAGAGAAACGGTTTGAGTTAAACAAGATTAATCATAATTCAAACTACCTCAGTCCATATCAGTAGAAAAGATTGAAAAAAAATCACTTTTCAAACCCCAACTTTTTACAGAGCGAGTTCGTCTTGCATTTGATTGGGGGACTTACGCAATTTTTTGAAGGAATAAGTCTCAATATTACATGAAAAACACTTAAACTAGATCTCCAAAAATAAAACCATGAAAAAAACCCTTTACTCCGCACTTCTTTTGCTAAGTGCCTGCTTTATTCAAAGCAATATAAACGCACAAATTCTGCATTCAGAAAGTTTTGATGCCACTCAATTTTTACCGACAGGGTGGGCAACTGTTGGAACGGCTCCAGATTGGGCACGTTCAACGACATTTACCAATCCATTAGTTGGTGGACCACATTCAGGCGCTGGAATGGCCAGGATGAGAAATCCTTCGAATTCTTCTGCCGCTTTAACGGAGGCAATTGCGACACCCGTATTCGATTTAACCGGACGTGGAACGAATGTCGTACCCGTTAGTTTCTGGATTTACCGCGATTCATTGGTTCCTGCAAACATTGATAGTTTAGGAGTATTCGTAAATACAGCAGCGAATCTGACAGGTGCAATAAAAATTGGAACAGTTGCTCGTAATCGCAGCGTCAATGTTCCTGATACCAAAGCAACAAATGGCTGGTATCAATACACCTTTAACATTCCTTCAAATTTCGCTGGAGCAACGAATTACGTCATCTTTCAAGGAACTGTTTATGGTCCTACAACAACAGCTCGACGCATATATGTGGACGATATTGAATGGACAGAGTTTCCTCCAGTATGTTCAGGGACACCAACAGGAGGTGCCATCACTTCCACAACAACACTCATTTGTGGCGGTAGCGGATCTGCCGATTTAACCTTAACCGGTGCATCCTCTGGAACAGGAATCAGTTACCAATGGTTTACTTCTGCGAATCAAAATGGACCATACATTCCGATTGGATCAAATTCTACTGCAGCGTTAACTGGAACACTAAATGCTAATCAATACTATTATAACTTGGTTTCATGTGCGGGATCAGGACTAAGTGCTTCTAGCGACACGCTATTGATTGAAGTAAATCCAAATCCAAGTCCCGTGGTAAGCATTTCCATGGCGAATGATACGATTTGTCGTTTCGACACACTAAACTTAAGCGCTTCTGGAGCAAGCACATATCAATGGAGCACGAATGCCAATCCAAATTTAAGTACGTCAGCAACAGCTACGGACGTTCCTTTAAACACGACAATGTACACGGTTATTGGATACGATGCTTTAGGTTGTCCTTCTCAACCAACGCAACAAATCATCGTTGTTGGACGTCGTCCAAACATCAATGGTTTTAACAATTCAAACGTGACCATTTGTTCTGGTGGTTCATCGCAATTAACAGTCAATGCCACGAGTGGTGTCGGCGGTGGAGGCGGTGGAGGTGTCACCCTTTCTTACCAATGGAATCCAAATGTTGGTACAACGAATTCTGTGACAGTTTCTCCGACAAGCACCACACTTTATACCGTAACCGTTGTTGGACAATATGGCTGTACCTCAACAGATACGACAACCGTGAACGTTAATCCGAACGCAATAAGCCCCATTATTTCTGTGACTCCAGATTCCCTAAACTTCTGTCAAGGAACAACCGGAAACACAGTGGATTTAACAGCCACTGCAAATATTACTGGAGCAACATACACTTGGACCGCAAGTGCAGGTCCACCAATTACCGCAACAACAGGAACATTGACAGCAAATGTTGGAAACAATACGGTAACGTATACCGTTACAGGAACGGATCCAGCAAATGGATGTTACTCCTCCGCGAGCGCAACGATTTACGTGCGTCCTGTTCCAAATGTGAACCTTGTTTCTCAAAACACAACCGTTTGCTTAAACGGAAGCGCCGTGTTATTTACCCAAGTAACGAATACTCAAGGAACGCCAGCCAATACATACACGTATGATTGGACTCCAGCGGGAACGAATGCGCAAGTCATTACCTACGCACCAACAGCAACTGGATATGTCTATGTAACAGTTACAAGTCCTTACGGATGTAGCAATAACGACTCCTTAATGGTGACAGTTGACAATACTTTAACTAGTCCGAACTTATCTTTGACAGCTACATCGAACCTGCTTTGTAGTGATAATTTAAGTCCAGTTTTGTTAACAGCAACAACAGATGCGGTAGGATCTTCTTACACATGGACACCAAACTTCATCAACCAAAACATTGATACGATTACCGTGAATCCACAAAATTCTACCAACTATAGCGTAACCGTGACCGATCAAAATGGATGTACTACCGCTTCATCCACTTCCGTAGTGGTAAGTCCTGCTCCAGTAGCTGGATTCACCTCAGCAAATCTACCAACACTTGAAGTAAGCTTTACGAATACCTCCACAAACGCCACAACATCTTCATGGGATTTTGGTGATGGGTATACGAGTAATGCCACAAATCCCGTTCATGGCTATTTCACAAGTGGTACCTTTACAGTGACCTTAATCGTGACAAATGCAGATGGATGTGACGACACAACAAGCACAACCATTCAAGCACAAACGACAGGATTAGATGAATTTGCAACTTCTTTCGTTCTTTACCCGAATCCAACGAATGGCTTGTTAACAATTCGAAATACCCATCAAACAAACGGAACGATTCACATTTTCTCTGCAACTGGAACACAAGTTCTAAACACTCAATTTGCAGGTTCAGATGCACATATAGACTTGACTGACTTGAATATAGGGATCTACTTCGTTCAAATCACGAATGATCTTGGACAAATGTCTACGCACCGCGTAGTGAAACAATAAAAGTTTAGTTAAAAAATGATGAGCCCTTCTTCAGCAATGGAGAAGGGTTTTTTTTAATGCATTCATCCCCGCATCGCTGGATTTGCAATCCAGCCGTACTAACAAAAAATAACCGCACCGCTGGATTTGTATTCCTGCGGTACTTCACATTCCTGCGTTACTCACAAAAATACCTTCCCCCATTTCTACGCAAGCTTTTTAATTTGACTAAATTTATCGTTTAAAGCGAAATATGAATGCCGATGAAGCGAATTCGCAGCATTTATAGATCTAACCAAAGTTGTTTACGTCATGCGCCTAAATAAATTCATCAGTGAAAGTGGACTCTGTTCTCGACGAGAGGCAGATAAATTCATTGAGCGTGGATTAGTGTTCATCAATAAGCGAAAAGCAACGATTGGAGACCAGGTGAATGTGGGAGATAAGGTTCGTGTCAATGGAACAGAACTCGAGCCACGCGAAGGAGAGGACATCGTTTTTATCGCCTTGAACAAACCAGTTGGCGTGACATCCACTACGGAGGAAAATGTGCGTGATAACATCGTGCAATTCGTCAATCACAGCAAACGGATTTTTCCCGTTGGACGCTTGGACAAAGATTCACAAGGACTCATCTTCTTGACCAATAACGGCGACATCATCAACAAGATTTTACGCGCTGGGAATAACCACGAAAAGGAATACCTCGTAACCGTCAACAAACCCTTGACTCCGGAAATGATCTCCGGGATGGTAAAAGGAGTTCCAATCTTGGGAGTCAACACGAAAAAATGCAAAGTTGTTCAAGAAGCAACACAGGTATTTCGGATTACACTCATTCAAGGACTCAACCGACAAATTCGACGCATGTGCGAACACTTTGGATATGAAGTGACGAAGTTGGAACGTGTCCGCATTATGAACATCGGACTAAAAGGACTACCTGTTGGAGAATGGCGTGATTTGACCGAAAGTGAAATGGACATCATCAACAACTTGTTGGAAGATTCGACTAACGATGATGTGCGTAAATCATCCAAACCAGCGACACCGAAAAAACCGAAAACAACGACTTCATCGAGTACTTCGCATCCACCAAAATCCAAAAAGCCCTATTTGAGCAGTCCAAACTTCGGGAATCCACCGAAGAAAAAGGAACAACGCGGCGGACCGTCAAAAAAATCCAATTCCCGTCGACCTAAAGGGCGGTAAGTCTATTTCAGGGTCACCGAGATTCCCATTTGTAATCCAAAGGAATCGTATTTATTAACCGTATATCCAGAAAAAATCACCGTGGACAAAGACTTTCTATACGTCGGAGCGATGCTAAATCGGTAATTTTCTAATAGATAACTTAATTCCAATTGAAAATATCCAGTGGTCGTCCAATCACTTGCTTGTTCGGTAGTCATCGTCGTTAAATCAGGATGAATGTATAAGCCATCGCGTTTAATTACACCTCCAATGGAGCTTCCCACACTGGCCGACAAACCTACTTTTTTCCATGACTGATGGTAACCAAGGTACAACGGAATAGAAACATACGAATAGCGATTCACCCCATCGAAAACGATGTTATAGTCGTATTTTAATTGTTCACCCCATTCGAAGTAATCCACTCCCGTTTGAATCAGAAAATGGTGTTTCATCCAGCTTGTTCGCAGTGATAAATCAATACTTGAGGTACTGCGTTCCTGTGCATTTCGAATGGCCGCATATTTTTCAATATTTCCCGATGGTGGAAATGCGCTGTTACCCGGTTCATCATAGATTACAATGGAAGACCGTATACCACTCATACCAGTGAAAAAACCAAAGGTTTGCACCCATTTCTCTTTTTCAACAGGAAGAATGCCGGGCTCAGGATAAACGGGATTGATACTCGTCGAGTTTGTATTAGCCTGAACATCATTGATCAAAGGAGCGATTTCTGGAATCGTTGTAACTGGAACGGAGATAGGATTTGAGCGTTCATCCATTCTTGTTGGTGTGGATGTAGCCGTTTCACTTACTGGAGGAACTTCATTTTGTTGACTGTTGATGATTCCTTTATTCGCTTGAGGAGCGTTGGTCGTGGCAATCTGCCTTGGAACAGTAGCACTGTTTTCTATAGGTCCTATTCTTGGAATCACATCCGTTTGATTTTTTCTAACGAATCGAGGGTTGGTCGCTTTTTCCGTTCTACCTGAAGGCATTGTTCTAGGTACAACTGGCTGAGAGATAACGGCAGCTGATTCAACTTTGGTTGTTTGAATGGTAACGTTTTCTTTGGAAGATGCCAATTGGTTCAACGCCTTCGGTTTGCTTGTTTCAATGATAACGTTTTGTTCTACATTTTTCACGGTGGTTTTTGAAGATCCGTTTTCACGCAACAAACCAAAAGAAAGTCCGCTTGCCAAAACGATTCCCATAAAAAACCACAGAAACATGCGGCGTTTTTTCTTTTTCTCCATTTGATCGAGTCGTTGTTCGATGTCCACCAAAAAATCGAGGGGAATTTCTTCACCCTTGACCTCCTGCATGATACGCCTCACATCGCGATCGAAATCTTCTTGATTAGATAACATGGTTCTGTATTTTAAGTAGTTCTTTTAATTTTTTTCGGGCAACCTTCGTATGCCACTTCGATGTTTGTTCAGAGATTCCGAGTAGTTCACCAATTTCCCGATGTGAATATCCATCAACGACAAAAAGATTAAAAACCACACGGGTCGGCTCTGATAATTGAAGGAGCATCATATTCAAATGCGCCTGATTGAGTTCATATTCCGCTTCGGGATGAACGCCATCATTGCCTTCAATTTCAGCATCGTGTTGGTAAAACGTATGGTAATTTTTGGATCGACGAAAATCGTCAATGATTTCGTTGGTGATGATGCGTTTGATCCAACTGAAAAAACGAATGTCCTGGTACTTGTCTAAGTTCTGAACGATTTTCATAAATGCATTGTTTACCAATGTTTTATGTTCTTCTTCGTTCTTGCGAAACCGTCGTGCAGCGCCGATCAATACCGGATAGCAAAGTTGATACAATTCCAATTGCGCCCTACGATCGTAAGCCTGAACTCTTTTCAATAATTCCGCACTTGGATCCTGCATATCACTTCTTCCTCAGTTAAGTTAACGTAATTAATTTGCTTAGGGGGTGTAGTAGTGTAACTTTTTAATCCTTGAACTTGTTTAAAAAAGAAAACCTTTACTTATGCGATGCATCTTTTTATGCTTTTTCCTTTCTGTTGCAAGTCCATATTTTGCACAAAGCACCTATTCCATGGATGATTATTTCAATGCGAGTAATCCCTCTGCCTTTGCAGAAAAGAAACTGTACACGAGCAACGTGAGTATGTATTCAAGATTTGGCATTACTCCTTGTTATTTCAATTTCTTTTCTCTGAAACAACAAGTGGGTTCCTTCTCGTTTGGATTGAACAATGGATTCAGTCAATTGTCAGATTGGAAGGTTGTTTCTAACACCTTTAACGCTGCTTACAGTATGAAAATCAATCGAAACCTCACCTTAAACTCTGGACTTGGACTCAATGCGCGTCGCGATAACATGACCTTCATTGATAGCACAACTCCCCCAATTGACTATTATACCTTGTGGAATCCAACTTCCTACAGTGTGAACATTGGGTTGTCCCTAGTGAGTAAAAAATGGACTTTTGGACTTGCCGGAAACAATTTAAATCGAGCCGAAATAACCACCTATCCATACACCTCCAAAACTTCCATGACGATTGCGGCAAACGCAAGCTATCGCTTTGATTTAGATTCAGCAAAACACTTTTCACTTACTCCTTCTCTTTTTTATCGCTTGGATGAGAATCAATTCCACGAGATATTCTTCAACCTCACATTCAAAGCATATCAGCACAGTACGGGATTCTTCTCGACCTTAAACCACAACATCGGGATTTTCTACCAATACCGCTTTAAAAACAACCTTTCGATCGGCGCATCCGTGAACAATAATTACTCATTACTATCATCGAATATCTTCAAGCAAAATTACTTGTCCGGTATGCTGCGACTGAGTTATGCCATTTCGCCAAAAGTGAATTACAGAATCACTGTGACACCTTCTTTTTAATTCGTTAAAATAAAAACAACGATTATGACGTTATGAAATTCATGCGCCTACTACTCGTATTCATCTTTTGCCAATGTGTTTCCAACCTCAACGCACAATTTTGGCAACAACTACCCGATTTTCCGGGAAATCCGCGGGACGACGCCGCGGGATTCAGTATTCAAGACAAACATTACTGCGGTACAGGTCGCGACGAAGGATTCGCCTGCACCCGAAACTTTTTTCGCTTCAACGCTACCCTTCAACAATGGGAAAACGCCACTCCCCTTCCCGATGGTGAAAATCGTCAATACGCCACTGGATTCGCACACAACGGACTGGGCTACATTCTTTGCGGAGACAATTGCAGTGGAAGTTTCTTAAGTTCCTCTTGGTGCTTTAATCCGAGCAACGAACAATGGTCCACCCTACCGTCCTTGCCAGCAGCTGGACGCGCGGGCTGTGTCCATTTCATCATCGGAGACTCCTTGTACCTCATCGGTGGACAAAACTCCTCCGGAATACTCAACGAAGTATGGCGCTACTCCATCAACACCCAAGAATGGCAACAAAAAAACAACTTGCCCATTCCTGGTATTTGGCGTGGACTCGCTTTTTCTTACGATAATTTCGGCTACATTGCCGCAGGAAAAGCAAGTTCCTCTACTTGGAATTCAGAAACCTGGAAATATGATCCGGCTTCAGATCAATGGACCAATTTTCCTGCCCTATCCTTTGGCGAACGAACCTACGTTGGCACCGTTCAAAAAGACACATTTATCTATGTTTTCGGTGGACTCAATCCATCCGGACAGACCGCCACCTCTTTTGAAAAAGTCGATTTAACGCTTTTCAACAGTCAGTCCTTGCCTGATTTCACTGGAAATCCAAGAAAGGGCACTGTTTGTTTTAGCCATGCAGGAGATTTTTATGTGACAACCGGAATTTCTGGTAATACGCGCCTTCGAGAAACATGGAAAATTGAAAACGTCATGATTTCGAAATTGATCGATGAACAACAAATGCGGATTTATCCCATTCCAACAGTCGATGCCCTCTACCTTCAGGTTGATCCCAAATGCATTGGAGAATTCATTTACCTGATGGATAGCAATGGATCCATTGTACTGATTCACCGCATTCAAACGGCAAAGGACAAACTTTCCCTAGCGCATCTTTCAAATGGACATTACCGGATTGTCTACCGCAATCATTCGAGTCCAATTGTTGTTGGTGATTAGTCCAAGCGTCTTTGATAGGATTTTCCTTTGAAGCTGTAGTTCAAGATTCCATCTTTGATGGTCCAATTTGGATCATTCCAAATCGTTTCGGTTTTAAAAATGTAGCGCGCTTCCCCTGTAAGTTGATTGACCTCAAACCACAGGTATGAAAAGTTCGTTTCTACAATCAAAAACAAGCGGCGCGATGCCTCATCGTAAAATGGATACTTCGCTTTTTGACTAAAATAACGGGGATGTTCAATCGTAATGGAATGACTCGCTTCAATGACACCATCTTCCTTCACGACAGACACTCGTTCCGCATCGCAACTCACGACCAGTACTTTTTCTCCCTGTGATTTAATCAGGAAATTATCGCCGATTAACAAGCCTACTTTGGCCATGTTATTCACCCGAACTTGCTGTTTCAAATAAAAGGGTCTACCCGATTTAACGGATGGAAATTGATTCTTAAGGTCACTTTGTTCACTGATGCGCCGGATATTTTGATCTTGATACCGTTGAGCAATACTTCTCCGCTGAAGCACATCTTGGTACTGATGTATGTTTACAGGACTATTCCATCCTGGTGCGGACGTCCTCATGTAATACGCAACGCTCGGTAAGACGTTTACCGCAAGAACCTGACGGTAAACAGCTTCATTGAATAACAATTGCCGCACATCGTAACATGCATAATGAACATATTGATTGCCAGACATTCCAAATGGACGAAATTCACCAGCTGTTTTAACCGTGTCCGGTGCATTCGGCAAAGAAAATGTACCCGTAAGCAAGGAAGCAACAATAAGTTCGTGTCCCGCAGTTACCCCAACAAATTCAATTCCTTCATTACTCGTGGATGATTGCACATAAAATATCCCCAAATTCTTCATGACACTGTCCAAATCTACTGACTGAATCAGCACTTTGAGACTTGGGTGCGCTGTAAAAACAAAGGTTTCTTCCTTCGGGATTTCCAATATTCCTGTGTACATTTCCACACTTGGATACGTTGGGAATACAGAGTCCATCACAGAAGATGAACTTATCCTTATTGGAAAACCAGTTGGCACTGATTCTTGAGGATCACGTTTTTGTTGAACAACATGCTCTTTTTCTGGAATCAAGGTGCTTTTTTTCTGGATGTCTTTCCGTGACACCTTCCAAAAAAGCAAGACACAAACGAAACTCAATCCAATTGCCAATAGCACGATTCTCACACTTATTTTCCTCGTTCGATGTTTCGAGATCTTCCCCAAAACGCCGCTTCGATCCATGGGACTAGGAACATACTCCTCCTCTTTCCATTGATTCATCAACCAACGGTCAAAGTCCTGCTTGATATCTTCTTGCTCTTTCATGACTTTTCGATTTGATGACGGATAAGTTTTCGGGCCATTTTGATGTGCCAGCGAACAGTGTCAATGGAAATTCCTAATTCACTTGCAATTTCACTTGGACTAAAATCATCCCACAAAAAAAGATTAAAAACCGTTCTCGTTGCTGGAGGTAACTTCGATAAAACGGCAGTTACCTTGATTTTTTCCACCGAGAAATCGTAGTTTTCGTCAAAGTGTGCCTCTTCGCTTATTTCTTTTTGTTCTTGGAGTTGAATAGTGGCATAATGACGCTTGTTTTTTCTAAAATCATCGATGATTTCGTTGTGTAAAATCACTTTTATCCATGAAACAAAGGAAGTTCCCAAATGAAACTGTGCAATGTTTTTCACTGCTTTCAAAAAGGCGTTATTAATTAAGGAAACCTGGTCTTCTCGGTTGTTTTTATATCGAACTACGACATTCATCAACGGAGAAAAACATGCGTCGTACAAGGCAAGGACGCTTGCTTCGTCCCCCTTTTGAATACGTCCCACGAAGGATCGATCCAACTGTAATTTCCCAATGACTGTTTCACTCATTCTTTCACTCAACCATGATTTTATGGCACTCAGAAAGGTAACGTATTTACGTCAAATTATTGGGTGGACTTTTAATAATATTTCTTAATTGGAAGAGGAAACTTCTTGCTTACTCTCAAAACTTGCGAAGAGCAGAAGTCCAAAAAGGACACTGGCAAAAATCAAATGACTGGTTTGAACCAATCCCGGCATGTCTGCATACGCCAACAAAACACCCGTGATTAATTCCAGTGCCAGCAATCCAGTTGCCCAACGGATTTTCATGTATTTGATGCCTTTTTCATTCTTCCAAAACATCCATCCCAACAAGATCAGCACAAGCCACGAGAAGCTGCGGTGAATGAAGAAATCCATTCCGATGCGCTCAATCCATTGTTCACGCGTGAATCCTTGTTTCACGAGCGCATCAATCGCTTCACGCACTTGCGTACCAAGAAACATCTGATAAAAAGTAATCGCCAAAATCACGAGTAAAGTCCAACGGATGGGTTTCGCTAACGAGATTTTTTCCTTACCACTTGCACTCATGGAATACAGTAAATACAATTGTAGGCCAATGATAACTAATGCAAGAAACAAGTGAACGGTGATGGTCCAAGGGACTAAATTCGTTGCGACAACAATCGATCCAAACCAACCTTCGATGCCCATCAGGATAAGGTTCAACAACATCAACAAGACAAACTTGCGTTTGCGGTAAACGACCAGCATCCACACGAAGGCAATCAGCATCGCATTTCCAGCCGCAAATCCAACCAAACGATTGAGGTATTCTGTCCAGGTTTTTCGTGCATTAAACGCTTCCTCCACATAAACGGTGGGATCAGACTGAATGCGCTCGGCTGTTTCTTTCATGCCGATTGCGTTCAAAAAGCGACAGAATTTCTCCACTTTTTTCTCGCGTTTCAACAAAAAGGCTTCGCGGTAATCCGCCGGAAGTTCCGATAGTTCTGTCGGTGGAATCCAAGCACCAAAGCACTTCGGCCAATCCGGACAACCCATTCCACTACCCGTAATTCGGACCAAACTTCCCGCCACTACAATCAAGTAGATGAGGATGATCACCAACCAATTAAATCGAATAAACCGTTTTGAAAATTCCATGGAACAAAAATACCAAGGATTTTAATCCCGATGTCCATTTGACCTACTTTTAATTGATAAAACTAGCCCGTACAGTTTGAGTAGTTTTCAGCAATATCGTATCTTTGTCCCTTATTCAAAAAAACATGGAATTAAACTCACTTTCAGCCATTTCTCCTATTGACGGACGATACCATTCTAAAACTAGTCAACTAGGTCCATATTTCTCCGAATTTGGACTCATTCGCTACCGTGTATTGGTGGAAGTGGAATACTTTATTTCCTTGGTGGAAAGTGGCATCGAACCACTTGCAGACTTTCCGAAAGAAACGTTTTCGGCTTTAACGTCGATTTATCAAAACTTCACAGAGTCCGACGCTTTGTGGATTAAAGAAACGGAGAAAACAACCAATCACGACGTCAAAGCAGTTGAATACTTCCTGAAAAGTAAAATGGAAGAACTCAATTTACACAAATACTTGGAGTTCATTCACTTCGGACTCACTTCACAAGACATTAACAACACTGCCATTCCTCTTTCCTTGAAACAAGGAATTGAAGAAGTGTATTTGCCGATGTTGGATGAATTGATTGCGCAGTTAACGACTTACCAAAACGAGTGGAAGGATGTTCCCATGCTTGCACGCACACACGGACAACCTGCATCTCCAACGCGTTTGGGAAAAGAGATTCAAGTTTTTACAGAACGCTTAACGATTCAACGAAATCAATTAGTGAAGCAAGATTATCCAGCTAAATTCGGTGGTGCTACTGGAAATTTCAACGCACATCACGTGGCTTTTCCTAAGCACGACTGGGTGGCTTTTGCGAATCAATTTGTCAACGGTAAATTAGCGTTAAATCGTTCTCAAACGACGACGCAAATTGAACATTACGATCAACTAGCAGCTTTGTTTGATGTGATGAAACGCATCAATACCATCATTTTGGACTTGAACCGCGACATGTGGACCTACATTTCGATGGAGTACTTCAAACAAAAAATCAAAGCGGGTGAAATTGGATCATCGGCTATGCCTCACAAAGTGAATCCAATTGATTTTGAAAACTCTGAAGGGAACATTGGGATTGCAAACGCTCTTTTCGAACATTTGTCCGCAAAACTTCCCGTTTCTCGCTTACAACGCGACTTAACGGATTCAACAGTTCTTCGTGTGGTTGGAGTTCCGATCGCTCACAGCTTGATTTCGTTGCAGTCCAGCTTAAAAGGACTAGGGAAATTATTATTGAACGAAGCGAAATTACATGAGGACCTCGACCAAAACTGGGCAGTTGTGGCAGAGGCGATTCAAACGGTCTTGCGTCGTGAAGGATTTGAAAAACCTTACGAAGCATTGAAAGGATTGACACGTAAAAATGAACAAGTAACAAAAGAAAGTGTCCATGAATTCATTGACGAACTAAAACTTTCCCCTACCTTAACGGAAGAATTAAAAAACATTTCACCTAAATCCTATCTTGGAATACAACTTGTGAAACCATAACGATGCAGAAACTCCTCCTTGTATTTTTGTTCTGTTGCAACCTAGCTGTTGCACAAAACTTTCCAATTACTTGGGGACCATTGGAAAGAGGGAATGGATTGTTGATGGACATTCTCCCTAAAAAGCAATTAGACTTCAACACACTTCGCTGGACAGGAAGCGGTAGTTTTGGATCCTACCGACTTGTTTCCTATGATAATTTAACGGTTTTCAATCAGCAAAAATTAAAGCTTGTCACAGAAACTGGACTCTGTAATTTTGTAGATGCCTTTAGTTTTGGAAATGGAACCTTGGTTTTTTTATCCGACCGTATGAAAAGCAGCATGATGCTTTATGCACAATTCTACGATGAAGAGTTGAACGCATTGGAAACGAAGTTGATAGCAGAATACGAGAATCCAAAATTCGATGCCAAACCTGCATTCACCATTATCTCTTCTATAAACAGAAAATTCATTGGTGTCATTTGGGAAAAAGAAGGCAAAGGAATTAACAACGACTTTTACGGATACAAAATTCTCAATGATTCACTGAAAATTGTCAACGAAGGAGAATACAACGTTCCCTTTGATGGCAACATGACCACCATCAACGCGCACCACATTTCAAACACAGGTGATTACTTCATTTGCTTAACGGAACACAACAAAGCCAACGACCGCATGTTTACGCGCAGTTTTGAGAACTTCAAAGCCTTGCATGTGTACAAAGCAAACGGACTCGAACTCAAAGAATTTTCCATCGACCTCAAAGGAAAACGCATCGATGATTTGGTGATGTCCTCCAATGACTCCGGAGCCTTCGCGCTGACTGGAATTTACGGATCGGGGAATAAAAACGGAATCGAAGGAATTTTTAGCATTCAAATCGATCCAACCGATCATGCACACAATTCAGAAGCGTTTATCCCCTTTGGAAAGGAAATCGTAAAGGAAATGTGGAGCACTCGCCAACAAGATCGTTACACGAATTCCATGAACAACCTCGGGAATCCAAATGACCTAAACGCAAGGGACTTTAATCAGCCTCAATTATACGATTACCGCATGCGGGACTTTTTCACCATGGCTGATGGATCCATCGTTGGTTCCATGGAACAATTTTATCTGTACCAACGAACAACCTACGACAGTCGATCGAGTTTTTCGACTACCGTGAATTACTATTATTACGATGACATTATCGCCTTTCGTATTTCCCCAGAAGGACAACTACTTTGGCAAAAACGCATTCCGAAGTCACAAGTTTCTACCAACGACTACGGCGAATTCAGTTCCTATTGTAGCTTTCAATCAGATAGTTCACTGAATTTTATTTTCAACGACAATCAACGAAACTACGATGAATCCGGCATCTTCAATAAAACGGAAAACAACTACTTCAGCTTTAATTTATCGAAAAAAAACAATGCTGTTGCCTTGGTGAAAATTAATTTGACCACTGGTGAGATCAATCGAGAAGTAATGGAAAGCCGTAAGGAATTGAATTCAATCGTTATGCCGAAACAATTCCGTTTAGATTCGTTTAACAAAGAGATTTTAATGTACTCCATTTCAGGTTCTTTCGAAAGATTTGGAATCCTTTCTTTTAACTAATTTGCTCCTATGAAGCACTTACTTTATATCGTATCCTTTATTCTACTATTGATTTCCTGCGATTCTTTGCACGCCACGAAAAAAGGAAAACAAACGCCAACATCTACCAAAGCGGATGTGCATAGTTACGCGAACCTAGCCGAGATTTCGACCAAACACCTGCATTTAGAATTGGATGTGAATTTCGAAAACCGCACGATTTACGGGGTTGCACGACATGAAATGATCAACAAGGGTGCGGATACCGCTATATTCGACATCAATGGACTCATGATTCAAAAGGTTACCATTGGTCAAAAGGGATCGGAAGAAGAAGCAGATATGTTTATCGATAAGATGGACAAAGATTCCGTTCTTGGTCAAGCCTTGATGGTTCCGATTAAAAAAGATACCCGATTTGTCAATATTTACTATCAAACGACCGAACGTTCGGACGCGTTGGATTGGTTAGACACGAACCTAACCAGCTCGAAGACAAAACCGTTTTTGTACACGCAAGGACAAGCAATCCTCACCAGAACGTGGATTCCTTTGCAAGATTCACCGAGCAACCGCATTACCTACAGTGCAGATGTCAAAGTTCCAAGTGACCTTTTAGCGGTCATGAGTGCGAAAAATCCAACGCAAAAAAACAAAGAAGGAAAGTATCATTTCGAAATGAAAAAACCGATTCCAGCTTACTTAATTGCGCTAGCTGTCGGAGATTTAGCCTACCATCCGTTCAGTAAGAACAGCGGAGTCTATTCCGAACCTGAATTACTACCGTCTTGCGCCTATGAATTTGATGCCATTCCGAAAATGATTAACGCAGCTGAAAAACTGTATGGACCTTATCAATGGGAACAATATGACATTCTTGTCCTTCCCTACTCCTTCCCTTTTGGTGGAATGGAAAATCCTATGTTGACCTTTGCGAATCCAACCTTACTTGCTGGAGACAAAAGTTTAGTTTCCGTGATCGCTCATGAATTAGCACACTCTTGGTCGGGTAATTTAGTCACGAATCGCACTTGGAACGACTTCTGGTTGAACGAAGGATTTACGGTTTACTTCGAACAACGCATCATGGAATCCATTTACGGAAAAGAAGTAGCCGACATCCTCGCCTTAATCGAATTCGATGAATTGAAAGACGAATTAAAGCGAATCAAAGCTTCCGAGAATCCAGAGGATAGTAAATTGCATTTAGCGTTAGAGGGACGAAATCCAGATGATGGAATGACGGACATTGCCTACGTAAAAGGCGCTTTTTTCTTGAAAACACTCGAAAATGAAGTGGGTAGAACCGCATTTGACGCCTTCCTGAAAAAGTACTTCAACACCTTTCAATTTAAGACAGTCGACACGAAGCAATTCGTAAGTTTCTTGAAGAAAAACCTACTCAACAAAGGACACAAGGATTTCGATTACCAATCGTGGATTTATACCGAGGGACTCCCAGACAATTGTTTGCAGTTGCATTCCACGCGTTTGGATCAAATGGAGAAGTTAGCAGATGATTTCACGCATAACAAAGTAAGTTTTGCTCCGAAAATCACCTACAAATGGAAGAAAATAGGCAAGCGCAGAAAAAAGATTAAAACCGTTACGCAAATTAAGTTCCAAGACCACATTGTTCAAGAGTGGCAAACGTTTATCCGCCGTCTACCTAGAAATCTCCCGCAAGCAAAAATGAGGGAAATTGACCGTTATTTGCGTTTCTCCTTCAGTGGAAATAGTGAATTATTGACTGAATGGTTTATTCTCAGTGCGAATTGCGGCTACACTTCTAGCAACAAAGCGCAAATCACTGCATTCTTGAATAAAGTTGGACGCAGAAAATATTTGATGCCGATTTACGAAGCACTTCTTTTGAATAAAGACAGTCGTCCAATGGCGATTTCGATTTTCAATCAGTCGAAAAATCAGTATCACGCAGTCTCCAGAAAGTCTGTTGAAGCCTTGATTAAGGAAACGAAATAAACGTTGTTTTTTTACTAGGAATTAGTTTGCGACTTCACTCATGAATTTAATGCGCATTAAACGCAGCTCTTCTTCTGTGTATAATCCGTCAAACTCGTGGTACGCTTCCACTAAATCATCCGTTTCAGCCTCAGAGAAATAATCGAAGATTTCTTCTTGATTTTCGTTATCCAAAATGGTATTGATGTAGTAATTAATGTTCACTTTCGTTCCGGAATTCACAATGGACTCCATTTCATCCAAAATTTCCTCAAAGGATTTCCCTTGAGCCTTAGCGATGTCTTCCAGTGGTAATTTACGGTCGATGTTTTGAATCAATTGAACTTTTAGCACCGATTTGTTGACCAAGGTTTTCACGACCATGTCCTGTGGACGTTCGATGTCGTTACTCTCCACGTAATGAGCAATTAAATCCACAAATGGTTCACCGTAACGCTGTGCTTTCCCTGTTCCCACTCCTTGGATATTTGTCAACTCATCCATTGTAATTGGATACTGCAAACACATATCACGTAAGGAAGGTTCTTGGAAAATCACAAACGGAGGAACGCTCAATTGTTTCGACAAGGTTTTGCGTAAATCGATCAGTGAGTTGTACAATACCTCATCAAAAGCACCACCTTTACCTCCAGCTTGTACAATGGAATCATCGTCGTCTGTTCCGGAAAAATCGTGTTGCTTAATGAGCATGAACGAAACCGGTTTTTTGAGGAAAGCTCTACCTGCGTCTGTCAATTTCAAGGTACCAAACGTTTCCACGTCTTTGTACACGAGTCCACCAACACCTGTTTGACGAATAACTGCATTCCAAAAATGCTCGTCTTTCTCTTTTCCAATTCCAAAAGTCGGAAATTGGTCTTGTTTGTATGCCTTAATATCCGCCGTCACGTGTCCGGACAAATACGCGCAATAATGCTTCGCTTTCTGGGTTTCGTCCATCAAAACAATTGCATTCAGCAACATTTCGACATAGTTCATTCCTTCCGTGCGTTCTCTTGGATTACGGCAGTTGTCACATTGTTCGTTGCATCTTTTCTCCTCGAAAGTCTCTCCGAAATAGTGCAAAATAAATTTACGACGACAAACAGATGTTTCCGCGTAAGAAACAATTTCATGTAACAATTGTCGTCCAATCTCTTGCTCTGTAATAGCTTTTCCTTGTAAGAACTTCTCGAGTTTTTCGATGTCCTTGTAACTGTAAAACGCCACACACTCACCGATTCCACCATCTCGACCTGCTCTTCCCGTTTCTTGGTAATAACTTTCGAGTGACTTCGGAATGTCGTGATGAATGACATAACGAACATCTGGTTTATCGATTCCCATCCCAAAGGCAATGGTTGCCACAATTACCTCCACATCTTCCATTAAGAACATGTCTTGGTGTCTCGCTCGCGATCCGGCGTCGAGTCCTGCGTGATACGGCAAGGCATTGATTCCATTCACCTGAAGTAATTCGGCAATCTCTTCCACTTTCTTACGGCTCAAGCAATAGATGATTCCGCTTTCACCTTGGTGGTTTTTAATGTATCGGATGATTTCCTTTTCCACGTCGCGTTTTGGACGAATCTCGTAGTAGAGGTTATCTCGGTTAAACGAGGACTTAAAGACGTCCGCGTCCAACATATTTAAGTTCTTTTGAATGTCGTATTGTACCTTCGGTGTTGCCGTTGCTGTTAACGCAATGACCGGAACATTCGATATTTTTTGAAAAATTTCGCGGAGTCTGCGGTATTCTGGACGGAAGTCATGTCCCCACTCAGAAATACAATGCGCTTCATCAATAGCGAAAAACGAAATCTCAACAGTCGTCAAGAAATCAATGTTTTCCTTTTTCGTTAGGGATTCCGGTGCTACAAAGAGCATTTTAGTATTCCCTGACTGAATATCCTTGCGAACTTGCTGAATCTCTCCTTTTGACAAAGAAGAATTCAAGAAATGCGCAACGTTTTCGTTTTCACTAAATCCGCGAATGGCATCCACTTGATTTTTCATCAAGGCAATTAATGGAGAAACAATAATGGCGGTTCCATTCATCAAAAGCGAAGGCAATTGGTAGCACATGGATTTTCCACCACCCGTTGGCATAATGACAAAGGTATTTTTGCCATTTAGTACGTTTCGTATGATTGCTTCTTGTTCTCCTTTAAATTGATCGAAACCAAAATAATGGCGCAAGGCGCTGTTCAGGTCAATTTGATTTTCAATATGTATTTCGGACTCCATGTTGGATTTTGTCTATACGTAACAACACGTTCTTTGTCTTGTTCACTTAAATGTAAGAATAATTATTCAATTGGACTAAATTTTGTGTCTAGTCCCTTGATTTTATCCGTTTAATGCGACAACTTCTTTGACTTCCGGTAGGTGTTGTTTCAACAAGTTTTCGATTCCACCTTTCAGTGTTGCCGTAGATGACGGACATCCAGCGCATGAACCTTTCATTAAAACCGTAACAATTCCATCTTCGAATCCAACAAAATCAATTGCTCCACCGTCGTTTTCTACTGCTGGACGAACGTATTCATCAAGCAAAGCACGGATGGGATCATCGAAGTCACTTGGATTGAATGTTTTTGCCGGTTTCTCTGGACTTGACTCATCTTCCATTTGTGCCAATTGAGAAGGCATTTGAATCAATACTTCTTTTCCGAAGAACAACCATTCACGCACAAATTCACGTAATTCCATGTTAATGAAATCCCAAGGAACGTTGTCCGTTTTGGTGATGGTAATAAAATTAGCTGCAATAAAAACCTTTTGAACAAAAGGAAAATCGAACAATGCCTCTGCCAAAGGAGAATAGCCTTTGGAATCAGCTTTGGAACTAAATTCAACAGCATCTCCCGTTGCCAATAAATATTTATTCGCAACGTATTTCATCGTTGTCGGATTTGGAGTCATTTCAGCGTAAACCGTAACTGGAACCATCTTTGTTTTTTTTTACAAAAATAGCCAAATTAAACCGTTGAGACCTCGAAAAATGTAGAAATTTTATGTGGACTGATGCGTGTTTTGTAATAAATCCAACACCGTTTTTACAGGTGTAAATACTTCATTGGGGATTTCAACAAATAAGGTGTTCCAATTCGCCATTCCTCCATTCCAAAGTCCAGGCTGTTCAATGAATCGAATGGATTTCCCCTGATGACTTTTCTCCACAATGAAATAGGCTTCCTCGTCGGTAAACGCCGACAAATCATAGGCTTCACCTTGGAAATCCTTGAAATCCAATGCCATTATTACTGGATTAAAATGGGTGCTTTGCATGAGCAACGCGTTCACTTTATCGGTATTCGCTAATTGTGCTTTTTCGACAATTTGTTTACGTGTCTCGCCGTCTTTCTGAACAAAGAATGGACCTCCACCGGGCTGACCCTCGTTTCGAACCATTCCGCAAACACGCAAGGGACGACGCAGAAAACGGAGTAAATCGGCTTCACTTGTTAACTCATGTGCAGGTAAAAAGTGAAAACGTGCATTTAATTCTTCAAATTCAGCAAGTGATGGCTGCGCTTCTAACTTGGAAAAAGCTTCTTTCAATTGATCCAATAATCCTACAAGAATCTTCCACTGTGAGGTACTTGCATCTGATTGACTGAAATGCTGCAAATTATCGATGTTTTTGACCAAAACATAGTCGCTTTTTATGTGCGCCAAATTCGACAACAAGGTTCCGTGTCCAGCTGGACGACGAATCGGTTGCTCATCCTCTCCTAACGCAAGTGTTCCATCCGCAAAGAAGGCATAGGAATTTGTTTTCGGGTCTTGTTCCGAGTAACTAACCGGATACACATCACCTGTCATATCGCTCAAACTCTGAATAGCAGATTGAAAATGCGCTTCAAAGGTGGATTGAATGGTAAAATGAAAATCAATCGGTGTTTTAACCAATTGACTACCTTGAATTAATTGCTCTTGGAATGGATTCAAGATAAATGGACCCAAAGAATGAAAAGGAATGAGTCCTTTGGGAAACAATCCAAAATTCAGTCCTTCTTCACCAAGAACATACGCAATTAAGTCTTCGATGCTCCAGGTAAAATTCTCCACTTTTTCTTTCACATCCGCTGGAAAACGTTTGTAGAATGCAAAAGATGAAATGCGTCGAATAAACTGCTCTGTTTGCGCTTGATTCGTTTCAGTCGTTTGATTCATGTAATCGTACAAAAACTGAAACATGCGTGATCCTGAACCAGAGGCAGGGATAAAAAAGGAGAGTTTCTTTTTCAGTTGCTCAAAACGCTGTTTCAAGTCTTGTTCCTCTTCTGGATTCAACTGAACGATTCCGTCACCAAGTCTACACGGACGAACAATATCCAAGGTCGGAGCACCATTTAAGATGTCTTTTTTTTGCTTTAACACACTTATTTCTTCCGCACTTGTTAGTCCCATGTCTACTGAAAATAGTTATTTTGCACCGTGAATCGATGCATCGAAATTATAAAATATACTTGGAAAGCCAAAGGAAGACATGGGATTCATTCACCATTCGTCTACGATTTGTTGGATAACTGTTTTAAAATTCCGGTTTCAAAAGAGAAAATCATTGGAATCAGCACCAAAATCAAGCTTCATGAGAATACGTTGCGCTGTTTGATGCAACTTTCGAAACACCTGAAATTTAACACACTACTTACTGAAACGAGACTTCAAACTGACATCGAAGGTTTAGCGAAAGAATTGAGTATTCCATCGGACATACAGAACTTATCCTTTTTTGATCAATTGGAAAAAGAAAAGCATGCCTCGGTCATTTTGCTAACTACGGACACAAGAAACGACGATATATTAAATAAAGTGAACGAACTCCTTCCGCTACTCGATGAAAATAGCTTGATCCTTATCAATGGTATCAGAGGAAATGATCGTGCGTTTTCGGAATGGAAGCAACTGAAAGAAAAATCCGAATTTCACTTCAGTGCCGATGTATTTCACTTCGGGATATTAGCAAAGAGGTCCTTTCAAGAAAAGGAACAGTTTATTCTCCGCTACTAGTACGCAGCAACAATCACATCCAACATTTCTGGCATGGACTTCACGCTCATCGAAGAAAATTCGTCGGCTTGCTTTTTACGGTAACTGATTTTTTCTGTGGATGCTATTTTTGAGGACATCACTTTTACTTCACTCAGATCGTTCGCTGACCAAGTATAGCTGGTAGCACCCATAGTCGTTGCCGATAATGTCGCACTTGATCCATTTGCAAGACTGGATGACCACGAAACATCCGGGACTACGGTTACCATATCATCGGATGCACGCTCACTCATCTCGGGCAATGGACCTTCTATCAATGCGACTTGTTGAGGAATTTCCGCGTTTGTGGACTCTACAGCGACTGGTGCCGGAATAGTTAAACCACCGTTTAATTTTAACTCCTCTTTTTTTTCTATTTGAACTTGCTTTTCTTTTAATGGAGTTTTGACGGAATTTTTCGCTAACGTTACTTCTGGTGCTGGTTGGTACATATACCAAGTCAAAACCAATGCTGCTGCGACCGCGGGAATGGAAGCCCACGACGCGATGCGACTAAAACGATTTTTAGTGAACTGGATTTCTCTTCCATTCGAAGTGGATTGTTTGCCCGCATATTGAATCGCAAAGAGTTGGTCCAAACGTAGCTTCGTGTTGGAATCATCTGTGGGCTGATCCGACCACACATCGACGTGCTGAAACAACTTTTTCAAGGACTGAAATTCCTGTTCATCGGCACACCATTCCACTAATTGCTCACGCTCAAAGTCATTCAACTCGGCAAAAGTCTCATGATTCTTCAATATGTTTTTTAATTGTTCTTCCATCTTTATTGTGCTAATTGATAAACACTCAGTTGATTCGCTAAAAATTTTGTCGCATAAAACAAGCGCGACTTGACTGTTCCTTCGTTGATCTCTAAAATCTCGGCAATTTCTTTTAAGGCAAGTCCATCGAGGTGACGCAAGGTAAACACCGACCGGTGTTTTTCATCTAATTCCTGTAATTTCTCTTCGAATTCAGCCAAGAACTGCGCGTCCTGAACTTGATTCAATACATTTTCATTGGACGGAGCGAAAGATGTATCCACACCATGAACCGTGTTTTTTCTTACTTCCATTCGTTTGTACTCATTTTTACACATATTACTTGCCACCGAGAAAAGCCATGTTTTAAAAGAGCGAGAAGTGTCAAACGATTCGGGATGTTGAATGATTTTCGCAAACAAATCGTGGACAAAATCCTCCGCTTTTTCATCATCGCGCCAAAGCATGTTTCGGAAATACCCTTTTAATTTTCCGGCGTAACGATCATACAATTCCGTAAAGGCAGACTGATTCCCTTGTCCCAATGCATGCATCAAGGACTCATCGCTCCAATCTGATATCGCTTTGCGAAACAACTTCATCTAATTCCCAGACTTATTTGTGGTTTTCTTTCCGAGGATGAAATCCATGCTATCTCGAACTTGAAGCAACAAAACTTCATTTCCTTCCTGGATGTATTTCCGCTCCAAATACATCAACAGTGGAATGTAATTCATGGCGAATTTGCTGCGCTCTTCCCCCTCGTTCAATCCATATTTATTGAGTTGATAGAACCACATGTCCTCCTGTCGATCAGGTAGATCCCCTGAAGGAGCATTTGCATATTGAAAGGTGACTCCAACCGGAAATAGTTTTTTAGAAATCGGCTCCAAGTAAGTCCTTGGTATCGTCACCGAAAGAAACAGTTCCTTGTCCGCATTCAAGTAACAAAATTGACTCAAGTATCCGACATCGATTTTGGTCGTCTTTGGCAGGACATACCCTTTTTCCTCTAATGCTTTGCGGTATTGTGGACTCTGCAAGAAATCCAAAGAAACAACGTTGACATCCATTCGCTGTTGGTGACTAAACTGATTAAAAAGAGCGCCGTAGGTATCCTCAAATCCATGGGTAATCAGTGTAGCGTTCATCGAACAAGAAGTCAAAACATCACTGGTATAACGTTCAACTTCCAAACTAATCACCTCATTTAGAGACATAGATGAAAGCATGTTTTGAGCACTGACCGTATCTCCTTTCATGTATTTGAGTGAAACATATTGTTTTTGAACGTCGAGATTTTCTGGATTCATCTGATACGCTTTCTCAAGGTCCGGTGATCGATCCAAATTGTAATTACCCGCGGCATAATACGCCAAATGATATTCCCAAGAGTTGGGGGAAATCAGTTCGAGTTGCTTTACTTTAGCATCCATTTCGGATTGCTCTGCAGGCAACGGTGTGCGTTGAAATTTATTCAATTTAGAATTTTGACGAACAAGCGAAAAAGCGGAAAAGACATGCATTGTTTTGTCATTCTCACGAATTTCTTTTGTGTCATCTTGTTCGGTAATTTCTCGTTCTTCCATTTTTTGATTCACGCCGAAATAAGTAGAGTCTTGTTTCAACAGTGAATTGGATTCGAAATTTGTGTTGATATTCAATTTTCCTTTGGACATGTTTGTCCCATTTTCCATCACACCCATTTGATTGGTACTTTGCGGCGTATTCAGGATTCCATTCGGCGGTTGACCAAAGGAAATAAGGGAAAAAAAGAACAATAAACTAAAAAAAATAGTTTGTTTCATCGGGATGATTTTTAGCTATTTACAACCAAGTTCTCCAAAGGTTCAAAAAAAGTCCCAATAATCCGTAGATTTGTTCGTTATATGCACATGAGATTCTTCTTTTCTACCATTTTCGCTGGCTTACTCGTTCTTTTCACCTTGAGCACAAGCTCTTGTGGAAAGCATGTCATATTATCAAAAAACAACCTGAGTTTTTCAAAAGACACCGTTGTATTTGATACCGTGTTTACTACGATTGGATCAACGACACAGCAATTTAAAATTTACAACAAGGACTCCAAAACGATAAAAATTGATGAAATCGAATTAATGGGCGGAACGACTTCCAAATTTTCCATGAATGTCGATGGATTACAAGGAATACAAATCAAGGACCTCTATATTGAAGGCGGAGATAGTTTGTTTGTATTTGTCGAAGTCACGTTGGATCCAAACGGAACGAATTTACCCTTGATCATTGAAGATTCCATTCGATTTAAGTCGAATGAAAAAAACCAATACGTCAAACTTGCCGCTTGGGGACAAGACGCGTATTTTCATTACAAGGATTTAAACGAAGGAATTTGGCCAAACGATAAACCGCACGTCATTTATGGTTACGCCGCGGTTGACTCCGCTAAAACATTGAATATCCAAGCGGGGACACAGATTTTCATGCACAAAAACGCCATTTTGTATGTGTACAAGTCGACTTTAAACATTCAAGGAACACTCGGGAATGAAGTAGTCATTCAAGGAGATCGCTTGGAGCAAGATTATCAGAATGTCAGTGGACAATTTTACGGCATCTACTTTCAACAAGCGCGTCCGTGCACCATTGATTACGCCATCATTAAAAATGGAACATCTGGCGTGCACTTGTACGACGAAGACCCTACGAATTCCGGATATACGCTCACGATGACCAACACCATCATCAAAAATCAAGCACGTTATGGTGTCTTCATTTTTGCTGGAGCGAAAGTGAAAGCAGAGAATTGCATCGTTGCGAAAAACGGGACACATGCCTTGTTTGTCCTTCAAGGCGGCGACTTCAATTTCAATCATTGCGACCTACTCGGATACGGAAGTTCAACGAATCCAGCGGTTGGAATCAGTAATTATTACACGGACTACACAGCAGGACAAACGAATGTTTCCTCCATCAACGAAGGGAAACTGTACAATTGTGTTGTTAACGGAAACTTAGCCACAGAATTCGCCATGGATACGATTCAGATGTCCGGAGTGGTTTTAAATTTTGACTTTAGAAACACACTTTTGCGCTCTGAAGAAATTTACACGGACTCCTTTTACGATGCGAGTGTGATTTGGAATGGTAACGCACTGTTCACGAATCCAACAGAATTTGATTTTACTTTTGGCGCGAATTCCGATTTACAAGGAACTGGCGTGAACACAAGCGTGGTTACAGATATTCTCGGTAATCCTCGAAACAATCCTCCGGATATTGGTGCGATTGAATTGAATTAACGAAAAACAAGAACAAAAAAAATGCGGATCAAGATGACCCGCATTTTTTATTTCGTTGAATTGGACTTATGCGTTAGCAATCATGTTGTCCAACACTTCCATTACACTTTTAACTGCTTCTGCTGACTCTACCAAAAGAGCGCGTTCTGCGTCGTTCAATTGCAATTCGATGATTTTCTCGATACCGTTTTTACCAAGTACTACTGGTACACCAAGGTAGATATCGTTCATTCCATACTCTCCTTGTAACCAAGCACAAACAGGGAAGATACGTTTTTGATCACGTACAATTGCTTCTACCATTTGAGCTGCTGCAGCACCTGGAGCGTACCAAGCTGAAGTACCTAACAATTTCACGATTTCACCACCACCAAATTTCGTGCGCTCGATGATTTCGTTCAATTTAGATTCTTCGATTAATTCTGTTACTGGAATTCCACCTACAGTCGTGTAACGAGGAAGTGGAACCATAGTGTCACCATGTCCACCCATCAATACTGCTTGAATATCTTTCGGGGAAACATTTAACTCCGTTGCCAAAAATGCACGGTAACGAGCTGTGTCAAGTACACCAGCCATACCGAATACTTTACTTGGATCCGTGTTTGCATTCAAATACGCACAGTATGTCATCACATCTAATGGATTAGAAACAACAACAATGATTGCATTTGGTGAATACTTCACGATGTTCTCTGTCACGGTCTTAACAATACCTGCATTGGTAGCGATAAGGTCGTCACGAGACATTCCTGGTTTTCTTGGCAAACCTGAAGTGATTACTACCACATCAGAATCCGCTGTTTTAGCGTAATCATTTGTTGATCCAATTGTACGTGAATCGTACAAATTAATAGGAGATGTTTGCCAAATATCAAGCGCTTTACCTTCGGCAAATCCCTCTTTAATATCTAGTAAAACAATTTCGTTAGCGATTTCTCTTTGTGCCAACACATCTGCACAGGTTGCACCTACGTTACCTGCACCTACTACGGTTACTTTCATTTGATCTATGTATTAGTTCGTAATTGCTTAAAAGCGACACGAATTTAGTGAATTTGAGGAAAATTTTGTTTTTTTGGACGTATTTTTCCATTTTATTTATTCTAAGAGGCAACCGCCGTACCTTAGCGTCGTTTTAAAATTGTTGAAAATTGGAGAACCAGGGTCATTTAAAAGAAATTGTGGAGGGATGCATCCGTGGCGAACGACGTTCGCAGGAGGCGTTATTTAAGCAATTTTATGGAAAAATGATGGTGGTTTGTCTGCGGTACATGACGGATCACGACACCGCACAAGAGGTTCTTCAAGAGGCATTTTTAAAGGTCTTTGACAAATTGGAGGTTTTTGATTTCAAAGGTTCATTGGAGGGATGGATTCGTCGCATTGTAGCAAATACAGCGATAGACGCCCTTCGAAAAGCCAAACGAAATCCATTTTTGAGTGACCAGGACACCGACTTTAAACAAGCTGCAAGAGATGAGTTAGTGGAACGAGAGGAACTAGATGTAATTGATTTAAAAGCTGAAATAGCGATGAAAGCAATTGCGAAACTTTCCCCAGCTTACCGAACTGTTTTTAACTTGTTTGTTTTGGAGGACTGCACACATAAAGAGATTGCTGAACTTTTAGGCATCAGCGAGGGAACCTCAAAATCCAATTTGGCGAAGGCAAAAATGAATCTTCAACGCATATTAAATGAAAAATTTGTAAACATCGACAAATGAAAGATGGTTTAGAAAATAACTTTAAAGAGGCCTTGAATCAGTTCGAGCTTCCCTACGATGCGCAAGCATGGGAATCCTTGAATAAAAAATTGAGCGCTAAAAAATGGTATCAGGCAACGCAGATCAAATGGTCCGCTGCGTTGGTTATTGCCATTGGTGTTGCAGCGTATTTTGTCCTGCCAACTTCGGCTGAACGCAGCATCAAAGAAACACACACTAAAACTGCCAAAAAGGAAACGAATTCCGCTTCTGCTGTTACACCTGATCAACATGAAACATTTCCTGCTACGACTCAAAGTGTAGTGGACAATGCAACGAATCCAAAAGAGATCGAGCCTTTGATGAGTCTAGGATTTACACCATCAGTAGTCGTTACTGAACTTATCCCTCATTCGATTCCACTCATTTTAGATCAATTGGACGTACTAGGTATAACGGATCAAGCAATTGATAATCAGGAACCAACACCTGCATATAACGGACAGGTAGCAATCATTGATTTCAAAAATAGATGTCAAGGTGAAACGTTGCTGTTGGATGCGGATAAGCACCATGAACGAATGATTAACTATGCTGGAAAAGAACTTCATTTTTCTTACAACGAAGCCATTTCCTTAAAACTAACGGAAGCAGGGAAAGTAACCTTGACGGCGAATTCAGGTCCCTACGGACAATTTGAAGAATTTGGAAGTTTTTACGTCAGCGCAACGCCTACCTTAAACATCCTTTCGGATCGCACCCTGAATTACGAAGATGGATTGCCAAAAATGAACATCTCAGCTGAAACGAGTGAAGGACAAATTACTTGGCATTCAACGAACATCCTCCATACAAATACCGGAAAGAATGTGGAATTATTAGCATTTAACAAAGGCTATGCGATTGTTGAGGCACAAGCAACAGCAAGCAACGGCTGTACTACAAAAGAAAAAGAAATGATCCAGATTCCATCGGACTACAATCTTCTAGCAGTAAATGCATTTAATCCACAGTCGCAAGATAGCCGCAACAGTACGTTTATGCCGTATGCATTAACCATTCGTCAAACACCATTTAAGTTAATTGTTTTGGATCCAGATAACGGCGGACTCGTCTTCGAATCGTCGGATGCAAGCAATGCGTGGGATGGAATTGACCGCAGAGACGGAAAACTTGTCCCAGCTAACAAAGCATACATTTGGAAGGTTGTTATTCAACGTCCAGTTCAAGGTGAGAATGGTGAATACCGCGGGACCATCGTTCGAATGTAAAAAAATCGCTTAAGTTGTGTGAGAGGGAGAACATTCCCGTGGATTATCGTTATTTTTGCAAGTAACGATGCGAACAAATTACCATACTCTTCAGGACATCTTATTTACTTGTGTAGGGAATGAATCGAACCACTTCATACCTTTCGGACGATGAGTATCATTCAACTTCTTCCTGAACACATTGCGAATCAGATCGCTGCCGGTGAAGTCATTCAACGTCCAGCTTCTGTTGTCAAAGAACTCATGGAGAATTCCATCGATGCCGGCGCGCAATTCGTCCAACTACATGTGAAAGATGCCGGAAAGACCTTAATCCAAGTTGTGGATGACGGTAACGGAATGACTCCAGAAGATGCGGTCAAATGTTTTCAGCGTCATGCGACGAGCAAATTGAAAAGTGCGGATGATTTATTTCGCCTTCAAACAAAAGGATTTCGTGGTGAGGCATTGGCTTCCATTGCTTCCATTGCACATGTGAGCATGCGAACAAAACAAGCGGATTCGGATACCGGTACACTCATCGAAGTGGAAGGGAATACCATTAAAACCAACGAACAAATTGTGTGTTCCAAAGGAACGGTATTCGAAGTGAAAAATCTTTTTTACAACGTTCCGGCACGTAGAAATTTTTTAAAATCCGAAAGCATCGAGTTTGGACACATCCGTGACGAATTTGAACGCGTTGCACTCGCTCATCCAGATATTAAATTTAGTTTACATCATAACGGACAAGAAACCTACCAGCTTCAAGCGGGCGTACTGCGCATGCGCGTAGCGAGTATTTTTGGACGAAATAGCAACGAACGATTGGTTCCCATTGAGGAACAAACGAATATCGTATCCATTAAAGGATTCCTTGGAAAACCAGATGCCGCGAAGAAAACACGAGGAGAGCAATTTTTCTTTGTGAACAACCGATTTTTTAAGGATTCTTACTTCCATCATGCCATTACCAAAGCGTTTGATGGAATGATTAGCGACAAACATTATCCAAGTTATTGCATTTATTTGGATGTTGATCCATCCAAAATCGATGTCAACATTCATCCCACAAAAACAGAAATAAAGTTCGAAGAGGACCGATTTATCTATTCTATATTATTGAGTAGTGTACGTCAAGCCCTTGGAAAATACAACATCTTCCCTACCCTTGATTTTGAAGCAGAAACAAGTTTTGATGTCCCAAGTTCATTTCGAAAAAATGAACCGATGGAGCCACAAATCACAGTGGACCCAAGCTTTAATCCGTTTCAAACACAAAAATCCTCAGGTGGGTCAACTGGAAACGGTTTTTCGAAGGCCTTAAAAAACGAGGGATTCGGACAAGCATTGCCGAGTCCATCGGATTGGGAACAATTTTATCAAATCGAAGAAGAAACAGCTGGACAAGGAATGATTTCCACACAGACCATTGGATTTCAAGAAGAAAATGAAGTTGGAAACTACTTGATTCACGACCGATATATCTTTTCACCGACGAAATCCGGATTACTCGTGATCGACGTGAAACGAGCGAAATGGCGCATTTTGTATGCCGAGTTGATTGGAAAGTTTATCCATCAAGCCTTGGACAGTCAGCAAATGCTCTTTCCGATTGAGAAAGAACTTTCTAAAGTAGAAATGGATCTTTGGAGGAGTCACGAAAAGTTACTGAAACAACTTGGATTTCAATGTGAATATCAACTTGAAACACTTTTCATTCACGGCGTTCCAACTGTACTTCCTGAAAACAGCATCGATTCCTGCGTAGATTCCTTGCTTTCGGATTTGCAAGACCGGGACATCGACCAAGGAGATGTTGCACATCATTTGGTTCGACGATTAACACAAAACGCCTCCAAAGATGCTGTTGTTCGACGTGCAGAAGAAGCGCAGGCACTCGTTGAAGCCTTGTTTCAATGTGACGAGCATACCGTTGCTCCAAATGGAAAAAAAATCATGCATACGGTATTATTAACGGATATTGCTTCAAACTTTTAAGCTATGTTAAACAACCTTCCTCAAGTAACGAAAAACATCATTTTACTGAACATCATGTTCTTTTTAGCGACCGTGGTGCTTCAAACGCAAGGAATTGACTTAACCGCAAGTCTAGGAGCGCATGTCGTAAACACACCACTTTTTAAACCCTTCCAAATTGTTACGCATTTCTTTATGCATGGTGGGTTCTTCCATATTCTCTTTAACATGTACCTCTTTGCGATTTTGGGCGCTTACCTCGAACACATTTGGGGTCCAAAACGATTCTTCATTTTCTATATTTCTACGGCACTTGGCGCATTTGCCTTGTACAACATCATGGGCGTCATGGATGTCATGGAATTAAAAGCCATGATTATCGACCAAGGATTCAGTATTTCCGAAATCAATCAATTGATCATCAATAATGACAGCGACGCAATACTGGCTACAAACAGTGCGGCCGTTATTGGATACGCACAAGAATCGTTCACACCGATGGTCGGTGCATCCGGAGCTATTTTTGGTGTCATGGCAGCATTCGCGATTCTCTTTCCGAATACAGAGTTCAGACTTTATTTCGCCATTCCTATCAAAGCGAAATACTTCGTCGCTGCTTATTTCTTGATTGAAGTTTACCTTTCTTTTCAGAATAACGCAAACGACAGCACGGCACATTTAGCGCATGTCGGCGGGGCAATCGTGGGAGCAATCATTGTCCTGTTTTGGAGAAAAGCGGACCGATCAAACTTTTGGTAAATGCAAGGAAGAAATTTCATAGATGAACTACGGTTCCAGTTGCGTTCCGGAACAATGACTAATCGCTTGATAATTGTCAATGTCTGTGTTTTTCTATCACTCTTATTGATCAGAAAAGCATTATTACTTTTCAACATCGATCCCTTGATGAGTGATGTATGGATTCATCAATTGTTTGATTTAAATAGTTCGTTTTCAGCGTTTATTCGTGCTCCGTGGGGACTGGTGACCAGTATCTTTACACATGAACAATTTGGACACTTATTGTTCAACATGTTGTTTCTCTATTTTTCGGGACAATTTTTCGAACAATACTTCAGTAGAAAAAAATTATGGTTAACGTATTTATTCGGAGGAATAGCCGGTGGAATATTGGAACTTTTAGCCAATAATCTTTTTCCGGCATTGCAAGGGACAAACGTCGTTATTCTTGGTGCCTCCGGTTCCATCATGGCGATTTTTACCGCACTCGCTTTTTATCAGCCGAATCTACAGGTGAACTTATTTGGCATTTTCCCCATTCGCATTTACTTCTTGGCTTTGTTCTTCTTGTTCAAGGACTTGATCAACATCGGCACGGATGATCAAATTGCCCACTTTGCGCATTTGGGTGGCGCCATTTTTGGATTATTGTCCATACAAAACCTGCATTCACCGAAAAACATTTTAAACAAATTGGATGGACTTATTTCTCGTTTAACTGCGGTTTTTAAACGTGAGAAAAAGGCGAAGTCCACGCGAGCTCGATTTAAGACGGATGAGGAGTTTAATAGCGAAAAACGTCAAAAACAGGTGAAAATGGATCAGATTTTGGATAAAATCTCTAAATCTGGTTACGATTCGTTAAGCAAAGCAGAAAAGGATTTCTTGTTCCATCAAAGTAAAAATAGCTAGGATGTTGCAGAGACTTTTTCGCTTTTCTTCCATCTTCAAAGTGGCCAGTCTGATCAGCTTCGGAGCGATGATTTTGTGCTACTTAGCGCCCTTCATTCACCCGAAAACATTATCCGTTTTACCTTTTTTCGGTTTACTTTATCCCGTTTTATTAGGAATAAATCTTGGATGGCTTCTTCTTTGGGGACTCGCTCGCTCCAAATGGGCAATTTACACACTCATTGTACTAGGTTTAGGTGGAAAAATGCACTTTAGAAGTTTGGCTTTTTCCAATAGTTCACCTGCCGATCCAACAGGAATCAAGGTATTAACCTACAATGTTCGTTTGTTTGATTTATTCAATCCATCCTTTTCCAAATCCATTGAAAACCGCAACAAAATTTTCGCCTATATTCGTCGAACGGATCCCGATGTCCTTTGTTTGCAGGAATACTACAGACAGGATAAGCCAACGGATTTTGAGGTGGTCGATTCCTTGTTTTCCATTATGGGTAATCGAAATTACCACGAACGTAGCGCTCACCGACGCAGTACACGTCAAAACTATGGCATCGCAATGTTCTCCAAATATCCCATTATTTCAAAAGGGGACGTCATGTTCGAATCACAAGGAAGCAAAGATTTCAACTATTGCATTTACGCAGACATCATCAAAAATCAAGATACCTTTCGCGTGTACAATGTCCACTTACAGTCCATTCGCTTGCATACGGAACCCAACATCGAAGCTGCGACGGACGAAGAAGGCATGGCAAGTGAGCGCGCATTGCGCAGTGTCTTTTCCAAATTGCGTCTAGCGTATCTCAAGCGCGCAGAACAGGCACGACGCGTAGTCGAACACATCAAAACTTCGCCTTATCCGGTCATCGTTTGTGGAGACTTTAACGATACTCCGATGTCCTATACCTATAATCAGTTCAATCGTTTCTTAAAGGATGCTTTTCGTCAAACAAGTAACGGAATTGGGTCAACGTATATCGGCAGACTGCCAGCGGGAAGAATTGATTACCTCTTTTATGACCCGCGACTATTGACAAGTGGATTTAGGATTCAAGCAGAAGAATTGAGTGATCACCGTGCACTTGTGTGTACTTTCTCCCGCCAAAAATGATGTTGATTGTCGATTGTGGTAGTTCAAAAACTCCTCAAATAGTCTCGGCTTTTGAAGAGTACTGCGACACCCAATGCATTGGATTTCATGACTTAACGGAAGATTTAGCGAATGAGTCGATTGGCATTGTTTTTTCCGGAGCTCCTCTGTTGATTACCGAGATCGACATGTCCAAATATGTGGAACATGTCAGTTGGTTGAAATCCTTTCAAAAGCCAATTTTAGGCATTTGTTTTGGACATCAATTACTAGGTTTACTTTACGGTGCAAAAGGTGCTAAAATGCGGGAGGACCGCGATTGGCAAGAAATAGAAATCATCGAGGAATCGCCTTTATTTAACCGACTTCCTGATTGTTTCGAAATGATGGAAGATCATTGTGAACACATTACCATTCCACCTGAATTCAAATTAATGGCTGCGTCAGATGCCTGTATCAATGAATGCATGCAACACGAATCCAAGCATATTTTCGGGGTTCAATTCCACCCGGAAGTTTCTGGAAACTACGGAAATATCCTGCTGGAAAACTTTTATTTTATTTGTGAGAAATAGCGTTATTTGCCTGCAATTGCAAATAATTTCTCTTTGTTAAGAACACTGATTTTTCGTGTGTGAACTTCAATAATTCCTTCCTCTTTAAAGTCCTTTAAAAGACGAATTAGGGTTTCCGTTGCTGTCCCAACAAAATTGGCCAAATCTTCACGAGATAAGTTGATTGGTTCCTTTTCGTATATATCCAAAAGAATGATCATCGTAAATGCCAAGCGCTCACGAACTGACTTTTGAGCCATGTTGGTAATGAAATCTGCTCGGTCCGATAATTCGCGAGAAAGTTCCTTGATGATTCCGTTGCGCAACACAGGATTTGAATCCATCATATTTAAAAAGTCTTCTTTGCTAATAAAACAAATGTTACTTTCTTCTAAAGTTTCGGCAGCAACACGGTATGGAGTTTCACTAAACATGGATCGAAATCCAACCATTTCACCAGTTTTTGCGATATGGATGATTTGCTCCTTTCCTTCGTCCCCACGCTGAAATATTTTAACCATTCCCTCATTGATGCAAAAAACTCCTCTTGGAAAAGAACCTTCTAAAAACAGGGATTGATGTTTTTTGTAGTAGTTACATGCCTTATGAGCATTTACATGATCGATTTCATCATGACACAAAGAACCAAGAAGTGAATTCTTTCTGCCAACACAAGTCGAACAAGTAATGTGTTTGTGTGATTTCTCTAGCATTTCCTTGGATTTTGTCTATCAAATGTACGGATTTTAATCGGTTTTTTGAAATATGATAAAGGTCATTTTTTCAACAATATGGAGCCTTTACTTTTGTCCTATGGATGCCAAACAGTTAATTCAAAAATACAATGTTCCCGGACCACGGTATACTTCCTATCCAACAGTCCCATTTTGGAAAAAAGACCAACTGAATTCAGGTGAATGGTTAACAGAACTTGATTCTGCATTCCACAATTTCCCAGATGCGTCAATTGGCATTTACATCCATTTACCTTTTTGCGAGTCCCTGTGTACGTTTTGCGGTTGCCATAAGCGCATCACAAAAAATCATGAAGTGGAAACACCATACATCGATGCGGTTTTAAGGGAATGGCAACTGTACAAAAAACACTTACCAAAAGACATTCGAATTTCTGAATTGCATTTCGGCGGTGGGACACCAACCTTTTTTCATCCATCTGAGTTAATTCGATTGTTGAAGGGAATTTTTCAAATGGATCAAATTGACCCACAAGTCTGCGATTTAAGTTTCGAAGCACATCCGAATTCCACCAGCGAATTGCATTTGCAAACGCTCTATGATTTTGGTTTTCGACGCGTGAGCTTTGGTATTCAGGATTACAATCCCAAAGTGCAAAAAGCGATTCATCGCATGCAAACCTTCGAAGAAATTCAAGAAGTACATGCGCATTCGAAAAGAATAGGTTATGTATCCATCAACCACGACTTAGTATACGGTTTGCCTCATCAAAGTTTGGAAGGATTTGAGCAAACCATCGATTACACCATTCAATTATATCCCGAACGCATTGCACTTTATGGCTATGCGCATGTCCCATGGATTAAAGGTACAGGACAACGTGGATACAATGAACTAGATTTACCTCAGGATAGTGAAAAACGCGCGCTGTATGAGTTGGCTTGTGAAAAGTTGCTCTCCAGTGGATACGTAGCCATCGGCATGGACCATTTCGCCTTACCAAGCGATAAATTGGCACAAGCATTTCATGAAAAACGTTTGCACCGCAATTTTATGGGATATACAACGCAAACAACGAAGTTCTTGCTCGGACTTGGTATGTCCGCGATTTCGGATAGCTGGACCGGCTTCGCTCAAAATGACAAAACGGTCGAATCGTACCAAAATCAAATCAACCGTGGAGAATTAGCAGTTTTCCGCGGACACCTACTCAATGAATTAGAATTAGAAATCCGTGGGTACATTTTGGATTTGATGTGTCATTTCAAAACAACGTTTAACACAGGATCTAAACATACCGATACACATGAGTTTATTCGCAAAAAGTTAATGCCATTGGTCGAAGATGGACTTGTGACCGTCAATGAATCAAATGTCACCGTAACGGAACAAGGATATCCGTTTGTTCGGAATATCTGCATGGCGTTCGACTTGGATTTACATAACTACCAAGGCGGTAAACCTTTATTTTCAGCAACCATCTAATTATGGAAAATTGCTATCACTGTGGAGATGTTCTTCCAAGCCCTTCCATCCTACTCGATCAAAAGGAATTTTGTTGCCAAGGTTGCGCCAATGTATATTCGCTGTTGAATTCGAATTCCCTGAAGGATTTTTACCAATTTGAGAAGACGCCAGGAATCAAACCAAACCGAGGACGCAGCGATAAATTCCAATTTTTAGACATCCCTGAAATTCGCGCACGCTACATACAATACGAAGATGAAAAAATTGCCCGTGTAAAATTATCCTTGCCAAGCATTCATTGTTCTTCGTGTATTTACCTGCTAGAGAATCTTTCCAAAATCAATGAAAACGTCCTCACTTCTCAGGTTCATTTCGCCAAAAAGGAGGCGACGATTGTTTTTGACCGAAATTCCATCACACTTTCTGAAATTGCCGATTTACTGCAATTCATTGGATACGAACCTGATTTTGGACGAAAAACAGAAGTGAAAGGCGTTCAAAAATCATTTTTATTAAAAATTGGTCTCGCTGGATTTGCATTTGGTAGCATCATGTTGTGGAGTGCCCCAGATTATTTTGGCATCACGCTGGACAATTTATCTTTCCGAAATTTTACGGCGTATCTGTCCTTCATCGTTTCTTTACCGGTATTTCTTTATTCCGCTAACGAATACTATGTGTCCGCCTATAAAGCCGTTCGAAGTCGAAGCATCAATTTAGATGTCCCCATTACCTTAGGAATTCTCGCACTATACGCACAAAGCACCTATCAGATTTTTACTCAGCAAGGACCTGGCTATATGGATAGCTTTGCCGGATTCATTTTCTTCCTGTTAATTGGGAAATGGTTTCAAAACAGAACCTACCAATCCCTTTCATTTGACCGGGATTATTCGTCGTATTTTCCAGTGGCGATTCATCGTTTATCAGACAAAGGAACAGAAATTATTCCCATCGAGCAACTCAAAGAAGGAGATCGGATTCAGGTCAGAAATGAAGAAATCATTCCATGTGATAGTGTTTTGATATCGGATGAAGCACAGCTGGACTTCAGCTTTGTAACCGGAGAATCGGCATTAGTCAAAAAGAAAAAAGGGGATTTAATCTATGCTGGAGGAAAATTAATCGGCATGAGCATCGAATTGACTGTTAAATCAGAAACGAACCGCAGTCATTTAACGCAATTGTGGAACGAAACCAAGGATAAAAAAGAATCCAACACACTCGAACGATACCAAGACCGAATTTCACGCTACTTCTTAGTCGTTTTAATCATCGTAGCAGTCGTTTCAGGTATCGTTTGGGCGTTCATCGATCCAAGTAAAATAATGACGGTTATCGTTTCCATTTTAATTGTGGCTTGTCCCTGCGCCCTTGCCTTATCGAGTCCCTTTACGTTGGGAAACACCTTGAGTATTCTTGGTAAAAATGGATTATACCTAAAAAACACAACAGTCGTCGAGGCACTCAGTGAAATCACGACGGTTATTTTCGACAAAACAGGCACCTTAACGGATCCAATGGCCAATCAAGTCGAATTTTCGGATGTGAACATGCCTGAAGAATTATGGTGCATTTTGAGCGAGCTATCCAGTCACTCCACACATCCATCGTCCAAACGAATTCATCAACAGTTAAGAGATAAACAGCCAGACATTCAACTGACGCATTTCATCGAACACAAAGGAAAAGGCATAGAAGCAACGTACAAAGGGAAAACCTATCAATTGGGAAATTCCAAATTTGTGGGTAATGTTTCTTCTTCCACAGAAAACGGAAGGGTATTGTTTGCTGAAGACGGAAAAGTCGTACAAGAAATTCACATCAGAAGCACCTTTCGTTCATCGGTTTCAAGCGTATTGTCACAATTAACCGATAAACGCATTTTTGTCCTATCTGGAGATGACGAAAAAGACTTACCCGAGCTCATGTCACTTGGATTCCAAGCGGAACAGTGTTTTTTCAAACAGGAACCAAAGGACAAGGCAGCATTTATCGCACATAGACAGAAACTTGGTGAAAAAGTACTGATGTTGGGTGACGGACTTAACGATGTTGGAGCGCTAGGAACAGCGAATGTCGGCATTGCATTATCCGAGGACATGTTTCGATTCACGCCATCTTCTGATGCCATATTAGATGCGAAGCACATCCATTTGCTCCCTCGATTTTTCCAAGTTTCCCAGTACGCAAAAGTCGTTTTAAAAGTATGCCTTGGATTTTCCATCACTTACAATTTAATCGGACTCTCCTTCGCCATTTCTGCATCCCTTGCACCGATCGTCGCTGCCATCTTGATGCCACTTAGTTCGATAACCGTGGTCTTTCTCAGTTCCAGCTTGATTCATTTCAAGTACTGGCGAGGTATTGAATAAACATGATATAAATCAGTTTTTTTCAAACACCTACATCATACTTATTCGTTGCACCTTTTTGGACCTTTGCATCATGGGAATGATCTATCTGATGTTAATTGTAAGCCTTTGTATTGCTGCCTTTTTCTTGCTTTTCTTTTTATGGGCAACAAAAAATGGACAGTTTGACGATGACTATACACCATCAGTGCGCATGCTCTTTGAAGACGAACCAAAATTAAAAGATGAGTAATATGGAAGCAGAAAAGTTTAGTTACGACAACCGAATCGTTCGGAATTTTGCCTACGCCACCGTTATTTGGGGCATAACTGGAATGTTGGTTGGATTAATCGCCGCACTACAGTTAGCATTTCCGGAATTTTTCAATGACTATTTAGGATTTAAGTATTTGACTTTTGGTCGTTTGCGTCCACTTCACACGAATGCCGTCATCTTTGCCTTTGTTGGAAATGGAATGTTCATGGGGATTTACTATTCCTTACAGCGCTTGTTAAAAACCAGATTATGGAGTGATAAATTGAGTAAAATTCATTTCTGGGGATGGCAAACAATCATCGTTTGCGCTGTAGCAACATTACCATTCGGAATTACCACTGGAAAAGAATATGCAGAGTTAGAATGGTGGATTGACATCATGATTGCTGGAATTTGGGTAGTTTGGGGATGGAACATGTTCGCGACAATCATGGTTCGCCGTGTGAAACACCTTTACGTTGCCATTTGGTTCTACATTGCCACGTTCGTAACCGTTGCGATGTTGCATATCTTCAACTCATTTGAATTACCTGTTTCTTTCTTGAAAAGTTACTCCTGGTACGCTGGCGTTCAAGATGCCTTGGTTCAATGGTGGTATGGACACAATGCTGTTGCCTTCTTCTTAACCACTCCATATTTGGGATTGATGTATTACTTCGTTCCGAAAGCTGCGAATCGTCCAGTTTATTCTTACCGTTTATCTATTATTCACTTCTGGGCCCTCATTTTCTTGTACATCTGGGCAGGACCACACCATTTATTGTACTCTACCCTTCCGGATTGGGCGCAAAGTTTAGGAGTGGTCTTTTCTGTCATGTTAATTGCTCCATCTTGGGGTGGAATGTTGAATGGATTACTCACCTTAAGAGGAGCTTGGGACCGTGTCCGAGATGATATCTTGTTGAAATTCATGGTGGTTGCATTAACATGTTATGGGATGTCAACCTTTGAAGGACCATTGCTTTCTTTGAAAAACATCAATGTCATTTCTCACTTTACCGACTGGACCATCGCTCACGTTCACATTGGTGGACTAGGATGGAACGGGATGTTAACCTTCGGTATGTTGTATTGGCTGTTCCCTCGTTTGTACAACACAAAATTGTATTCAACGAAAATGGCAAACCAACATTTCTGGATTGCAACATTAGGAATCATTCTTTATGCGATTCCCATGTACATCGCCGGATTCATGCAAGGATTAATGTGGCAAGAATTCAAACCGGACGGAACATTGGCTAACAACTTTGTCGACACTGTCATTGAAATGAAACCATTCTTCTACTTGCGATCTATTGGTGGATTGTTGTACCTCAGTGGAGCAATCTTGATGTTCTACAACTTAGTAAAGACAGCAAAATCCGGAAAATTAGTTGCCAATGAAGAAACAGAAGCAGTGGTGACCAAAGAACTACATGTGAACACGAAAGGAGAATACTGGCACAAAGTCATCGAGCGCAAGCCAATTCAATTCATGATCCTTAGTTTGGTGATTGTGGCTATTGGTGGAATTGTGGAGATTATTCCAACCATGATTGTAAAAAGCAATGTTCCAACCATTAAAAGTGTGAAACCATACACACCACTTGAATTGTATGGACGCGATATTTACATCCGTGAAGGTTGTTACAACTGTCACTCACAGTTGATTCGTCCCCTACGTTTTGAAACGGTTCGTTACGGAGCTTATTCCAAATCCGGTGAATTCGTTTACGATCATCCATTCCAATGGGGTTCTAAACGAACGGGACCAGATTTGGCACGTGAAGGAGGCGTTCGCGGGAACCTTTGGCACTTTAATCACATGATTCGTCCAAAAGTAATTACTCCAGGATCTATCATGCCTGCATATCCGTGGATGCGTGAGGACGATATGGACATTGAAAACATCGGTGCAAAAATCCGTGCTATGCAAACTTTAGGTGTTCCATATCCCGAAGGTTACGACAAGAAAGCGAAAAAGGACCTGCACGCTCAAGCCCATCTCATTGCTGTAGACATCGTAAATACATCCAATCAAATTGCGTTGAAAGGACGAAATAAAAACGATTTAATCAAAGAAATCGAGCAGAAGGACATCATTGCGATTATTGCCTACTTGCAACGACTTGGAACAGATGTGAAAGTGAAACCTACGAAATAAACGACATGTTAAGATTCATCAAACACAACCTTACGGGCATGCTCGGTGTCGAGATTTACCCTTTGATTTCGCTGATCATGTTTACCCTATTCTTTGCGGTAATGTTATGGTATGTCATAAAAATGTCGAAAAACAGAGTGACAGAAATGAGTGCAATGCCTTTAGATCTAGAAGAGAGTACGAACACAAATCAAACACATCATGAAAATTAAATTCACACAACTAACGTTCGTTGCGCTTTTAATCAGCTTGGTCGCGCAGGGAAAAATCTATGCCGCTGATGGTGGACAATTATTTAAGTCCCGTTGTAATACATGTCACATGGTGGACAAAAACTCAACAGGTCCAAAACTTCAAGGTGCCAAACAAAAATGGATCGATGCCGGTGAAGGTGATCTGATTTATGATTGGGTGACGAATTCTTCTGCATTGATTGCTTCCGGGAAAAGTGCCCGAGCGAAAGAAGTCTCTGGATTTAGTCCAACTGCCATGCCGCCTCAGACCGTTTCTAAAGAAGAAATCGATGCTATTCTAACGTTTGTGGATGCTCCGCCGGTTGTAACTACAACTCCGAGCGACACCACTGCAACGTCAGCTGTTGGCTCCGTAACAAAGCCAGATTATGTTGCGAATCTATCCATGTTCAATTGGATGATTTTCCTAATGGTCATTCTCATTTTGATCATCATCGTATTGGCAGGTGCAATCATGACGTATGTGAAATCTGACTATTTCCGAACAAAAGTGGCAGAAATGAGTGACAAATCGAAGCTACTCATCATCGTGATCACCACCGGATCTTTATTCAGTAGCAATCAAAGCTACGCGCTAAACTTCATGCAAGCAGGAGAAGCGGAAAAAGGAATGCCATGGTTGCAAGTTGAAAATACCGATTTGTACGCCTTATTAGCGGTGAACATCATTTTATTAATTGTCGTTCTTTACTTACGCCACCTGTTTTATCAAATGGTCGCTATGGTTCGTCCGAAAAAAGAGGAAGTAGATCAAGTTCCCATTGTTGCGGAGACGTTTAAAAAAGTAAATGCAATTTTAACCGATGCTGTTCCTATTGAAGAAGAACATACCATTTTAATGGATCATGAATACGATGGCATTCGTGAATTGGATAATAACCTTCCTCCTTGGTGGGTGTGGGGATTTTTCGCAACGATTGTATTTGCCTTCATCTACATCATCAACTACCATGTTTTAGGAACCTCCGATTTACAAGAGAAAGCCTACAAAAAAGAAATGGCGAAAGCAGAAAGGGAAATTGCAGCTTATCGTGAGAAAATGGCCATGAACGTGGATGAAACGAATGCTACTTTAATGACGGGAAGTGCGGATTTAGCAGCTGGAAAAGTGGCCTTTGGAGTGAATTGTGTTACGTGTCATAAAGCAGATGGATCTGGAGATGTTGGTCCAAACCTCACTGACAAAAACTGGATTTACGGTTACGATATTAAAGAAGTATTCGCCACCATCAAACTTGGTCGTCCAAATGGAATGCCTACACACGATGCCCTATTGAATCCAATTCAAATTCAACAAGTAGCATCCTATGTCCTGTCTTTAAAAGAAGTTGCGAACGGAAAACCAGCACAAGGTGACATCATTAAGAAATAAGTAAATCCAATAATATGAGTGAGCAGGATGAAGCTTTCCGTGACCGGATTGCGACAGTGAATGAAAAAGGTAGACGCATTTGGATTTTCCCTAAGAAACCTTCTGGATCCTACTATAAGAAACGTAAGATCCTAAGTTACTTCTTGCTCGCATTGCTTTTTGGTGGACCACACATTCGAATTGGTTCTGAACCCTTTCTTTTATTGGACATCATTCACCGTAAATTCGTGATCTTTGGACAAGTATTTTGGCCTCAGGACATGTACCTTTTTGCCATTTTGGTGATTGTCGGTGTTGTCTTCGTTATTTTCTTTACCATCATCTTTGGACGCTTGTTCTGCGGATGGGTATGTCCACAGACCATTTTCATGGAGATGCTATTTCGTCGCATTGAATACTGGATCGACGGAGATTGGACCGAACAAAAGCGTCTTGAAAAAAGTCCATGGACAAGAGAGAAAGTAATCAAACGGACTCTTAAACATGTGATATTCTGGTGGATTTCTTTCTTCATCGCCAATACATTTTTGGCGTACATCATTGGATCTGATTCGCTTTGGCACATCCAAACAGACCCACTTGGTAAACACCTCGGTGGACTGATTGCCATCATCATTTTTACGTATGTATTTTATGGTGTATTTGCCTTCTTGAGAGAACAAGTGTGCACAACGATTTGTCCTTACGGTCGCCTACAAGGAGTCTTGTTGGATCAAAATACAATGGTCGTTGCTTACGATGAAGTACGCGGCGAGGAGCGAGCAAAGATTCACAAAGGCGAAGATCGTCAAGCAGTTGGTAAAGGAGATTGTATTGATTGCGGACACTGCGTGCATGTTTGTCCGACCGGAATTGATATTCGTAACGGGACACAATTAGAGTGCGTCAATTGTACCGCATGTATCGATGCGTGTGACCACATGATGGATGCAGTCGGTCTCGACAAAGGTTTGATACGCTTTGTCTCTGAAAACGGGATAAAAAACAGAACTCCTTTTCAATGGACCAGACGCGTCAAGGCATATAGTATATTGTTAGTTGGACTTCTCATTACCCTAAGTATTCTATTGATCTCTAGGAAGTCATTCGAGACGAATATACTACGTCAAAAAGGATCAACCTTCCAAGTAGATGAACTTGGAATGGTCTCTAATATTTTTGAGGTAAGCATGTTGAACAAGACACATAAACGCTACCACATTCATTTTGAAATTGATGATTCCAAGGCCCAAATTGAAACCGTTGGTAAGCCAGTCGTATTAAAAAGTGAATCTAAAGCGAAAGTGCTCGTTGTGGTAAAGATGCCGAATGACGCACTAGAAAATGGAATGAAAAAATTTAAAATCCACATTTTTGGTAATCATCAAGAAATCGAAGTGATTCAAACCAAATTTATTGGTCCAATGCTATAAGATATGAGATTTAGAAACGGAATTATTATTGCTATGATTGCTTTTGTTGCGTTTATCGTTACGTTGGCTGTCATCATCAGTTCAAAAGATTCAGAGTTGATCAGTGAGGATTATTACATCAAAGAACAATCTTTTAACGAGGACTTTGATGCACAACAACGCGCCGCTGATTATAAAAACCCAATTCAGGTTGTCCGTCGCAATGAGTTCATCTGTTTTGTAAATACATCTAAACTAGACATTCAAAAACTGGATTTAGCCTTTATCCGAATGAACCACGGTCAAGCTGATTTCACATTGAAAAATCAAAACCTTCGTACCTATCTCCTTTCCGAAAAACTTGAACAGGGAAATTACGAGATTCAAATGCGTTATAAAGTCAAGAATCAAGACTTTTTTCAAGTTGTTACATGGTACAATAAATGACCTCCTTTTTAATCTTTGGTTTTCTTATTGGTTTAGCTTCCAATTTCCATTGTATTGGGATGTGTGGTCCTTTGGCATTTGCCCTTCCCATCGATCGATCAAGTACAGTGAAAAGCATTCTGAGTGTATTAAAGTACAATTTCGGTCGCTTATTCAGTTATGGATTTTTAGGAATGATTATCGGCATGTTTGGCATCAGTGTGTTAGTGTTTAGTACGATGCAATGGCTCAGCATCCTAAGTGGAATACTGATTATCGGAATGGCTTGGTCAAATCAAGTTGAACAATGGCCAATCATTGGACTTTGGACAAAAAAAATGACCGCATTGATTCAACTCATTTTTCGAAAATCAAAAGAACTTCCGCTTGCCTATCGTTCCTTCTCCTTCGGAATGGCGAATGGACTTTTACCTTGTGGAATGGTTTACCTTGGCTTGACAAATGCCCTTGGTAGCGGGACGCTATTTTCATCCGTTCTTTCCATGCTTGCTTTCGGAATTGGGACCTTACCAGCTATGTTTTTCATGCCATTGCTTGCACACAGCAAATGGCAGATACGAATTCCAAAAATAGTAATCGCTATTGTATTAACGTTTATTGGTTCCTTAACCATCCTTAGGGGCATGAATCTTGGAATTCCATATGTTAGTCCAAAAATGAATATAGAAGATACTAGCTCGCATGAAACACCTTCACTTGAATGTTGCAAGGATACCTGTACAATTTCTCGTTAATAAACATCCTCTTCATTAACCATTTCTTAGGAATGACAATCAGAGAAAGACCAAAATTTTGGACAAAAAAAAGGCGACCAATAGGTCGCCTTTCGTTTTTTTGTTTGGAATTACATTTTAATGAATTTCACTGATTCAGATTGTTTACCTGAATTGAATTTCACGATATATGTTCCATTTGCAAGGTTATCTCCTTCAATCTGAAGAGCATTTGTTCCTTCATCCATCGATTTTCTGATAGATTTAACCAAACGTCCCGTAATTGAGTAAACTTGAATTTCAACCATTCCAGCATTTGCCAATTCAAACGTTACCGTTGTATTGTCACGTGTTGGATTCGGGTATGTTTTTAATTTAGAATCAAATTTCACGCTTCCTGTGGAACCGTTTTCATCAATCCCAAGGAATGCTGTTGATCTCCAAATTCCACGTCCAAACGTACCTAAGTAGATTTCACCTGGACGATCATTTCCATCTGTAAAAGGTCTCCATGACTGACGTACTTCATAAACTGGAGTACCTTCAAATCCTGTAGATGAATTCTCCCAAGAAGCACCACCATTTGTTGAAATAAATGCACCACTTGATGTTCCTACTACGATGATATCTGGATTGTTACGGTCAATAATTCCATCGTAACAAGCAACTCCTGGAGTAGTAATTGCTGTTAATGCCGTGAATGTTGGCGTTGTCACATTGGCATTCAAACTGCGACGATTCACCCCACCGAATCCAGCGAAACAAATGAGGTCGTTTCCATTACTTGGATTCACTGCAATTCCTTCGTAAGATGTAGACGTAATTTTCGTTGCCGTTGTAAAAGTAGGATTTGATGTCGTACTTCCTGAAGTAACATACCCGACTTTAGAAACAAAGTTTGGATCACTTGTATACACAGAACCTAATCCATCTATTCTCCAAACACCGTTTCCTGAACTCACATAACAATGATTCAAGTCCTTAGAAAATTCAACATCTACTGAGTTAAATAATCCACCGCCGATATTTCTAGCAACACACACCCATTGAGCATTGGTTACTGCCAGTCTTAATGCATTTCTAGTTCCCCAAAGTTCACCGTTGTTTGCGTTTACATAAACAAGGAACCATGATTGATACGGATCCTGAACACGAACAGTATCCCAAGCTACGTTATAGATTACGGTATCACTTCCCATAGAAACGGTTTCTCCCGTTGCAGCATTCAAACCAAAGTTTTCGTTACCAACTGTTAAAGATGGATCCCAAGCTAGGGTGTCATCAAAGTAATATGCCGTTGGAGTGACAAACGTGATGGAATCCCCAGAAGATAAGGAAGGAACACGAATGATCGATCCTGCTGCATAATTTTTAGTTGGAATCAATGTCACTGAATCTTGTGAATTCAGATCATAGTTCTCAGCAAGGAAAATTTCAGAGTGGAACGGGTGATTTGGACTTGCATCTGTCCCAGCTGCATCATAAGATGCTGGTAAAGATGGAACAAATGACGAAAATGTTTGTCCTTTGTCTCCTGAACGAGAGATTGAGTTGTAATAAACTGTAGAGAACATTACACGAGGATTGAAGAATGAAATCTCACATTCAAATCCATCTCCGCCATTAACTTCTCTAAATTCTTGTGGCGTTGACAAACTAAAGTCGTTGTAAAGTGTCCCATTGTCTTGAGCACCACCCATAACTGCTCCTGTTCTGTCAAAAGCAATTCCATAAAATTGAGTTACGTTATATCCTCTGTTAGATGGATACCAAGTACCTCCAAAGTTATTTGTAACACCAATTCCACCATCGTTACCAATGTATAAACGGTTGTTTGCATCCCATTTCATTTCGTGATTGTCAGCATGCGCATAATTTGGAGAATTAGGTGCAGCATACCAGATTGTACTTGGTTCAAATCCTCCATAAGGTGGATTATTAACTGTTTGTTTCCATTTCCAAATATCAATACCTCCAATAAAAATCATTTCAGGATCCGTTGGCTTCACTGAAACGATGCTGTTATATGTACCTTGATTTCTGTAGATGTCGAATTCATTTGGTGGTGCGGAAGCACCTACAAATTGACTCCAAGTCTCACCATCGTTATGAGAAACATGCATACTCATTAAATTGCCATTCGTTCTAACAGCATAAAGGGAGTAATGATTCGATGAATTTTTGATTGGTGAAATAGCGTATTCAATACGAGCAGCTCCATTTGGAACCAAATCGTTTGCCGCTGTACCTGATTTATCAACGAAAGAAACACCTGCATTTGTGGACACATATGTTTTGTTCGCACCAAATGAGGCAACGACAACGTTACCATCTTTTGCTATTTGTAAAGCTGCACACCCTCCGTTTGCACCAGCAATGGATACAGACGTTAAGGCAGTATCACCTAATTTCCATTTTTTCAAACCGGTTGAAGTAGCCATCCAAACATAATTGTCTGCATTGGAACTAACAATTTCCGTGCAGCTAGAAGTTCCTGGAATAGAAGCCCAAGTCGTTCCAAAATCTGTTGAATACCAAACACCATTTCCATTCCAGCTCTCATTATTCGATCCAGTCGCCACAAAAATTGTATTGTCTGGGGTTTGTGTCATTGATGAAATAAATGGATTTCCTCCCGCTGCAAAATAAGATTCAACGCGATCCCATGTATTTCCTTTGTTTAAGGAAACGAATAATCCACCAGAAACACCACCAGCCCATACACGGTTGATGTTCGATCTATCCGGTTGAATCGCACGTGTGCGTCCACCAATGTTATCTGGACCCATCGATTCAAAAACGATGGATTTGGATTTCTTCATTTTACGGATTTGACCATCAATTTGAGCTAATTTCTCAGAAGAAACTGGCTGACCTGTTGTCACGTCAATGTAACGCGCTCTTAACCAAGCCATCGCATCATCAGAAGATTTCTCTTGCAAAGATGTCAAACTTTCCTGTTTGTATTTTCCCTCAGATGGAAACAACATAAAAGCACCAACTGCAACGGACAAAATCCCCGCAAACATCAGAGAACCAAACACATAGACTTTCTTATTCATAGACTATTTTTTTACTTTACTAAATACGACTGCCAAAATAAGCAATATTCCTTAAAATTAATACAAAATTAACTTCAAAAAAAATTTAAAACTGAATTTACATCAATAATTCACTCAATCAATCAAACAAATGTTTTTCCGCGTGGTACGATGAACGCACAAGCGGACCACTTTCTACGAATCTGAACCCCATTTCCAAGCCTAAGATGCGGTATTTCTCAAATTGCATAGGTTCAATGAATTCGACAATCGGCAAATGTTTTGGAGTTGGCTGTAGGTATTGACCTAAAGTTAAAATATCCACCCCAACAGATCTTAAGTCTTGCATGGTTTCAATCACCTCATCCTCGCTTTCACCGAGTCCAAGCATGACTCCGGATTTCGTTCGCATCCCTCCTTTTTTCAAGCGGAAAAGCACCTCTAAACTTCGGTCGTACTTTGCTTGAATACGCACTTGTTTTGTTAAACGACGAACAGTTTCTAAATTGTGAGAAACGATTTCTGGCGCGACATCTATTAGCACCTGTAAGTTTTCCCATTTTCCTGCGAAATCAGGAATCAGGGTTTCCAAGGTAGTTCCAGGGGACTGTTGACGAATTGCACGAACGGTTTGCGCCCAAATTCCAGCACCTCCATCTTTCAAGTCGTCTCGGTCAACAGAAGTTACAACCGCATGTTTAACCCCCATGATTTTCACACTGTTTGCGACTCTTCCCGGCTCAAACTCATCCACCTCTTCTGGTTTTCCCGTTTGAACGGCACAGAATCCGCAGGATCTGGTGCAAATGTTTCCGAGGATCATAAACGTTGCTGTTCCCTCTCCCCAACATTCGCCCATGTTTGGACAACTGCCACTTTCGCAAATGGTATGAAGCTTATGTTCGTCCACTAATCCACGGACTGTACGGTAATTTTCACCTGTCGGTAATTTTACGCGCAGCCATTTGGGTTTCTTAATGCGAATCGTTGATAGGTCGTTTGTACTTTCCATTTAATCTTAAAACAAGTTAATTCAAGAAATGTTTAATTGGATGTCCTCCTGAATTTGACAAATTAATTCTTCTCGCTTCTGCCAAAGTTCTCCGGATAAATCCACTTTTTTATAGTGCTTTATACTTTTCCAATTGTGAAACGCTCGTCGCCATTCATACCAAACGAGACTCTGTAATCCGATGCTGATAAAGTATAGAAGCGCCGACCAAAATGGAAGGTCGAAAAATTTTGGTAAAAGAAAGATCACAGGTAAATTGAACAATTGCATGAATATCATCGTCATCACCATTTTAGTCGAACACCAAAAGACTTTTCTTTTGAATGTTTTTTCCACAAAACGCTTCACGAGTATGTATGGGATGTAGGCATGGACGAATCCAAGCAAAGCAATCGGAGCGAGCAATACAAATGCAAGGCGATTCCATACATTGGTTTTGCGGTGAGCTTGATAAAAGTGCTCCTCCGTCATGCCTTTTGAGTTGAGCAATTCGAAATAGTTGGACACTTCCTGTCTCAAGTTATTCAGTTTTTCAGGATAAACCCCTTGAAATTGATTCAAGAAATGAGCCAAGGCTTTGGAGTATTTCCAACGTTCAACAAGCGACAAATTTGCATCGAAGCAACGTGGATCCATCCCTTTTCTGTTCAACTTCATCACCTGTTCATGAAACGCAAAGTCTTGATCTAATTCAATGTGTGTGAGCTCACCTGACAGTTTTAGTTCCAATATTCGATTTAATTCGTTGATTGTTTTAGAAGGATTCTCCTCGTATTGTTCGCGGTAATCATTTAACACAATGGGGGAAGATTCAGCAATCAATAAGTCGCTACCCATCACATTCGGATTCGTATAATTGCAACCAATTCCTACAATCTGTATTTTTTTCTCCCAGTTCGTTGATTCGAGTGCCGTGAAACCAATTCTCAAGGCGCCTTTTTTTATAGGCTTTAATCTCCTTTCAAATACATCGTCGGTTAAGCCTTCGCCAAAAATCAACAAATTTCGGTTGCTCGAAAGAATATCCGTCGCTTTTCGAAAAGATGCTTTGTTTTTTTCCGCCGCATTCCCTCCATCGTGTTGACGGTAAATGGGAATCATGTGACAACTCGACAAGAATGGTTTATTCCACTTTGTGAAAATATCCGATCTCGTCATAAAAAAAACGATTGGCCTTCGTAACACGGAAACAATGAGTGGGTCCATGAATGCGGAAGCATGATTACTCACGTAAATCGTACTTCCGAAAAACTTTCTTGTTGGATTCACTAGTTGTATTTTTCTAAAATACAAGCGCAGTGAATAATTCAAGAAAATGATAAAATTAAAGTATATGAAACGCATCGTCCGCGAAAGTACGAATTTTCAAAATTCTGTTTTAACAATCCTTAGTATAATAACTTTTATTATGCATCATTTATGGATAAAAAGTAAATACTACCTTCGCTTTCTAAACGAATGATATGAAACGAATCGGATTATTTTGTGGGGGATTTTCTTCGGAATACGCGATATCCATTTTAAGCGCTAACACGATCCAAGCGAACTTTCCAAAAACGCATGAAGTCGTTAAAATTGTCGTTTCGAAGGAGCAATGGTTAGTCGAGTTTCAAGGAGCTTCTATACCGTTCGATTTAAACACCTGTCAATTTACTCATGAAGGAATTCCTCATAAAATTGATGTCGGACTCGTTTACATTCACGGAAATCCAGGTGAAAACGGGAAGATTCAAGCCTTTTTGGACATGCACGAAATTCCATATTTAAACGCTGGACCGCTTGCTTCCTCGCTGTCGTTTGATAAATGGTACTGCAATCAGTTTTTACGCGCTTTTGACATTCCGGTAGCCAAATCTATCTTTTTAACGGATATTCATGAGAAATCTGCGGATGAAATCATCAACACACTCGGACTTCCCATCTTTGTCAAACCATCTGATTCTGGCTCTAGCTATGGGATTTCGAAAGTGAAACACGTTTCTGAACTCGACGATGCCTTAAAAAGTGCTTTTAACGAGGGAAAAACAGTCGTGTTGGAATCCTTTTTAGACGGAACGGAAGTGACTTGCGGCGTTTATCAAACAACTACTGGAATTCAAGCCTTGCCCTTAACGGAAATTGCTTCGGAAAATGAGTTTTTTGACTACGACGCTAAATACAACGGAAAATCACAAGAAATTACGCCTGCTCGCATTTCGAATGAAATGTCCATCAAGGTACAGGAACGCGCAAAAAAAATCTACCAATTGCTTCAATTGCGATCGATTTCTCGCATCGATTTCATGATTGTCGGCGATGAGCCTCATGTGATTGAGGTCAACACAACTCCTGGATTCTCCCCAGCAAGTATTGTCCCACAGATGTTAGCGAGTGCTGGCATCAGCATTACATCTTTCTGGGAATCGATTGTTGAGTTTGAACTTAAGGACTAATACTGCGCCAAGGCATTGAAGATTTTCTCCATTCGGATGGTCAACTGATTTCCTGTGCACGAAAAATCATTCACCGTAATAGCAAAAGCAATTTTCTTACCGGAAGTAGAATCAATGTATCCCGCATAGGACTTCACCCCTTGCATAGAACCGCTTTTGGCAAACACCCTACCCTCACCAATATCTCCTTTACACAAGGATTTCGCTGTTCCTGTTTTTCCGGCAATCGGCAAGGTGTTTTTGTACGAATTGGCATGTATCGAACTGGACATATACCTCAACAAACGGCAAAAATGAGCAGCAGAAATACTATTTGAACGCGACAAACCACAACCATCATAAATCTCAAATCCTTCTAAATTGATGGTGTCTTTCCAAAATTCTTTAATCATGTTTAATCCGACAGTCAAATTTCCCTTACCCGTTTTTTGATACGCCAAAGCATTCACGAGTCCATCGGCGAAAACATTGACACTTTTCAAATTTGTCCAGTTGGCAATGTCCTTTACCGTTTCTCCCTCCACTTGAAATAGCAAGGACTTGTTCTCATAGGTATTGGCATGTAGTTCTTTCTGATGCAATCGATAACCTTTTGCTCCATCTTCTACTTGAATTCCATTTTGAAGAAGAACCTTTTCCCATTCAATGGCCAATTGGTTTTCCGGTTCCGGCATGCTTCCTTTAACGATGAAATTTGTCGCGTGACTCGGCAATGTCCCTTTAATACTTCGATTCAATTCATAGGCGCCGCCGTAAACAATGGTCTCATCGCTTCCGATGTTGGAAGCCAACACTTGATTCTCTAATTGAAAACCGGGGACTTCGGGAAACATTCCGACAAATTGAGCTTTGGTTCCTGAATTCCCGGTGTTAAACTTCAATTTTACGGTATTGTCGTAAAAGTTAATTCCACCTGCAAACGCACCGTAATAATTTCCAACATCACCGGAATGCCAAGTTGGCGGAGTTCCTTCGTATCCAAATTCCGAAGCATCTGCGATAAGGGACCCTTCAATAAACTTGATCCCTTTCGATTTCAAGGAATCGGTCCAAGCGTTTAAGAACGTTAACTCCTGATTTTCGAAGGAGAAAAATTTACTTCCTAGACTGACATCTCCTCCACCTCTGATCCAAACATTCCCATGCAGCACACTGTCCTGATCAATGAATCCATCACAATAAATACGTGTTTTCATGCGGTAATTCTCTCCCAAGAGTTCAAAAGCGGTAGCCGTTGAAAATAACTTTGTTGTGGAGGCTCCAGGAATCGCTTGGTTCTCATTGTAGGAAGCAATGACTTGCCCTGTTTCAATATCCATCGCTTGAAAAGTAATCTTTGCATGACGATTAACCGCATCTTGAACGAACGCGTTCACCGTTTGTTGAACGTTCACTTGAGTCCATGATATTTGGATAAAAAACAAGCAGAACAAAAAGCGCATATCGTATGTTAAAATTTGAGAAAACAAAGATGCAAAAATATTGCCATAACGTAGATATCGCTCAAAAAGTGTAATATTGCGGGTATTCAAAAAATAGATGAACTAGTGAAAACAATACACGAATTTCCAAAAGGACTTGTGTCCGTTTATCCAACTGTGTTTGGTGATGAAAGAGGCTTTTTTCTTGAATCATTTAACATAGAATCATACAAAGAATTCATACCAGATTTAACTTTTGTTCAAGACAATCTTTCCAAATCAAAAAAAGGCGTTTTGCGTGGATTACATTTTCAAGCACCTCCATTTGACCAAGGGAAATTAGTTCAAGTCATTACCGGAAGCGTGTTAGATGTGGCAGTTGATATTCGTAAAAATTCACCAAGTTACGGCCAACATTTTAAAATCGTTTTGAATACAACCGACCGAAATCAACTATGGATTCCACCAGGATTTGCGCATGGATTTGTGTCCTTAGAAGACGACACCATTTTCTCCTACAAATGCACAAACACCTATTCGAAAGAGCACGAGGGCTGTATTTTGTGGAATGATTCCGACTTGAAAATTGACTGGGAAATTGAAAATCCACTTATTTCACCAAAAGACCAAGAAGGAACTTTGTTTAAAGATTTCATTAGTCCATTTTAACTTCAATGTCAAAAAACACCAGCACAGGCTCCCAAGAAACCATCGATATTTACGGAGCAAGAGAACATAATTTAAAGGACATCACGCTTCAAATCCCGCGAAACAAACTCATTGTTTTTACAGGTTTGAGTGGCAGCGGAAAGTCCAGTTTGGCATTCGACACCATTTTTGCGGAGGGACAACGACGCTACATCGATACATTTTCGAGTTACGTCAAACAATTTATTGGTGGACTCGAACGTCCAGACGTGGATAAAATTGATGGATTAAGTCCCGTTATTTCCATTGAACAAAAAACAGTTTCACGTTCACCACGATCCACCGTTGGAACCATAACCGAACTCTACGACTTCTTCCGCCTTCTTTTTGCGCGAATCGGAACAGCCTATTCTTATGTCACGAATGAACCGATGGTAAAATATTCGGATGAAGCCATTTGTGAGCGATTACATACAGATTTCCAAGGGAAGAAAGTTGCCTTTCTTGCACCAAAAATAAAGGGACGTAAAGGACATTACCGTGAACTTTTCGAGCAAATACTCCGCAATGGCTATACGAAAGTTCGTGTGGATGGAGAAATCAAGGACATCGTGAAAGGCATGAAATTGGACCGCTACAAAATTCATGACATCGAAGTGGTTGTTGACCGCATGTTGATTGGACAAGTAGACGAGAAACGCGTCTACGACTCCGTGTTAGTTGCCATGAAAATGGGCGAATCGACGATGATGGTGATGGACCTTGAATCCGATAACGTGAAACATTACAGTCGTTCCTTAATGTGTCCAACAAGCGGCATCAGTTATCCCGAACCAGAACCAAGCTTATTCTCCTTCAACTCGCCATATGGCGCTTGTCCAAGTTGCAAAGGATTGGGAGAAGTAAGTGAAATCGACATTGAAAAGATCATTCCAAATCCTAGTTTATCCATTCGAAAGGGAGGATTTGCTCCGCTTGGCGAATACAAACGCGTGTGGATATTCGAAAAAATGGAAGCCATTCTCATCAAACAGGGCTATTCCCTGAATACGCCAATTGCTGATTTGGATGAGGAGTTAATTCAATTGTTTCTTTATGGTAACGAGGATATGGAAATGAATGCAAAATCCAACGAAGATCGCTTTGAAGGAATTGCCAATTTCATGACGCGTCATTCCGAGGATAGTACGGCTGGAATTCAACGTTGGGCGCAAGGATTCATGAATAAAAAAACCTGTCCTGAATGTCACGGAGCTCGCATACGTAAAGAAGCATTGCAGTTTAAATTGAACAATCAAACCATTGGTGACATTGCCTTTATGGATTTTGAGCAATTAAATCGTTGGGCAACTGAAATTGAAACACATTTAACGGCCGATCAAAAGCAAATTGGCGCCGAAATTTTGAAGGAAATCCGAACACGCATTCGCTTCATTTTAGAAGTGGGATTGGATTACTTAACCTTACACCGCAGTGCAAAAAGTTTATCCGGTGGAGAGGCGCAGCGCATTCGATTGGCGACTCAAATTGGAACAGAATTAATCAATGTATTGTATGTCCTTGATGAGCCATCGATTGGACTGCATCAACGAGACAACACCAAACTCATTCAGTCATTAAAACGACTGAGAGATGTTGGGAATTCTGTTTTGGTCGTTGAGCACGACAAAGAAATGATTGAAGCTGCCGACTTTATTGTCGATATTGGTCCGGGAGCAGGATTCTTTGGCGGCAACATCGTCAGTGCTGGAGATTTAAATTCCGTATTGACAAGCAATTCGTTAACCGCACAATACCTAAACGGCACGCGTAAAATTGAAGTGCCGAAAAGTCGCCGAAAAGGAAATGGACAGCAGCTGACGTTGAAAGGCGCGAATGGACACAACTTAAGAAACGTCAATTTCAGTATTCCATTAGGAACATTTACCTGTGTCACGGGAGTATCCGGAAGTGGGAAATCGTCTTTGATCAATCAAACACTTTATCCGCTTTTGATGAATCATTTCCATCAAGACATCCGTAAGCCATTGAGTTATAAATCCATCGATGGACTAGAACATTTGGACAAAGTCATTGAAATCGATCAGAGTCCGATTGGAAGAACACCGCGTTCAAACCCAGTTACCTACACTAAAGTCTTTGATGAAATCCGTAGCCTTTTCGCGGCTTTGCCTGAATCCCAAATACGCGGGTACAAGGCTGGTAGATTTTCGTTTAATGTCGCCGGAGGCAAATGCGAAACCTGCAACGGAGGTGGATTGAAACTCATCGAAATGAACTTTCTTCCAGATGTCTATGTCGAATGTGAAACCTGTAATGGAAAACGATACAATCCAGAAACATTGGAAGTACGTTATAAAGGAAAAAGCATTTCCGATGTACTGAACATGACAATTGAAGAGTCCGTTCCATTCTTCGAAAAACACCCAAAAATTTACCGTACGCTTCATACCTTGCAACAAGTTGGACTCGGCTACATCAAGTTAGGACAATCCTCCACAACACTTTCGGGTGGAGAGGCTCAGCGCATTAAATTGGCCAGCGAACTTGCGAAAAAAGCCACAGGAAAAACCATTTACATTTTGGACGAACCTTCTACGGGATTGCATTTCGAAGACATTCGTATGCTGTTAGAGGTATTGCAAAGATTAGTGGACGAAGGAAATACGGTTTTGGTCATTGAACACAATATGGACATCATCAAAATTGCTGATCACATCATTGATTTAGGTCCAGAAGGCGGATTTAGAGGGGGTGAAATTCTCTTTACCGGAACACCGGAACAAATGGTTAAAAAGGCAAAAGAAAAATCGTATACGGCGAAATATTTGGACATGGAATTAGCCTAATTCAGACATTTTGACGGAGAAAAGCGTTTGGCGTAACCTTTGATTAAAGAAATTGACTTAATTTTACGCCCGAAAAGGGAATTTAAATACTTAAAACAAAATAAAATGGCATTAGAAATCACAGATGCGAACTTTGACGAATTAGTCATGAAGTCAGATAAACCAGTTGTTGTTGATTTTTGGGCTGAGTGGTGTGGTCCTTGCCGCATGATTGGTCCAGTTATCGAAGAAATGGCAAACGAATATGAAGGAAAAGCGGTTATTGGAAAAGTAAACGTGGATTTAAATTCAGGTGTTTCTGCTCAATTTGGTGTTCGTAGCATCCCAACAGTATTATTTATTAAAAATGGTGAAGTAGTTGACAAATCAGTCGGAGCTGTTCCAAAAGCAGTTTTAGAAGAAAAACTAAATTCATTAATGTAATTTCAAAGGGAGTTCGCTCCCTTTTTTTATGCCATGAAAGATTTTTTTAGAAGATTAAAATATTACGGACTAGGATTTACCATTGGGGCAATCATGGTTGTTTTTATGTTCGATAACAAAGGTTGCAGTTGGTTTCCTTCCAATCGTGTGAAGGACAATTTATTCAACCGAATGATTGTCGTGAATGCTTCGTCATTTGATGAAATCAAAGAACAAGGATTTACGGAGTCTGAATTTTTAAAAACAGTTCAGGCAGGAACAGTCGACTTTGGAAAAAGTAAAAAACAAGGATTAGATAAGGTTTACCGCATTGACTACGAAACGTCAAAAGGAAAGAAAAAACATTGCTTTATGACGATGGGAGATGAAAGTTTCATGACTGAAATTATCTTTTCTCCAAAAAAAGCAAGTCAAATTTCACCGACAAACTCGGACACTGAATTGCCCGGAACAATCTTATTTATTCCGAAAAACGAGTTCCTTTTTTACATGGATTCTTCCACTGTATTGAAAGAAAAAATGAAGTCCATTGGAATTAAAAACGACAAAGAATTGAACCGTTTGATTCGCAAAAATGGACGTTTCAACTTTAGTCGTTCTTTCCTTTCACAGCACCCTAAACCCGTTCATTGCCTTCAATTTAACGTTTCAAAAACATCCAAAGAAACGCTGTTCGTTAAGTGCATTTGGTACAAGGACAAAATTAAAGTCTACGATTTAACGGCAGACACGCTGGATTTCTAACAAAATTGGACTTTTCATTGTTGATAAATTGACTTTTAGCTTCGTTTCTCCGTCTTACCTTTTTGTAACTTTGATTAATGGAATTTACAGCCGAACAAATCGCTGGCCTTTTACAAGGAGATGTTGATGGAAATCCATCCACCAGTGTCAATGGACTAGCCAAAATTGAAGAAGGAAACGAAGGGTCTTTGAGTTTTCTTTCCAATCCAAAATACGAAGAATTCATCTACACGACTGGATCGAGTATTTGCATTGTCAATAAAACTTTTAGTCCCTCCAAAGAATTACCATCTACGTTGACCCTCATTCGCGTGGACGATGCCTATGCCTGTTTTGCGAAATTATTGGAGATTTACAACAGCATGAATCGCAAAGAGCCAGAGATTGAGCAACCATCTTTCATTCATGAATCGGCAACCGTTGGAAGCGATCCTTACGTTGGAGCATTCGCTTACATTGGGAAACACGTGAAAATCGGTAACAATGTTCAAATTTATCCGAATGTCGTCATTGGTGACAACGTACAAATTGGTGACAATTCGATTCTTTTTGCAAATGTGAGCATTTACGCTGATTGTCAAATCGGCAATAATGTCATCATCCACTCTGGAACAGTAATTGGTTCTGATGGATTTGGTTACGCTCCAGATGAAAACCGTGTCTATCAAAAAATTCCGCAAATTGGAAATGTAATCATTGAAGACGATGTGGAAATTGGTTCCAATTGTTCGATTGACCGTGCCACAATGGGATCAACGTATATCCGAAAAGGAGTTAAAATTGATAACCTTTGTCAAATTGCACACAATGTGGATGTAGATCAACACACCGCAATGGCTGCGCAAGTTGGAATCGCTGGTTCCGCAAAAATTGGCAAATATGTTATGATTGGTGGTCAAACCGGAGTCGCAGGACACTTGCATATTGCAGATGGCACCAAAATCGTTGCGCAATCAGGTATTCCATCCACAGTAAAATCCGCGGATACACTAATGGGATCTCCCGCAATTAACCACAACGATTTCAAGCGTTCATACATTGGATTTAGAAAATTACCTTATATCCTAACTAAAATACAAGAGTTCGAAAGACAGTTAAAGGAACTCACGAAAAAATAAATAGAATGACAGAAAAACAACGCACACTCAAAGAATCCATAGTTTTTAATGGAGTTGGACTCCATACAGGAGAACCTGTAACAATGGAAATTTGTCCAGCTGCTGATAATCATGGGTATAAATTTCAACGTGTTGACTTAGAAAATCAACCAATCATCAAAGCGGATGTGGATTATGTTGTAGCAACAGATCGTGGCACAACGCTGGAGCAACATGGTGCACGTGTGTATACCACAGAACATGTCCTTGCGGCATTGTACGCTTGTCAAGTGGACAACGCATTAATCAAAATCAACGGCCCCGAAATTCCCATCATGGATGGTAGTGCAATTCTTTTTGTCAATGAAATTGAACGCGTTGGATTCGAAGATCAAACTGCCGATAGAGATTATTTCGAACTGAACGAGAACATTCCGTGGGAAGACCTAGAAAAAGGAATTGAATTCTTGGCGATACCAGATGTGAATTACCGTTTAACCGTGATGGTTGATTACAACTCCCCTGTTCTTGGCACGCAGCACGCAAGCATGTATCAACTGGGTGATTTTAAAAAGGAAATTGCAAAATGTCGCACCTTTGTTTTCCTACGTGAACTGGAATATTTGGCAAGTAACAACCTCATCAAAGGTGGAGACTTGGACAATGCGATTGTTTTGGTTGACCGTCCAGATGTTGCTCAAGAAGAATTAGATCGACTTGCAAAACTATTAGGAAAAGATAAACTTCAAATTTCCATCGATGGAATTGGTGTGTTGAATAGCACGAAACTCCAATACGAAAATGAGCCTGCTCGACACAAACTTTTAGATATTGTTGGTGACTTAGCACTAGTTGGAAAACCAATCAAAGCTCACATTTTAGCTGCGCGTCCTGGACATTCTGGAAATGTGCGATTTGCTAAAGTATTAAAAGAGCAAATTAAAAAACAACAAAATCAAGGACGTCACTTCGACTTAACGAAAGATCCGGTTTACGACATCAATGACATTGAGCGTATTTTACCTCACCGTTATCCGTTCTTAATGGTCGATAAGATCATTGAAATTCAGGAAAATTCCATTCTAGGCGTGAAAAACATCACGATGAACGAACCTCAATTCACCGGACACTTTCCTGGAAACCCAGTTTTTCCAGGTGTTTTACAAATCGAAGCAATGGCACAGGTTGGTGGAATTTTCGCTTTAACGAAAGTGGAGGATCCACATTTGTATTCGACGTATTTCATGAAAATCGACAATGTGCGATTTAAACAAAAAGTAATGCCAGGAGATACCGTTGTGTTTGAATTGGTATTGACTTCTCCAATCCGTCGTGGATTGGTAGAAATGAGCGGAAAAGCATACGTCAACGGAAAAGTTGTTTCCGAGGCAAGCATGCTCGCACAAATTATTAAAGACAAAGAATAAATGATTTCATCTTTAGCCTCGGTCTCGAAAGATGCCCAGATTGGACAAAACGTCCGAATTGATCCATTCGCTGTCATTCACGAGGATGTCATCATTGGAAATGGAACCAGAATTCATTCAAATGTTGCCTTGTATCCTGGCACGCGCATCGGTGAGGATTGTGAAGTTTTCCCTGGAGCAGTTTTGGGTGTCGTTCCTCAGGATTTGAAATTCGACAATGAATACACAACCGTTGAAATTGGAAACAATACGAAAATCCGTGAATGTGTAACCATTCACCGTGGAACAAGTGATAAAATGAAAACCGCTGTAGGTGACAATTGTCTTCTAATGACTTACGTGCACATTGCGCATGATTGTCAAATTGGTAACAATGTTATTTTAGCCAGTTACACCGGACTTTCCGGACATGTCATCATCGATGATTTTGCCATTCTTGAAGGAAAAGTGGCTGCACAACAATTCGCTCATATTGGAAAACACGCCTTCATTGGAGGAGCATCCCTCATCCGTAAAGATGTTCCACCGTATATCAAGGCCGCTCGTGAGCCATTGACTTTCGCCGGTGTGAATTCCGTAGGATTGAGAAGAAGAGGATATACAGATGAGCAAGTACGTGAAATCGAGGACATTTACCGAACAATTTACGTTCAAAACAGCAACTTATCCAAAGGAGTTGACGCCGTGTTACAAAGCATGGACAAAACACCTTTACGCGATGAAATCATTGGATTTATACAAGCTTCTGATAAAGGCGTAATTCGAGGAATGATCTAATATGAAAAGAGGAGATGAGATTTCCGTAGAAATTACGGACTATGCTTTTGGTGGAAGAGGGATTGCGAAGTTAGAGACAGAGCATGGTCATTTTGTGGTATTTGTTGACAATACGTTCCCTGGTCAAACCGTACGTGTTCGCATTGAAACGAAAAGAAAAAACTACGCAGAGGCGAAATTAATCGAAGTAGAAAAACGATCGGAATTTGAAACAGAACAACGCTTTCAAGAAATTTCCGGCGGACCCTATATCCATGTTCCAGTTGAGAAACAAGAAGAAGTTAAACGCGAATCGACATTGACCACCTTTGAACGATTGAGTGGAATCAAAGAAGTGCGCGAACGTTTCGACTCCTTTATTTCTTCTCCAAAACATTATTTCTATCGAAATAAAATGGAATACAGTTTCTCCTGTATTGAACATGATTTAGAAACGAATCAAGAGTTAGACGATGCATTCGCTTTAGGATTTAAACGAAGAGGAACGTGGTGGAAAGTGGAGAGCTTAAACAAAGCATCCGGAATGTTTGATGAGGAATGGGAAACCAAACTTCGTGAAATTCGAATCTTCCTAAAAGCAACGAATCTTCCTGCTTGGCATCCACCAAAAAAGGTTGGATTCTTTCGCCATATCGTCGTTAGAAAATCCTTTCACACGAATCAAATTCTATTGAATTTGGTGACATCGTCGGATGTTGACAAACAATTTGACGTCTCCAAATTTGCTGATTTTCTGCAAAATTTACTTCCAGGCAGAATCGCTGGATTATGGCATACCGAAAATGACAATGTTGCAGACCGTGCAAAAATTGAAAATGGGACTTCCAAACTGATTTTCGGACAAGAAGTGATTGAAGAGGTTCTTTCCGGTTTGACCTTTCAAATCTCCATGGAAAGTTTCTTTCAAACAAATCCATCCTGTGCGGAATTGCTTTATGCAAAAGCATTGGATTACGTATTCGAAGAAGAAATTCCATCCGAAAAAGTAGTGATGGATTTATTTTGTGGAACGGGAACCATTGGACAATTATTAGCGAAACGAAATCCAAACGTTAAAATCGTTGGAGTCGATATCATCGAGAAAGCGATTGAGGATGCGCGTGAAAACGCGAAAAAAAATGGTATTCACAGCATCGACTTTTACGCTGCGGACGTAGGGAAATTCCTCAAAGAATACCCACATTACCAAGGTAATATCTCCTGCATTGTTTTGGATCCACCAAGAGCGGGAATTGCACCAAAGACATTACAGAAAGTCATTGATTTAGGCGCTCAACACATCGTGTATATTTCGTGTAATCCATCCACCCAAGCAAGGGATGCAAATACCTTGAATGAAGCTGGATATGTATTAGAGAAATATGCGCTAGCTGATCAATTCCCTCACACAGGACACATCGAATCCATTGCTAAATTCGTTCGAAAATGAACATTGAAATACTAGCCATCGGCGATGAGTTGTTGATTGGACAAACCATCAATACAAACGCTTCGTGGCTGGGTCAAGAATTATCAAAAATCGGTGCGCGTGTAACGCGTTCACTTGTTATAGCAGATGACAAACAACGCATTTTAGAAGCACTCGATCAATGTTATCCGGAAACGAATTGTGTAATCATAACCGGCGGACTTGGTCCAACGAAGGATGACATCACCAAACACACTTTGTGTGAATATTTTGACACGAAACTCGAAATACATCAAGCAACATTAGCGAAAATCGAAGCGTATTTTGCCTCTCGTAATCGCCCAATGTTGGAATCGAATATTCAGCAAGCAGCCTTACCCGTCGATTGTGAAATCTTAACGAACAATTATGGAACTGCCGCGGGAATGATGTTTGAGAAAAACGGACGCTTTTGTGTTTCCTTACCGGGTGTGCCCTACGAAATGAAAGGAATCGTCCAAGAAGAATTGATTCCTCGATTGATGCAACGCTTTCAATTAAAAGCGATGTACCATTACACAGCACTCACACAAGGAATTGGCGAATCGTTTTTAGCTGAACAAATTAGTGATTGGGAGGACCGCATTCGTGAAAGGGGATTTGGTTTAGCGTATCTACCCTCACCCGGTCTTGTCAAACTGCGCATTACTTCCTACGAAGGAAAAGAAGATCAAGCTGAAATCATGGAATTTTTCCGGGAATTAGCCAATCGCCTTCCAGAAGCTGTTTTTGGATATGAAAATGATACGTTGCCCGATGTTATTGGTTCCTTATTAAAAGACAAAGGCAAAACCATTGGTACAGTAGAAAGTCTGACTAGTGGACTCCTCGCCCAGCAAATCACCAGTATTTCGGGCGCATCCGATTATTTTATGGGTTCACTCCTCACCTATTCCAACGATTTGAAACACCGTCTTTGTGACGTTTCCATTGACGCAATCCTTTCCGAAGGAGCCGTGAGTGAAAAAGTCGCGATGGAAATGGCTGAAAACGGCGCGAAAAAATTGGGTGTAGATGTTTGCATCTCAACCACTGGAATTGCTGGTCCAAACGGAGGCACCGTTGATAAACCTGTAGGATTGGTTTGGGTTGGATTGTGTATTTCTGGAAAAACCGTTGCGCGCAAATTTCAATTCGGAGATAACCGCGAGCGAAACATTCAAATGACCGTTTTAAGCGCCTTAAACTGGTTGCGCTACGAATTAGCCAAAGGATAAATCATTTCCCTTCTAGACGATACGTGTATTGAATCATTACGGTTCTTGGCGCTTCGATTTTCAGCGGACGCAATGAATATGTTCGATTGAAAATATTACTGCCAATCACCGCTAATTTGTGCTGTTCTGAGAAATGAAAGGATAAACGTGCATCAAAGATCCAATTGCCAAATCGGTGCGACTGAAAATAATCCATGTAGGTTAAATCTTGCAACAGTTCATTATCAACCGTCACTTGCTCAAAGTCCTTGATTATCGCATCCATGTTCACGATTTTCGAAAAATACTTCGCACTGACACCGGCAGAGACTTTCTTATTCCATGTATGTTCCACATCCAATTTCACATTGTGCAAGAATCTGTATTTCAGAATTCCTTTACTCGGATCCAGAGAAGTTGACTGGTAACTAAAAACACGATTCAAGGAGTCCGTTGCATACACGTAATTCGGACTCAATGTAATGGGAACAATGTAATTATAGCCCAAAAGAAAAGTCAACTCATTCGTTTTTGACGTTTGTGCTTTTCCGGCGTAAGAGATGTCGATTCCCGTCACCCTGGAATTTCCCGTATTTAAAAACATAAATCCTGCACTGGAGCCCATCGCCTGAACAGAGGTTAATTCGTGCCAAATCCCAAACATGTATTCGATGGTGTTTTGGTATTCCTGCCAGAATCCCGCCACATCTAAATACCCCAATACATTCCCAATCTTGATTCCTTGTTTGATGCCAATTTCCGCATTCCAACTACTCTCTGGTTTTAAATTTGGATTCGGAAACACACCAAAATTACCTACGCCCGTTTTGATGAATCGCTCCGTAATTGTTGGAAAACGAAATCCTTGTCCGTAGGACGCACGCAAAAACGTCGCCTTGTGAATGCGATAGGTTGTTCCAGCTCGAAAGATGGGCTTACTTGCCGTGATGGTATCGTTTAATTGAAAGTACTCGAAACGTCCACCCGCGGATACATTCAAACGGTCATTCCATTTGCTTTCCAATTGCGAATAGACCGAAACATTCATCATTTGATTGTAAGGAGACCCAGATCCAACGTAAATATTAGCTTCTGAATTGGTTAATGTTCCTGTTAATCCCGCAATCATTTCAATCTGCTTCCAATCCGTTAATTTTCGCTGATACATGTAATCACCATAGTACGTCATGGCTTTATTGGATTGATTCGCGGACATTTGATTGTCTACCTTTAGTAATCTTGAACGAAGGTAATGTCTCCCCTTGTTTTCTGTCAAATAATGAATGAAAGGATCTACATTGAAAATGAATTGGTCTTGCAAGAAAATGGCTCCCGGATACGCGCGATAAAGTCCAGAAGAATCATTCAACCAAGCCAATGGCATGGATGTATGCATTTTCATGAAGTTTCCATTCAGTCCATAGTACAATCCTTTTATGTTTTCTGAGCGGTAACGCAGGTTAAAGTTCATTCGTGCACGTTTTGAAACCAAGTCCTTTTCAGTGAAATTTGTTATGGTATCTGGAAAAATAGTTGCAACAAGCGAGTCCGTTTTTGGTGGACCAATGTATCCATGATCGAGGTTTAAATTTCCACCAAGCACTAGGTCCAAGCGTCCAATGCGACGCGTATGTAAAAACGTCAATCCATGAATTCCGGGATACTTCTCGTTCCATTTCATCGAGGGATCAGATGGATTCGAATAAGCTCCAGAGTACATTTGAATTTTTGTCAGCGGTTTTGCTTTGGGATAGGCGTTTCGAATGTGAATGGAGCCAGAAAGTGCAGAACTTCCTGAAAGTACCGATGCAGCACCTTTGGTTACTTCTACTTGGCTGATGTTCTCCACCGGAATAAATCCCCATTCTGGACGTCCAGCATCACCAGAAAGCATGGGCATGTCATCTACAATTACGGCAACTTTCGAACCGACACCGAAGGTAAATCCACTTCCTCCGCGAATCTGGGGTTCACCATCCAAAATATTCAATCCAGGAGTTTGATCGAGTGCCGTTTCAATGCTTCGTGTGTTCTTGTTTTCAATCAGTTCGGGTTTCAACACCAACATCGTAACGGTTTGCTCTTCGATCGGTTTATCGAATTTACCAACCATCACCTTGACCTGTTCCACACTTTGCACTCTATCTTTTACATAGAAATCGTGTTTCATGTCTGCTTGAAGGTTTTCAATGAACAACGTGTCGACTTGTCCTCCATCGATTTTACACCGCAGTGTTAATTTTCCGGAATGAGTATACAGCTCATAAGAACCATCAGACTTTGAAAACACACCAATACTTTCGCCAACAACACTTATTCTTGCACTGCGAATAGCTTGTTTATCTTCATCGTACACAAAACCGCTTACCTTCAGATTTTGAGCATGGACGAGACAGGTAAATAGAATGCAACAAACAGTAATTAAAATCTTCATTCGTTCGTTTTACGGAATGAACAATTTCTGACTTTTCCCTTGAAAGTTCAAGAGGTATTGTCCGGATGGCAATGTTTTACCACTCAACTGCGCAAGGCTGCCTTTTTTCACCAATTGACCAGAAATACTATAGATGGAAAGGTCTGTGTCCATAGAAAGGTCTTTGGACATCAAGCCATAAACCGAAGAATAATACAATTGTACCGTTGACGTAAGTTCACCAATGGAACTGGCATTGTAGATTAATTCGATGTCGTCAAGAAGAACCTCATCATTAGCTGCTCCTCCACCTGGATTTTTGTTTGTCGCAAATGTCAACAAAATGTACTTCGCTATTGGCATAAGTCCAGTTTGTACCTCATAGGCAAATGGAGCAGAAAATCGCGCCCAATTTCCACCAGTTGGTGAATAATTTAATTCAGCACGTGCCACGACAAATGGTTGTGATGCGGCGTCAATCGGATCGTGCACATTGCTGCTATCGTGAATGATCGCGTGCATGCGCGCTTGCTGTCCTGTTCCAGCGGTATATTTTGCCCAAAAAACAACGGAATCAGGAACATTTGATATTGGTTCAGAAAAAAGTGTATCCGAAGTTTTGGAGTAATTATAATTCAATGGACTAGAAGCCGTTGTACTTCCCATATTAATTTGACCTAATGTCATTGTTCCATTAGCAACAATTCCAAGTGTGCTTTTCGACCAAATTCGAGCACAGTAAGTTCCTGTTGCGTTTGCACGAATCGCTGTTGATTGTTCCAACTGCTGGGAACCAAAAGACACGAGTCCACCTGTCCCAGACTTAAACCCATTCCAATTCGTGGGTTCTTCAGTGATTAATCCAAGGTTATCCCATGACTCCATATTGCCATTTTCAATTTGTTGAGCGGAAAAAGAATAGGCAATAAACAGTAAGTGTAGTGTAATGATTTGCTTCATAGTTTCGTTTTAGGTTAAAACAAATATAATGAAAATCGGATTGAAAAAACGTCCGGTAAAAACAAGTAGAATTGCTTAACTTTGTTCTATGTCAAATAATCGTTCATCTGCTAGCAACCAACTTCCAATCATGGAACATTTCTTCACGATTCAAGGTGAAGGCTTTCATACTGGACGAGCGGCCTATTTCATCCGTACAGCGGGATGCGATGTTGGTTGTGTTTGGTGTGACGTAAAAGAAAGTTGGACAAGTACTCCGGATCAACTCATGACAATTGATGCAATTCTGCAGGAAGTCCTGTCTGTAAATGCGCAATTTGTCGTGATTACAGGTGGAGAACCAACGATGCATTCGTTAGTAGAATTAGTCAACTGTTTACATGAAAATCACATCGAAGTAGCCATCGAAACAGCAGGTGTGCACAGTTTAGATGCTCCCATCGATTGGTATTGTTTTTCTCCAAAGAAATTTATGAAACCCATTGAGGAAGCCTACGAAAAAGCAAAGGAATTAAAAGTGGTTATCAACCATATTTCAGATTTTACTTGGGCGGAAGAACACGCAGAAAAAGTAACTGACAATTGTCAATTATACTTGCAACCGGAATGGGAAAAACAGGATAAATTACTCCCCCTGATAATCGACTATGTGAAAGGTAACCAAAAATGGAAGATTTCGTTACAGACCCATAAATTCATGAACATTCCTTAAATGAGAAACGCGCTACTCTTACCCATCTTTATTCTATTCTTTTACGGTTGTTCGACAGCGCAATTCCCTTATTCAAGTTCAAATAAAAAAGCGATTCACTATTTCGAATTGGCCGAGAAAGCACCAAAGGAAGGAATGAATCCAATGACCGGTGCCTACGATTTCAAAAGTGGCATCGAACTTCTGGATAAAGCCTTAGAAAAGGACTCCAACTTCTGGGAAGCACATTTGTTAAGTGCGGAATTCAATGAGATGCAGCGAAATTACAAGCTTGCTATTTTTCACTACACGCGTGCCTTAGAGATTGATCCCAACCACAGCATCAGTGGTTCCACCGTATACCATTTAGCAACCTGTCAAATGGCCACTGCAGATTACAACGGGGCGATTCAAAGCTGTTCACGTTACCTGAAAAATCCAAATGCGAAAGAAGAAAATTTGGGAACGGTTCGACGCATGCAAGATTGTGCAAACTTCGCCATTCAGGCCATGAAAAATCCAAAACCCTTTGAGCCAAAGAATATCGGCCCATCGGTGAATACGAATTTCTCCGAATATTATCCGACCATTACTGTTGATGGAAACACCATGCTTTTCACCCGAAGACTTGTTGAATTTCAAGGAGAAAACAAACGAGAACAGGAAGATTTTTACGTTACACATCAAATCGACAATACTTGGAGTCGGTCTTATCCGATGCCCCGTAATGTCAATACACCCTACAACGAAGGAGCACCGAGTATTTCACCAGATGGAAAAAAATTAATCTTCGTTGCATGTACAGATGAAAGTGGAGTGGATTACGGCGCAAATCGTCAAGGAAAAGGAAGTTGTGACTTATTCGTCACCGAGCAAATAGGTAAATTATGGAGTAATCCAGTGAATCTTCCGGGAAAAGTGAATTCCACACACTGGGAAACACAACCTTCGCTTTCTGCGGATGGAAAAACACTGTATTTCATACGTGGATTACGCAGCCGAGAAGGCAAAAGGGACTCGGATATTTACGTATCTCGATTATTAGCTGATGGAACCTGGAGCATCGCTGAACCATTACCTCCGCACATCAATTCGAATCAAAACGAAGAATCGGTATTAATTCATCCAGATGGAAAAACCTTGTATTTTGCTTCACGTGGACATGTAGGCATGGGAGGTTCAGATCTCTATGTTTCCCGCATGGATGCAAAAGGAAATTGGGGACTCCCACAGAATTTAGGCTATCCAATCAACACACTGTCAGATGAAAATTCGCTCATGGTTTCCCCCGAAGGAGATATTGCCTATTTTGCGTCTGATCGTCCCGGTGGATTTGGACTCATGGACATCTATTATTTCGAGTTACCGGTCGAAGATCAACCGATCAAAACGCTTTATTTCGATGGCTTCGTCTTCGATGCCAAAACGAAAAAATCACTTGGAGCAAGTTTCCAATTGACAAACCTATCTACGGGACAAGTTGTTATTCAATCCAAAGCAGATGCCACGGACGGAACGTTTATGGTGCCATTACCGATCAATACGGATTATGCCATTGAAGTTACGTATCCCGGCTACCTTCCTTATTCCTTGAATTTCAATATGACCTTGAAGGAAAACGAACAAAGTTACCACCTTCAAATTCCGTTGAATCCAGAAAATTCCTCCACAGAAAACGTACTTTCGAATGTCTTCTTTGACTTAAATCAAGCCAAATTGCGTCCGGAATCTATCGTGGAATTAACTTCCTTCGCAAATTACTTGAAGGCACATCCAAACTTGAAAATTGAGATTGGTGGGCATACCGATTCACGTGGTAATGCCCAAGATAATTTGCTTTTATCGACTAATCGTGCCAAAGCAGTAAAAGATTTCCTTACGAGCAAAGGAATTCCTGAAACTCAGTTGAGTTACAAAGGATACGGCTCCACTTCGCCAATCATGACTGATGCCGCCATTAATGCCATTAGTGATGTGAACGAAAAAGAAAAAGCACATCAGAAAAATCGTCGAACGACTTACACCTTGAAACCATGAAGTACTTTTTAAAACTTATTCGAGCGAAAAACCTCCTCATCATTGTGATGACCATGATTGGTGTGGCCTTTTACCTGATGAAAAGCAATAGTTATCAGAAAGTAGACTTTCATTACCTCGATTACTTTCTATTGATCTTCTCCACGATGATCATTGCTGCTGCTGGAAATGTCATCAACGATTACTTTGATGTCAAAGCGGATCGAATCAATAAACCCGAAAAAGTCATTATCTCTAAATTCATGAAACCAAGATGGGCGATTTTATGGCATTGGAGTTTTAATTTGATTGCTTTTTTAATTGCGGTGTATTTATCTGTTAAATACGCTACATTGATTTTTGTTTTCGTTCACTTACTTTCCATCAATTTACTTTGGTTTTACAGTGTTCAATTGAAACGCAAACTGGTGATTAGCAACCTGATCATTGCCTTTTTAACCGCACTCGTTCCGCTACTTTCCGTATGGTTCTTCAAAGTTCTGAACGAAAGTTCCATTCCCTTTTCACCATACCGTGAAGAATCTTGGTCCACGTACCTCGACTATTCTTTCATTTATTTTCTGGCAATCTGTGCATTCATTCAAAATTTTGCACGTGAAATCAACAAAGACATCCACGATATTCAAGGTGATTTAGTTGCCCATGTGGAATCTTTGCCGATGAAAATCGGAAAGGAAAAAGCAGCATATTTGACCATTATTTTGATTCAAATTCCATTGATTCTGTTCATCTTCGGTTTTTACGTATTTGATTGGTTCCAAGTGAATAAGGTGACCATGATTCTACTTTTGTTATCTGGAGCAGTGAATTTCACGAGTGCACTGTTGTACATCATCAAGAAGGAAGCTACGTTAACGTGGATTAATCACCTCATGAAATGGTCCATGTTCTTTGGCTTAATCTGTTTATTCTCCAATAGTTTATGAAGATTGTTTTAGGTTCTGCTTCTCCAAGACGAAGTGATTTATTGCGTCAAATGGGATTTGATTTCCGGATTGTAAAAGCAGATTGTTCGGAAGAATTCGACGAATCTAACACTCCCGAACAAATTGTTCTTTCGATTGCACAGCAGAAAGCCGATGCCCTACAACACGAACTAGCTCCAAATGAACTATTGATTTGCGCGGATACCATCGTTTATTTAGCAAATGAAGTAATTGGAAAACCGGTGGATGAACAAGATGCCATGCGCTTGCTTCACAAACTTTCCGGGAAGAAACACGATGTATACACAGGAGTTATTCTTTCTTACAACGGAAATTCTACATCATTTTCCGTGAAGACGTCTGTTCATTTTCGCGAATTAACCTCCAATGAAATAGCTCATTACGTCACCAACTATCAGCCACTTGACAAAGCCGGCTCTTATGGCATTCAAGATTGGATCGGATTCATCGGAGTGGAGAAAATAGAAGGTTCGTACACCAATGTAATGGGACTTCCAACCCAAGAACTTTACCTCGCTTTACAAGATTTCAACGCATAAAAAAAGCCATCTTTCGATGGCTTTTCAGGTATCTTAAAAACGTATTACATTTTCACTTTAAACTCAACTCGGCGACATTTAGCGTCTTTCACGTCTTGCTCATCGTCCTCAACGATTTCCGTACTTGGAGTAGATGTTCCTTTGTACGTTTTGATTATTCTGTCTTCCGCAATTCCTTGAGCAACGAAGTACTTCACTGCAATCGCTACGCGTTTTCTATCTAAATCAAGGTATTCTTCGTTTTCTTTACTTGCTTTTACTTCAAGTTCATCATTGTTACCAGAGATTTCAATTTTCATTGCTGGATTCGCATTCATTTGCTCAATCACAAAGTTCATGTTTTCTTTCGCGTTCTCTGTTAATGAAGCTTTTCCTTGACGGAAGTAAATTGAATGCGCTTCAATTTTCTTGTCAATCGTCATTTTGTCCGTAATCTCCGGCGCTTTATCGTAGATCAATGTAGAGAATGCATCTTCGATTTTCGGTGGACGTGCGTTGTAACAAGCACATTCAGATACATTGTCAACCAAACGGATAATGACATTGTCGATGTAGTAATATGCGTGTGCAATTGGATCTGCTTCGCTTTCTTTCGGTTTTTTAACTGCCTCAAATCTTGTCGTTTCATTGCGGTCAAAGTTTCCGATAGTGATGTACTTCTCGTCTCCTTTTGCGATGTATGTGTTACACACTTTTTCCCATCCAAAGAAACCGTTGTGAACTTTGTTCATTTGTCCTTTTAGGACGTGATCCGTTGCAACATAAATCGCTCCCGGCTCTCCTGTTCCTGGATTTTCTTTAGAAAAGTATGCTGCCAAGTTGTTGCAAGCAAACTTCGAAGATTCACCCAAGGACAAGGAATATTCCACACAGTATGTCAAACCTTTTTTCAAGGTAACTGGTGAATCATTTTTCATCAACTGGATGGTAACATATGAACGCTCACCCGCAGTTTTACCCGGCTTGTAAGCAACGATTCCAGCGTAAACCTCTCCACCGTTTTCAGTCGTTGGATCTTCCTTACCATAAACATTGGTAGGAATTGCCACGTCTCCTGTTCCCGACTTGTGGAAAATATCAGCTTTTAACTCGGTGGGCGATGTCACACCTTTCCCAACAATATCAACGTTGTTCAATTCGGTTACATCTTCACCTTTCACATGTTCAAAGGTCATGTTGAGAATTTCCTTCTCATTTGTTTTTTTACTTTTCTGAGCAAAGCTCGTTGAAACAGACATCATCGCCGCAAATGAAAGGGCAACACATCCAAAAGTTCTTTGGTTAAATTTCATAACTTTTCACTGTATTTATAAAAACTTTTACTTTTTCTGGGTCAATATCGGGATACACCCCGTGACCCAAATTTACAATATGTCTTTGACTTTTAAATGATTTTAACAATTTTCTTGTTTCCTTTTCAATTAAATCGTTCGAGCCATACAACACACAAGGATCTAAATTACCTTGTAATGTCTTTGTTTCCTGAACCAAAGTTCGTGCCACATCGACTGACATGTTCCAATCTAAACCAAGGGTCGTACATGGAAGCGTCGCTAAACTTGGCAATGAACTAATTGCTCCTTTCGAAAAGACGGTAAACGGAACGTTGGAAATCGCTTCTGTAATCTGACGAATGTACTTGATACCAAATTCTTCGTATTGATCATCGCCTAAAATTCCGGCCCATGAATCGAATAATTGAAGGGCATCCGCACCTGCTTCGATTTGCGCTTTTAAATAAGCAATGGTCACATTGGTAATTTCTTGTAGCAGTTCGTGCGCTAAATCAGGTTGTGTGTACAACATTTTACGAGACTCCGAAAAGGTTTTAGAACCTTTTCCTTCCACCATGTAACAAAGGATGGTCCAAGGTGCTCCAGCAAATCCAATTAATGGAACGCGTCCGGCTAGGTCGCGTTTCGTCAATCGAATCGCTTCCATCACATAGGACAAACGATCCTGTACGTCAATGTTGCGATCGATGAACGACAACTGCTCACGAGAACGAATGGTTTTTTCAAACCATGGTCCTTTCTGCTCAATCATTTCATAGGTTAGTCCCATTGCTTCTGGAACCACCAAAATATCCGAGAAGATAATTGCAGCATCAACTCCGAGTAAGTCAACGGGTTGTATCGTTACCTCTGAAGCAAATTCAGGTGTCTCTACCAATTCTTTAAATCCAGATAGTTTCGCTCTAACCGCTCTATACTCTGGTAAAATTCTTCCAGCCTGACGCATTAACCAAACGGGATAACGTTCGATTTGCTCTCCTCTTGCTGCTCTTAAAAATAAATCGTTCTGTAAGTTCATCGCGTGCAAAGTTAGGGAATTACCATTGAATTTCACTTTGTTCCATCATGCGCAAGAATTCATTTGTTTTACTGAAATGCTTGCAACCAAAAAATCCACGGTGTGCTGACAGTGGTGATGGATGCACCGACTTCAAAATGAGGTGCTTCGAATGATCAATGTAGGATTCCTTCGAAATGGCTTTCGCTCCCCATAAAATGAAAACAATTCCTGTTTTTTGTTCATTTATTGTTTGAATCACCGCATCTGTGAACTTTTCCCAACCAAATCCTTTGTGTGAATCAGGTTTCCCCTCTTCTACGGTCAAGGATGAATTCAGTAACAATACCCCTTGTTCTGCCCAACGGGCAAGGTTGCCGTTTTCGGGCATTGGGATACCTAAATCCAACTGAATTTCTTTGAAAATATTCAATAAACTCTTTGGAAAAGGCTTGACTTCTGGTTCCACTGAAAAACAGAGTCCGTGTGCATGTCCTTTCGTTGGATAAGGGTCTTGTCCTAAAATCACAACTTTCAGCTGATCAAATGGACATAAATCAAAGGCACGAAAAATCTGAGATCCCTTCGGGAAAACACTTCCTTTGTGTTCAATGTATGCCAGGCGAACTTGTTCGGTTAAGTTCGAAAAGTAAGCTTGTTGAAACTCACTTTCCAGCACTACTTTCCAAGAATCATGTATGGCAATACTCATTTCCGTTGTCATTGTTTGATTGGATCAATAAGCGCAGTCCAAAGGGTAATTTTTCCTTCATCCATTCTCGGCCAAATTGGACGAACATGTCCATTCACTGCCGAAATACCCAAATAATCTCCAAAGAAAACTCTGTTGCTCGGCGTAAATGGTTTTTGGGAAATCGTTTCTTCTTTGAAACTCACTCCGCCGTCGGAACTCGTTGCCCAAACAACATCTGTGGCATTTCCCGTGTATTTTCGACGGTCGTAATAAACAAAATGTAAGTTTCCATTCGACTGGTCAATACTCATCGTGGTTAAAAACTGATGGGTTTTGGTTTGATCTTGGTTGACCTTTATCGGCTCTGACCAAGATTCACCGCCATCTGTTGATTTCAGCAACCAAACATCTGTATTATCATCGCCATTTCGTTGGTCGCACCAGTTCAAGTACAAGTTTCCACGATTTGGACCATTGCTCATATCGGACATCAAAAATGGTAATCCATTGGCACGATAGAATCCCGGGATTTGCAAATCCCATCCACCTACTTGCTTGGACAAATGTTTTTCTTCTTTCATCCATGTTGAACCGCCATCTGTTGATTTTTGAAACATGAGACCTTTTGGACCTGTCCATGTTACGTAAATTTCTCCATTCGGACCCAAAGCAGGAACAGCACCTTCGACCGTATTATCACCGTCCAGGCAGTCACCACCAAATTTGGAAATACGTTTCGGAGTTGTCCATGATTTTCCACGATCAAGAGATTTCGAGAAAACGATAATCGAGGTGTCTTTTGGATCCGCGGAATCATAGGCATCGAATTGTGTCCAAGTCATGTACAATACATTCGTTTTCGGATCAATAACTACCCAATGTTTATCCTGAACTTTCGTTCCATTCGTAGCCGGAAATGTTCCTGAAGTAAATTTCCCTAAAACGGTATTAGACGTTTGACAAACAATACGATCCAAATGTGTCCCTTTCGAGTAATCCGCTAAATGAAAATAGTATAAGCGTCCAAGTTGGTCAAATTGTAAAACGGGATCACCATACACACCATACGGACTTGACATTTTTTTACTGGTCCAAGTAAGTCCGCCATCAACAGAGTAATGATAACCTTTTAGTACAGATCCAGCAGCAATTTGATTCGTATTGCGCGGATTGATCGCAATGGATGGTTCACATTCGTTAAACGCATAGGAGGTTTTAACGGGTGGAATCTGTACATTTTTAAATTGACTTTGTCCAAATGAAATGGTTGAACCTAGAATCCAAAAATTAACGAAGCCAATAATGAAGGCGTTTTTCATTCGATGTCGATTTAGTCAATAAAAATTGTGGTTTTTTGTACGGACGAATGGTCACATGAACAGAGAACAATTTTTCCTCTCTTGCGATCAATAAATCACATGTTTCCATGTTTCCCATTCCACTCATCATACCTTCGAACATAGACTGATCAACACGGTAGGCGTTACATCCAACGATTTCATCACCTACACTGATTCCAGCCTCTTCAGCACTCGATCCAAAGCGTACTGATTTCACAATCACCTTCCCTCCTTCTTCTCGCACGTTAGCGCCAAAAGATGGATTGTTGGTCGTAACATCCTGAACGTTTAATCCCACCGGACCATAAAAATCTTTATACGGAATGATTTCCGTACCGTCCACATATTTCGCGAAGAAATCGTCCATGTTTTTACCAACGAATTTGGACAATTCCGCTTTGAATTCTGCTTCCGAAAATCCACGTTTTAATCCTTCGTAATACGTAGTATACAGCTGTTGCATGAAATGATCCAAGCATTTTTTACCATCTGAATCGGCAACAATCATTGCATCAATGACAGAAGCGAGAACTGAACCACGCGAATAATACGTCATACTGGTGTTAGAACTGTTTTCATTTGGACGATATGCCTTAACCCAAGCATCAAAACTTGCATGTGCAACGGGTTGAACACGTGAACCTGGAGATCCTTCCACATAATTAATGGAGGATTGCAATTTCGCCAAGAACTCTTCCTCTGTGTAAAAGCCAGTTCGACGAAGAATTAGTTCGTCGTAGTAGGAGGTAAATCCTTCCATCACCCAAAGCAAAGTTGTATAATTCTCCTCGTCGTAATTGAAGGGACCTAATTCAATTGGACGAATGCGTTTCACGTTCCATAAATGGAAATATTCGTGTGCAACCAAATTCAGAAAATCAACATATTGTTTTCCTGCGTAGGTCCAACGGTTCACACTCAAGACAGTTGAATTCATGTGTTCGAGTCCGCCTTGTCCATCGACCACATTGTGCACAATAAACGTATACGTCTTATTTGGATTTTTTCCAATGACCGCTGTTTCTGCCTCGACAATTTTCGGCATGTCTTTTTTGAGTTGCTCGACGTTGTAGTTGGCATCACCGTACATGGCTACCGTGTGCAAGACACCCGCCGCAGAAAATTCAAAGATTTCTTGGTTTCCAATTTCCATCGGACAATCTACCAATTGATCGTAGTTTTCAAAGGTAAAGCGTTGTCCAGCACCTTTTGCTGTCTGATCTAAAGGCAAAGAAGTAGAAATTCGCTTAAACGATTCATGTGGAAACACGGTTACTGATCCTGCTAGGTTTTTGGCTTTTTCAACGTACATAAAAACACCTGAACCACTCACGAAACCATGACTTAAATCTAAAAATGGAGTGCGCACCGAAACTTCAAAGGAATACACTTCATATTTCACTTGAATGTTCTTTTCATTTCCAGCATCAATCAACCATGCATTTTTGGATTTTTTGGAAACTTTAAGCGCTTTACCTTCCTTAGTGAATGCCTTCACTAAATTGACGTTTTTCGAGAACTCACGTACCAAATATGAACCTGGTGTCCACACGGGCATCTTCACTTCAATTTGTTTATCGTCGTTATCGGCAATATTCATTTGTACCTCGAAATAGTGATTTTGAGGTTTGGGCATTCGAAGTTCATACGAAATAGACATTCCAAAAGAACTTAATGGAATGCACATTAAAAGGAGGAAGAAATGTTTCATTTTACTTGGATTTTAGCTGCGGTTAATTTCGCTTTTTCGACTAAGTCTTCAACAGATTCTGTGCCAAAAGCGAGTGCCACAGCCATGCGTCGATAAGGTCTTGTTGTTGGTTTACCAAAGATGCGTACTTCCGTGTTTTCGAGGGACAACGCATTTTCAAGTCCAACAAATTGTGGCGCTTGATCAGAAGACTCTGAAGCTAAGATAACCGCACTTGCTCCATTTTGAAGGTGTTCAATTTTTGGAATGGGTAATCCTAAAATAGCTCTAGCGTGCAATTCGAATTCTGATAAGTTTTGAGTTCCAGCAAGTGTCACCATTCCAGTGTCGTGTGGACGAGGAGATAACTCAGAGAAATAGGCTCCCTCTTTTGTGATGAAAAATTCCACACCCCAAATTCCAGCTCCACCGAGAGCGGAAGTGACTTTTGCCGCCATTTCTTGCGCTTCTGCAAGGTGCTCTGTATTCATCGGCATTGGTTGCCAACTTTCTTGGTAATCACCACGTTCTTGACGGTGTCCAATTGGTGGACAAAACAAGGTTTCGCCATTTTTCTGTGTCACTGTTAAAAGCGTGATTTCATAATCGAAATCGATAAATCCTTCGACGATGACTTCTTTCAAATCACCACGAGAACCTTCCATGGCGTAGTCCCACGCTTTTTGAATATCTTCTGGAGATTTAATCACCGATTGACCTTTTCCTGAACTGGACATAAGTGGTTTAACCACGCAAGGAATTCCACACACTTCCACACCAGCAGCAAGTTCTTCAAAACTTGTTGCGTAACGATATGTTGCTGTGCGGACACCGACATCTTTCGATGCTAAATCGCGAATCGCTTTGCGGTTCATCGTGAAATTTGCCGCTTTAGCGCTTGGTACCACTTGAATCCCTTGTTGCTCGTAATCATAGAAACGTTCCGTTCGAATCGCTTCAATTTCAGGAACAATAAGGTCTGGTTGATGTTTCGCTACAATGCGATCAAGTTCCGCACCGTCCAACATGTTAATGACTTCATAGTCATCCGCAACTTGCATGGCAGGAGCACCAATGTAACTATCTACAGCAATCACGTGTTGACCATAACGTTGACATGCGATAACAAATTCTTTTCCGAGTTCACCAGAACCCAATAGTAGGATCTTTTTATTCATAGAACAAAAGTAGTGAAACATGAAAAACTTTTCAATGAAGAAACAAGTATTCCTGATAATCGACATCCTAAGCTAGAAATGAAAACAAATTTTGTTAACTTTGACTTAACATATATGAACCTGATCCACGAACTACTTCAATCATTTAGCCCTATTTCTTTGCAAGAAATGGAACGTGTAAAGTTGATGAATCGTGTGGATACAAAATTCGCATTCACTCTCACTGAATTAGATACACTCTTACCTTCACTCTGTGATTTTTATCACGTTTTGACGGTGGAGGAGACTACCACCCCTCATTATGAAAGCCTATATTTTGATGATGAACGATTTTCATTCTTTAAAGATCATCACAATTCAAAAGGAAATCGTTTTAAGGTGCGCATTCGGAAATATGTTGAATCAAATCTGTTCTTTTTAGAAGTTAAACATAAAATTAAAGGTCGAACAGACAAGAAACGAATCGTCACAGATCAATTTAATGAAGTGCTTCCAGAAAGTGACCTCGCATTTGTTCACAAGGAACTGCAAGCCAACAAAAATTTGGTGCCAACCATGTGGAATTCCTTTCAGCGAATCACCTTGGTTTCAAAAACAGAAAACGAACGATTAACACTAGACTTTAACATTCTTTTTGAAAAAGATGGGGTGAAAAAATCCTTCAAACAACTCGTGATTGCTGAATTAAAGCAAGAGGACCTCAATCGAAATTCCGTTTTCTATCAGTTAATGAAAGAACAACGAATTCGTCCATATCGCTTAAGCAAATATTGCCTCGGATCCATGGAAATTTACGGCGAGGACAAATTAAAATTCAACCGTTTTAAGAAAAAATTACTTTATTTAAAGAAAATAAACCATGATGCTATTTAACTCCTTTCTACTTCCTCTAAAAAAAGCTGCATTAAGCAGTTCAACTCTGACGTGGTTTAGTGATGACTTTTATGTGTTACTTGTCCGCCTTGGAATCAACTTGCTGTTTTTAACCATCTTAATTCGCTTTTTGTATTACCCTAAAACACAGCGTAAGGACTATTTATTCACCTATTACCTGATTGGAACCATCACATTTTTCCTGTGTTTTGGATTGATGCAAATGGACATTGATACGGGAATGGGACTTGGATTATTCGCGATTTTCGGAATCATTCGCTACCGAACAGATGCCATCGAAATCAAGGAAATGACCTACTTGTTCATGATCATCGGAATCAGTGTCGTGAATGCACTTGCCTCAAATGAGTTGAGTGTTTCTGAAGTAGCTGTCATCAATGTTTCCGTGGTTTTATTGACCTTCATTCTAGAAAACCTATGGTTGATGAAACACGAAACGCGTAAAACGATTAACTACGAACGAATCGATTTAATTACACCAGAAAAATACGACGAAATGAAAGCGGATTTAGAGAAACGAACAGGTTTATCTATCAACCGTGTAGACATCGGTAAAATTGACTTTTTAAACGATACCGCTCTAATTCGCATTTATTATTTTGCAGACGAACAAGCTTTTTCGGACTACAACAACCAATAAAGAGTATCTTTGAGGATGAGAAAAATCGGACTACTTCCCTTTACGATTTTATATTGGCTCATCACTTATACACGGAATATCCTCTTTGATGTCGGTATTCTGAACTCAACTATTATTCCAGGTAAATCGATATCGGTTGGCAACTTATCCGTTGGAGGATCTGGAAAAACACCGATGGTCAACTATTTAACTTCTCTTTTACAGAATGAGCATTCCATTCAAATTCTAAGCCGAGGATATGGCCGTAAAACAAAGGGTTACCGACACGTTCATAGCACAGATGATGCCTCAACAGTAGGTGACGAACCTCTTTCCTACTTTCAAAAATTTGCTCCAAAAACGAATGTGTTTGTCTGCGAAAAACGACAAGATGCGCTTGTCAAAATGAAGGAAATCAATCCATCAGCTACCATAATTTTGGACGATGCCTTTCAGCACAGATATGTTCAACCTGGACTTCAACTTCTCTTGACCCCATTTTACAATCAATTTTTGAGCGATTGGCACTTGCCTTCTGGAAACCTAAGGGAATCCAAACAAGGCGCTCATCGCGCAGATGCGATCATTTTGACCAAATGTCCAAATCTAACGGAAGAAGAGATGATGACTCATCGAAAACGCTATGAATCCTATGATTTACCGATCTTTTTCTCGCGAATCGAATACGCCGATTTTCAATTGGTTGGGTCATCCGTCAAGCAACTAAAGTCCATCTTATTGGTGACTGGAATCTCCTCGTCCACATCCTTGAAAAACCACTTGATGGAAAGCTATGAAGTCGAAGAACTTAAATTTGGTGATCATCACTCGTTTACACAAGGAGATATCCAAGAAATTCACAGAAAATTTGATACCTTTGCAAGCAAGGAAATGGCCATCATCACAACAGAAAAGGACCTAGTGAAAATCCAAGGACTTCTCTCTGAACATGATCGACAAACCTATCCTTGGTATGTTCTTCCCATTACCGTGAAAATGGAGAACGAAGAAGCGTTTAATTCGATGATAAAAGATTATGTTACAAGCAATTAAAGAAACAGCGGCATTTATTCAAGCCAAAACAAGTATTGAACCAACGATTGGAATTATTTTAGGAACGGGTCTAGGTGGACTCGTGAAAGAAATCGAAATCGTGGATGAAATTCCATACGAAACGATTCCAAACTTCCCTGTGTCAACTGTGGAAAGTCATTCAGGTAAACTCATTTTTGGTCGTCTTGGCGGAAAAAATGTCGTAGCAATGCAGGGACGTTTTCACTATTACGAGGGATACGATTTACAACAAGTAACCTTTCCTGTTCGCGTGATGAAATTATTAGGCATTGAGCGACTTTTCGTGAGCAATGCTTCCGGTGGTGTGAATCCAGATTTCGCCGTAGGTGAAATCATGATCATGAATGACCACATCAATTTATTCCCCGGAAATCCATTAATTGGAAAAAACATCGACGAATTAGGTCCACGTTTCCCAGATATGAGCGATCCGTACGATGAATCCATGATTCAAATGGCAAAAACAATTGCAGAAGAATTGTCCATCAAAGTTTCTGTTGGATGTTACGCAGGACTTACTGGTCCAACCTTGGAAACGCCATCTGAATACAAATACGTTCGCGTGATTGGTGCTGATGCTGTGGGAATGTCAACAGTCCCAGAAGTCATCGTAGCTCGACACATGAGCATTCCATGTTTTGCTATTTCCATCATCACAGATTTAGGCGTGCCTGGAAAAATCAAAAAAGTGAGCGTTCAAGACGTGATTGAAGTGGCTAGTAGACAAGAGCCGAAAATGACGCAAATCATGAAAGAACTAATCTCCCGCATCTAAAAATTATGGAAGCATCCATTCGCGATAAATACGAAGTTGTAATCGGACTTGAAGTCCATGCACAAATGTTGACCAAAACCAAGGCATATTCAAACGATGTAAATGAATATGGTTCCGCACCAAATTCAAACATTAGCGTGGTGACACTTGGACATCCAGGTACTTTGCCGGTGATGAACAAAAAAACCATTGAATTCGCCATTAAATTAGGCCTTGCTTGCGACGCACACATCGCACCAGCACAGCATTTCGCACGTAAAAATTATTTCTATCCCGATTTACCGAAAGGATACCAAATCACCCAAGATACAACACCAATTTGTACCGGAGGAAGCATCGTTATTCGCACAGATGACGGAACCGAGAAATCCATTGGTTTGACACGTATTCACATGGAAGAAGACGCCGGAAAAAGCATTCACGATGTGGACGTTTACGATACATTGGTGGACTTAAATCGTGCGGGGACTCCCCTACTCGAAATCGTTTCTGAACCGGACATGCGTTCATCCATGGAAGCTTACCACTACCTAACGGAAGTGCGTAAACTTGTTCGCTACCTGGATATTTGTGATGGCAACATGGAAGAAGGATCCCTGCGCTGTGATGCGAATGTTTCCGTAAGACTTGTCGGTGTTTCAGAATTTGGAACGAAGGTAGAGGTGAAAAACATGAACTCCATTCGAAACGTTCAACGTGCGATTGAATTTGAAATTCTTCGTCAAATTGAAGTATTGGAAGCAGGTGGAACATTATCGCAAGAAACAAGAGCATTTGATGCGCTGAAAGGAATTACAATTTCCATGCGATCCAAAGAAGCGGCGAATGATTACCGTTATTTTCCGGAACCAGATCTCCCACCAATTACGATCACTAAAGAACAAATTGAAACAGTTGCGCAGGAAATGCCAGCATTGCCTCGTGCCTTGTTCCAACGCTATACAAAAGAATATGGCTTGTCTGAATACGATGCCTACAACATTACGGACAACAAAGGAATTGCACTTTATTACGAATCTATTCTAGCACATACAAAAAACTACAAGTCCGCGGCCAATTGGTTGATGGGAGACATCAAATCCTATTTGAATGAATATGGAATTGAGATGGATAAATTCCCATTGAAACCTTTGGTGATTGCCGAATTAATTCACCTTGTAGAAGAAGGGAAAGTTTCTAGCTCCGTTGCTTCACAAAACATCTTTCCGGCCTTATTCTCCACACAAGAATCTCCTTTACAGGTGGCCGAACGATTAAATTTAATTCAAAACTCCGATGAAGATGCCTTGAAAGGATTCATCTTGAAAGTTTTTGAATTAAATCCAGATGAAGTTGCTCGATACAGAGGAGGAGAAAAACAATTGACTGGATTCTTTATGGGACAATTGATGAAAGTGTCGCAAGGAAAAGCAGATCCGAAATTAGCAAATGGATTATTACGTCAACTTCTTGATGCATGAAAGATTGGATGATCAAACATAAAACCTGGGTAATCCTTGTGGCAATTGTCGCACTTGTTGGCGGAATTATTTGGTACAACAAAAACCAAAAGGACTTAGCAGAAACAGGTGGACTCGAAGCAAATTTTGAAATCTCCGGTAAAATCACTGGTGTGCCAGGATTGACTTTGTTTATCGAAGCACCTAGCGACAAAGGAACCATTCCTGTTGCCGAAGGACAAATAAACGACGATGGAAGTTTCAGTATCAGTGGAAACATTCCTGGTTTGGGATATTATTTCTTGAGATTGAGTGATGAGAAAAACAGTTTAATTCCAATTACCTTAATTCCTGGAGATCATCTGACCATCAATACGTCGGCGAGCTCCTTCGTTTCCAAACCAAATGCCGGTGGGACCAGTTGGAGTAAAACCATGAACCGCTATTTAGGTGAATTCGATGCGTTTCAACAAACACAAGCCCGCTTGCAGTTAAACGAAGAAAACCGCAGCAAGGAAGAAGTTTCTGAACTTTTTCTTCAAGCAAAAAGTAAAATGGAATCTTTTTCCAGAACACAAATGTTGAAAGACCCAAGCAATGCTTACAACATCATTCTTTCCATGGATTTGTTGCCAAGCGTCAGTTTTGACGATTGGGATGCAACGAATTTGGAAGCACTGAAAAAAGTAACCGAAGCATTCGAAGAAAAATATGCAGGACAACCGGCAGCTGAAACTTTCCGAAATCAATATGCACAAATTGAAAATGCCTATTTTGAATTCGCTTCATCTGTAAATGGTACTGTTCCAGCTCCAGAAATTGCCTTACCGAATTCGTCAGGGAAAATCTTGAAACTTTCCGACCTCAAAGGAAAAGTAGTTCTTGTTGATTTTTGGGCATCGTGGTGTGGACCTTGTCGAGCAGAGAATCCGAACGTTGTGAAAGTTTACGAGAAATTTAAGAATAAAGGATTTACCATTTATTCCGTTTCCTTGGATGAAGATGCTGCAAAATGGAAAGAAGCAATTGCGAAGGATAATTTGTCGTGGACAAACCATGTGAGTGATTTGAAGGGATGGAAATCTTCCGTTGTCGCAAACTTTGGAATTGAAGGAATTCCCTATACCGTTCTCTTAAACAAAGAAGGAAAGATTATTGGAAAAAACCTTCGCGGTGAAAAATTAGAAGAAACCTTAAACGAACTTTTAAAATGAAAAACCTAGGAATTATACTTTTAGCCTTTTTTCCCTTTGGAATATTTGGTCAAAATGCCATCAAAGTAACTGTTTCGGGCATGATTTTTAATGCCAACGTAGATTCTGTTCGAATTTCTCAAAACTTCGGAAATGTCTACAAAGACTACGGATCTGCTGCTATGGATAAAAAAGGGAATTTTAAACTTACCCTCGAATTACCCAATCCAGATTACTATTACCTACGTGTTGGAAATGACAACATTCACCTTATTTTGAAAAACAACAGTGACATCAAAGTATACGGTGACGGGAAAAAACTGAAGGACTTCTGCAATTTCGTAGGTTCAGATGAATCTAAAGCAATGAATGACTTTTCACATATTGCGGAAAAATGGACAGCAAAAAGTGATTCTGCATTAACAGCTATTAAAACGGATCCTTCTCGTGAACAAGCGGTGAATGACTACATGACCCAAGAATTTTATAAATTCAACAGTGAACTTCAAGGATTTGTTGGAGCAAACGCAAATTCACCGGTTTTGATCCTTGCTTTAGCGAATATGAATGCGGAACAGGACATGGCGACGTATGAAAATGTATTGAATCAATTGTATTCTGTCTTTAGTGAAAGTCCAACCGTACAATCGTTCTACACCCATTTCGCCCAAATTAAAAAACGCCTCGACGATGCCAACTTTTTAGCACCAGGAAAAATAGCACCGGATTTTACTGAGTTAAAAACGGATGGGAAAAAGACCATGACACTTTCTTCTTTGCGTGGACAAATTGTACTCATTGATTTCTGGGCTTCGTGGTGTGGACCTTGCCGTCGAGAAAACCCAAATGTGGTTCAGACCTATGAGAAATACAAAAAAGATGGCTTTACTATTGTGAGTGTTTCCCTGGATACAGACGCGCAAAAATGGAAAAATGCCATTGAACAAGATCAACTGTCTTGGCCAAACCACGTGAGTGATTTAGGAGGATGGAACAGTAAAGTAGCTCAATTATACAAAGTTTCAAGTGTTCCGTTCACAGTGCTCATCGATCGTGAAGGGCACGTGATCAAAACGAATTTGAGAGGTCCAGCTTTGGAGGAAGAATTAAAACGCATTTTTGGTCATTAATGGACTCCCCGGCTAAATACACGTATTTTGCTTCAGATTTCCATCTGGGCACTCCTGATTTAGCTAAAAGTCGAGAACGCGAGTCAGCTATCGTGGCTTGGCTTGATTGCATTGAAAAAGATGCCGATGAAATTTTTTTAATCGGAGACATCTTTGACTTCTGGTTTGAATACAAAACCGTCATTCCTAAAGGATTTGTCCGATTGCAAGCAAAAATCGCTGGACTCGTTGACAAAGGAATTCCCGTTCATTTCTTTAAAGGAAACCACGACATGTGGATGTTTCACTATTTTCAAGAAGAATTAGGTGTTCAATTACATGCAGACGAATATTGCTTTGAGAAAAACGGTAAGCGATTTTTTGTCGCGCATGGAGACGGATTAGGTCCGGGTGACTATAAATACAAGTTCATCAAACGTGTTTTTAGAAATCCATTGTGTCAATGGGCTTTTGCCCGTATCCACCCGAATTTCGGAATTTCGTTAGCGAATTACTTTTCCCGTAGCAGCCGCAAAAGTGGCATGGCGAAAGACATGATTTATGCTGGAAAGGATAAGGAATGGCTTTATCACTTCGCTGTTGAACATCAGAAAACAAATCCGCAAGACTACTATATTTTTGGACACAGACATTTGCCCTTGGAATTGACCATAGATCAGGCTGTTTACCTCAATACAGGAGAATGGTTGTACGCACAAACCTTTGCTCGTTTCGATGGACAAAAATTAGAAATGTGTTCATGGAAAAATGGACAAATAGAAGCCTACGATGCAAAAAGACCAAACTAAACGTTGGGAACATGTTCCGTTGGAATCACTTTCCAGTGTCGCAGCTGAACTTGTCAAACTTCTTTCCAAACCTAGCTTCGTAGCCATTCAAGGAGAAATGGGCGCTGGTAAAACAACCTTCGTTCAGGCTTTACTTCGGGAACTTGGCATTAAACAACCAGATGGATCACCGACGTATGCGATTGTTCATGAATATGTGACCAAACCAGGAACAAAGGCCTTCCATTTGGACTGCTATCGCATTGAAAATGAACGTGATCTTGCCCAACTTGGACTAGATGAATTATTTGAAGAAAATGCCTATTTCTTTGTCGAGTGGCCAGATAAAATTGAAAAAATTCTTCCAGAACACGCGAATTGGCTGTATATTCGTTGTGAACCAGAAGGTGAACTAAGAGAAATCGTCCTGAATTATGATAACTGATCCTGAATTATTAAAAACACTCATTCAAAAAGGCAGTCTTCTTCCAAAAGAAGAAATGCTGGAAGTGCGCAAGAAAAAAGGAAACTTGTTTATCGGTATTCCGAAGGAAACTTCCTTTCAAGAGAGACGCGTAGCCTTGGTTCCTGAAGCCGTTACCTTACTCGTTTCAAACGGACATCAAGTATTAATGGAAACGAATGCTGGTGAAGGATCCAATTTCACAGATAACGAATATAGCGAAGCGGGTGCACAAATTGTGTACGACCGAAAATCCATTTATAGTTGCGACATCATCCTGAAAGTCGCTCCGCCATCCGAAGAAGAAGTGGAGATGATGATTGGGAATCAAACATTTATTTCTGCGCTTCAAATATCCACGCAACCGAAGGAAATACTTCAAAAATTAACCGCGAAAAAAATTACAGCCGTCGCTTGGGATTACATTCAAGATGAAGAAGGAGTCTTCTCCATAGTTCGTACCATGGGTGAAATTGCTGGAACAACCTCCATTTTGGTCGCTGGTGAATTACTTTCCTCTTTCTCCCAAGGAAAAGGATTGATGCTGGGTGGAATTGCAGGAGTTCAACCTGCCGAAGTAGTAGTAATTGGTGCTGGAACCGTAGGAGAATTTGCCACGCGAGCAGCATTAGGACTTGGAGCTTCTGTAAAAGTTTTTGACAATTCATTGACACGTTTACGTCGCTTACAAAACGATTTAAGCTTACGTGTTTACACGTCCATCATACAGCCCAAAGTTTTAGCGAAAGCCATTCGTCGAGCGGATGTGGTGATTGGAGCATTGCGCTCACCAATTGGTAGAACTCCATGTGTTGTGAGTGAAGAAATGATTCAAGAAATGAAATCAGGTTCCGTTTTGGTTGATGTAAGCATTGACCAAGGTGGATGTTTTGAAACTTCGCGCGTAACGAATCACAACGACCCAACCTTCATCAAGCATGGTGTTGTTCATTATTGTGTGCCAAACATTGCCTCACGTGTTTCCAGAACTGCTTCTTTCGCCTTGTCGAACACCTTCTCCCCAATGATTCTTGAAATGGGTGAAAAAGGTGGTGTTGTCGATTTGATCCGAACACATAGCGGATTCCGTAATGGTGTGTATATGTACAAAGGAATTTTAACGAATGAAGTACTTGGAAAAGTATTTGATTTGAAATACAAAGACATTCACCTCCTTCTTCCGGGCATGTAATGAGTCCAATTATTCCATTAAATCTTCCGAAAACTTCGCTTCAATTAAGCCGGAAAGAAGAGGAGATTTACGTCCAATGCCTCATTCGTAGAAAAAAAATAAAATTGACTCCGGAGGAATGGGTTCGTCAACACTTCATTGCGTACCTCCACCAAGAACATCGTTTCCCGCTTTCGCGAATTGCCGTAGAAAAATCGATTCAATACGCTGGATTAACGAAACGCTGGGACATCGTGGTCTATGATAAAGATTTTCTGCCGTATGTGTTGGTAGAATGCAAGGCCCCTCACGTTCCAATCTCAGTCGACACACTTTACCAAGCATTGACGTATCACAAAGAAATGCAAGGTAGATTCATCGCGTTAAGCAATGGCTTAAGCCACGCTTATTACGAAGTGAATACAGAAAAAAAATGTTTGTCTGTCTTAGAAAAACTACCGATTGAGGGTTCCTCAATTATTTAAATAATCCCAATCGCCTGATTTCATACGTTGGTATTCTCTCGCAAGATAAGCAAGTTGAATGCGCATTAAGTCGAAAGCTGCTTCCGTCTCCGCACTGATTTCCTTTTGACGCATTTTTAGTTGCAACTTCATAAACATGGCGTGCATCAAAATTTCGACATCTTGACGTTGCACCATATTAGACTTTTGCTTGAACTCTTCCAATGCTTCGTGGGCATTTTCACACAAGGATTTATACTTTGCGTCGTTCATGATGGTCAGCAAACTGTTATGCAAATACGTCAATTCAACCAAAATCTCCTGAACTTCATCGATGTGCCCCTCTTTTTCGAGTCCCTTCCTATTCATTTCCTGAACCAAATTCTGATACCAAGAAATTTGTTCGTTCAATTGGAACTCATCGCGAATCGCCGGCTCCAATACTTTTGATTTGATTAATTCTATATCCAAATTAAGGGAACGAACTAAATCTTCAATTTGAAACAAATACAAAATGTATTCAGCAACGTTCTCTACTTTTTTTGACTCTGTTGGACGCATGTTAGTTTAATTCCTTTTCGATTTGTGCCTGATTCTCGTTTAAGAAGTTGACGAATTCAGTTGTGACATCCATTCGGTCATTGATGTAGTTTATTTGTCCACCAGCACCATGCATTAACAAGATATCAATCTGGTGTTTTTCACAATACTTTTTACCTAAGGCTTCAATTTTTTTATTCACCGTTTCCAAAGATTTCATGGCAAGTTCCTCAATTTTTGCACCTTCTGTTTGTTGGTACTGCATGATTTGGTTTTGCATTTCTTGTGCGCGTTGTTGAACTTGCGCTATCTCGTTTTGTGATAATAATCCACCACGCGCCTCAGCATCCTTTTTAGTGATAAATGCTTCGTACGCTTTGGTTCTGCGCTCTACTTCGGTTTCAAAGGCCTTTTGTTTTTTCTTAATGATTCCCTCCTCCTTAACGAAGTAAGCAAAGTTTGCTTTAATGCTATCGTTGGAATAGTAAGCAATTTTTAATCCACCCAAAGAACGAACGGCTACTTTAGGCGTAGTGTCCTTTTTAGGAGCCGGTTTCTCACCGCAAGAAGTAAAAAGTGAAATTCCAAGAATGGAAGCTGAAACGATCAATGATTTCATATTATGATTTTAGTTGTATAATTTCCATCCAATCGCCTCTCATTTCGATAAAGCGTTGAATGCATTTTGTTAAAAAGGTACCTTGAATGAGTGACTCAAGTTGTTCAACTTGAGGGAAATCTGTCTCTGAAACTTTAAATGATTGTTCGTATTGGTCCAAGGAAATCGATAAAATGAATTTTCCATTGTACGCATGAAGCTGAATCAGAAATCGTTCGTGAGGAATTTGTTTAATTAAACGCATGTACAAAAATAACAATTTTCGCACTGTGGTCCGAATTATCCGAGTGGAAAAGGCTTTAGGACGTCGAATTCAAAACCAATTTGCGTGAGTTGCTCCATGTCTTTGCCTAATTCCAACATGTCTAGGTCATTTTCTTCATAATTCCAATGTACACGCACTTCGTTCCCTTCCTTAATCATTTCTTTCAACAAGTAAAGAACTTCTACTAGCGCAGTAGATGAACTTGTATCCAACGATTCGATGAACAAATTTAAGCAGGTCTTCGTGGAAGGTTTCAGACTATAGGTTTTAACCCAAGAGACAACTGGACTCCAAAATTCTTGAGAATCTTCATCTATCGATTTACCACTAATTTCCATCAATCCATTTGAAAGAAAAGAGACAAGCGGTGTTTGTTCTGTTTGAGCGATAACTAAATGGTCCATATCTTAATAAGAGGGTCAAAATTAGGGAAACGATGATAATTCTTAAAATTTTTCATGTGTGAATTGAATTTATTTTTCTGAAGAAGTTCAATAACACCTACTACCTACCTGTTTAAGTGATAGTTAATGACTTTAAGATAATTAATTAGAATACAATATTATCCGAAATATTCCATCTCAAAGCCTGATTTTACCTGCTTTCTAGCTGATTAATTGCCCTAATTTTGTCCGTTTGCAAAAAGAAAAACATCTTTTTTACCAAACAATGAGGTGCTTTTAAATATTTATCCTAATTTCGAAGAGTTAAAACCTAGTAAACACAAGTAAAACCCTTGCTTTTTAAACATTTATGACCAGTATTTTTGTTGCCAAATTAGATTTTGGAGTGACCAATGAGCAATTAAGACAATTGTTCGAACAACATGGTAGCGTAATCAAAGTGAATGTCGCTACTGACAGAGAAACAGGTAAATCTAGGGGCTTTGCCTTTGTAGAGATGGCCAATCGAGAGGAAGCCATGAACGCGATCAATTCCTTAAATGGACACATGATCAACGGTAGAGACATTGCCGTGAAAGAAGCGGAACAACGTGGAGATACTCGTCCAAACAACAATCCTCGTTCAGGTAATGATTTCCAACGATCCTCTACACCAAGAAGTGATGACCGTCGACCAAGTTCTCCCATAGGTTCAGACACACCTATCATTACGCCTCCACTTGAATCACTCAAAATGGAGCCGAGAAAGAAAGTCAATAAGGATAAAAAACCAGGAGATTCCGATTCAGATAATCGTTCTAAAAAGCCGAAAATGGATGCCTACAAAAAAAGTGGGAAAGCCAATCGATTTTTTGACGACGATGACGATGATGATTTCGATGGAGACTTGTTTTCCTTCCATAAAAATGACGAAGAAGACGATTTCGACGAAGAAGACGACGAGGATTTAGCATAGCAGATAACGCTATTCGGTTCTTTCGTTGTACCTTTGCGCCCCATGTCATCGAATTACGCAGAAAAATTAAAACATCCCGTTTTTAAAGTTGTATCGCAGTATGCGACGGAACATGGCCTTGACGCATATGTCATTGGTGGATTCGTTCGTGACCTTGTCATGGAGCGTCCGTCAAAAGACATTGACATCCTTGTTCTTGGAGATGGACCCGAATTCGCAGAAGCCGTAGCTAAAATACTTCGCGTCAAAAAAGTAAGCGTTTTTAAGAATTTTGGAACCGCTCATTTTCGCTACAAAGATTTGGATGTTGAATTTGTTGGCGCACGCAAAGAATCGTATTCTCGTGACTCCCGAAAACCGATTACGGAAAAGGGAACATTACAGGATGACCAAAATCGCAGAGATTTTACCATCAATACACTTGCGCTAAAACTCAACACAGAATCTTTTGGGGAACTCGTTGATCCATTTGGCGGAGTTCTGGACATCGAAAAAGGAATCATCCGTACTCCATTGGAACCCGAAATCACCTTCAGTGACGATCCCTTGCGTATGTTGAGAGCCATTCGATTTGCTACGCGATTCGATTTTCAAATTGAGCGAACGTGTTTGGAGGCAATGAAAAAACAAGCCAATCGCTTGGAAATCATTTCTCAAGAACGAATCACAGAGGAACTGAATAAAATCATTCTCACCGAAACGCCTTCACGTGGATTCAAACTATTGAATTCAACTGATTTATTGCACCAATTTTTCCCTGAGATGATTGCCTTACACGGCATCGAAACACGAAACGGAAAAGCACATAAGGACAACTTCTACCATACATTAGAAGTCCTGGATAACCTTGCGCAAAACAGTGACTCACTGTGGTTACGCTGGGCAGCGATCCTTCACGATATTGCGAAACCTCCAACAAAACGGTTCGACGCCGTTGCTGGCTGGACCTTCCACGGACACGAAGAATTAGGCGCCAAAATGGTTCCGAGAATTTTTACTCGTTTGCGCTTGCCATTGGATTACAAAATGAAGTATGTTCAAAAATTAGTACGACTACATTTACGTCCAATTTCCTTAGTAAAAGGTTCCGTGACCGATTCTGCAGTTCGACGCTTACTGAGTGAAGCCGGTGACGACGTAGAAGATTTAATGTTGTTGTGCAATGCCGACATCACTTCGAAAAATGAATTCAAAGTCAAACGCTACAAGAAAAACTTCGAACTCGTTTCGGAGAAAATAAAATTAGTGGAAGAAAAAGACCGCATTCGAAATTTTCAACCACCGGTCAGTGGTGAGTTGATTATGCAAACGTTTGAGATTGGTCCATGCGCCGAAATCGGCATCATCAAAGCACATATCAAAGAAGCCATTCTTGAAGGAGTGATCGCGAATTCGTACGAAGAAGCTGTAGCAGAAATGCTGAAACTTGGAAAAGAATTAGGATTAACCGTAGCAAGAACTCCCCATTTGGATAAATAATACTAACTTTACCTAACGTGTAAAATCAGTAAAAATGCCAGGCTTAAAATTCAGAGTTTTATTGGATTCAGACAAAAATGAAGAGGTCTTTAGAGACGTTTTGATTAGTGACGCCAGCGACTTTGAAACGTTTTATCATGCAATTATGAAATCTTTTGATTTCAAAGGAGATCAAATGGCTAGCTTTTACGTTTCCAATGAGGACTGGGACAAAGGACATGAGATCAGTTTATTGGATATGTCCTACGACGACGATTCCATTGATTCCCCAGCAACAGTCATGAAGAATGCAGTCATCAAAGATTTCCTTGATGAACCAGACCAACGTTTTATCTTAGTTTACGACTTCATGAAGATGTGGATTTTCCTCATTGAATTAATTGGATACGATAGAAACGAACCGGAAAGTCCAGAAATGCTACTAGCGATAGGAAATGCACCTGGAGAAGCTTCCAGAGAGGCGCTTGATGAAGATTTATTACACGAAAGTGAATCCGTGTCCACTGACGATGAGGAGGATGATTTTGGCTTTGATGAATTTGACGACGATTATTCCGATGACGATTTGAGCGACTACAACGAGTACGAATATTAGTATGAAAGCAACAGAACAAGATCCAATTGGTCAAGCCATTTTGGACTACCACAAAACAAAAAAACCGTTTGACATCGTCGTATCTTCCGATTTATGTGATGATGATATCATTCCAATCGAGGTCCTATTTCGCACCTACAAAGACATGCCCGAATTAGAAAAATTGGCCATTAAACTGTGTAAAGGACAAGTACTTGATGCTGGAGCCGGAGCTGGTGTTCATGCCAATGAGCTTATTAAAAGAGGACATACCGTATTCGCGATCGATTCGTCTGAAGGAGCCGTAGAATACATGAAGGGACAAGGGATTTCAGCAAAGCAAATTGACTTTGAATCGTATAATCCACCTGCTAAATTCGATACCATTTTATTATTGATGAACGGTATTGGAATCGCAAAAAAGAAATCAAACTTATTGAGCTTCTTGAAAAATGCCGGTGAAAAATTAAACAAAGGCGGACAAATCATTTGTGATTCTTCGGATGTGAAATATTTGTATGAGGATGAAGATGGTTCGTATTGGATGGACTTGAATGCTGAATACTACGGTAATTTCAAATTTCAAATGCACTACAAAAAAATCAGCGGACCAGAATTTCCTTGGTTGTACGTAGACTACGACACCTTGCATGACATAGCTAGCCAAGCAGGATTCAAATGTCAACGTGTATATGACTTAGACGCCCATTTCCTCGCTCAATTAACAAAAATCTAAGCTGCATTTTAAAACGAAATGAAAGCGATTTATACCTTAATCCTCGCCCTATTCTGTGTGCTTTGTGCCTGTAGTTATTCCGATGAACAACTTCAAGGATTCGATCTACGCATCCAAAAGTTTAGCGCAGGGAAATCCTTTCACTTGGAGAAATCAGAAAGTGGACTGTATACCGAAATCCTTGAAGAAGGTACCGGACGTGAAATCCATTTGACAGATAGTATTGGTGTTACTTATATCGGAACATTGCTCTCTGGCAAAAAGTTTGATGAACAGAAAAAAACCATTTACCTGCCCTTGCGCGGAGTAATTGATGGTTGGAAAGAAGCCCTTATTGGACAAAAACAAGGGGTGAAATTAAGAATTATTGTCCCACCGCAATTAGGATACGGCGCAGGTGGCATGGATAAAGTTCCAGCAAATGCGCCTTTGTATTTCGAATTGCGCGTTGATGACGTGAAATAAATGCCGTTTTACTTGTCATTATCGCCACATTGATTAATTTTGACCACGCAAAAATAGAAGTAGCCTTATGAGTGTTTTAGTAAATAAAAATTCCAGAGTCATTGTTCAAGGATTTACCGGTAGTGAAGGTACATTCCACGCAAGTCAGATGATCGAGTACGGAACAAATGTTGTTGGTGGAGTGACACCAGGAAAAGGTGGAAACACCCATTTGGATCGTCCAGTATTTAACACAGTTGCTGATGCTGTTTCAAGCACACAAGCAGATACTTCCATTATCTTCGTTCCACCTGCATTTGCAGCTGACGCAATTATGGAAGCTGCGGAAGCTGGAATCAAAGTGATCGTTTGTATTACGGAAGGAATTCCTGTGAACGACATGATCAAAGCAAAAGAATACATTAAAGGATTCGAAACACGTTTAATCGGACCAAATTGTCCAGGAGTAATTACTGCTGGTGAAGCGAAAGTAGGTATCATGCCTGGATTCGTTTTCAAACAAGGTAAAATTGGTATCGTTTCTAAATCTGGTACCTTAACATACGAAGCAGCGGATCAAGTTGCTAAAGCTGGAATGGGAATCACAACAGCAATCGGAATCGGTGGAGATCCAATCATTGGAACAACGACACGCGAAGCTGTTGAACTTTTGATGAATGACCCAGAAACAGAAGGAATCGTAATGATTGGTGAAATTGGTGGAAACCTTGAAGCAATCGCTGCGAAATGGATCAAAGAAAATGGAACGAAACCAGTTGTTGGATTCATCGCAGGTGAAACTGCTCCAAAAGGAAGAACAATGGGTCACGCAGGTGCAATTGTTGGTGGAACTGATGATACAGCTGAAGCGAAAAAACGCATCATGCGCGAATGTGGAATTCACGTAGTAGATTCTCCAGCTCAAATCGGAGCGAAAATGGCAGAAGTAATGGCTAACAAATAATCGTTCAGCTACAAAATATGAAAAGCGCCTGAGGGCGCTTTTTTTTATGTCGTAAATTTTAGGAAGTTCATTAATTCCAAAAGTCCCAAGTCAAACCAATTTTGATTTGCATGCTTGGAAAAGCATAATTCGAAACGAAAGCTGTTGTGGATGGAACCCAGAAGCTACCAATGTTATCTACACGGACAAAGAAACGGAACGTTTCCACTTCAAGGGCTGTCGTAAAGGACAGATTAAAGAATCCATTCATCGTCGTTGGATTGCTCTGAAGCAGATCAAAAACGCCCATTTGTGGAAGGAATGAAAGTTGTTGAAAGGAACTCAGATACTGCGCATCTGTCGCAAACAACATACGTAGCTTTTTCGCTTTAAACACTCCACCCTTCCATTGAACATGAAGCGAACTTTGGTGCTGCGGCTGAAAATTTAAGCCAGTAGAAAAATGTACCCAACGGTATTCTGGTTTTATTTGAAGTCCTTTGTAGCTCCATGAAGCTGAAAATTGCACGCTTTGTCCATTCCCCTGACTCGCCTGCTGATCATTTCTCCAAGTTCCAGCAATCTGGTCAAAAATATATACTTTTCGAAATTGCAAGGCTTGATACCCCGCCTCTAGTTGAATGGAACCCATTTTTTTTATCGCCGATAAACGAATGGAATGATTCCATTGATTTTCTAGTGAATTCAATTGGTATTGCACGTTATTACTGAAGTAATTTCGCTGCATCAATTCTGGTAAGGTCGATTTTACTTGGTGTTCGACAAAAAGATTTAGGAATGAAAATGGCAACATCAATTTACTAATAGAAGTAAATCCATTTGCCGCACCGAGGATATTGATGGCATCGCGGTGTTCCAACTGAAATTTAGAAGTACGAAACGAAAAATCATTCCGCCACCAAAGTTCTGTCGTGTCATGGTACAGAAGCTTGTCGTGCCAATTCCGAATGCGGTAACTCAAAACACTTTGCAAACTTAACGGATGTCGATCAAGGAAAATCCCCGCTTCATTCGAGAAGTTACGCTCCCGAAATCGATCCTGCGTTGAATCGAGGTCCCAATAGACATTTTGATACAATGCTGTTAAACTATCGTATTCCTGATAGTCTCTCTTGGACTCATAGAACTCATGTCGCGCGAGTAAGCCAAAGCCCTTGATGGAATCTTTGTCGAAATCAAATCGATGCTGCAATCGAACAAAGGATAGTGCTTGGTCCGAGTGTGCATTTTCTTTTTGAACCGACTGTAAATTCAAGTCGATTCCAAGAATCGGCGCTGGACTAATTAATCCATTTGACCAGGAACGAGCAACGACTTCTTTTCCCGTTTGAAGATCAACAGAATAGCGTTCACCGGCCCGAAGAATGTGTGTATTGAATTGCTGAAAGGAAAAATCATCGTTTCGTAAGAACCCATTTCCTTTGGATTTATCGAAGTTGAGATTGACTAAAATACCATGTTTGAACGCTTCTTGAAAATCGACTTTCACCCGTTGAGCACCTTGCGCACCGAAAGCATAGGTAAATCCAAGATGTGGAAGTGCAGAAAATAACAATGGATTTTCCTTGACTTTCAAGTCATGAAGCCTGCTTCCATTTGCCGCATACAGTTGAAATGGCGAAAGAATCGTAGAATTGGGGGAGAGAAAAAAGGCGGATTGGAAGGCTTGTGTTGTATTCGAAAGTGTATCCAGAAGTCCACCCGTTCGATGCATACTTTTTACCGTATCAACTTGTTGGTTGAACGCCGTTTGTCCATACGTAACCACGGATACCAACAGCAACAAAGCGCACAGCGAACCTTTCTTCATAAAAACAAACATAACAAAAAAAGGGGCTCGAGGCCCCTTATCAATTGGATATTTCTGAAATTACATTGCGTTCACACGAACTTGCAATCCTGATTTCAAGTTTGCAGCTTTGTTCTTGTGAATAATGTTTCTTTTCGCTAATTTATCTAACATCGTAACAACTTTTGGCAACATAGCCATCGCTTCGTTACGGTCTTTAGACTCACGCAATTTACGTAACGCGTTACGAGTTGTTTTGTGTTGGTATTTGTTCAATACACGTTTTGCATCGTTTGAACGAATACGTTTGATTGCTGATTTATGGTTTGCCATAACTTAATTGTTAATTAAAAACGTTCTAAATTCTTTAAAATCCTCGTAGCCTATAGGAGAATCGAACTCCTGTTACCAGGATGAAAACCTGGCGTCCTAACCACTAGACGAATAGGCCAAAAAATTGGTAGCCCATAGGAGAATCGAACTCCTGTTACCAGGATGAAAACCTGGCGTCCTAACCACTAGACGAATGGGCCATAAACTAGGTTTTCCTAATTTTTTGGATTGCAAATATAGTCAGAAATTCTTGAAGCGCAAGGGTTGATTTATTTTTTTTAATAATTTTCTGAATCCTCTTCGTGTTTCATTTTAAATCCAAGCCTTTTCGCCGTTTGTAATTTCAAACTTTCGCCCATCATTTGTATCTGAGCAACAGAGATTTCACTTAAATATTCAAAGGGTGGGATGTACAAATCGAACTCTAGTGCATGTGCGAAGGAAAGTTGAACAATTAATTGCAAGGCTTCATCGCTCAGCACCATGTTTTGCGGATCTCTAAACATGAAACCAAGGGTTCCTTTTCCTTCGATTAAGAAATGATTTTCGTGATTTAAGAAAAGGCGTCCGATTAAATAACCTGCATCGTTCATGCGATTTTGCAACAAGGACTCCGCTAAAAAATTGAAAATATGAATGGTGGAAAAGTATCCATTGTTTTGATTTTGCTTGAAATAAGCGGTTCCCCAAAGTGGATTATGGTCCGGAAGACGGAAAACATTTTGATGCAGATTGTACACGAGTACGTCACTACCAACGTAAGCATGAATCTCGAATTTACCTTTATCCTGATAGCTTAAGCGAACACGTGGATCTGTTATAGACTTTTTCAACTCGGTGATTTCTGAAATAATGATTGTTTTGAGTCGCTCAAATACCTTTTCACTATCGTCTGCGATGTCTTGCTTTAATGCTGATTTGTGCATGAGTAAATCGACTAATTGAGCACGATTTTTTTCAATTGGATCTTTTGCCATTTTCTTGGTATTTTTCTCAAATTTACGCTTAATGGCATTATTTTTGAAGGTTGCGTTCAAGAAATTTTGGGCTATTTCCAAAAAAATGACGATATTTGAACGTAAGCGTATCCTTACTATGCTTGACAAACAACAAAAAAACATGAAAAAAACCATTTGGTTTATTGTGAATCCAATTTCTGGAGTACGTCGAAAAGACGATATTCCTGGGTTGATTCATGCCCATTTGGATCATGAGTTGTTTGATTACGAGATTCGAAACACAAGCCACAAGGGACATGCCATCGACATTGCTTTGGAGGCTGTCAAATTAAACATTGATGTAGTTTGCGCCGTTGGTGGAGATGGATCCGTTCACGAAGTTGGAACAGCACTAATTGGATCGCAAACCCGCTTAGCCGTGCTTCCGATTGGTTCTGGAAATGGACTCGCTCGACACATGCTGATTCCGAGAGATGTTCGCAAAGCCATTCAATGTATTAATGAACTGAATGATATCCAAATGGATACCGTTCTTGTAAACGACAAGCCTTTTTTAGGCGTTGGTGGTTATGGACTTGACGCAGTGATTGCGAAAAAATTCGACGAAGATAAAAAACGAGGATTTCTCACTTATGTTAAACATGTATTTAAAGAATTTTTTAAATACAACCCGATGAATATCTCGATTGACATGAACGGACAAGTAAAAAAAATGCCTGTTGTTCTTTGTACAATTGCCAATACTTCTGAATTCGGTAATGGATTTGTGGTTTCTCCGAAATCCGATGCAACCGATGGGAAAATTGAATTATTTATATTAAAACCTTTTTCAGCTTGGGGGATTCCAAGAATCATCTTCCAGTTTTTTACAAAACGCTCGGATCAGTCAATCCACACGGAAGTAATCTCCTTTGAAAAAGCAAAAATTTCTTTGTCTAAAGGAATCGCACATTATGACGGAGAGCCCGTTGCTGTGCGTAAAGAATTAAATGTGCAAGTCGTACCAAAAAGCCTTCACATTCTCGTAGGAAAAAAATAAGATGCAAACTTTTGAATTTGAATTAGAGTTCCTCCTTACAAAATTGGAGTCACTAGAAACAACTACTTCTCCAATCTGGGGAGAAATGTCCGCACAACGAATGGTTGAACACCTCTGTGATGCGTTGTATATGTCCTGCGGCATTGGCGAATTTGAACTGGAAGTTCCAGAGGATCGCATTGAAAAAATGCAACTTTTTCTTGCTTCAGATAAACCAATGGCACAAAACATACAGGTTTCCTTTGCTCAAGCAGATACACCTCTTCGAAACGACGACATGGAATTCGCTTTGGATGAGTTCGCTACCGCATTTGTAGACTTCATGGAAAAATACGAAGAGCATCCATCTTTCACAGCTTTACACCCTTACTATGGGATGTTAGACTTTGAAAAATGGAATCAATTACACGCGAAACACTTCGCTCATCACTTCAAACAATTCGGATTACTTGACTAAAGTATTGCTTTACTCTTTGTTGATTGGTGTATCTATTGGAACGATTACGTACTTGTACAATCGTCAGAATGGACACAAAGGCGTAGGTCAATGGTACCTCAGTGTCATGGCGTTTTTCGCACTCGCCTTTCTTGTCCTCAAATACTTAGTTTGACTTTCTCTTCGTGAAAGGGATAAAACGAGGCACACTCGCTTGGTATTCCTTATAAGCTGGGTATTTTCCTGCCGACAATTCCTCAGAAAAATCAGAACTTCCTTTGAAAAGGATAATCAACAATGCACAACCACCAATTGACCAATTGATCCATTGTCCTGTCGCATTTACACTGAATAAATAGAAAACAACCCAAATCGTTTGTTCCATCGCATAATTCGGATGACGTACAATCGACCAAAGTCCTGTTGAAACGAATCCTTTGCTGTATTCTCCTAGTTCCTCCCCTGCTTTTAAGCGACGGTGTTTTTCCGTTTGGAAATCATATTGTTGTTGATCCGCAATGTATTCGATCACCACACATGAAACGTAAACTAAAGCTAACAGATAATCGATCCAATTTAAAGAATGATTGACACCATCACCCAAAGAAGTCAAAATCGGAAGGGTAAACAAGAAAATCAAGACACTTTGATAACCACTAATGAAAAATAAATTGAAGATCATCCAAACGAACTTGTTGTTAAATCCGGGACGGCTGCGTAAAACTTCCCAACGGTAATCTTCCTCTCCAGCCCAGAATTTCCACTGATACGCTCCTCTTCGAGCGAAATTATATGTCAAACGAACTCCCCAAATCGTCACCAAAATTGACATGAGAATCATGCGCGGATCCCATCCACCCATAATGGTCATGTGCCAAACGTAATAAATAGGAATGATGCTCCAAATTTTATCTACTTGCGAATTGTTTTTTGCTAGCTCTCCAACGAAAAAGCAATAAGCAATCACAATACCAACGGAAAAAGTCATTTGATACAAAATGGCATCTTGTACATCATTCGGGTTTAATCCGTAAGCAATACATACGTATGGAACAATAATTACAGTGAAAATCAAAAGTAGAATAGTAATAAGCATGGGTCAATAATTTATTATTTAGGTTAATATCCGGCAACGTTTGCCGCAACAGAAACAAAAGTACCGTTCGCATGTGCAACGAGCTGTTTGTCTTGGTTGAGTACATCCGCCTGCATAAAAATAAGTTTTTTTCCTTTTTTCAAGCACTTTGAGTAAGAAATTAATTGGTCAGTGCATTTAACTCCTGCCAGAAATTGGATCGATAAATCGACAGTGGAGACCACTTTTTGTTCGTCTGCAACCAAGGATAATGCACCCACACCAAGGGTTGCATCTAATAGACTCGCAATACATCCACCATGTGCATGCATTGGAGTTGCCAAATGTTTTTCTTGAATATCGAGTCGGTAAGCAACGATTCCGGGTTCTAAAATCTCAAAGGACATTCCCAGCCATTCTCCAAAACGATTTTTATCTATGTATGCTTGAATGATATCCATCAACTAGGACTTTGCAAAATGAATGTTCGCTTGCGCAAAAGAAACCAAAGCTTTTGCATTGACATCAAAGTAAACTTGGTTGAAATCTGCTGTCTTCACCCACGCTCTCACCTTGATGTGCATTCCTTGCTCCGTAATTTGATCCAATCCAACGACTACTGGAGTCTTCGTTTGGATGCGATTATCCTCGGATAAAAATTTTGTGATTGTTTCTTTGACAAGCTCAAAGGAAGCATCATGCGAAAGTAGGAATGTCCATTCTACTCGACGCGTTTTCTCCTTCGTGAAATTGACGATGTTACCGTTTGCAAGCGGTCCATTCGGAAAAATAACCACTTTATTATCCGGAGTTGTCAAAAAAGTATTGAAAATTTGAATTTCACTCACCCTACCCTGTTCACCTAAGGCATTAATTTCATCTCCGAGTTTGAATGGCTTTAAGACTAAAATCATAATTCCCCCGGCAAAATTGGACAACGTTCCAGAAATAGCCATACCAACGGCGATTCCTGCCGCACCGATTAAGGTAAGGAACGAGGTCATTGGGATGCCTAATTGAGTGATCGCACTAATCACTACCATGATTTTCAAAGCCATCGACAAGAAGGAACCTAGAAAGGAAACTAATCCCGGATCCGTCTCGCTTTTCTTGAGCATGCGGGTAATAAAGCGCGTTAAAATTCCTGTTAACCAGAAGCCTGCAACCGCAATAATAAGTGCGAAAACGATATTCGTTAACAACGAAAATAATACCGCATTTAAGTAATTAGGATCCATCCCAAAAAGGTTTTCAATCACATCTATCATAAGAACAAGTTTGAAATTTCAACAAAAATAAAAATACTTCGCACATTTGACCTGTTTCGGCTGTAATATCCGCTCCTTGGTTTCCTTATCTATTGAACCAAGCGCGAAAATCCATGTGGAATTGGTTTCAATCACTCAAAGGAATGCTTAACTTCGCTGTATGAAGCACGAAGATTACATGCAACGATGCCTAGACCTCGCACAACTGGGATCCAGTTGGGTTGCTCCAAATCCCATGGTTGGCTGTGTCATTGTCAAGGATGGGAAAATCATTGGAGAAGGTTTTCATCAACGCTATGGTGAAGCACATGCTGAAGTAAATGCCATTGCATCTGTTAAGGACCAAGGTCAACTCGAAGGTGCAACCGTTTATGTCAACTTGGAGCCGTGTTCTCATCATGGCAAAACACCGCCGTGTTCGGATTTACTTGTGGCTTCAAAAATCGCAGAAGTCATTATCGGATGTCGAGACAGCAATAAACTTGTTTCTGGTAGAGGGATCGAAAAATTAGTGCGCGCTGGTATCAAAGTTCAAGAAGGAATTCTGGAAGAAGAAAGCCGCATTTTAAATAAGCGATTCTTCAATTTTCATGAAAAAGGACGTCCATACGTTATTTTAAAATGGGCACAAACAAAGGATGGATACCTTGATCGCATCCGTTCCAACGAGGAAAAAGGAATCAATTGGATTTCCTGCGAAGAAACAAAAGCACTCGTGCATAAATGGCGCAGTCAAGAACATGGAATTCTTGTTGGTAAACATACAGCAATGAATGATAATCCAACCTTAACCGTGCGTGAATTTACCGGAAGAAATCCCATCCGAATTCTGATCGATAGTCAATTGCAAGTAAAAGAAAACATCAATCTTTATTCTGACGATGCCCCGACGATTATTTTCAACCGACTGAAGGACGAGAAAAAGGACAACATCGAATGGGTGAAAATCAAAGAAACATCCACCAAAGTGATTTTGGAAGAATTGTACAAGCGTCAAATCACTTCGATTATGGTCGAAGGTGGAAGTCGAACGCTGCAATACTTTATCATCGACAACGTTTGGGACGAAGCTTATGTCATTGTAGGTGATGTCCACTTTAACGAAGGTGTCAAGGCTCCTATTTTAAACCGTGTGCCGACAAGATCACATTCCTTCGGGACAGACACCATTTATTACTATAAACGCCGATAATGGAACTACTTTTCGCCATCTTATTTTCTAGTTTCATTTTTGTTCTTTTCAAATTATTCCCACGCTTTCAGATCGACACCTTTCAGGCAATCGTCGTGAATTATTTTGTAGCGTTCTTGTGTGGATTCCTCTTTTTCCCCTTTGAATTAAGTAAGCTTGTTTCCGTTGATCTCTTTTGGTTTATGAATACGTTTACCGCCGGTGTCCTTTTCATCGGTTTGTTTTTAATCATGGGCATTAGTTCGCAACGAAACGGACTTTCGAGTACTTCGGTTGCCGTGAAGATGAGCATGGCTTTATCCGTACTTGGAATGATGATTAGCTATTCCGAAGAAATTCAATGGTTGAAAATTGCAGGAATCGTCTTGGCGATTATTGGTGTGATTGGAATGACCATTCAACCAAACTCTGAAAAGAATCAGGTTTCCTCTACATGGATGCTCCTTGTGTTATTTGTTGGAAGTGGCTTACTTGATTTTCTATTGAATTACATTCAACACCACGTCCTTTTAGAAAATGAAACGGCCTTTTTCACTGCTTTTGCTTTCGGAATGGCTGGAGTCATTGGTATTTGCATCGCCTTGTTTTTATGGATCCAAGGAAAACTAAAACCAGCCCTACGAAACATCATCGCTGGAATCTTTCTAGGTGTACCCAATTACTTTTCCATCTACTTTTTAATGAAGGCTTACCATGTTCTCCCTTGGAGTGGAAGTAGCATTCTTGCCGTTATCAATGTGAGCATTGTTGTGATTGCTTCCGTCATTGGACTTTTCTTCTTTCAAGAAAAATGGACAAAAAACAAAATAATCGGATTCATTTCCGCGCTCATTTCCATCTTGTTTTTATATCTTGCAGCATGATTACGAAAGCACTACCTTTTTTTATTTTCACGGTTTTTTTCAATGCACTAGGTTGGACACAATCTAATTTTCAACTTGCCGTTTTGAAATATAGCGGCGGAGGTGATTACTATGCGAATCCCACTGCCTTGCCAAACTTGATTCAATTTTGCAATCAAAATTTAGGTACCAGTATTTCGAAGGATGTCCCTTATGTAGATGTTGGAAGCAAGGATATTTTTCGCTATCCCTTTATTCACATGACCGGACACGGAAACGTAGTTTTTTCGAAATCCGAAGTGGAAAACTTGCGTAATTATCTACTTGCCGGTGGATTTCTACACATCGATGACAACTATGGAATGGACGAATTCATCCGTGTCGAACTAAAGAAAATCTTTCCTTCAAGTGAACTAACAGAACTACCTAGTAATCATCCTATTTACTCTCAAAAATATAAACTAAACGGACTTCCAAAAATCCATGAACATGATGGAAAGCGTCCGCAAGCATTTGGCATTGTCATCGATGGCAGACTTGTATGCCTATACACCTATGAAACAGATTTAAGTGATGGATGGGAAGATCCTCAGGTTCATAACGATAGCCCGGAAAAAAGAAAGCAAGCTTTGCAAATGGGCGCGAACATTATCACCTTTGTCTTTTTAAATTAACCCCAATGAAAAGCTCACTATTTCTTGCAATCCTTTTTGCTTCGCTTAACAGCTACGCGCAGCTTTCAACGTTTTTAGGCATTTTTCCACTGGACGAATGTGATTTTTCGGACACGTGTGGATACGTAGTAATTCCTAATTCGACTTCGAATATTTGGGTGCGTGGAGAATCGCAAAAATCCATTTTAACGAGTATAGGAGGCGTGATGATTACAGACAGTGTAAACACGTATCCAAACGAAACAAACGCTTCTTTTGAAGTTCATTGGCCAGCATGGAATCAGTACCCACTTAGTTTGATTATGAGCTTTCACCACTCCATGGATTCTGATAGTTTATTGGATGGCGGTATCATCGAGGTTTCTCGAGATTATGGCGCAACCTGGACAAATGTCATTGACGATCAAACGAACATGCTCTTTTTGAGCAACGAACTTTACACTTCAGCAGACACCTTGTATACCGGCGAAAAAGGATTTTCAGGAAGCTTTACTGACCGCTACACAGAAATAGAATGGGTTTGGTTATTTCCAATCAAGGATTTTCCCACAGATACCATGTATTACCGTTTTCGATTTATTAGCGACACTGTGAATAACACAAAAGAAGGCTGGATGATTTCGGATATTGCTTTTTCGTATGCAGACCTAGGTTCCGGATTAGAGGAAGTAGCGCTCTTTGACTTTTCCGTCGCTCCAAACCCATCTAATGGTTGGATAGAGATAAACAGCTCATCCGATGTGGAAAGAGCGATTCTACGTGATTTAAATGGTAGTATTGTTCAAACAGAACTATTGGGGAATAAAAAAGTCCTGAATTACTCAGGACTTTCAAAAGGAAACTATTTTCTACAACTTCAATCGTCAGATCAGCGCCTGAGTCAAGTGAAGCATATTATCATTGATTAATGTTGATGACCATCGTGATCATGACCGTCATGCTGATGATCTTCTGCACCTGGCGCTTGAATATCGACCATTTCAATTTCAAACACTAAGTCTGAGTATGGAGGAATTGCTCCCGGACGTCCGTTTTTACCATAAGCCTTGAAGTACGGAATGTAGATCGTGATTTTACCACCTTTACCAACCATAGCGATTCCTTCTTCGAATCCAGGAATCATTTTCTGATCGATGTAATTAAAATCAAGTGTTTGATTTCGGTCTTTTGAAGAATCAAATTTCTTACCATCCGCACGAAACGTACCTGTATAATGTAAAGACACCTTAGAACCTTTGACAACACGGTCTTTCGATCCGTTTTCTTGAATAACATACACCAATCCACTTTCAGTCATTTTGGCTTTTTTATGCACCTTTTTCACCTCTGCATACATGAATTGTTTGTACTCATCTTCGGACATCGCTTCAATTTTTGCGAAGGCCTCTTTTTGACGGTTTAATTCCACTTGTTTAGCCAAGTAAACTTGATCAAACGCTGTTTGCGCATTCCAGTTCTGTGCATCTTTCCCAATGCGTCTAATTTCAACCGATGTCATAACATCACCCTGCTGAATGGAATCTACCACATTCTGACCACTTATCACATGACCAAAGACTGTATGTTTTCCATCTAACCAAGGAGTTTCTTTGTGAGTAATGAAGAACTGACTGCCATTTGTAGCCGGCCCAGAATTAGCCATCGAAAGGATCCCAGGACCTGTATGCTTTAAATTCTCATTGAATTCATCACCGAATTTATACCCTGGATCTCCCGTACCATTTCCAAGTGGACAACCACCTTGAATCATGAAATCCTTAATGACACGGTGAAAAGTTAAGCCATCGAAATAAGGTTTAGAAATGGTCACATTGTCTACCTTGAAATTCTTTCCCTCCGCTAATCCTACGAAGTTCGCTACAGTCATCGGTGTCAATTTGTACTCTAACTCACAAACGATTACCCCTTTGGTCGTGTTAAAAACCGCATACATTCCGTCTGCCACTTCCGTTTGTCCTTGACCAAATGCAGTCAAGATTGTTGAGGCTACTAGTCCAAAACTTAAAATTACTTTTCTCATCTTACTTTTCAATTTCAATTAATTCTACTTCAAATACCAATGGCATATATGGCTTAATCGTTGGCGATGGTGAACTTGGTCCATACGCTAATTCTTGAGGGATGTAAAAGCGGTATTTAGCACCAACTTTCATTAATTGAACACCTTCCGTCCAACCTTTGATCACTTGATCTAATCCAAACGAAATCGGTTCCCCACGTTCAACAGAACTATCAAACACAACACCTTCTGGTGTTGTTCCGTGGTAATGCACTTTTACTTTCGATGTAGCGACAGGATGTTCACCTTTTCCTTCTTTCAATACTTCGTATTGCAATCCGGAAGCAGTTACTTTTACCCCTGATTTTTTGGCGTTTTTCGCTAAGAACTCTTCACCTACTTGTTTGTAAGCCATATTGTTCATTTCTTCTTGTGCCTGCATGGCTTGTTGTTTCTGTTGAAAGAAATTATTCAACATTTCATTACCTGGATCTGAACACATTGGCGCTTGTTTTGTCATCGCATCTTGTAATCCTTTCACGAGTAAATTTACATTTGCCTCGCTAAAATCCTTCATGATACTTGCTCCAATATTCATTCCTACCAAGTAACTAACAGAGTCCACTTTTGTTAATTGTGCATTCGCAGAAACGCTAAACATCAATGCGGCAATAGCCATTGTTTTTTTAATCATTTTTTTTATTTTTATTAATTACGGGTATCTATTCCCCAAAGCATTTTATTTCTAATTGTATCCAAGAAGTTGTTGTCCTCAAATTTAACAACATTTATCATAAATTCCGCCTTCGTCACTATAACATCTTCACCTTGCTTGATGTGCTTCGAAACGCCATCTAAGCTAAGCAGGTAGCTACGATCTCTTCCCTCAACACTTAACGTAATAGGCATGTGATCCGGCACTACTACCGGACGAACATTCAAGTTGTGAGGCGCAATTGGAGTCAATATATGTACCTGACAACCAGGAGTTATGATTGGCCCACCGCAACTAAGACTATAAGCTGTAGAACCGGTTGGAGTCGCAACAATGAGTCCGTCAGCCCAGTAAGAATTTAAGAATTTCTTATCCAAATAGGCATGAACAGTCACCATGGAGGACGTATCTTTTTTCTGTAGGGTCAACTCATTCAAAGCAAAATTATCTTCACCAAAAACGTCATCCACTGTCGAAACGCGCAATAAAGAACGCTTCTGAAATTCGAATTGCTTGTCCCTAACTTGTGCTAATTTATCGTAAATATGGTCTTTTGAGATGTTGGAAAGGAATCCGAGTCTTCCCGTATTAATTCCCATAATTGGCACCCCTGAATCCCGAATATAGGAAACCGCTCTTAAAAAGGTTCCATCACCACCAAGACTGATCAATAAATCGAGTCCTGCATGAAAATCTTTGTGATTGTTAAATGTTTCATAGGTCGTGGAAATTCCAGCTTTCGCTACCAATTGTTCCTTCAGCTCCTCTTCCAAAACTGCTTTCCAACCAAAATCATTGATGTGCTTTAATACTTCCAGGAAGAATGCACTTGATTGCTTATTTATCTTTCTACCGTAGATGGCTACTTTCATGCTTACAATTTTAAGTATTGCATTAACGTATCATATCTCCATTGCATGTCTTCATCACCATGTCCATCTCGGAACGATGCTTTCACCAAGTAATCGTAGCGCTCAAATGTCCGAATGATGCTGGTTAAATCGTAGCTGTTCACTTTTAAGGTCACATCAATTTTTGTTGAATCGAGGTGCGACGTCATAAAAACGCTTAAAATTCGAGCATTGTTACTTTCGACAATTTGAGCGATTTGGGACAAGGTGTAATCACTTGCATTCATCTCTAAAACAAGAATTCCGCCGTTTTCCTTGATGCTCCCTGTATTCGCTAAGAGTGTCATCACATGATACACACTGCAACATCCGAGGTAATTTTCCTGTTGATCTAAAATGGGAATGACACTTAATTTAAACTCTGCCATTTTGGCTATGACATCGTACATATGCGCTTGACCGAAGATAAATGGACGTGGCAAATGCTGAAATAAATCATCTAAATTTTCATCTAAATTTAAGTGATCGAGAATATCTGATTCCGAAACAACACCAACGAAATTGCCGTTTTTAAGAACAGGAAGGTGAGAAACCTTAAATTCCTCCATCCAACTCAAGGCCTTTTCCCCTGAATCCGTATGGATTAGAGGTGGTATTTCGTCCGTTATTAAATCAATTGCTCTCATACGCGTCGCCAAAGTAGTAAAATCCTTTCAGAGTTCTTACTTTTGTGTGTCAAAATTTGTGCCATGACAAGACTAAGTGTGAACATCAATAAAATTGCGACGCTTCGAAACGCTCGAGGCGGACAAATGCCCAATGTCGTTCAATTCGCTATCGACTGCGAACGTTTTGGCGCACAAGGAATCACGGTTCACCCACGTCCGGACGAACGTCACATCACCACACAGGACACCTATGACCTTGCGAAAGTTGTTACGACGGAGTACAACATCGAAGGATATCCGGATAGCCGTTATTTGACGCTTATTTCTGATATACGTCCAGCTCAAGCAACGTTGGTTCCAGATGGACCAGATGTCCTCACTTCAAATGCTGGATGGAACACAGAACAACACCAATCCTTTTTAAGTGAAACACTCCAAGAAATAGCATCACAGGGAGTTCGTACTTCTCTTTTTATCGAGCCTAATAAACATTGGATTGAGCTAGCAAAAAAAGCAGGAGCTGATCGCATCGAACTTTACACAGGTCCGTATGCGGAGGCTTTTGGAAAAGATCCAGTCGCTGCCATTAAAAAGTATATTGATGCCATTGAGTTCGCTGCTTCGATTGGATTAGCAATTAATGCTGGACACGATTTAAGTCAAGAAAACTTAAGGTATTTTAAGGAATCTGTTTGTCAACTGGACGAAGTTTCCATCGGACATGCGCTCATATCCGATGCGCTTTACCTTGGAATTGAGAATACGATCCAACGATATTTACACTTGTTGCGAGACTAGTTAAATCTGTTTAATTGTACGGTGTGGATACGGAATATTTACATTGTACTCTCGAAAAAGTCGGTCTATTTCAAAACGAATTTCTGACTTATAGTTATTAATGTCCCAACTTTGGTCAGCCCAAAAAATCAATTCTAATTCAAGTCCATTTTCACCGAAGTTAGCCAAACGCACCATGACAGGATTGTTTTTCTTCACTTTTGGATGCGCCATTGCTGCTTGAGTCAATAGTCGTTTTATCAGTTCTGTATCAGCCCCAAAGTCTACAACAACATTGATGGTAAAGCGCGTTAATTCTGAACCGTGACTCCAGTTTTCAATTTGATCTTGGGTTAACCGAGTATTTGGAATAATCAAAACATTTCCCTCGCGTGATTGAATTTGCGTGGTCCTCACATTGATTTTCAGGATTTTTGCGACGATAGTATTCGTTGATTTTTGATTAGCTCTAGTGCTTCCGTATATCTCTACAATATCCCCTACCCGTAAATTTCCTTCAAAAAGCAAAACGAGCCCTGCAATCATGTCTTTGAATACATCCTGTAATCCAAGTCCGATTCCAACTAATAATCCCACGGAACTCGTGAGAATAATCACCAAATCAATGTTTAATAACTGAAAACAAAAAAGGATGGAAAAAACGTAAATGACGTACTTCGCGATTTGAATGTACACATATTCCGAAGCTGCATCGTAATTTGTGTTTCGTTTAAACTTTCGTCCGATATATAATTTACTCAAGTTTACGAGAATTCGCGCACCAAAAAACACGGAAACGATGATTAAAAGATCCGAAAAATCAATTTTAATCGTTCCTAAGTCAATGAATTTATAGGTGAGGAATTTTTTAAATGTGACATTGTAGTTGTTGAATTTAAAACTTAAAACTGCCACGTAAATTGCTAGTAAGTAAACACTTTGACTCAACAATTTCAACCAAGCAAGTTGCCTGCCTTCCAGGTTTATGTGTGTTGTTTTTACGTAGCGTTTAAGCAAACGATGAACGAGGCGTCGCAATATCGCTGCTGCTAAAAAAATGAGTGTCAAAAACACCAAATTCCAAAAGCAAATTTTGTATGGACCAATATGAAAAAGTGTTGCACTCAACATGTTACCTCGTGATAATCCTCCCTAGTTTTTCTGAAAATTCCTTTCGCACCTTTGCATACACCATTTGTTCGGACAATAACAGGATTAAATCTTCACCTTGAGGATTTTTTTCCTTCAATTCACGTTGCAATCCTTGAATATGCTGCTCTACTTTGATGAGTTTAAAGTGATAAATGGCATTCATCACCGATTCGTATAAATTGTCAGATTCTGATTTCGTATGGATGTTGTATTTCCCCACCCAATTATGACTTAAGTCTTGGTCATCGCTTTCCAAATCACTCACAAACGCGACAATGTCTTGATTTTCTAATCGTTTTAAGTACGAAGCTGATAAAAGTGTATTGTCCTTGACTCCGTCCATGAACAGACCGTAGATTTCTCTGTAGAGCGGATGTTCGATGCGCAAGTCATCGCTTTCAATTTCCTGAATGATCAACTCAATGACACTCGTGGATTTATCTTCACTTCCAATCTCTTTAATTAGGACTTCACGTGTCCCGTATTTGATCATTAACCGAATGATTTCATCTTCGTGTTTAACTTCGAGCGGAGTATCACCTGACTCATTCCCTTGGATGGCCAATTCATCTTGAAGAAGATTCGTACTTTCCTTCGGAAGTTGAATCTCGTTCAACATCGGCTCTTGCAATTGCTTCGCCATCGTTGACTTCCGCAGACGCATGAGTTCATTGTTGACAATCGACTCGGAAATTTCAAATTGACGTGCAATTTCTTGAATGTACACACTCCGAGTAATTTGGTCAGGTATTAAAGAAACAGAATGAACAATTTCCTTAATCAATTCAGACTTACGAATCGGGTCATTTAATCCATCCGCTAATAAAATCGATGCTTTAAAGGTGATAAAATCCTGCTTATGTGTTTTGATGTATTCTTCTAGTTCACTTGAACTACGTGTCTTCGAAAACGAATCTGGATCCTCTCCATCTGGAAAAAGAACAACTTTCACATTCAATCCTTCTTCAAGAATCAAGTCAATTCCACGGAAACTCGCTTTGATTCCAGCTGCGTCACCATCATATAAAATGGTCAAGTTTTTGGTGTAGCGTTTCACCAACTTCACTTGTTCTTTGGTCAACGAGGTACCCGATGAAGAAACGACGTGCTGCATTCCCGCTTGATGCATGCTGATGACATCCGTATATCCTTCACACAACAAACACTCGTCGTATTTAACGATGTCACCTTTAGCAAAGAACAATCCATAAAGGATTTCACTTTTGTTGTAGATGATGCTTTCCGGCGAATTGAAATACTTCGCGATTTTTTTATCGGCCAGTAAGGTTCGTCCACCGAAACCTAAAACACGACCAGAAATACTATGAATTGGGAAAATCACACGTCCACGGAAAAAATCGAAGGAACGTTCATCTTTGGTTTTAACGAGTCCAACTTTTTCGAGGTAATCTAACTTGTAGCCTTTTTCGAGTGCTTTTTTCGTGAAATCATCTCCTTTATTGAGGCAATATCCGAGTTGAAAACGTTCGATGATGTCTTTACGAAAACCACGTTCTTCGAAATAGGAAAGTCCAATCGCCTTTCCTTCATCGGTTCCATGCATATTCTCCGAAAAGGTGTTTTTCGCGAATTCATTGATGATGTAAAAACTCTCGCGTTCGTTTAATTCAGCTAATTCCTCCGCGGTAGGTTGCGCTGATTCGGGAATTTGAACCCCGTAACGATCTGCTAACCAACGAAGCGCTTCGGGATAGGAGAAATGTTCTTTCTCCATCAAGAAGGAAACAACCGTCCCTCCTTTTCCAGTTGAAAAGCATTTAAAAATTTGTTTAGCTGGAGAGACAACGAAGGATGGTGTTTTTTCATCCGTGAATGGACTGAGTCCCTTTAAGTTAGATCCCGCACGTTTTAATTGAACATAATCAGCAATAACTTCCTCGATGCGAGAAACTTGCATGATTTCATCAATGATATGTGGTGGAATTTTACTCACTTTCCGGTTGACCGTAATCTTTAACTTGTTTGTTTTTACCTTTTTCGTCGTAGGTAGTCCATACGCCAACCATTTTATCATTGCGGTATTCACCGTGATAGTGAATTCGTCCGTTTGGATGTTTAACTACGGAATATCCTTCTCTTTTTCCATGATCATAGAAAGTGAATGAAAGCATATTTCCTTTTTCGGAGTAGAAGGTCCATTTACCATCTCTATTTCCTTTTACATCCAAGTCTCCCTCAAATTTCACTTGTTTTTTTCCAGCATACCATTCTGTAAAGTGTCCATCCTTTATTTGAAAAAGGACTTCTTTTTTCGCAGGTTGATCCTCCTTTTTAGAAGATGAATCCGAACATGCGTTCAATGTAAACAATGCCACTAAGGCGATTAAGAATGTATTTTTCATCATTTCTCTCTATTCATTGTGTAATGTACCAATCCTATTAACGATTTTTTTGCGTCGTTGTCGGGGAAAGACTCCAATAATTCGAGTGCTTCCTTGGCAATAGTTTCCATTTTTTGGGTGGCGAATTGAATTCCACCATACTGAATGACCAATTGAATGGCGCGTTTAATTCGTGCTGTTACGTCGAATTCATTCTTCATGATGTACATTAATTCCTTACGAATTTCACTTGGAGAATGATTCATCACGTAGATCAACGGCAAGGTCATTTTTTGTTCACGGATATCAATTCCTGTTGGCTTTCCGATGTGTTCACCTGTTCCGTAGTCAAAAATGTCGTCTTTGATTTGAAAGGCAAGTCCGATTAGCTCACCGAATTTTCTCATTTTCTCTTGTTGATCAGCGTTCGCATGGACACTGATTGCTCCAGCCTCGCAGCAGGTAGCAATAAGTGAAGCGGTCTTTTTCCGAATGACTTCGAAATAGGTTTCTTCATCAATATTCAGGTCGCGTGCTTTTTCAATCTGAAGAAGTTCTCCTTCGCTCATTTCACGAACGGCGCGGGCAACGACTTCCAACAAGGCGATGTTTTCTTTCTCAATGGAAAGCAACAGAATGCGTGAAAGCATGTAATCACCTACAAGGACGGCGATTTTATTTTTCCAAAGTGCATTGACGGAAAAGAATCCTCGGCGTTCGTTGGCATCATCCACCACGTCATCATGTACGAGTGTTGCTGTGTGTAAGAGTTCCACCAAGGTCGTGGCATCGTAGGTCACTTGATTGATTTCACCCAACATTTTCGCTGTTAGAAAAACGAACATCGGACGCATTTGCTTTCCTTTTCGCTTCACCACGTACTGAGTGACTTTGTCCAGCAAGGCCACATCGGATCTCATTGACTCTTTAAAATAAGCTTCAAATGTTGTCAATTCTGACTGAATTGGCGCCATAATGTCCTCAACCTTCTGCATAAGACAAATATACGGAATCCATTAAGGTTATGAGCGCCGAAACTGAGGAATTTCGTGGGAAAATGGATATTTCTTTCCGAATAGATCGTGATAAAGAACCAGGTCTACTGTTCGACTATTGAAATTAAAATTCATCCACAAGGAAGATTAAATCATTTTTTCCTGTCTAAAATACTGCCTCAAAAACCAATATTCAAACGCTGGATCAAGAAAAGACAATTTACCATTAAATTCATCGAGTATGTCCGCTTTCAGAAGTATCGCTTTGTTCTTAACAACATTGGCAGAGGTTCCCAATCGGTATTTAAGCAGCATTTCCATGCTACTTAACTTATCCTCTTTTTTCGCAACAGCTTTTAAAAAGTTCAGTTGCGTAACACTCAATCCTTCCACCTCGCGCATGTACAAGGGCGAATTCGCATCTATCAATTCTGAAAAAGCCAGTTGGACTTCCCTTTTCGTTGCTTTTTTCGTTGTTTTTTGCCAAGTGTAATGAGCCAACTGCTGAACATACCATGAATGATCTTGCATCAAAGTTGGTATTAACTCAGCTAAATCTGGAGCAATTTCTTTTTTAGTATTGGCAAAACTTTCGACGATGAAACTAATCCATTTTTCTCGTTTAATTTTTTGAAGCAACATGATGTCACCAAATCTATAAAATGGCTTCGATGGATTATCGAAGATATCCGTCATCATATGTCGTTTACTTCCATACAGGCAATAGGAAACTGATTTTTGTCTTTGCCAAATGGCACGCATAGATTTTTCTAGGAATTCAAACTCGTGAAAAGTTGCCAAATTCTGAAACTCATCTAAACAAATAATAAAGCGGCAATTTTTATCATTGGCCAATTTTTCAGGCAAGTCCAATATTTCAGAACGGTGTTTTTTTAATTGATTCCAATCAAACCCTAAACTAAAATCATTCATTGGATCAATACCAACGGTTAAGATAGGTGTCAATTGTTTAAAGAAATCTTTGGCTGACTGTATCCATTCTTGCCACATCGTTGACGATGCTTTAATCACTTCTCGCGCAAACATTTCCAAAAACTCTTCTTCACTTGAAACAGAAAACAAATCTAAATTCACGACTTTGATGGTAGGATTTTTTGTTTTCAATTCCAAAATCAACTTCTCAACCAATGAAGATTTACCCCAACGCCGAGGAGAAATAAGCATGGTGTTGATTCCTTGGGTCAGATTTTTATATAATTTATCCAAATCTTTTTCCCTATTGGTAAACCCTAGATCACTGACCGTTCTCCCAAATAAAAAAGGTGATAATTCTTGTTGCATTTGCCTAATTTAAGACAAATATACAAAAACTTACTAGATGGTAAGTTACTGTTTGGTAAGTTACTGTTTGGTAAGCCAAACGATGTACTAACTCAACTAATATACAAAAAGGACAATAACATCTCTTGACATGCCATCAGATGAACGATTTGCAAGGAAAGAAAAAGGCAGGATGAAAAATCTTACCTAGACAAATGCATATTTCTTTCGGAATAGATTTTCGTGAAGAATGGGTCTTTCAAGTCCTTGATAAAGCGAATTGCCTCACCAGTTGACTTCATTTCTGGTCCGAGTTCTTTTTTCACATCCGGGAATTTCTCGTAAGAGAACACAGGGATTTTAATTGCATACCCTTCTTTTCTTGGTTGGAAATTAAAGTCTGTAACTTTTTTCTCGCCCAACATGACTTTCGTTGCGTAATTCACATAAGGCTCATCGTATGCTTTCGCAATGAATGGAACGGTACGCGACGCACGTGGATTGGCTTCAATTACATATACTTTATCGTCCTTGATGGCAAATTGGATATTCAATAATCCAACTGTTTTCAATTCGATGGCAATTTTCTTGGTGATGTCCTCAATTTGAGTCATGACAAAATCACCTAAATTGTATGGTGGCAATACTGCATATGAATCTCCAGAGTGTATTCCTGCTGGTTCAATGTGCTGCATGATTCCAATGATGTACACATTCTCACCATCGCAAATGGCATCTGCTTCTGCTTCAATTGCTCCACCTAAGAAGTGATCCAATAAAATTTGATTGTTCCCCATCTCATTGATGATATCAACTACGTGGTGCTCCAACTCTTCTTTGTTGATGACAATTTTCATTTTTTGTCCACCTAACACATAAGAAGGACGAACCAATAACGGGAATCCTAGTTTATCGGATAATTCCAGTGCTTGTTCCGCGCTTTCCACTACCCCATATTCAGGGAAAGGAACATTGTTCGCTTCTAGTAATTTAGAGAAACGTCCACGATCTTCTGCTAAATCGAGGGCTTCATAGCTCGTTCCTAGAATACGGATTCCATAACGCTGAAGTTTCTCTGCTAATTTTAATGCCGTTTGTCCACCTAGTTGAACGATTACTCCTACTGGATTCTCGTGCATAATGATGTCGTAAATATGCTCCCAGAATACAGGTTCAAAGTATAATTTATCCGCCGTGTCAAAATCCGTAGAAACAGTTTCTGGATTACAGTTGATCATGATGGTTTCGTAACCACATTCTTTCGCTGCCAATACACCATGTACACATGAATAATCAAATTCGATTCCTTGTCCGATTCGGTTTGGTCCAGAACCTAATACGATTACTTTTTTACGGTCTGAAACGATGCTTTCGTTTTCGTATTCAAACGTTGAATAGTAATAAGGTGTCTTTGCTTCAAATTCCGCCGCACAAGTATCTACCAATTTGTACACACGTTTGATGCCCATATCGGTGCGCTTCGTATATACTTCAGATTCCAAACAACGCAATAAATGCGCAACTTGACGATCGGCATATCCTTTTTGTTTCGCTTCGAACAATAATTCTTTTGGAATACTACCCAAATGGAACTTCTCAATTCTGCGCTCTAATTTGATCAGGTCTTCGATTTGTTTCAAGAACCAAATATCGATTTTCGTTTTTTCAACGATTTTTTTAAACGGAATTCCCAATTTAATCGCATCGTAGATATGGAATAAACGGTTCCAACTTGCAAACTCTAGTGAATGAAGAATTTCATCTTGGTTGGTCAATTCTTTTCCATCTGCACCTAATCCGTTGCGGTTAATCTCCAAAGATTGACATGCTTTCTGCAATGCCTCTTGGAAAGAACGTCCGATTCCCATCACCTCTCCTACCGACTTCATTTGAAGTCCAAGTTGACGATTTGTTCCTGGGAATTTATTAAAGTTCCAACGTGGGATTTTTACGATTACGTAATCCAATGTTGGTTCGAATAAAGCCGAAGTTGTTTTCGTGATTTGATTTTGCAACTCATCCAAATGGTAACCGATCGCCAATTTCGAGGCAATCTTCGCAATTGGATATCCAGTCGCTTTAGAAGCAAGTGCAGACGAACGCGATACACGTGGATTGATTTCAATCGCAATAATATCCTCTGCATCATCAGGAGAAACAGCAAACTGGACGTTACATCCACCTGCGAAATTCCCGATAGAACGCATCATTTTGATGGACATATCACGCATTTTTTGGAAAGTCGTATCCGACAAGGTCATTGCCGGTGCAACCGTAATCGAATCTCCTGTGTGGATTCCCATTGGATCGAAATTTTCGATCGAACAGATAATCACTACGTTATCGTTGGCGTCGCGAAGTAATTCTAATTCATATTCTTTCCAACCTAATAGCGCTTTGTCGATCATGACTTCATGGATCGGAGACAATTGTAGTCCACGCTCAAGTAGGTTGTCAAATTCTTTTGGTTCATGTAAGATCGAAGCACCAGAACCGCCTAAGGTATACGAAGGACGAATACAAAGTGGGAAACCGAATTCTTGTGCGATTTCTTTTCCTTCCAAGAATGATTTTGCCGTTTTTTGTGGTGCCATTGGCACGCCAATTTCCAACATCAATTCACGGAAAGCCTCACGATTCTCCGTAATTTCAATTGCTTCGATATCCACACCAATCAAGCGAACCCCATTTTTCTCCCAGATACCTAATTCATCACATTGGATACATAAATTCAAGGCTGTTTGTCCACCCATTGTTGGTAAAACCGCATCAATTTTGTGATTTTTCAAAATCTCAATAATGCTTTCTGGCTCCAAGGGTTGCAAATACACATTATCTGCCACCACTTTATCCGTCATAATTGTCGCTGGATTCGAGTTGATGAGTGTTACTTCGATTCCTTCTTCTCTCAATGAACGAGCGGCTTGTGATCCTGCGTAGTCAAACTCACAGGCTTGTCCGATAACAATTGGTCCGCTTCCGATAATCAGAACCGATTTGATGGATAAGTCTTTTGGCATAGGGATTTCAATTTACTTTTCTTCGAAGCGGATGTTCGCTGCAAATTGAGCACAAATTTAGTTCAAATCTATGAAGGTGCGTACTTTTTGACGAAGTGTTTTTTAACAAAATGAATTCAAATTGTTAATAGGTGCTTTTCAGGCGGAAACTTGATCGATAAATTTCAAACTTAAGTCGTTGAAGGTCTCTGCTTGTTCGTAGTTGACTACATGTCCGCAATTCGGCACAATACTCAAATTTAAGCGTGGATTCTGAGCCACTAATTCTTTTACTGGGGCCAAAAACAAATGATCTTCCTCCCCCATGATAAATAAAGTTGGCGTTTTGTCCGTTTGTTTTTCCAATTCAATCAAGTACAAGGCCAAGCGTGAAGTTAATTTGAACCAACGGTTAAATTCCTTGTGAACGATCTTACGTGCTTCCGTGATGAACAATTCACGAGAGGAGGCATGATTTTTCTTGGGCATCATGATGCGTGCGAACAACTGGTACAATCCCATTTGAGGAATCATGCGATTCAAGATACGTCCCGCTTTTAGTAGTAAACGTGACTTAAAATTCAAACGCGTAATGGCTCCAGCAAAAATCATGGATTTTACCAAAGTTGGTTCGAGTAGTTCAATTTGCTTGATCACAATGGATCCCAATGAAACTCCTACAAAATGTGCGTTTTCGATTTCGCGTGCATGAAGTACTTCAATAACATCTTGTGCAATCAGCTTAAAGGAGTAGCGTTTCTTTTTTGTTTCAATCTGACTTTTCCCATGTCCACGAAGGTCGATGAGCAGCAGATTGTACTTTTCCGAAAAGGTTTTGATTTGTTTATGCCAAATACTTGAGCTGCCCCCAGCACCATGGATGAAGACCACCCACTCTTTACTATTGGCATTTTCAAGTTTTTTGGAATATAACATAGGCAAATATAGGAAAAAACAAACGCGTTCATTCACCTGCAGAATAAAATCATCCATGGATATTGCTCGTGTTTCACCATTTTGAACTATGAACCCTCCTTTATGGAAACGTTTTACGTTCATTCAGTCGACAACTGCTCAATTTGAGTCATTCATTTTAATAATTCTTCCTGTATGAAAAACTACGTATTTCTTTTCTCCTTTCTGATTTTTCGTCTGTTCAGTTTCGGACAACATACGCAAAGCACCTTAGATTTTAATCAGGCTTCTGCAACTATTCTAGACGAGGGAGTACTGTTCAGTCAACCGAATTCTTCTAATCTTCAACCTGGATATGAAATCCCCAAAGGCAGTGGAATAAACGCCATTTTTACAGCGGGATTCTGGATGGGTGGACTTGACCAATGGGGACAATTATTTTTGGCTGGGCAACGATTTGCTCAAACGAATCAAAACGATTTCTATAGTGGTCCATATTCGACCTATCACACCTACATGGACCCAAGTTACATTGCCAAATATTCAGAGTCCATTTGGTCAGTAACGAAAGCTGAAATCGAATTTCATGCGCAGCATTTTCAAGATCCTGGATACGTTATCCCTACTTCCATTCAAAATTGGCCAGGAAATGGAGATGTCATGCTAGGAGTTGCCGCACAACTCGCTCCGTTTATTGATTTCAATGGAAACTTGCTGTACGAACCTCAATTAGGAGAATTCCCAGACATTCGCGGTGACGAAGCAAGTTATGTCATTTACAACGATGACAGACCACACCTCTACACCAATGGAAATTCCATGCGGATTGAAGTCCATGTCATGATTTATCAATTCGCATCCACTGATTATTTAAATGAGACCACGTTCATGAACCTGCGCATTTTCAATAGAGGCGCACTGTCCTTTGCAAATTTCAAATGCGGATTTTTTATGGATGCTGACGTGGGTGGATACAACGATGATTACGTTGGTTGCGACTCCACGCTGAACCTCATGTACACCTACAACTATGACAACACGGATTCGGAATATGGAATCAACCCGCCTGCAATTGGCGCCATCAGCTTAAGTCATGATTTGGAGAATATGTCCTACTTCACCAGTACTTCAGCTTATCCATATAACGATCCCGGACCAGCTCTTGAATATTGGAATTTCTTGAATGGCATGTGGGCAAATGGTTTTGGCTTTTATTATGGCGGACAAGGGCATGGAGGAACCGCCGCAACGTCAAACATTCCAACCAAGTTTATGTTTAGCGGCAATCCTTATTCGAATCAAGGTTGGACCGAAGTAAGTGCACAGAATCCACCTGGAGACCGACGCAGCCTCATGACATTGGAAGATGTTCAATTGAATTCTCACACACAAACATGTTATGACCTGGCAATTATCTACAACCGTCAAGGCAATCATTTAGAAAACGTTCAAGGCCTACTCGAAGTAGCAGATTCCATTCAGCAATTTTACAACCTTCAAGTGAACTATTATAATTGTGATCAAGTCACAGCCGATCAAACTGAAATTTCACCAATTGAAGCGAAAACGATCATCGCGTATTACGATTTACTCGGTCGACCGTGCACTCCTGAAAAAGGGAAATTATACCTGATTAAGTATAATGATGGCAGCATCGAAAAACACCTGATTGTCGACTAAACTTATTTATGATAACGCAAAAAAGGGCTGCCAAATGGAAGCCCTTTTTAGTGGAAACAAGTTAAACTTATTTATCTTTTACTTCTTCGAAATCAACATCCGTCACTTCGTCGTTCGGGTTACCAGTTGATTGATCCGCTCCTGCATCTCCAGCGTTTCCGCCATCAGCATTTGCTGCATTGTACATATCTTGAGAAGCTGCTTGGAAAACATTGTTTAATTTTTCCATTGCTGGCTCAAGGTTTTGAATGTTACGCGCTTCGAATTCCGCTTTCAACTCAGTTAAGGCTTCTTCGATTCCTTGTTTTTTATCCGCTGGGATTTTATCGCCATATTCTTTCATTTGACGCTCCGTTTGGAAAATTAAGGAATCAGCTTTGTTGATTGTTTCAACTTCTTCACGTTTTTTGTTATCGGATTCAGCATTTGCTTCTGCTTCTGCTTTCATTCGTTGGATTTCTTCGTCAGACAAACCTGAAGACGCTTCGATTTTAATCGATTGTTGTTTTCCTGTTCCTTTGTCTTTCGCTGAAATATTCATGATTCCGTTCGCATCGATGTCGAATGTCACCTCAATTTGAGGAACACCTCTTTGCGCTGGTGGAATGTCTGTCAATTGGAAACGACCCAATGTTTTGTTATCTGTTGCCATTGGACGCTCACCTTGAAGTACGTGAATGTCTACAGATGGTTGATTGTCAGATGCCGTAGAGAACACTTCTGATTTTTTCGTTGGAATCGTTGTGTTTGCTTCGATTAATTTTGTCAAAACACCACCCATTGTTTCGATACCTAAAGATAAAGGAATCACGTCTAATAAAAGAACGTCTTTCACTTCACCTGTCAATACTCCACCTTGGATCGCTGCACCTACTGCAACTACCTCATCTGGATTCACTCCTTTTGATGGCGCTTTTCCGAAGAAACGCTCAACCGCATCTTGGATGATTGGAATGCGTGTAGAACCACCTACTAAAATTACTTCGTTGATATCACTTGGTGACAATCCTGCATTTTTCAAGGCAGAACGACAAGGAGCAATCGTACGCTCAACGATTTCAGAAATCAATTGCTCGAATTTTGCACGTTGTAAAGTTCTTACTAAGTGTTTTGGAACTCCATCAACAGGCATGATGTACGGAAGATTGATTTCCGATGAATTTGTTGAAGACAATTCGATTTTCGCTTTCTCCGCCGCTTCTTTCAAACGTTGAAGTGCCATTGGATCTTTGCGTAAGTCTAATCCTTCGTCTTTTTTAAATTCTTCTGATAACCAAACAATGATTGCCTCATCTACGTCGTCACCACCTAAGTGTGTGTCACCGTCTGTTGCCAATACTTCAAATACACCATCTCCTAATTCAAGTACTGAAACGTCATGCGTTCCACCACCGAAGTCGAATACAACGATTTTTTGGTCAATTCCTTTTTTATCTAATCCGTAAGCCAAAGCTGCTGCTGTCGGCTCGTTGATGATTCTTTTGATTGTTAATCCTGCGATTTCACCTGCTTCTTTTGTCGCTTGACGTTGCGCATCATTAAAGTAAGCTGGAACCGTAACAACTGCTTCTGAAACTTCTTGTCCAAGGTAATCTTCTGCTGTTTTCTTCATTTTCTGAAGGATGATTGCAGAAATTTCTTGTGGAGAATACAAACGCTCGTCGATTTTTACACGAGGGGTATTGTTGTCACCTTTTACCACTTGGTAAGGTACGCGAGCTACTTCTTTGCTACACTCATCGAAACTAGATCCCATGAATCGTTTAATCGAAGAGATTGTTTTTGTTGGATTCGTGATTGCTTGACGTTTTGCAGGATCTCCTACTTTACGCTCTCCACCCTCAACAAATGCAACAACAGATGGTGTTGTTCTTTTACCTTCTGAGTTCGCAATTACTACTGGCTCATTTCCTTCCATGACAGAAACACACGAGTTTGTTGTTCCTAAGTCAATTCCAATTATTTTTCCCATTCTAAATATATTTTCATTTTGATGTTTTGCAATTCTCAATTTGTGTGCCATCCGTATTTATACACGGACCAATGACAAAATGAAAGATTCCACCAAAAAACAGTGTCTTTTTGTCATAATTCATGTCAGAAGAATCCCCGATTTCGGACAAAACATGATTTTCGTCAAGTTCTTGATTTTAGTAACATCTGTTACACACTCAAGTAAGTAAATCATGTACTTTTGTCGGAAGAAAATATGAATGCTATGATAAAAAAAGGATCCAAATTGTACAGCATTGCACACATAACGTGTCCGCAATGTCACGAAGGAAAGTTTCTGGTTTCCAATGTATACAATCTGAAATATGTTGGTGATGTGCGTCAAGAATGCGACGTGTGCCACTTGAAATATGAACGTGAACCTGGATTTTTCTACGGCGCCATGTATATTTCTTATGCATTGGGTGTAGCCTTATTTGTGACCATTTGGGTTTCTTGTAAACTTTGGTTTCCTAGTTTTGGAGCCTGGACCCAAATTGGACTGGTAACATTTTTTACCATCGTTTTAGCACCCTATTTATTTGCCTTATCAAAAATCATTTACGCGAACATCTTCATTTCCTATAAAGCAGATGCTAAGCGTTGAAAACAAGGAGCACATGCTCCAAGCTCAACTTGGCTATGTATTAGAGTCCGAGTTAATTACTGAAATGGCGAAACTTGCCAAAGTTCGCGAAACCACAACGGACGAAATCATTGTCCATGTAGGAGATCGCTTACAGTTAATTCCCATCGTCATCGAAGGATCTATCAAAGTTTCTCGCGAGAATGAAAACGGCGAAGAACTACTCCTTTACTACATTGAAGGCGGAGACACATGCGCGATGTCCTTGCAGTGCTGCACGAAGAAAATCGATAGTCAAATCAAAGCTACTGCAATGGAACCATCGCTGCTACTCATTATTCCAGCGGAGTACATGGAAATTTGGATGGATCAATTCAAAAGTTGGCGAACGTACATCATCAGTAATTACCACACACGCATGATGGAATTAATGGAATCCATTGACGCCATCGCCTTCATGAATTTAGACCAGCGATTACTCAAATACCTGCGTGATCAAGCAAAATTAATGGGTTCATTGGAGATTTTGCACACGCACCAACAAGTTGCAGACGACCTTCACTCCTCTCGAGTGGTTATTTCAAGGTTGTTAAAGCAGTTAGAAATCAAGGGGGAAATCACCTTGCACCGCAATAAAATCATCTTGAAAACAATTTAGTTTTC
>CANGJM010000004.1 GCA_947454525.1 Flavobacteriales bacterium | reverse complement strand
TTTTAGTTGAACTGTTTTATAATTCAAAAAACTGTTTTACTGTTTTTGGTTGAACTGTTTTATAATTCAAAAAACTGTTTTACTGTTTTTAGTTGAACTGTTTTATAATTCAAAAAACTGTTTTACTGTTTTTGGTTGAACTGTTTTATAATTCAAAAAACTGTTTTACTGTTTTTAGTTGAACTGTTTTATAATTCAAAAAACTGTTTTACTGTTTTTTGTTGAACTGTTTTATAATTCAAAATTGCCAAATGAATTAACTTAAGCTGCGGTAACGGATGCGTTTTGGTCCGGAGTCACCGAGGCGCTTGCGGCGGTTTTCTTCGTATTCTGAGTAGCTTCCTTCAAACCAATATACCTGTGAGTCTCCTTCGAATGCGAGGATATGTGTACAAATTCGGTCCAAGAACCAACGGTCGTGGGAAATGACCACGGCACAACCCGCAAAGTTTTCGATTCCTTCTTCGAGTGCGCGCAAGGTATTTACGTCGATGTCATTGGTTGGCTCATCGAGTAATAATACATTCGCTTCAGTTTTCAAGGTCATGGCAAGGTGAAGACGGTTTCGCTCCCCTCCGGATAGAATTCCAACTTTTTTGTTTTGATCCGCTCCGATGAAATTGAACTTCCCTAAATAGGCTCTTGAATTGATTTTCTGATTACCAATCTCCACGTATTCAAGTCCGTTGGAAACCACTTCGAAAACGGTTTTTTCTGGATGAATGTCCTTGTGTGTTTGATCAACGTAGCCAATTTTCACTGTTTCTCCAACCGTAAATTCTCCTTGGTCTACTTTGAGTTCGTCCATGATCATTTTAAAGATCGTGGTTTTTCCAGCTCCATTCGGACCGATAATTCCAACAATCCCCGCTGGTGGTAATTTGAAGTTCAAATCATCGTACAACAACTTATCTCCAAATGACTTACCTACGTGAACAGCATCAATGACATTGTTCCCTAAACGCGGTCCATTTGGAATTGGAATCTCCAAAATTGCATCTTTTTCACGTGCGTCCTCCGACAACATTTTATCGTAGTTCTGTAAACGTGCTTTGCTTTTCGCTTGACGCGCTTTGGGATTCATGCGCACCCATTCTAACTCACGCGCCAACATTTTTTGACGTTTGGATTCAGATTTCTCCTCCTCTTTCAAACGGTTTCCTTTTTGCTCCAACCAAGATGAGTAGTTTCCTTTCCAAGGAATTCCTTCTCCACGGTCTAATTCAAGAATCCATCCCGCAACATTGTCCAAGAAATAACGGTCGTGGGTTACGGCAATCACCGTCCCTTTGTATTGTTGTAAATGTTGTTCTAACCAGTCGATTGACTCTGCATCCAAGTGGTTGGTAGGCTCATCGAGCAAAAGAATATCCGGATTTTGCAACAACAAACGACAAAGTGCTACTCTGCGTTTCTCTCCACCGGATAAAGTTCCAATCAACTGATCGTCTGGCGGACAACGCAAGGCATCCATGGCACGTTCGAGTTTGGTATCCAATTCCCAGGCATCCAATGCGTCAATTTTATCTGAAACTTGTCCTTGACGAGCAATCAATTTGTCCATTTTATCTGGATCATTGAGGATTTCCTCATCCATGAACGCTGCATTGATTTCTTCGTATTCCTTCAAGGCATCTACGGTTTCTTGCGCTCCTTCCATCACCACTTCTTTCACTGTTTTGGTTAAGTCCAAATCTGGTTCCTGTGCTAAATAACCAACAGTGTATCCCGGTGAAAACACCACGTCTCCTTGAAAGGACGGATCGAGTCCAGCGATGATTTTCATCACGGTCGACTTACCAGATCCATTAAGACCGATGATGCCGATTTTTGCCCCGTAGTAAAAGGACAAGTAAATATTTTTAATGATTTGTTTTCCAAGTGGTGTTGTTTTGGAAACTCCCACCATGGAGAAAATGATTTTTTTATCGTCTGACATTCTTGTTTATTTTATTTGGCAAAAGTAAAATTTAGATTGTGAAGTTGACTAATCCAATTTCACTTTATCGTATTCTTTGTTTTTCAAAATCTCCACTGCACGTTGAAGAATCTCATTGGACTCGTTGTACACTTGGAACATTTCGTTTACTCCCCAAAGATCTTGGGCAATCAGTGATTTCAATCGAAGTTTAATCAAATGTTCACTCGTTTTGTATCCAACTTCATCGAACTTCAACTCCGGATCTTCCTTTTGAACGTATGCAAAGAATGCATCCATGAATGCCTGATCAGCAGTAAACGTAGTTTTAAACACGTCAAAACTTGGATACAACGACTTCAAAGTGGCGCGTTGATTATTCACATAGTTAAAAGAATAGTTATTCAAATGTCCGCCTTGAACCAACTCGCCAAAATACTTGGAATTCTCTGTCGTATCTAATGGAACAAAGAAGTCCGGCATGATTCCACCACCACCATAAACAGTACGGTGTGTTTTCAAGGTTTCGAATTTCAAGGAATCTGGCATTTTAATGGAATCCGCATGTATAAACTCTCCATTCAGAAAACGCTGCGTGATGTCCTTGCGGTAGGTCTCTGTATCCTCGTAAGGTTTCTGAATAAATCTTCCCGTCGGTGTGTAGTAACGAGCAATCGTCAAACGAATCTCTGATCCATCAGATAGTGGCATTGGACGTTGAACAAGTCCTTTTCCGTAGGTTCTGCGTCCAACGATGAGTCCACGATCCCAATCCTGAATGGAACCAGAAAGAATTTCGCTCGCACTTGCACTGTATTCGTCCGTCAACAAGATCAATTTCCCTGTTTCAAACAATCCTTTTTTTCCTGCACGCAAATTACTACGTGGCTGAGCTCTTCCTTCGGAGTACACCACTAATTTATCTCCGGACAAAAACTCATCTGCTAATTTGTGTGCTGCATCCAACAATCCACCACCATTTCCTTGCAAGTCGAAAATCAAGTTTTTCATTCCCTGCGCCTTCAGTTGATTCATCGCCTTCAACACTTCCTCCATCGTTGTTCGCGAGAAACTGTTCAGTTTGATGTATCCCGTTTCTTGGTCAATCATGTAAGATGCATCAACGGAATAAACAGGAATTTTATCTCTCGTCACCGTGTATTCCAAAATTTTATTTCCTTTTCTACGCACGGTGATTTTCACTTTTGTTCCAAGTTCACCCATCAACTTTGTACGCACTTCTTGGTTTTTTAGTCCAACCCCAGCAATATTCGATGCATCTACTGCGATGATTTGATCTCCGGGCAAAATTCCCAATTTCTCTGATGGACCGCCAGGAATCGTTGCAACCACGTGAAGGGTATCCTTCATGATTTGAAAACGGATTCCAATTCCTACAAAACTCCCGTTAATCGACGATTGTGCTTCGTTTAATTCCTCTGCAGGAATATACGTTGAATGCGGATCTAACTTCTCCAACATCGCAATAATCGCTTCTTCTGTCAATTCTTTTCCATTCACTGGATCCACATAAAAACGAAGAATGTTGTCCATTACTTCATCAAATTTCTGTGAAGTACTGCGTTCAGATGGATCAAACTGACTGAATCCAATCATTGGAAGTAGACAGATGTATAATAAAAAGATTTTTTTCATCGGTTTTGATTTTGAAAGAGAAAAACAAAAATAGTAACTCCCTCGGATGAATGGACAGAAACATTAACTTTGTTTAAAAGATTTTTGAATTATATGAAGAAAGGAAAAAACCATCGAGTAAAAACGTATCTCAGAAAATCCGTTAAAATACTGAGCACTGTTTCCAAATGGTTTTCCATCATTCTTTTTTCCTACCTGTGCATCTACTTTGTTCTTTCGTTTATTCTCTCCCGAATTACCGTGGAGGGAGAAAACCAAAAAAATTCACGTGTTAAAATCTACTTGATGAAGTCTGGTGTTCATACGGACTTTGTCCTGCCTGTAAAAAACGACATCATCGATTGGACCAAGTCCTTTCCAAGGGAAAACACCGGGTTCAAGGACAGCACGACAAAACTGATCGCCATCGGTTGGGGAGACAAAAACTTTTACATGAATACACCAGAATGGGCAGATTTAACGGTTAAAACAGCCGTTTCCGCCATGACCGGACTGGGCGCCTCGGCCATTCATGCGACGTACCACTACGAAATCTTGAGCGATCGTCCGGTGATTCAATTGTACCTTTCCACAAAACAATACCGAGAATTGGTTCAATACATTCAAGATCAATTGGTCATCAACAAGAAGGGAAATACGGTTTACCTTCCTGCACAAAACAAAAAAGTGGTGAGCGGAAACGATGCTTTTTATGCTGCGAATAACCGATACAGCATGATACTAACCTGCAATTCATGGATTAATCGTGGATTAAAAGCTTGCCATAAACGTGCATGTTTGTGGACTCCATTCGCCGGGGGAATTTTTTATCAGTATGGGAAATAAACGCCTAACCCTCGTCCTTTTTCTATGTTGCCATCTTTCAATTTTTGGACAAATGATTCCATTGGATACTGTACAGCGATTTATTGTTTTCATCAATGGGAATCGTGGACCTAAAGCAAATCACGAGACAACAGATAATCGACTTCACGTAAAAGATCCAACAGGATACTGGTATGCAATTGACGATACTATTCTGACTAGATTCCCTGGAGTTACTCCTGTATATTTTGACGGACATCATCCCGTTGGCACCTCCCAACACCGAACGGAATTCAATTTTGCAAAGTCCTATTTTTTCTCTCGTTTTTGTTGGATTTCCAAACGCAGCCGATGGGTTTTGAATAAAAAACCGAATCCAGAAGGATTTCAATTGCGAGTTAAAAATGGACAAATCGCTGGAGAAAACCTATTGAATTACTTTGCGCAGAAAGGAATTCCTTTGGAACAAGTGAAAATCGATATGGTTTGTCACAGCATGGGCTACGCCTACTCACTGGGAATGTTTGACGCGTTAAAGTCCAAAGTGAGCTTTGGTAAACTGTTGATCCTGTCACCAGAAAACGCGAGTGCACAGGGACGCGACTGGACCTATTTCGACGAAGTTTGGCAATATGGCGCACGTGCCGACGACAAACAATCCGATCCAATTTGTTACCAAGATGGCATCGCGCCGCAGGTAGCCGTTCCGGGAATCGAAACTGTACCAGCTACAAACGGTGGACGAATTTTCATTCCATCAACGTGGCCAAAGAGCAAAAAAGGATTCATCAAAAGTCATCACCTCTTGTATTACCAATGGTTTCATGAAATCAAACCAGGTGATCGCGGATACTTTCAACTATCGAATTAAAGGTCTCCTTTGAATGCGATTCCCTGTGAAATTCTAGCTGGACTCCAAACGCGTAATTCCCGAAAATTCTTAACTTTGGGACCAATGATTCAGACTAATTCCGACCTCAAACCCTATAACACCTTTGGCATTTCCGTCAAAGCTGATCGTTTTGCTAGATTTTCATCGATTCCGGAACTTCAAACGGTTCTTCGTGAACGAATGAATGATCCGTTATTGATCCTAGGAGGCGGAAGTAATTTACTGCTAACGAAAGATTTTCATGGACTTGTTTTAAAAAATGAAATTCTGGGCTTTGAAGTCATTTCAGAAACGGAAGATTTCGCGGTGGTTCAGTCAGGCGCTGGAGAAACGTGGCATGAGTTCGTGATGAAATGCATTGATTTAAACTTGAGTGGACTAGAAAACTTAAGTTTAATCCCCGGAAGTGTTGGCGCGAGTCCGATGCAAAACATTGGCGCATACGGCGTTGAAATCAAGGATTGTTTTGAATCGCTCAGCGCTTATCACTTGGAAAGTGGTGAAGTTCACACCTTCGATAAACAAGCATGTGCATTCGGATACCGAGAAAGTGTGTTCAAACATGAACTAAAAGGACAATACGTCATTTGCACAGTTTCTTTTCGACTAAAGAAGAATGCTGCAGTGAATACTTCGTATGGAGCCATTTCCTCCGAACTAGAAAAACAGGGAGTTCAGAATCCAAGCATCCGCGATGTCAGCAATGCCGTTATTGCGATTCGTCAATCGAAACTTCCAGACCCCAAAGTCATTGGAAATGCGGGAAGCTTCTTCAAGAATCCAATTGTAGCGAGTGCTGTTTACGAGGCCATTAAATTGACTTATCCCGAAGCACCATTTTACCCTGTAGATGAACAACACGGAAAATTAGCGGCAGGATGGTTGATTGAAAAGGCTGGATGGAAAGGAAAAACCATTGAAACATATGGCGTTCACACATTGCAAGCATTAGTATTAGTGAATTATGGAGGAAGTACAGGGAATCAAATCTATGACTTATCTTCGCAAATTATTTCTGACATAGAATCCAAGTTCGGAGTGACCTTGGAACGCGAAGTCAACATATTGTAAACAAAGGCATACACAAGGCATGAAAGTTTCATACAACTGGTTAAAAAAATACATTCAAACAGATTTAATCCCCGAAGATTTGGGTAAAATCCTTACCGATACTGGACTCGAAGTAGAAAGCATTGAGAAAATTGAAGCCATTGAAGGTGGATTACAAGGTGTTGTTATTGGACACGTATTGACGTGTGAAAAACATCCAGATGCCGACAAATTAAACGTAACAACCGTTTCCATTGGAACAGAAGAACTTCAAATTGTTTGTGGAGCACCGAATGTAGCAGCTGGACAAAAAGTCGTTGTCGCGACGGTTGGAACAACATTGTATCCTAACCCAGGTGAGGCATTTCACATTAAAAAAGCAAAAATTCGCGGAGTAGAATCCTTCGGAATGCTTTGCGCAGAGGACGAATTAGGCATTGGACACTCACATGCAGGAATCATCGTTCTTCCCGAAGACACCGCAATTGGAACACCTGCAAGTGCATACTTTGATTTATCGGACGATTATCAAATCGAGATTGGATTAACACCGAACCGCGCAGATGCCATGGGACATATTGGCGTAGCGAGGGACATTAAAGCGTCCTTGAATTTTCATCAAAAATCGAATCATCTATCCATTCAGTGGCCTACAGTTGATGCTATGGTTGTTTCTGGAAATCTTCCCATTGATGTGACCATCGAAAACCAAGAAGATTGTTTGCGTTATTGCGGGGTGAGCATGGACAATGTTCAAGTTGCTCCATCACCGGAATGGCTGCAAAAAGCATTGAGATCTGTCGGACTGAATCCGATTAACAACATTGTGGATATTAGCAATTTCGTTATGCGCGAATTGGGAACTCCCTTGCATATTTTCGATGCAAAAGCATTGAACGGAAAAGTACACGTGCGTTCATCGAAAAGCGAAGAAACGATTGTGACCTTGGATCAAGTAGAACGTAAGTTAAACGGGACCGAATTACTAATTACCAATGGTGACGAAGCGCTTTGCATTGCTGGAGTATTAGGCGGAGCAAGCTCCGGTGTTTCCAACGAAACAACTCAAATTTTCATTGAATCAGCGCTATTTGACGCAGTGAACATCCGTAAATCAGCACGCCTGCACGGACTAAACACAGACGCTAGTTTCCGCTTTGAACGCGGAGTTGATCCATCCTTAACCATGTATGCTTTGCAACGTTGTGTTCAGTTAATCCAAGAGATTGCTGGTGGAAATGTTGGAATGGAAACGTTCGATTGGACAGGAAATATCCCGCAGAATAAAAACATAAGCATTTCTTTAAGTAGAGTAAATCAACTTATTGGATGTGAAATAGATAAAGAATCCATTTTTAACATTTTATCCAACTTGGACATCCTCCTTTTAGCCGACAATGGGGACGAATTAAGCATTGAGATTCCAGCATACCGCGTTGATGTCACGCGAGAAGCCGATGTGATTGAAGAAATCCTTCGCATCTTTGGATTCAACCTTGTTCCGATTCCCGAGAAGTGGAATTTATCCTTACCGATTGCACCGAAAATCAACAAAGATCAATTGCAACGCAGCATCGCGGAGTTATTGGTTGGAAAAGGATTCTCTGAAGTGATGAACAACTCCCTAACCAAAAGCACTTACGTGAGTCAATTGGGAATGGGGCAATTACAGGATGAGCATTCCGTTCGCATGTTGAATCCTTTAAGTCAGGACCTAGACGTCATGCGTCAATCCTTGCTTTTTGGACTCCTCGAAAACATTGAGCGCAACCAGAACCGTCAATCTCCGAACCTTCGCATGTTTGAGTTCGGAAAAACGTATGCAAAATACAGCAACGGATACGCTGAGTCATCACAACTGATTGTGTGCATGACCGGACAAGCACATTCAGATAATTGGCTAACACCAGAAAAAGGAAAAGAGACGCTTGTTTCTTACTTCCAGTTGAAAGGACTTGTGATGGGCTTATTAGAACGCCTTGGTTTCGCCGGGCAACTACAAGAGAAGGAATTGAAAAGCCTTTTATTTTCCGATGGTCAAGCCATTGAATTGCATAAAAAAACGATAGCAGAATGCGGATGGGCTACTCCAGAACAATTAAACGCTTTCGGAATCAAGAACCCAGTATATTACGCCGTTATTCAATGGGATCAATTGCTGGAATTGTTGAACCGTGTGAAAATTGAATATTCGGAGTTGCCGAAGTCCTTCGCTATCCGTCGCGACTTCTCTTTATTGCTTGACAAAAACGTTCAATTCGCTGAATTGCGTCAAACGGCCATGCAAGCTGACAAGAAATTGTTAAAGTCCGTAGGATTATTCGATGTGTACGAAGGCAAAAACCTGGAAGAAGGAAAGAAATCCTATGCGCTGTCGTTTATCCTTCAAGATGGAGACCGAACGCTTACAGACCAGGAAATTGATACTTGTATGTCTAAAATACAGGCGAATCTCGAGAAAGAGTGCGGAGCAACATTAAGGGCATAAAAAAAGTCCTAACGTTGAGTTAGGACTTTTATCTATTTCTAATCAGTTCAATTAACTGTTAGAATATCTTTCAAGATTCAAGTTTGCAGCAAGTTCTTCACCGCCCAAAACAAGGATTTTTTTACATTTATTCGTTTCCACCCATAAATCAAGGTTGGAAATTCCCACCATCAGTGTTCCGTTGATGTCAATTTTATGTACAGGCTTTTGTTGTTTGTCGTAGGCCTTTTTAATCTCTTGGATTTCCGGCGTCAACTCTTGGTTTTGATTGAATATCAACAAACTATCCGTTCGATCGAAAAAATCCGGGAGTTTATCCGAAACCTGCACAACTTCACCTGCGCGTGCAGATGCCCATGCTGAAATCGCATTTGAAAATTTATTTCCCGTTAATAAAAAGATAGTCTCTGCTTTCATTCCCTTTCACAATTGTCCGCAAATATAGCGCTTAAAAGCTTTCGTTAATTTTAATAACCTAAAATTTTCAAATAATCTTGTGCAGTTTGCTCTTGACTGAAAATTTCCGTTTGAATAGAACCATTTTCATCGCGACGAATCAAGATGTGTTTCGGCTCTGGAATCAAGCAATGCTTAAGTCCACCGAAGCCACCAATCGTTTCTTGGTAAGCACCAGTATTGAAGAATCCGATGTACAAGACGTTGTTCTTATCGAATTTCGGAAGGTAAATAGCATTCGAATGTTGTTCCGAATTGTAGTAGTCATCGCTATCACATGTTAATCCACCCAAGAGAACACGTTCATAATCTTCGTTCCATCGGTTGATTGGCAACATAATGAAGCGCTGATTAATTGCCCACGTATCTGGTAAGTTCGTCATGAAAGAGGAATCGATCATGTTCCATTTTTCACGGTCGTTCTGTTGTTTTTGATGAAGGACACTGAAAATCGCTCCACCACTCTCTCCAACGGTAAAGGAACCGAATTCCGTAAAGATGTTCGGTTCAGGAATTTCATTGTCATTACACACGCGTTTTACTTGTGTCAAGATCTCACGAACCATGTATGCATAATCGAAATCGAACGCAAGGGATTTCTTAATTGGGAAACCACCGCCGATATTCAATGAATCTAATTCCGGACAAAGTTTCTTTAAATCCGAATAGACACGTAAACATTTCGTCAACTCATTCCAATAGTACGCTGTATCGTTGATCCCCGTATTAATAAAGAAATGCAGCATTTTCACGCGCACTCTTGGATTTTCCTTAAGGATCGCTTTGTAGAAAGGAACGATTTCACGGTAACGAATTCCAAGTCGCGAGGTATAGAACTCAAACTTCGGTTCCTCTTCGGACGCGATGCGAATCCCAATATTCAATTCCTTCGTTGTGATGGCAATCAAACGTTTTAACTCATCGATGTTATCCACCACTGGAATCACGCGTAAATAGTCCTCTTCGATTAAGGTCGCGATATTATTTAAGTATAATTCGGGTTTGTATCCATTACAAATAACGAAACGACCTTTTTCAAGTTTCCCTGTATCCACCAAATTACGAACGATATCAATATCGAAAGCAGATGAAGTCTCAATGTGTACATCGTTTTTTAGTACCTCATCCAACACGAAGGAAAAGTGATTGCTTTTTGTACAATAGGAATAGTGATATTTCCCTGTATAACCAAGATTCATAATGGCCTCACGAAACCAACCTTTGGCACGTTGGATGTTATTAGAAACTTGAGGTAAATAATTGAACTTCAACGGAGTACCATACTCATTGATCAAGCGCATTAAATCAATCCCATGGAAAAACAAACGGTCCTCACGGAGATTAAACTCATTTTGAGGAAAATCAAATGTTTGCTCGATTAGGTCAATGTATTTCGTTCTCATTTGCGTGTAATTCTATTCAATTCGATTTGTAAAAATGGCTCTAGCACTTCAATTGGACGAGCCAAAACCGCATTGCCGTTCACTTCTACGATTGGACGTTCAATTAGTTTCGGATTATCAACCATTAACTGAAGAATTTCATCTTCTGTTAACATAGAAGCTTTTTGGGCTTCCTTGAAAATCGCTTCGTTTCGTCGAACAAGTTGTGAAGGCTTCAGTTTGAGCTTTCTCAACAAGTCCTGTAATTCCTGAACTGACAATGGATTCTTTAGGTGATTGCGCACCTCAAAATCATGGTTTGCGTGCGTTAAATAATCCACGCACAAGCGGCTTTTTGAACAGGAAGGATTATGATAAACTTTCATCTCGATTCATTGAAGCGCAAAATTACTCATTTCCACTGATTTCATTTGTCTTGGAAGGACGCTGTTTAAAACTTAAGTGAAAATGATGAAGTTCTGACGCCACATGTTCCGCCTATTATCTACTTTTGAGAAGAAAATCAATTTTACATGTCTTATCTCGACGAACTGAACGACAGTCAACGCGTAGCAGTTGAACACATCTATGGTGCAACAATGGTCATTGCAGGCGCTGGATCCGGAAAAACAAGGGTCCTCACCTACCGCATTGCTTACATGATGGAACAAGGCATTGATCCGTTCAATATCCTCGCTTTAACCTTTACCAATAAGGCTGCCAAAGAGATGACGGAGCGAATTGGTAAAATTGTTGGCGGCGGAGAAGCGAAAAACATTTCGATGGGAACCTTTCACTCGGTCTTCTCAAAATTGCTTCGATTCAACGCAGACCGAATTGGTTTTCCGAATAATTTTACGATTTACGATACCCAAGACTCCAAAAGTCTACTAAAAGACATCATCAAAGAATTTAGTTTAGATGATAAAACCTACAAAGTCAATCAGGTTTTTGGACGAATTTCCGCGGCAAAGAACAATTTAGTCTCTCCGGAGGCCTACCAAGGAAATGAAGAAATTCAATTAGAAGATAAACAAACACGTCGTCCAGAAATCGGACGCATCTACCAGTCCTATGCGAATCGCTGTCAAAAGGCAGGCGCCATGGACTTTGATGATTTGTTATACTACACGAATGTCCTACTCCGTGATTTCCCAGATGTATTGCATTACTACCAACAGAAATTTCAATACATTTTGGTGGATGAGTACCAGGATACCAACTACGCACAGTATTTAATTGTCAAAAAACTGGCTGCTGCGTATCAGAATATTTGTGTGGTTGGGGATGATGCTCAAAGTATTTACTCCTTCCGCGGTGCGAACATTCAAAACATCCTAAATTTCCGAAAAGACTATCCGGATTTCGCTTTATACAAATTGGAGCAAAATTACCGAAGCACGAAGACCATTGTTGAAGCAGCGAATAGCGTCATCAAAAAGAACAAAGACCAAATCTTTAAAAACGTTTGGACTGATAACCAGGAAGGTGGAAAAATCAAAGTTGTTCGTTCATTAACCGACAATGAAGAAGGACGAACCATCGCGAATGCCATATTTGACTTAAAACAAAGTCAAAGTTCTACGTTTAACGACTTTGCGATTTTATACCGTACCAACAAACAATCCCGTGCCTTTGAGGAGGCATTGCGTAAATTAAATGTTCCTTACCGTATTTACGGTGGACTTTCCTTCTACCAACGAAAAGAAATCAAGGACCTCCTCGCCTACTTTCGTTTAACCGCGAACCAGAAGGACGAAGAAGCCTTGAAACGCGTGATCAATTATCCCAAAAGAGGCATTGGTAAAACGAGTTTAGAGAACATCATTATTTCTGCCAATCGTTATAATGTGACAATGTGGGACGTCATGAATGATTTCGACGCCTATCCTACGGATGTTAACCAAGGAACGAAATCGAAAATTTACGAGTTCGTCACAATGGTACAAAGTTTTAGTGCGGAATTGAACAAACTGAATGCCTTTGACCTTGCCGATCGCATTGCGAAGTCTTCCGGAATCATGCGGGAACTTTTGAGCGAAAAGGAAAAAGGACCAGAAGAAGTAGAACGACTTCAAAACATCGAGGAACTCTTAGCGGGTATTCAAGAATTCACCAAGTCATCAGATGACGACGAATTTAAGTCACTTTCCGATTTCATGATTGAAGTAGCTCTTTTAACCGATGCCGACGAGGATAAAGGTGAAGAACGAAACCATGTTTCCATGATGACCATTCACTCCAGTAAAGGATTGGAATTCCCTCACATTTTCATTGTCGGACTCGAAGAAAATTTGTTCCCTTCGTTGATGGCTTTAAATTCTCGGTCTGAATTAGAGGAGGAACGACGCCTCTTCTATGTCGCACTGACACGCGGCATGGAATCCTGTTTGCTTTCCTATGCGAGTTCACGATTTACTTGGGGACAACCGGTTGTTTGCGAACCAAGTCGCTTCATCGACGAAATTGATGCCGCTTACTTACAGTTTGAGCAGCGCAATCGTCCAGCGGGAGGTCGATCAATGATGGGCGGTGGATTTACCGAGCGTCCGTTCTCCGGCGGACTGAACAAACCAATGGGAAGTCAATCCGGACAACCACTGCGCTCTTTAAAAGAAGTGTCTCAAACGAATCCAACAAATAAATCTGGCGAATTAGACATCAAGGTTGGCTACAATGTTGAGCACGATCGCTTCGGAAAAGGAAAAGTAACCAAAATGGAAGGATCGGGTCCAGATAAAAAAGCAACGATATTCTTTCCGCATCACGGAAGTAAAACCGTATTGCTGCGCTTTGCGAATTTGACGATAATTGAGAATTAGAACTTAGTGCTCAGTGTGAGTAGTGAGTAGTGACTAATCGAGAGAGAGAGAAACAGTGCGAGAGCGAGGAGGAAAACAATAAATGATGCTTAGTTTGACTGAAGCAATGATTGAACCTCGATTTTTAATAGTGGAAGTTGTTTGATAACAATTCCCCAAATTACTTCATCAGAAATAGAGTCGTATCCATGGATGATTCGATTTCGAACATCAACGATTTTTCTTGAATTTGAGATTTCGATATTTTCAGAGAATTTTAATATCCTGCTCATCGCTTCTCCTATAATTTCTAGATTACGCTCAATTGCACGTTTTGTCCTCAAATCATTTTGATAGCTTGCAAATAATTTTGGTTGTCCTTCAAAATAACTCTCTATTTCATCAATAGAATTAAGGATATCAAATAACCATGTCTTCAATTCAAGATCTATAAATCAATTTTCGGTGTTCGTGGATACTCTTTTTGAAAAAAGGATTTTTAATCGCTTTTTCTTCTAATAAATCAATGTGTCGTTGAAACAAATCTTCAAGTGAAAACTTCAATTCGAAATAATTATCAGCGTATTCAAAAACATCCAATGGATGAAAATCAACTAAAAAATCAATATCACTTTGATCACTAAATTTTTCAGTTAGCACGGAACCAAAGGCGTATAATGCTCTCACTTTGTATTTTGTACAAAGAGAAGCAATGTCCATCATATGATTTTCCAAGGCACCCATTCAGTTGTTTTTTATCAAAGATATAGAATTAAGTAGTACACTACAATTTTCTTTGAATTCACAAATAGTTCTAGATCAGACAGTCTTACATGGGCCTTAAACAAAAAATCCCTGATATTGCTATCAGGGATTTTTCGTTTAAGCTATTTTCTTGATTAGTTTTTCACTACACGTAGTGGTTCGGACAGTTCCGGAATACGCAAGTAGTAAATTCCTCTCGCGACGCTCGAGATATTCACATGCGTTTCAGTTCCTGTCATCTCACCTTCGAACACCAATTTACCTTGTGCGTCAACTACACTGTAGCTACCGTAAACTGGAATTGATGTTTTCACCGTGAAGGACTCACTTGTTGGATTCGGATACAAGCTCACGTCTGTTAACGTTCCTTCCTCGATTCCAACAGTTAATGTTAATTCTAAGATAATCGTACTGTCACATCCCGCTGCATTTGTTAAGGTTTGTGTGTAGGTACCTGATTGCGTGTACAGAATTCCATTTAAGGTATAACCATCGAATGCAGTCGCAATCAAGTTACTTGAACTTGGTTGATTTACATCCACCGTGATTGCGTTCGATGTTACTGAACATCCGTTAGGACTTAAAATCGATACACTGTATGTTCCTGCCGTTGTAACTGCAATGGATTGAGTCGTTGCATTGTTACTCCAAACGTACGAGTTACCTGCTTGCGCAGTCAAACTCACTTCACCACCTTGACAGAATGTTGTTGATCCACTTGTCACAATGAATGCGGATGGAACTTCGTTTACAGTTACCGTCAAGGTTTCTGTATCCGTACAACCTCCAGCATTTGTCACAGTCACTGTGTAAACACCACCCGTTGTCGCAGCAAGCGTCGTCGCAGTTGAACCATTGTTCCAAGCGTAAGAAACACCACCCGAAGCGACCAAGTTCACACTTGATCCTTCACAGAATATTGTTGCTCCACTTGGCGTAATCACCGCAGTTGGAATTGGATTCACCGTTACGTTGATGGCATTACTTGTTGCTGTACATCCGTTTGCTCCTGTGACAACCACACTGTACGTTCCAGATGTTGTTGGAACAATGCTTTGTGATGTCGCTGAATTACTCCAAGCGTAAGACGCTGCACCCGTTGTAGCAAGTGTCACACTTCCACCCTGACAGAACGTCGTTGGTCCATATGCAGTAATTGTTGAAGTTGGAGACTGTAAAACATTAACGAACATAGAATTAGATGTTGCCGAACATCCAGCCGCATTGGTTACTAAGACACTATAGTTACCCGGTGTAGTCACCGTGATGTTTTGTGTCGTTGCACCATTGTTCCATAAGAACGAAGTACCTCCAGCTGCGTTTAACACAACATTACCACCTTGACAGAATGTTGTTGCACCACCAGCTGAAACTGCAGCTTGTGGATTAATTCCATTCACAATCGTTGTGTTCGTAGAAGCAGAACATCCGTTTGCATCAGTGATTGTTAAGGAGTATGTTCCAGCACTTGCAATCACCACACTTTGTGTCGTTGCACCGTTACTCCATGCATACGATACCGCATTTGATGGCGCATTCAGCACAAGCGTCGTTCCTTGACAAATCGTTGTCGAAGCACTTGAAATAGCTACTGTTGGAGCTGGATTCACTGTCACTTGTACCGTTGAAGACGTTGTGAAACATCCCGCAGCGTTGCTTACTGCTAATGCATATGCACCAGAAGTACTTACCGTGATACTTTGTGTTGTTTGACTGTTTGTCCAGTTATAGTTCAATCCAGCTGGCGCGGTTAACGTAACCGATCCACCTTGGCAGAACGATGTAGCTGAAGACGCACTGATGGAAACTGGTGCAATTGTATTCACCGTTACCACTTTCGTTACTTCACTTGTACATCCAGAAGCATTCACAAATTGGTATTTTATGGTTGCTGATCCGGAAGAAACACCACTCACAATTCCACTTGTTGAATTCACTGAAGCTACAGCTGTGTTGTCACTTGACCATGTTCCACCAGATGTTGTATTTGCATACGTTGTTGTTGCTCCCACACAAACGCTATTCGCACCTGTGATTGGCGACAATACTTGAACTGGATTCACGGTAACTGCTACAGGATTCACCGTTGTAGAACATCCCGCAGCATTTGTTACTGTCACTCCGTAAGATCCGGAAGTTGTAACGGAAATACTTGCTGTTGTTTCTGAATTTGTCCAAGTAAATCCTGTTCCTCCATTTGAAGTTAACAATACCGTAGATCCTTGACAAACAGTTGTTGGACCATTCGCTTGGATTGTTGCTACTGGATTCGCGTTCACCGTTACCGGAACAATCGAAGAAACTGCTGAACATCCGTTTGCGTTGAATACGGTTACCGAATAATTCCCAGATACTCCTGTGGAGATACTTGAAGTTGTCTCACCACTACTCCACACGTATGACGCTCCAGCATTTGCTGTTAAGCTCAATGTTGAACCTTGACAGAATGTTGTCGCTCCGGAAGTGGTAATGCTTGCTGTTGGAACAGCAAACACCGTAATCGCTGTTGGAACCGCCGTCGCAACACATCCCGAAGCATTTGTTACAGACACACCATATGATCCTGATGCTGAAACTATGATGCTATTTGTGGTCGCACCATTTGTCCAAGCATAAGATGATCCTGCACTCGCAGTCAAGGTTACCGTTGCACCTGGACAGAAACTTGTTGCCCCATTTGCAGTAATACTTGCTGCAGGCAATGCATTTACCGTGATTGGCATGATTGCAGAAGTAGATGAGCATCCATTTGCATAGGTTACTTGAACCGTTGGATTACTTGTTGTTGAAACAGCAATCGATGCAGTTGTTGCTCCTGTGCTCCACACATATGAAGCTCCAGGATTCGCTGTCAAAGTTACGTTTTGACCCGCACAGAAGGACGTTGGTCCGTTCGCCGTAATACTTGCAACTGTTGGCGTCACCACTGTAATTGCGGTTGAAGCGGAACTTGTACATCCAGCAGCATTCGTGATGCTTACTGTATAGTTTCCTGTTGCATTCACGGCAATCGAAGCAGTAGTTGCTCCGTTGCTCCATGCGTATGCCGTTCCAGCGCTCGCTGTTAAGTTCACAGAAGAACCTGCACAAATTGTAGTTGATCCAGAATTGGAAATACTCGCAACTGGCAAGGCATTCACCACCACGGCACTTGCCGTTGATGTTCCAGAACATCCTGCTGCATTCGTTACTTGAACCGTATAGATTCCAGCAGCATTCGCTACATAGGATGCTCCATTTGCACCAGCGATGTTTGTTCCATTGTTTTTCCATTGGTACGTCAATCCAGGTCCATTTGCAGTTGTTAAGGTTACTGTTGCACCTTGACAAATCGTTGTTGATCCAACACTTGAAATACTTGGAGTTGGCAATGCGTTCACCACTACGGAACTTACCGCACTTGTGGATATACATCCAGCAGCATTGGTTACTTGCACCGAGTAGTTTCCAGCATTACTTGCTGCGATTGTTGCCGTAGTTGCGCCATTTGACCAAAGATAAGCAGCACCCGTACTCGCTGTTAAATTCACAGTTGAACCTGCACAAATACTCAAGGATCCAGCTGCTGTAATCGTTGCTGTAGGTAAAGCATTCACACTAACCGCTGTTGCTGCAGAAGTGCTCACACATCCAGCGTTATTTGCTACTTGAACAGTGTACGATCCTGCGGTTGATACCGTGATGCTTGCACTTGTTGCTCCGTTACTCCATACGTAACTTGTCGCTGGACTCGCTGTTAATGTCACCGATCCACCTTGACAGAATGTCGTTGCTCCACCCGCTGTAATCGTTGCTGTAGGTAAAGCGTTTGACGTTACCGCTGTCACTGGAGAAGTACTTGTACATCCCGAAGCATTTGTTAAGGTAACTGAATAGTTTCCTGATGCAGAAACCGTAATGGCTTGCGTTGTTGCTCCTGTACTCCACGCATACGTTGAAGCAGCAGTCGCTGTTAATACGACACTTCCACCTTGACAGAAATTCGTAGATCCAGAAGTAGAGATATTTGCAACAGATGGATTATTTACCGTCACTGTTGTTGGTGTTGAAATTGCCGAACATCCGTTCGCATTGAATACTGTCACGGTGTAATTACCTGTGGTATTTGCTACGATGCTCGCTGTTGTCGCACCGTTACTCCACGCATACGATGATCCTGCACTTGCTGTTAAAGTAACTGTTGATCCACTACAAATGGTCGTTGATCCACCCGCAGTGATGCTCGCTGTTGGCGTTGCATTCACAACAATCGTTGTAGCTGCAGACGTTGAAGAACATCCAGCAGCATTTGTTACCGTCACTGTTCTTGCTCCTGCAGTATTCACGCTGATTGATGCCGTTGTTGCTCCTGTTGACCATAAGTAACTAGCTCCTGCACTTGCTGTTAATGTTACACTTCCTCCTGAACAGAAGGTAGTTGAACCACCAGCTGAGATCGCAGCATTTGGAGCTGCATTGACGGTTACCGCTGTTGCAGCTGCCGTTGCAGCACAACCACTTGCATTGGTGATTAATACCGAATATGATCCTGGTGTAGAAGCTGTAATGGATGCTGTTGTTGCACCATTCGACCAAACGTATGAAGCACCTGAACTAGCAGTCAACACGACATTTCCACCTTGACAGAAGGTCGTTGGTCCTGCCGCTGTAATAGTAGCTGTTGGAGAAGTATTAACAAGCACTGGAGTTGCAACCGAAGTAGCACTACAACCTAGTGCATTGGTTACTGTCACCGTATAGTTAGCTGCGGTATTGACTGTAATTGCCTGCGTTGTCGCACCGTTACTCCATAAGTAACTTGCACCACTTGTCGCAGTCAATGTGACAGATGCATTATTACAAAGCGAAGTTGATCCACTTGGTGTAATCGTTGCTGCTGTTGCAAGAACGACACTTACTGGTGTTGTTGTGGATGTCGCTGAACATCCAGATGCGTTTGTAACTGTTACAGCATATGTTCCGGATGTTGTTGCGGTATAACTCGCAGATGTTGCGCCAGAAATAAGCACTCCATTGTTTGACCATTGGTATGTATTTCCTGCAACAGCTGTCGCAGATAATACCACATTGCTTCCAGAACAGATGGTTGTTGGACCACTTGCTGTTACTGTAGCACTTGGACTCGCATTCACTACGACGCTTGTCGCAGTTGATGTTGCTGAACATCCATTGGCATTTGTCACCGTTACTGAATACGATCCAGCTGTAGTCGCTGTGATGCTAGACGTCGTTGCACCTGTATTCCATACGTAACTTGAATTTGGTGTTGCCATTAGGACAATCGATCCTCCTGTACACAGGTTCGTTGAACCATTTGTCGAGATCGATGCCGTTGGATTGGCATTCACGGTGATTAATTGATTCGTTGAAACACTTGAACATCCATTTGCATTGGTCACGGTTACATTGTATGTACCTGATGTCGATGCAGTGATAGACGACGTTGTCGCTCCCGTTGACCATAAGTAAGTCGAACCGGTACTTGCTGTTAAGGAAACGTTTGAACCTTGACAGAATGTCGTCGCTCCACTCGCTGTAAGCGCTGTCGCAGGAACCGCATTCACAGTCACCACTTTTGTCGCCGCATTTTGACAACCATTCGTGGAGTTGATCGCATACGTAATCGTTGCAGATCCTGCACTGACACCTGTTACGTTTCCAGCAGTTGATACAGTCGCAATTAATGGATTTGATGTTGACCATGTTCCACCAGAAGTCGCATTGGTGAAGCTTGTTGCGCTATTCACACAGACCGAGTTCGCACCGTTGATGGCACTTACCGGACTTGGTGTCAAGACGTTCACTGTTGTTACTTGTGAACTAGCTGAACAGCCATTTGCTCCTGTTACAGAAACACTGAATGAACCTGAAGCAGAAACAGTAATACTTGCTGTAGTTGCTCCATTACTCCAAGCGTAAGCTGTTCCAGAAGAAGCGGTTAATGTCACACTTCCTCCTTGACAGAAGGTCGTTGGTCCACCAGCTGAAATTGTTGCAACTGGAGCCGCCGTGATCGTTACAGGATAAGTCACTGTATTTGAACATCCGTTTACATCCGTGTAGATATATGAAATCGTTGAATTTCCTGCTGTTAATCCAGTAATTTGTCCGTTTAACTGACCGATACTCGCTACTCCTAAATTCGAACTAGCGTAAACACCACCTGTCATCACGTTTGATACTTGTCCTTGTGTACCTGCACAGATGGAAGAAGAACCGGTAATCGGCGTCACCACTGGAAGTGGGTTCACAAGAACGGTATTCACCGCTGAACTCGCCGAACAACCGTAACCATTCGTCACCGTTACACTAAATGTACCTGGTGTAGAAGTACTCACGGATTGTGTCGTAGCTCCTGTATTCCATAAATAGCTATTTCCATTTCCTGCCGGAGCGGAGAAACTCACACTATTGCCTAAACAGAATGTTGTTGGTCCACTTGCCGTAACCGCTGCACTTGGAACTGGATTGTAGGAAACAAACGTACTTGGTGACGTTGCACTACATCCATTTGATCCAACTGTCACAAAGTATGAACCTACAAGAGATGCTGTAATTGTTTGCGTTGTTGCTCCGGTATTCCATAAATAGGAATTCGCAGCAGCAGGCGCACTTAAGCTCACGTTGGACCCCTGACAGATCGTTGTTGGTCCACTTGCAGTAATAGCAGCTGTTGGTGTTGTGGTTACCGCAACAGTTGTTACAGGCGATGTTGCACTACATCCATTCGAACCAGTTAATGTCACTGAATATGTACCAGAAGCATTCACCTGAATAGTCGGAGTAATAGCTCCTGTACTCCAGTTGTAGCTAACCGCTGAATTGGTACTCAAGGTTACAGATGATCCAGAACAGATTGTTACGTTTGTCCCTGGGAAAATGGTTGCAGTTGGCGCTGGATTCACATTGACGTTGATCAAGTTTGACGTTGCCGAACATCCGTTTGCATCCGTTACTACTACGGAATACGATCCAGAGTTTCCAGCATTGATACTTTGACCTGTATCACCGTTGCTCCATTGGTAAGAAGTCATTCCACTATTTGCGGATAATCCAACCGTTCCACCTTGACAGAAGGTCGTTGAACCGTTTGAACTAATTGCTGCTGAAGGCAAGGCATTTACGGTAATCGTCGTTGGCACTGAAGTTGCCGAACAACCAGCAGCCGTAGTCACAACTACTGTGTAATTTCCTGCCGTTGCTGCATTTATGGATTGTGTAGTAGCTCCTGTGTTCCATAAATAATTTGCTCCTGCAGGAGCTGATAAGCTCACTGGAGAACCACTACAAATCGTTGTTGATCCACCTGCGGTAATGGTTGCCACTGGAATTGGATTCACCACAACCGCGTTCACAGCCGATGTTGTGGAACAACCAATTAAATTGGTCACCGTCACGCTGTTATTTCCTGATGTTGAAGTAGAAATACTTGCTGTTGTTGCCCCATTGCTCCATAGGTATGAATAACCGTTTCCTGCATTGGCAGTGAAACTAACCGATCCACCTTGACAGAAAGAAGTTGGTCCACTTGCTGTCACGTTTGCTGTTGGCGATTGATTCACGTTGACTGTTGTCGAAGCGGATGTTGCACTACAACCTGCTGTTGTTACTGTTACCGTGTAGGCTCCAGCTAAACTTGCAGCGATTGTTTGTGTCGTTGCTCCATTGCTCCACAAGTATGATCCTGCCGCAGTAGCAGTTAAGTTGACACTTGTTCCACTACAAATATTTGTTGTTCCAGTAGCTGTGATTGCCGCAACTGGAATTGGATTTACTGTTACTGTTGTTAATGCAGATGTTGCCGTACAACCATTGGATCCCGTTAAGGTAACCGAATGTGTTCCGTTAGCACTAACAGTAATTGTTGGTGTAATTGCACCGTTGCTCCATACGTAAGATGCCGCAGTACCCGTACTTAAGGTCACTGTTGAACCTGCACAAATATTGACATTTGTCCCAGGATAAATCGTAGCCGTTGGCGTTGGTAAGACATTCACATTGATCGCGTTCGATGTCGCTGTACAACCATTTGCTGCCGTTACTAAAACAGAGTAAACACCTGTCGTCGTTGCTGAAATGGCTTGTGTTGTTTCGCTATTCGACCACAAATACGCACTTGCTGGTGTAGAGTTGATGACAACACTTCCACCTTGACAGAAAGTCGTTCCACTTGCTTGTGTAATAATGGCGGTAGGTGAAGGAAGTACGTTCAATGCAAGCACAGAAGATGTTGCTGTACATCCTGCAGCACTAATTGCTTCCACTGTATAATTTCCTGCAACGGAAACGTTGATCGACTGAGTAGTCGCACCTGTACTCCATAAATAAGCATTTGCTGATGTCGCAGTTAAACTTAAGCTGTTTCCACTACAAATTGTTGTAGACCCACCTGCTGTGATGCTTGCAGTTGGTAATGCGTTCACGACGACTGAAATTGGTGTCGAAGTCGACGAACAGTTGAAGGAGTTACTTACCGTCACTGAATACGTTCCGGACGCTGCAACCGTAATGGATTGCGTTGTTGCTCCATTTGACCATAAATACGTAAAGGAGTTTCCAGTTGCTGCTGTTAAGGTCACGTTTCCACCTTGACAGAAGGTCGTTGGTCCACTTGCCGTTACTGTTGAACTTGGAACTGGATTAAAGTTGACATAAACCGGCGTCGATGTTGCCGAACAGATTCCATTCGTTGCCGTTACGGAGTAATTTCCAGTAGACGTTGCCGAAATACCTTGAGTAGTAGCGCCATTGCTCCATAAGTAAGATCCTGCAGTTGGAACACTTAATCCAACGGATCCACCATCACAGATATTTGTTGGTCCATTTGCCGTAATTACCGCACTTGGAACCGGAGTCACTGTTACCGTTGAAACCGCTGAAGTCACTGTACATCCATTTGTTCCAGTTAAGGTAACCGAATAGGTTCCCGAAGTATTCACCGAAACAGTTGGTGTAATCGCTCCATTGCTCCACACGTATGAAACTGCTGATCCAGTACTCAAGGTTACGTTTGTTCCTGAACAGATGTTAATCGCTCCTGTTGGATAAATCGTTGCTGTTGGAATCGGAAGAACCGTTACCGTTGTTGGAAGAGACGTTACTGAACATCCACCTGTTGCTGTTACTGTTAAGGAGTATGATCCCGAAGTCGTTGCGGTAATCGATTGCGTTGTTGCTCCGTTGCTCCATAAGTAATTGTACCCAACTCCTGAAGGCGCAGTCAATGTAACACTACCACCTTGACAGAACGTTGTGGATCCACTTGGCGTGATAAACGCTGCTGGTGGTGTACTTACGGTGATTGTCGCTGTTGCCGTTCCTGGATTCGGATTCAAACAACCAGGGATATTGGCTACGTGGTAAGAAACGGTTGCCGTTCCAATTGTTAAGGTATTTGCTGCTCCAGATAATGGATTCACGGTCAATACGTTGGTATTACTTGAACTCCAGATACCGTTTGCTGTCGCATTCGTTAAATTCGAGGTATTTCCTAAACAGAAGTTCGGGTAGTTTCCAGTACCATTGATTGCTGCAATTGTCGGTACCGGAATTACGGTAATCGCTACAGGCGCAGACGTTGCCGTACATGCGTTAGTACCAGTCACAGTTACGGTATAGTTAACTGTACCTGTTGCACTTGAGTTCACCGCAATGTTTTGGGATGTTGCGCCGTTGCTCCACGCATACGATACCGCTGCAGAAGACTGTAAGTTCATCGCCTCACCTTGACAGATTGAAGTTGCCAATGGTGTTTGAATCAAGGCAGTTGGCAATCCTTTCACTTGGATCACTTTCGTTGCGGTACTCACACATCCGAAGCTATTTGTTACGGTATAGGTTACTGTGATTGTTCCAGCGGATACTCCCGTTAAAACACCAGTCGAAGAAATACTTCCCATCAGTGGATTACTGGAAGTCCAAACTCCCCCACTTGCTAAATTCGTTAAGTTGATGGTCGATCCCACACACACTCCTGAGTTTCCTCCAGTAATCGTTCCTGCAGATGGAACTGGATTAATCGTTACCAAGGCAATGTTGGATGTTTGCGTTCCACATTGGCCATTATTCGCACCGGTCAAGGTAACCGTATACGATCCACTGTTACTTGTTTGTGGATTCGAAAGGTTGTACGTGGAACTTGTCGCACCCGGGATTGCTGTAGATGGATTCGATCCAAGACTCCATTGGTATTGTACGTTCGCACCTAAACCTGTCACGGACAAAGAAGTTGGATTCAAGGCACAACCGGTGTAAGAAACGGGTTGAGTAGTAATCCATGTTTTTGGAAGAACAACAACCGTTGACGCAGTTGAAGTAATGATTGAACACCCACCGGTTACTTGAACCGTATATTGTCCTGCTTCGGCAACCACTGTCGTTGGATCCGAGTATTGCGCTAAAGTAGCGCTCGTTATTGCCGTATTACCACGATACCATTGGTAACTGATTGGAGCAGTTCCAGATGCGCTGACCGATAAATTTAAAAGCGTACTATCACAGACCGTCGTACTTGCAATTGGTTGTACCGAAATGGTAGTCAATGGATTAACTATCAATTGAACAGCTGAAGACGTCACAGTACCACATGTTGCAGTAACCGCAACGGAGTATTGTCCAGCATTCGATGCTGCTAAATTTGGAATGGAGTAACTAGCATTCGTTGCTCCGGAAAGAGCAGAGCCATTGAACAACCATTGATAGGAAATTGTACCTTGTCCTTGAGCCACAGTTGTGAATGTTGCCGTTGTTCCAGTACAAATGGCTTGTGCCGTTGGTGGCGTTGTAATCGCCGTAGGCGTATTGATTGAAATGGTCGCGATCGCCGATGTTGCCGAACCACAAGTTCCAGTGGCAACCATTCGATAGTAGCCTGGTGTCGCACCCGCTGCCGGTGTGGTAAGCGAAGTGGTCAATGCAGTTGGATAAGAAATAGATGATAGGTTGGTTCCCGTTGTTGCACTTGCACTTGTACAACTTTGCCATTGATATGTTAAAGTACCTGTACCACTAGCTGTAGAACTTAATACAGGTGTTGCACCTTGACAAACCGACGCACCAATTGGTTGTGTAGTAATGGTCGTAAGTGGTGTAACAGTCATGCTAATTCCAGCTGATGTAGCCGTTGTTTGTGTCAAACAGTTTGTCGCAATACTTGAAGTCACAATCAAAGAAACAACATTATTATTTATTAAAGTGGTTGTTGTCAAGGTTGCCGCTGTTGCACCTGAAATCGGTGTTCCATTAAGTAACCATTGGTAAGTTGGATTAGAGCCTAATGCTGTGGAAGTAGCAACACTAAAAGTAACGGAAGTTCCAGAACAAACAGTGGTCGTTGGTGTACTTTGTGTGATATTGACAACAGGAGTTGCTGGCGCTGTATTCAAAGTAATTGTATTCGACGTCGCTGGACTCGTTGATGGATTCAAGCAATTTGGAGCTGGATTAGAAGTCATCTTAACGAATACCTGATCACCAGAAGCAGGAGATGCCAAGGTATAAGTTGCGCCCGTTTGACCTGAAATAGGTGTAGTTGGATTGTTCAAAAACCATTGGTAACTTGGGGTAGTTCCACCATTTGTTGGTGTAGCTGTAAAGGTAATGGCACCACCAGAACAAACAGAAACCGTACTTGCATTGAGGGCAACAGACGCCGTCAAGGTTGGGTTGACTACAGAGGTTACGACTGCTCTTGGTCCTTCACAACCCGAAATCACTTGACTCACATAATATGTTGTTGTACCTGCAACGGAAGGCGTTGAATTTGGTGTAAATGAAAGAGCTGTTCCACCTGTAGGAACTGTATAATAATAGAGCGTACCTCCTACACTTGCCACGACTGCACTTGAAATAGAAATCGCTGCAGTACCCTGACACTGTGTGATGGTTCCTGTTGAGTATGTTGATGAATACGCAGGAGCACTTGGTGTGGCATTCACGACAACAGAAATAGTTGCAGGCGCACTCGCACAACCATTTGCCGTCGATGTTTGCGTCACTAAATAGTTTGTTGTTCCCGCTACAGAAGTAACTGGTGTTGGTGCGATAGTATTTGGTGATGCATTTAATGAACCCAAATACCAGTTCAATGGATTTGAAGCAGTTCCAGTCGCAGAAAGTGATGAAGCCGGATCTCCTTGACAATATGGTGCTGGGACTGATATCGTTGGAGAAGTAGGCACTGTATTAACAGTCACAGTCAATGGCAAAACTTGGCTCGGACAACCATTAAATGTTTCAACAGTATACAAATTCGTTGTCTGTGACAAACTAGATGTATAGGTTGCGGAATTGAATATTAAAGGAACTAATGATGTATTTTGTTTTATCGACACATTGTCTAATCTATGCGCTGCCGTGGTCAACCCGGTTCTTGCCTTGAAAACATGACTCCAAGTAGATTTGTCTGCTGTTACAAAAGAGTTGGGAAGTTGAATGTTATTAAAAATCAAATTACCATTTAACACCATTGATAATCTTCCTTGTTGATCAATATAAATATGAACATTACTAAAAACTTGCGGATTCATCCATGTAGTGTTATTAGAATATGCAAGTACAACTCCTCCCGATGCTTGGGGTAGGTTATCCGCTGCACCGCCATAAACTAAACGTATTCCTGACCCGCCATTTCCAGATCCATATTCATCAAATGAGACAACCAACTTTGTTCCAGTGCCATTCTCCGCTGAAGGAACCGTTGCGCTAGCATCAGCATCATTAGCAAAACTATATGAAATACCATCCGCACCACTTGTTTGAGGGGTCTGTATATCAAACATCATTTGATAAATACTCGAGTTTACCCCACTAGCTGGAATAGTAAAACCTCCTAAAAGATCCGGGTTGTTTGATGTTAATCGAATAAAGCCCCCCCCTTGAAGTGAGGCATTACCACTTAATACTCCAACCGGAGAAGGACTCACCCCAATATTATTAGAGAAGTTATTCGAATAATAAGTTGATAAGCTCGAATTTAATGATGGGTTTGCTGCGTACCAAGAATAAACGGAATTTGATGAGTTATTTCCAGTATTTAAAACTAATGTCGGAATTCCTGGTCCACATTGGGAAGAATTGATTCCTTGAGGAGGATTTGTTATACTGTTTACATTCACGTATACCGATTTAGTTGCCGGACATCCAGTAATAGTGTTTGTTGCCGAAACAGAATAAGTAATTTGACCTGAATTGGTCGATTGAGAAGGTAAGGTCGAGTAAAAATAACTACTGGTGGAATTTGCAGCAAGATAAGGAATAGATACTAGTGCAGATAAATTTGAACCTGATCCTTGATACCAATCAATACTATAATTGGATGGAGGACTAAATCTCCAAGCTAATGATGAAGAGATCTCATCACTAATACCATTCCAATAATTTGATTGATTTGGAACACTGCAATTTGGAGCTGTAGCCCCAATTGTTTTAGTTGGATCCTGAAGACCAATGTATTTTAAAGTGGCACTACCTGAAGATGAGCCATTCGTAGCTTGCAATAAGCGTATTTCAATTACTCCTGAAGTTTCATACAATGTTAATTCTGCACTTTGCGTACCACCTGAACATCCAAAACAGTAAGTGGCTACATTGTCATATTGAACTATAAATCGACGGGTAGGTGCAATCCCTTCGGTCCAATACTTAATGGAACCAGAAGATAAATACAAATCTCTTGCACAAACAGCAATCGTACTTGCAGGGTTTGCCGTATTTGGGAAACCTCCGGTGAAATTATAAAGTGAGGAGCCAACCGCATTTAATACTCCAACAACTACTGTTCCATTAGAACCAATATGAACCGTTGTTGCATTTTCACCAAAAAAGTTATAAGTGAATCCAATTGGGATATTACTCCAATATCCATCATCCAAGGCCGCATTTGTGCCCAAAACTCCTGTTTGGAGAGCATTTGGAGTAGATGTTTGTGAAGTTGCTAAACTTCCATTTGATGATAAAACCCAAGGAGTTACACCTGTAGGTGGCGAACTTAAACTGGTTATTGGTAAAATACACGAAGCAGTAAAATTACCATTCGGTGTATTCGGAATTAGTGTAGATGTTCCGCCTACACAAATCGAAGAAGGATTTGCAACCGGTGTAAAATCTAAAGATGGATAAACCAATACATTTTGTTGCGTACTTATAGGACTTACGATTGTATTATTGAATGTTGTAACATTACAACCAAAAGGCATAAATGGAGAAGCAGTATTTAATTGATACGTTGTACTAACAGATGGACTAACAGAAATTATAGTGCTATTTCCGTTTGGACTTAAATTGGTAAAATCTCCGGGTAACAAATTATTGTTCACTGGTGGGTTGGCCGTTCCGCTTGCATTGGTGGCAAATTGCCATTGAATTTGGCTACCAACGGCTTGCGTTATATTTGCTGTTAATGTTACAGATGCTCCCGTCTGACAAATCAAATTATTAGAACTACTACTTGAAACCAACGGATTAGTAAATACTTGAACCATGGTCCTTGCACTTGGACAAGTTCCATCATACTGTTGAACGTAGTACTTATAAGTTGTTGTGGAAGCATTAATCAAACCAGGTGTACAAAAGTCAATTGACGTAGAAGGTAAAACAACCGCATCATAAGAATTGAAAACAGAATCAACAGAAAGCGCCGGCCCATCTGGATCAATTTCCGTTCCTCCAGAAGCAGCAGTCCACCAAGTCATTGTATTTGCTGAAGCACTGCGCGTTCCTGTGAAAGTTGCTGAGGCTCCAACATTTACTGTTTGTGTTAATGGTAAAACGGATGGTGCCGTTGGTGCTTGAATAATGGAGAGGACACAACTATTATTTGTTGTAAAATTCGCACAGTTGATGCTGGTAATTGAAAGTGTTTGACCGTTATTAGCCAAAACAACTGGCACAGACAATGTTGCAGTTCCAGAAGCGGAAGAAGTAAATGCGATTGTTTGTGAAGTACCTCCATTAATATTATACGTAGCAGTCTGAGCAGTGTTAAGTAATAATCCAGACAATTGAATGCTTGCATTTGTATTGACATTTTGTGTGTAACATAAACTAGACTGTTGAGACACACTTGCCAAGGTTGGAATTGGAGTAATTGTTAAACTCACAACCTGTGTTCCAGAACATCCATTTGAATTAGAATAATTGAGAGTTCCTGAATACACCCCAGGAACCACGTTAGCCGCAACAGGGATATTAATTGTTCCTCCCGTAACCACGAAACTAAATGGCGTGAGTGTACCGTCAATTAATCCAGCTGCATTGGCAGCAGCATTCCAATCCAATTGATAACTGATTGGACTATTCGAGGTGGCTGTATATGATAAGGTAGTAATTTGCCCTGAGGTGGATGTACAAACTGGGGCAACACTTCCGGAAGAAGTTAGCGTTGGCGAGGGTAAAATTGTTACCGAACTACCTGTCGTACTTATTCCTGAACAAAATGAGGAATTGACTGCAACAACACCACCAACTTGATTCGATGTTAATACCGCCGTAATTGACGTAGGACTATTTACAACATATGAAGCAACTGCCGTGTTGTTAATGGTAACCCCAGTAATATTTGAGAAATTGGATCCATTAATAGTTAAGGTTCCACCTCCACAAATATTCGTTGGGGAAACATTATTAATGGTGGGGAAACCTGAATAAGTTGCAAGCAAACTCAAGCCAGCACCCTGTACAGATCCATCTGAAACAATTTGGATAGTGATTGTTTCACCTGGTGTACTCGAGTAGGTAGTAATATTTCCAGAACCAAAATAGTTATATAGGAGAGTTCCTGTTGTTCCCGAACCAGAATAAATATTTATATCATCACAACATGATTCAACTGCAGAGTAACTACCGCTAATTGTAATTATTCCATTTCCAGAATTATTAAGGACAATAAATCCATTACTATTTGTAGCATAATCACCTGATGGTCCACCACTGTCATAAATGTATGTGTTCGTTCCGCATACTACATTTGTTGAACCTGTAGCTGGAATGTTCGTACTTGAACAACTCACCACATTAATCGCTCCAGAAACCGTTGACGTAGACGTACTCGTTCCACAGCCTGAAACCACACAATAGTAATAAGTTGTACCATTTGAGGTCGTAGGTGGTGTATAGGAAGCTGATGTTGCATTAGTAATTAACGTACCACCTGAGTTTGAATTGGCAGCATTTGAATACCATTGGTAGGAATAACTACTTCCTCCTGCAGACGGAACTGTTACACTTAACGCCGTTGCTGAAGTTCCATTGCAATATGTTTCTGCCGCAGAGGAAGGCTGACTTGAAATACTTGCATTAACACCTGCAGCCGAAACAACCACATTCTGCGTAGTCGCACCTGTACTAGAAACCACAATTGGCCCATTAAAGGTAGTTGCAGATGTAGGTGTAAATCGCACATATACAATTGTCGATGCTAAGGTTCCAGTTGTCGGAGAAAAAGTTAGAGAATTAGTATATGGGCCAGCTGGATTTGTAGAATAAGTGTATCCTGTTACTGCACCAATAGTTACGTTATTCGTTAAGTAAACCCCACTAACTGTAAAAGAACTTTGATTACTTGTGGTATTCACACATTGGTTAGAAAAAGTTGGGGCACCAATGACCGTTATGGTTGGACTTGGAGCCGATGTAGTAAATGAATTTGAATTCCCCGTTGCTGTGGCTGTTTGATAATTGCGATCCGGAGCACAATATTCAAATGCCCTGAGATAATAGGTTGAAGAAGCAGATAAACCAGTAACCGTGACTGGGCCAGTACCTGTGCCATTATAAATACACTGTTGACCTGTATTAGACCAGGCTGTGGAAACTGTAGGATTTGATCCGATATTTGGATTCGTAAACGAATTCGTAGAATTGATATACACGACCCTTCCAGCACCATTTCCATTTGTCCAATTTATATTGGCGGAAGTTACACCTGGTGTTCCCGCAGTTAAAGCAGAGGTTTGAGTTGAAGGTGATGTACATTCCACTACCTGAAAAATATAATCTTCTGTTTCCCCACTGATACCAACAGGACAATTTATTGGAGACGTCGAATTATAATCAATTACAATCCTCAGTCTGTAATTTCCCGCAAGAGTAGAGGCAGGAACAATAATAGAACCAGTAAAAGGACTATAATTATATGCTGTAGTCAGCGCTATTTGTTCATTTGCATCAGCAAAATCAAAATCATTATTCCAATCGACCCATATACCAACTCCCGCTCCGCCTGAAGTTGCCGAATGACTAATTGAAAATCCTGTTGAACTACCGGCAATATTGGAAACATTGAGAGAAGTAAAATTACCATAACCTCCATTAGACAATGTTGAATTGTTTATGTTTGTTAATCCGGATGTAGTTGAAAAATTATTAATGTAATAAGATGCAGTACCTGTTGGTGCGCAATATGGCTGAACTAAAACTTGAACAGCATTAGAAATCCCGGAGCTAACGGAACAGTAAACTACGCAACGAAACCATGTTGAAACGGACAAAGATGTTACATAAGTACTATTCGTAGCACCGTTAATATTTGAAAAACCCGCAGTAGAAGAAGTGGTAGATGATTGCCACTGATATGTTATTCCTGTTCCACTAGTAGCATTTTGGAGGGATAAATTAACAGTACCACCAGACACAACAGCATAAACCGAAGATACTGTGTTTCCAGGATTGGGAGTTCCAGAACAAGGTGGCTCTGTAAATGTTAAAATAATTTTTCCTCCACCGCCATTTCCTGCAATCAATCCTGCAGTACCACTATTTCGAGAACCGGATCCCCCACCCCCACCAGGATTTCCGTTTGTACCTACTGCACCTCCGGCAGCTCCTGAACTATATCCATTTACTCCAGCAACGCCACCTGATGGAGCTGCACCTCCAGTGAATAAATTTGCATTATTTCCAATTGCACCAGTACCTGCACTTGAGCCACCTCCACCGGAAGTAGCAGAATTACCGGTAGTTGAGGAAGAATTACCACCATTACCTCCACTCCAACGAATTGTTCCCACGCAAGAATTAAAAGCCCCACCATTTCCTCCAATTCCAGGACTAGTAGATGAAATGTAATATCCTCCGCCACTTCCTCCAATAGCCATTACAGTTAAAGGTGTATTAAAGTATGATTGTCCACCTGTATTTCCAGTTGTTGCAGTGGATGTTGGTGAAATCCCACCTGCACCCACAACAATTGAATACGAATTACCCGGAGTAACATTTATCACAGATGAAGCAAATGCACCTCCTCCACCTCCAGCTCCTCCGGCCTTAGTAAATCCCGAAATACCTCCTGACCCACCTGCACCCCAACATTGAACAGTTACAGATGTAACCCCTGTAGGACAAACCCAGGAATAACTACCCGGAGTTGTATAACTAACAACCGTCTGCCCCCAGCTCTCAACACTCAACAAAGAAAAAAGCAAGCTAAGCGCCAGCATAAACGAGGTCATGCTTGACTTCTTAGATGGAACTGCGTTGGATACAGATGTAGTGGAAATCGTACGTGAATTGATTACAGCTTGCGCTGAGCGGAGAATAGTAGTAATATTCATAGTCTCGGGTCTAAAATACAGTTTTGGTAGCCCCAATTTAGAAATTAAAATACTCAAAATCAAGACCAATGAACATTTGCTTGTTGAAAAGAAACAAGAAGGGGTTTTCATCGAATATTTAGATTAATCCGATGATTATTGTTGGGGGTTTATCGAGTATTGGGGATTAGTGAACTAGTGCCAAGCACCTGGTTATCAGAGCGAGAGCGAGAAGCAGAGCGAGAGCGGGAAACAGAGCGGAGAGCGGGAAACAGAGCGAGAGCGAGAAGCAGAGCGGAGAGCGGGTCCGCCGCGGCGGACAGAGCGGAGAGCGGGAAACAGAGCGAGAGCGAGAAGCAGAGCGAGAGCGAGAAGCAGAGCGAGTGTGAAAGCGAGAGCGGGAAACAGAGCGGAGAGCGGAATTTTGAGCATAAAAAAACCCCGACGATTCTGATGAATGTCGGGGTTTAAAAGGTTTAAACGATTTTAGTTTTTCACTACGCGTAGTGGTTCTGACACTTCTGGAATACGTAAGTAGTAAATTCCTCTAGCAACGCTAGCGATGTTTACATTCGTTTCCGTTCCTGTCATCTCCCCTGCAAACACAAGCTTACCTTGTGCGTCTACGATGTTGAATGTACCGTAAACTGGCGCTGAAGTTTTAATCGTAAATGACTCACTTGTTGGATTCGGGTACAACGTCACATCTGTGATGTTTCCTTCTTCGATTCCAACTGTCAATGTTAAGTTCAAGGTAATTGTACTGTCACATCCTGCCGCATTCGTCAAGGTTTGTGTGTACGTTCCTGATTGCGTGTAAACCACTTCATTCAATGTGTAACTGCTCAACGCTGTTGCATCAATTGTACTTGACGTCGCTGCTCCAGCTGTTACAGTTACTACATCTGAATTCGATGTACATCCGTTCAATCCAGTTAATACCGCTGAATACGTTCCCGGAGTCGTTACCGTGATTGACTGTGTAGTCGCGTTGTTACTCCAAGTGTACGTGTTGTTCGGTTGTGCAGAGATCACTAAGGACTCACCTGGACAAAGAACATTGTTACCATTCAGAATCAATGATCCAGAAGGAACTTCGTTCACGTTTACAATCACTTCAGCCGCATCTGAACATCCATTCGCTGCGTAAGCCGTTACGATGTACGTTCCTGCTTGCGTAGCTGTGATTGTTGAACCATTGATGCTAGAGTTCCAAATGTATGTGTTACCACCTGTTCCTGTCAATACAACGGATCCACCTTCACAGAACGTTGTCGCTCCACTTGTCGTGATTCCCGCAGTTGGAACTGGTAAGATCGTTACTGGAATGTTTGTTGACGTTGAAGTACATCCTAAAGCATTCGTTACAGTCACGTTGTAGTTTCCGTTTACTCCTGCATTGATACCTTGTGTTGTTGCACCATTTGACCATAAGTAAGATGTTCCAGGAGATGCTACCAAGGTAACAAATGCTCCGTTACATACTGCTGTTGGTCCAACCGCTGTAGCAGTTGCGCCAAACGTTTGCTGCGTAGTCACTTGAATCTCATTGGATACTGTTGAACATCCAGCCGCGTTCGAAATAGTCACGAAGTAGTTTCCACTTGCATTCACGGTGATATTTTGCGTTGTTGCTCCCGTTGACCACACGTAAGATGAACCTGCGTTCGCTGTTAAGACAACGCTACTTCCATTACAGAATGTTGTTGGTCCTGCAGCAGAGATAAACGATGCTGGCACTGCACTTACACTGATTGCTGTAGGCGCTGATGTACTTGTACAACCATTCACATTCGAAACGGTCACACCGTAGTTTCCTGCCGTTGTTACGTTGATCGATTGTGTTGTTGCACCATTTGTCCAAGTATAGGTTGTTGCTGGTGCTGCAGTCAATGTAACTGATCCACCTTGACAAATTGCAGTCGCTGAACTTGAGATACTCGCTGTCGGCAATGCATTTACAGTCACCACAGTTGCTGGAGAAGTAGATGAACAAGCTCCGTTGGATACTTGAACCGTATACGTTCCACCTGCTGTTGCAGAAATTGACTGTGTTGTTGCTCCACCTGGAGACCATATGTAAGACGCAGCTGTTGGAGCTGTAATCGTTACGGATCCACCTTGACAGAATACTGTTGAACCAGCTACTGTTGTTGCCGCACTTGGCAATGCTTGAATCACCACCGGCGCACTCACTGATGCTGAACATCCGTTTGCATTCGTGTAAGCGTATGTTATGTTTGCTGTACCAGCCGCATTTCCTGAAACAGCCCCCGTAGAAGCATTTACTACTGCTACGTTCGCATTGGCACTTGACCAAGAACCTCCACCTGTTGTATTTGTCAATGTTCCTGTTGATCCCACACACACCACACTCGCTCCTGCAATTGGATCCAATATTGGAAGTGCATTTACGGTGATTGTTTGTGGCGCTGATGTCGCAGAACATCCGTTCGTTCCTGTTACTTGAACCGTGATAGGTCCAGCAGTATTCAAGGTAACGTTTTGTGTTGATGCACCATTTGACCAAACATACGATACTCCTGGAGAAGAAACCAACGTTACGTTCGCTCCAACACAGAAGCTTGTTGAACTTAACGCTGAGATACTTGCTACTGGAGCAGCTTGTACGTTGATGACTTTCGTTGATGTTGCTGAACAACCATTTTGCGTTACTTGGTAAGAGATGGTAGCAGAACCAACACCTGATCCTGTCACTGAACCTAAAGCATCAACAGATGCAATTGATCCATTGGAACTTGACCAAGTTCCACCAGTCATTGTATTCGCAAATAAAGTAGATGCACCAGAACATACGTTGTTAGCACCTGTGATGGAAGGAACAACTGGTAAAGCTGATACGGCTACCGTTGTTGGAGTTGATGTTGCTGAACAACCATTCGCATCCGTGATCGTGTACGCATAGTTTCCTGATGCTGCTACCGTAATCGCAGGTGTATTTTGATTATTTGTCCAAACAATTGCTCCATTTCCTCCTGCTGTCAACACAACGTTTCCACCTTGACAGAACGCTGTTGGTCCGTTCGCCGTGATTGTTGCCGTTGGCAAGGCGTTAACCGCAACTGCAATCGTATTGGAAATTGCCGTACAACCATTTGCATTTGTTACAGTCACAAAGTAGTTTCCTGCTGTATTAGCAGAAAGCGTTGCTCCTGTTGTATTGTTACTCCATACATATGTTGAACCACCTGTCGCTGTTAAGTTTACACTTCCACCTTGACAGAACACTGTGGAACCATTCGCGCTGATTGCAGCAACTGGTAAAGCATTTACCGTAACTGTTGTTGGAGCAGATGCTGCAGACGAACATCCAGGACCATTTGAAATCACCACAGAGTAAGCACCACCATTCGAAACAGTGATCGATTGAGTTGTTGCATTGTTATTCCATAAGTAAGATGAAGCAGGATTCGCAGTTAATGTCACTGTTCCACCTTGACAGATTGCTGTAGCTCCTGTAGTTGAAATCGAAGCGACTGGAGAACCTGTAACGTTCACTGTTGCTGTTTGAGCGGAAGTACATCCATTCGCACCTGTTGTTGTATAGGTAACCGTTGCTGTTCCAATTCCATTTCCAACTCCTGCTCCTGTTGAAGCATTCACGTTTAGAACAGAAGTATTTGAACTTGACCAAACACCATTTGATACAGGGTTTGTCAATGCCACAGCATTACCCACACACAATGAAGCAGGACCAGCAATTGGCGCATTCGCCGGAGCAGTCAATACATTCACCGCAATTGGTGTTGAAGTTGCTGAACATCCGTTTGCACTTGTAACTGTTACTGAATAGTTTCCAGAAGTCGTTGCCGATAATGCTTGAGTTGTCGCCCCACCTGGAGACCACAAGTAAGAAGCTCCTGTCGAAGCATTCAATGCTACCGAACCACCAGCACAGAACGTTGTTGATCCACCTGCTGTGATAGTCGCCACTGGCAATGGAAGAACCGTTACGGTTGTTGGTGCCGAAGTCGTTGTACAACCGAAGTTATTCGTGATCGCCACTGTAGAAGATCCTGAAGCGGTTGCTACGATACTTGAAGTAGTTGCACCATTCGACCATAAGTAAGTCACTGGTGTAGAGTTTGTCGCACCTGCAGCTAAAGAAACACTAGCTCCTTGACAAATACTTGTTGAACCACTCGGAGTGATTGTCGTATTTGGATTTGGATTCACGGTTACTGTAATCGCATTTGAAGGTAAACTGCTACATGTAAGTGCGGTAGTTGGATAGTAATTTGTTACCACCAAGGAATACGTTCCTGAAGTTGTAGCTGTATACGTTGAACCTGTTCCAACTGGCGTTGTTCCTTGTGTCCAAGCATAGCTTTGTGCTGTTGGCGTTGGTGCTAACACCACACTTCCACCGTTACAGAATGTTGAAACCGTTTGATTAGCAATCGTCACTACCGGTAATTGTTGAACCGTTACAAGTACTTGATCATTCGATGTACATCCTTGCGCAGATGTTACCGCCATATTATAGTTTGTCGTCGTTGTTGGATTCGCCACTGGATTTAGAATATTCGTAGCACTTAATCCAATTGCTGGTGTCCAAACCGTCGTGGACGCTGCTACCGCATAATTCACAGTAACTGTTAAGCCCATCGTCACAAAATCTGCAAAAGCATCATTGTCTTGAGAGAAAATCTGCAACAATTGACCGTTTGCAGGTTGACCATTTAATCCAGTATACGTAAATGTTCCATCACAGCCAGCAGTGACCAAAGTACCATTTACATAATAGTTGTAATTATACCATGAAGTACAGAAAGTTCCGATAGTTGCTGTATAGGTAATGGAAGTAATTGTTGCACCTGCAGGAGCACCTGAAGTCAAGCCACCTATAGAGAAATTACTATTATCGTAACCAGACCCAGAATATGTCTGTGTAAATGTCCCTGGAGCAGTAGCGTTTGTTACTGAACCTGACAATTGAGTAGTTGCACCATTACAAATATTCACATCTGGACCAGCGTTAATCACTGGATATGTATTTACTGTTACGGTATAAGAACTACAAGTAGACCAAACTGTTCCGTCGAATAGACGTGCATAATATGTTGTGGTCGTTGAAGGAGAAACCGTCAATGACAATCCTGTTCCAACTTGACCCGTTGTAGCACATCCGCCTGCGAACCAATATACTGTTCCTGGAACGGCAATTGCCGCAGTTAAGGTAATTGGACTACCAATACAAACACTTGCACTTGCAATGTTTGAAGTTACTGTTGGTGTTGGAGGAATACATGTCGATGTTAAGGCAAATCCATCATATTGAATTATCGCATCAGCATAGAAGTTAACCGTTAAAGGTCCTGTAGTTGACGTAATTGGTCCTACTGCACTTGACGTTCCTGAGAAGTTATACAACTGTGTACCAGCTGTTCCGACCCCGTTGTAAATTTGCAGGTAATCGTACGACGCTTCAGAATACTGAGTTCCTTGTATTTGAACCATGTAACCTGGTGTGGAAGGATAAATTACGGTATAACCATTGCTGCTCGCTGCGTAAGGTCCAGTTAATCCACCGTTATCAAAGATCACACCGTTACAGGTTGTAATGGAATTGTTACCTGCTGCGGGAACCGCGATACAGTTTGTATTTAAGCTTACCAATACTGCTGCCGTTGCCACTGCTGTTCCTCCACAAGATTGGATGTTACAACGGTAATATGTGGTAGCCGTCATGTTTTGAACACTTGTCGCTGCTGTTGCTCCTGTAATGTTTGTCCATGGTCCAGATGCAGCTGGTGCACTTTGCCATTGATAAGTCAATCCGTCTACAATTCCTGTGTAGTTGTTTGAAAGTGTAAATGGATCACCTGGACAAACAAGCGCACTAGAAGTTAATGCGTTTACTCCTGATGGAGCTACAACACCTAATACGGCCATTGTTACTTGTGCAGAACCTGGCGCATTCGAACATCCAGTTGTTTGGTTCGTGTAAGAAATCGAGTAGTTCGTCGTTACCGTTGGCGCAACGTTCAAACTAAAGATATTCGTTCCACTTGCCACAACAATTGGTGTTCCACCTGCTGTTGCTGTCCAAACCGTTGTGTAATTCGCCGGTGGAGTAAATCTCCAAGCTTGTGGAGAAGCAGCTGGAATGGTTGCTGTTTGCGCTGACCAATAATTCGGTGTATTTGAAGGACAGTTCGGCGCCGCAGCTCCAACTGTTCCAGTTGCGTTATTCACACCGATAGATTTTGAATTCGTTGACATGATTTCAATTCCTTGAACATCCACTACACCGATGGTTTCATAAAGAATAGCTTTCGCACGCACTTTGTTTGCTGCATTTCCAAATTGACTTGCATAATACTCGATGATAAATCGTCTATTCGGAGCAAAACCATCTGTCCAATAACGAACGTAGTTGTTTGCGTTGTACTCAACAAGGTCATTTGCACAGATGTAAATCGCACCAAGTGGATCCACTGTATTTGGTAAGGCACCAATCGTAAAGTCACCTAAAGCTGTTGCATTGTAAGCTCCAAACTGAAGAACTCCATTTGTTCCAACGTTAAGTGTGTTGTAGGTTGTTCCAAAGAAGTTAAAGTTAAATCCTAAAGGAATTCCGCTCCAACCACCGTCATCTAATGAACCAGAAGCTAATGCCACTTGTGCCAATCCTGTGTTAGCCAAGTAGGTCGCATTCGAAGGAGCTGGATAATTCACATATGGTGTACAAATCGCGGAGAAGTTTCCACTACTCAAACCAGAGTTAATTACTGCTGAAGTCCCTGGACAAACACCAGATGCAGATGTAGTAACCGTCGCAGATGGCAATGGATATACACCTAAGGAGAAGTTCCCTACGGAAGCACAACCTGCATTTCCATTGTACGATGCAATCGATACTTGGAAGTTTGACGTTGCTGTAATGCTCACGTTTGCAGTTGCTCCATTTGGAGTCATTGTTGCCGTTGTTGGACTTAAGTTAGACCAAGTAAAGGAAGCATTCGCTCCTGCGTTGGTTGTTGCCGTTAACACAGCAGAACCACCTGATCCACAGAAGTTAGATACGTTTGATGTAACGTTAATATAAGGTAAACCAACTGAAATGGTTTGTGTCAATGCACATCCAGCTACGTTTGTACCAATCACGGTATACGTTGATTGCGTACCTGCTGGTGTCGTTGATGTAACCGTTTGACCAGTCGCAGCACTTAAAGAAGTTGCTGGAGACCAAGCGTAGGTAATTCCTGCATTCGAAGCAGTAATCGTTTGAGCACCGGTGAAGTTATCACACCAAATCCCATTGTTACTTGCTGATAACGTAAATGCCGGAGTTTGGAAAATGGTCACTGTTGCAACAGATGTGTATGTTGTCACTGTCGGACAAATTACTTGTAAACGGTATTGCGTATTTTGAGTAGCCGAAGTTGTCAGATCAATATAAGCAATCATGAGTGTTCCAACATTTGACCAAGTCGCACCATTGTTTGTTGATGCTTGCCATTGGTATTGAAATCCTCCACCTGCATTTGGCAAGCCTGCCGCCATAACTGTGAAGTTCGTTCCTGAACATATATTGGCAGTTGCTGAACCATTGATTAAAGCTGAACCAATGTTAACCGCTCCATTTGAAGCTAAACCGATGGTTGCTGAAGTCTCACATCCGTTTGTTACACCTGCGTAACGAACTTTTGTTTGGTACATTCCGATTGGAACTGGAATAGGATTTTGCATGGTCCATGTTGCACCATTATCAATAGAATATTCATACAAATTGTAGTGAATATCTAAGTTATCGATGTAGTGTCCTTCATAAAGTCCACCTGTACGAGCCGTAAACGCATGTTTCCAAGTACTCTTATCCGCTGCAAGGTAACCAGCACCTAATGCAACGTTGTTCACTACTTGCACACCATTTTGCCACATAGATACTTGACCCGTTGCATTAATTTTGATGGTAACGTGAGTGGATGTAACTGTACCCGCAAGCCCAGATGCAGCCCAAGCGGTATTATTTGAATAGTAAAGTACACCTGGACAAGAAGAACCTTGGTGTAAACTAGTAGAGTTGTACATTAAATAAACTCCAGGAGAGTTACCTACAGAGGTATTCGGACCCGAAGCCGTCGTACCATTTGCTACTGGACATCCACCTGTATTTGAATAGGCATCAAATGCCAATTTCAATCCTGTACCTGATCCATTTTCTGGACAAAGTGTTGAAACACCGGTTGCAGGAGCAGCACCCAACGCTGTTTGTACCGCAGTTGCATCTGGTAAAGCCACTACATCTGGACCGTAGCTATAGCTAAATCCATCTGCTGCTGCAACACCTGCAGAAATCGTTACGAAATCAAAGTCAATTTGGAAGTCGTTCGAAGCAATTCCAGTATTATTTGGAATCACTACCCCACCATTTTTACTTCCAACTGGAGAAGTCAACTGCATTCGTCCGTTTACACTTGGATTGAAGTCATTCCCCGCAGAAATTGTTCCTGTTGGCAATGTATTTGTACCAAAATCACTTAAGAATACCGTTCCTGAACCTTGAACGTTGAATACGATTTGTCCGTTTGTACCACAAGTAATAGGCGCCACAAAGTTTGCAGTCGCATTTGGAGAAGTATAAATCGTTACTAATGAAGAAGTGTTATCTGACCAACAACCACTTGCATCTTTCGCACGAACGTAATAGGTACCTGTTGTACTTGTATTATAGGCTGCTGTCGCATTATTTGTTGTAGAGAATCCAGCCGAGTTCGTTCCTTGCCAATAGTAATTGATTCCTGAAGGAGCTGCACCCATTGTCAAATTGGCACTTGGGCAACTTGGTGTGCTCACAATGATTGCCGTTGGAGGAGTTACTGTTGGGAAGGATGTGATGGTAATTGAACTCGCTAATCCCCATACATTATATAAGGTATTCACCGCACGTAAATAATACGTTCCATTTCCGTAAACCACATAAGAAGCAACCCCATTAGCGGTACTTGTTCCAGTAGCACTTGTTTGCCAGTAATAAGAAACGTTAGCAGGTGCTGCAACAGAAGCTGTTAATGTTACACCCGCCGCACATGAAGAAAACGCTGTGGCATTAATCGGAGGTGCTGCCGGAGGAGCAACAATCGTAATTTTGTAATCTTTCGTTTCACCGTATAGGGTTGTCGTACATGGATCCGCTGAAGTTAATGCGTATCCATAGTAATTTGTACGCACGCGCATGTTCACCAATCCAACACTTGCATTGGCAGGAACAAGGACTGATGCCGTTCCTGTCCAAGCAACTCCAGCTGAGTTACTCAAAGGATTCACTGCCACGTACTCCGTTGTTTCATAGATGTAGTTATTGTTCCAGTCAAACCAAACACCAACGATATCATAGTAGTAACTTGAAATCGAAAGGTTTTGAGTCGTCCCCGCAACTACAGAAGTCGTAGCAACTGTTGTTGGATAACTTGCATACCAAGGGGCAGCTAAGGCTCCAGATGTATGGTTCATCGTTCCAAAGCTCACATTGGTAATGACACCATAATATGCGCCGGAGTTTCCGTATGTTGAAGTTGGAATACATGCACTTTGCGTAATCTGAATAGGATTCGCAGTCGTGCTTCCACTTGCAGAACAAGTGACGATACATTGATACCATGCCGGAGTTGCAAATGCGAACGAGTATGTCGCCGAAGTTGCACCGGTAATATTCGTCCAAGGTCCTGTTGAAGACGAAGACGTTTGCCATTGGTAAGTCACCCCAGTACCAATCGTTGCATTTTGCAATCCTAATACAATTGTTGTTCCAATAGGAGCGGAATTTAAATTTGCTACAGTATTACCTGGATTAGGCATTCCTGAACATGGTGGTGGAACTAAAACCGTTAATTTGTAATCTTCATACTCTCCATAAGTCGCTGGTCCACACGAACCAACTGAACCAATGTAACTATTCGCTACACGCATGCGGTAATTACCTGGCGTTTGACTAGCTCCAATAGGTACAGTAACGGACGCATTCGCTTGATATCCTGTACTGATAAAAATGGTTTCACCTGCATCGACAAAATCAAAGTCATTGTTCCAGTCAACCCATACATGGAAATAATCCGAAGAATAAATGGAATTCATATTCACCACAAAACTCATTCCTGGATATTGAGAAACGGTTTGAGTATTATAGTAGTCACCATATCCACCTGGACTCGCTCCTGTCGTGGCAATGTTTGAAATACCACCTGTTGAATTGGTATTTGTTAAATAATAAACAGTTGAACCAACTGGTACACATGGCCCTAAGGTAATTTGAACAGGAGTAGAAGGTCCTGCGTTTACACCACAAGAAACGACACATCTAAACCAAGTTGCACCTGTAATAATTGGAGCGAAAGTTGTTGCATTTGTTCCAACGTTGGTCCAAGGACCAGTTGAAGTTGGTCCAGATTGCCATTGGTAAACAGCACCTGTTCCAGTTGGATTTTGAAGAGAAAGATTCACACTGGATCCAGAAGGACAGAATGCAGCAGAAGTTAAGGTGTTACCTGGAGCAGGAGTACCTGTACATCCAGAACATGGTCCAACACCAACATAGGCGATGCTTGTTGTTCGACAACCTGAAGCAGTGGCACAAGCCGCACTTGCACTCCAGTGACAATAATAAGTTCCTGCAACGGTTGATGTCCAAGTTAAAGGACCTTTTCCAGATGCAACAACTGGTCCAGCTGATGAACCTGAACGTATCGTTATAAAGTCAGTTGCAATACTTGAGGAACAACGATAAACGGTACCCGCAACTACAGAATTCAGTGTAGAGTATTCACTTGCGTAACTACATGTACTAAAGTTTACAGAACCCGTTGTTGGAGCAGTAGCTGATCCATATGAAGATGTATTGGTACATTGATTCCCATTGGTTGCTCCACAAGAAACACAACTGATGGTTGTCGTTGTACAGCCAGTTGCCGTTCCACATGCAGCATTCGTGTTCCAGTGTGCATAGTATGTTCCCGCACATGGAGCCGTAAACTGCAAAGGTGAGAATCCTGCAGCCACCGCTGTACCACCTGAAGTAGCATAGCGAATCGTAATAAACGCACCTGCAGCAGCATTATTTGTGACAACATAACGATTTCCCGCAACCACACTTGTAATGGTCGAGTACTCCGTTTGGTATGAACACGTAGAAATCGTGGTCACAGCCGTTCCTGTTGGGGCAACTGCACTACCGTATGAACTTGTATTTGTACATTGAGCAAGTACTTCAGAAGTACTTCCAAACATACCAATCACAAATAACACCGGAACTAGAAAGGAAGCTAGTTTCCCCAATGATTTAGAAAAAATGTAAAGGTTTTTCATAGTTTGATTTTAATAAAACAACGCTAAACGACATAGTTTTAGCCTGCTAAATTTAGGAACTATTTAATTGACACTCAAATTTGTTGAAAACATTCAAAGGTTCAATGAATATTTATATCATTCTGATGAATATTTATATGTTTTCATCGATTATTTAATAATACCTTAAAAAGATGCTAACAATTGATTCTTTTGTAATTTTACCTAAGAAAAAACATTCTTTTGAAACGCATAGGCTTACTTTCTGACACTCATGGATTTATCGATCCGAAAATCAAAAAACATTTCGCAAACGTTGATGAAATCTGGCATGCAGGGGACATTGGAACACTTGAAGCACTCGACGAATTACGTGCGTTTAAACCTACAAGAGCCGTTTGGGGAAATATAGACGATCACATCATACGTAGGGACACCGAAGAATTTCTCAGATTTCAAGTGGAAGGAGTTTCGGTCTTGATCACACACATTGCCGGACGACCAGGTAAATACGCGAATCCCGCCTATGCTGAATTGATGAAGAACGGCGCGCCGAAATTGTTTATTTGTGGACACTCGCATATTACACTCGTTCAAATGGACCCCAAATTCAATATGTTGTGGATGAATCCAGGCGCATGTGGCTACAAAGGCTTTCATAAAGTCAAAACGATTTTGCGTTTTTGCATCACCGAAGACCGGATTCACGACCTCGAATTGATTGAACTTGGTCCACGGGCCTGAAAGCACTCACGCAACGACTATATCCGTTTAAATTCGATTAAAAGTCATCCGGATTTTGGCGAAGAGTTTGTTTATTTCTATTTTCGATAAACCTAACTACTTCAACATGAAAAACTTACTTACGGGAATCATCCTTTGTCTTTTCCATTCTTTTCACGCACAAATCTGTACCATTGACTTTAATCAGACGGTAACGGGGATTTATCCGGACACGCTTCCAACGGGAAATGTTGGTCAAACTTACGGGACGGACATTACCTTTGTCATGCCATTGGATACGCTGGGTTACAATTTCACCAATTTTCACATTCTTTCTGTTTCGCTTCCCGTTGGACTTTCCTGGCAATGTAATAATGCAGCGAACAATTGTGACTACAATCCACAAGTGAGTCAACATGGCTGTGTCCATATCAGTGGGACTCCCCTACTCGCTGGACAATACACAATCGATGTGACGGTTATTGCGGATTTGACCATCGTTCAAGGATATCCATTCACTTTTCAAATTTACATGGAGGTCCTTCCAAGTACCGCAAGTGTTTCCAATAATGGATTCGATATGATTGGTTCATCGGGATGTGCGCCGATTACAGTGAATTTCACGAACAATAATCCCGGAATGCTCTCTTATTTATGGAATTTTGGCAACGGAAATATTTCATTGAGTGAAAATCCAGCCCCACAAGTCTATACAACGCCTGGAGATTACCTTGTTTATTATACCGCATGGAATAACCTGGACACCACAGATGTATACACCTTGACAAATGTCCATATTAACAGCATGAGCAACTACGGAAATTCCTTTCCCTCTTATGAAAACGCGGACGCATACTTTAAACTATTCCAGAATGGAACCTTGATCTATCAATCGAACATCATTGGAGACCAAAATCCACCTGTTCAGTGGAACACCAGCCTAAACTTGAATCCAGCGAACACCTATCTCATCGAAATTTGGGAGGCGGACGACAGTTTTGGAGAAACTTATTTTGGTGCGGATGATTTCATGGGGAGTCACACCTTAAGTTTGAATGGATGCAACGGTTGCGGCGCTGGAACATCGAATTTCAACTACACGATAAATCACCAAGTCATTTACCCGAGTCCAAGTGTCCTTGCCCAGGACACCATTCACGTTTATGGGTATCCACCTAATCCTATCATCAGTTACGATCAAGCGAGTCACACGCTTACCACTCCCGATTTAGGATTTGCCTATCAATGGTATTTCAACGGAAGTCCGATTGCTGGCGCCACCAACGCAAATCACGTGGTGTATCAAAGTGGAATCTATGATGTAATCGCGATTAATCCAACTGGCTGTGTGAGTTTCTCTGATACACTGACAGCCGTTTATTGCAATCCATTGGTGAGCCCAAGTATTTCACTGAATTCTGCAAACGATCTGGTTTTAGCCAATTATCCAGCATCCTCTTCCATTCAATGGTTCCTAGATGGCGTGTTGATTCAAAACCAACAAAACGACACCTTGAGTCCACCAACAAATGGAACATACAGCGTTCTCATCACCGATCCGTTTGGCTGTAGCTACGAAACAAGCGATTTCCAACTAGCTCTTTCCATTGATGAATACGCAACTGGAAACTGGCTGATGTATCCGAATCCAGTCAAGGATGTACTGACGATTCAAGTGGAGGAACTGCTGCTTGGTGCTAAGTTTGAACTTTTAGATATCAGTGGTCGTCCACTTATTTCATCGATCATTGACAAGACAACAACACTCCTTGATGTGAGTTCCTTTCCAAACGGAGCGTATTTTCTGTGCGTCAACAATAATGGACTGAAACAGATGAAGAAGTTGGTTAAGGAGTAATGTGCTAATTTGCCAATGTGCTTCCACCGCGCCGGAGTATTAATGTGAATAAATGAAAAAAGCTCGTTCCAGTATGTACCAAAACGAGCTTAAAGGGAGTTTTATTCTAATTAATCCTCTAGGTCTACAACCAATTTTTTCGTTCGTGCACGAAATTTATCTTGAATGCGGTCCACGGTGTAATACATCATCGGTACGACAATGATTGTCAAGAACATGGAACTCGTTAATCCACCGATTAGAATCCATGCAAGTCCGTTTTTCCACTCTGCTCCAGAACCTGTAGCTGTGGCAATTGGAATCATTCCGACTACCATCGCGATTGTCGTCATTAAGATTGGACGCATACGTTCTTTCACCGCTTCCAAAAGCGCGGAATACGTTGACATCCCTTTTTCCTTCAGGTGATTCGTGAAATCGACAATTAAGATCGCATTCTTGGCGACGAGTCCGAGGAGCATGAGCATTCCCAACATCGTAAAGATTCCCATGTTCGAAGAACTTAACGCCAAGGCCAAAATTGCGCCAATTAAGGATACCAAAATCGAGAATAGTACAACGAACGGATATACGTAATTATCATACAGTGCAACCATGATCAAGTAAACGAGAATCAATCCAATTCCCATGGCTGTTCCAAGGGCACCCATCGATTCTTTTTGACGTTTAATCTCTCCACCCCAAGTCAAACGTACGTTTTTGTCCAACGGATTTTTCTCTAAATATTTATCAATCTCCGCCGACACATTTCCAGCAGCTGTTCCAAGCACCCAACAACGCAAAGTGGTGTTCGGGATGCGGTTTTTACGCTCCAATGTCCCGTTTCCATTTTCAATAGATACTTCGGCAAACTCACCTAACTGAACTTGTTTCCCATCAGAGGTATTAAAGGTCATGTTTTTAATGTCCTCGACATTTTTACGGTCAAATTCATCAACCATCACACGAATGTCATACTCATGTCCCTTTTCATCAAACTGGCTGTCGTCATTTCCAGTCAAGGCATTTTGCAACTGCATTCCAACCACGGCAATTGGTAAACCAAGTTGACCCATTTTTTCGCGGTTTAATTCGATGCGCACTTCCGGAGTAATGTCATCGGTTGAAATAGCCGGATCCTTTGCACCATCAATCGTTAAAATCTTTGCTTTTAATCTTCTCGCCTCTCTGATTAACAAATCATTGTCATCGGAGGATAAAAACATTTCAATCGGAGCCTCTTCGGATTCAATCATTCCCATGTTCAAGGCTTTGATTTCCACTCCAGCGTGTTTCGCTTTGATTCGGTCGCTAATCTCATCCATGTACTTCATGGTTGGATATTTCTTTTGCATGCCCGGCTTCATTTTAACCGTGATTTCAGAACGATTCTCTGAACCAAAAGACGTTGCCCCCATTCCGGAACTTGGCCCACCGACATTCGCAAAAACTGTTTCAATCACATCCTTCTGCGCCAACAAGAATTGCTCGATTTCCAAGGTAATGGCATTGTTCTCTTCAAACGTTGTACTCTTATCGTATTTCAACTTGATCATGAACTTCCCTTGATCTCCTTGCGCCACGAATTCTTGTCCAACAATTCCTAGTCCCATCGTGGAAAAACTCGCCACAAAAAGTCCAAGAATCACACCTGCCATAATCAACTTATGTCTCAAGGACCAGCCCACTAATTTCACGTATTGATCGGTGAAAATCGTCACACGACGCTCAAACCAGAGTAAAAATGCTTGAAAAGGATTTTTTGGATTCAATTCTACTTCTTTGGCAAAGCGCGAAGCCAACCATGGAGTTAAGGTGAAACAAACGAAGAGCGACATCAAGGTAGAAACCACAACAACAATCGAGAATTGGTGAAGGATATCAGAAATCGTTCCCTCAATGAAGACGACCGGCGAGAATACCACAACATCCACCAAAGTAATGGCTAAGGCTGTGAATCCAATTTCATTTCGTCCGTCTAATGCTGCTTGACGACGTTTTTTACCCATTTGAAGGTGACGATAGATGTTTTCCAAAACAACAATTGAGTCATCCACCAAGATTCCAATCACCAAGGACATTGCTAACAAGGTCATCAAGTTCAAGGTATAACCTAGTAAGTACATCGCCACGAAGGTGGAAATCAAAGAAGCTGGAATGGAAATTAGTACAATGAATGCATTTCGCATACTGTGCAAGAATAACAACATCACCGCCGCCACTAACAATACCGCTAACTCCAAATCGTGAATTACCGCATCAACGGATTCTACTGTTGGACGCGAAGTATCCGTTGCAACGGTAAATTTCAATCCTTCTTTCTTGTATTTTTCTTCTAGAATCTTGAAGCGTTCTTTTGTCGCTACGGACATATCCACTGCATTGGCATCGCTTTGTTTCTTCACGCGCAATCCAATTCCATTGACACCATTCAAACGCGAAACTGCCACTTGATCTTCCGATGCATCAATTACTTCAGCTACGTCTTTCAACTTTACACTTGAAATTCCACGAGAGAAAAGAATCAAGTTTTCGATATCTGCTAGGGTACTGTATTTTCCAGCCAAACGAACGGTCATTTGTTCACTTTCGCCCTTAACTTTTCCTGTTGGAAATTCCACATTGGATGAAGCAATCGCTTGATTCACATTGGTCAAGGTCAAACCATTACGTTTCAACTTGTCTTTATCCACGTTGATTCTGAAAGCACGACGCTCACCTCCAATAACTTGAACTTCGGCAACACCTTTTGTCTGCTTGATTTGCGGAAGGATTTGATCATCCATCAATTCCATCAATGAACGGTCATCCATATTGGAAGCCACCGCACTTACTTGCAATACGGGAGATGCATTCGGTTCTATTTTCGCAATGACAGGCGTTTGTGCACCTTCAGGCAAACTATTCAGGACATTATTGATTTTTCTTTGTGCATCTTCCAAGGATTTGTCGATGTCCGCCGAAGCTTTAAATTCAAGAAGCATTAAGGATGCATTATCCAAAGAGAATGCCGTTACTTCACTAATGTTTTCAAGTCCACTCAAAGCATCTTCCATCGGTTTGGAAACTTGCGTCTCTACCGTTGCAGGCGATGCACCTGGATACGTAGTTGTCACCGTTAAAAGCGGTGGAGAGAAATCAGGCAGCAATTCGTAAGAAAGCTGATTGTAGCTGATAAGTCCACCACCAATGAGGATGGTGAAAATCACAATAATAAACGACGGACGTTTAATCGATAATTCAGAAAGTGTCATGTTCGTTTATTTAGCCAATTTAACGTTGGAGTTGTTCTCTAAATTCACTTGTCCTTTGACTACGACTACATCGTTTTTCGTCAATCCAGAAACAACCTCTAGGTATTCACCATCGGAAGTCCCAGCTGTGAACGATGTCAAAATCGCTTTTCCGTTTCGTACAACGTACACTTGTGGATTTTTCGATGAACCAACCAATGCTTTACGCGAAACCGCAAGCGTTGTCACACTTTGTGAATTCGCAAGGGCAACAGATCCGTACATTCCAGACATGATGCGGTTTTTCGCTGAATTCTGAATAGTCGTTTGGATTTTGAAGTTATGAGCCGCATCCGCTTGAACAGAAACCATGCTGACATTTCCTTTGAATTCAGTGGTTCCGTAAACATCTGCAAAGGCCAATACTTGTTGTCCTTTTTGGAATTTCATCACATCGCGTTCAGGAACTGAAACCGTCAACTTGAGTGATGAAATATCGGTCAACTCAACAATTGGCGATCCTGGCATCACCATGGAACCTAAATCAACCAATTTCTTTGTGACTACTCCACTAAAAGGCGCAACAATTGAAGTGCTTTTTAATTGTTTTTGTAATTGTTTCAATTGAACTTCCGCTGATTTCAAGGCTAGTTCCATTTTCTCTGCTTCCATCGCAGAAATCGCTTGATCCTTGCGTAAATTTGAGAAACGCGCATTGTCATTTTTCAATTGCGCAATGTTCAACTTCGCGTTTTCAATTTGCAGTTGAATGAGTTCGTCATCCAATTTCGCAATCACTTGTCCTTTGGATACATTGTCCCCTTCTTTAACCAAAAGTGAAATCAATTTTCCAGAGGCATCGGAAGCAACATTGTTTTGATGATTTGCTTCGAACACACCAAGAAAACTCATGGCACGGTCAAATGTATGTGTTAAGGGACGAGCTGCTTCCACCAAAATGGATTGTTTAGCGTCGTAAATAAAGATTTTTTCTTGTGCTGCTTTCTGGTTAGAAAGTAATTTCACGACCAAAAGAGCGATAATGACAACAGCAACAATGGAGATGGAGATAATTCGTTTCATTTTCTTTTCTTATTTGATATTTCCGATTGATTTTAAGTATTCTAGTTCTGCTTGACGCAATTGAATGTATGAAGAAACAACATTGGATTGTGCTTGCTCAAGTCCCGTTTCCGCCATGATCAGGTCATTGGAACTGATTAAGCCTTCTTTGAACTTCAAGTTCGCATTTGCATACACATTTTCTGCCAGGCGAAGTTGTTCTTTGCTTACATCCAAGGATTCAGCTTTCACGGTGATTTGACGCTTGCTTGTTGTCATGGCATAGTTCAACTGCTGGTTCAACAATTCATATTGATTGTCAATTTTCTCCAAGTTCAATTGATTCAACTTCGCTTTGTTCACACGTTCCATTCCCGAAAACAAATTCCAATCCAAACGAAGTCCAAGAAATGCTCCTGGTATACCTGTTCTGAAATCATCTTCTGGTTTCAAGTTGATGTTATAGTTGTAAATCCCGTAAAAGTTCAAATTAGGCAAATAACTCATTCGAATACCTTGTGCCTCCGCTTCGTTCAGTTTACGTTGTGACTCAAGTAAATTCAACGGTAGAAGATTCGGCGCCGCTTCTTTTAAAATGGTTTTTTGAACCATCGCATCGGTAGAAAGCGTCAATTGCTGACTTGCAGGCATTCCGATTAAAATCTTCAACAAGTTCTCCAACTGATCTTTAGTCGCCAACAAATTGGACTTCGTATTCATCAAACTCAACTCATTTATTTTGATTTTATCGACTTCCGTTGGAATAATGATTCCCTGTGCCAAGGAAGCTTCCATGTTTTTCAAGATAGCACGTGTGTGAACAATGTTTGACTCAATAAAAGACAATTGCTGATTGACACCCTGTACTAAAAAATAGGTATTCGAAACCTGGTAACGTACTTCTTGAATGGCGATGTCGCGTTGTGTCCCAACGAGTTCAGAGTTGATTTTCAAGGCTGCTAATCCATAATTCACTTGGGAGTTAAACAAGATTTGCGTCAATTGCAAATTGTTCGACAAAACGAAAGGCACACCGAACTTCACGGTATTGTACACTCCCGCAGGACCACCAAATGCCGAAGCCGGGATAATTTGTCCAGGAATCACCGCATTGTACTTGTAGTCCGCGTTGAAGTTCAACTGAGGCATGCGCGTTGCAAGGTATGCTTCACGTTGACGCTCATTCATCAGGACATCTAAATTTGCATTGCGGATTTGAAGGTTGGCCGTATCAGCCATTTGAATACAGGTGGGTAAATCCAGTACTTGAGCACGTGAAGTATTCAGGTGAAAAAGTACCAAAAACAGACCTGCGATTTTAAACGATTTACGCATGTTTATTGGTATTAGGGAATAAATAATTAATCAACATTTCTTTGACTATTTCTTGATGCTCTATTAAACGAGCTTCGTGTTCATTATCATCAATTTGGTAAATTCCACAGATGAGTTTTTTACTCATGATGGGAAAATGGCAGTTTGAAATGAATAACAAGGTAACGTTAATCATGTTCAATTTTCGCATGCTTCCCTCTTCCTGTGCTTTCTCACATTCTTCAAAAATCCCCGTTTTGTGAAGGCGTCCTAAAAAATTAGATTGATCAAGTTCCGCATCGGATTCTTGATTGAGACCGGCATGGATAAACAATGGTAGTTCTGGATGTTTTCGCAAAAACTCAAATTCTTTATCGATGAGCATGCGTGTTTTTGATTCCAAAGGAAGATCTTGCTTAAACACTTCAACCATACTATCCACGAAATCTGAAAGTGCCGCTTCAAGTATGAGTTCAAATAATTTCCCCTTCGATCGGAAGTAATAATTGAGCAAGGCAACGTTGATTCCGACGGACTTCGCTATCTCGCGCGTGGTACAACCAGAGAATCCTTTGGTCATAAACACCTTGCGAGCAGCATCTTTGATCTTTTGTTCCGTACTAACGTCCTTTTTCATGTTTATTTTTCGCTTGCAAATTTAAACACTTATTTTAAACAATTGTTTAAAAACGATGAAAAATTAAACGCTTGTTTAACTTTTTTTTAGGAAATAAAAAAAGGCTTGTGAATTCACAAGCCTTTATCATTTAAATAAGTAGGTTCTTCTTACAAACCGTTCGCTGCTTTACGAAGCGTTAAGTCCAAGAACAATTCATCCATTTTTTCTTTTTGTTTTTTGTCGCGGTTAGACAAATCCAATTGACCAACACTTTTCAATGCTGCTTCCGCGTCTACTGTGTTTCTCATAGCGAAATAACACTCGATCAGATCAAAGTAAACTGCCACTGTTACATCTTTATCGATGCGCGCTTTTTTGTCGTACACATCAGACTCTGTTAAAATTACTTTGAATGCATCGATAGCCGCTGTTAACTTTTGTTTTGCCAACGCTTCGTTTGTTGTCAAGGTTTTCAATCCAATGGTTGCATTGTTGTATGCTTCCATTACGTCTGCGTGTGCATCGTTTTTAGATTTCACGTAGTCCAATGATGTCGTACGTGTCGTTACTTCATACCCGATACGATCGTTCACCAAATGATTGATGAATTTCAAGTTTTCTTTTAACAAATTCTCTTCTGTTGATTTAACCAACATCGAGAAATCAGATGAAGGTGCTGTTTTAGAAGAACTTGATTTGTACGTTTTAAACGCTGAAAGTTCAGCTGGCGCAACATAGAATATTTCTTGATTATTGACACCTGAAACACGAACGGACATTGGCATGCGGTACGTAAATTCGATCCAGTAATAAGTCACTTTGTATGTAGTTCTTACTCCGTCTTTCACTGAAACTTCATCTTTCGCTTCTGATTTGATCATTGGTTGAGAATGCTCATAACCTTCAATATTTACTGCGTAAGAAAGTGCATTTACCTGTGCTTTCGTAAATCCGTCCAACACCAAATAGGTTGCCGCTAAAGAAGGATAGTCGTAACTAGATTTCAATACCGGTTGAGAAATTGTACGGCGGTAAGGTTGAGCCACGTAATCTTTCACTGGTTTTGTATTTTCGTTCAACAATTGTTTTTCAATCACTTTTGTTGCCGTTGATTTCGCGTTGTATACTTCCATTTCTTTTGCGAACTTATCATCTGCAGCTTTTACTTTTGCAGGATAATCAGCAAGCTCACGTTGGTAATCTGCTTCCGCTCGTGCTTTATCAGCCTCGAATTCCGCCATTAACTTCGCGTTTGCCGCTTCGGAAGAGGATGTGATGGTTGAATAGTAATTATCCACTTTTGGTTGAAGGGGATTTGTAGGTAATTTAACATACGTATACGTAATGTCTTCTGATTTAACAGCTTGGCCAAAAACAAGACCAATAAAACAGCTTAAGATAAGGGTAAGAGATAATTTCATTTGATTTTCTTTTTTTTATTTATTTGTCTAACAGACGACGTAAAGTTAGAAAGGTTTCTTCGAATTACGAAAAAAGATTAATTCCGTTTTCTTTTCGGTTTACCGTATTTGTCCATCATGGCCTTCTTGTGGTCGTAACGAACATTTACCTTTTTGTTTTTCGCTTTCTTTTCATGGAATGCAGGACCTACTTCGCGCTTCGCAAGTTTAAGAAGTTTCCCAGGGATTTGAGCTACTGGTTTTTCGAATTCCAATAATTCTTCCGTCATTTCTACTTCGCTAGGCACCTCCGTAAATGGAAGTTCCTGCTGCATCAAAGATTCAATTTTGGACAAGGCATCCGCATCTTTCTCACTGACAAATGTTATGGCCACACCGTTTTTATCCGCACGTCCTGTTCTACCGATGCGGTGAATGTAATTTTCTGGGATTTCCGGTATATCGAAGTTGATCACGTGGGTAACATCCGTTACATCAATACCACGGGCGATTAGATCTGTCGCAATCAATACACGGAAAACACCAGTTTGGAAATTTTGAACACTGTTAAAACGGAAGTTTTGTGCTTTGTTCGAGTGAATGACACCAACGCTATTTAACAAAGAACTTTCCATCTCTTCGAACAACATATCCGCCAAAACTCTCGACTGAACGAACACCAAAACCTTGGAGGAATCGGCTGTATTATCTAATAAATAATGAAGCAACTGAACTTTGGACAAAAAGTTAGGAACGCGGTATCCTATTTGATCAATCTGTGCAAGTGCTGTTCCTGATCGTGCAGCTTCCACTCGAACGGGAACTGTGAAGTTTGCTTCTAAAAAATCAGAAACTTCTTCAGATAACGTTGCTGAAAACACCATATTTTGGCGTTTGACCGGTAAAAATTCAAAAATACGCAACAACTGAGCACGGAAACCTAAGCTTAAGGTTTCATCCACCTCATCAATCACTACTTTCTTCGCATGTTTTAATTGCAAGGAACCATTCGCTGCTAAATCAAGGATTCTACCTGGCGTTCCAACAAGGACATCTAGTCCCTGCAAGACCATCGCAGCTTGTGTATTCATGTTCGTTCCTCCATAAACGCCACCAACGGCAACATTCATGTAAGGCGTCAATTTTTCCACTTCGCGAACAACTTGAGCTACTAACTCACGTGTTGGAACGATGATCAAAATCTGTGGATGTGGTTCTTTCGAGAATTTCCACATACATAGACAGGGAAGAATATACGCCAAGGTCTTTCCAGTTCCTGTTTGCGCAATTCCAATCGTATCTTTTCCAGACATCATCACATTGAAACTTGCAGCTTGAATGGTTGTTGGCGTTTCGTAGCCTAAATCATCTAAGGCATTCCAAAGCGGTTTCTTTAAGTTTAAGTCACGAAAAGTCATGGGGGAAATTTTGCGCAAAGTTACGGAAAGAAATGAAGTTAATCATGATAAGCTACTTTTCCTTGTTGCTATTTTTAATGACTTGATTTATTGAAAGAAGTATTTCACTCATGGTTTTTGAATTTAATTCAGAGAAAGCAAACCATTTTTTCCCTAAATCTTTCAATGATGCTCCTAAATGATAAATCTTTTTTCCATCAATAATTAAAAACCGGTCATGACTTCGTTCAAAACGAACCCATTCAAATTTCCCGAATTGCTGCTTGGCTTTTGAAAGATCTAAACTTATTTTTTTCGTGAGTGATTTTGAAAGCAACACAACATTGACAGAAAGTTTTTTTTTGGATAAATGAGTTAATGTACTTTCATCAATGTAATTATCAATCAAGATTATTTGTTTTTCTGCAGACCGAATGATTCTCGATGCAAGCATATACGCATCAAAAACTTGACCCTCAAAAAAAACTCCTTGATTTGGCAAAGCTGAAGATTGAATCTGTAAATCGATTTCATTTACTTTTTTAACAATTGATTCAACATTATCTTCTAAGCGATTCATTCGATTATTTAATGAGTATCCTTTCAATAAATAGTCCTTCAATATTCGATTTGCCCACATCCGAAACTGAGTGCCTTGAACTGATTTCACACGATATCCGACAGAAATTATGACATCGAGATTATAGTATTCAATTCTTCTATTAACTATTCTCCCCCCTTCGTTTTGAACTGTCAAGTATTCCTTGACAGTTGCTTTTTTATCTAATTCGTTCTCCTTGAAGCAATTATTAATGTGCAAACTAATATTTTGCTTGGTCTGCTTGAATAAACTAGACATTTGTTGTTGGGACAACCAAACAGTGTCGTCCTCAATTTTCACTTCAATGGATTCGTTCAATGTATCGGATTGATACAACATCAATTCGTTCTTCATGGCCTTAAGAGGATGGGTTCTTAAAGCTAACGCGATTTTCAGCACATTATTTTACGAATGATGTACTGAAGTTCAATAGCTACATAAAAACGATTCTTATTTCTGCAAATTCAGTTTTTCAACGAACTCACCCGAGGCAGAATGTCCATAAAAGACGTACATTCCAGAAGTTAAATTGGATAAATCGAGTGTTTTTCCAGCGCTGTAATGTTCTTTATAAACACACTTCCCTGTGATTGAATAGATCTCGATTTCTCCTGCTTCCATTCCTTTAATGAAAAGTTGTCCGTTTGATGGATTCGGATACAATTCAACAAGTCCCGCTGTGAGCGATGAAAGTCCAACATATCCATTAATGTTCAAGGTTGTGTTCGTGATAATCGCTGGATTAAAGTCGAAATAAATGTAAGCGGTGTTTTGAATTTCGGAATTCAAGGTCAAATTCGCTAATTCATCGATTTCGTAAGTAACGTATCCTTGACTTCCTTCCAAACTATCGACTGATGGAAGCAATTGAATGCCACTAAAGCGAAAAACTACTTCCCTAGAAACTGGATCAAGTGAGTAACTTACCGGATGTTTTGATCCAATAAAACGAAAAGTGGACAAATCTAAATTCGTTGAAATCGTATCTCGCACTTCTACATTCAAGGCTGGAAAATTGCCGTCATTTTGAAAACGAACGGTATATTGTAGGTTCTCCTGCACATCTGGCTGAATGTATGTAGGTAACTGACATTGTTTGTCGTTTGGATCATAGGAATTCAGAACCGTAGCGACAAAAGAAGATTGATTAAACAAGAAATCTTGCTCTCCCTGTGCGAAAATCTCCACTGTAAATTCGAAAAGCGTTCCCGCAGGTGTATTTCCAGCAAACGCACAAGGAAAACCATAGGACATGCAACCCGATAAATACGCTTCTGTGATGGTAACCGTATCGTTGGCAAATGTCGCATTAGGAAGGTTGCTTATGTTCGGTATTACACCAGCTGGAACAGCAATTTTTATCGTACTATTTGCATAATTTCCGCAAGAAACATTGCATACTTGAACGTTCACATTCCCCTGTTGAATCGGCGCAACAAATTGAAAAGCAGCTGCTGAGGTCACTTCGAGATTTGGCAACAAACCGTTACCTCCACATTCGAGTGTCATGTTCATGGGAACACCAAGTGCATGTCCAGTAGCATCAAAAGAAGAGATGACGAAATCAGGAGATGTTTGGATGTATCCGTTATTTTGTAACCACGCAGCACTTACGCCAATCGTGTATGGAGTTGCAGTCACATCTAATTCTGTGTAATACGCATTTCCAAATGAATTTTGTGGGTAAATCGTTGTCGTTATACCCGCACCATTCGTGACATCATATGGAATGTTTTGTAGAAAGGTAGCCGATGGATTCAACAAAGAAATCACATTAAAAAATCCACAATTACTGTTGTTGGTAATGACCCATTCAATGGTTGAACTTCCAGCAGGCTGTCCGGATGTTCCACTTGTAACGGTAACCAATGCGTTATAAATTCCCGCTTGACTATAATCATGTTCGAAAATGTAACAGTTTTGACTATTTGGAGCGGAAAAGACCGTCATGTTATCTGAACTACCATCCATCCAATCTACTTCAATCAGCGCTCCAGACTCTGGCAAAGAACCCGTATTGGTACAGACAGACATATTCGAATGACAACCAATTCCTGGAATGGAATTGTACATTAAATTTATGGAAGTGACCTGCGCGGAAAGGGATTGAATACTTGAGATAAGAGCAATGCTGAATAAAATTATCTTTTTCATTGTTGGAGAATTAAGTTTCGTTTTTCAGACGCTTGACTTCTAGACAAGTTGCATATCCAAAATAAAATTTCGCGAATAGCACTGATTATACCTATCTTTAGAAAAATTAACAAAATGAAAATCAAGCTATTCCTTACCTTTTTACTGGCAACTATTTCTTTGCATGCACAATGGACTCCCCTTACCGATGTCAATACAGAAGTGGCAACATCCAACACAGATGACATGAAAGTCCTGGGAACGGTCAACGGAAAAACGGTTTCTGTTTTTTGGAAAGTCGTTGGTTCTCCCGTAAACTACGAACTGCGTATGCAGGTTTTAAACGACCAAGGCGTAAAGCAACTTGGACCAGATGGTATTTTGGTTAGCAATACGATGTCCATGAGTACATCCACAGCGATCATGAAGATGGCTGTCGACCAAAATGAAAACGTGTACATCGGAGCAACGGGAACAAATGGTGGAATCGGCTATGCGTTCAAATTAGACATCAATGGAAATCACCTTTGGAATCCGAATGGAATCAATTTAGGCGGTGGATACGTGGTGACCATCCTACCACTTTCGACAGGAGAAGCGGTGATTGCCTGGAATTCTAGTAATCAAACCATCATGCAAAAATATAGCGCAGCAGGTGCTCCTATTTGGACTTCAACGCAACAAGTGAGCAATGGTGCCACGAATGGAAAATCCCCAGGTGATTTGTTTGAATTATCCAATAATGAGTTTTTATTAGTCTTCCACGTGATTTCTTTTGGGATTAACTCCACCCTTTGGGCACAGAAATACAGTTCCCTCGGACTTCCTCTTTGGACAAACCCAATTCAACTTTCGAATAAAGCTACCGTTTGGAATACGTCCTACAGTGCTACTCAAGATGGAAATAATGTTTATTACGGATATAAAGCGGCGACAGGAACGCATTTCGACTCCTATTTGCAACGCATAAATCCAGATGGAACACTTCCTTGGGGAATCAACGGGAAGGACTTTGATATTACCACGACACGCAATGAAATGGACACAAAAATCGCTTTTAGTCAAGGTTCACCATACGTTTGGTCCATTTGTAATTACACCAATTCCGCTCAAAGTACCTATGGCGTCTACATCCAGAAATTTGATAAAGTGACGGGCGATCGTCAATTCACCGATACAGCCAAAGTAATCTATCCCATCGGAACATGGAAGGTGAATTCAGGAGATCTTCAAATCGTGAACGGATTTCCAGTTTTCTTATTGAAAAGCGGTTTAGACAATGGAGCAAGTCCAACGACCTTACATGCATGTAAACTAGATGCGAACGGATCCTTCTTTTGGCCATCAGAAACAGAACCAATGGGAACCTTTCTTGCGAGCAAAAAACGCATCCATTTCTCTAAAACAAACACAGGGAAAGTCGTTGCAACGTTTATTGAAACAAAAGCAACAGGCGGATCAAAAATCTATGCGCAAAGCGTTTCTGTCAATCCGAATAACACCGGAATTGCCATTGTAAGCTCTTGTAATTCATACACATGGATTAACAATGTAACCTACACTGCGAGTAACAATACCGCAACGTACTTGTTAACCAATATTTCTGGTGGGGACTCCTTGGTAACCTTGAATTTAACGATTACAGCACCCACTCAAGATACGCTTCTTGTGAGCACGTGTGGAACGTACACATGGAATGGAAATACCTACACGTACAGCGGTGTTTATGTGGGTCCAACAGTGAACTGCGTGACTTCCATGTTGAACCTTACGATTTCACCGAACACTGTACACAATTTAAGCGTTACTGAATGTGGATCATACCTCTGGAATGGAACAACATATACGTCCTCTGGTTTATACACAGGTCCAACAGTGAATTGTGTGACAGAAATCCTTGATTTAACGATTACACCGAGTACCAGTGACACCACGATGGCAAGCGCTTGTGATTCGTATAATTGGAATGGAACTACGTTTACGAGTTCCGGAGTTTATCAGGGTCCTACCACTAATTGCGTAACCGCTTACCTTGACTTGACGATAACTCCTAGTACTTCGGATACACTTTTCGTAAGCGCTTGTGATGCGTATCTATGGAATGGCGTCAATTACACAAGTTCTGGCGTTTATCAAGGCACTACGACGAATTGCTCTACAGCTTTCTTGAATTTAAGTATTTCCACCGTAGACGTTTCAACATCGGTTTCTGGCATGACCTTATCCGCAAACACAACCGTTCAAGGAACAACGTATCAGTGGGTTGATTGTGACAACAACAATTCGCCAATACAAGGAGCCGTAAATCAGTTTTTCACAGCAACGGATCCCGGAAATTACGCAGTGATCATTACGCAAGGATCTTGCGAAGTAATGAGTGCATGTATAAATGTTTCAGATGTTGGAATGAATGAGTATTCAGCGCTCGTTTTCTCTGTTTTTCCGAATCCAAGTTTCGATCAAATTACGATTCAGTGCAGCCAAATTGAAACAGGACGTTTTTCCATGTACGACCAACAAGGACGCATGGTTTTAAACGGTAAACTAGAAGGTTTCAGTACAAAAATTTCCATGGAATCACTTACAGCAGGAACGTATCTGTTGAACGTCGGAGGAATTGAATCTCCCGTTCTACTGATAAAGAATTAAAGCATCGAATGCGCTTGATAGAGTTTCAATTCTTCCCAAGTGACTTTGTTTCCTAGCTTTTCTTTCAGTGGTGATAAGGAAGTACCTTCAAATCCATCGAACATGGTCGCTAGTTCCGAGATTCGTTTTGGTGACATGACGTCTGTCAATTCGATTTTCTCACTACGAATCAAATAGGCAAAATGATTTCCAATGGTTTGTGTCGAAACTTGACGAATGCGCGCGATTTCATGCACATCTTTTCCTTGTTCCAATAATTCCAATGTTTGTTCGTAGGTGGATTTCTTCTCCTTTTTAGCCGTGCTTAATTTTTTGCTTGTTTTAGTGAAAATTGCGTCATATTCATCCTCTGGATCATCTAGTAATGATGGCACTTGCTTTAACTCTTGTTTGATGGCGGCCACCTTTCCAATTTTGTAATTGGCTATTTCATGGTTCCAAACAATGGATTTCGTAATTTCCTTACCGGCGGACACTGCCTCGATGAGCAGGCGTGCTCTTTTAAGTCGAAGAATGGTTTCCGTGAGGACTTCATCTAATTCTTCCAATTCCTCCGCGTATTGCTTGGTTTTTCGAACGCGACTTAACTCACCGATTTTTCTCAAATTCGAAGACAGCACATCGTCCAGTGATTTAAAGAAGTACAGATATGCTGCTTGAACACGCTCGTTTAAAAAGTGGACATCGAATTTTGGTGCTTGCAAGACCTGATCTAACTGTCGGCCAAATTTACGCGCTGGATCCATGGTAGATTGAATCACTTGGTTTTGCATGGCGATCCAACTTTTGTTTTTTCCCTTTTCGCTTTTAAGTCCTACTAAGTGATAACTTGCCTCATGACTCCCCCACTTCGAGCCGAGGTCGTACCAGTCAAACGCTTGTTTTAAACATGCAATTAAGTAGTGTTTCGTACTTTGCTCTAAATACGACGGCAATAGTTCCTCCTCCGCTTTGTTTTGACTGAACGCAACCACTTGCTGATCATTAGAAAGTCCATTCATGCGCATTGGTTTCAAGAGTACTAAACCGTCTAATGAGCGCAAACGAGATAAAGCGACGTACGCTTGTCCGGGCGCAAAAACATCGGATACATCCAAAACCGCTTTATCGAAGGTTAATCCTTGGCTTTTGTGCACGGTGATTGCCCATGCAAGTTTTATTGGATAATGGACGAATGTCCCCAAAACTTCTTCCTTCACCTCTCCGGTTGAGTCATTCAAGGCATAGCGAATGTTTGTCCACTCGAATTTCTCCACAACAATGGTTTTATTCTCCTCAGGAAAGTGAACAGTGATTTCCTGATCGCTCAAGGATTTGATTTTTCCCATTTTCCCGTTGAAGTAATTTTTATCGAAGGATAAATCGTTTTTAACGAACATCACTTGCGCTCCAACCTTTAATTCCAGTGTTTCTTCCAAAGGAAATAAATGCTTCGGGTATTCACCGACAACTTCTGCGTCGTAGTTCACTTTTTTTCCGGTTAATGCTGCTAAAGCTTTCGCATTTATTTCATCGGCTTTCGTATTGTGCGTGGTTAAGGTAATGTAGCCATCATGTTTGGATGAATCGAAGTCAGGTTTGACGTATTTATTCAACACTTCCACATCTTCCACGGTAATTTCATTGTTTCGCAGGTGATTCAGCACTTGAATAAAATCCTGGTCTTGCTGACGGTAAATGGTTGTTAATTCGATATACAAAGGCTGAATTTCCCTCAATACTTTCGCGTGAAAGAAAAATACGCCGTCGTAATACGAACGAAGAACTTGCCATTCCTCTTGTTTCACAACCGGAGGAAGCTGTAATAAATCACCAATAAACAGGACTTGAACACCACCAAAAGGTTCATGAATCCTCCGAACATTCCGCAGTGTCCAATCCATGGCATCCAATAAATCCGCTCGAAGCATACTGACTTCATCGATGATCAGTAATTCGATGTTGCGAATGATTTTAATGCGTGTTTTGTTCATGGAGAAATGACGCATCAAGGTATCCTTGGTTTCGAATTTCACCGTATCCGTGAACGAGGCCTTCACCCCGAATTCCGGAATGAATCCCGCAAAAGGCAATTGAAAGAAGGAATGAATCGTGACCCCACCGGCGTTCAACGCAGCGATTCCTGTTGGCGCAACAATCACCGCATTTTTATGCGTAGATGCCATGATTTTACGAAGCAAGGTCGTTTTTCCGGTCCCGGCTTTGCCTGTCAAGAAAATGGACTGATTCGTCTGGTTAATAAAATGCTCGGTAAAATCGGCAGGAGAGCGTTGTTCTGGGTTCAATTTGGACTTCATTTATTTGAAGTTACGAAAATAGTTAGAAAGAATAGAACTATTTTAAATTAAAATGAAGTTACTTGATCGATGTCAACAATCCATCAACCGAGGACTTATCCAACTTTGAAAATGCGAACCAGCGCTTGCCTAAATCTTTGAGCGAAGCACCCAAATGATAGACTTCATGGTTATCAATAATGAGAAATCGGTCGTGACTTTTATGAAAGGATTTCAACTCAAATCCACCATATTGTTCGTTGGCCTTTTGAAGATCGAGTTGAAGTTGTTTGTTCATCGTTTTTGTCAAGAGCAGAACGGTCACTCCTACCCTTTTCTTACTCAAATGCACCAAGGTACTTTCATCGATGTAATTGTCGATCAGCACAATGCGTTTGTTCGCCGAACGAATAATCCGGGAGCATAGCGCATACGCGTCGAAAACTTGTCCATCGAAGAAAATGCCTTGGGTGGGGATCAGTTGCGTATGGAGTTGAAGATCGATTTGATCCACTTTGTTTTTTATGCTTTCCATTTGGTCTTCGATTCGATTCATGCGATTATTGACCGCATATCCTTTCAGGAGGTAATCCTTCAAAACGCGATTCGCCCAAATGCGAAACTGCGTACCTCTTTTTGAATTTACGCGATAACCGACGGAGAGAATTGCATCCAAGTTGTAGCATTTAATTTCCTTTCCTTGTGTTTTCCCTTGGATGGCACCATGTTGAGTGGTATGTGCAAAAAATGCACACACCACTTTTTCGTCTAATTCTTCATCTTTGAAAATGTTCTTCAGGTGTTTAGAAATCACGGTTCTATCCCGTTCGAATAATTGAGCCATTTGTTCTTGAGTTAACCAAAATGTTTCTTTTTCTTCATCCATTCTCACCTCTATGTGATGGGCAAGTTCATTGGAATTGAAAATAATAATTTCGTTTTTCATGTGAATTAAAATTTTAGAAACTTAATTCAAGTCGTCAGATCATGTTCAACAATCCATCAACAGATGACTTATCCAACTTTGAAAATGCGAACCAGCGCTTGCCTAAATCTTTGAGTGAAGCACCCAAATGATAGACTTCATGGTCATCAAAAATGAGAAATCGGTCGTGACTTTTATGAAAGGATTTCAGTTCAAATCCACCATATTGCTCGTTGGGCCGAAAACCTCGGCCTTTTGAAGATTTAAATTCAACTGTTTGTTCATCGTTTTTGTCAGGAGCAGAACGGTCACTCCCTCCCTCTTCTTACTCATATGTACCAAGGTGCTTTCATCGATGTAATTGTCGATCAGCACAATGCGCTTGTTTGCCGAACGAATAATCCGTGAGCATAGTGCATACGCATCGAATACTTGTCCATCGAAGAAAATGCCTTGTGTGGGGATCAGTTGCGTTTGGAGTTGAAGGTCGATTTGATCCACTTTGGTTTTTATGCTTTCCATTTGGTCTTCGATTCGATTCATGCGATTATTGACGGCATATCCTTTCAGGAGGTAATCTTTAATAACTTCATTTGCCCAGATCCTAAATTGAATTCCATGCGAAGACTTTACGCGATAACCCAAGGAAATAACCATATCCAAATTGTAATGTTCAACGTGATAAACCTTACCGTCTGCGGCAGTTGTCGCAAAATTTGCGACAACTGAAAGTCCCTTCAATTCTTCACGTAAAATAGTTGAAATATGTTTACCAATTGTTTTGATATTCCTATCAAACAAAATAGCCAATTGCTGTCTATTTAACCAAACAGTATCATCGTTAAGTTTAATCTCTAGATGATTAACCATTCCATTAGGTTGATAAAAAATAATTTCGTTTTTCATATGAATTCAATTATTTCAGTTTCGCTATTCAATACAGCAGACAACATTGCTACTCCCTGCTCAGTATAAACAAATGGGTTTTGATTTGAGTGCTTTAACGTACGAAACCGGTCGCAATTTGCGACCAGTTCATTCGTTTCATTTTCCGTAAGTTGAAATCTAAAATATTCAGGAAAGTGTTCGATATTCCGTTTTACTTGTTCATTGATTCTTTTTACTTCCACTCGATACAAATCTGCTAAATCTCGGTCAATCATCACTTGACAACCACGAATGGTAAATATGCTATTACCTTGTTCTAGTTTTGAAATCGAGCTCATATTCTTTAAATCGTTTATTAAGTAGCTTGTAGTTAAAGTGCAGCTTTCTTTAAACGTTGAAAATGAGATAATATTTCAGAATGTAAAATATTGCATTTTAAATATTTACTTTTAATTAAAGAAGTCAAGCGTATGTGGAGCCGGAGGGGTTAGCTGCGCTTTCCCCCGTGGGCTAACGTGCAGTGGATCAAAAAGATAGAATCCCATTAAAAACTAGAAATGACGTTTGGTAAAGGCCCTTCCTGAACCTGACTTTAAGTATTTTTCAAATGCAAATGCTTTATATTTATCATTGAAAGCAACATACATTTCTAACTCAATTGGAAGGTTGTCCTTTGTTGAAAATACATATCCTTTGGCATGTCTTTCTAATCTTGCTTCAAGATTATTTGTACAACCAGTGTACGGACTTCCATTTGCACATCTAAGTTTATAAACATAATACATATCCATGAAACGAAAAGTTCAAGAAAATATTTCACTAAAAACGATTGACAAGTTCGCCTTATCTCGCCTTCGTTTTGATGCTCAAAAACTCGGCGAGCTAACTCGCTTTAAGTGAAAAAAGTTAAGTTTTGGAAATGGGTTGAATAAAAAAGCTCGCCTTCGTTTTTGATACTCAAAAACTTCGGCGAGCGAAGGTGGAGCCGGAGGGGTTCGAACCCTCGTCCAAACGACGAGTTTTCAAGCTTTCTACATGCTTATTCCTCGGTTATTTTTCGATCCAGGCACGGACAAGAACACCCAAAACCTGAACTTAGGTACTGAATTTCGCATTTGCTTAGTACCATCGCAAACACTAGCCTAATGGGATGAACTTTCGAGTGGCAAATCGATTAGGCGACGATCTACCGAAAGTACTTGTCCAACCTACTGTGCTTCAGTCGGATTAAGCCAATTAACATTCAGCTAATTAAGCAGCAAGTGCGTATGACGTGTTGTCAATTATTGTTCGAGACAAGATATTTAAGAGGTTCACCTCAACCCTCTGCATGCTGACACTTGACTACCGCTATCGCTGTCAAATCCAAGGTCGGCCCCAATGAACTACAAAGATACAAGGAAAATCGAGATGTTTTTTGTATCCAGCACAGATACCTGAAACTAATTATTTAAAAACGGTTACAAAGCCTTGGTACAACTCTTTAACCGTATTTGCTGGATTAAAATAGACCACATACGTATACACGCCGTCCAAAACAGGAATGCCCGTAAGCTCATCTTTTCCGTCCCACTTCAACTGGGTCGGTGAAAAAGTGCAAATCACATTGCCCCAACGATTGAAAATCCATCCGCGCTCTACTTTTCCGTTTTGTATGACGATTTCAAAAGTATCATTGACCATATCGCCATTTGGCGTGAAGACATTTGGAATGAAAATGACCGGTGGATCGATAATACAAGATTCTAACTGAATATTTACGGTATGTACATAATCACAGCCATTGGACGTTTGTTCTACTTCCGTGACTGTTTGCGCTCCGTAAATCCACTGATTAAAGACTAAAACGGAATCAAATTCGCATAGAATGATGTTTTCCGTAGTTGGTGTGACCGCATACAAACTTAAGGTCGCAATGTGCGTACTATCGCAATTGTTGACATCCTGAAAAGCAGCTGAATATTGTCCTGGGGAATTTTCCCAAATTCCGTTAATGAAGGCGGAATCACCCGGACAAATCGTTAAGGACTCTGTCGTTGTCTGTGGTGTACACCCATTCGTTACAACGATGTTGATGCATTGCGTATCCGCACAGCTTCCAGAACCCAAAGAATAACATACTTGCCATGTCCCGATTCCAGCTACTTGTGGATTAAACATGCCATTTGAAGATAAACACGTACCGCAAGTGGACGACCAAACTCCTCCCCCATTGATCGCTTGAATTTGTTGCGCTGCATCTTGATTCGTAAATGGTCCCGCTGCAGAAATAGTGGCGTTCGAGCCTGCTGTTCCTGCCGTAATTGTAAACGTTTCAATAACCGAACAACCATTCGCTCCAGTAACTGTTACCGTATACGAACCTGGACAAACATTTGAAATAGAACTAGTTGTCGCGCCGTTTGACCAACTGTAGGAATAAGGAGCAAGTCCATTGGTGACACTTGTCAGTATGGATCCATCACATGCATTCACACAGGTTTCATTGGAAATAGTTGGACTAACCGTCATTCCTGGGTTCACACTACAAAGTGGATTCATGCTACCAATCCATGCGTCATTCGCTGCGTTATTCGCCATTCCCGGAGTTTGTCCAGTAGCAACATCTGCACTTGTCCAGTTTGCCACTAAATTCCAGTTATTTGATGTGGTATTTGTAAACGAAAATACTTTTCCAGCGGCCGACCCCGCAAAATAAACGATGGCATTGCTCGAATTATTCCCCCAACTCACACTGTGAAATGGGACACCTGTGGATGGAATATTCGGTACTTGAAAAGAATCATCTGAATTCGCCATCGCTAACGGTGACCATGATCCACCAAGGGTCCAATTGACATCAGGTGGATAACTTTGATTGGTCGTCGTTGGACTTACCGTTGTTTTTTCCAAAAGCATGGAACTGGAAGGAAGAACTAAACGGCAATTTCCATCCGCCATGGTATTATCATCCGCAGGTAAACTTGTGTTTGGACTCGCATCATTGTAAATGACGATGTACGTTCCTTGCGGAATGCTTTGCCAAAAGGGAATGTTTGCGAAACGAACTGCTCCGCTGGCAATTCCGGTACCTGAACCTGGTGCAAAATATCCATTATTGTCATCAATGATGACTTTTCGTAAATCTAAACTTGGAACCGGAGTCACACATGTTGGTGTTCCGATGACCACAAATTCGACATATTCACTTGAACCTGTTCCTTGGGAAATTTCATTAATGATTAACTGCTGGGCAAATAGACCCCTGAAACAAATCAGTAAAACACACAGAACGAATACTTTATTCATTGAAAAGGATAGACTTTCAATTCTTCATTGGTTTCAGTGCTAACACGAAGTTCACGTCAAGGAGATCAATGAAAAATTTCACCACAAAAGTACTTCATCTATCCGAATTAAATCGACTAAGCACATGATAAAATTGTTAAGGATTAAATGATTAGGTTACAACACCGTTCCACAAAAGATATGTTATGAGGATTCAGGACAGAATTTGTAACTTCACGTCATGAAAAATTTGTTCTTTATTCTAATCACTGGACTTTTTACCACCTTGTCTTTTTCTCAAAAAACGACAAATTCAGATTCCATTCAATGGTTCGCTGACGCAAAACTGGGGATCTTTATCCACTGGGGAATTTATGCTGTGGACGGAACATCAGAAAGTTGGGCTTTTCACAACAAAGGTGTTCCCTATCCTACTTACATGTCACAACTGAATGGATTTAAAGCGGAAAATTACCATCCGGAGGAATGGGCGAAGTTGATCAAGGAAAGTGGCGCACAGTACACGGTTATGACCACACAACATCACGATGGCGTGGCACTTTGGGACACGAAATTAAAAACGCCAAGAAGCACAGAAGCTGAATTGAAAAAGGCACTTCCGATACTCAAACTAAACTATGGAAAGGATTTTCTATGGAAAGAGAAATTACCTTTGAGTGTTGTATATCAAACGCCTGCGAAACGAGATTTAATCACCCCATTCGTCGAAGCCGTTCGTAAGGAAGGATTGCATTTTGGCGCATATTACTCCTTGTTGGATTGGTCACATGACGATTATCCAACGTTCCTCAAAGACTACAACCGTTATCAAATAAAGGACGACAGTGTTCGATGGTCTCGTTTTTTATCCTTCATGCACGGACAAATTCAAGAAATCAATCAGCAGTTCAAACCCGACTTATATTGGTTCGATGGAGACTGGGAGCACTCGGAAGAAGAATGGCAAGCAGCGAAAATTGACCAAATCATCCATACGAGTAATCCAAACGCCATCCTAAACGGACGCTTAAAATCCTACGGGGACTACGATACGCCCGAACAGAACATGCCTGTGGTGCATCCCGATCGAAATACCTGGGAATTGTGTCTGACCAGCAACGACAATTGGGGCTATCGTCCGAGTGACCACAACATGAAAACAGTGAACGAAGTCCTGCAAATCTTCACCGAATGCCTTGGAATGGGCGGGAATTTACTGCTAGACATTGGTCCAAAAGCAGATGGAACCATTCCAGAAGAACAAGTTCAGTTACTAAAAGCTTTGGGACGTTGGACCTCCAAGCACAAAGAAGCGATTTACGGTTCGCTTGCTGGATTACCCGCAGGACATTTCCACGGAAACAGTACACTTTCCAAGGATTCGTTGTCCATTTACTTATTTGTTCCAGCAGTTGGAATCGACACCTCAAATCAAGCTAACAGAGAAGCACAGTATGGAAACATTCAAAGTACTCCGGTAGCCACCTCGAATTTAAAAGTAACTGTCCAGCTGAAAGGACTGATGTCCGAAATAGAGAGCATCACCGTTATTGGAACGAAAACAACTGTTCCATACAAGGTTGTTGGTAAAATCGATTGGAGCTATGTTCCCGGAACGCTTTACCTTGACGTGCCTATTTCTGCGTTAGATCCTGAAATTTCTGTAATCAAAGTCCAACTTAAAACACCGTTGAAACTCTACAGAGGAAAAGGTGGTTTTCATTAAACGAAAAAATTGGAAATCACAATGAAAACATACGATAATCTAATTTATGACGTTTTAAATTTTCAAACGCTTTAAACTTCATTCTAATTCAGATCGTCATGTCAAAAAACAAAAAAATCAATGTGGAAGGAAAGGAAATTACGATAATTTCCGAAAATGAAAATGAATTTATTTCGCTCACGGATATGCTGAAAGCGAAAGATGGTGATTTTTTTATTTCAGATTGGTTAAGAAATAGAAATACCATTGAATACCTTGGGGTTTGGGAGACTGTATATAACTCAGATTTTAATTATGGCGAATATGCCATAATTAAAAGTCAAGCGGGTTTGAATAGTTATAAATTAAGTATTAAGGAATGGACAGAGAAAACAAATGAAATCACTCGTCAACAATAACACGATTAAAACACATTAACTTAAAATGAAGAAGTTCCTTTTCAATCTTATTGCATGTTTTCAAATTTACTCTTCCTTTTCCCAGGAGGTATTCTACCCAAAACTAAACAGTACATTTAATTTCTACTTAAGAGAAATTACCAAAACAGAAACAGACTTCGAAATTCATTTTGCTCATCCGAATGCGGAACTTTTTCAACGCACCAAAGAATGGGGAGCAGATGGATTCGGTGTCATAGCCGATCGAAAATCGATTGTTTTTTACGGAGCAACAGAACAAGCCATCGAACATGCGATTTATTACACCTTGGAGCATTCGTTTGGCATTCGATTTATAAGTGCCGAGGAAACGTTTATCCCAAAGGCAACACGCATTAAACCATTGCCCTACACCATCTACGAGCAAGTTCCAGCGTTCGAATACCGAGAAGTATTTTACGGTGAAGCGAGACGATCAGGTTATGCAGCATCGTTTTTCTTAACCGATGGACAAGGTTCCGGAAACTTTGAGCGCCATCCCGGTTGGGGACTTTGGGTGCATACCTTACATCGTTTATTGCCGCCGGAAACATATTTTGAATCACATCCAGAGTATTATGCGCTCCGAAATGGTGTGCGCATGAAGGACCAACTTTGTTTGAGCAACCCTGTAGTTCTTTCTCATGTGAGTAATGCCCTTCAATTAGAAGTTAATAAACGTCCAAATGAAAAATACTGGAGCGTGAGTCAAATGGACAATTACAACTACTGTGAATGCGATAAATGTGCACACATCGACGAAGAAGAAGGTTCGCATGCAGGATCCATCATTCGCTTTGTGAACGAAATTGCAAAACTCTTTCCGGACAAAGTGATTTCCACCCTAGCCTATCAATATTCACGCACAGCACCAAAAATTACCAAACCCCTACCGAATGTAAATATCATGCTGTGTACCATCGAGGAAAACCGTGCAAAATCTCTATCAGGATCAGGCTTCGAAAAAGATTTAGCAGATTGGTCGAAAATCAGTCAAAATATATTGATCTGGGATTACGTCATCAACTTCTCACACATGGTCATGCCCTTTCCAAATTGGCCGACACTTCAAGAAAACATCAAACTTTTTAAAAAATATGGTGTCAATATGCTTTTCGAACAAGGCTACAATAACGCTTCCTCCGAGATGCAAGAATTGCGTTGTTTTTTACTTTCAAAGTGGATGTGGGACCCAACTCTCGATGCGGATAGCTTAACGCAATTGTTTCTATCGAATTATTACGGCGCTGCAGGACCCATCATCAAGGAAATTTTAGATCAAGAAGTAAGTGAATTACAAAAAAGCGGTAAATCACTGACCTTGTATGAACCTCCTGTGACACACATCAAAGGGTATTTATCTCCAACAAATTTACGTTGGTATCATGCCATGTTTGAGAAGGCGAAAAATACGGAAGGACTCACGGCTAAACAAATCGAACGCATTGAAATGGCGCAACAAAGCATGCGTTATGCTTCATTGGAAATCTCTAAATCACCCGATGCGGAAAAGGATTGGTGCTTTTACTCAACAGATAATCCGTATGATCAAATGATGACGGACTTCATCCGCCTCGCGCTTAAAAACGGTCCGAAATTGCTACACGAAATCAAGTTGAGTCCAAAAGAATATGAGCAAATTACACGTGACTATTGGAAACACGGAAAGGTGAAGCATCTTGGCTCCAACACAGCCATGAAATACCTTACCATTCCAAACAATTCATACCAAGATGGAGCAAAGAAACCTGATGGGAGTACAATTGACACAATAGATTTCTACCGCAATCAACCCTTATTGAATGGGATCAAAGGAACGACGGATTACCAATACAACTGGCAAGGATGGCAAGGACGAAATGCAACGTTCATTATCGACCTAGGAAAACTGGATTCCATTTCAACCGTTCAATTGAACTTCTTGGAAAACAGTTCCGCATGGATTGTCGGACCGAAATCCTTCCATGTGCGCATTGGTCAAACGGAAACAGAAGTACTTTCAGAACAAGCATCCCAGACGGGCATCCTAATCAATCCAAACGCTGGAAATCAAATGAACCCAGGAATCTACACCTTGAAATTAAGTCTGGATCAAAAAATGGCCGGACGTTATCTATTTATTGAAGTCAACAACCTTGGTCCTTTACCGAAATGGCGCGGCGTGGACGGAAACGCTTGGTTATTCATCGACGAAATTGAAATTCATTAAGTATGCAAAAACACTTCACCTTTATCATTAGCCTCATTTTTGGAACAAATTTACTTGCCCAGGAACACGAACAAAGCTATTTTCCACCCAGTGACCCATTGGTGCAAGAAAAATTAGAAACCTGGCAGGACTTCAAATTTGGATTACTGATGCATTGGGGAACGTATTCGCAATTGGGTGTTGTTGAAAGTTGGAGCATTTGTCCGGAGGATGAAGACTGGTGCATTCGACGTGGACCGTACAAAAACGATTACTTCGGCTACGTAAAAAACTACGAAAACTTGCAAACGACCTTTAATCCCGTTCAATTTCAACCAGAAAAATGGGCAAAAGCAGCGAAAAATGCTGGAATGAAGTACATGGTTTTCACCACAAAACACCACGATGGATTCTGTATGTTCGACTCACAATTTACGGATTACACAGTCGCAAATGAAAAATGTCCCTATTCCACAAATCCAAATGCCAACATTGCCTTAAAAGTATTCGATGCCTTTCGCAAGGAAGGACTTTGGACCGGCGCTTATTTCAGTAAACCAGATTGGAACAACGACGACTACTGGGATCCCACATTTCCACCGTACGACAGAAATCCAAACTACGACATCACCAAGAAACCAAAAAAATGGGACGCGTTTGTGCAATTTACCCACAATCAAATCATGGAGTTAATGCGTGATTACGGTAAAATAGATTTGCTTTGGCTCGATGGAGGCTGGGTTCAACCTATGACCGAAACTTCGCCACGCTGGGGATACAAACCTGTAAATCAGGACATCAAAATGGATTCCTTGGTCATGGAAGCTCGCAAATTACAACCGGGATTAATTGTGGTCGATCGCGCTGTGGAAGGTCCAAATCAGAATTACCTCACACCGGAACAACAAATTCCAGCAAAACCCCTTCCCTATCCTTGGGAATCCTGCATGACCATGGCCAACAGTTGGAGTTACGTTCCCAACGACCAATACAAGTCCACCGCGAAAATCTTGGAGAACTTATGCTTGATCGTTTCACGAGGCGGAAATTACTTGCTGAATATTGCCCCAAACGCACAAGGAGAATGGGATCCGATAGCCTATCAACGCTTGGAGGAAATCGGTGAATGGATGAAGATTAATGGTCCTGCGATTTACGGAACGTATCCCGTTGCTCCGTATGAAGTAAAAACGGATCAAGGAACCTGGGTTTTCACAGAGAATGATCAAAAAGAACTATTTACGATTTTTATTCCTATTGATTTCGAAGTCATGTTTGTTGAATTTCCTGCAAATCAATTGAACATCAGTGGAAAAAAAGAACTCACGACTTTGGGTTCTACGACTCACTATAAATTGAAAAAGTCCGCTGCCAACGTATTAGTATACGATCGCAAGGGACTTCCTCAAGTTTGGAAAATAGCCAAGTAATCTTGGATTAATGTGCGCTGTGTTCTTTGAGCATCGCTGCGACATCCAATCCTTCTTTGCGAATGATTTTCAGTTGCGCCTTGCCTTCCTTGTTTTTGATGTCCTTTTTGAACACATCGAAAATCATGTAAACGGCTGGAACAACTACCAAAGTTAAAATCATTGAACTGGTTAATCCACCAATCAGTACCCAAGCAAGTCCACTTTTCCACTCCGCACCCGGACCATGTGCCAAGGCAATCGGCATCATACCTGTGATCATGGAAAGTGTGGTCATCAAGATCGGACGCAAACGCGTTTTTCCAGATGCAATCAATGCTTCTACCGTGTTTCTTCCCTCCGCTTTCAATTGATTCGCGAAATCGACAATTAATATGGCATTCTTCGCAACGAGTCCAATTAACATGATCATCCCCAACATCGAGAAAATACTGAGTGGCTGCATAGATAATGCTAATGCTAAAAGTGCACCAACGACGGCCACAGGAATCGAGAACAAGACAACGAATGGATAAACGTATGAATCGTATAACGCAACCATAATCAAGTAAACGAACAAGATCGATGCAATCAAAGCAAATCCTAAGTTCGCAAAGGCCTCACCCATGTTTTTCGAGTTTCCTTCAAAACTCACCACCACCGAACTAGGATAGTTTTTCTTTTTGATGAATTTGGTCATTTCGCCTGTAACTGTTCCACTCGAAACACCGAGAACCTGCGAGGAAATCGTAATCGATGGAACACGGTTTTTTCGTTCCAATTTGGTCGAACCGGTCGATCTCCCGATGTTCGCAAACTGCTCCAAACGAATGTTCTCACCGCGGTTATTGATAAAAATCAAACTCGCTAAATCTCCTTCGTTTCGACGGTCGAAATTGTCGTACATCACGTTGATGTCGTAATCTTTTCCTTGGTCAGTATACGAAGCTTTGCTATTTCCAGAGAACGCTGCTTGCATCGTCATTCCAATGACATCCATACTTAATCCAAGTTCTGCCATTTTCTCGCGGTTGATGTCCACACTGACCTCTGGATTCCCCGATTCAATAGACATTTTCACCTCGGCCGTTCCTTTGATGGATTTTAAATGATCAATCAATTCATTCGAAATTTTGAAATTTTGATTCAAATCATTTCCGGTCACCGCCATCTGAACAGGGGCTTGATTCGCGCCACCTGTAATACTTACTGCCGCGGAACTCACTTTGACACCAGGAAGGATTTTCTCTAATTCCAATTTCATGTACTGCGCATAAATGCTCGATTCCACTTCGCGTTGCTCGCGCGGAACAAGTTTGACATTGATCTCCGCTTTGTTATTGGTAGAATTACTTCCTCCAATCGCATTCGATGCTGTTCCAATACTTGAAAAGACATTTTTCACATCGGCGTTTTTAAACAAATGTTCTTCTGCTTTTTGTACGGCGTCATTTGTTTGAGCCAATGTCGCATTTTGAGCTAATTCCAGGTTGACAATAAACTCACTCGTATCCCCTTGACTCACGAACTCTGTTCCGATGTATCCTTTCCCAACCAACATGAAGGAAGAAATGACAACGATGATTGTTCCGATGATCACATAGCGTTTTTTACCAAGTGCATAGGCTAAAACCTGTCCGTAAGTATCTGTGACATTCGTAATGAATCGCTCAAAGAGCAAGATGAAACGTCCAAATAAGGTTTTATTCGTCAGTTCTTCTTTTCGTGCCATGCGCGATGCTAAAAGTGGCGTCAAGGTGAAGGAAACGAACAAACTCATCAAGGTGGACAAAACAATCACCACCGAAAATTGGGACAATAAATTGGAAATAATTCCACCAACCAGCGTCAAAGGCAAGAATACAACGACGTCTACCAAGGTAATCCCTAAGGCGGTAAATCCAATCTCTTTTCGTCCTTTAATGGATGCTGTAACGCGATCTTGTCCGAGTTCGAGGTGTCGGTAAATGTTTTCTAGGACCACAATCGAGTCATCCACAAGAATTCCGACCACCAAGGAAATCGCTAACAAAGTCATCAAGTTCAAGGAATAGCCCAACAAGAACATCGCTACGAATACTGAAATCAAGGAAGCGGGAATAGCAATCATAACGATTAAGGCATTTCGGATACTGTGTAAGAATAACAACATACAAAGTGCCACGATGAAAATCGCTAATCCAAGGTCATACATCACCGCACTCGCAGCTGCTAATGTAAAATCTGATGAATCCGAAGCAATGTCAAAAGTTAAGTTTTTCCCTTTGTAGGTCGTTTCGAGGTTAAGGATTTCCTTTTTCACGAGTTTACTTAATTCAACTGCATTCGCATCGTTTTGCTTGATGATTAAAAGTCCGATCGAGTTTCTACCATTAATGCGGCTGAACGTTTTGATCTCTTTTGTTCCATCTAGAATGGTCGCGACTTCAAACAAGCGAATTTTAGAACCTGTGGTTTTATCAATGCCAACAGGCAAGTTTCGAATATCGTCCAAGGATTGATACTTACCTTTTAACTTGATGACCGTTTGCGTGTTGTCATTGGTCAATTTCCCCGTTGGGAACTCCAAATTGGCATTCTTCACCGCTTGGCTGATTTGCAAGATCGAAAGGTTATACAATTCCGCTTGACGACGGTTGATGTTGATGTTGATCATGCGTTCTTCTCCACCGACAATGGAGATTTGTGCCGCACCTTTCACACGTCCAAGCAATGGTTTGACTTCATCCTTCACCAAAGAATACAATTCGCTTGGCGGCATTTTCGCTGTGACACCAAGGCGCATGATTGGCGCTTCATCGAAAGAGAATTTTCCCAAGGAAGGCGATTGCACATCGTCCGGAAGTCTAGAGAGAATCGCATTCACTTTGCGCTGTGCATCTTGAATCGCTTGATTCGCATCGGAATCTGGTTTCAACATCAAAACAACCGAGGAAACTCCTTCCATCGATGTCGATTTAATCTCATCCAAGTTCTCTAAATTGGACAAAGCGTCCTCCAAAACTTTGGTCACCGAATTCTCCACTTCCGTAGGCGACGCACCAGGATAAACCGTGGTCACGCTCACCACAGGAATCGAGAATTTTGGCATTAATTCGTAATTCAGTTTCGAATAACTGAGAATCCCCAGAAATGCAAGCACTGAGAAGATCACCACAATGAGGGATGGTCTTTTTATCGCTAATTCCGTAATTGACATGGACTTTCTTATTTAATGATTTCAACTTTTGATCCATCTGCAATGTTCAGTTGTCCGGTTCGAACAACCTGATCTTGCACCGATAATCCACCTAATACTTCCACGTAATCTCCTTGAATGTATCCCGTTTGAATGCTTCGTTTTACCGCAACATTGTTCACAACAACATACACTTGCGGATCTTGTAAACCACCAACGATGCATTGAATTGGCAACATATTCGCTTGACGCTCTTCCGACATTTCAAAAGAAACAACCCCTGTCATTCCTGCTTTCAGCGGTTCTTTTGCACTATTCGCTAATTCAATTTCCACTCCGTAATTTCGAGAAGCATCCGCTTTCGATGCGATGTAAGTAATTTTTCCATTACGTGGAGATGTTGGATATAAGTCCGGTTTCACACGAATGCTTTGTCCAACTTTAAATCGAACGACATCACGATCCAATAAAGACGCTTTCATTTTTAAACTGGAAATATCTAAGATTTCAGCGATACTTGCTCCAGGTGAAACAAAAGACCCCACTTCTAAGGACAATTTATTGACAACACCAGAAATCGGAGAAACAATTTTGGTAGCTCTTAATTGACGTTTCAAGGTTGCAAGACGCGCTTCGGCACTTTTCACTTGTATTTTAAAGTCCTCAATTTGTTGTTTCGTTGCCGCATTTCCTGCCAACATTCCTTCGTACTTATTGAGGTCCGATTTTGCCTTGTCTAAGGTAGCAGTAGCTAGTTCGATGTCAATCAACAATTGCTCATCATCAATTTTAGCAAGTTGCTGTCCCTTTGAAACCATTTGTCCTTCGCGGATGGAAACTTGAACAATGCGTCCCGAAAGCTCCGATAAGAAATTCAAGGAATGGTTTGGATTAAATACTCCATTCACCTCAATCAATTGATTCAACAATTGTGCTTTGGAATGCACAACCGTTACTGGAAATACCACTGTCTTTGTTTCCGCGATGGCTGCTTTTTCCTCCATTACTTTTTTATTGCTGGATAATTTCCACGCCACAATTGCAACTAAAAGAATCGTGATAATGGAAGGAATTAAGATTTTTCTGATTTTTTTCATGGTATTCACTATTTAATGATTGATTTGATATTTCCTGCTGCTTTTAACGCTTCCAACTCCGCCATTCGGATTTGTGCCACCGCACGCAAATAATTCGTTTGTGCCTCCTTTAAACTGGTTTCTACATTCAACAATTCTGCCGTACTGATGATGCCCGCTTCATATTGCAACATGGTGGTTTGATAAATCTCTTCCGCCAATTGCAAGTTGTTTCGCTGTGTTTCCATCGAACCTAAACTCACATTCAACTTGGTCTCCATGTTTTTCATTTGGAAATTCAAGGTGTTTTTCAGTTGTTCTTCGTCCAATGCACTCTGTTTCTGTTGAATGCTCAACTGTTGGATTTTCGCGTGTTTCGTTAATCCATCAAAAATGGGAAGATTCATGTTAATCGACAACACTGAATTTGGATACCAGGTCGTTGCACTGCTGAGAAAATCCAATTGATTGCGCTGAGCTTGATACCCATAACGGAATCCCAATGAAAAACTTGGTAAATACCCCGCTTTCAATTGATTAATGTTAATATTGGTCATGCGACGTTGTGCCATCAACAGTTGAAAATCGAGGTTGTTTGTCACGTCCATTTTCGTCGCAATCGAAGACGTTACTTTTTCCTGCTCAACATTCGTAGTCAGCTGAATCGCTTGATCCAAGGGATAAGCCATCACGTATTTCAAGTAGACTAATTGCTGCTGGTAATTTAACTCAATGTTGGACAACTCCGTTTCTAAATTGGTGCGATTTACTTTCAATTTATTGTAATCCAATTGTTTCGCAAATCCGAGATCTAATTGAACTTTGGTGATTTTCAACAGACTATCCAACTTTTTTACGTTCGCTTGAATAATTTCTTTTTGAAGTCCGATCAGTTGGACATTGTAATAAGCAATGGCAACGTCGAAAATAACTTGTTCTTCACTTTTGTTTACGGTCAATTGTGTGATGGTTTGGACTTCTTTGTTTGCGCTTAATCCGGTAATTAACGATTGGTCGTAAATCACTTGAGAAGCATCAATGAATCCATTCACGGTATATTTCGTTCCAAATCTGACCGCTACGTCTTGTCCTGGCTGACCAAAAATAGCTCCAGGAAGGATACTGGTAGCCAACTTCAAGTTGTTATTCACCCCGCCAGAAGCCTGAACATGTGGAAGATACATCGCCAAAGCTTCATTGAACTTTTGTTCGTTTTTATCCAATTCCAATTTGGATTTTTGAATATTCACTTGATGTGCCACACCATAAACGACCGCGTCTTGAAGTGTGAAGGACGTTCCTTGCTGCCCATGTGCTACCGAAGTAATCATGGCGACAAAAAGCAAGAAAGTGCTGCGTTTGATAAGAGAGAGTTGTTGCATCATATTTTAGTTGTTTTCTTTGTTTTCTTTGTTTTGTAGATTATTCCATTTTTCAAAAACCTGAACCAATTCCACTTGCATGAAATCGATGAAGGCAATGACATTTCGCATGTCCCGATTAAAATCTTCCGTTTCGCTTGTACGAACAGCTAAAATCTCTTTGAGTAATTGATTTACACTGAGTAGTTTCTCTAATCCATCTTTGGCATTTGCATTCCAATTTTTCAATTGGTGTTTAAAATAGCGCTTGCGATCTCCTGGAATGGTAATTGACTCAACCTTATTGCGTAAAACAAGCGTATTTAAAGCAGTACTTACAGCGCTTTTACTTGTACTCAAGGTTTCCCTAATTTCATCGAAGGTTAATTCCGTTCGATCCGAAACCAACAACAAAGCCAGAATACGTGCTTCCGTTGGAGGCATACCTGCTCTCACTTGAAATACACTCATTTTCTGAATGATTTCAAGTTGTTCCGTGCTTAATTCTATCATAGTTGTTCAAATTCGGGTGCAAAGATACAATGTTCTTTTGGTTCTGAATTAAAAGAACCAAACTTTTTTTTATACATTTTACATTCTACCAGGACTTGCTTCTAACACATTCTCTTATTTTTACTAAATGGAGAACAACTACCTAGAATTAAACCGTCAAAATTGGAACAACCGAGTTGATGGACACTTAACTTCCGACTTTTATCAAATGGATGCATTCCGAGCGGGAGAAAGTTCGTTGAAAGAAATTGAACTGGCTCTTTTAGGAACTATTGAAGGAAAAAAAATACTCCATCTGCAATGTCATTTCGGACAGGACACACTTTCCCTCGCACGCATGGGAGCATCTGTAACAGGCATCGACTTTTCTGATAAAGCTATTAGAGAAGCACAAAATCTCGCTGCGGAATTATCCGTCGACGCGAAATTTATTTGTTGCGATGTCTATAGCACATCCGAACACCTATCAGAGAAATTCGACATCGTTTACACGACTTACGGAACCATTGGTTGGCTTCCCGATTTGACTAAATGGGCGAAAGTTATAGCCGAACGATTAAAGCCAGGAGGAAAACTCATTTTCGTCGACTTTCATCCGGTCGTTTGGATGTTCGATAATGATTTTAAGCAGCTTGCCTATAATTATTTTCAGGAAAGTCCTATCATTGAAGAAGTGTCTAGCTCTTATGCTGACAAAGAAATTGAAATCACCGACACCACCATCACTTGGAATCATGGTCTCAGCGAAGTCTACCAAGCGCTTCAAAAAGCTGGATTAACGATCAATCATTTCTCGGAATACCCCTTCTCTCCATACGATTGCTTGAATGACTTAATTGAAGTGGAACCAAATCGTTTTCAAGTAAAACATTTAGTGAATAAAATCCCCATGGTTTATGCACTTACCGCTCATCCAAAAAATCCGTAAATTCGTCTCATGAAATTAATAGCAAGTATCTTTTTTGTTTTGGTGGTTCAACTCTCTTGGACACAAGACAGCATTTCCGTTCTATTTATTGGGAATAGTTATTTGAGCGTAAACAATTTACCTCAAATGGTGCAAGATTTAACAGAATCATTGGGTGATCACATGCTCATGGATAGTAAAATGAATGGTGGATTCACTTTTCAATCTCATGCGTATGATGCAACAACCTACACTAAGATTCATTCAAAACCATGGAATTTCGTTGTATTGCAAGGACAAAGTCAGGAACCTAGTTTTCCCTTCGATCAAGTGAATCAACAATCATTGCCTTATGCGGAACAAATTTCCGATAGCGTGTATGCGTCTAATGGCTGTTCACAAGTGAATTATTACATGACTTGGGGACGTCAAGTTGGAGATCCGCAATGGGATTCCATCAATACCTTTGATAAAATGAATACCCGCTTGCGAAATGCATACTTACGCATCGCAGATTCAACAAACGCTTCCGTTTCACCTGTCGGTGTTGCGTGGAAATATGTGCGTGACAATTATCCAGCAATCAACTTATACGCCGGAGATGGCTCCCACCCTAGCCTGGAAGGATCTTATTTAGCGGCTTGTACGTTTTACAGTTCTTTATTCCAAAAATCTTCTGTTGGCGCTAGTTATACGGCTGGACTAGATCCGCAAACGTGCGCGATTTTACAGCAAGTTGCTAGTACAATTGTACTTGACAGCATCCCAACGTGGAAATTAGTCCACCATGACTCTTTGTTCAACGCTTCTTTTGTCGCTGGTGTCAATCAATACGATGTCCTTTTTGCTGCAACAACAAGTTCACCTGGAAACCTCGTTTGGGATTTCGGGGACGGAAGTCCAGTAGGATTTGGACAAAATCCAACACACACTTATGTTGCAGGCACATACACCGTAACGCTCTTCGCAAGTGGCGCATGTGGAATGGATACGGTTCAACAGCAAATCACCGTGAATACCGTTTCCTTAGACGACATCACGACACAATGGCCGTACCTTTATCAAAATGAACAAGGTGATTTCGTTTGTCAAACTAGACTTTTCGAAGTAATGAACATCGAAGCCCTAAACCTTGCCGGACAAAAAATCTATGTTTCACATACGGTTAATTCTGACGGAACGATTACGTTTCCTTATAATCCAGACATTTTCATGATTCGAATTGATTTTGATCACTACGTACTGATCCAACGCTTGCACTAATGGACTATATTACCGATCAAACCTTTGAAGGATTAACGTTTGAGCAAATATCCACAGCGGAATACGAAAATTGTGTCTTTCAATCATGCCAACTGAATGGTGCGGATTTATCGAATTTCACCTTCGTCGATTGCGAATTCATCAGTTGTGACCTCAGTTCTATTCGAAGTAAAAAAACATCCTTTCGCGATGCCTATTTCCGTGACTGTAAGCTCATGGGAATTCATTTTGAGGACTGCAATCCCTACGGACTAAAATGTACGTTTGAATCCTGCACATTGGATTATTCCTTCTTTTACCAATGTCCATTGAAGGGAACAAAATTTTCGAATTGCCGATTAACAGAAGTTGATTTCACCGAGGCTGGACTAGAAGGCGTCTCTTTTGAAGGATGTCAGCTCACTGGATCTGTATTTCAAATGAGCAACCTAGAAAAAGCGAATTTTACAGGAGCGCAAGGATTCATCATTGATCCATCGAACAACCGAATGAAGGGCGCCAAATTCAGTCAAGAAGGACTAGCTGGACTCCTCATTCCTTTCGGTATTGAGATTTCTTAAGGCGGACATTCAACAAGATTAATTTTCGTCCTTTTTCTTTTTTAGATGCTGACTGATGTTAAAATTGATACTGATATAGATATTTCTTCCTGGACTTGCCATGGAAATGTTTTTAAGTCTAGACAGGTGATCGATGTAGCTCGTATTTAGGATATTTCTACAACCAAATTGTACATCCATGGCCGTTTTTCCATTCCATTTTAATTGTACAGAAGCGTCGAGCAACTGATACGACGGACTCGCTGTCTCATTAAAGGCAAGCTTGTTTTGCTTGTTCATAAACGTATATTGAACGAGCAGATCCTTGATTTGTATTTTTTTCCCAAGATCCAATTGGTAGCGAAGACTCATCATGAAGCGACCTGGTGGAATCATCGACACACTACTATCCGTTGAAGTCAGCACGTTTAAATAGGAATACGTTGCTTCTAGGTGTAAATCATGTGCAAAATGAGGATGGTAATGCACTCCGAAATCGCTTCCGTAAAAAAGTACTTTATTCAGTTGCTTGTATGCAAACACGGGTAAATTATCCACCATTGAATCAATCGGTTGCAGGTAAATAAACTGCTGAATATTATTCAAAAATGGATTCACAAACAAGACCAAGTGATCTCTTTTTACTTCGAAGCTTACGTCCAACTGACTTGCTCGTTCCGGACGCAGTTGTTCATCCCCAATTTCGTAGCGTAAAGCACCGTGATGAAAGCCGTTTGCTAACAATTCCGATGGATGTGGCGCACGATATCCCGTTGAAACATTCGTTCGAAAGGTAAACTTGTCTGTGGAATAAACGGCGCCGATGGACGCATTTGGACTTCCATAAAATGTTGAAATCGCTTGTTTTCCTTTAAAGTCCTCCAACGTCTTGATGTATCTCAAATCATAACGCAATCCTGCTTGAAAATTCCAGCGATCCATGGAATACATCCACATCGAGAAAAGTCCATTATCGAAAGAAAGAGAATTTGGCAATAAGCGCTCGGTGGCATCCGGTTCATTTACGTTGTTTTGAAACATTCCTTGCATTCCATTGACCACTTTTAGCTTTTGATGAAAAGTATGGGTCCATTTTGCCGTGTACAACGAATTCCACAAACGCATTTGAATTCCTGGAATCGTTGCTTCCTCGTCGTATTCGGTTAATTGATTCATGGTTTGTCCAAGCAACAAGGAAACTTCATTTTTTTCTAAAAACCATTTGTTTTCAAAGGATAGGTAATGATTATCGAAAAATTGAGCTGGAATCGTTTGTTTTCGTCGTTGCAATTCGGATTGGAATTCAAGTGGATTGAGAATGGAGTCATGGGTGTGTCCGGGCAAACCACTCATCACGTGGTTAAACGAATAACGCAAGTGATGAACCTTGTTTTTTCCGTTCCACGAAAGAGCTGTCTTTAAAACCGATTCGTTGAAACGCGAATTTTGAGCGAATTTCTGGTTTGGCAACTGAAAATCGGCATGATTGGCATAGCTTCCACCGATTAAAAACCGGAATTTCTGATTCGATTGCTTGTACAGCATTCGCAGTGTTCCTCCGTTTGTATTGCTGTGATATATCGACTGAACATTTACAGATTGAGAATTAACAGCAGCATACGCTTCGTCTGAATAATACAAAACACCTCCCAAGGCATCCGCACCGTACAATAAAGATGCAGGACCTTTGATCACCTCAACTGAACCAATTCCAACTTCAGAAATTCCCATTCCATGATCTCCACCCCATTGCTGTCCTTCCATACGCATGCCATTCAATAAACTGACTACACGAATTCCCTGTAATCCTCGAATGACCGGTTTTGAAATGCCATTTCCAAAACTGGATTGGTAAACACCCGGAATCTTTGCTAACGCTTCTCCCATGTTGATGGTGGAAATTCCATTCAAATCGGACAATTTTCGGGTTTCAATCAGAAATGGACTCTTATTTTTTTGAACATTGATTCCGGTTGACACGGTAATTTCTTCAAGGTCCAAATGCCTTTCTGCTAAATAGATTTCAATTTTGCTCCCCACTAGATACTGTCTTCCTTGTGCTTGCGCGGATTGTGTGAATGCCAAAACTTTTGATTCAAATTCGATGGCCGAAACATGCAAATGGATGCTTTCTGGATAATAACCAAGAAACATAAAGGCTCCTGTTTCATCTGAAACGGAGCTTTCTCCTGTTTCTTCTATGTGAATGCGCGCATTGGCAATCGGAAGGTTTGTTCGTTTACTTTTAACAAAACCTGTTAGTTCTTTTTGTGCGTTTGTCGACAAAGCAACAAAGGCGACGAGTAATGCAATAAACTTCATATGTGATTTACTTCTAAGACACTTCATAAATACTTCCTGCGAATGGTTTCCCGAGTCTTTATGAAACGAAAAATACATTTTAGGCTGAAGGATGAATGCTGTTCATCCATGAAAACAACTACGAGCCAAAAAGCGGAAACGCAGCGTCCATGCAAATGAATGTTCACCTATTGACTTTTGTCAACGGTACATCCATCAAATCTTAAGCGTTATAAGGTGGTCCTCGAAGTGAAAAAGACAGATAAGGAGTGTTCTCTTTATCCAAAAGTCCAGCAGAAACAACAGTTGGAAGTGTCGGTTTATCCGAACGGTAAAAAAGAATCGATTGAATCGTGAAAAATCCCAAGTCGATGTCACAAATATCACAGGAACCATCATCGAAATGACTTTCACTTATTGAAGTCGTGGAGAATTGTTTGTGATGGCAATCATGCCACCATTCACGTGGCGTAAGTAACACGAAAAAGGTGAGCAATAATAAACCGGAAATAATTTTATTCTTCACTGAACAAAAGTAATATAATTCAACGAGGATCGTCAATCAATAAACATCAGACTTTATATCAAAAAAAATGCCCTGACGAACTCGCCAGGGCATTAAATCTATTCGATTGATTCTTATTTGATCACTTTCTGTGTATAAACCGTTGAACCTACTTCTAATTGGAAGAAGTATGTTCCAGCTGGTACATTCGATGTAGCGATTGTTGCTTGTTGAACAGAAGATAACAATTGTGTTTTCACCACTTGTCCGTTCATGTTGTACAAACGCATCGTTCCAGTTGTCACCTCATCAAATTGAACGCTTAACTCATTCCCCATTGGATTGATCACACTAAATGGATTTTTAACGATTTCATTCACCCCACTTAATTGTACCATATCGTTCACCACAATTGTTTTGATATTGCTTGATTTAATTGGACAATACAGAATAAACTGCAAGTTCACACAACCATTTGCCATTCCATTTGGAATGTAGTAATAGACAGTGTAGGTTGCCATAGTGAAGTTCATTGAATCCACAAATGTCCAAACTGTTTGCAAAGTATCATTTCCAATCATCGTTGACGAGGTCATACTAGCTCCTGTACATGCATTAAAGTAAAAATTACAATCTTCGTATTGTTGAACAAACGTTCCAACTGCTGCCGGACCACAATTTGCATTGTTAACGACTAAAGTGTCTCCCGTATTTGCTCCAGAAACGGTCATGGAATCACATACATTCATTTGGCAACCATTCGCATCAACGACGTTTACACAATATGTGAATCCCGGAATGAGGTTGATAATATTCTGTGTAACAGATCCTTGACTCCACAAATAGGCGTAAGGAGCAGTTCCACCTGTCACATTCGGTGAAATAGAACCATCATTTGAACTAACCGTCGAACAAGGCGTTGTTGTTAAGCTTACATTGAAATTCGCACATGGATTCGGTCCACCACCTAAAATGATGAAAGTTGCAGTCATAGAATCAATTCCACCTGCCGGATTACTTTGATTATAGTATACACCGTAATTCCCTGGACACAAATTTCCAATTTGATAGGTATTGGTAGCGATGACAGCGCCCATTCCATACCAAGTGATGGATGATTGAATAACCGAAGATGGGTTGCTCAACGCAGCGGTTCCGTCACAAACATTTGGCCCACTCGCCGGAGTGATGCTCAATTGAGCAAAGGTGAATTGAGAAAAGAACAAGATGCTCAATCCCAAAAAAAGTGATTTAAGTAGATTTTTTTTCATGTGTTGATTCATTAATTATTTACAAACTTAATAATTTCTAACAAGCAAACGAACAGATCACGATGTAGTTGCCTAGTTCACAGAGATTAAATGAAAGTATTTCGTGGAGGATGTGCGCATAGGTACGTTCCAGCGAAAAATCCAATAACTCCATTTATGTATGGTACTCCTCAGTGAAAAGATTCTACCGATTTGCCACGTTAATTCTTTGTAGACAATTCCGTTTTTTGTTTCTAAAACAATTTGCCGCGAATAATAGGATGGTAAACTCGATAAAACGGCATCTGGACCATCAAAAAGGAACAGCACTTTCCGATGTTGCGCAATGTCATCTACCCGATGAATAATGTCCTTTTTGACGCGATGCCATTGGGACTTTTCAATGTGACGACAAAAGTGACAAGAACTAAAACAAACGCCCCTCTGATTTTCCTCTGTACTTGTTCCCACATGAGAATCAATGGTCAATTGGACATAGTTACTATAAATTCCGTAAGCATCAATTTGCATTTTTTCGGGATTCAAGGAATCACCAATCGTGCGTCCGTGGTCATCATAGGCTTGAAAAACATATGGTGCTAAAGATTCACCAAAGGGATTATAATATGCAATTACCTCATACTTTCCATCGGGAAAATCGGGGAAAGCATAATTGGAATAAATGTACTTACTTGCGTTCCTGCTGTCATTAACAAACAAAGGAATACTCACAGATTCTCCTGCATTCAAACGCTTAAAATAACAAGAACCGATGACTGATGTATCCATGACCAATTCCAAAGGATTTTCAAAAACTTTCGTGTAAAAGTTGGTCGCGTTATTCACCGAAAACACCTGAAGTTGAAGAATGCGTTGTCCTTTGTTTTGACTTCCCGGAATGATCATACACAAATCGCGATCCGTTTGATTCGTGAATTTCACTTCGAACTGAATGATTTCGCGGTTTTGATGAACTGATTTCTTTAAAATCAATTTCATCGCCAATTCAGGCATGCGTAAATCCGCATAACTCATCCCAGAAAACAGGATGCTTATGAGTAATGCCGCGAATTTAGTCCCAGCCAATTTCATGAATCATATTTGGATTTTCTTTTAACAGCTCCTCGTTCGTATACTGTTGATTTTCTACCTCTACTTCGCCATCCGAATAAATGAGCAGTGAAACAGATCCAAACGAAATGGTGAGTGCGGCTTTCATCAGACAGGCGTTTACACGTGAAAGATTGATCGAATTTTGTCTTTGGTAGCGTTTCATCCCATAGTCAACTTGACGATCCCGTGGATTTTCTTTAGTGTAAGCGAATTCCATCCAGCTCTGACAATTCGGGAAATAGGTATTAAAAATTTGATGTGAATACAATCCTTCTAAGTGGATTTTTGCCACATAGATTCCATTTTCCAAATGCCATTTTGGCAAGTCCCAACCTAACTTGGAAAAGGACTTTACGATTTCTTTCACACGGTAATTCGTGGTGTCTCCGTTTAATAATCCTGGAAAAGCGCCTTCAGGTAAACGAAGAAATAATAATTGTTCGCCAACATCTATACTCGGAAAGGTAAAACTGGCAAACGGCGTACAATCAATGATATAGGAATACCATTGCACCAACGAATCTATTTCTTCACGCGTGTAATGTTCCTTCAAAGTCCGAATGATTTGCTGATGCGCCAATCCATAGACATACGTGCGCTCGCTTTCACATAAAATGGAGATTTTACGTTTGTTATTGATGTTGGTTTTTGCTTGAATCGGACAACCATGATCGTATTCTTGAAAGAATATCAATTCTTGTTTCGCGTTATAGCGACGGCAAACGCCATTTCTAAATCCATTTGCATAGGAATATGAAACGAGTACATTCCCTAAACTGTCTAATTCTTGGTAGGGTCCTTCTAGATTTCCATCCACGGTATGACGCGTACGAATTTTGATGCCATTCGAAGCGTATAATTCTTCGTAACGATCGGTCTTTTTATGAGGAATGAGGGTTTTAAGTCCGTTTTCGCCTGTTACCTCCTCGTTTAGTTGAAATTCCTTTTGAATGACCCGACTTTTACTATTTCCGTTGGAATAGTATTCGTTTTGCAAAAAGGAAGTCAAATAAGCTGTCTGCTCGATTTCTACCTCTTGCGCAAGAAAGCCATTTTCAAACCATTCTTTCTGAATCTTCCTTCCCAACTTGGCGGACTCTTTCGATCTTTCCACATAATGAATGATCGACATCTGTCCATTCGGGAAATACGAAACATAGGTGGTGTCGGCATTCGGTAAGTGATTGAGGATGGATTTTATTTTCCCATCGGGGTACCTCTCGATTTCGATGTCTTTTTTATAGTTATTGGCACTAATTGATGTCTCATAAAGCAAAATACCATCGTTGTTCCATTTTTTCATGTAGCCATTACCTTCCTTGTCTAAAACTAGGTCCAAAAGCAATTTCCCTTGTTCGTTCCATTCCTTTTTGGATGGTTGAAACGGATGATTGGAAGCCACGTCGTAAAAATGTTCTGTTTGCAATTGACCATTATCAAACCAAGTGCGGTAAAACCCTTGAATGATATTGTCTTTGTAGGTCAATTCCACATTTTTCATCCCAAGGTAATTGTATCCCACCCATGCTCCATCTGGATTTCCATCCTTATAGCGGCCTTTTGTTTTCACTTTTCCATTTTCATGGTATTCCGTGAAGGGTCCATCTTTGGATGAGTCTCGTGAGAATTCGCTTAATATCAATTTATGGTGAAACCTACTAATCAACACGCCTTCGTTCGAATAATTCTCTTCGTCTCCGAATTGGACTAGTAAAGAAGTATACCCGTCGTCATCGACCGTATGTGGTGGATGATTCTTGATTTCGTATTCATTGATTTCACTCAATCGCACAAAGGCAAAGGATTGAACGAAGCGTTTTTTACCATTCAAATGGTAATCTGTTTGCTTCATGCACCGACGACCAGATTCATCCAAGTAATACACGCAATACATGGCTGGCTGACCATTTTCCCAATAAGAGCGAAGTTCTGCAAGCATCCCATCTGGACGATCAGCATATGTTTTCAGTATGACTCGTGGTTTTCCATCTTGAAAATTTGCCTCTTCGGAGATCAAATGTCCATGTAGAAACTCGCGTCGCTCATACAGTTGACCTTGAATAAAGGATTCACATTTTCCCTCCAATGGCGTTTTGTAATCTCCTGCCAAATAGGTAGAAAAGACGTAATTACTTCCTTTTCGGATGTGCGTTTGAAAGGTACAGTTATCTTGTCCATACAACGATTGACTCGTCCAAAAAAACGATAACAGCCATGCTATAGAAATGGAAAAATGCTTCATGAACTTCAAGTACAACACAAACTTAATAAAGTTCATTGAAAAAGAGAGTGAGAGCGAGAGTGAGAGTGAGAGTGAGAGCGAGAGCGAGTCCCCCGCAGCGGAGAGAGCGACAAACCTACTTTTCTGCAATCACCTGAATAACAGCGGCATTTCCAAAGTGGAACTCACCCTCGTGGACTTCTCTTTCTAATTGGTTTATTTGAAGGTATTTAAACTCATGGAAATCAGCTCGTAATTCCTCATCGGAATACAACATTTTTTCGGTCATTGGTCCACCCGTTTTATAATTCAACTGCGTTTTATGATATGCTTCCAACACCAATTTACCTCCAGGTTTTAGTGCCTTGTAAAATTGACCATGTACTTTTTCACGTAAAGCGGTTGGAAGGTGTCCAAAAATGATAACGATTCCGTCCCATGTATTTTCGTTGAACTCAAATTCATTCAAATCCGCACAAACTGTATGAATTTTCACACCTTTCATTTCTGCTAATTGACTCATTTTTTTAATTCCTTCTTCGGAATAGTCCACACAGGTGACGTCATGACCTTGTTCTGCTAGAAACACACCATTTCTACCTTCTCCTTCTGCCAAACAGAGAATTTTTGATCCTTCTGGAAAGCTTTGTTCTTGTAGGAAATCATTTGCTTGCAATCCGTATGCAAACACTTTTTCTTTATACCGTTCATTCCAAAATTCTGCTTGCATGTTAATTAGTTTAATAATGAAGATATTTCTTTCACGAAAATAAAGGCACCCATCAGCAGGACAAACCATGCAAATCCCTTTCGAAGAATGTTTGTTTCCATTTTTTTGGCAAGTTTTCCGCCGACCAAAATACCAATCACCGCTAGCAAGGTGAGTAACCCTAAAAATTTCCAATCCATCAGCGAACCTTGTGTCCAAACATCTCCAGTAAATCCAACCAACGAATTTACCGCGATAATGAGAAGCGATGTTCCAACGGCCATTTTCATGGATAATTTGCTAAACATGACCAAAGCCGGGACAATTAAAAATCCACCTCCTACTCCGACGATTCCGGTTAGGACACCAACGATGGCTCCTTGAAACATGAGTGGATAATTATTCCATTCAAACGCTTGACGTTCTTGTTCTATTTCCGTTGATTTTCGCAACATTTTGAAGGCAGCAAATAACATAAGAAGAGAAAACAACACCAACATCGCATTCGATTTTGTCAAAACAAGGTGTTCTGATGAAAAAATCAAATCAGGAATTGTTGGTAAAATCCACTTGCGTGTACTGAATACAGTCAGCATGGATGGAAGTCCAAAAAGCAACGCTGTTCGTAAATCAACTTCCTTTTGTTGCCATTTAGGCAGGACACCTATTATACTCGTTGTTCCCACGATAAAAAGCGAATACGCCGTTGCTAGTTCTGGTTGAACGTGAAACAAATAAACAAGAACTGGGACTGTTAAAATAGAACCGCCACCGCCAATTAATCCCAGAATTAGTCCAATTAAAACAGCCGCTACAAATCCAAAAAGCTCCACTTATTTTAGGACTTTACTCTGACAAATAAAATCTGTCGTTGGAACGATTGTTTTCGAAATGGCAGCAAATCCACCATCAACCTCGGAGAAATTTCTAAATCCACGTGCTTGTAAAATACTTGCTGCAATCATGCTGCGGTATCCACCTTGACAATGCAAAAAGAAATGTTCATTTGGATTGATGTCTTTTGTCCACTCGTTAATGTATGCAAGCGGCTTACTATACGCTTCTGACACGTGTTCAGCGGCGTACTCTCCTTCTTTGCGGACATCGATTACGAGTGATTTATTCAACTCAAACTGTTCTGCAAAAGTCTCTGGAGTGATGCGCGTCACCTGATCTATTTCTTTTCCGGATGTCTTCCAAGCGTCAAATCCACCATCGAGGTATCCAACAACGTGATCAAAGCCAACACGACTTAATCGCGTGATCACTTCCTCTTCCATTCCTGGATCTGTCACCAATAATAGTTCTTGTTTTACATCTCCAATCAAGGCACCAACCCATGGGGCAAAATCACCTTTTATTCCAATGTTAATCGAATTTGGCACAAATCCAACGGTGAAAGATGCCGCCGAACGGGTATCCAAAATAAGGGCGCTTGTTGATTCAGCCACCAATTCAAATGCTTCGGGAGCAAGTGGAGTCATTGAACGAGATTTCACCTCATCAAAAGGATCGTATCCACCTTTATTCATTGCAACATTGAAACCAAAATAAGCTGGAGGAGGTAAAAGTCCATCCGTTACCGCCTCAATGAATGCTTCTTTGTTTGGTTGATTCAAGGCGTAATTCATTTTTTTCTGATTCCCCAAGGTATCAACCGTTTCTTTCATCATGTTTTTCCCACATGCTGATCCTGCACCATGTGCTGGATAAACGGTAACATCATCAGCCAATGGCATGATTTTATTCGTTAAACTCTCGTATAGAAGTCCAGCCAACTGTTCTTGAGTCATGTCTGCTGCTTTTTGCGCCAAATCTGGGCGCCCAACATCACCTAAGAACAAGGTGTCACCAGAAAACAACGCTACAGCTTTTCCGTGTTCATCCATCAACAGGTAACACGAACTTTCCATTGTATGTCCAGGCGTATGTAAAACTTTGATTTTAACGGAACCAATCTCAAATACTTGTTCATCTGTAGCAACGATTGCTTCAAAAGATGGATTCGCTGTTGGACCATAAACAATTACTGCACCGGTTTTTTTACTTAAATCGATATGTCCCGAAACAAAATCAGCATGAAAATGTGTCTCGAAAATATATTTTAGGTTCACACCATCTTCTTTTAATCGAGCTAAATAAGGTTCAACTTCTCTTAAAGGATCAATGATAAGCGCTTCGTTTCCACTAACGATATAATAAGCTCCTTGAGCTAAGCATCCAGTATAAATTTGTTCTATTTTCATATGCTTTCATTTATTTACAGTACAAAGATAAAGTACCTATTCAAATCAAAAGGTGATATAAGTCACAAATTAAAAATTGAACACTTTTCAAACAAAAAAAGACATCCGAAGATGTCTTTTAAAATTCTTTATTTGGATAAAATCCTATCCTTTGCCAAGCATTCCTTTTTTCAAGTTCTCATCCGCAGGTTTTGAACCAAGCCAAATAGAAAAAAGAGATTTTTTGAAATCGTAACCAGGAATTGTTCCTTTTACCACTCCGTTTTTCGTCACTTTCAATCCTTTTTCTGGTGTGTAATCGAAATGAATCACATCACCGATTTTAAATTCATCCGAAAAGAAGCTGATGAATTTCTTTTTATCTTCTGCTGATGCTTTGGAAGTAGCATTCGCGAATCCCTCATTTACTGACTCAAGAAAACGCTCACGTGTGACACTACTAGAAATAATTTTGATGTGAATGGCCATTTCTTCAGTACCGTAAATCACTTTACTTGCATCCGACGTTTTGGACTCTAAATAAAGCGCAGCAACGTATAAGTCCATCCAGTATTTTTCACGTAAACCTCCACCGTTTAAAACCAATTCGTTTTTACCGATTTTTTCAGTCAAGGGGAATTTTACTCCGGAAATCGTTTTTGATTGTGCAAAGGATTCAATTCCAATAAAAAAGAAAAGAATTAAGATTAAATTTTTCATGATTTAGTTTTTGGGTTTCTCAAAAATAAGGATTGAAAAGTTATTATCCAAAGTGTTATTATTAATCTTTCCATTCATTTGGATCCGAATTCTCTTCAATCAGTTTCTTCCAATTGTAATTTAGGTCTTCTGTATCTTCAATAATGGACATATAATCTTTGTTGTCGATGTCGTAACGCAAAATCTCTTCTCCTGTGTAGGCTTCAATTGCATCCAAAAACGCCACTTCTTCCTCACTGCAAAAGGACAATGCTTGTCCCGTTTGTTGACCACGTCCAGTTCGACCACAACGGTGAACATAATTCTCCGGGGAATCAGGTAAATCGTAGTTAATGACATAATCCATATTGGGAATATCAATTCCACGACACGCGACATCCGTCGTGATTAACACCTGATTCTCTGTCGAACGAAAACGATCTAAAATCGCAAATCGATCTTCTTGTTCTTTGCCTCCATGTAACGCTTCTGCCTTCACTCCTACTCGTTCCATCGCTGAAACAACACGTTCCGCACGGACTTTGGTCCTCACAAACACCAAGAATTTATATTCTGGGTATTCCTTGATCATGTTCTCTAAAAAGAAACGCTTGTCATCCATTTCAATAAAGGCAACCGCATGTGTGACATTTTTCGAAACGGGATTCTTTGGAGAAATCTGAATACGTATCGCGTCTTTCACGACATCATACGCCAGGGATTTAATTTTTTTCGATATCGTCGCTGTGAAAAACAAGGTTTGACGATTTTTCGGGATTTTCTTTAATACATCGTGGATATCCTTCGTAAATCCAAGGTCCAACATTAAGTCTGCTTCGTCTAAAACAAGGACTTCTAATTTGGTAATATCAATAAATCCTTGTGAGATCAAATCAAACATGCGTCCTGGTGTCGAAACTAAAATATCTAAGCCACTTTTTAATTTCGCGATTTGTTTTTCTTGTTCCACTCCACCGTAGAGTCCCAAAACACTTACCGGAGTTTTGGCGCCAATTTGAACAACCACCTCTGAAATTTGCTTCGCTAATTCTCTTGTCGGAACGAGCACTAATCCACGAATTCCTTTGTAGGATCCTCTTTTCTTTGTGGCAAATTTATGCAACATCGGAATAACGAATGCTGCTGTTTTTCCAGTTCCTGTTTGGGCAACTGCCATGACATCTTCGCCATCTAAAATGGGTTTAATGGCACGGTGTTGTATATCTGTTGGACGCTTGAATCCGAGGATGTCAAGTTGGTCTTTAATTTCATCGATAAGGGAATAGTCCTTGAATTTCATGCAACAAAGGTAAGAATGTTTGAACAGGAATCCTTCATCCAATGGACAAATCAACTTTCGATTGAACCTTTTCGAAAGACGGATGTAAGCAAGAAAAAATTGACACATGAAAAGAATCTTCTTATTTACGGCATTAGCAACCTTCAGTTTGAAAGCGCTAGCCACAGAAAAAGACCTAGTGAAAGCAACACTTTCCGAAGTAACTGTTTATTCACAAGGCGCTCAATTGCATCACAAAGCAAATTACACTGCAAAAGTCGGCGTTACCGAGGTGAGCATTGAAGGAATTAGTCCATACATCGATCCGAAAAGTATCCAAGTAAAGGCAACAGGAAATGTGGTCATTTTAGATTCTAAGTATGTGCTCCACTATCCACAGCCGGCACAAGTTACCGAGGATGGAATTCCATTGAAGATCAAACGTAGTATTTCCCTACTTGAGGATTCCTTGCGTTCTTGGGGCTTCGACATTCAAGAAATCGATGACGAAATCGGTGTTCTGAATTCCACTAAATACATCATCAGCAACAATGGCTCGATGAAAGGAACAGGAAAAGTAAATGACTCCATTCTCTTATTAAAATCTGCTGTGGATTACTACGCCTTAAAAATGAATGAAATCAACAAGAAACTTTTGGCCTTACAACGTAAAAAGGCGCAAAAGGTCATTTCGCAACAAGAAATGGAAGAACGTCTAGAAGAACTTCGAAATTACCAAAACGGCAACGGCTTAAATCGAGAAATCAACAAAGCCATCCCGCGCATTGTGATCACCATTTCATCGAACGAAGTCGTTTCTGGAAAATTAAACTTTTCGTATGTTGTTTCACAAGCTGGCTGGACACCACTCTACGATTTACGCAGTGATTCTTCCACCGGAAAAATTAATTTAACCTACAAAGCACAAGTGCGCCAAAATTCAGGTTTGGACTGGAACGATGTACGCTTGAACATTTCCACGAATAATCCATACGCCAACAAAACGAAGCCAGAATTAAATCCTTGGTACATCGATTACCAAGCTGCTTTCGCGAGAAAATTACAAGAAACAACCGTATGTTCAGGAACAAGTGCTGGACTATTTAACTCGCAAGTGACGAACATGGGCTACTCTTTTACACAAAAAGAAATGAATATGGATGATGCTTTAACAGCCGCAAATTTCACAACAGTAGTGCAAATGTTGATTGCAGCAGAATTTAAAATAGATTTACCTTATACGATTCCGTCTAATAACGATCAACACATGGTTCTCATCAAACAAACGGATTTAGCAACTACCTTCAAGTATTACGCAGTTCCGAAGTTGGATCCAGGAGTTTACCTTGTTGCTCAAATGACGAAGTTGGACGAACTTCAATTAATTCCTGCAAAAGCAAACATTTTCTTTGACGGTTCTTATATCGGTGAAACGTACATTGATCCAACACGCATGGAAGATACCTTGAATTTATCGTTAGGAAAAGACCCAAACATTGTGGTAAAACGAACACTTTTGAAGAAAGAATGTAAGGACAAGGTGATTCAAGACAAACGCGAACGCACCTTTGCGTACTCAATTGAAGTTCGCAATAGTAAATCGAGTTCGATCGACATCGTGATTCAAGATCAAATTCCAATTACGCAAAACACAGACATCACGATTGAATCGGCCAATTTAGCGAAAGGACGCTTGAACGAACGAACCGGAGTCATTGAATGGAGTTTTAACCTGAAACCGAAGGAAAACAAAGTCATCGATTTCGACTACAAGATCCGCCATTCAAAGGATAAAGAGATTACGCTTTAAAAGAAAAAAGTCCCTAACATGTTAGGGACTTTTTCATTTGTACCTTTTTTTCACATTCAACGGATTAAGTTTCATGTGAAAAACCGCGATGATGATTAATTTATGTCGTTTCGAATCAATAAAATAATGAATAATAAACGGAAATCGATGCATGACCTTCGTTCTAACTTCTTTATATTTCCTCGGGAAAGCATTAGGATTGAGCTGAATCAATGTGATATCAGCTTTAACATTATCAAGGAAAAGTTTTCCTATTCCTAATTGTCTTTCATTATACCATAAAATCGTTTTTTCAATATCTGCTTTTGCCTGCGAAATTATTTCAACTCGCAACATCACATATCTTTTTCAAGATCATCCATTGCCTCATGAAAGGAAGTAGTGTTGGAGGGATTTCTTTCATAGTCAGCCATCCGATCATTGAGCTCATTTATTTGCCAGGATGGTAATTCAAATTCTTCCTCTTCTAATCCTATGAATTTATTTTTTAATTTATTCCAATCTTGAATCGGAATGAAGACTCCCGTAGTTTTACCCTGGTCATCAGAAATATATTGCACACTCATTGTCTTTCGTTTTTAATATTCACATTTGACAAAATGAAATTCACTTCACCTTCTATTAAAGTTAGTAAACAAAAATGATAGAGATTTCATTTCAACCAGTAATTTATTACATCACAGGAAATTTGAAGTAGGCAATAAATTTATGAGCTAGCTTAATGACTAGCTACATATTTTCTGTATTCCATTTTACTGGAATCGAAGGACATAAATTTCGCTAGGGACGTAGCGTTTTCGCGGTCTATTAAACGATCTGACAAAAACTTCGCTACCTCTAGTTTGTTTTCATCGAAGGTATATAACTCAATGATTTTCCCTGCTTGTTCGGTTGTTAAACACGTGTTTTTCAACGCAAGTTTCACCGCTTCTAAGCGATCATCTTCAAAACTTTGATCTTTCAGTTCTTCCAAAAATGTGGGCAAATTGTTCAATGTTCGATTACAAGCGATTAATGCTCCTGATGTGTTCACATTTGCCTGCGTATTGCTTTGATTCTGTTGATTGTTTGTTTGATAGTTGATATTTCCTCCAGAATTTGTCGTGGTGGTTGTGGTCGTTGTCGTAATGGTCGTTTGACCAGAGGTTTGTTGCGTATTTATTCCGTTCGCATTCACATTCATCTGAATATTCCCATTGTTTCCATAGGTATTTTGCGTTTGCATGCCGTTCGTATTGATATTCATGTTTACGTTCGCGTTGGGATCTACTTGCTGCTCCATTCCCGTTGCATTCACATTCATGTTCACTCCCATATTCCCATTCTGCATGTTCGGATCCATTCCGGAAACGTTGATGCTAATTCCAACATTTCCATTTTGCATATTCGGATCCATTCCACTCCCAGAAACATTCATGTTGAAATTCGCATTTCCATTTTGCGTAGTTTGCGTTTGTGTCGTTCCTGTGGCATTCACGTTGACATTCATTCCCACATTTCCAGATTGAGTCGTTTGCGTTTGATTCATTCCCGTTGTGTTTAAATTCATGTTTACATTCGCATTTGGATTCGTCGTTTGCTGACTCATTCCATTCGCATTGACATTCATGTTCACGTTTCCATTAGCAGGAACTTGTGCATTCGCAGTGCCGTTTGTCGTTTGCGTCGTTGTTGTTTGAACCGTTGTTGTTTGAACTACGGCATCCGAATAAACCGAAGCATCCGATGGACGATAGACAACTGCTCCCGGAGTGAGGACTCCTTCCGTCGCAACTAAACTCACTAATTGCAATTTCCCCTTCCCTTTTTTGAAGGTAATGCGTGTGGTTATGTCACTTGGCGCATCGATAAACAAATTCTTATCCACATCTGCTGTTTTTCCATCAGCGAAAATTATCTTCAAAGAATAACCTCCGTTTTTAATTCCAGAGATATAGACATTCGTTTGTGGCTGGGAGTTTTGCTTAATTCCATTCAAAATGGCATAAAACTGTTGTCCACCATTATTAAATATGGTCAAGTTACTTTGTGCGACCGCCATAAGGGACACAAATGAGAATAAAACACTCGTAATCAATTTCATCTTGTACTTTTTTTTTCAAAAATACACAAAATACATTGCGACATCAAATTCGGAATTCAAACCTTTTCCTAACTTCGCACTCATGAATTTTGTCATTGTCGATGTGGAAACAACCGGAGGAAATACCAAAGACTCCAAAATCACTGAATTAGCGATGTACAAATACGATGGAGAAAAAGTGATTGATTCCTATGTCTCACTTGTTAATCCAGAACAATCCATCCCAGAGTTTATCGTAAGATTAACAGGCATAACGGACTCCATGGTTTCCGACGCTCCTAAATTTTATGAAATCGCCAAAGAAGTCATTGAATTCACAAAAGACTGTGTTTTCGTCGCTCACAATGTCGCATTCGATTACGGCATGTTTCGCAGTGAATTCAGACGCTTAGGATTCGATTTTCGTCTTCCGCACATGTGTACGGTTCGCGCCTCACGTTATGTGATTCCAGGACACGCAAGTTACAGTTTGGGGAAATTATGCCGTGAAATCGGAATTGACAATAACGCACGACACCGAGCGGATGGTGATGCCAAGGCGACAACCGAATTGTTTCATTTAATCTATCACAAGGATCCAAACAACTTGAGCACCTTCATTCAACAAGAGTTGAATCCGAAGTCCATTCACCCAAACCTGAGTTTAGATGTCATCGATAACCTCCCGACAAAAACAGGTGTCTATTTGCTATACAACGAATTCAATCAGTTGATTTACATTGGGAAAAGCATCAACATTAAAAAACGCATCGAGCAACACTTGCGAAATACGAAAACAGCGAAGGGACTTAAAATGATTCAGGATATTTGCCGAATCGAACATGAACTAACTGGAAGCGAATTGATTGCCATGCTCCTCGAGTCAGAGTTAATCAAACAACATCAGCCGATTTACAACCGTAAATTGAGAAAAAGCTTCTTCCCTTTTGGCATCTTTGATGAAGTCGATGAACATGGATACGTTCAACTTCAGGTAAACTCTTTAGCAAAGAAAGAAGAGCAAGCGATTATTCAGTTTAGCACAAAAAAAGAGGGCAGCGATTATTTAAGTCATGTCGTTCAGAAATTTGAACTTTGTCAAAAGTTATGTCACCTCTACCCGACTAAATCTGCTTGTTTCCATTACACCATCAAAGAGTGTAAAGGTGCTTGCGTTCAAGAGGAAAGTCCGGATGAGTACAACCAACGCATCAACAACTTTTTAGAACACATTAACTTCAAAGGAACTTCATTCTTTATTATCGACAAAGGACGAAACAAAGGAGAAAAAAGCCTCATTTGGATTGATCGTGGCACCTACAAAGGATATGGTTTTGCACCTTTCCATTTCCACGGAAAAGAACCTATACATTGGATGAGGTACATTGAATTAGCCTCCGAAAATCGCGATAATAAATCGATCATTAATTTGTTCCTGCGCAAGGACAAACAGCACCGAATTGTCAGTTTATAATACCTTTATCCCATGATTGGAACCGTTCGAATTTTAGGCTCAGGAACATCGCAGGGAATCCCAATGATTGCGTGTAGCTGTGAGGTTTGTCATTCCAATGACCCGCGAGACAATCGACTTCGCGCTTCGATTCTTTTGGAAATGAATGGATCCAACTATTGTGTGGACGCAGGTCCAGATTTTCGCTATCAAATGTTGAGAGAAAAAGTCACGCACCTCGAAGGAATATTATTTACGCATGAGCACAAAGACCACGTTGCTGGACTAGACGATGTTCGCGCATTTAATTTCTTTTCAGAGAAACCGATGAATGTCTATTGTTCTCAGAATGTCGACCATGCGCTTCGACGTGAGTTCCATTACATTTTCGACCAAAAAGAGTATCCAGGTGTACCGAAATTGAACATGATTCCGATTGATAAAAATTCATTTCAACTCGACGGAATTCAAGTAACACCGATTGAGGTTCTACATTACAAACTTCCAGTTCTGGGTTTTCGAATTGGAAACTTCGCGTATATTACCGATGCAAAGACCGTTGCGCCAGAAGAACGCGAAAAAATCAAAGAGGTGGATATCCTCATTGTGAATGCCTTGCATAAGTTTCCACACATTTCACATTTCAACCTGGAAGAAGCCTTGGCATTTATCGCAGATATCCAACCGAAACAGGCCTACCTTACCCACATTTCCCATCTTTTCGGAACACATGAAGATATTTTAGCGCAACTTCCCGAGAATGTTTCTTTACTCTACGATGGAATGTCCTTCGAATTTGAATTCTGAAGAAGCAAAATGTGAATAATTCCAACGCTCAACTAGTTTGTAAACTCCCGAAAAATTGTAATTTCGACTCGTGCAAGCACCCAAAGCAATTGACATAAAAGAATTAATCCGAAGTAAAAATCCAAAGTTGTTGCGATTTTTGCCTGGATTTGTCCTGCGTTATTTGCGTAAAACACTCCACGAAAAGGAATTAAATGCTTTTATACAAGCACATGGAGAACTCGAGGGACTCGAATTTTGCGAAGCAGCAGTGAATTACTTTGAGTTCAAATTTGACATCAAGCACATCGAACGGATTCCCAAAACAGGTCCAATCATCATCGCGATGAACCACCCACTTGGTGGCGTTGACGCAATGGCATTGATTGTGGCATTGAAAAACCACCGAAAAGACTTGAAGTTTATCGTCAACGACATCTTGACGAACATTGAAAACTTAAATACGTATTTCGTTGGCATCAATAAACATGGGAAACTGGGATTGTCGGCGCGAGAACGAATCAAAGCAGCATTTCAAGAGGATCAAGCTCTGTGTATTTTTCCAGCTGGAATGGTGAGCCGAATTCACGAAGGCGTTATTCAGGACAGTGAATGGAAAAAAACGTTTATCACGTACGGCAGAGAATTTAATCGTCCAATTGTACCAATTCACATCAGTGGACAGCTCTCTACCAAATTTTACCGACTATTTAAACTACGTTCTTTTCTCGGAATCAAAGCAAACGTTGAAATGTTTTACCTAGCGGATGAAATGTTAAGACAGAAAAATAAAATCATCACCTATACGGTTGGCGAACCCATTATGGGCAAGGACATCGATCCCGAAATGGACGATTTACGCGCTGCGAATTGGTTTAAATCAATCGTCTATCAATTAAAAAGCGACAAATGAACCCAATCAGAGAAGCCGTCCCAACGGAATTATTGAAAGCTGAGTTGACTGCAGAACGCTTTCTGCGCGTCACTCGCAAAGGTGAAAATGAAATTTACGTGGTCAATTGTCACAATGCGCCGAATGTTCTAGAAGAAATCGGACGTTTGCGTGAGGTGACCTTTCGTGCTGCAGGAGGAGGAACTGGAGAATCCATCGATTTAGACGAATACGATTTAGGCGATTACGCTTATGAGCAACTCATCGTTTGGTCTGTGGAGGATGAAGCCATCATCGGTGGTTACCGCTTTAAAAAATGTCAGGAAGCGATCGACACGGATGGAACGATACATTTATCTACCACGCATTATTTCGACTTTAACCCAACCTTTGTTTCCGATTACCTGCCTCAAACGATCGAACTCGGACGCAGCTGGGTTCAGCCTGATTTCCAACCAAGCAACAATCCTAGAAAAGGACTTTTTGCTTTGGATAATATTTGGGATGGATTAGGTGCACTCATTCGTTTTAATCCGGAGATAGACTATTTCTTTGGAAAAGTGACCATGTATCCAAGTTACAATGTTGCTTGTCGAGATTTCTTATTGTTCTTTTTACATCGATTCTTCCCGGATAAAAGTGGACTCATGAAGGCATATTTTCCGCTACAAATCGAAAGTGATCCTGCCATTTTTGACGAATTAATCATGGGGATGGATTACAAAGAAGCTTTCAAAATTCTGAATACATTCACCAGAGAACACGGGGAATTTATTCCACCGTTGATGAATATTTACATGAATTTATCACCGACTATGATGACTTTTGATACTGCGATTAATCCAGAATTTGGAAACGTAGAGGAAACAGGAATTCTGGTGAAAATTTCAGACATTTATCCAGATAAAAAGGAACGTCACATTGACTTTTAAGACTTACTATTCAACCACTCATCCAGGTTAACATTTCCAGTTTGACGTCGAACGCGTTCTTTGATGCGTGCAATGTATACATCGACATGTTTAATACCCATTTTCTCTGAAATATACTTGGAAGGTTTGTCGTAACAGTACTTCATTTTCAATACAAGCGCATCTCGTTTATTCACGGAACCAAGCACTGCTTCAAACAATTCAGCGATTAATTCCTCTTGGTCATACACTGGACTTTCTTGAACAACTACCTTTTCGGATGTTGTATTCACCCAAACCTGATTTTTCTTCGCTTGTCGTTTACGGATTTCCGAGATGCAAAAATGATGTGTGATCGTTTTTAGCCATCCGTAAGATGCAAATAATTCGGGCTGCGCATCATAACGATCCACAATGAGTTGAAAAAAATGGATGGAAAACTCTTGAAAAGTATCAGGCAATTCATGATATGGGATGCTTTTGCGCATCACATGCTTAAAAAAAGTCCCATGCTCTTGCATCAACTCATTATAAACGGCGGTATGTCTTGCTCTTTCCATTTCGTCGACCAAAACAAAAATCAGTCCAAAAAATCAACTTTATCAAAAATCACTTCAAATTTTACCCATTAAATAGATTTTATCCATTAAATTCACAATTAAATTGATTTTTTTGCGTTGTAAAACCATGTTGAAATTAACTCTACTCCTTTTATTATTTCCACTAGTTTCTTTTGGTCAGTATACCGCTGGAACAAATACATTCCAATTCCTGAATGCATCTAGTTCCGCACGAAACGCTGGCGCTGGAAACGGATTAATCAGTGTCTACGACAATGACCTCGGTTTAGCATTGGATAATCCCGCGCTTCTCAACGAAAAAATGAACGGACACGTTCAATACACCTATAGCAAATATCCATCAGGAGTTCACTATGGAAATGTGAGTTATGCACTTCATACTAAAATCGGCACTTTTGCACCAAGTGTTCGTTACTTTAGTTTCGGACAGTTTGATGAAACCGATGAAGTAGGAACGGTCATTGGATCCTTCAGCGGTGGAGAATATGCGATCGGAACGAGTTATAGTCGAAAGATTAACGAGGTTATGAGTATTGGCGCCAATCTTTCCTTTCTCGGTTCTCACATGTACCGTTATAACGCTTTTGGATTAACGGGGAGTTTCAGCGGATTGCTTCTTCATCCAAACAAACTTTTGTGCGCGACATTCCTCGTGAAAAACATGGGCGTACTGTTGAAAGATTTCACAGAAAACAGCGCTTCAAAACTTCCGTTGGATGTCCAATTTGGTGTAAGTTACAAATTGAAACATGCCCCTTTTCGCTTTGGATTGATGGGATACCAATTGAATCAATGGAACAATGTGTACCTTGATCCACTGGCAAAACCAACCTACGACCCATTGACAGGTGATACCATTCCGGTTTATTCTCCTTCCGTCGGAACAAAAATTGCGCATCACCTGAATTTTCAAGTGGAACTTTATGCTTCCAAATCCTTTCAAATGCGCGGTGGATTCAATTACATGCGTCGCGAACAAATGAAATTAATTGACCATCCCGGTTTAGCTGGATTCTCCATGGGGATGTCTATTAAACTGAAAAAGTTCAATTTGGATTATGGTGTACAGTTTTATTCCAAAGCAGGTTCCATTCACTCATTAGGATTCAGTTCATCCTTAAGCAATTGGAAGAAGAGTTAATTCCCCGCTGCTAAATCCGTATGGTGATAGTTTTTGGTTAACGCAATGTATTCAGGCGTATATCCTCCTCCGATTAATCGGACAGTCAAAGTAGATTCCATCAATTTCTCCTCACGTTTAACAAACATAAGAATGATACGGGAATTCAACTTGTGTTCTGTCGCGTGAATCGTTATTTTTTGACAAGGAAAAAGTCCATTTTGCGCTGCGAGATGTTGCAAGTAATCCAATTGATCAAAAGGAACAATCACGTAAAAGCGTCCTTCCTCGTTCAATAATTCTGCTGTTCTCTGAATAAACAGTTCGTATGTTTCACGGCTAATATGCTTTGCTTGATCGATGCTTTTATCCCCAGATTTTAATCCATCTAAATAGAAAGGTGGATTGCTAAAAATCAAATCATATGTTTTCGATGGATGGAAATGCAGATAATCGACAGCGTGAACTTGGGCCGAATTTCCCCACGGACTATTTTTTAAATTCAAGGAACATTCTTCTGCTGCTTCGGAATGAATTTCCACTGCATCTAGAAGTAGATCTGGATTTTTCTGAAGTGCCATCAACGAAAGAACACCTGTTCCAGCGCCAATATCTAAAGCATTTTTAGCGAAGGACGAATCAATAAATGAGCCCAGCAACATGCTATCTGTTCCAACTTTAAGCGGGTTTTTCGATTGTATGACATCGAAGAGCTGAAAGCGAAACACCGACAAATTAATAGGCTTTAGCGAAAATAACGCGTCCCGCGGATGGTTTACCTGTTACCATACAAATACCAGCTTCTTCTTTGCGATCCAAGGCGATGCAGCGAATTGTTGCTTTCGTTTCTTCTTTGATGCGGTCTTCTGTTTCAGAGGTACCATCCCAGTGAGCTAGGAAGAAACCACCTTTATCAATTTCCTTTTTGAATTCCTCGTATGAGTCAATTTCACGTGTGTTTTCTAAACGGAAAGCTTTCGCTCGTTCCAACAAATTCACCTGAATATCCGCAAGTAATTGTTCGATGTGATTTTCCAATCCATCAAAATCAACGACTTCTTTTGTTTTATTATCACGACGAGCAATTTCCGCTTTTCCATTTTCCAAATCTCTAGGTCCCATGGCTACGCGAACCGGAACACCTTTGGATTCGTACTCTGCAAACTTCCATCCTGGACGACGGTTTTCATCATCATCGTATTTGAAGGAAATTCCTTTTGCCTTTAATTTTGCTGCTAATTCCGTCATTTTCTCGGAAATTGCCGCTAATTCTTCATCCGTGCGGTAAATCGGAACAGCCACAACTTGAATCGGTGCTAAAGCCGGAGGCAAAACAAGTCCTTCATCATCGGAATGCGTCATAATCAATGCACCCATCAAACGCGTTGAAACACCCCAAGATGTCGCCCAAACGTAATCTAACTTCCCTTCTTTATCGGCAAATTTAACTTCAAAAGCTTTGGCGAAATTTTGTCCAAGAAAGTGCGATGTTCCAGCTTGAAGCGCTTTTCCGTCCTGCATCATTGCTTCTATACACAAGGTATCATCTGCACCTGCAAAACGCTCATTCTCCGTTTTTCTACCCTTAATGACAGGCATTGCCATGTAGTTTTCTGCGAAATCCTCGTAAACATCCAACATTTGTTCTGTTTCAGCAATCGCTTCTTGTTTTGTCGCATGAGCTGTGTGTCCTTCTTGCCAAAGAAACTCTGTGGTTCTCAAGAACAAACGGGTTTTCATTTCCCAACGAACAACATTTGCCCATTGATTGATGAGAATCGGTAAGTCACGGTAGGACTGGATCCAATTTTTGTATGAGTTCCAGATAATCGTTTCAGATGTTGGTCTTACGATCAATTCTTCTTCCAACTTCGAATCCGGATCGACAATAACTCCACTTCCATCTTCCGCATTTTTTAAACGGTAATGGGTTACAACTGCACATTCTTTAGCAAATCCATCCACGTGACTTGCTTCTTTACTCAAGTAAGATTTTGGAATGAATAAAGGGAAATACGCGTTCGAATGACCCGTTTCCTTGAATTTAACATCCAAGATATCACGCATTTTCTCCCAAATCGCATAACCATAAGGCTTAATCACCATGCAACCACGAACATCGGAATGTTCAGCTAAATCAGCGCGGTAAACCAATTCATTATACCATTTAGAATAATCTTCTGCTCTCGTTACGTATTTCTGTGCCATTGCTCGTATTATTGAATGTCAAAGGTAGCGAAAATACTTCGAAATGGAGGACTTGAAAATAAGGTATGAACGCGATCAGTCCTACTTTATTGTCGTTGGAGTCATTTGATTTGTAATCAAATCATGAGTATAATGCTGATACAAAGCCTTCATTCCACGAATAATCTGCTGCTCATGCGAACTTCGTTTTTGCTTCATCTGTTCGTTCCAAACAGTATTTAGGAATCCTTTCTCTCTTTTTTCAAAGGAGATTAAATTCCCTTGTTCACTGACCATTTTCGGCGTAGACTTTGGACTAAAATACGATGTTCCAAATGAATAGTATGTTGTACTCATTCCCAATAAATCGAGAATGGTTGGCATGATGTCAATTTGCTGGAACACCTTATTTCTTTGAACTTTCGGCAACTTCATGGATGCGTGGTAGAATCCAATGGGAATGCGGTATGTCCATTCCAAAGAACAACGATCGGATCGTTTGGTTGGACCAACGTGATCTGCACAAAATACAAATAAGGTGTTTTTGAACCACGCTTGTTTTTTCGCTTTTTCAAAGAATTCTTTCAAGGCAAAATCCACATAAGAGATCGTTGCACACAAAGGCTCTGGCCCGTGTTTCACTTTTGACTTAAAAGCATTCGGAATCGTATATGGATGATGAGACGACAAGGTGAAAATCATCGAGAAAAACGGTTTTTTAAAGCGATTCATTTCATCCACAGCGAAACTCAACATGTGGTGATCTTCTATCCCCCAATTGCCATCGAAATGCGCATCATTTGGATATTCGTTTCTTCCGTAATAGGAATCGAATCCAGCAGCCGATGTGAACGCATCAAATCGCATGGAACCATTATTTGCCCCATGAAAGAATGCTGAATAATATCCCTCTTCCTTCAATATGGACGGAAGTCCTTGAAATTGATTGGCGCTGTACTCCGATAAAATAAACGATTCGTTTGTGTAAGCTGGAATAGAAGAAATCACGGAAGGAAGTGCATCCATCGATGTCCGACTATTCGCAATCGCATCCTCAAAAAACATGGATTGTGCTAAAAGCGAATCCAAGAATGGCGTGTAACTCTCCGGACTATTGGGACCGCAGTACATGGTTCCAAAACTCTCCAACAAAATGAAACAGACATTCGTTCCCTTCGGTAAAAAAGCTTGCGCTTGACTGGATTGAATCGGATTAAAAATCGCATTTAGCTCCGTTTCCTCGAAGTACTTTTTATCTTCTACCCCTTTAAATCCAATGGTTTTGATAATCGTAAACGCAGAATTTAGTACAGCGGGAGCATTGGATAAACTGCTGTAATTTGTCGCTTCAATGATTCCAATGGGTTTCAATTGAAATCCACCACGACCAATAATGACAAATGTTGCAACAATGAAAAGAAATCTCATCCAATTTCTTCGCAGTTTCCACGAAATAGGTGCTGACTTTACTTTAACAAACGACCAGACAGAAACAGACAAACTGAGGATAAAAAAACCAATCAGCCACCAAAACTCTGCGATAAAATCACCAGCCAAGCTCGATGTCTCGGTATTCGTCAACATGTAGACAAAATAATCGAAACTTGTGCGCTTCGCTGTATACGAAAAGTAAGCTACATCCCACCCGTTAAAGACAAAAACTAAAAATGTTCCGCAGCTAAAGAGCAGTAATTTTACCCAAAACCGAAAGCGTTCCAATCGTTCAGGCAAGGGTAAAAATAGCAACGCAATAAAGGGTAAGAAAAATAGCGCAATTGTCACCAAATCGAATCCAGCACCAATCACATAATCTTGAAAACCAAACGCTGGAAACTTTTTGCTATTTATCGTGACCAAAAGGATGCGGTACACACCTGAAAACAACCAGACAAGACCTAGAGGCAAAAAGATTTTTAGGCTATTTTTTATCAAGATATTAACTTGGAGTTAGTACTTCATGATGCGATCAATGGCTTCTTTCAATCGTTCAGATGCCAAGAATTGCTTTTCTAGGGTAACCGCAAATGGAACTGGAGTGTCCATTGACGCTACACGTAAAACCGGTGCATCTAATTGCTCAAAACAGTTTTCTGTTATCAAGGCAACCAATTCTCCACCAATACCTCCCGTTAAACAGTCCTCGTGCAAGACAATGACTTTACCTGTTTTATTGGCCGCTTGAAAAATCGCTTCTTTATCCAACGGCATTAAACTTCGAAGATCAACGATTTCAGCAGAAATTTCGGGATAATGAGACAGCGTTTCTGTCGCCCAATGAACTCCTAATCCATACGTAATGATGGTCAAGTCGCTACCTGAAGTAACTGTTCGTGCTTTTCCAATTTCGACGGTATAATAATCGGTTGGAATTTCTTCTTTTAAACTTCGGTAAAGAAACTTATGTTCAAAAAACAATACTGGATTTGGATCCTCGAATGCTGCATTTAGCAATCCTTTCGCATCGTAAGGTGTGGAAGGATAAAGGATTTTCAGTCCAGGAGTATGGAAAAACCATGCTTCATTGCTTTGAGAGTGAAAAGGTCCTGCAGCTGTACCTGCACCCGTGGGCATACGCACGACAACATCGGCATTTTGACCCCAACGCCAGTGCATTTTTGCTAAATTATTGATGATTTGATTGAATCCACACGTGACAAAATCCGCAAACTGCATTTCAACCATCGCCTTCATTCCTGAAATCGACAATCCTAATCCAGCTCCGATGATAGCGGACTCACACAACGGCGTATTTCGAACGCGGTCCTTTCCGAATTGCTCAACGAGACCTTCCGTTACTTTAAACGCACCGCCATATTCTGCGATGTCTTGTCCCATTAGTACAAGTCCTTCATGTTTCGCCATGGACTGCGTCAGTGCATCTTGAATGGCATCAATGAAACGTTTCTCTTCCTTTTGGCCGGTTGCTTCAATCAATTGTTGAATGTGCGGTGCAAATAAATCATCCACCTCAGTCATTGCATTCGCCTCAATTGCTGGTTCAGCATTTGCTTCATCGAAACCATGTTGAATTTCGGCTTTTATTTTCTCTTTAATTTGTTCTAGTTCGGATTGCGTGTACAATCCCTGCCCCAACAAAAAGGCTTCATAATTCGTAACAGGATCTTTTGTCTCCCATTCGTCTTGAATTCCCTCCGGATAGTATTTCGTTCCTGAAGATTCCTCATGTCCACGCATACGGAACGTCATTAACTCCAATAAATACGGCTTAGGATCAACGCGGATTTCTTCATTTATTTTTCGAACGGTGCGAATAACCTCTAGGATATTATTTCCGTCAATTTGAATGGCATTCATTCCATAACCAATTCCTTTATCGATGAATTGTTTACAACGAAACTGTTCGATGGATGGTGTTGAAAGTCCCCAACAATTGTTTTCTACGGCAAAAATTACCGGTAAATCCCAAACTGCTGCAACGTTTAAGGATTCGTGAAAATCTCCTTCGGACGCCCCACCATCACCGGTAAAAACGATGGTTGACTTTTGATTCTTGGTGATTTTGTTCGCCAGTGCAATTCCGTCAGCTATTCCCAACTGTGGACCCAAATGCGAAATCATTCCCACCAACTTATGTTCTTGGGTTCCAAAATGGAAACTACGATCACGTCCCTTGGTGTAACCATTCAATTTCCCTTGAAACTGTGAGAATAAACGATTTAATGGAATGTCACGTGTAGTAAATACGCCCAAATTTCGGTGCATTGGAAGAATGTACTCGTCCTCGTTCATGGCATAAGCACAACCAACAGAAATTCCCTCTTGTCCCCAACCAGAAAACCATTTAGTGATTTTCCCTTGACGCAATAAAATGAGCATTTTCTCTTCTATTAGTCTTGGACGGACCAACTTCAAATAAATATCTTTTAACTCTTCATCTGAGAATCCTTCTCTGTTGAATGCTATTTGTGACATGCAAATGGTTTTTGTTCCAATAAATTGGAAAATGAAATCTGATAATAAGGAATGGCAGTATCGAACTTAAACTTTTAGTCCACGAACAACACGTTCTTTGCGTTTCGTTTTTTGAAGTCTTTTTTTCACTACCAAAAGATGAGCAGAACGTGGAGCACCGCGCATTAAATCAATCTTATAGGTGTTTTCACCGTAAATAATTTTGGGTCCACCTTGACTATTCCAATCCGCATCAAAATAATAGCGTTTGACACTGCTTCCTTCTGTTTTTGTTGCAAAGGATAAAACTCTACCATCGCCCAATTCAAAACGCACTTGCACTTCTCCTTTTGGACCAAAGTTTTCGAATAGACATTTCGTCATTGCTGGGATCACAATGCTCTCACGTTCACTGTTTGAACTTGCGACAAGCGTACCATTTTGTGTGGTATTTTGACTATCATCTCTTTTTTCTTGATTTAGGATGATGGTATGCGAGGTGTAAAACTGAACTTGACGCATTTTTTCATCAGAATCTAAACTAAATTCATCTCGAATTTGTGTCGTGTAAGGAACTTTTACCCCACAAGAAATTAAAACAGTCGCTAAGGAAAGGATGGCGAAGAAATTTTTCATATTGCGTAATTTTGTTCAAATTTACAGAAAATCGTCTTGATAGATTCGAAAAAAAACAGATTTTACCATGCTAAATCAACTTAGTCTATTCTTATTGCTACTTGTATTGGTTTCCTGCTCGGAAAATAAATCTGGAAAGTTGAAGGATTTAGATCAAATTCGATCGAAATCAAGTTATCAGCAAAAAAAGAAAATTACTCCAATAGACCGATGGAAAGACACCCTTTTCACCATGTACAATCAAGACTCGGTTGAATTAAACATTTGGTCCATTGAAGTCGATTCAAATCGATTATTTTTCCATGAGTTCAATTATGTAGAATCAGCCATGTATAGCATAACTGACTCAAGCAATCATACGTTTAAACACCAATTCGCACGATTTAAGACAGACTCTACCAACGTTAAAAACAACTTTTACAATTGGTTTGATAAAGAGTTTTGCCAGCGAAATTTAGCGATTCGCATTTACAACCGATTGAATATATTCCCAAAAAACATCTTTTTTGTCTGTACCAATCAAAGTATTCACGTGGTAAAAAGTGAGACTAAAATTGACCCCATCAAATGGATTAAACTCATTCAATTAACAGAGAGAAAAGTTGATTTCATTTACATTTGTCATCAGGCAAAGAACAAAAATGCGCTTTGGTACACCTTTGAACAAAATAAATTAAACCTAATTCCAGCACAATGACCATTTTAAATCGAGGACAAATCGTCGTTTTTCAATCAGAAAACTTTCAAAGTTGGGCAAAACAAAACAGCGAAGAAGATCTTTTTTTTTCAAGTCAAGGTGAACCGACCGTTTATCTCATCGAAGAGGAATTTTGGGAAGATGAGCTCATTCTAGAAAAGTACCGAAAAAAAATCATCAGAAGAGAATGTTCAGAAATTTGTTCCGATGAAACGAAATGGCCAGTCATTAAGGACAATGATCAATTTCGTTTTTACTTCCAGGTTTTTCTTGGGGTGATTGTGGTCGACTTATTGGAAAGTGACCTCATTTGCGAAGAAATGGATCTATAAATTCTTGAAAAGATTTACGTTTAAATAAGCTGGATCGTTCGTCACCTCTTCTCCAATCCACGCTGGAAGTTGAATCTCTTGGTTCTCATCCCTTAGTTCGATTTCCGCCAATACTAATCCTTCATACTTGCCTTTAAACACATCGATTTCCCAAATAGCGCCTTGATATTCGATAACATAGCGGTCTTTTTCCAAGCATAACAATGATGCTTTTTCGATCATTTCTTCAGCATCACTTACTGGAATCGAATATTCGAATTCATTTCGAGTGACTCCCTTTCCCATTTTAATGGTCATAAATGCCTGGTCCGACCGAACCCTTATACGCACCGATTTCTCATGATCTTCAAAGAGATAAGCTTGTTTAATGTTTGTAATAGATTGAATGATTTCTTTTTTCCAATCCATTGTTTCCAACAAATACTTGCGTTCGATTTCGAGCATTTTTAATTTTTTTCTACTATTTTTACCAAAGATGCAACTTAAAGATGTAATGTTGCGTCAAACGATGTGAAATTTTAACGTTACGTATAATGAAATTAAACCTATCTATTCTAGCAATTTGTTTTTTGGGATTCGGATTAAAAGCTCAAAAAAACATTGAATCAAACGGAATAAAAATCAGTACAAAACAAATCAATTGTAACATTCCTGCACAAGGATACGAGTCTGACCTCATTCAATTGACGATTGAAAACCAAACAAATTCAGTTAAAACAGTCACATACAGTTTTGAGTTGTATTACGATGGAGAATGTTCCACATGTGGACATGAAGAATATACGTACACTCAGATTCTTCAACCAAAAGAAATATTAGTTGGAGAGTGTTTAGATCGTACACATTTTGGATTAACGATTTTTCATCACATGCCCGCACATTTGACGAAAACAACGTTAACTGACTTCAATATTAAGAACGTAGTCGTAAAATAATTCCCATGAAATTTACTCATTTATTTGTTTCAGCTGCTCTCATAGTTGGAACAATTCAATCGCTCCATGCACAATGTACCGTTACAGCAAGTGCAACAAGCACCACGATTCCGTGTAATGGCTCTACAACATTAAGTGTTACAGGAAGCGGAACAAGTCAGGTTGCCTTCGGTGAAAACTTTAATAGTGGTCAACCTGTGGGATGGCAATTTTCTCAAGTTGTAACGATTGCCAATAACACTTGTGGTGTCCCTTCCTTAGATGGCACAGATTTCATGTGGATGGGTAATCAATCCGTTGCTCCTCGTGAAATGACAACAATTCCATTGGACGTTTCTTCTGGTGGACAAGTATGTTTCGACATGCGTTATGCTATTCAAGCACAAGCTTCTCCATGTGAAGGTCCCGATTTAGCGAATGAAGGTGTTTACATACAATATTCAACAGATGCTGGACTTTCGTGGACAACCATACAATACTGGAGTCCAAATGGCGGTTACGACGTTATGTTGACTTCTTGGCAAAACTACTGTTTGCCAATACCTGCAGCCGCACAAACAACTTCTACGCAATTTAGATGGACGCAATTAGCAGTATCAGGAGCGGCATTTGACCACTGGGGATTAGACAATATCATGATTACAGCGACTGCACCAAACTTTAACATCACTTGGTTGCACGATAATTACTCCTACGGCCCAGGTGTTTATACTGGAGATGATCCAACACCAGTGAGTCCAACACAACAAACATCATACATCGTTATGATGACAGACAGTATCAACACTTGTTATGACACCATTACGATTTCAGTGAGTTACCCACAAATTGATACCGTTACTACGATCAATCCAACTTGTGGAAGTATCAACGGAAGTTTAACAGCTACTTCCTCTGGAGGAGCTGGTGGATATACCTACTCTATTGGAGCGGCTTTTCAACCAAACGGAATTTTTAACAATTTAGATACGGCATCCTACACGGTAATTATGGTGGATCAAAACAACTGTTCGGATACAATGATTGCCATTCTCGATGGAGTTGATTCGCTTCAAATTACGAATTTAACTTCGGTCACCACGACTTGTGGTTTGGATAATGGAACCATTGATTTTGATGTCGCTGGTGGAACGCCAATCTTTCAATACAGTATTGATAACGGCACTACATTCTCAGCAGCAATCAACTTCATCAATTTAGCACCTGGCGTTTATCCCATTTATGTTGAAGACCAAAATGGCTGTTTCGATACTGAATCAATCGAGATTTTCCCTTCCACGAATCCAGACATCGATAACTTTAATTCCACGTTGGAGTTTTGTAGTCTTTCGGACGGAGGAATTACATCTACTGCTACACTTGGAATTACACCTTATCAATTTATCTTGTATCAAGGACCATTATTAGTTTCTAATAATTTAAGTGGAACCTTTACTGGACTTCAAAGTGGAAATTACTCCTTGATGGTGATTGACCAAATCGGTTGTGTGGACAGCGTTATTGTTACTGTTGATTCCATTCCTGCCCCGATTGCACCTCTTCAAGATACGGTTTTATGTAACTTAACACTTCAAATCAATGGAGTTCTATCGTACACAGGTAGCAACTGGACAGCAAATTCACCATTAGTGAATTTCTCTAATCCAGCTGGACAAAACCCAACAATTGTTGCGGATACTGCTGGAATTTATTCCATTACAATGACGGATAGCGTATGTAACTTTACGGAAACATTCCAATTGACATTCGTTGCAGATCCGTTCACGAATATACTCGACACGACACTTTGTATAGGTGAAACGCAAGTTTTAGCGGCTTTGGTTCAACCACAAAACGTAAATTACCTTTGGTCGACAGGAGCTTCCACTTCTGCGATTAGTGTAACAGAAACTGGGAATTACATCGTTACAGCATCTAACATGTGTGGTGTTTCCATCGATACAGCAACGATTGAATTCTATTTCTGTGACATCGAAGTTCCAAATGTATTTACACCGAACAATGATGGTAGCAATGATTATTTCCAATTACTCTTCTTTGGTGGTATTAAAACCTTCAATTGTACGATTCTTAACCGTTGGGGACAAGTGATTAGAGAATATGACAATCCAGCATTTATGTGGGATGGTAAAGATGAATCAGGTGACGATGTGCTCGAAGGTGTTTATTTTTACATTGCGAAGGCTGTATCCAATGGAGGAAACGAAATCCTGAAACACGGAAATGTTACTTTGGTTCGTTCCGAGTAATCCATAAGAATACCTATCTTTACGTGTGCTTAAATTAAAACAAAATACGCCTAGATGGTTGGTTGTTCTTCTAGACTTAATCATTCATCTTAGTGCGCTTGCTTTTGCCTATTTAATCCGCTTTGACCTCAAAGCGGATTTTTCTTTGATTCAATCAGAATGGGAAATCCTCTCAAGATCCCTTTGGTTTTTTATCTTAGTTAAACTCCTCGTATTCTACGCTTTCCAAATTCAAAAAGGATTGGTGCGTTATACTTCCACTGAGGATTTAAAACGGATATTTCTCGCTGAATTGAGCTGTACCATCATCTTTTTACTGGGTGGACTCGTTCGTTATCATCACATGGATGGATTCTTTCTCTTCCCAATGTCAGTGCTCGTTATGGAATTCCTAGCAAGTGTTTTCTTTGTCGTTGGCGGAAGATTTATCATCAAGTTACTGTATTTAGAATCCATGAAGGACACTGGCAATCAAGAGTCAGTGATTATCTATGGCGCTGGGGTCTCCGGTTTAATTACCAAAAGAACCTTAGAAAAGGATACAAGAAACAACCAAATTGCTACAGCGTTTATTGACGACAATGAAAAACTTCAAGGTACGCGCATTGAAGGAATCCGCGTGTATAGTACTCGTCAACTCTCAAAACTGCAAAAGGAGCTTCAAGCAAAGACCTTAATTGTAGCCATTCAGGTTCCGGACGTTGAAAAAATGCAAAAAGTCATTGACGAGGCAATGACGTTGAAATTGACCATACAAAAGGTTCCTAATCCTAAAAGTTGGATAAACGGTGAGTTTAGTTCAAGACAATTGAAAAAAATCAGAATCGAAGATCTATTAGGAAGAGAAATTATTGATTTAAAGAACAACCAACTTTCCACTGAGATTTCAACTTCAACAATATTGGTAAGTGGAGCTGCTGGATCTATCGGAAGCGGACTTGTTCAACAAATTGCACAGTTCAACCCAAAGAACATCATTCTCCTTGACCAAGCTGAATCACCGTTATATGATTTACAATTTGAACTAAACCAACATTTTTCAGACTTGAAATTTGAGGTAGTTATTGGGGATATTTGTAACCAAGAGCGCATGCAAAAGCTCTTTCAAACATTCAAACCGGACATCGTTTTTCACGCAGCAGCTTATAAACATGTTCCAATGATGGAATTGAATCCAGCTGAAGCTGTTCAAACGAATGTAAAGGGAACAAAAATACTGGCCGACTTATCATTAGCCTTTGGCGCAAAGAAATTCATCATGATTTCCACCGATAAGGCCGTGAATCCAACCAATGTAATGGGTGCATCCAAACGCATTGCGGAAATGTATGTACAAAAATTAAATGAACAACACATCACACAATTTATCACCACACGTTTCGGAAATGTTTTAGGTTCCAATGGTTCAGTAATTCCCTTGTTTCAGAAACAAATTGAAAATGGTGGACCAGTGACCGTTACAGACGAGCGAATCACACGTTTCTTTATGACCATCCCTGAAGCTTGCAAACTCGTTCTAGAGGCTGCTACGATGGGACGAGGAGGTGAGATTTTCGTTTTTGAAATGGGTCAATCCGTGAAAATTGCTGACTTAGCGAAAAAGATGATTCAATTATCAGGTTTAGAAATAGGAAAAGATATTGAACTCATCTTTACGGGCTTGCGTCCTGGTGAAAAATTATATGAGGAATTATTAGCCAACGAAGAAAATACGATTCCAACACATCATCAAAAAATCCTCATCGCAAAAACGCGCACCGAATCGGATGAACAAATGAAACACATTCAAACCCTTGTGGACTTGTGTATTCATCAGGATAACACCGCAATTGTTACTCAAATGAAACACATCGTTCCTGAATTCATCAGCAACAACTCCGAATACCAAAAACTCGACAAATGATTTCTCCAGCACGCATTTATGTTCGATTAACAGATTTAGACATCCTTGGACACGTAAATAACGCCATTTATTTGACGTATTTCGAAATCGCTCGCATGCATTACTTTGCAGAACTAGTAGGCAAGGATTGGAATTGGATGGAAGAGGGCGTGGTTTTGGTCAAAAATGAAGTGGAATACCTGAAACCGATTGTTCTAAACGATATTCCGTTTGTAACTGTTGGATTAATCCAAATGGGAACAAAGAGTTTTACCTTGGGTTATGAGATACATGTCAACGATGTTCTCGTGACAAAAGGAAGCTCTACTCTAGTCGCTTTCAATTCTAAAAAACAATGCACGATTGAAATTCCAGAGAAAATGAAAGAAGCTATTCAAAAAATAGCGTAACTTTCTGATTGATTCTAAACTCTTTAGCATGAAGCACTACATGCTTTTCGTTATTTTACTAGGTATTTTCAGCACCTGTTTTTCGCAGGAGGAAAGTCCATGCGGGACAAGCATCCGTAAATGTGATTACCGTAACCTTAAAAACTGTTACAATTTATTATCCTTCGATGACCAGCGTAACATGTATGTGATGAAAAGGGATTTCTCCACACCTTATAATGGAACCTGTGTCACCTGTCATCAAAATGGAAATTTAGAAGAATCACTTAATATCGTCAATGGATATCGCGATGGAATTGACACCTCCTATTTCTCTAATGGCTGCCGTCAATCCATCCAAGCTTATTCCATGGGGAAACTAAATGGGAAAAGCACGGTTTATTTTGAGTCTGGACGTAAGGAACGAGAAATTAATCACGTAAATAATCTCTTGCAAGGAACGTATATTCTTTTCGATGACAACGAGGCCAATGATACCATTGAACTGCACACGTACAAAAACAATTTGATGGATGGAGTCCAAAAGTTCTACTACTTAGATTCGAAACTTGGCAAAATGGTTTACTACAAGGCAGGACTTCAAGATGGACCACACATCACTTATACCGATTCTGGAAAAGTAGAAATGCGCCTCAATTATAAACAAGGGAAGAAGGATGGTAAATGGACCTATTATTACGAAAGCGGAAAAGAAGCTCATGTTGAAAATTGGTCCAATGGATTAAAAAATGGTGAATTTAAAACTGTCGATGAAAAAGGAATGATCTTGCAGCAATCCTTCTTCAAGAATAATTTACCAGATGGAAAACATGTAGAATATTATCCTGACGGTAAACTAAAGTATCAAGCCACGTTCTCCAGTAAAGGGGAAAAACTCGAAGAATTCAGCATTGACCAATTTGGAGTGAAAACAGAACTCTTTAAAAAACTAGAAAAACCGAAAAAAGGAGACCCGAAAAAGGCAGCAGAAATTTCAGACGAAAAAGAAGGATCGAATTAGATGATTCCTGTCATGAGTCCAAGTGCCATCGCAAGCAAAAAGACAGCGACAATTCCTTGAATAAAACCGTAGGATACTTTCGTAAGGTACTTTTTCCCAAGTATGGAACCAATAAATGCCGATAGCGCACCCAAAAAAAGGTAGCTCGTGTTCAGTCCGGCCCAATTTGTGTGATTCGTATAGATGGAAATTCGTGAGAAGTCAATCAGGGTCGAAATCAGCGCACTTGTCGCCACAAACAATTGTTTATCCAAGGATATTTTGGAAAGAAACGCAGAACGCAAAGCTCCTTGATGTCCAGAGAAACCTCCAAAAAAACCACTGAGGAATCCGCCTATTGGTAAGAAAAGTGTGGAGTTGGAAAATGGGAATTTGATTTTTTTCCATTCAAAAACGACAAAAACCAACATCAAGAGTCCAATCATAAACGAAAGCAAACTCACCTCTCGCCCACCCCAGAATGGAAAAACAAACAAGGTCCCCATTCGTCCCGCCAATCTTAATAGGTACGCTCCCATTAATGCACCGAGCAAAGCCGTTAGTCCGAATTTCTTAAAAAGACCCAGATCAATGTGACGTGACATGATGCTTAACTTGAATAAATTATTTGAAAAATGAACGAGGGCCGTTGCCAGTACAGCCAATTCCAGCGGGAAATACAAGCTGAAAACAGGCAACAAAATCGTTCCTAAACCAAAACCACTAAAAAAGGTTGCAAAAGAACCAATTAAACAAACCAATACAATTCCTATTTCGCCTAGCATTTTGATTATTTTTGTTAAAAATAAGAGGAATGATTGACTTTCGAAGCGATACCGTAACAAAACCGAGTGCAGCCATGAAGGATGCTATGTTTGCAGCCCCTGTTGGAGACGATGTTTTTGGAGAAGATCCGAGCATCATCGAACTGGAGCAGTACGCTGCACATTTATTTGGCAAAGAGGCCGGACTTTTTTGTTCTTCTGGGACACAAACAAACCAGATTGCCATCAACGTGCATGTGCAACCTGGTGGAGAAGTAATTTGTCACGAGGAAAGTCACATCTACAAATATGAAGGTGGTGGAATTGCTAAAAACAGCGGCGCATCTGTCCGTTTGCTGAAAGGCGACCGAGGACGACTCGAAGCACGTGATATCGCCCAATGGATCAATCCAGCTCATGATGTACATTTTCCATTAACCCAACTCGTTTCCCTCGAGGATACAGCAAATCGTGGCGGTGGAGCTGTTTATTTCTTTGATAAAATACTTGAAATAAGAGCTCTTTGCGATTCGCTTGGACTCCCATTGCATTTAGACGGTGCACGTGTCTGTAATGCGCTCGCAGTGAATCAAATGGATCCCGCTATCTATGGAGCCGCTTTTGATTCCATTAGTATTTGTTTATCAAAGGGACTTGGAGCACCCGTTGGATCGGTTTTAGTTGGAACGAAGGAATTCATTCACAAAGCTCGTCGCGTGCGCAAAGTAATGGGTGGCGGAATGCGTCAGGCTGGAATTATTGCCGCTGGTGGACTTTTCGCCTTAAAGAACAATCGGGAACGATTAACAGAAGACCATCGTCATGCGCAGCAACTCGAAGCCTCTTTCTTGAAACAAGATTGGGTAGATTCCGTACTTGGCGTAGAAACAAACATCGTTGTCGTGCAACTCAAAAATCCAGAGAAACGCGATGCGATCTTGGCACAGTTTATGTCCCTCGGGATTCTCGCTATGGCTTTTGGACCAGGAATGCTACGCTTTGTGACACACCTCGATGTTTCTTCTGCGGATATTGATTTTACGTGCGAGAAGATTGGAATGATTGCAGAGTGAGGAACAGTTTAACACATTGGCACACTAGCACATTAGCAGACTAGCACATTAGCACATTAAATTCGGATTATGATGCAAAAAATACAGTTCATTTTATTTCTACTGCTTGGACTCACTTCAGTTGCTTGGGGTCAAGATGATCCGTGTGGTACCGACGATAAAAAAATCCGTAAAATGCTTACAGAGGCGTTAGCCGCTTCTGATTTCACGAGTCAAACGAGTCAGTTTGGCGAGCTGATGCGCAAATATCCGAATCACGCCGAAAGTTATTATTACTACGCACAGTTATGCTATCAGCAGGCAAGTTTCAAGTTGAAGTCAGATCCAAATTCAGCAGAGGGAGAGGCACTATTAAAGAAATCCATTTTATTCTATCAAACCACCGCACAGAAATGTCCTAGTTTTCACTCCGATTGTTATTATTACTGCGGAAAAGTCCTCTATAATTTTGGTGAGGATGAAAAAGCCCTTACTTTTCTAGAGAAATTTTTGGACTTTGACAGCATTAATCCGACAGGACTTTCTGAAACGTATGCGACTCAGAAAGCAGAAATACAATCCATTGTGGATGACCTCAAGTTTCAGAAGGAACTTGTACAAAACCCTGTTCCATTTGTCCCGAAAAAAGTAGGTGGCGTTAGTTCAGAATTGGACGAATACTTCCCCATGATTTCTCCGGATAACGATTTGCTTTTCTACACGCGAAAAGTTGACCGAACCAATTTGGGAGATATTGCCACAAACATTCGCGAAGAATTTACGATTTCAGAACGAGGAGCATCAGATGTCCTTTATTCCCTTGGCTCACCCCTACCGCAACCGTTTAACAACGGAAGTTTTTACAATTACGGAACTGCTTCTTTGTCCGTGGACAACCGCGAGATGATTATTTGCGCTTGCAAAGTAGAGAAAGTATACAACAAGGACTATTTGAATTGTGATTTATATACAACGAGTTATACGCGCAGTGGACGCGGTGGAAACGATTTCAAGTGGACACCATTAATCAATATGGGTCCGAACATCAACACCAAAGACGGATGGGAAGCACAACCTTCACTATCCGCAGATGGGAAATTACTCTTCTTTGCTACGCTGCGTAAAGGTTCGCGGGACAATGACATTTATTATTCAGAAAAACAAGCAGATGGAACCTGGAGTCCAGCGAAACCTTTCGACATTGTGAATACTGCTGCGAAGGACAAGAGTCCATTTTTTCATCAGGATGGTGAGACGCTTTATTTCGTTTCCACGAGTACAAAAGGACGCAAGGGACTCGGTGGATTAGACATTTTTTACATCCGTAAAGAAGGTGACAAATGGACGGAACCCAAAAACATTGGCTACCCCATCAATTCGCCGCAAGATGAATTAGGACTATTTGTTTCTACGAGTGGAAAAGTTGCTTATTTCTCCACGGCAAAGGACGGAGATTGGAACATTTATGCATTCGACTTATACGAGGAGGCACGTCCCAAAGAAGTAGTGATTTTACGCGGAGAATTAAAAGATGAAGCTGGAAATGCGGTGAGTAATGCCAGCATCGACATCACCTATAACGAAACAGGTGAAACGGTCAACTTTAAAGTCAATGCAGAAGACGGAAAATACGCTGCAGTGGTAAAAGTAGATCAAAAACAAGACATCACGCTTTCTGTAAACAAAGAGAATTTTGCCTTTCAGGCTCAAACGGTAAAAAGTGAACAACTTCAAAATCGCAGTGAACGACATGTGGAAGTGAAGGCGATGCAAGTAGACAGTTTAGTTGCTGGAAAACCATACACGATTGCGGATATCTTATATACAACCGATTCGTACGAACTAAACAAAAGTGCGCAGGTCATTTTAACAGGTTTCGCAAAATATTTATTATCCAATTCTAACTTGAATATCCGAATCAATGGTCATACGGATGATTTAGGTAACGAAGAAAGTAATTTGCAGTTGTCTCAAGCGCGCGCTGAAGAAGTGAAGCGCTATCTAACAGAGAAAGGGATATCTGCCGAACGCATGACAGCAAGTGGATTTGGCGAGAGCATGCCACGCGTAGCAAACGAAGATGCTGAAAGCCGAGCACAAAATCGCCGGACGGAGTTCGAGATTGTCGAATAGTGAACATTTTAAAGTAGGCAGGATTAACAAATCCTTCGATACAGACGTACGGTACTATTTGCACGCTGGATTTGCAATTTGGCGAAATTACGCACCGCTGTATTTATAATCCTGAGGAACTATGCACCGTTGCATTTGAAATCCTGCGGTCACATTCTCAAAAAACCAAGCATAAAAAAAGGGGATTCGATGAATCCCCTTCTGTATATTTTCTGCAGCTTATGCAGTAAATTTCTTTTTCTCACGGATACGTGCAGATTTACCTGTGCGCTCACGGAAGTAGAATATACGTGCTCTACGAACAGCTCCTCTTTTCACGATAGTAATACCATCAATGAATGGTGAATTTACTGGGAAGATACGCTCAACTCCGATGTTTCCTGACATTTTACGAACCGTAAATGTTTCTGTTGCACCATTTCCACGACGTTGTAAAACAACCCCTTGAAACTGCTGGATACGCTCTTTGCTACCCTCAACAATTTTATAAGCAACGATTACGGTATCTCCTGCACCGAAAACAGGCAATTGATTTGCTACTGTTAGTTCTTTTTGAATTTCTCTGATAATGCTCATTTCACAATTTTTTTGCCGTTCAAACAGAAACGGGGTGCAATATTAGTAATTTTTTCTGAATGCAACCATTTTTTAAACAATTTTCTTTCCGATTTTTAAAAATCTGTTCATTTCTATAGAAGAATGCCAATCCAAGGTCTATTGAACAAGGATGAACTTGCTCTTATAGATACAAGGACATTAGGATAATCAAAAATACGATACACCCATAAATGATGTATAATTGCTTGTTGTTCACAGGGGAAATTTTTGGTGTTTCCGCTTGTTTTTTTGGTGGCATAATTGGTTCCTCTTCCTCTTGGTAAAAACTCGTTTCCTTTGGAATAAAATCTTCCCATTGAAAAACATGACGTTGACCAAAGTGAACACGGTCTCCTATTTTTAACAATTTGAACCCATCGAGTCTCCTATTGTTAACAAAAGTTCCTTGTTCTGAACCAAGATCGGTAATAAAAACATTTCCTGATGTATCACAAAACAACTCCAAATGATAAGGCGCTACGTCTACAGACTCAATCACTAGTTGATTGTCCAATGCACTACCAATACGAAGATGAATTTTATCCATGCCTTCTGTGTTTAAATTCTTCTCAAAGATACAAAAAGCGAGTCACATGTTCACATTTCAATAAAAACATAACATCGTGTTGAAAAAAGAAAAAAATGTATTTCGTTAATAAGTTCCTTGAGGAAAATGTCAAACCTAAGGCTACAACTCGTAATTTTATCTTTCAGAAAAACAGAATGGGAAAAATAATAGCGATAGCAAACCAAAAGGGTGGAGTTGGAAAAACGACAACGACTATAAATCTTGGTGGTTGTTTGGGTGTACTCGAATATAAAACCTTAATTGTCGATGCCGATCCACAGGCTAATTCAACCTCTGGAACAGGATTTGACCCTAAAAATGTTCGAAATATTTACGACTGTTTGGTAAACGGAATGCATCCAAAGGATGTGATTCTAACTACCTCCAATCCAAATCTTGATATTCTCCCTTCTCATTTGGACCTTGTCGGAGCGGAATTGGAAATGATCAACCTTCCAAACAGGGAATATTTATTAAAAAGCACTTTGGAGAAAGTGAAGGATGACTACGATTTCATTCTGATCGACTGTTCTCCATCCCTTGGATTAATCACAGTGAATTCACTTGTCGCTGCGGATTCTGTAATGATTCCGGTGCAATGTGAATATTTTGCACTTGAAGGATTAAGTAAATTATTGAATACAATTAAAATTGTTCAAGGACGCTTAAATCCAACCTTGGAAATCGAGGGAATGGTTCTTACGATGTATGACACGCGTTTGCGTTTGGCAAATCAAGTGGTGGATGAAGTAAAAACACATTTCCAAGAATTGGTTTTCGATACCGTTATTCACCGAAACACAACCTTAAGCGAGGCTTCGAGTCATGGGACAACGGTTATCATGCACGATGCTTCCTCTAAAGGATCTATAAATTACCTTAACTTTGCACGCGAATTGTTACAGAAAAACGATTTGACAAAAATTGGCAACGACGATAAAATAATTGAGATTGATCATGAGCTCTAATTCGAAAAAGCAACCTGCATTAGGACGAGGGTTAAGCGCCTTATTACAAAACTCAGATACGGACATCACTTCGATGAGTGGCGCTACGGTTGGTTCCGTATCCATGATCGAAATACATTTGATTGAAGCCAATCCGTTTAATCCCCGAACGCATTTCGAAAAAGATGCTTTGGAGGAATTACGCTTGTCCATTTTAACACATGGAATCATTCAACCATTAACCGTTCGCAAACTTGGACGTGACCGTTACCAGTTGATTTCTGGCGAACGTCGTTTCCGTGCTTCTCAACTTGCCGGACTGAAGGAAGTTCCAGCCTACATTCGCATTGCGAACGATCAAACCATGTTAGAAATGGCATTGGTGGAGAATATCCAACGCGAGGATTTGAATGCCATCGAAGTTGCCATCTCCTACGAGCGATTGATCGATGAGTGTAAATTAACACAAGAACAATTAAGTGAAAAGGTGGCGAAATCTCGCTCCCACATCGCTAATCATATCCGTTTATTAAAGTTACCTGCATCGATTCAAGCAGGCGTTCGTGACCAAGTTATCACGATGGGTCATGCACGGGCATTGTTAAGCATAAGCGACGAAAACGAGCAATTAATTGCTTACCAACAAATTATTGATGATTCACTTTCTGTCCGAGCAGTCGAACAACTGGTAAAACCGACAACAAGTACAGCAGCGCCAAAAGCAAAGACCGAAAAAGTTGGGTTGAATTCGAGTGAACAAGTTTTTACTTCTTTCCTTAGCGACAAATTGGGAGCCAAAGTTTCCATTGATAAATCCGAAACAGGAAAAGGAAAAGTGGTGGTTCATTTCTCCTCTGAAACGGAGTTGAACCGTGTGATGGCACTTTTGAAAAAATAATGTCTCGCCTGCTCCTTTTGTTTTTACTCAGCAGCTTTTCATCGTGGTGTCAACCATTGGTGCTTAAGGACTCGCTTTTTCCTGAATACAAAAAGGTGATGATTTATTCAGCTGTTCTACCTGGAGCTGGACAAGTTTACAATAGCATTCACCGAGAAAAAGGTCCCAAACACGCTTATTGGAAAGTTCCTTTAATTTATGCCGCATTGGGCGCTTCCGGATATTTTCTCACGGTGAATAACCAAACACAAAAATCACTTAAAACGGAATACACGAACCGCATGAACAACGCGGGTAGTTTAAATCCAACTTGGGCTCCTTATGATGATCAAGCTGTTTTGAGTTTGTATCAATCATACCTCAACAAAAGAGATATGTCGATTCTTGGTTGTGCAGCCGTTTATTTTATTCAAATTGCTGAAGCCGGAGTCGAAGCGCATTTTCTACACTTTGATGTGACGGATAAACTATCGCTTCAAGCGGCTCCCATCATGTTTGGACCTAGTTCTGCAGGAATTCACATAAAGTTGCAGTTTCGTTAAAGTGAAAAACGTATTTTTGTTACCATGAAGATTGGATTAATTGGGTACGGGAAAATGGGGAAAGCGATTGAAGCGATTGCATTGGAGCGTGGACATGAAATCACCGCACGAGTGAATCGTGAACATCCAATCCAAGAAGTCAACTGGGAAGATATCGATGTAGCGATTGAATTCACACAACCTAACCTTGCTGTTCAGCACATGGAGATCTGCATGAAAAACCATACACCTATTGTGGTGGGAACTACCGCTTGGCAAAAAGACTTACCGAAAGTCAATCAATTGGTTTCCTATTTGGGAGGTTCGTTGTTGCACGCGAGTAATTTCAGTGTCGGCGTCAATATTTTCTTTGAAATCAACCGTAAATTGGCTGAAATCATGAATAAGCACAAGGAATACACGGTGAGTATGGAAGAAATTCACCATGTACAAAAACTAGATGCGCCCAGTGGTACAGCAGTCAGTTTAGCCAATGACATCATCGAAGTTCACGACCATTATAACGAATGGCATTTAGCTTCTGAAAACGAGGAGAATCAAAGTATCGCGATCAATGCACTTCGCGAACCAAATGTTCCTGGGACACACGAAGTGAGCTACAACTCTGTAATTGATAGCATTCGCATCGAGCATATTGCGCATAACCGAACTGGCTTTGCGCTAGGAGCTGTGTTAGCCGCAGAATTTTTATTTGGGAAAGAAGGAATCTTTACCATGAAAGACGTTTTAAACTAAAGATATTATGAGTTTTTTATATTTCTATTTATTGATTATTGTTCACCCGTATTTAGCGATGTGGTGGAAGAGTTTTCCGAAAGCAGGACACCAAGCTTGGGAAGCGTTAATCCCAGGGTATAACTATTACGTGGTGTTCAACATGACTTCCAAAAAACCTTGGTGGTCACTTTTAATGGTCTTTCCAGGTGTGCATTTGGCCATGTGGATGGTCGCAAATGTGAGTTATATACGTCGTTTTGGTTACTTCTCCTTCGCTGATACGCTCCAAGGAATTTTCTTCCCGTATTTGATTATGGCGAAAATTGCAAATACTGAAACAACCTTTGGTAATGAAACAAACTGGTCAAATTCCAGAGAAGTAGAAATCCGTAAATGGGGAGATCACATCGTTTTATTCATGTGCTTACCTGTTGTTGGACACGTATTTGCCTTAGCATTCGACATGGTTAGCCGTGATAAACCGGGAGAAAAAACACGAGTAAAAGAATGGGGCGATTCCTTTTTATGGGCTTTGGTGGCTGCGAGTGTTATCCGTACTTATGTTTTTGAACCGTTTCAAATTCCAACGGGATCCATGGAGAAAACCATGCTTGTTGGTGACTTTTTATTCGTGAACAAATTGGCGTATGGACCAAAAGTCCCTGTTACTCCCCTATCCTACCCACTTGTACACAACATTGTGCCATTCGTGAACATCAAATCTTACACGACCTTGGAAAAGGGAACCTACACGCGTTTACCAGGTTACCGTAAAATCAGCCGAAACGATGTTGTCGTCTTCAATTATCCTTCTGGAGATACAGCGATTGTCGATCCACGTACGCCAAACGGACTTATGGGACATGATTACCACGGAATTGTAAATGAAGAAGCACGTTATTTGTTCGAATCCTCCGAAGAAATCCAGTCAAAAGTGATTCAAATGAGAAACATGATGCAACAGCGCAATGTTTCCGCAGAGCTAATTGATAGCACCATTGGATCACAGATGTATAGCTTATTCATTGAAACGCATGAGCAATGGAAAAGGAAAGCGCGCACTAAATTGGCAGCTGGGGAATTCCCTGGTGGACCGGAAGACCATGTTGGACTTCCTGCATCGCACGGTGGAGTAACATTCCGTCCAGTCGATAAACGTGAGAACTACATCAAACGATGTGTTGGTATTCCCGGAGATCTTTTACGCGTAGAGAATTCTGTGTTATATGTAAATGGAAAACCATCCAAAATCACCGAAGGACAATGTTTGAAATACACGATTGAAAAATCGAAAGTTCAATTTCCATCTGTCCGTGAAATGTCAACTCGATATGGTTTAGAAAATGCTCCTGACGGAACACGTACGGATTTCGAATCCCGTGAAGCGGATGTGTATATTTTAACCTTGACAAAAAGTGAAAAAGCGCGCATTGAAAAGGACTTCCACATCAAACTCAATGCCTATTTGATGCCAGCTTACCGTCATAAAAAAGGATACACACCTACATCGATGGAACGCATTGCGAATCTGAGCTACTTCCCGAAAGACTTCAACGTGAATAACACGCCAACAGACTTTCAAGAATTCAGAGTTCCAAGAAAAGGACAGACCATTCAATTGACTGCGACAAACATTCCTTGGTACCGACGCATCATTACGGCGTATGAAGGACATCAGTTGAAAGAAACAAAGGCTGGAATTTTTATTGATGGTAAAAAAACTAGCCGTTACACTTTCAAAATGAATTACTACTGGTTGATGGGTGATAATCGCTACAATTCCGCAGATTCACGTGTTTGGGGCTTTGTGCCAGAAGATCACATTGTCGGAAGAGCTTCACTTGTTTGGTTCTCCAAAAGTGCGTACATGGGAATCCGTTGGAACCGCATCTTGAAGATGATTGATTAATGACTGTTTTCCCAACAGCATACTTTCCTTCCATTGATTATCTGCACGCTTTTGTTCAGGCAAAGGATGGCTTTATCGAATTTCATGAACATTTTCAGAAGCAAACGATTCGAACGCGTTGTGAAATTCTAACTGCGAATGGAATTCTTCGATTGAGCATTCCAACCTTGCACGAAAGTGGACGCAAAATCCCAATGAACGAACTGAAAATTGATCATTCCGGAACATGGAAAAACGATCACTGGCGTGCGATCACTAGCGCGTATGCACTAGCACCATATTTCGAAGATTACGCGCAGGAGATAGAAGAAATTATCTTCGCGAGCGATGTCTTTTTATGGGAGAAGAATGAGCGTTGCTTGCGCTTGATGGAAACTGTTCTCGACCGAGGTTTGTCCATTCAGTACACCGATTCATTTCAAGGTATCAGCGGGGACCAATCGAAAAATGCGTTCTTACAACATACCGATTGGAAAAAAGCTTCCTATCAACAAGTCTTTTCTTACGATAAGGAATTTTCAGCTAATTTGTCGATGATTGACCTACTCTTTAATGAAGGTCCGTTTTGCCGCAATTGGATTTTAGCGTCCGAAGATTAATCCGTGACCAGCTTTCGACTGAAACAATTTGTTCCATTTCACTTGAATCACTGTTGGATTCATTAAATTTCCATCTGTAATCACTAAATCTCCGTTCTTTTTGAAGGTCATCGCTGATGGATCCGAAAACGTTGTTTTATCCAAGGAAGTAAAATTGACAATTTCACCGAATTGATTAAACACCACGAGCGAATGATCAGCGCGAGAAAGCACATAGATTTCGTTTGTTTTTGGATGGACTGCAATCGCAGAAGGCGTAAAGTTCATCGTTTCCAAGGTGTCATCGGCAATACTCAAATCGGAATGTGGAGCGATTAAATTGTTTTGAATCGCAAATGCTTCGATGTCTTCTCCCGAAATAGAGAAAAGCGGTTGTGCATTTAATTTTCGTTGGTTAAGATTGTATGCATAGACGGAGCTGCTGCTGTATCCTTCTGTTCGTTCTTCATTCGAAGTCATCAGAAATAGTCGATGTGATTCTTGATGAAAACAAACACTGACTGCCTCAAACTGCTCATTTTCCAAATTGAGGGTCGTCAAGGAAGCTGCATCATACGGAGCGCTCAAAAAATGAATGTGTTTCGCATCGTCCACTAATAAAAGCGTTGAATCCACCGTTGAAATGTTACAGATTTTTGATCCCAGGTCCCAAGGCAAGAACGGAGACACACTATTTGCATCCATGTCATAAACGAACAAAGAACCACTTTCCTGATTCAATCCAATTAAATGTGTGGAATCTAACAAGGTCACATCAGAGAAAGGCTGCACACCCATTGGGAGTGTCCGAACGGAATTCGGATGTTGTAAATCGAAATAGCCATCTTCCTTTTGAAAGTTCGTTGCTTTTTTGACGTAGTAATTTTCTACGCCTGCTTTTTGCAAGGAACGAGCGGCAATGAAGGACATTGTCGCCAATACAAACGAAAAGAAGTACTGTTTTTTGTTCATGATTTCAACAAATTTAGCGGAAAATTCGCGTATTTTTATCAATCAATAAAAATTTGTTCATGACTTATTGTGAATATTGCCGAAAACTACCACTGGACAACATTCATCGAATCTATCACGATACAAAATACGGGGTGAAAATCAGCGATGACGACGAACTTTTTGGACGTTTAATATTAGAAATAAATCAAGCTGGATTAAGTTGGGACATCATCCTCAAACGTGAGGAGCAGTTTCGGCAAGCATTCGACAATTTCAACATAGACCGAATCGCACAGTATACACCGTCGGTCATTGATCAACTCATGACAAACGAAGGAATTATTCGTCATAGAAAAAAAATAGAAGCCGTTGTATACAATGCAAATCAAGTTATTGCGTTAAGAAAAGAGCATGGAACCTTTTTCGCATGGCTTGAATCCATTGAAACAAAAAATACCGAAGAATGGGTCAAACTCTTCAAAAAGAACTTTAAATTTGTTGGAACAGAGATTGTGAAAGAGTTTTTATTCAGTTTAGGAATAATCGAAGGAGCACATGAAGAGGGCTGTCCGATTTTAACGCACAAAACAATAACCATATGAAATCATTTTTAGTTGCCAATTTACTTTTGTTTCTTCCTCAAGTTGTCAGTGCTCAAATAAGCTTTGATGCAGGAACAGGTGTTTTAAAAGGATTTGGAGCCCCAAAATCGTTTGGTAATTTACACCTAGGAATTGAGGTTCCAAGATCTACGGACCAATCCGTTTACGGTAGATTTAGCTATTTTTTCCCAGTGACAGAATCCACTACACAGTCCACTGTTGTGACAGGAAACAGCATGAACGTTAATCCATACAACTTAACGGTGAATTATGGACGATCAACGAATTATATGTTATTTGAAGGAGGAACACGCAGATACATTGGCAACGACTTTGATTATGGGTTTTCAGGTTATTCAGGCACCAACATCATGGTCATTGTAAACAAGGTCAAAAACGAGTATTCAACGACAGATGCAACAGGACAATATACTTGGGCCGACAACTATTCATTGAGTCCGGGAGAAGAGCGCGAAGGCACCATTTTAAGCCTTGCATTAGGACTTCAAGTTGGAGTTAAGTATACCTTTCCAGCCATTGGAACAGTTTACGCGGATTTAAGTGGACAATATTTATTGACGAAACCAACAGCCAGTAATTATACTGCAAGTCAAACACAATTGCTTTCCGCCTTATTTGTGATTTTCAACGTTGGATTTAGAAAGGACTTATATTAAACCAAGTTTCTGAAATTCTTTGACCAAGTTATCCGTTGTTTGATTTCCATTGATCACGAAATCAGCCATCTCGTAAATTTCTGTTCGTTCGAGTAATAATCGAGTTAACTCGTTGATCGGTTCACTTGTTTGCAACAAGGGTCGATTCGCAACACTTTGAATGCGCTTATTTAATTCTTCAGGTGTCATTTTCAAATAAACCACGGTTCCAAGTTGCTTCATTTTCACCATTAAGTCATTGTAACAAGGGAATCCCCCACCTGTTGCGATCCATTGAGCATTCGGTGTTAATGAGTGAAAGCACTCTTCTTCTAATTTACGAAAGGCAACCTCACCCTTGGAGCTAAAAATTTCTGGAATCGATTGTCCGGTCTGAACTTTTATGTACGCATCCGTATCTAAAAATGGAAGTCCAGATTGCTTAGCCAAGGTCTTTCCCAGACTTGTTTTCCCTGCACCCATCATCCCCACTAAAAAAATCACACCCTTCAAAATCCTATTTTTACTTGAAAATCAGTTAATTGGTTTTTTTTCACCAATTATTATCAAATTTACTGCAATAATATTGTGATAACAAAAGAATAATCATATCTTTGCACCCGAATTAATTGATTCCGTAGCTCAGCTGGTAGAGCAATACACTTTTAATGTATGGGCCCTGGGTTCGAATCCCAGCGGGATCACAAACAAAAGTCCACTTCGAGAGAAGTGGACTTTTTTTGTTTTAAACGCGTTTGAAATTTATTTCAAAAAGCGGAGAAAACAAAAAAAGTCCAGACTTTGCAACGCAAAGTGGACGTTTGTTTGGGATGAGCCCCATTCAGGGAAAACGCGTCAGCGTAATCCCAGCGGATCATTTTATCAAACACGCTCGAAACCATTTCAAAAAACCGAGAAAACAAAAAAAGTCCAGACTTTGCAACGCAAAGTGGACGTTTGTTTGGGCTGAGCCCCATTCAGGGAAAACGCGTCAGCGTAATCCCAGCGGATTAAGATTGTGAAGACATTGGCAAAGATGTTCCGCAGCATTGCAACTGCAGCGAAGCGAGGGTGTAAAGCGTCAACTCAAGAAAACAATTCGTTGAAGCGTTTAATTTGAATCAAACTATTCGTATTTTTAGAAAATAGATTATTATTAAAATATACTGGGCGAACCACAAGCCCGAAACATTTTATTCCAAACATGAAGATACGAATAACAATACTTACACTTTTTCTCTTGAATGGGCATACGTTCTCTTTTTGCCAAGAATCCATAAATTCAATTCCCAATCATAAGTTTAACTTGGATTTTTCAATGGGACTTCCAACCACATCAGCTGCTTACACAACAAATTTAAGATCCGTTAACCGATCCATTCACTACATAATCGACGATAGGATACCTTGGATGAAGCAACGAGATGGGAAACAAATGTTTCTTAAAGCAACGAGTCGTTTTCTCATATACGCTGCTCTCGATAGGCAAATCGCATTTAATATGATGCTCTATAACCATGAAGTTATTGGTCATGTTGCAAGCTTAAACAATTTAAACTATACACTTGCAGCCTATTATCAGCCAATATATTTATACCTAACTAGAAACCATACAAAAGGAATTATTCCTATTTTCCTTAATTTTGATAAAGCCAATCACCAAAAAGTAGGTATTGCGGTTGTTTATTCCAATCAAAATTCAAATTACAATTATCATTTAACTCAAAGAATACATCTCGCAGCTTCTGGAGTGATGGCTGAAAATTTGCATCGTATTGATTGTCAAGAACAATGGGTGAAAAACAATTCAATACCATATGCTGATGCTACTACTTACCTAGAAACATCGTTGGATAATTTTCAATACATACAATATGCCGATGAATATGGCTTTGGAGGAGATATGGGCAGTTATTTATTTAATTTGAATTTGCTTTATAATCCTACTATGTATAATAATGGGAATTTCATATATGACAGTATTGTACAAGATATTGATGAAAAATTCAAGATAAAATCAAGAGATTTTCACAGAGCAAATTACATTACAGCGTTTTCTGATCCGAATCTTTATTTTAGTTTATTTTCTATAGGTAATTTTATTATTAGAGGAGAACGTTACATGAAACTTCCGTTATTAAGAATAGGAAAAGTGAGATTTATGCCTGCTTTTTCTTTGGTTTTGGCTCCTTTTGGGCTAGAATACAACCTACGAACACCTTTAGTGTTTCCAAATAATAAAATGCATTTGCAATTTAGATATGGAGAGGCATATGGTAGAAATTACTACGGCTTAGGAATAAAAATGTCAAATCTTTTAGATAAGAATGGTTTTATAATATCTCCACATTTCGAAGTATTTTCACAACCTACTATGTATTTCGGTAATTCTAAATTTAGTAACCAACCGTTTCAAGAAATAGGAGGAAATGGTTTTATGGCTGATGTTTTAATCGAAAAAAAATTCACGTCAAGCCCTATGTATTTGAGTGCTCGAATTGGTTATAAAACATCTGGTTTTGTTTTGGGAGAAAGCTTAAAAGCTACACCGATCATTCAATTTGGTTTTGGCACTGAACTTACCTCTTTAAGAAAAAAGAATTTGTGAGACAATTTAAAATTCATTCTACCTAGTATTATATTTTTACTTTTTCTATTGTATCAATCACAATTCTTCCAATAATTTAAATAGTGTTTTTTCATATTTCCTGATTTTTTCAGCAAATGTATTTTGAATGAATTGACACCTCCAATTTCCGCAACCTTCCGTTTGAATATGGATTTAGAACTTAAACAGATGAATGTAGTACCCTTTTTAGTACCCTCGGTATGAAATAAATCCTGAGAAGCTGTTAGCATAGTAAACTACATAACCCCAAACTTTGCAACACAAAGTGGACGTTTGGAAGTAGCACTTTCACGATGAAAACGTAATTGCCTCGTCAAGAAAAATAAGAAAGTGACTTTAATAGGTTATTCCAGCCGTTTTGCACGCTATTTTTTCGATGGTTGTTCCTGAAAGGAAACGTCCGATAAAATTAAACAACCTTCCTTTTCGTTCTGAAATGTACATGCCTTTGGGATCTTTCGCACGAATAATTTTATTGACCGTTGCAACCAATTGGTTTGGTGGAACCGCTTTAGACAGGTTTTTGGATCGCTGATCATAAACGCCATCGGAAATAGCTTTGTAATCGGATCCATCTGGACAAATGTATTCTAATTGAATACCGGAATTGATGTAAAATGGTTCGATCGTACTCACATGTACACCAAACGGCCTCATCTCTTTTCTCAAACACAGTGTCCAAATACGCAAGGCAATTTTAGAAGAGCCATACGTCGACTGAAAGGGCATGGCAAATGTGCCAGAAAGGGTTCCAATATTGATGACTTTACCGCTACGTTTTGTACGCATCACACTTAAATATTTCTTCGTTAAACTCAAGGTCCCAAAGAAATTCACTTCGAAGATCTCCCGAACTTTATTGTTTGAAATTTCTTCGGCAGGTCCCATTTGACTTTGTCCAGCATTATTTATGAGCATATCAATATCTGACAGCTCATGAAAACACCGTTCGATCGACGATTCATCACTTAAATCAAGTTGAATATAAGTTACACCACCTATTTTATTCGTGAGTAAGTCAGGACGACGCGATGTACCATAAACTTCGAATCCTTGCTGAACTAAGTCCAGTGCAATCGCCTTCCCAATGCCTTTGGAAACGCCGGTAATTAAGACGCGTTTCGGCGTATTCATCGAATAAAACTTTGAAGTAATTTTTCATACCCCGCAACATACCGATCATTGTCCGCAAGTGTGTGCGCGCAACTCACAAAGTCTCTCCCATGTCTTGACAAGACTCCTGTTGAGGCAACTAGCACAGAATAAGAAGAAAGTGTTTGTCTACGATGAACAACTTCCATCAACGCTTCCGGAGAGGTTAATGGAACCGCATGCGGAGCTGTTAATTCAACGCGTAAAATATTTCCAATATTGTAGGCAAAAAAATCCGATTCATATGCTGCGAAAAGTGCGTTTAATTTTCGCACAACATCCTCCGCCATGGACTCCGCTGTTTCGAGCAGATTGCTGGTTGCCAGCGTAGAAACAACATATTTACACGCGGCAACCGACAAGGCATTTCCCGAAAGTGTACCCGCTACGTAGGTGTATGGTGTTTTGTATGGAATGCTGACATTTGCCGCATCCATGTATTCGCTTTTACCGCCAACCGCACCACAGGAAGGAAATCCGTTCATGAGTCCTTTTCCTAAAGTCGTTAAATCCGGCATGACTCCCAAGCGCTGTTGAGCTCCACCTTTCCCTAAGCGAAATCCCGTTACAACCTCATCCATAATGTACAAGGCTCCATAGCGATGTGCCATTTCTAGTGCCGCTTCATTGAATCCGTCCATAATTGGGACCAACCCTGATTCGGCGCCATAAGGCTCAATGATGATGGCTGCAATTCCACCATCCGCTTGATGTTCTCTAAACGCATCTTCTAGTTTTTCCAAGTCATTCGGCGGAACCAAAATCGTTTGATCCATGTATTCATCAGGAATGCCATTAGTGACAAATTTCCCCGAACCGGGCACTTCCACATCCATCAAATACTCATGTCCCCAACCGTGGTAATGTCCCAAAAATTTTATGAGTTTCTTCTTTCCAGTAACAGCTCGCGCTATTTTAATCGCTGCATTATTTGCTTCACTCCCACTCGCCGTAAATCTTACTTTTTCAATGGAAGGGAAAAAGGAGATCAACTGTTCTGCAGCATCCAATTCCAATTCGTCAAAATGTCCGTGGAAGTGTGTTTTGTTGGATAATAATTCCTGAATACTGTGAATTAAGCCAGGATCGTTGTGTCCTAGAATAATCGCTCCACCACTCAAAATATAATCGGTGTATTCATTTCCATCCACGTCAAGCAGGGAACTACCCGTTCCTTTATTCATAAAGAAAGGGTATGGATTGGATAAAGGCAATGTATGTTGAGAACCATTTGGCAGGACTTTTTTCGCCCTTTCGTTCAATGCTGCTGAGCGCTGAGTCCTTGCTTTTATTTCATCAATCGCCGCATTTAAAGCATTTGGATTTAGCTCGGGAAGTTGTTTGGACGCAATTCGTGCTGCGCGAGTAAAAATTTCGTTTGGATTCATTTCTTATTCCGTGTTAAGGTGATAATATTGATTAAAACGCTCCACATATTTGGAACGAACATCCGCTACATGTTGGTCTAAATTTTCTATTTTCCAATCGTTTGTTTCAACCAATCCTAGGTTTTCAATGATAATGGTACCACGTTTAAACGGACGAAAATTAGCGTAGGGATTCGATTCAATGGGTGTGTAAATAAACAAAGGAATTACTGGAATTTGGCAATTGACCGCCATATGATACACACCACGATTAAACGGTGCAATGCGATCTGCATAGGTGTGCACTCCTTCAGAGGATCCCATAATGTGCACTTTTTCTTTGCTGATTAATTTTTCCACTTTGAAAAAATAACGCATCCTTCTTTTGGGATGATTTTTCATCGGAATGTATAAGAGTCCTATGGAAAATGAAATCAACCAAACTGGCAGAAAAACCAACATTTTTTCACTCATTAGAATGCGCATATTCCGAATCCCTAAACTCATGAGTACAAATCCATCCAAATAAGAATTGTGATTGAATGTAATAAAAAAAGGAGTGTTTGAGGAGGGTAATTCTACACGGTTTTCAACGCGAATTCCCATTGTGCGCAAGGCGATTTTACAAAATAAAGGAATCCAAACCGTCCGATTGAAATTGGTTAAAGTCCCGAAAGAAACGATGCGAAGTAAGGTGCCTACTGATCCAAATACAATGATCAATACAAATGCCATGAGCACTTTGCCAATATTTAAAATCCTGTTCATCTTGAACTAAGATAAACATTTTCGAAAATATAATCACTAAGAATCCGAAAAAGCGATCAACCTATTAGTTGATTTACGATCAATCCTTTACTACTTTTACATTATGAAACAGCGAACTCAACTTCTTTTATTTCCGTTCCTTTTAATGGTTTTCCCCATGTTCGCTATGGACTCTTATCATTTGGAAGGAACCTTGGGGAAATCGACGATTTACATGCAATTTGATGATTACACAAAAGACTATCCCAAGGATGAACCCCGCATCACGGATGTTCGTTATTTCTACGCTAGTTCCTTGAAAGACATTCCTATGGAAGGGAAGCGAGAGGGAATGAAATTTACCTTTTACTTTGATTTAGATGGACAAACATTTAAAGAGAAATTTGTTTTAACAAAAGACCAAAGCGGGAAATTTACCGGAACGTGGACAGGTATAAATGGAAAGCAATTCCCTGTCATTCTTCATAAAATTAACGTGGAAACGATCACTAATAAATACGACCACGTAAAATCCGTTAAACAGTTAAAAAAAAGCAATCCATTTGAATACGTGCGAACCAGTAAATTTTCATTTGTCACAGATTCGGCGAGCAATTTTGAAGGACAACAATTTCGATGGATTAGTGAAGTGCATAGTTATGCATATGGATTCTACCTAGACTCAACTTTTTCCATAAAAACCTTGCAAATAGTGAATCCAGTTTTGGAAGAAATCCTTTTTGAGGAATCCATGAATGAGCTCACTTGCACATCCGATTGGGAATACAATACAGGTGGAGGAATCGAAATGAGCGTAGACTTTCATTACCTAGACCAAAATCTATTTAGTTTTAGCATTTTCCATTATTGGTCTTGTGGTGGACCGCATGATGATTTCGGGAAATCTTGTTACTTACTTGATCTGAATAACGGAAAAAACTACAGTTTAGAAGAAATCCTGTCCTTTGATTCATCCATAGTGATTTACGATGAAGAAGGAACGAATTTTCAAGCTTTTTCTGATTACCGTTCGAACTTTCTTGCACCTCATCTCATCCAATTGCTCCTTGATCAGCTATTGATTTATCCAGATGTAAGTGAGGAGGAGGATTTATGTATGAATCTTTGCAATCTTCCCGAAAGTTGGACTTATCCTGATTGGGAATTCACAAAAGAAGGCATCTCATTTGGTCCATCTGTCGCACGGTACGCTCGTGTATGCGAAACAGATTCCTATTTACTTCCTTTTTCCGTATTGGAAAAATGGAAAGTCGGCACTTTTCCGTATGCTTTTCCAGTAACACCTTAATAGAAAAACAATTTACTTCATCTCAATAAGCTAATCCTTAATTCTTATAAAACTTCTGTGCTTGATAAACGATGGAGGACTCTTCAATGAAAATTGTATAAAGTCCTGAAGCCATAAACAAAAGGTCTAAATCAAGATCTTGATTCTCACCACTCACCTGGAAGATACGCTTACCTTGAGCATCAACACAGGTAATGCGTCTGTTCTGCTCAGCATTTGGAAAACTTAAGTGTAGGGTGTTTTGTACTGGATTCGGGTACATTGCAAACTCTTCAAACGTGAATTCTGATAGAGATGAGGCTGGCAATCGGTACTCCACGACAAGGGAGGGATGTTTTGAAGGATCAGGATACTCTTTACTGCAAAAAGCGAGGCTTGAAGTAACGACCTCATCAACAAGTGCAAGTCTGAAACCGAAACTAGTTGTAGGATTATTCACCATGTCTTGAACAAGGTTTGACACGTTAACATTGAGGTAATCTTGGTTTGTTGCGTTACTTTGATTCAATAAGATTTCGTTCACATTGGAAACCGTAGGTTGTGAATTCCAAGTTACCGTAGTTTCGTTCCAATTACTCGTAATTCGGGAAAGTTTACTCTGATTATTACCACAATGACCGTTCTGCAAAGCAGCGACAGTAAAATCAGTGTATGCGTGCAAGTTGAGTTTCGCCGAGATAATGGTTGATCCAACCGGAATAGAAGACAAATCAAATGCCATCAGTCCTCTATTGGTATTCACTCCAAAATGGTATCCAGGGATTTGAAAAGAAGCAATAAAAGCAGCATTTCCAAAATTTTGATTCGCTGTATTGTAGTCATCATGATAACCGACAGGACTATCAAATGATACCGGAAGTGTCACAAAGACTTGTGCCCCGGCTGAAATTGACAAACTAAAAAGTCCGATTAATAAAAGAAATTTGTTCATTTTTTAAAAAAAATAATGGCTTTGTACGTTCAATACGCTTATTCAAATTTACTTTTTTTTGATTGACATTCAAAAAGTTAACTGTCAATTATTTTAAACCAAATAATTTATTAACAAGTGACATTGCCGTAGTTTCGCACATCAAGCTGTATGTTTCTACGACCTACATCTTCACTACCTAAACTCTGTGCGGCGATTTTGCTGATGTTCTATTACTGTTAAGGTGGTAATCGATTCGGGAATTTAAAATTGTTGAGGAGTAGATTTTATAATTTAAAGTTGATTGCTTCCTCGCTATTACAAATGACATAATGTGCGATTCATTCTTTTTTCAACTACTCGTTTTTAGGTGGTAAAAAGTTTTCGCCAGTTACCACACTTTTACCGGTTTTTGCTTCTAATTCTTTACGTGCATTTTTGGCGATTCCTCCGCCCTTTTTACTTGCATCTGCGTTCTCGGACAATCCACTTGCCTCGTTTGTTTCCGCAATTTGACGTGTTGAAAGTTCTGCAAGCGCAGTAAAAAGTAATTCTGCTTCACTCATGTGATCGCGCAAGTTCTGAGATTTTAAGCCTTTTATTTCCTTGTGTTTTTTCACAGTTAATCCCGTCCACTCCTGATGTATAATATTGGTCAATGTAGCAAATTCATCTTTTTTGGTAACACCGCTATCCTTCCAATAATCTGTCAATTTATTGCGGGTTTCTTGACCCATCATACGTTGTTGAATCCATTTTTCACTTCGCCCCTTAGTTTTCCAATTTTCTCGGGCTCTATCGATACTTAAACTTGGATCTTGAATTTCTTGTAAACGCTCGTAACCGACTTTGGCTAGCCATTGTTTAAAGGGCTCTGCCTTAGATGAAGGAATTGATTGAATTAACCTGAATATTTGCTCGACATTTCCAGCTAATGTTTTTCTGTTCTTACCTTTGGTAAGCATTTTTATCTGGGGACAATTTGTCCCTAGGTAGAGATTTAACTCAACATTCCTTTTTCGCATTTTTTTTAGGTAATCTGTTGGATTCACAGAATCTGTTAATGCACCAACAATGTCAACCAATGAGAAATACCACACCTCTTTATGAGCATCAAAATATCTGCGTATTTGGCTATTTTCAAAAATAACAATTTCTTTTGTCATACCTATGTGCTACTATATTTACGGTTCTTCTCTAAGTATCGCTCGGGAATCTTAATCAATTTATTTCCCCGTCAAATGGTACATGTTTTAAATCAACAAACTAAATACTGCATTTAGACTTTATATCGAACCATATATCCGATTATATGTAAAAATAGCAATTAAATACATTTTCATCAACGTGTTTTTGTGTACTTTATGATTAAAACGGAAATTGAATTCTGGTGTTTTAACTTCTTAATTCAAAGAAATTAATCTTTTTGCTTTTCTGTTAGAATCATCATATGTTGAAATTGTTTTTCTTACTCGAAATCCAAGCAGAATAAGAGTCTTCAAAGCAGTGCGTCCGCTGATATGTGGCTGCATAAAAAAGGTCCATTTCGCAAGAAATGGACCAACTAAAAACTTCTTTTTATTACGACCTACATCTTCACCACAATAAACTCCGTGCGGCGATTTTGCTGGTGTTCTTTTACGGTACATGTTGATGTTTCATTCCTTCACCTGCCACACCGTAAATTGATAAGGCTCCAACATCATTTCTTCTTCAAACCTTTGTTTTCGCTGAAGTAGATTTCTGGCTTTTTTGATTTCGTCATTCATACGAAACACTTGTTTTTCATCAGATAAATTAAAGACAACTAGTACTTTTTGATCTTGATTCACTCGGTAAAAGCTCAAAACATTCGGATTGTTGTTTGGCGCATGTTGATAGGCTCCCGTTGCAAGTGCGGACTGACTTTGCTTCAATTCGATGGTCTTTTTGTAAAACTGAAACAAGGAATTCGGATCATGCTGTTGCTCTTCTAACGATATTCCGTCGTTCGCTTTTTGATTGGCGTTTGTCCACCAAGCACCGGAGTTTTTGTACCAATGGGACATTCCTTCTCCTTCTCCACCCTGATACCAATCGAATGCTTCCCGACGTCCAATATCGTTTCCATCGGTGTTTCCGAAGGAATATACTTTTCCTTTCATGCCGATTTCTTGTCCGTAGTAAATGGATGGTATCCCGCCAATCCACAACATGATGGCTGCAGCGGATTTTTGTCGTTGGATATTGGTTTCCGTTGAGGCAAAACGGTCGATGTCGTGATTTTCAATAAAAATGATTTGCTCCTTCCCTTCTGGCGTTTTGTTCAAAATGATTTCCGCATTCTTCATGATTTCTTCTTTATCGAAGGACATGATGGCTTTCTGTAAACCAAAACCAAACATGCGGTCAACGGTTGCCTTTTCAAAGTACTCAAATCCGTAATCGGCCCAATCTGCTTGCTCTGCAACGATTTTCACTTCGGGATTTAACTTTTTCAAGGAAGTAATTAAGGGTTTCCAAAATTCAGCGAAAAGATTGGTCAAGGTTGGTTTTCCATCCAAGTGATCCATTGCGTGATCCAATCGAAATCCATCGATGCCATCGTCAAACTTGCCGTCCTTGTTTGGATCCATGAAGTAGGAGAACAATTCAATGTTATAAGCGAGTACTTTTTCGCTTTTTAAATTGACGGTCGTTACATGGATCACTTTTCCATCAAAGCCATTCAACAAGCGCAAACCGAAAACCATTGTGGCAGGCGTTTCATGTGCTGCATCGTCAAACAATAAGTAGTCACTGTATTTGGACTCCAGGTTTCCCACCGCATCTTTCCACCAAGCGTGATCGGATGTCACATACTGCGTTTCCATGTCCATGTAGATTTTCATCCCTCGTTGATGGACTTCTTTCACTAACTCGATGTATTCTTCCATCGTTCCGAATTCCGCATCAATCTTCTCAAAATCGTTCGCGAAATAGTTGTGGTAACAGTCAGATTCGTACAAGGGAAAAAGTAAAATCGATGTGACTCCAAAGTCTTGCAAATACGGCAACTTCTGACGAAGTCCAGATAAATCACCCTGTAAATCGCCATTGCTGTCATAGAAACTACGTTGGCACACATGGTACATGATTTCTCCTTTTTTGACTTGATGTTGCGTCCATGAAACCTTGCATGAGAGCATGATCAGCGCGAGAATGAGTGTCTTTTTCATCGTTGAATGGTATTTATTTCTTTATTCGTCATGTGAAATTTCAAGGTACCGCCCTGCATCAACTCGGGATAGCGGATGAAATTCCTGTTCACTATTTCATTGTTGAAGCTTGGGTCCTCTTGGAAAATGTTTTCGCTCGAAAAGTGCTTCGCTTTGATCGTGAGTCGTTGATTGTTGGATACGTTTATGGTCGCCTTTTTGACTTGTGGACTGCCAAAAACGAAGGTTCCATCCGCTGGATTAACGGGATAAAAACCCAAGGTGGAAAGAATGTACCACGCACTCATTTGACCACAATCATCGTTTCCTATCATTCCATCCGGAGTATTGTTGTGAAAGTCTTTTACGACTTGGTGAATGTACTTTTGACCTGTTTTGGGCTCGTTGGAATACGCATACAAATAACAAATGTGGTGACTCGGTTCGTTTCCATGTGCGTACTGTCCAATCATTGCTTCTTGTCCAAGGAATTTATTCGGATTGGGCGATTCCGTCGTGAAAAATGCATTCAGCTTATCCGTAAACTGTTGCTTTCCGCCAAGCAAGTCAATCATTCCTTGCACATCGTGTTGCGCGGGAGTCCAAAAATACTGCCAAGCGTTCGCTTCGGTATAGTCACCAGGATTGTTCAGAGGCGAAGTGGCCATCAAGGGATCAAAGGGTGTGCGCCATTGTCTATTCGAATTTTTTCCACGTAAAAAAGTTGTTTCAGGATCAAACAAATTTCGGTAATACGCTGCCCTTTTCTGAAAGTCCTCAACGATGTCTTCACGTCCAAGTTTGCGTGCCATTTCGGAGACACACCAATCATCGTAGCCACTTTCGAGTGTTCTAGAAACGGATTCAATCTCCAAAAGATCGAAGGGATAATAGCCAAACTTCGTATACATTTCCCAGTTTGAATTGATGTGACTCACCGTACTCGTTTCTACCATTGCTTGAAGCGCCGCATTCGAATCGAATCCTGTAAATCCATTTTGATAGGCGGATAAAATCATGGGAATGGCGTGATTACCTATCATACAATAGTTGTCTTGTCCCCAAGCTGTCCAAATAGGCAAGAATCCCTTCGCTTGATGGTGAACGAGCATGGTTTGAACAATTCCATCGATTTTTTCTGGCGCTACAATTTGTAACAAGGGAAAGGCCCCATGGTAAATATCCCAAATGGAAAGTGTGGAGTAATATGCTTTGTTTGCCGCTGTTTTGACCACGTCATCCACTCCACGGTATCGTCCGTCGACATCCGCAATGTTCGAAGGTTGCAAAAGCAAATGGTACAGAGAAGTGTAAAATACTTCCTTTTGCTTTTGTGGTGCTTTGATGTCAATTCTCGACAAATAGTTTTCCCATGTTTTGCGGTTTTCGTCACGTACTTTTTGAAAATCCCAATGGTTGATTTCTGCTTCCATGTTTCGTTTGGCACCTTCGACATCCACCGTGGACAAGGCAATTTTCACTTGGAGGACCTGAGAATTAAGTAAGTTGAAATCCAACAAATACTTGGGCGCTTTTTCGTTCTCTTTTCCGGTTAACAACGTCGAATTCACAAACGGTTGACTAAACATGATGGTAAAATAATAGCGGCGATTCACCCAGTTACTGGTGGAACAATAGCCAGAAATGGTTGTGTTGTTTTCGATTTTCACAGAACTTTCGATCACCAATCCTTTTGGATCGTTTTTTTCAAATACGAAACGAAGTCCATGCTGTAAATCCAAATAAACTTGTGCATCTTGTGCCGGAAAGCTGTATTGATGAAAAGCGACACGGTCTGAACAGGTGAGTTCGACTTTGACTCCGTCCTTTTTCGTCACCCGGTAATATCCAACGCTTGCGGACTCCGTTGCTTTGTCATATGCATTTTTTTCGCTTGCTCGTTTTGGATTGATGGGCAGCAACAAGACATCCCCCATTTCATTGATTCCGGTTCCACTGAAACGCGTTTGGGAAAATCCCATGAGAAACGTATCCTTGTATTGATAACCACTGGTGTGATTCCAACCGTAATCCTGATTATCTGGTCCGGGTTGCACCATTCCGAAGGGCATGGATGGACCTGGAAAGGTATGTCCCGTTCCATCAGTCCCAATAAATGGATTGACAAATTTGCTGTACTTCTGCGCGGATAAGACCCACCCAACGCTCACAAAACAACACAAAACCATCCATTTTAACTTCATGCCTTTACGTTTTCGTGTAAATACCTTTTCATTTCAGTGTTCAGATCCCATTGATTCGCCAAGGGACTTTGGGTAAATGGCGCTTGAGGCATGTATGGGAATGGACCGAATTCCGGTGTGATGGTAAAATGTGCATTTCCCTTCTGCGACTGAAGCTGAATGATTTCGTTCCACCAAGTGGTATACCGATCCAAGTGCTTTTTCCATTCAGGAGCAAAAGGATGATTCACCTGTGGACTCTGTTCAAATCCCACGCGGGCATGAATGTGTTCGATGTTTGGATAGATTCGGGTCAAAAGTTCGTGTTGATCACTTAAATCGCTTTCCGAAACGACGCAAAAATGGGACAAATCTGCGATGAGTTTCAGATTCGGGAATAGTTTCAAATAATCGAGCAGCGTTCGAAGGTGAAAGGAAAACCTTCCACGGTGGATTTCGTGCCAGATTGGAATTCCTGACTTGCTCGCGATTTCTTCGGTCAAATGTAGGATGTCCACATTGGCATCGAAATCAAAAAAGTCCTTGCCAGTGTGAGAATTAATCGCATTTGGATTGAGTCCAACGAGGAAATTCAGTCGGTTCGTCAATCGTTCTTTGTAGGCTGCAACCGTTTCCTTCTCGTTTGAAAGTACTTGTTGAGCGATAAAGATAAACGCTGGATGGCTCGTCTGACGGATGCGTTCCAGTTCGGACATAAATTCATCCACAAATTGCTGATCATCTGGAAAGTTAATTTCAACGCCATCGAAGCCATGCGCAAGCACCTTGTCTAAAAAAGCTTTTGCGGAAAGATCCTCGGATCCCCAATACGTACACAGGTATTTGATGTCCATGCTCAATTTGAATAAATGAGTTCATTTAAAGGCGTTTGAATCACCTCGCCAATTTTCGCACCCGGACACCAGGTATTCCAGTCGTTTTCTTGATTTTTATTATCCGGTTTTTTCAGAATCATGTCTTTATCCATGTAAATAACCGTCATCACTTTACGCATGTCGTTTGTGACGTTTGCACCAGCGCGGTGGAAAATCCACCCAGAATGGAAACTGATTTCACCAATATCGAATGCTTCAATGACATGATGAAAGTCCGTCACGCGCAATGTTTTCTGAATGATTTCTTCACTTTCATCACCGATTTCCAGTTCTCTTCCTTCGACGATGGCATGACTACCCGCACTAAATTCCAGTGGACCCATTTCCAGCGGCGTTGCTTGCAAGGGAATCCATGCAGTAACCGTTTTATCGCTTGACAAAGGCCAGTAATATTGATCGGCATGCCAAGGTGTGATTCCGCCTCCACCCTCTTTAAACAAGGCTTGATCGTGGTACAAACGCACACCGTCCACACGCATCAAATCAGCGGCTATTTTGCCCATTCGCTTGCTAAAAACCAATTCTTTGACGAGTTCATTTTCACGCCATAAATTGAACAATTGCAAAAATGCTTTTCCGTAGGTGCTTCGCTCTTCAAGTGCTGTTTGCTCGTGATTCATTTGATTGACTTGCGCGGAAATCACCTCGTTGAAAAAGTGTATGGTTTCCGTATCGAAAACCTCTTTTAGTTTGATGAATTGATTTTTTTGATAAAACGTAAGTTGATCCTGTGTCAAAGCGTACGGTGCTTCGAGTTTTTTACGAATCGATTCGGGTAAGGTATTCATGGTGTTCAACATTAACAATAGCAAAGTCAAAAATAGGCAATCAGGACAAATGCCTTTAATCGTAAATTCGATATTTATGATACTATATTGAATATTTAGTACATTTATCACTTGAATTTAGTTCATCAGATGCTATGAAAGCCATTTTAGAAGACATTCCTTCCAAAAAAGGAAGAGCCAGTTTTTATTCAACGCGGATAACCGTTCCAAGTTTTGAGTTCAAGTGGCATTATCATCCGGAGTATGAGCTGACCTACATCCTCAACGGAAGTGGCTACCGCATTGTCGGCAATTCACACGAACAATTTTCTACCGGCGACCTTATCCTCTTGGGAAGTAATCTCCCACATACGTGGTGGGGAAAAAATGAGGATGGAAGTCCATCCGAAGCAATCGTCATTCAATTTTCCAGCGAATTCATCGAACCCTTTTTAAGGTTGAGTGAAGGTGAGTCCATCAAGGAACTATTAGCGAAATCAGCAAAAGGAATTCGTTTCGATTCGGATGCTGCGTTTGTTGAAAAACTTCGCTCACTTGTCGAAACGAAAGAACTGGAAAGCGTCCTATTGCTTTTATCCCTATTGCAAGATCTCACAGAAAAACCAGCCACAAACTTGTGTTTGGATTCCTACCACAACGTGATTTCCAAGAAGTTCGAAACGCGCATCAACAAAGTTTGCTCGTACATCCAAAACCATTATTCGGAGTCCATTTCACTGAAGCAAGTTTCCGAGCTTGTCTTTATGACCGAAAGCAATTTCTGCAAATTCTTCAAGAAAGCCACGAGCACCACCTTCTCGAATTACCTCAACGATTTGCGCATCAATGAAGCCTGTCATCTTTTGCTCTCTTCCGAAGACACTGTCAGCAAAATTGCACACGATTGTGGCTTTGAGTCCTTGAGTTATTTTAACCGCGTGTTTTTAAGAAAAAAACAATTTACTCCATCGGGATTTAGGAGGGGGAGCTATTGAAATATTGACGAAGTCAGGCTACAATTTCACAAACCGTTGACTACTCTGACGACCATTCAATAGCACTTGAAGGTTATAAATACCTGGTTTTAAAGATTCAGTATTCAATTTGTTTTCTTTACCAGTTAGTGTGCTTTTTTGTAGTATTCTGCCACTTAAATCACTGATCATCAATTGTGCTGACTCGTTCTCGGTTTGATTCCATTGAATCGTTAAATCAGCATTGGTTGGGTTCGGATAGATGACAAAAGACTCCTGTTGATCGAGGGTGAAAATTCCAGAAAGTGTGGAGTCCAGATGAACGGTTGTCGCCGTATTTGTGCGGATGGCATCGTTAAAATCGAAGTAAATATCGACGAAATTTTCAATTTCCGTGAGAAAAGGTAAGGACGATGGATGTTTCATTCGGAATTTCACAAATCCATTCGAACCAACTTGATTGGTCGTACTATCAGGCAACATGATTTGATTAAAACGTAAGGTCAATACGCGTTGGTCAAAACTTACTTCGAGTGGTTGATGACTCATGGATAACACCTCAAAAGAACCCAAATCTAATAGCGTAGAAATGGTGTCGACAATCACAACGTTATAAGCGGTGTCTGTCCCTACATTTTGAAAGTGAACGGTATACTCCAACCAATCCGAAGCGGAGATATTGTAGAGCGTATCTTTATCTACTAATTTAATGTTGGGATCATAAGGTCCTACCACTTGAATTTGACTTTGTGAACTATTATCATTAATGGTTAAATCACCGATAATTGGTGTAATTTGTGCTTGGGACGAAAGCGAAAAACCAATTGGTGTTCCTACAGGAATGTTATACTGAACGTAAATATCTCCTTGTTGTCCTGGTTGCAACATTCCCAATTGCCACTCGACATTCCCACCTGTTTGAGCGCTTTGCACAGGAGAAGCTGAAAGGAAATTAATTCCTGAAGGGGAAGTAAAGTATACCGTAGCATTCTGCGCAACGGTCCCAATATTTTTATAGGACAACAAATAAGCTAAAACATATCCCGCTTTTGGCGCTGTAAGCGGTGTTAGCGTCACACGCAAATCAGGCATATTAGGTATGGGAACAAGTCCAAAATGATTCAATGAATCTACATTTCCAAGTCCAGAAAAAACCGCGGATTGCGTGGGCGCAGTGCTTAAACTATGGTAAAGTGGAACATTCGGCATACTCACCGAGTAACTCCCTGCGGTAGAATAGAGTTCATATAGACCTGAATTTGCTGACAGTGCTTGGAAAGAACCATTTGTCAGTTGCAACAGGACATTCGGTAAACCTATTTCCGTTGGATCAAGTGAGGCATTACTATTCACATCCAAGTATACTTTTCCATTCATCGCATTCGCATTCCCTGCAATCTTTACCAAAAATGATTCTGAAAGAAGGCACGTTTGTCCTGCCATATTCATCAATCCTGACCCAATGCCAGTCAAGTAAATATCATCGCCGGATAAGAAAAGCGCATTCGAAATAACCATGGAATTAGATGAAGAGCCTGGAATAACGTTTGTAACTAGACCACTCGAATCAATTTCAGCTAAATACGCCCTAAAATTCGAGCCTCCGGACAACGGAATGGTACCAAAAGTGATGTTCCCAGAGTAAACTCCCGTCAAAAACAATTGACCATTTCCTTTACATTTCAAATCATAGCCTTGATCATTGCCATTTCCACCAAAGGACTTTGCCCATGAATAATTACCGTTGTTGTTTATTTTGACAAGAAGCGCATTATCATTCGCGCCATTGGTCAAAGAAATGGATCCAAAACTCGCTTGAGTGTCAAAGTTCCCTGTAAAATAAATACTTCCTGTAGAATCAGCACACAAGCCATAAACCTCTCCATTAAAAGAGGATGATGTTTTATATTGAAAAACACCCATCGCATTGAACTTGGCAATAAAGTGGTTTTGTCCGCTCATGGATTGAGTTGTTCCATTAAATCCAATATTCGTCGAAGTTGAAAATCCACCGACGTAAATATTTCCAAAAATGTCCGTCGTATGCGTGTAAATAGAAACGCCTCCTGTTATTCCAAAAGACTGCACTGGATTTCCAGCTAAATCGATTTCCAATACAAAGGCATGACCGTTTCCACTTGAGCTGATATTTGCGCCAGGAAAAACAAAGGAGCCATTATAATTACCGGTGAAAAACAAATTTCCGTTTGTGCCAAGACTTAAATCCATGGCGTAATCATTTGTGCTTCCACCACCTTTTTTCGCCATTAACACCGCACCATTACTTGCGTCCAATTTGACAATAAAAACATCTGATCCACCTCCAGAAACGAGCGTAAATGAACCGACAGTCATCGTTTGCTGAAAATGTCCAACTACCCAAACCGCATTTTGTCCATCAAAAACAATTTTAGCTGAATAATCACTTCCCGCACCGCCAAAATGGGTCACCCACAAAAGCGAACCATTAGATGCATGTTTTTGAACAACAACATCTTGAAGTCCATTGCTATTCACAGTTGTCGTTCCAATTTGATTGTTTAAGCCAACAATCTGACCACAGGTATAACTATCTTGAAATTGATCGATAGCAACATCTATTCCCATTCCAGGTTTTGCATCAATCCAATCAGCGACTTGCGCGTGGATGGAAAGCAAAGGAGCAAGAAAAAGGAGAAAACTTAAGGTATATTTCTTCATGAGGAACTTCTTATAAAGAATAAACTTACGAAAATTAGCTGATTAAATCTTCTTGAATCTTTGCTCCAGAAGTCTTTCAAGGACAAATGAAATTCATTAGCCCTTCGGTTTCTATAAATACCCTTCTTTGCCAATTAAATCAATCGCACAAAATCTTTTTGGATGCTTTGAATGATCACTCTCGGGATATTCAATTCAATTGCTTTCTGTTCCCAGAAATCGAGTCCATGCTGAACGCTTACTATAATTGATTTGGGATTCTTAATCGTGAATTTTTGAGCGATTTGCATCACATCCTCCAATAAAACATCCACTCTTTTTCCATTTACACCCAAGGCTCGACTATAACGTTTGTAATTTAACAAGGGGTTTAGCGAATACGTTAGATCGTAAGCTGGAGACAAGTTCCATTTGTCCTCAATTTCATTGTAGCAGAAGGAATGATTTTTCAAATGGTCGTCCGTATTGCAAAAAACAATGTTAAAAACCATTCGTTTAAATAATTCTTCTATTTCGCTGTTGGGGATTTTTAAAAACAGTGCCAATTCAAACAAATTCTCATAATGAGAATCTTTTGGCTGCTGAAAATCCCAACCTGTTAGACCGGTTGCTGTCAATACATGTTTCTTCTTTCCATCAACACGATCAAAACGCAAAGTGGCAAAATGCTGCTGATCGATTAATTTGGAGGGCATCATAGTAATCCCAAGATTGGTTGCAGTAAGGTAGTAGCTTTATTCTATCAACTCGCGACTGTATCCAGATTCATTTTCCAATTGTAATTTGACCAAATAATGTTCAAATTCAGCAGAATAATTTAAATCCCCAGGAATAATCACTCCCGTTTCTTTGTTTTCGGAAATCAATATTTTTGGTCTCGCTCCACCCGCAGATGTTCCAATTTTAAAAATATTTAATAACGCATTACTATTGAGCTGGCTTTCCTCCAAGGATTCTTTCGAATGAAGAACTTGCCCTAATACGGATACAACTTCACTTAAATCAAGAGAATCCGTTGCAGAAAGTGGCATACTTGGTTCAAATTCAAATGCACCTATTCCTCGATTTGCAACATACGCAAGTTGTTCCAAAACTGAAATTTTCTCAAAGTTTTTATCCTTCGATTCCAACCACTTTTTAAAAATGATATTACCAAAAACATCTGGCAAGGAGTCTGCGATCATCGGAGGTAAGCCCCGAAATGTTTCCGAGTTAAATTGTGTAAATAATTGAACCCTAGATTCCTTCTTCAAGATACCCGTTTGTGGAATAATATTGGAAAAGCGATTGCTTTGAAGGAATTCAGGACTGTACTGAAAAGATGACCTGCTTTTGTGCTCATCGTAGCCAATTCGACCAATTTCTTGACCAAAACAACGCAACGTAATAACCTCGTTCTTTGCCATCCCCTTAATATAAAGATTCTACTTCGTCGTTCTCTTTTCGCTTCTCGATAATAAAATCATTAAGCGCAACCATAGCATCGAAATGCTGCAAGACTTTCAATAAGGTATCGATAGTAAAATTCATTCCAGATTCTAAATTCTGAATCGTGATGCGCGATACATTTAACTGCTCTGCTAGTTCTTTTCTTGAAAGTTTATCGCGTTTACGATAGGATTTAACAAGAAGCCCAATCTCTTCTTTTAGGTCCTTGATTTTGACATTACCTTCAAACATATTTACATATTATATTATGCAAATATATGTATTTTTAGTAAAATTACATATTATAATATGTTTTTTATTACCCCTTCGGCTTCTCCACATGTCCATCGGCATGCTTCGCAAAGCGCCCCTCTGAAACATCGTGCACTTGATCGTAGCGGGACCATGGCCATCCACCGAATTGTGTTTTCTGGTAGTCTTCGAAAGCTTGGTAGATTTCTTCTTTGGTGTTCATCACGAATGGACCGTGTTGAACGACAGGCTCGTTGATTGGACGTCCTTGTAACACCAAAACTTTGGATGTTTCTGTGTTGTTTTTTAAGGTCAGCGCCATCGTTGGATCCACTTCCACCGCATGGTAATGTGGGATTTCTTGTCCATCAATGTTTAAACGATTTCCTTCGTAGTAAAACAAGGTACGATTGACTCCTGCATCGGTTGCAGAAAGTGTCCATTGTGCATTTGGCTCTAAGTGGATATTGTAAATCGCCACATGGTTGTTGTCATCTGCCGCCCATGAATTTGGTGGCGAACCGATGGCGCGATGCGCATTTAATTTACCTACCAAAACTTCAATGTGGCTTTGATTTCCTTGTGCATCCTTCTCAACGAATTTTGGAACGTATTCCGACCAAATCATTTTGAAATGTGGCTGAACCATTTTGCTTTTCTTCGGGAGGTTCAACCAAATCTGAAATAACTCCAAGGGATTGTCTTTGTCCTGATTCAACAGCGGGAACATTTCCGAATGCTGCACGCCTTTTCCAGCAGTCATCCATTGCACATCGCCGTTTCCGTAACGCCCTGCAGCGCCTAACGAATCCGCGTGATCGACAAGACCTGTACGAACAACCGTAATCGTTTCAAATCCACGGTGTGGATGTCCGGGGAAGCCAGGAACCGTGGAGCCGTGATACATGCGGAATCCATCTTTGACGATGAAATCTTGTCCCATGTGGCGGCCGTTGAATAAACTTGGATCGGGTCCTAGTTGCGCATTTCCCTTCGGAAAGAAATCCTCATGGTGGACACAGAATAAAAAAGGATCTGCAGTTTCCCATTGGAATCCGAGCGCACGAATGCGTTTGATGCTATTTTGTGTTTCTTTCATGTCTTCTTTTTCTTTGGACCAAGAGGCAAAAGGCAAAGCAACCAAGGAAGATATTCCGAGGCCTAGTCTTGTTATGAAATTTCTTCTTTCCATGCGTTTGCTGTTTGTCTTCTCAAAAATAATTGATTTCTAGGAGGGTTTTACTTAACAAACGTTAAGATTTATCCATTCTTTTTAAACCACTCCACTAACTCGTTGAAGTGATCTTGGTGTTCCTCCATCCATTTAGCCGCGACCTCGTTGGACTGTTGTGAAATGTAATAGCAATAAGCATCGAGAACCGTTGAATGCGCGAGTTCATCGAATAAGGGAATGTAAAATTCCCAATACAAGCCTTTGTTCTTTTTCTTTTTTAATTCACCCATCACGATGAACATAGACTTCGTGTTTTCGATAAACATTTCTTCCGCCGTTTTATCCTTGTTCTCCTCCAAAGTGCTACTTACCGACAACATAGAAAGCATCAGTTCAGCGGAAGAAAATTCTGGATCCGCATTTGGATCTACGTAAATATTGATGGTGTTTTCTTCTCCTTCTTTCCTTTGGACATTTCCACCCATTTGTTTCATGAGTAGCGCATATGCTTTTTCAGAACGATTACTCGTTGGTTCTAACAGCAGAAAGTAATGCAAAGCCAAAATACTTTTCACTTTCATTCCTTGATCCGCGAGCACGTACCCGAGTAGCATGTGACTACTCGCATGGGATTTTTTCGTTTCGATTCCGTGTTCAATGATTTCTTGTGCTTTTGCCAAGTCGCCCATTCGGTAATAATCCATCCCCAAATTGTAGCACAGCAAATGATCGTAACCAAACTTCTTGATGCCTTTTTCGAAAAGCTTGATTGATTCTTCCGTTTGTCCTAGTTCGTCCAGGCAGGATCCTTTGATCAGATAGGCAGCTAGGATATTTTTACCATTTGCTTCGATGGCAACTTCACAGTAACTTAATGCCGCTCGGTAGTCTTTCATTGCTACATAGGTCAGGGCCAATTCGTAATTCGCTAATTCGGATTTACTGTCAATTTTCAGTGCCTTTTGATATTGCTGAACGGCCGCATCGTAATTGCGGCTATCGTAATATTTCACACCTTCGGAAATGTATTTTTCAAATTCCGCTGATTGACTAAAAGAAAAGAATGGAAGAAAGAAGAGGAAGAATAAAATGGTTTTCATGCAGATTGATTTAGGATAAAAGTATGAAAAGGATTCATCTCTTCCTAAATTCCACAAACCGAATTAAATCTCCAATTTAAATTCCGAAGTTTTATGGAATACCAAGTCTGGATAGTCTTGCTCTGCCATTTGCAAAAGGAACGGAGTTTCAGCCAAGAATACGATGTTTTCGTCCTTATCTGTAGCTAGGTAATTGGACTTCGCTCTCATGAAACTTTGTAACTGTTCATTGTTGTCAGTGGTGATCCAACATGCTTTGAAGTAATTTCTAGGAACAAATCGACAATTCGCGCCATATTCGTGAATCAAACGGTAATTGATGACCTCAAACTGAAGTTGTCCAACCGTTCCAACAATTTTTCGATTTCCAGGTTGTTGGACGAATAACTGAGCGACTCCTTCATCGATTAACTGACGGATTCCTTTCTCCAGTTGCTTCGATTTCAATGGATCCAAGTTTTCTAGTTCCTGGAATATTTCAGGAGAGAAACTTGGAATCCCTTTATACATCATCACTTCGCCACTTGTAAGGGTATCACCAATTTTAAAGTTTCCAGTATCGTATAAACCAACAACATCACCTGGAAAGGCTTCATCGATGACACTTTTGTCCTGCGCCATAAAGGATGTTGGATTTGGGAATTTTAGTTTTTTGTCTAAACGCACATGCTGATAAAAGGTATTGCGTTCAAATTTACCGGACACAACGCGCAAGAATGCGATGCGGTCGCGGTGTTTTGGGTCTAAGTTTGCGTGAATTTTAAAGACAAATCCAGAGAATTGATCGTCTCCAGGCTCTACCATTCGCTTATCTGTTTCACGTCCACGTGGGGATGGCGAAACTTCACAGAACGTATCCAACAATTCTTTGACACCGAAATTATTTACTGCGGATCCAAAGAAAACTGGAGCAACATCTCCCGCAAGGTAAGCCTCGCGACTGAAAGCATCGTAAACACCTTCAATCATTTCCAGTTCCTCGCGCAATTCATCTGCAGGCTTCTCTCCAATGATTTCATTGAGTGCCGCATCCTGAATATCTGTAATGGACACTACGTCGTCCGAAATTTTCGTTTTATTCGCCGAGAATAAGTTCAAGCCTTTTTGATAGATGTTGTAAACACCTTGAAAACGGTCTCCCATTCCAATTGGCCATGTCAGTGGACGTACTTTAATGTCCAGACTTTGTTCCAATTCATCTAATAACTCAAACGGATCCTTACCATCGCGGTCCATTTTATTGATGAAGATGATCACCGGCGTTTTACGCATGCGACAAACCTCCATCAACTTACGCGTTTGTTCCTCTACCCCATTTGCACAGTCAATGACTAGAATCACACTATCGACAGCTGTTAAGGTTCGAAATGTATCTTCAGCAAAGTCCTTGTGTCCGGGTGTATCGAGGATATTAATTTGTTTTCCATTGTATTCGAAGGCCATCACGGAAGTCGCAACGGAGATTCCACGTTGCTTTTCAATTTCCATGAAATCCGAAGTCGCGCTTTTTTTGATCTTGTTGTTTTTAACGGCACCAGCTGTTTGAATGGCACCACCAAAAAGCAACAACTTTTCCGTTAGCGTCGTTTTACCTGCATCGGGATGCGAAATAATCCCAAAGGTTCTTCTTTTTTCAATAGCTTCTTGATTCTTCATGGTATACTATGGAATGAAAAAAGACCGCAATGCGGTCTTTTCAAAAATATGTATTGTCAGAAATTAAAAAATCTCTGCCGCTGTAAAATGGAATTGTCCTTCGATTTCTGCATTCTCATCAGAGTCAGAACCGTGAACTGCATTTCTTCCTTTGCTTTCAGCATATGCTTTACGGATGGTTCCGTCAGCTGCTTCTGCTGGATCCGTTGCACCAATTAAAGCACGGAAATCAGCTACTGCGTTTTCTTTTTCCAAGATTGCCGCTACGATTGGACCAGAAGTCATGTATTCAACTAATTCTCCGTAGAAAGGACGCTCTGCGTGTACTTCGTAGAATTTTTTTGCTTGTTCGTCAGATAACGTTGTGTATTTCATCGCTTTAATCTGGAATCCAGCGGAGATAATCATGTCGATGATTTTTCCCATGTGCCCGTTTTCGATTGCATCAGGCTTAAGCATTGTAAAAGTTCGGTTCGTTGCCATTTTTTTTCTAATTTGGATGCAAAGGTATGGATTTTTTCGTGATCACACCATCACAACTACTTGGAAACGCTGCTTTTTTTCTTGTTGGCGAATTCTACAATGATTCCCAAAGTTGGCTGAACAAGTCCATTTGTATTTTCAATGAATTTCGCTTTGTAATGTCCTGGATTTGCTGGATCAACAATTGGTGTTCCATTCGAATCTGTTTCGACCAACATGATTGGAGCTAACTTCGCTTTGTATCCATAGGCATTTTGAATGTCCAAATAGAAATTCAAGGTAAATTTCTCCAAGTACCATTTTTTGTCGACACGCACATTTAATTGGTGAAAGCTTGACTCACGTTGCGTATTCAATAAGGAATAATCTAAAATCCCTTGTCCATTGATGTTCCAGTTTTGAATCATCGTCGAAGTTTCTACATCGTAAGGTGTATAAGGTGAACCACCGGAGAATAACCAACGCATTCCCAATTCCCATCCATTTTTGAAGCGTTTACCTCCCGTCAATGAGACGATGTGCTTGCTATCCCAAGCTGTTGGAACGTATTTTCCGTTTTTGTCTTGGAACTCTGAATTCACGAAGGTGTAGGCCAAAACAGCGTAATAACCTTTGAATAATTTTTGTTGAAACAAGAATTCCATTCCGTACGATCTTCCAGTTGAAATGGACTTCACTTCTTCGTTTCCAATCACTCCGAAATCAGAACCCACATTGGCTAAACACAAGGAATCCTTCACAGAGAATGGGTAACGGTTGTATTTTTTATAGAATCCTTCGAGTGTGAATCGCGAGTTCATTTTCGTTAAGAATTCACTTCCAATCACAAAATGATCTGCTTGAATGTACTTCACTTCATTCTCCTTGTTAATCAAGGTTCCTTGTGGATTTCGATATCCTAAAATCGTGTAGGATGGCAATTGGTGGTATCTTGCCACGCTTGCGTTCAAGGCAATTTTTTCCGTGATGCGGTAGGACAATGCCAAACTTGGAGAAAGCTGATCCAATGGATTCATCATGCTTTTCGAGTAATTAGAGAAATCTGTTCTCAATCCAAGTGAAGTATTCAATTTATCATTGAAAAACGCTTTGCTCACTTGTCCAAAGGCAGCCATTTTGCTTAAAAACAAGTTCGATTTAAAGTCAATCGTCACTGGTGAACCTTGAATGGTGATTTTGTTATACGTCGAAGAGAAATAGCGCGCATATTCATAGGCAAATCCTGCATTTACTTTCCAGCCGTTTTTGGAATACGTGTGCTCAAAACGGAATTTATTCTCCGCTTCAAAGGAACGGTAATCTTGCAAGAGGTTTTCAGGCGTTTCAATCAGGTTTTTGTAACGGTATGCGGAGTTATTCAACATGTTTCTACTCGCTACAAAATTTTGATAGGAATTCTTTGAGTAATGAATCCAATTGACGCCCATCGTATAATTCCATTGTTTTTGAATCGGTAAATTATTAATGATGAAGTTGTTGTATTCAATAGAATTCGAATCCGTCAATGATTTATTCACGTCCGTGTTCAAACTGAAATTATCCAACGCTCCAAGTCCAATAATGGTTACTTTGTTTTTCTCGTTGACTTTGTAATTCACTTTGAACTGACTGTCATTGTACGAAGGAAGAATCGGCAACTTCAAAGCCATGAATAAAAATTGTAAGTACGATTTACGTGCAGAGAAAATAAAGTCCGCTTTCTTACCTAGTGGACCATCGAAGGTAAATCCAGCATCTGATGAACCTAAGGAAAAGTTGGTGATGAGTCCGTCCTTGTTCCCATCTTTTTGTTTAAACGCTAACACGGAACTCAATCCATTTGCACGATTTGCTGGAAAGGCACCGGAGTAAAAATCTACTTCGCGAATGAAGTTTACGTTTAAAAGTCCAACCGGACCACCACTACTTCCTTGCGTGGCAAAGTGATTGATGTTTGGAACTTCAATTCCGTCCAAATAAAACTTATTTTCTCCAGGAGAACCACCGCGAATGATGATGTCGTTTCGGAACGTCGCTCTCGAAGCAACACCTGGCAATGCCGCAATTACACGACTCACATCGCGGTTTGCACCTGGAAGTCGTTCAATTTCCGTCGCATTCAGGGTTTTCAAAGAGTTTGGTGATTCCGATTTACGCACAAAAGGGGTTGCTTTCACGACAACTTCCTTTTGATCACGGATTAATTCTTCCATCGCAAAGTCCAAATCAACAGCGCGGGCATTGGTTACCGTAATTTCATTGATGATTAATTCCTTAAATCCAATGGAAACCGCCTTGAAGGAATACACACCTGGTTTAAGTCCGGTTAATTCAAAGGTTCCATCTGCCAGCGTGAATGCTCCTTTCGATTGTTCAATGAGCTGAACTTTAGCACCTTCAACTGCTGCGTTGGTTTGTGCATTGTACACACGTCCACGAACGATGCCGTTCTGCGCTTGTAATCCACTGAAAATAAATAAGGTAAGTAGGAAAGTAATAAATGACTTCATTTTGTTTAACGTTTTGTTCTAATTTGATATAAAACATTAAACAAAAGAGTTTAAAAAAGGTTTTAATCCGTTGGAATTTTTTCTGTTTTTAACCACGTTTGTGTTCGGAAAAATGGTCCAATGTACCCACGAACATTGAGTTTGTCGTGGTTTTCAGGATGAATCCAAATTTTCGCATCGTAGACTTTTCCGTTATCGGGATCTAAAATGGTGCCTCCCGCCCATTCACTTCCATCCCAACTCATGTTTTTCACAATTTGCATGCCCATCACTGGCTTGTTTTTGAGACTTCCCTCGCATTGATCGCAGAGCGAATGTGGTCCATCCTTTCCTCTTTTGTAGATGTAAACGACTTTCCCATACATCTTACCATCCTTTTTGTACAATTCCACAATGGATTTCTTCAGTCCACTTTCGTCATCGATGGTGATCCAATAACCCAAACAACTTTGTGCGGACAAATGCGCATAAACGAACATACTCGCGAATAGAAACAGAAACTTTTTCATCATGATTTGATGGTTTGAATGAAATTTGAAAGGAGTGAAAGTCCGTGCTCCGTTAAAATTGACTCCGGATGAAACTGTACAGCGTATAATTGTTGATCTGGAACCTCCAAGGACATCAATACACCATTCTCGAGGTGAGAAGTTTGCCATGACTCGGGAACACCGACCACTTTCCAACTGTGGTACAATCCAACCAAAAATTGTGTTGGCAATCCTTGAAATAATCCCGCATCATGCTTGACAATCAATTTCCCTTGAACGCCGTGTTTTACTTCTTGTTGGTTTTCAAGTGAAGCGCCAAGATGCAGTGCAATCGCCTGCATTCCCAAACAAACGCCAAGAATGGGCTTTTTCCCAACATACCTAGAAAGTAACTCCATTAAGTTTTCCTTTTCCTTTGGGAGTCCTGGACCTGGAGAAAGAACAACCGCATCGTACCGATTTATTTCCGCTAGATTCAAATAATCGTGACGAATCACCGTTACTTCTACGTTTAATTGTTCTAAATAATGGGATAGATTGAAGGTGAAAGAATCATAAAAATCCACTAGTACTACCTTCACGTTCTTTGATTTTTGTTACTTTGCAAAAGTAGAAAAAATCGCTTAATCCGAAGGATAAACAAAATACGATGAAAAAAGCCATACAAATCCCCAATGCCCCAGCTCCAGTTGGTCCATACAGCCAAGCGATTCTTGCAGGTGGAATGTTGTTTGTTAGCGGACAAATTCCCTTAAATCCGGAAACAGGTGAACTGGAAATGGATACAATTGAAGTGGCAACGCATCGTGTGATGAAAAACATTGTGGCCTTGTTAGAGGCAGCAGGATTGAACATCGAACAAGTGGTAAAAACAAGCATTTTCTTGAAAGATTTGAACGATTTTCAGGCAGTGAATGCCATTTACGCATCGTATTTTCCGGGGATTCCTCCGGCAAGAGAAACGGTACAAGTTGCGCGTCTACCTTTGGATGTGAACATCGAAATTTCGTGCATTGCCTTAGCGAATGGATAAACAAAATTCCACATTTGACTTGAGCGTTGTCATTGTTAATTACAATGTCACATACTTCCTTGAACAGTGTTTAAACGCTGTTTTAGCAGCGAGTAGTTCCTTGAAAGTTCAGGTTTTTGTCGTGGATAATAACAGTGTGGACGGTTCCGTTGAAATGGTTCAGTCCAAGTTTCCTCAAGTACATTTAATTGCGAACAAAGAAAATGTTGGCTTTTCCCGTGCCAACAATCAAGCCCTTGCGATTTCGGACGCACGGTATTCCTTGTTGTTGAATCCTGACACCGTTGTCGAGGAGGACACTTTTACGAAGGTCGTTGCGTTCATGGACGAACATCCAGATGCTGGTGGACTAGGAGTCCGAATGGTTGATGGAAAAGGACGTTTTCTTCCAGAGTCCAAACGCGGATTGCCAACGCCCCAAGTAGCGTTTTACAAGATTTTCGGATTGTCCAAGCTTTTCCCAAAATCGAAGCGTTTTGGACGCTATCACTTGGGGTATTTGAGTGAATTCGAAACGAATGAAGTGGACGTGCTCAGCGGTGCGTTTATGTTGATGCGGAAAGAATCCTTGGAGAAAGTTGGATTCCTTGATGAAACATTTTTCATGTATGGCGAGGACATTGATTTGTCCTACCGCATTCAACTCGGTGGCTATAAAAACTATTATTTTCCGGAAACGAAAATCATTCACTACAAAGGCGAAAGCACCAAAAAGAGTTCCGTTAATTATGTATTCGTTTTTTACCGAGCGATGGTCATTTTTGCCAAGAAACACTTTTCTCAAAACAACGCGAAATTGTTTTCGATGGCCATTCATTTCGCCATTTACTTGCGGGCTTCCATTTCCATTTTCCGTCGCTTTATCGAGCAAATATCCTTTCCTGCAATAGATTTCGGTGTAAGTTTGGGTGGATTATACCTATTGTCAGAACGATGGAAGATGAAGGACATTCTTTTCCCGGATATCGCGATGAACTATTTGATTCCAAGTTACGCATTCGTTTGGATGTTGTCTGGATTGGTTTTCGGAATCTACGACAAAGGCAGTCGTTACCGTTTGATTTTTAAATCCGTTTTCTTCGGTACCATTTTCATTCTCTCCACCTACGCACTTTTGCCGAAGGATTGGCAGTTTTCCCGTTTGTACATATTGCTTGGATCGCTCATTTACATTGCTAGTTTCTTCCTCATTCGATTAGGATACGAATTACTCTTCAAGGGGAATTTTGGATTATCCAAATTACCTAAAAAACGCTTTGCGATTATCGGAGATGAATCCGAATTCCTTCGCGTGAAACAATTACTCGAAAACACCTATCCACAAATTGATTCCATCTTGGGAATTTCCAATCAAGAGAAATTCACTGGAAGTGTCGGAAACATTCAGCAGTTAAGTGAAATTGTAGCGGTGCATAAAATCAACGAAGTCATTTTCTCTGCGAAATCCTTGAGTTCATCCGAAATCATTCATTGGATGACACAAACCTCTGCGGATGAGTTAGAATTTAAAATTGCCCAACCTGACACGAGTTTTTTAATTGGAAGTAATTCCATCGATCGAGCGGGAGAATTGTACGTCTTGAATTTTAATTCATTGAGTCACCCGGAAAACAAACGTGTCAAACGATTAATAGATGTGGTCTTTTCGGTGTTTTTCATTGCGACCCTCCCCGTTCATATTTGGATTTTTAAAAACAGAAAAGTTCTTGTTCACCAGTTGTTTTCCGTGCTTATTGGACAAAAAACATTCGTGGGATACACTGACAAAGAGACCGTTACAAAATCCAAACAAAAACAAAGCATCATTGGTCCTTTCGATCACCTTCACCTTTCCTCAAAAGAAGATCGCGAACGTTTTTTCTTGATTTATTCGAGGGATTACACTCCCCTATTTGACATTCGAAGCATCCTTCGTAATTTCCGTTCACTCGATCGTAACTAAATGTACGATTTGCACAATTTTTCACTAACTTTGCGCCCAAGTAAAAGACATCAATTTACACGTATACTATGGCAGAAATAGAAATCCGTCTTCCCAAAATGGGAGAAAGTGTGACAGAGGCTACCATCACCAATTGGTTAAAAAACGTAGGCGATTCCGTTGCAATGGACGAACCTTTAGTAGAGGTAGCGACCGACAAAGTAGACAACGAGCTTCCATCTGAAGGCGCTGGCGTTTTAATCAAAATCCTTTTTGAAAAAGACCAAGTAGCTCAAGTTGGAGACGTGATTGCCATTCTTTCAACAGATGGTTCATCAAGTGCTGCTCCTGCTGCAAAAGAAGAAGCGCCAGTTGTGGCTGCATCTGCTGCTCCAGCGGCTGCGGTTTCCGCTCCAGTTTCGACGTCAACTGAAACAACTTCGATTCCGAAAAATGGAACCAGTGGAAAGTTCTTTTCTCCATTAGTGCGTAATATCGCAGAGAAAGAAGGAATTTCTGCAGGAGAATTGGAAGCGATTTCCGGAACAGGTCAAGATGGACGTGTGACGAAAAAAGATGTCATATCTTACTTAGAAAACCGTGGTTCAGCACCTGTTGCTGCACCTGCGCCAACAACCGTTGCAACACCAGTTGCTGCTGCGGCTGCTCCAGCACCAATGGTGAATGCACCTTCAACGGCTGCCTTCATGAATGTGAAAGAACCAATCGTATTGCCAAATCCAGGTGATGAAATCATCGAGATGGACCGCATGCGTAAATTGATTGCAGATCACATGGTGATGTCTGTACACGTTTCCCCACACGTAACATCATACGTAGAAGCGGATGTGACAAACATCGTGAAATGGAGAGAAAAAGTAAAAAACACCTTCAAACAACGCGAAGGACAAAATATTACCTATACCCCGATTTTAATTGAAGCGATTGTGAAAGCCATCAAGGATTTCCCAATGATCAATGTATCTGTATCTGGTACAACGATTATCAAACGCAAGGACATTAACATCGGAATGGCGACAGCACTTCCATCCGGAAACTTAATCGTTCCCGTGATCAAAAATGCCGATCAGTTGAACCTTGTTGGAATTACCAAGGCAGTAAACGGATTAGCAGATAGCGCTCGTAACAACAAATTGAAACCAGAAGACATTCAAGGTGGAACATACACGGTAACAAACGTTGGTTCTTTCGGAAACGTGATGGGAACACCAATTATCAATCAACCACAAGTAGCGATTTTAGCTCTTGGAGCGATTCGTAAAGTTCCTGCTGTCATCGAAACACCGGAAGGAGACTTCATTGGTATTCGTCACAAAATGTTCTTGTCTCACTCCTACGACCACCGCGTTGTCGATGGTGCATTAGGTGGACAATTCGTTCGTCGTGTTGCTGATTACTTGGAAAGCTTCGACATCAATACGCCAATTTAAGCGCTGATGAGTTTACAACTTACGCGTCCCTTGTGTGTGTTCGACTTGGAGACAACCGGACTTCAAATCACCAAGGACCGCATAGTACAAATTGCTATCCTCAAAGTTTTTCCTGATGGAAGAACGGAAGAGTTTAGTCGTTTGGTCAATCCAGAAATGGTGATTGCTGACGAAAGCACCGCCATTCATGGTGTGAGTAATGAAATGGTGAAAAACGAACCTACGTTCGCCACCTTAGCTCCAGAAATTCTCTCTTTCATTGGCGATGCCGATTTAGCTGGATACAATTCCAATAAATTCGACATTCCTGTATTGTCAGAGGAATTACTTCGCACTGGAAATGATTTCGACTTATCTAATCGTCGCTTTGTGGACGTTCAAAACATCTTTCACAAGATGGAACAACGCACTCTTGCAGCAGCTTACCAATTCTATTGCGGTAAAACGATTGAGAATGCGCACAATGCCATTTACGATACCTTGGCGACGTATGAAGTTCTTTTGGCGCAACTAGAAAAATACCCCAACCTAGCGAAGGACATCGATGCACTAGCTGATTTTTCCAAAGCGGGAGACTTCCAACTTGCTGACTTCGCTGGACGTTTAGCGTACAATGCGAAAAAAGAGCTGATCTATAACTTCGGAAAACACAAAAACAAAAGTGTTGTCCAAGTACTCAAAGAAGAACCTGGATACTACGGATGGATGCTAGAAGCTGATTTTCCGTTGTATACGAAGCAAATCTTGCGCAAAGAAATGGAACGCATCAAAGCAGAGAAAGACGCGATTCCGATGGAAGACAAACTCGATTTACTCAAGCAAAAATTCAATAAATAATGAAAATCATTTGCATTGGACGAAATTATGCGGACCACGCGAAAGAAATGAAATCAGCGGTACCAACTGAACCGTTGTATTTTCTTAAACCTGACACAGCCATTTTGCGTGAAGGAGATTTTTATTACCCCAATTTCACCAAAGATTTGCATTTCGAATGTGAGTTAATCGTGAAAATCGACCGTGTTGGAAAGCACATCGACAAAGCATTTGCTCATAAATATTATTCTGAATTTTCATTGGGAATTGATTTTACCGCTCGTGACATTCAGGAGCAGTGCAAAGCAAATGGACTACCATGGGAAAAAGCCAAAGGATTTGATTCCAGTGCGGCGATTTCCAATCAATGGATCAACAAAGCAGATTTGGATTTGGAAACTGCTGAATTCACCTTCTACCAAAACGATGAGTTAAAGCAAACTGGACATCCACGCGATTTTATTTTTAGCATCGATGAAATCATTTCGTATGTTTCCCAGTTCATGACCTTAAAAACAGGTGATTTGATCTATACAGGAACTCCAGCAGGTGTTGGTCCTATTCAAATTGGTGATCAATTACGCGGGGAATTAAACGGAACAACATTCTTTGAATTCGCCGTTAAATAAGTTTAGCGCTTCCAAAACTTCAGATTCACTCCATTAGTTCGTCCTTTCAGGATGTAGAATCCACTTTCTAAATCAGCAAGTGAAAACACATTGATTCCGTTGGAAACATCCCACGAGCACATCCATTTTCCCTCTAGAGAATAAATATCCATTGTGCCCTTGTTTTCATCACTTAAGATGGTGATTTCTGTCGTGGCAGGATTTGGAAAAATACGCAGGTTTTGTCCCCGATCTTCTTCTAGTTCCAAGTTACTTCCTGGCTGATCTTCCAAACGATAGATTCCTCCCAAGTCTTGTCCAACAAAGAGATCAAGGTGGTTATCCTGATCAATGTCCGTGACAAAACACGAACTATACGCACCAATCGCAGACTTCAATCCAAGAAAATCTTCGCTGCGTTCATGAAAGGAAATTCCCGTATTTAATGAGCCATCGATGGAATCATAAAAATGGATGGCTCCATCGTGAGCACCAAGCAGCAAGTAGGTCGTGTCTTGAAAACGAAAGAAATGAGGAACGGAATAGCCGTCTGGAGTCAGTTCATCCGTATCTACCATGCCAAGCGCATTGTTTAGTAAAGTGAACGACGGGCTCGTTGTTGTTCCTGTATTTTCAAAATAAATGAGTTCCCCTGTTTTCTTCCCAAGGATGAGATCCAGTTTGCCATCATTGTTCAGATCGAATAGTTGAGGGGAGGCGTATTGTCCGGCGTTCATTGCTGCACCAGTTTGATCCGCATAATTCAACACGGGAGCAGCAAAGGTTGGATTCGATCCCGTCGTTGTGTTTTGATAGTAGGCAACACTTCCGTTTTCCAAGCCAAGCATCATATCTGCCTTACCGTCGCCGTTCAAATCCCCAAACGTGGGAAAGAGACGAAGTCCGAGGTTGGACTGTGCCAAGTTCAAGAAGTTCACATCGACAAACGTAAACTTTGGATTTCCGATTGTCCCGGTATTTTGATAGTACGCCAAGCGACTTTCCTTGAAATTGGTTGCTTTGTACGCGTAGAAGTTCGACACGATTAAATCTTGTAGTCCATCGTTATTGAGATCAACTATTTGCGGACTCGAAGCAGTTCCATGCTCAATCATTTCATTTTGCAAAAACGCTTTTGTTTGATAAACAAAATTTGGTTGTGAATTGGCTCCTGTGTTTTTGTAGAACAAGACACTCGTCTCATTTTCAGAGACATTGTTTGCATTCGGGGTCACAATCAGGTCTTTTATTCCATCGAAATTCACATCTACATAGAATCCAGCCGGAAAAAGTTGCATGTTAATCGGTGTTGAATTACTAGGGAAATTGGTATTCATTGAAACCATATCTGAATTCGAATTTGGAACAGTTCCGCCATTAATGAGCAACATCATGTTGGTGTAGGAAACATCACCTAAAATCAAATCTAACACACCAGAATTATCGTAATCTAACGCAAGTACCGTTGATCCAGCGTGTGCTTTAGGTTCGCTTCCAAGTGGTAATTCCGGATTGGGAACATTTGCCCCATTGCAGGGACCTGAAGTATCGAATAAAAAGACGCCATTTGTCGTCACATCCTCTCGGTATCCACCCCAACACGAGTTTTTAAGTTCAAAAATGAGTGAATCCGAATGTCCGTATAGTTCCTGACTTTGATTTTGGTGGTATTGCAAATATTCCCCGCCGATGTGATAGGTTAATATATCTAAATCACCGTCACCTTCCACATCAACAATCGCAGGAATATCCGCTGAACTAATGTACAAGTTCAACTCAGGTCCGTTGTAATTCGATGTTATGTAATTGCTGTATTGTTCCCATTGAAGTCCGATGCTTGCATTCCCAACGTTCTTGTAGACTTTTAATCCACCAATCGTATAGCAAAAAAGGTCATTTTTTCCATCTTGATCATAATCCGCACAATAAGCTCGGTAGCGTAATCCTGGTGGGAAACGCAAAAATCCAGCTGGATCAGCAACGTAGTAATGCTGTACATTCGCCTCTTCATGACGGTACAAGCGAACTTGATCGTGACTTCTGTCAAAGACAAACAAGTCCATATCGCCATCAAAATCGTAATCTATTTCTGAAAATTGCGCGTTATTGTGACCACCTCCCCAAGCTAAACTTAGGTATTCACCGTTTTTAAAAACGAGAATGGAATCATTAAAATTGAACTGAAACTGCGCATTCAATTCAGCACTAATGACTAATAAAAGAAGAAGTAAGTACTTTTTCACGGAGAGTATTTTGTTAAAATTACGCACAAAGTGCTAATCTTGTTTACCGAATTGAAATAAGTGAATCATTTTATCGTCTCCCGCGTAGGCGAATTGTCCATTTTCGTTGCTACAGAGCGCATTTATGGAGCGACGATGACCGGAACTTTTATCGCTTAATTTCTCGATGACCATTCGCTCACTTGCCTTCCAAATTTTCACTGATTTATCGCGGCTTACCGATACAAAATGTTCTTTATCGATAAACTCTAGTCCATAGATTGTTCCTTTGTGCGCCGGCAATGCTTTTTTCAAGGCGAACGTTTCGAGTTCCCACCAACGCAGGTAGCCATCTTTTCCTCCAGTGATTAATTCATTTCTAGTTTGGTCCACGCACAAAACACTTGTCCCTCCCTCGTGTGCATAAAAGCGGTGTAGTTCATTAAAGAATTCTGTTTCCAAGACGCGCACCTCCCCTGTTCCACCAGCGATAAGAATACTTGTTTCGTTTAATTGTCGAATGGAGCGAATTTTCCCGCAGGATAAAGGAAGGATGATGAGTAATTTCATCGTAGCGGTTTCCCAAACACTTAAGTATCCATCCGCATCTCCTACACACAACAAGCGTTTGTCCTGAGTTTCAAACATGGCAAAAATACCTGCTTGATGTTGCGTAAAATGATGGAGTTCTTGTTTCTGTTCGATATCCACAATGTGCACTTGACCCGTTGACAATCCAATCGCTAGTTTTTTAGCATTTGAAAACAACTGAATGGAAAAAGGCACGGCTTCACAACGAATAGCGAAGGCATCTTGTTCACCTGTGGATTTATTCCACCGCGTCACGAAACGATCCGCTGCCGCAGAATACACAAATTGCCCATCAAAATTGATGTCGTAAATCGGACCACTATGTCCTCGAAAATGATGTAACGGAAGAAGTTCCGTAGTGGAATCAATTATCGTCTTCGTCGGTTTCATCCTCCTCATCGTTGACTTGTTTCAAGCGATCAGCATAAGATTTCGGAAGGAAATCAAAAAACGTATCTCCACGCAATCCTAATCGAAGGCATTCCAACGGAATCATGTCATTTGGCGCGATGTTACCTAGGTTAACTTCCGCACCGAACAATTTAATGAACCACACTTGTTGGTTTTTCTGTGGCGCCTCCCAAAGGATGTCTTCTGGTTTCACGCTAGCAATGATGCGATTAATCAACATTGTATGTGCGGTACCGTTTGGACGAAAAACACCAACATTTCCGGCTTCACGACCTTCTGCAATGACTTTCCAGCTTCCTGCATCTAGTTCACCTTTCATGTTTCTCACCCATTTCGCCGGTGAAATTAAAATTCCAGAGTCTTTCGATCCAACCTCTGACATCACGGTCATGTCTTTCGATAATTCGTGGATCAGTTGACATTTTTCTTCATGAGGAATGATGATAGAACCATCAGAAACCTCCACAAGATCTAATTTGTATTTATCAATTACTTTTTTGTAATCGTTGAATTTACCACGAGCGTAAAAAGCTTCGAAGAGTGTCCCACCAAAGTATGGACGAATTCCAGCCTCTTTGTACATCGCAATTTTCTCCTCTAAGTTTCTCGTAACGTAAGAGGTTCCGAATCCAAACTTTACAATATCCGTTAAATGTCCAGATGCCTCAATGAAATGCTCTGTTTCACGCAAGCCTAGGCCTTTGTCCATCATCATGGTCACGCCTTTATTTCTAGGCTTTTCGCTTCTTTTTGGAATGAAGGTTAAATTAAAATTCATAATTATTCGGATAAATTTAAGAAATCATGATCATCCAATAATTTAGGATTGATTTCAAAGATTGTTTTTGCTTTGATGGAATCTTTTTCCAAGCAATGAGTAAATAAGCGAATAGCCTCCGAACGTTGTCCGAGTTGCCATTGCAAATTCACCTCTAGCACGTGAGCGATGCCGTTTTCTTTTTCACCTTCCAGAAAGGATTGTAACACATTGTACGCCTCTCTTGGGGACTCACTACTGATAAATTCTATGTAATCGGACAAGCATTCTTCATCCGCGGGATTTAATTCCAAAGACTTTTCATAATGAAATTGGGTTTCTTCCCTTAATTCAAGCTTTTCGTATGCACCAGCAAGGACATGGTAAATTCCCGCATTTTCCGGGTCAAAATCCAAGGCCTTTTGAATTAAAACGATTCCTTCGCGTGTATTGCCCAATAAGTCTTCGACGATTCCAAGTCCCAACCACGCTTCTGGAAGCATTGGTTCCATTTCGATGCTTTTCTTGTAATAGTGTTTGGACAAATCGAACTCATTCAATTGCTCGTAAGCCTCACCGATGTAGCACATGGCCATGGCATCATCTCCATCGTGCTTTTGACACAATTCGAAATGTTCAATTGCCTTATGGTATTTTTCAAGGGACAAATAGGAGTTTCCAATATTGAAATGCGCTGGACCAAATTCGTCATTAATCAAAATGGCATAGTCGTAAGCCCAAACAGCCTTCTCAAAATCTTCGAGCTTGCTGTATGCATTTCCCAAGTTATACCAAGCTGTCGATGAGTACGGTTGCTCATCAATGAATTCGGTGTACGATTTAACGGCTTCCTGACTTTCACCCATTACATCGTAACATCTACCCAATTCGTACAAGGCACTTTCGTTGTATTTGTTTACGCGCAACGCTTCCTTTAGGACCCCAATTGCCTCCGGATACATGCGCATACGTTGAAATTCAATGGAAATATCCAAATAAATAAAGTCCGTTTCGTTTGGCTCAGAAACATCAATTGCCAAATGAAAATACTTAATCGCGTTTTTGTGGTCTCTCAATTGCGAATACAACGAAGCTTTGGTTAAAAACAACTCCGAGGAAGGCGTCATGGTTTTTTCAATGACATGCACCATTTCTAGGGCCTCATTCAAAATTCCAAGTCCGCCGAGGGATTGAGCTTTCCGTAATTGAAAAAGTGGATTGTATGCAAATTGATACATTCCCAATTCTGAAGCTGCCTTCGCTTTTTGGTATTGTCCTTGCACGAGGTAATGATCGATGATGTTTTCGATGCGGTCACTATCCATGAAATGCAATGTATTCCCTTGTAAATGCGCTTCAAAGCGTTCGATATCTTCGATCAAACTGCCGTCTGCAAATTCTTCTTCGTCGTCATCGAACATGTACTCAATTTTTATATAAAATTAAGCCCTTTGACCCGAAAATAAAAAGGAAACAAAGTGCAGTTTTCAACAAAACGTCAATTTGTTAAAAACTCATCACAGCGATGCATTCAACGCTGCATTCAAGCAAGCGTCTTTTTTACACTAAGATAGGGCGAGAAGCAGATGAAAACAATACTAATCAACTGTTATTCAATAGAATAATTACAGAATCAGCCTTGCGAGAAATTCTCTAAAAAAGAAATTACAGTAATTCTTCGATAATGCGATCCATGGAGTAACCTTCTGCTTCGGCACGGTAATTTCGCACGAGGCGGTGACGAAGAATTGCTTTCGCAACTACTTTTACATCTTCGATATCCGGTGAATATTTACCACGAAGGGCTGCATGACACTTTGCACCAACGATTAAATATTGAGAAGCTCTTGGACCAGCTCCCCAAGTAATGTAATCTTTTGTTAATTGCGTTGCTTCTGGCGCATTTACACGCGTTTTAGCAACCAATTTAACCGCATATTCCAACACGTTGTCAGCGACAGGAATGCGTCGCACCAATTCTTGGTATTCCATGATTTGCTCCGCATTCAACAATTTCTGAAGACTTACTTTATGATCTGAAGTTGTCGCTTTAACAATCGCAAGTTCCTCCAAGTAAGATGGGTAATCTACCCAGATATTGAACATGAAACGGTCTAACTGTGCTTCCGGAAGTGGATATGTTCCTTCCTGCTCAATTGGATTCTGTGTTGCCAAAACAAAAAATGGAGCGGGCAAGTCGTATGTTTTACCAGCTGCGGTCACACGACGCTCTTGCATCGCTTCAAGCAAAGCTGATTGCGTTTTTGGAGGTGTACGGTTGATCTCATCCGCAAGAATGATGTTCGAGAACAAGGGTCCAGGAATAAATTTAAACTGCTTGCTTTCATCTAAAATCTCCGATCCAACGATATCCGATGGCATTAAGTCCGGTGTAAACTGAACTCGGTTAAACGACAAACCTAAGGTTTCCGCGATGGTATTCACCAATAATGTTTTAGCTAAACCAGGAACCCCGACCAACAAGCAATGTGCTCGTGAAAAAATAGCGATTAACACTTGATCCACCACATCATCCTGTCCGATAATGACTTTGTGAATTTCGTTCTTTAGTGCATGATAATCTAAAACAAGCTGATCAATTTTCTCTTTATCCGTCATCTTACTTATCGTTTGTTTTTATCCAATTATTTCTGAAATCACACGACTCGTATGATTTATCAATGCGCACATAGGCATTTCCAATTTTACTATCTACCCAACTATCGAGGGTTTTCTGTTTTTTGTCGTTTTCAGCAGCTAATTTAATTAAAGCATAGTCATCGTTCAAATTAGCAAGATGTGCAGGGAAACGCTCCGCCAGACGGACAATTCTCACCCCTTGTTTGCGCTCATAGATATCTATGTACATACTTGGTTGAGTCACATCTCCTTTATTCAAGGCATCTGTTAAGAGGTAGATTTGCTGATCGACTTCATTCAAGTCCTCCATATCCCAAAGTGGATCTCCAGAAATAGGATTGGTAATCATCCCTCTATTTTGTTTCGTTAAATCGTCATTGGAAAAGCGAAGAACAGCTTCATCCCAAGTAATGCGGTTTTCCTTTAACATGGCATAACACGAATCAATCTTCGTTGTCGCGATGCTACTGCTCTGGGCATTAAATTCCGGCATAATGAGGATATGGGAAACTGTATAATCATTTCCTTTTCGAGAAATAAGCTTAATGATGTGGTAACCATAAGTGGTTTCAACGATTTCGGACACTTCTCCAACCTTCAATTTGAACAGTGTTTCCTCAAATTGTGGAACCATCATTCCTTTTGTCGCTGATATCTTCCCTCCTTGACTTGCACTTCCTGGATCTTGGGAGTGAATCCTAGCCATGGTCTCAAAGTTTTTACCCTTAGTTAAAATCAAGTTTCGGATTTCAGCCAATTGATCGAATGCTCTTTTTTTGTCTTCCTTTGTAATGACAGGATATTGAACAATCTGCTGAAAGCTTAGTTTCATGTTAATGTACGGAATGCTGTCCTTCGGTAAGGAATTAAAATAAGCAGCAACTTCTTTTGGAGTAATCGTTACTTCCGAGACAATTTTAGATTCCATCTCTTGAGCCAACAAGCGTTCTTTAATTTTGGCACGAAACTCTTCTTTGATTTGAGTGACCGATTTACCGTAGTAAGCTTCCAACTTATCTCTTCCTCCCATTTTGGATTCTAGGATACGAAGGCGATTCTCCATTTCGTAGTCTACCGTTTCGTCTTTGATGACTAAACTGTCCAACATGGCCTGGTTGATCAATAACTCTTGAATCATCAGCTGCTCAAGAATCCCACATTCCATCGCTTCCGTGACCTTCACTTGTCCTTGTTCAGCTTGTAATAACTGAGATTCGATATCGGATAAAAGAATGATATTATCACCAACTTGAGCAACAATTTTATTCACCACCTTTGACGGCTGAGCAAAACTGTAGGCACTTACAAATATCCAGATTAACAGTGTGTATCCTTTCATCGTTTAGTTTCCGATTTGATAAAGAACATCTTTATTCACTTTCACCGTATGTGTACTTTTCAATGATTCTAACCATGTTGATTCCAAGTAATTTTGGTAATCAGATGTCGCCATTCCTTTCGCCTCACTGAATTCCTTCAATCCTGGCTCCAATACTGCGTTTACTTTCACCACGTATACTTTTCCTTCAAAATCATACGCCTGATTGATTCCTTTGGACAAATTTCTATTTGCTAAGAATGGCGTTTGAGCGATGTCAAACTTATTCATTTTTACCTTTAAGTTCAATTCAGAATCTTTGTTAATGACATCCAACACATCTTTCGAATTGATGGTGTCATTTTTCAACATCGCAGCTACTTTCGTTGCAATTTCTTTGTTTAAACATTCGTAAACTGTCGCGTCTAGGCGTTTTTGCCACGTGTATTTGGATTGATTTGCGGTGAAATATGCACGAAGTCCAGTAGTATCCTTCACTGCTTTGTTCCACACACGGTCCTGCATGATTTCATACAAGATAATTCCATCATGGTATTCTTTCAACAAAGCTTTATATTCTGGATATTTCGTAGGCAAAACGGACTCTTCATATTGCAAAATCGCTGCTTTCTCCCAGCTTTTATATTGTTTTGCAACCACCACCTTATTTTCATCGCGTTTTACACCACGGTAATTCTTCTCTAGGTATTGAGCAAATGCCTGTTGGGTGAAATCTGCCGTTTCCCCGTTTAATTCGAATAGTACTTTATTTGATTTCAACTTTCCATCTGCACTCCATTTACCAAGGTAATATGTGGAATCCAAATGATCATTGAACCATTTTAAGTTTTTATTTCCTTTGTATGCATAGTTGTAGTTCGCTTTCAATTTGGATACAAATGCATCTTGTGTTTTTTTCGAGCGCTCGTCTTTGTTTACTTTCGTTTGCAATTCCTTTTTCATACTCTCGAAAGAAGAAACCTCTTTCCACTCTACCAATTTAATGATATGGTAACCAAAATCTGTTTTAACTGGTTTGCTATATTGACCAACTTCTTTCAAAGCAAATGCGGCATCCTCAAAAGCAGGAACCATGCGTTGAGTCGTTCCGGAACCGAATGCTGGAAGCTCTCCATTTTTTTTCACGGAATTCGCATCATCAGAATGCAAGGAAACAAGCGTTTCCCATTTTTCTCCTGCTACTAATTTATCGTAAATCTCATTGATTTTTTTCTCTGCATTTCCTTTTGCCTCAGTCGTTGCATCCTTTCCTGTGGACACCATGATGTGTGCAACGCGAATCGTTCCACGGGATGGACGTTTATCTGTCACTTTTACAATGTGGTACCCATAACGAGTACGGAATGGATCAGATACTTGACCAACTGGAGTCGTGAACGCTTTTTCCTCAAATGGATACACCATCTGGAATGCCGTAAAATACCCCAAGTCACCACCGTTTGATGCGGCAGATGGATCCTCTGAACCATTTTTCATTTTCGCAACGGAAGCAAAATCTTCTCCTTTTTCGATTCGTGCTTTAAGTGCCATAATTTTATTGTAGGCAATTAGTGTATCCTTTGGACTCGCGTTCGCATCCACACGAATCAACATGTGTGAAGCACGCACTTCGTTTTTGATACGGTCGTATGCCTGAGCAACCATCGCTTGATTCTCAACTGAATCAATCAAATAAGGCAAAGCCAATTGTTTGCGGTATCCATCCAATTCTTTTTTCAACTTTGGAATGGTGTCGTAACCCAATTTCTCCGCTTCTGCGACCTTCAATTTAAACTTGGTAAACATCTCGACATATTCGTCCAAAGATGCTTGATCAAACTTAGGTGTTGGATTATTTTTTAAGTAAATCTGTAAAAACTCACTTTTAGTGACTGGTTTCCCATCGATTTCCATTACTACTGGATCCTTTTGGGCAAATGCACCTTGAATACCGGTGAACATTAATAATAAAACGATAATTTTCTTCATTACTACTTAGTTATTTTAATTCAGTTACATGTTGCGAACGTAAATTTCGCTCATTTATTTGATACTATAATTTGGTGCTTCTCTCGTGATTGTTACATCATGTGGATGCGATTCACGTACTCCTGCAGAAGTAATACGAACAAACCTAGCTCCTTGTAACTTTGAAATCGTCGGAGCACCGCAATATCCCATTCCAGCTCGAAGTCCACCAATGATTTGGAACATCACTTCAATTAATTTTCCACGGTATGGCACGCGTCCTGAAATTCCTTCTGGAACTAATTTTTTAATGTCGTCTTCCGCATCTTGGAAATAGCGGTCTTTTGATCCTTTTTGCATGGCTTCGATAGAACCCATTCCACGGTAGGACTTGAATTTTCTTCCTTCGAAGATGATTGTTTCACCTGGAGATTCTTCTACTCCAGCAAACATGGAACCTAACATGACGATATCAGCACCAGCTGCAATCGCTTTCACGATATCACCCGTATACCGAATTCCACCATCTGCAATAACTGGGACACCTGTCCCAGCAATCGCTTGCGCTACTTCATTTACTGCAGTTAACTGAGGAACTCCGACACCAGCGATTACGCGTGTAGTACAAATGGAACCAGGTCCAATTCCTACTTTCACCGCATCTGCTCCTGCTTCCACTAAATATTTCGCTGCTTCTGCAGTGGCAATGTTTCCAACAACTACATCCAATTCAGGAAATTTCGCTTTCACATTTTTCAATTGTTCTACTACACCTTTGGTATGTCCATGTGCCGTATCAATGACAATTGCATCCACTCCTGCTTCCACCAAAGCTGTCACACGCTCCATGGTATCATGTGTCACACCAACTGCTGCTGCTACACGTAATCTACCCAAGGAATCCTTACAAGAATAAGGATGTTCTTTTACTTTTATAATATCACGGTAAGTGATGAGTCCAATCAAACGATTATTTTCATCAACGACAGGTAACTTTTCAATTCTATTTTGCTGTAATATAACCTCTGCGGTTGTCAAATCAGTCGTCTCTCCAGTCGTAATGATGTTTTCAGATGTCATAATCTCCGCAACAGGTCTCAACATGTTCTTTTCAAAACGCAAGTCACGGTTTGTCAAAATTCCTTTCAAAACTTTTTGCTCGTTCACTACGGGAATCCCACCAATGCTATTTTCCTTCATCAATTGAAGTGCATCTTGAACGAGTGCATTCTCTAACAAAGTAATTGGATCGATAATCATTCCACTTTCAGAACGTTTTACCTTACGCACTTGCATCGCTTGTTGTTCGATGGTCATGTTTTTATGAACCACACCAATTCCACCTTGTTGTGCAATAGCAATCGCTAATTCGGATTCCGTTACGGTATCCATCGCAGCTGAAACAATTGGAGTATTTACAGTAATGTTGCGTGTAAACTTGCTTTTAAGGGAAACTTCACGAGGCAATACTTCTGAATAAGCAGGTGCTAACAGAACATCATCGTAGGTTAATCCTTCAGAAATTTTTTGTAGATTATCGAGAGACATGTGAACTTATTTTTGTAATAAATTCTTGCAAATTTAGTAATAAATTGGCAGGTTATTCGTTTTAGCAGCGGTCAATTGTTAAATAATTCCTAATAAATGGGCATTTGACGCTTTTTACTTAACCTTGTATAGAAATCAAGCCTATGAAGACTTTAACTTATCTGATATTTCTTGGACTTAGCTTAACCGCATTTGGACAAAAAAACACCCAATTAATTCAATTGTCCGGTGTTGTTGTAACAGAGGAAGCCATTCCTCTTCCCTATTCAACGGCTTACAATCGCTCCTTGAAAAAAGGTGTTGTTTCCGATTTCTATGGCTTTTTCACGTTGGTCACACAACCTGGAGACACGGTATTTTTCTCGCGTGATGGATTTCAAACCTCACCGTATATTGTTCCTGACACCTTAAAAGAAAACCGTTACAGCATTATTCACATGTTGGTTCGTGACACCTTGGTTCTACCAACGGTGGTGGTCCACCCATGGCCTACCCGCTCTCAATTTGCTGACTATTTTGTCAACATGACTCCATACGAGGACGACGTTCGTCGCGCACAAAAAGAATTATCAGGTGAATCACTCGCTTTTGTCGCTGCACGATTAGAATCCGATGCTTCCTTAGCTTCGGGAAACGCTTATAACACGAGAAATACACGTCTGTATACAAACGGACAACTTCCGGTCAATAATTTATTGAATCCATACTCTTGGGCGAAACTAATCCAAGACTGGAAAGAAGGAAAATTAACGAGGCAATAAGTCCTAGGGACTATTTCAAGTTAAATTGTTTTTCCGCTTCGTCAGCGATGTATTGTCCGATAGCTAGTGAAGCTGTCGCCGCAGGAGATGGCGCATTCAACACGTGAATGGATTTTCCGTGGTATTCGATTCTGAAATCATCTCTGGTATCACCGTCCTCCGCTAATAACAAGGCACGAACTCCCGATCTTCCCGGATGAATATCGTCCATCGTCAAGTCTGGAATCATTCGCTGCAAGGTTTTGAGGAATAATTTTTTCGAGAAAGCTCTTCGATATTCGTTGATTCCGAAGCTCATGTTATTGAAAAACAACTTCCATGTCCCACCGTAGGTTAAGGCGTCATATGTATCCTTCAACGAAAAATCTGTTTTACCATATCCTTCACGTTTAAAGGTGAATACCGCATTTGGACCACATTCAACTTCTCCATCCGTCATGCGTGTGAAGTGCACTCCCAAGAATGGAAAATCAGGATTTGGCACAGGATAGATTAAGTTTTTTACTTTATGCTTTGCTTCTGGAGTCAGTTCGTAATAATCTCCTCTAAATCCAACGACTTGTTCTTTTAACTTAACCCCATCTTTTCTCGCTAAACGGTCCGCCTGTAATCCCGCACAAAAAACTAAGTACTCTGCTTCGTAAGCTCCTTTAGATGTGTGTATCGTTGAATTTTCTTCTCCTTTGTCGATAGAAATCACTTCGGTCTCCAAGAAAAGCTTGCTTCCCTCCTGCATGGATAGGGCAATCTCCACCATTTTAGCTGTTGCCCCGCGGAAGTCAATGATTCCGGTACATGGAACCCAGATACCGCCGATGGATTTAACGTGCGGTTCTATTTCACGGACTTGATCCGCATTGATCAGTTCAATTCCTTCAATTTTATTTTCGAGTCCCGTTTTAAAAATACGGTCCATATTCGGAAGTTCGCTCGCATCAGTAGCGACCACCACTTTCCCACAGACATCATGATTGATTCCATGTTCCTTCGCAAATGCCACTAATTCGTGTCTTCCCTGAATGCAATTTCGCGCTTTCAATGATCCCGGCTTGTAATAAAGTCCTGAGTGAATCACTCCAGAGTTATGTCCGGTTTGATGATCTGCTAAAAGTGCTTCTTTTTCAAAAAGAGCAATTTTTAAATTTGGGTACTTGACTTGCAACTTATAAAAAGTTGCTGCGCCTACAATTCCACCACCAATAACTGCTATATCGAATTTCATTCTTCTTATTTTGAGCAAAATTAGCAATTAAACGAACGCATCATCCCATCGAATTCACATTTTGAACACGGAAAGGACGATTAGAAGGTTTCCTTTCACAAAATAAGTCCTTAACTTTACGGCCTCAATGAATCAATTCAAAAAAGTCGCATTTTATACACTTGGATGTAAATTAAATTTCTCCGAGACCTCCACCATTTCCAGATTGTTTGAGGACGCTGGGTTTGCGAAGGTTGGATTCGAGGAACACCCCGATGTTTACGTCATTAATACGTGTTCTGTAACAGAAAACGCAGACAAGAAATGTAAGCAATTAGTCAAACGCGCAAAGAAAATTAATCCAGATTCGTTTGTGGTCATTGTTGGATGTTACGCACAATTAAAACCGACTGAAATCGCACAAATCAAAGGTGTGAACATGGTTTTGGGTGCGAATGAAAAATTCAACATCCTAGAACACCTAGATAAAATTGATCAAAACACAGAAGAAACAATCGTTTCCTTCGATAATATCAAAGAAACCAAAGAGTTTGTTCCATCCTATTCCTTTGGCGATCGCACACGATCCTTTTTAAAAGTTCAAGATGGCTGCGACTATTTTTGCACCTTCTGTACAATTCCACTTGCAAGAGGAAAAAGTAGAAATGCAACCGTTGAAGAAACAGTTCTTGAAGCGAAGAAAATTGCTGAAACCAAGATCCGAGAGGTTGTACTTACGGGTGTGAACATCGGTGATTTTGGACAAGGAGGCGACGAAAATTTTTATCAGTTAATTCAAGCCTTAGATGAAGTGGATGGAATCGACCGATACCGAATTTCTTCCATAGAACCCAACTTATTATCGAACGAAATCATTGATTTTTGTTTATCGAAATCGAAACGATTCGTTCCACATTTCCACATTCCTCTGCAATCCGGAAGCGATCGAATTCTGCGCCTGATGCGAAGAAAATACGAACGAGCGTTGTACGCTGAACGTGTGCAACAAATCAAATCCCTTCGAGCTGACGCATGTATTGGAGTCGATGTCATCGTTGGATTTCCGGGAGAAACGGATGAAGATTTCATGGAAACAATCGAATTCTTGAAAAACCTTGACATTTCCTATTTGCATGTATTTACGTATTCTGAACGGGCAAATACCGGCGCTCCAAAATTAGGAGAGGCAGTGCCAATGGACGTTCGACGTGAACGGAGCAAGCAATTACATTTACTTTCGGACCGCAAAAAACGACAGTTTTACAGTGAAAATGTTGGCTCCGTTCGAAGTGTTCTATTTGAGCAAGAAGAAGACGAGGGAATCATGTATGGATTCACCGAAAATTATGTTAAAGTAAAATATACCTATCAGCCGGACTTAGTCAACACGTTTCAATCCATTAAGCTTTTGGAATTAGACCGTGATGGAATCATGAAATGTGAACTAGTGTCCCTAATCAATGTATAAGCTATGAAAACAGTTTACATTACCCGAAGAGAAACGTTTAATGCGGCGCATAAACTTTGGAGACCAGAATGGAGTGATGAGAAAAACCAAGAAGTTTTTGGAAAATGTTCGAATCACAATTGGCACGGACACAACTTTCAGTTATACATTACCGTGAAAGGAGTTCCGCATCCTGAAACAGGTTTTGTGATGAATCTGAAAGTACTCAGCGTGTTGATTCGCGAACATATCATTGAAGCGCTTGACCACAAGAATTTAAATTTAGACGTTCCGTTTCTAACAGGAATTATGGCCTCAACAGAAAACATGGCCATTGCCATTTGGGACATTTTAGACCCACTCGTTCAGCAACATGGTGGTGAAATGGCTAAAATCAAACTCATTGAAACCGAAAATAACTTTGTGGAATATTACGGTGGCAAAGAACCTTTTTAGCTTTCCTTCGTTGTTACTTTAAACAAAACACATTGAATCAAGAAGGAATGGAAGAACATTATCGCTCAATTATCGAACAAATCGGTGAAAATCCGGAAAGAGAAGGATTATTAAAGACACCAGAAAGAGTAGCAAAAGCGATGAAGTTTTTGACGCACGGTTACGACATCAATCCAGACGAAATCATTCGTCAAGCTATTTTCCATGAAGACTATTCGGAAATGGTAATCGTTAAGCACATTGAAGTATACTCGATGTGTGAACACCACATGCTACCCTTCTTTGGAAAAGCACACATTGCATACATTCCCGATGGTAAAATCGTAGGATTGAGCAAACTACCTCGTGTAGTTGATGCGTATGCTCGTCGTTTACAAGTACAAGAAAGATTAACCTTAGAAATTCGTGATTGCATTCAACGCACACTTGAACCAAAAGGTGTCGCAGTAGTTATTGAATGTTGTCACATGTGCATGCAAATGCGCGGAGTTCAAAAACAGAATTCCGTAACAACAACAAGTGCCTTCACTGGATTATTTTTAGAAAACGACGCAACGAGAAAAGAATTTATTAATTTAGTGCAAGCTAAATTACATTAAGATGAATGATTACTTAAACAATGATCAGTCTGTTTCTTCAGACGTTGCCAGAGATTTTATCCGTAGCGTGTATACATACATGTTCGCTGCGTTGAGCATTTCAGGTATTATTGCGTATTATATCGGAACGAATCCGACATTAATTGCAACACTTTTCTTAACAGAAACGGGAGTCTCTCCTTTGTTTTACGTTGTGATGTTTTCACCGATTGTGGTGGTCCTTGCAATGAGCTTGGGACTCGAACGCATGTCTATGAAAACGATTTTATTGCTTTTCATCGTCTATTCCATTTTAATGGGACTCAGTTTATCCTTTGTTTTCTTGCAATTTTCCATGGGTTCAATCGCATTGACCTTCTTTGCTGCTTCAGGCGCATTTGGAATCATGGCAGTTTTGGGATATACAACAAAAACAGATTTAACGAAGTTTGGAAGTTTATTGTACATGGCACTTGGTGGAATGATCATTGCAAGCATCATCAACATGTTCATGCAAAGTTCTGGAATGGATAAAATGATCACCTACATTGGTGTATTTGTCTTTACCGGACTTGTCGCATACAAAATGCAAATGTTAAAAGAAATGGCTTACAATGCAGAGATGAACGAAGAGCAACGAAGCAAAATGGCTTTGTTTGGCGGACTATCTCTTTACATTACTTTCATTAATTTGTTCCTTACTTTGCTTCGCCTATTTGGAAGCAGAGATTAAGATGATATTAAATCACTCAAAAAGCCCTTTTTTAGGGCTTTTTTTTTGTCCAAACCGCACGATATAAGCAAAACAATTCCTACTTTTGAAGTTTAAAACAAACATTATGTCAGATAATTTCTTCGAAGGGTCGACTGCAGCAGTAGGAACAATTTATACGATTATTGCTTTATCTATCCTGATTTCTGTCCTTATTTGGGGATAGTATCAACTTCGTTTTCCATTCATCAACATTGTTGAATTATGCCTTTCAACTCCGTATTTTCTTGGTTGATTGGAAGACGTATGGCGCGTATCAATGATTACCGCCAAAATCCCATACCGAATCAATTCAAAACGTTTCACTTTCTCATCCAAAAGGGAAAGGAAACAGTTTACGGCCAAAAAATTGGGCTTCCCAAAGTAGTTGACATTGATTCCTTTCAGCAACATGTTCCATTGAGCGATTATGGCACTTTTAAACCGTACATCGACGCTTCCATTCATGGCGCCGAAGCACAATTGTGGCCAGGTAAAACAAGTTGGTTCGCCAAATCCTCCGGAACAACAGCAGATCGAATTAAGATCTTGCCCATCACCGAAGATTCTCTTTTACAAAATCACTATGCCAACGGTAAGGACTTACTTGCTCAATATTACGCCAACCATTCGAAGCGCAAGTTATACAATGCGAAACACCTCATTATTGGAGGAAGTGGGAAAATTGACCAATCCGAAGAGGGGATTTTCATCGGAGATTTGTCCGCGATTATCATCAATCATTTACCTACTTGGACTGAATTAAGACGAACGCCAAAGAAGGACATCGCCCTTTTGGAAAACTGGGAGGAAAAATTAGAACGAATGGCGGAATCCGTTCTAAACGAAAACATTTGCATCATTGCTGGCATTCCAAGCTGGACATTGTTATTATTGAAAAAAGTCCTTGAAAAATCTGGAAAGAATTCCATCGTTGAAGTTTGGCCGAATTTAGAACTCTACATTCATGGTGGAATGTCCTTCAAACCTTATCAAGAAGCATTTCACGACATCCTGCAAATCCCTGCAATGAATTACGTGGAATCCTATAATTCATCTGAAGGATATTTTGGACTTCAAGATCAAATCGATTCAAAAGAACTCTTGTTATTGACGAATTCACAGGTTTTCTATGAGTTCATTCCCATGACAGAATTTGAGGGACTAGATTCGAAAACAGTCAACACATTGGAGCAAGTCGAAACCGATATAGAATATGCATTGGTCATTACCACATCTTCAGGACTTTGGCGCTATATCATCGGTGATACCGTACGCTTTAGTCAGTTGCATCCTTTTCGATTTGTGGTTAGCGGTAGAACCACGCATTACATCAATGCGTTTGGAGAAAAATTAATCATTGAACATGCGGAAAAAGCGATTAGTACTGCTGCACTTCGAACGAATGCACAAATCAGTGACTATACTGCAGCGCCATATTTTAATGAGGAAAAGGTCATTGGCGGACATCACTGGCTAATTGAATTCAGGGAAGACCCAAGCGATGCGTCCTTGTTTCTTGCAGAATTAGACCGCTTGTTAAAAACCGAAAATGCGGACTACGATGCAAAACGTAAAGACAACATCAACATTGGCTATCCGAAACTGACGACAGTCCCAAGTGGAACGTTTCACAAATGGCTGAAGTCGAAAGGAAAATTAGGCGGACAACACAAAGTTCCACGCTTGATGAATGACGACCGTTTATTGAATGAAATTTTAGCTCTGACCCTATGAAATTCCGTTTGCTTTTCGTGATTTGGTCGATGTGTACACTTGTGTACGCTCAACAATTGACACTCGTAGAAACATTTGTATCCTCTACTCCCATTGACACATGGACCATCGATGGACAAAACAACTTGTTAGTCGTTTCGGAGAACAACATTCAAAAGAAAGCGATCAACGGCGAACGAAGATTCAATCAAACCTTCAAGTCGCTGGGTAACATTCAATCCATTTCACCGATTAACTCGATGAAAATCCTTTTGTTTTCGGATGTGCAACAATCCCTTGCCATTGTCGACAACACGCTTTCTCAACAAGGGGATATCATCGATTTAAGTGACTTAGGATTCTCGAATGTTGTCTTTATTTGCGCATCGAATCGTCCGAATTTAATTTGGGTTTTTGACCAGTTTCGTTCCTCCTTAAATTTAGTCGATTTTCAAAAGTCCCAAATCCTTCAGTCCATTCAGAATGTAGAAACAACGGGAAATTCGATTCTTGAAATGAAAGAATACCAAGATCACTTGTACGTGCTTTTCTCGGATGGAATGATGAATCGTTATGATTTCCTCTTAAACTTCAGCGGGACCTACGCCCTCGAAAACTGTCAGCAATTCGGGTTTTGGAACCAACAAATTGTCTGTTTGGACGCCAACACGACAGCTCTTCGCTTCGTTCCTGTCAACATGAGAGCGAGTCAAAGAAATCCAGATTTGCAGATTGAAAGTCCAATTACGTCCTTTAATATTCAAGGTAACTTACTCGGAATCCAAAACGGCTCAATTATTTCACTTTTCATGATCAAATAGTAGGCTTTCCCCTTTTTTTCTTCCTAGGAATTATCGTAATTTAGCCTTTCTAAAATACAGAATATGCACGTTGCAATCGCAGGAAACATCGGATCGGGTAAAACCACATTAACAAACTTATTGTCAAAACATTATGGCTGGGAAACACACTATGAGGATGTTGACCAAAATCCGTATTTGAACGATTTCTACGATGACATGCAACGTTGGTCTTTTAACCTACAAATTTACTATTTGAATAGTCGTTTCACTCAAATTCAAGAGATTAAAGAAACAGCACATACCGTTATTCAAGATCGAACGATTTATGAGGACGCATTCATCTTTGCTCCGAATTTACATTCCATGGGCTTGATGACTACAAGAGACTTCGAAAATTACTTCTCTTTGTTCAACCTAATGGATGGATTCGTTTCTGCTCCAGACTTGTTGATTTACTTGCGTGCAAGCGTTCCTACCTTGGTGAGCCAAATCCAACAACGTGGACGCGATTACGAAGAAAGCATTCGTTTAGATTATTTAAAGCGTTTGAACGAACGTTACGAAGCATGGATTTCGACGTACGACAAAGGAAAAGTATTGATCATCGACATCGATAATAACCGTTTCCCTGACAATCAAGAGGATTTGGGTAAAATCATTAATTCGATTGATGCAGAAATCAACGGTTTATTCTAAAAACATCCAATGATAGTTGTAACTGGTTCTGCCGGATTTATCGCGAGTTATTTGGTCGATCACCTCAATGCACTCGGACATACAAACCTTGTTTTAGTCGATGATTTCACGAAAATCGACAAGGAGGACAATTGGAAAAATACACAGTTCCATTCTAAAATCGAGCGTTCAGCATTTGTTTCATGGTTTCAAGCGCATGCAAGCGAAGTGGAATTTGTTTTCCATTTAGGTGCGCGAACAGATACAACCGAAAAAGACCTTGACATACTGGATGAATTAAACCTGAATTACACAAAATCTATTTGGACCATCTGCACCGAATACAAAATTCCATTGGTTTATGCGAGTAGCGCGGCGACTTATGGTTTAGGTGAATATGGTTACGAAGACAATAACGACGTCATTCCAAACTTGAAACCCCTGAATCCATACGGGATTTCAAAGAACGAATTTGACAAATGGGCGATTCAGCAAGCAACAACGCCACCTTTTTGGGCAGGACTCAAATTCTTTAATGTCTATGGTCCAAAGGAATACCATAAAGGAAGAATGGCTAGCGTTGTTTTTCACACGCATCGTCAGATTAAAGAAAAAGGACACATGCAATTGTTCCGTTCACACAATCCGGAATACAAAGATGGTGAGCAGCTACGAGACTTCGTTTATGTAAAAGATGTGGCGAAAGTATGTGAATTCTTGATGCAAAACCAGGAACATTCTGGCATTTACAATCTTGGTTCAGGAAAAGCACGAACATTCTTGGATTTGGCAAGTTTAACATTCCAAGCCTTGGGACTAGAACCTTCCATTTCTTTTATCGATACACCGATCGACATCCGCGATAAATACCAGTATTTCACGGAAGCGAACATGTCCAAACTCTTATCCATCGGTTATCCGCACGAGTTTTACAGCTTAGAAGAAGGAATTGCAGATTACGTAAAGAATTACTTAGAAAAACGCTAGGAAATCATTCCAACTGCAAGTGTCTGATTGGATTGTTCATCGATCAATATAAACGATCCGGTCACTTTGTTTTTTCGGTATTCATCCACATAAATTGGACCTGCTAATTGCAATTCTACACGCGCAATGTCATTGGCTTGCAAGGCTACTTGTTCTTCATCTCGTTTCAAGGTTTGCATATCGTAGACATACAAAATCGATTTCACCATTGCTTTCACTTCATTTGTCGTATGACGCAAGATGTATTTACGTCCAGGAACGAACGCCTGAGCACTCATCCAACAAATCATTACTGAAAGGTGACGCACTTCTTCCGGTTGATTATTTGGCTTCACGATCATGTTTCCGCGTGAGATATCCAATTCATCGGTCAATTCAAGCGAAATGGACTGTGGAGAAAAGGCTTCCTGTTGCGGCCCATTCATTCCCATGATGGATTTCACCTTGGAACGTTGATTTCCCGGTAAGATAATGATTTCATCTCCCACCCGGACAATTCCACTTTCTACCTTGCCTGCATAGGCACGGTAATTCTGAACGAGTCCTTGGTCTACACGAATCGGATGTTGAACGGGAAAACGAAAATCAATTTGATTGAGTTCATTTGCGACGGAAATATGCTCCAAGGTATGAAGCAATGTTGCTCCCTGATACCAGGACATGTTTTCAGAACGATGTACCACATTGTCACCATTCAGGGCGGAAACAGGAATGAACTGAACATCAACGATCGCTAGTTTCGCGGAAAAATCTTGAAAGGAAGATACAATTTGATCAAATTCAGATTTACGGAACTCAACTAAATCCATTTTATTTATACAAACAATCAAATGTTTGATTTGAAGTAAGGAAGCAATGAAACTGTGTCTTCGCGTTTGTTCCACCACTCCTTTTCGCGCATCAATCAGAATAATTGCCGCATTCGCAGTTGAAGCACCGGTGACCATGTTTCGTGTATACTGAAGGTGTCCGGGTGTATCTGCGATGATGAACTTTCGCTTTTCCGTAGTGAAATACCGATATGCAACATCAATCGTGATTCCTTGTGCACGCTCATCTTTCAATCCGTCCGTAAATAGGGACATGTCGATATCCGTCAAGCCTTTGCGCGCTGATATTCGCTTAACCATTGCAATTTGATCCTGCGGAATTTGCTTGCAATCATAAAGCAAGCGTCCAATCAAGGTACTTTTTCCATCATCCACGCTTCCTGCTGTGGTAAATCGTACGATGTCTTTAGTGTCTACCATCAGAAATACCCTTCTTTTTTACGATCCTCCATGGACGATTCCGAACGAAAATCATCCGCTCGACTCCCACGTTCAGATTGATTCATTTCCTTTAATTCTGTAATAATATCGGCAACAGTTGATGCCGTTGAAATCATCGCACCACTGATGGTCATATCACCGATGGTCCGAAACCTCACGGTAAGATCAAGCAATTCATCGGTATCGTGAGGAACTAAATAGGAAGATTGAGCCAGAATCGATTCTTTCCTTTTCACACATGGGCGTTGGTGAGCAAAGTACAAACTTGGCAGGAGAATATTTTCCTTCTGAATGTATTCCCACACATCTAATTCTGTCCAGTTGCTAATAGGAAATACGCGAAATTGTTCTCCTTGATTTAAGCGACCATTGTATAAATGCCAAATTTCTGGACCTTGATTTTTGGGGTCCCATTGTCCAAAAGCATCGCGGTGTGAGAAAAAACGTTCCTTTGCTCGTGCTTTTTCCTCATCGCGTCTTCCCCCGCCTATTGCTGCATCAAATCCAAAGGATTCCATGCTTTCTAGCAACGTAATGGACTGCGCACGATTCCGATTCGCATTCGGTCCATTTTCCTCCAAAGCCGTTTGACGTTGGATCGAATCTTCCACCTTACCAACAACTAAGCGCACATTCAATCGCTCCGCTAACTCGTCTCGAAACTGCAGTGTCTCTGGAAAATTGTGTCCGGTGTCGATGTGTAGCAAGGAAAATGGTATTGGTCCAGGCGCAAACGCTTTCGCTGCAAGATGCGTCACAACAATGGAGTCCTTACCACCAGAGAACAAAATACACGGATGCTGAAACTGAGCGAATGCTTCCCGCAGTACGTAAACAGCCTCCGCTTCTAACTCCTCCAAATAGTTTAGTCTGTAACTCATTCCTTTGTGAAAAATGTTTGTACGATTTGATTAAGACAATCTTCCGTTGATTGTTCATTGGTGTCAATTATCAAATCTACTTGTGTTGGACGATCGAAAGGCGCTGATATTCCTGTGAAATTGTTTAGCGTTCCCTGAGATACGTTTTGATAGAGTCCTTTCACATCGCGACTTTGACACGTTTTTAAATCTGCATCTACAAATAGAAAGCGAACATTGGCCCCCAGTATTTCACGCACTTTTTCACGGTGAATTTCCTCTGGGGTGATAAACGAAGCTAAGACTACCTGATGATTTTCGAGCAATAACTTGGCGATTTCAGCGGATCGACGAATGTTTTCCATCCGATCCTCCGAAGAAAATCCAAGATCTTGATTAATTCCCTTGCGCAATTGATCACCATCAATGGATACAGAAGAAATTCCAATGTCCTTTAATCGTTGCAGCAAAAGATTCGCCAAGGTAGACTTACCGGAACCCGAGAGTCCAAAAAACCATATTACGATTGGATTATTCATGTATTTCGTCAAAGAATAAAAGTAGTGAATTCCCGCTTACTTTCCATAGGGACAAAAAAAAACTCCTTCCAAATGGAAAGAGTTTTTCAAGATTGTTCAGTAAAGCTTATTCGCTAACAACTTCAAATTTGAATGCTTGTTTCACGCCTTTGTAAATATTTGCTTCTACTTCGTACGTTCCAATTTCGCGAATTGGTTCGTCTTTAATTTTCAATGATTTACGATCAATGTCATGTCCAAGTGCACGAAGTGCATCAGCCAATTGAACCGTATTAACAGAACCAAAGATTTTACCGTTTTCACCAGCTTTTGTAGCGATAGTGATGGTTAAATCAGCAATTTTAGCCGCTAATTCTTGAGCTTCAGCTAAATTTTTAGATTCTTTATGAGATTTTTGACGCATAATCTCAGCGTGTGCTTTTTTCGCGCTAGCCGTAGCAAGCGTCGCATATCCTTGAGGAATCAAGAAGTTACGACCGTATCCAGGTTTCACAGTTACGATTTCGTTTGCGTAACCTAATTTATCAACGTTTTTCTTTAAGATAATTTCCATGACTTTCAGTTTTTCTGTTCAACAAATGATTATTTCAACATATCACCAACGTATGGAAGGATCGCAAGGTGACGAGCACGTTTGATCGCTTTGTTGACTCTCTTTTGGTATTTCGCAGAAGTACCAGTGATACGACGTGGAAGAATTTTACCTTGTTCGTTTATCAATTTCAACAAGAAGCTTGCATCTTTGTAATCGATAAATTTAATTCCGCTCTTTTTGAAACGGCAGTACTTGTCCTTCTTAATATCAATATTAATCGGGGTTAGATAGCGAATATCGTTTGACATCTCTTTTAATTTTTTAGGGTTAACAATTAGTTAGGCAGTAGCTCCAGCTTTTGCACGTCTTTTTACTGAGTAGTTCACATGATCAACATCCATTTTAACCGTTAAAAAACGTAAAACTCGCTCATCACGCTTCAACATCAATTCGAAGTTCGCAACAACATTACCTTCCGCTTGGAATTCTACTAGAAAGTAGAAACCAGTGGATTTTTTCTGGATTGGGTACGCCAACTTGCGCAAACCCCAGTTCTCCGAATGATTGATTGAACCACCAAGTGATTTAATCTCACCTTCGAATTTCTGTACTGCTTCCTTTGCCTGATCATCAGACAAAACGGGAGTTAAAATGAAAACAGTTTCGTAAGAATTCATAAGATTATTTTTTAAAATTAATTAATCGGGTGCAAAGATACATATTCTAGTTTAAACGTGCAACAGCTTTTTGTTCGCTTTTTCTGAGTTCCTTCATCGGATTTTCTATATCTTCGTCCTATGTCATTTTTTACTGAAGATTATCTGAATTTCTTTATCGAACTAGCGGGAAACAACCACAAAGCTTGGTTTGATGAAAACCGCAAACGCTACGAAGAATCCGTGAAGAAGCCTTTCTATGCTTTTACACAACACCTGATTCATACATTGGCCAAAACGGACGCTCAATTTGCTGATTTACAAGTGAAGGACTGTGTGTTTCGCATCAACCGAGACATTCGATTTTCGAAGGACAAAACACCCTACAAACTGATGTGTTCCGCGGTCGTTGCTCCAAATGGAAAAAAAAGCAAGGCAGTAAACGGAATTTACTTCGAGTTGAGTCCAGAACATGTGCGCGCTTACGGTGGGATTTACGAAATAGATAAGGAAGATTTGGAATTGGTGCGCGAGGGAATCGCTGCGAATATGGATGAATTCCGAGGAATCTATGAATCCAAGTCCTTCAAGAAAACCTTTGGAGAAATCCACGGTGAGAAAAACAAAATCCTTCCCGCTCACCTTAAGGAAGCAGCCCAAGAAGAAAACCTTATTTTCAATAAACAATGGTATTTTTATGCCGAATTTCCCGCTGAAACGTTGTTAGCTGATGATTTAGTCAAACAATTGCTACATTGCTACGAAGCTGGAAAACCTTTAGAACAATTTTTTAATCAATTTATACAACGCGCATGAAACGACTGATCCTTCCTTTCATATTACTATTAACTCCTTTTGCCTTCGCTCAGAAAAAAGAGATGAGTGTCAAAGAATCTGTCCTTTTACAACGAAGTGTTTCACCAGAACGAGTGAATAATTTCCTGTGGATGAACGACAGCGAATACACGACCTGCAGCAAGGACTACAAAACGATGTTTAAATCATCTGTCGCAAACGAAAAGTCTGTAGACCTCATCACCATCGACGAAATAAACAAAATTCTAGGTTCTTCCTTTGGAAACTTCTTTGGCGCCGAATGGGCCAACGAAACGACCTTGCTTTTAAATGATGGTCAATCCGTGGCGACCTTCGATATCAAAACGAAGTCCGGAAAGATTCTCAAAAAACCAGTGGAGAATGCCGCGAATCAATCGTACCATGCCGCATCGAATCAATTGGCCTATACCATCGACAATAATTTATACATCGATGGACGTGCGATCACAAAAAATACGGACAAAAACATCGTTTCAGGTCAATCCATTGCGCGAAATGAATTTGGAATCTCCGGTGGGATTTTCTGGTCAAACAATGGATCCATTTTAGCTTTTTACCAAAAGGACGAAACAGATGTGCACAATTATCCCTTATTGGATGTCAATGCGACACCGGGAACTTTGATGTCCATTAAATACCCAATGGCTGGACAAAAATCCGAAAAACCGCGTGTGGGAATTTACAACGTGAAATCGAAAAAAACACTGTACATCAATCCACGAGGAGCTGCGGACGATTACTTCACCAACTTGGCCATTACACCAGACGAACAATTTATCATCGTAGCGGAAGTCAACCGTGACCAAAATCACATGTGGTTGAATGTCTATTCAGCAAAAACAGGAAAATTTGTCAAAACCTTATTTGAAGAGAAAAACGACAAATGGATTGAACCGGAGCATCCCGTGTTTTTCCCGAGCAACACATCCAATCAGTTTGTGTGGATTTCGGAGCGCGATGGATTCAACAACTTGTATTTGTATGACTTCGACGGAAAGATGCTGCAAAAATTAACGAACCACACGTTTGTCGTGAAGGATATTCTGTGCGCAACGAAAGATGCCTCAAAAATCTACTACACGGCAACAGGTGCAAATCCGACAAATACCTTAGTATATAGATGTGACTTAACTGGAAATACCGAATTGATCACGAAGGAAGAAGGAACGCACAGTTTCAGCCTTTCCGCGAATGGAGCGTATTTCATGGATGCTTTTTCGAGTTTATCGGTTCCCTTTAAAGCGATGCTTTGGACCAACAACGGGAAAATGACAAAATTGCTGATGGAATCCAAAGAAAAATTGGCTGATTACAACGTCGGGACAACAGAAATTGGGTCCATCAAAGGAAAAGATGGTTCAGATTTGTACTACCGAATGATCAAACCAAGCTCTTTCGATCCATCAAAAAAATACCCGGTTCTTGTGTATGTATACGGTGGACCACACGCGCAAATGGTAACGAACTCTTGGATGGCTGGAGCGAATCTTTGGATGCATTGGATGGCAAATCAAGGATACATTGTCTTTACCTTGGATAACCGTGGGTCTGGAGAACGCGGATTCGCTTTTGAATCCCAAATCCACCGTCAACTAGGAACAGTTGAAATGGAAGACCAATTAACCGGTGTGGATTTCTTGAAATCCTTGAATTACGTCGATGGAAATCGTCTAGCTGTTCACGGCTGGTCCTTTGGTGGATTCATGACGACTTCGCTAATGTTGCGTCAAGCAGGAGTCTTCCAAGTTGGCGTTGCAGGTGGACCAGTAACCGATTGGAAGTACTATGAAATCATGTACGGCGAACGCTACATGGATCGTCCGGAGCAAAACAAGACTGGATACGATGCGAATTCTTTGTTGAATTACACGAAAAACTTAAAAGGAGATTTATTGTTAATCCACGGCTCCATCGACGATGTTGTGGTGATGCAGCACAACGAAGCGCTGTTAAAATCCTTCATTGAAAACGGTGTTCAAGTAGACGACTTTATTTATCCAATGCACAAACACAACGTTACCGGAAAAGACCGAGCGCATTTAATGGAGAAAGTCTTGTTATACATTATTGAAAACAACAAGTAAGTAAGGAAACATTACCCTCACCCTACTCAATTCTTTACTGGATAAAGGGTTGAACAAAATAGCTCTTATACTTTCACGGATTATTTTTACACATTTTCACCCAAACAATTCAGTGTTTTTTTTAACCCAATAAAAAAGCATCGCACAACCAAATATCAATTACGTATTTATACCCAAATAAAGGGGTGTTTTGAGAATGAAACATATTCTTTATTAACTTTAACTTTACCAAAAACTTGCATTTTGCGCACAGCATCATTTTCTTATGTTTCTGATAATCAGTTTAAATGTTCACCCAGCAACTATGCCGGGGTCTGCTTGCAAAACACATATGACTATTCTCCTTT
>CANGJM010000003.1 GCA_947454525.1 Flavobacteriales bacterium | reverse complement strand
GCAATTGTGTTTAAACCGCTTTCTAATTCCTTTACAACCTGACGTTTAAATGCCTCACTGTAGATTTGTGGGGGATTTGACTTTTTGACATTTTCCTTTTTATTTGACATATAATTGAATTTATAGTCAACTTTTTCTAGGACGAGACAAGTCATAAAAAAGCCCTAACAGAATCGTCAGGGCTTTTTTTTAGTTTTTGCAAATGAAGACATTTTGTTTCTTTAGTTTTTTCACCTCTAAGGCTTTGCTGTAGCTCAATATAAAATCTAAGGCAGCTTTAGAAGGTCGTAACTTTGCTTCATTTTTAACTAACGTTTCGGAGTAAAATATTTGAACCATAGGCTTATTTAGTGTTTACTCTTTAACGGATAGATTTGCAGAATATTGTTTCGACCTTTCATTTTTTTTGGATTTTTCAAATCACTTTCATTATTTACTTCGCAATCCAATCTGAATGGATTGATTTCACTGAATTTATCAAGTGTATTTTGACCTAATTTTACTACTTTTGCGACATCAATCAACAACACAATGAGTAATTTAATCAAATCAGGAGTAGCAACGGGAGATCAAGTTCAAGCGATCTTTCAGTTAGCCAAAGAAAAAGGCTTTGCCCTTCCAGCGGTGAATGTTACTAGTTCAAGCACGGTTAACGGTGTAATGGAAGCAGCGGCAAAGTTAAATGCACCTGCCATCATTCAGTTTTCGAACGGTGGATGTCTCTATTTTGCTGGAAAAGCACTTTCAAATGATCAAGAAAAAGCAGCCATTTTAGGTGGAGTAGCAGGAGCAAAGCACGTGCATGCCTTGGCTGAAGCTTACGGAGCTACCGTGATTTTACATACCGATCATTGTGCGAAAAAGTTACTTCCATGGATTGATGGACTTTTAGATGCTGGTGAAGCGTTTTTTAAAGAAACGGGGAAGCCGCTTTACAGTTCTCACATGATCGACTTAAGTGAAGAATCATTGGTTGAAAATCTTGACATCTGTAAAAATTACTTGGAACGCATGTCCAAAATGGGGATGACGCTAGAGATCGAACTTGGTATTACTGGTGGAGAGGAAGATGGAGTGGATAATTCAGATGTCGATAATTCCAAATTATACACGCAGCCAGAAGAGGTGGCATACGCATACGAAGAGTTGATGAAAATTAGTCCAAGGTTTACCATTGCGGCAGCTTTTGGAAATGTTCACGGTGTGTACAAAACCGGGAATGTTCAATTGACTCCCATTATTTTGAAAAATTCACAAGAATTTATTCAAGAGAAATACCAGACTGGACCAAATCCAATTGATTTCGTTTTTCATGGTGGATCTGGTTCTACAGTAGCGGAAATTCGTGAAGCAATCGGTTATGGTGTAGTGAAAATGAACATCGATACGGACTTACAATTTGCCTTTACCGAAGGAGTTCGCGATTACGTTGAAGAAAAATTGGAGTATCTTCGTACACAAATTGGAAATCCTGAAGGGGAAGAATTACCGAATAAAAAATACTATGATCCAAGAAAATGGATGAGAGAAGGCGAATTGACATTTATCAAACGACTGACTCAATCTTTTGAGGATTTAAACAATATTAACACACTTTAATTTGAAGGAAATGTCTTGGTTTAAACGAAGTAAAGAAGGAATTACAACGGCAACAAGTGATAAGAAAGAAGTCCCTGAAGGACTTTGGGTGCGCTGTTCAAACTGTAAAACATTGTTTACCAGTGACGACCTCGCGCACAACAATTACGTGTGTGATCGTTGTTCCCATCATGAACGAATTGGTTCGGAAGAATACTTCCAGTTGATTTTCGACGATGGAAACTATACGGAAATCGCTGCGGATTTAACTTCTGGAGATCCACTTGAATTTACGGATACAAAAAAATACGTGGACCGTGTTTCGGCTACACAAAAAGCGACAGGATTGAAAGATGCTGTTCGAACTGCAAAAGGAACCATAGACGGACAAAAATTGGTGATTTCAGCCATGGACTTTCAATTCATCGGTGGATCAATGGGTTCCGTTATGGGAGAGAAAATTGCACGTGGAATTGATGAAGCAATCAAAACCAATGCTGCTTTCATGATAATTTCAAAATCAGGTGGAGCGCGCATGATGGAAGCAGGTTATTCCTTAATGCAAATGGCGAAGGTTTCTGGTAAACTTGGACAATTGTCCGAAGCAAAGTTGCCTTACATCTCTTACTTAACAGATCCAACTACCGGTGGTGTGACTGCCTCTTTTGCGATGCTAGGAGATATCAACATCGCTGAACCTGGTGCCTTAATCGCATTTGCTGGTCCACGTGTAGTGAAAGAAACGATTGGACGTGACTTGCCAGATGGATTCCAAACTTCTGAGTTCTTATTGGAGCATGGATTCCTTGATTTTATCGTTGATCGTACGGAAATCAAACAAAAATTAAGCTTAGCGGTCAAGATGTTCATGAGCTAGTTCTCGATGAAAATCACCAAGTTAAATGCGGATAGTTCGTGGCTCTGGGAAATAAATGGGCTGAAGGTCTTGGTCGATCCATGGTTCTCCGAAAGCCAAGTGGATTTTCATCCACGTTTTTCTACGCAATACCATTTGGATAAACAACCTGAAGTTTTTGAATTACCTCGTCCCGATTTTATTTTCATCTCTCATCCATTTACAGATCATTGTGATCAGGAAACATTAGTGAAATTATCTTCTGAAATCCCTGTAATTTGCTTGCCTGTTATCCAACGAAAAATGCAAAAATGGAAGCATTTCAAACACTTCATAGCTCTTTCAGAATCACCTTTTCAGATAGAAAATATCTCAAAAACTGGTTTTTTGGACCTTGTCCATCATGCTTATCTAATTTCTGATGGAATGTCGACGATGTGCTACGCGCCTCATGGGACAATAAAAATCGATAAACAGAAGGAAGCAAGCGTTTTACTCACAACCGTTACCACTTACGAACTTCCTTTTTACTTGGGTGGAACAGTTAATTTAGGTTTGAATAAAGCACTTCAATTAGCTGAGCAATTGAATGTTAAAACCGTTATTTCAACCCACGATGAGCAAAAAAGACAAGAAGGAATTGTTGCTCGTCTGTCTAAACGAACGTATGCAACATCCAATCAGTTTGTTAGCTTGTTGCCTGGACAATTTTTCGAGTTTTAATATTTTTTTAACTCCGCACTAATCCGTATTTTAGAGCACTCTAAATGACGACCATGCGAAAAATAATACTTTACCTTTCATTTTTAATCCTTGGATTTCAAGTTAGCGCTCAAGATACAACTTGGGTTCAGACTTTTACGTTTGACTCGATTACATCGCGTCGATCTTGGTTTCAGTTCCCTCAAGAGTTGGACACCATGCGCTTTGAAAAGGTAATGATGTACTACAAATTGAAATGTAGTCCATTAACGTCTTGGGATCAATACGATTGTGGAGAGTGGGATTATTTGACCTATACACGTGTCTTCGATCATACAGGGAATTTTGACTCAATTGTTAACAATTCTAGTCGTTATTTATCAAACTGGGCTTCACCAAACACCATTAATTACAAACCAATTCCATTCAATGAAGCGGACACCTATCAACGACAGGAATTTCACCGCAATGCGAATGCATTAACTTATTCAAATCCAGAAGTTTCCAATACAACAACGAATTGGCCATTCAAAACGGACGAAAAGGGAGGTAGGTTTCAACAGTTAATCACCCTCCAACAATTAATTGCAGCAAATGTACAATCAGGAGATTTACAATCTTTGCGATTGTTCATTCAAAATTTAGGTTCGAATGGCAATGTGTATTTTCCTGTAATTCGCTTAAAATCGACATTAGATCAAGACTTATTTGCATTTCATTCGGATGGATTTACGGAGGTTTACAATAGTTCAAGAGGGATCCCTAATAGTCAAACACCCTTAGTACTTGGTTCCAACGAATTTGTTTTTTACCAACCATTTAGTTGGGATGGAATGTCTAATTTGATTGTAGAATATTCCTTTGAAAATGACTTTCCAAATGCAACTTCCTTGAATTTTGAAAGTGTTTCAGTTTCTGGAAACAAGGCAATTGCTTATCAGGGAAAAAATGGTTGTTTAACATTGAATGGTAGTAATTATACCATGCTGGAATATTCCGATGAAGTCATGGGTGATGAAGTGACTATTGAATTTTGGGCCAAAGGAAATGGAGTGGCTGGATCTAACACCAGTTTTCTTGAAGCATATGACACACTCGGAAATCGTGTTTTGAACATTCACATGCCGTGGAGTAATAATAACCTTTATTGGGATGCAGGAAATCAAACAGGTTTTGACCGTATTAACAAGGCTATGTCCACGAATGAAATAGATTCCGTTTGGAACCATTGGGCTTTTGTAAAGAAACAAAGTACGGGTGAAATGTTCATATACAAGAATGGGGCATTGTGGCATTCGGGAACTGGTTTGACACGTTCAATAGGTTATATCCATCGCTTCATTCTAGGGGCGAGTAAAGACCAGTCTATTAAATGGAAAGGAAGTATTGATGAATTTAGAGTATTTAATTCGGCCTTGTCCCAGTCAACAATTCAAGCAAACTTTGAACATAAAATTAATGTATCCCACCCAAATTGGTCGAATTTAAAAGTGTATTATGACTTTGATAATGTCAATTATGCCGTGGATAAATCTTTAAATCAATACGATCTCATGCCCTCTGAATTCAATATGATTCAATTCAATGAACTACCTGTGGCAGGTGTGACAACTGAGAATCTTATTCCTAAATTTTCATTCGGTCAAGGTCAATTAGTTACACCTGTTGATACGGCCTATACAAATCAATTGAAAAAAATTGAACCGATTATTGTCTTTGAACAAGCACCACTTTTTCGTCATTTTGATATCGTTAATAGTTATATTGGACTACCTGAGGGAGAAATCCATGTGTATGATTACGTTGGACACATTCTCAACACGATACCTGTTCAAACTTCGGTATCCCTTTTAAACAATCCAATTGTTTGTTTCAATCCTCCTTATGAAATCATTCATGACGTGGAAATCGCGCGCTACATTACACCTTATGGTATTCAATTCGATTTAGGTCCAAATGGATTTACCTGGAAATATGACGTCACAGATTACCAAATGTACCTGAAAGGAATGGTTGATCTTGCGGCGCACAACACTCAAGAATTGATTGATTTGAAATTTGCCTTCATTGAAGGAATTCCACCGCGTGATGTTCACGCACGTCAGCCAATTTGGAGTGACTTTAAATCGTATAACTTCGCGCAAATGGCGAACGATGTGGTTCTTCAAGAAAAACCAATTATTCTTGCGGATTCCTCCGAAACCTTCAAAATTAAAACGAGAATGTCTGGACATGGTCAAGTTGGAGATTTCGCTTGTTGTGAATGGGTAGCCAATGACCACCAAATCAAAGTGGATGGCGTTCCAAGATTTAACTGGAACATTTGGCAATCTACAGAGTGTGGGGAAAATCCAAATATTGGTCAAGGTGGAACATGGCCTTATGCTCGTGAGGGCTGGTGTCCGGGAGACCGTGTGAAAGAACACGAATTTGAATTAACACCATATGTGACTCCAGGGGACACGGTGAAATTAGATTATGCCATCAATGCTGTTCCAGGTAATGATCCTGGTCAAGCAGGAGGAAATTACATCGCGGCATATGATTTAATTTCCTATTCAGCTCCAAATTTCCAAAACGATGCATCCATTTCAGATGTCTTGAATCCAAATAATTGGGAATACTACAGTAAATGGAATCCAACGTGTCAGAATCCACGTGTAGTATTGAAGAATACCGGTGCACAACCATTGACATCTTGTCGAATTTTTGCTTGGATTACTTACGGAGTGAACATCGTTTATGATTGGACTGGTAACCTAGGATTCTTAGAAGAGGCGGTCGTTGAATTACCAGTTGATAATGTCGATTGGTGGATCGATTTTAACAATAATCAAACCTTTACAGCTTGGGTTGCGAATGTAAACGGTATTGCAGGCGAGGATGAATACAATCAAAACAGCACGAAGACGGCAAAGTTTGATTCTCCGGAGCGCATTGATGGTGCATTTTTCATCTGGCTTACAACCAATAACAAAGCGAGTGAGAATAAATACCGAATGCTTGATCATGCAGGAAATATCTTGTTTCAACGTGATGTTTTGACGAATCAAACTCAGTATAAAGATACCTTTAACTTAGCTCCAGGTTGCTATTCCATTATCATCGAAGATTCGGACGACGATGGACTTGGATTCTGGTATTCCAATCAAGTGGAAGGAGAAACAACCGGTCAGATGCGTTTGCGTCAAGTTGGTGGTTCATACATTGAGTTTTTCCCGGCTGATTTCGGAAGTTACCACCGATACGATTTCTCTGTCGGATTTACCTTAGGTGTGAAAGAAGAAGAGTTGGCTCATGAAATCGCGATTTATCCAAATCCGACAAACGGTGTTACAACGGTTGAGGTAAGTGGTTCAGTATACAACGATGCCTCGATTGAACTTTACGATTTATCGGGGAGAAAGTTGATGCAGGAAAAAATGAATGCAACACAGTTTTTTGCTGAATCGTTTTTAGATCTCTCTACGATGAACGCTGGAACTTACCTAGTGCGAATTATCACTAATCAACGCGTTTATACGAAGGAATTAGTAAAAAATTAATTATCGTTTATTTATAGAGTTGATGCTGAGGGTAATGTCCTTCATCATTTCTATTTGTATTTCTTGAATTTCAAATAGATCTCTTTGTTGGTGGATGATTAGGTGATCTAATTTTTCATGTAATGTGCGAATTTCTAACTCAGATTTGAGATTAATCATGTAATCGAGTTTGGAGCGTTCTCTGTCCTTTTCTTCTTGTCTGTTTTGACTCATCATAATGATTGGGGCTTGTAGCGCCGCAATACACGAAAGGATGAGGTTGAGAAGAATGAATGGGTATGGGTCGAATCCTTTATTTAGTAAAAAGGCAGTATTCAATAAAATCCAAATAAACAGGAAGAATCCAAAGGAAATAATAAAGGTCCAACTACCTCCGAACGAAGCAACATGGTCAGCCATTTTTTGTCCGCGCGACAATGGAGTATTATCTTGACTTAAGGCAATATTGCTAATCTCATCCCCATTTGAAATTGTATCAATTACTAATTTTTCCATGGAGGACATTTCATCAAGTTGACTTTTCAATTTTAGCGCAATGAATTCAACGCGGAGTGCGCTCAATTCACTTATCGATAAGCAACTGTTCTCGGTGAAATTCGGATGTTCTACTTGGATAAATCGGAGCAAACTCTCCGAAATAGATTGCCCGGTGACTTTTTGCGATGTTGAGAAGGAATCTTGGCTTAGGTCGCTAATAAAGTCGTTATCGTAATGTGAACTTTTTTTCATGATGACAATTTTAAACTAAGTTAGTATTTTAAATGTTGTAAAAAGAAACAAAAAAATATGCAATTTACTGCATTACTGTTTAACCCAGGGGTCGTTTTCTTCTGAAAACACGAGGTGAAAAGTTCAAGAATTTTACTTATTTTTACTCTATGAATTGGAAAGAAACAATCATTAAATATTTCCCTGATGTTTGGCAGTATTTAATCATAATAGTCATTTTTATTTTCGCCGCTATTTTTATTCTTTGAGAACTCCTATTATGCTTGTATTTCGCAACATTTTTTTGAGTATTGTTCTGTTTTTCATTGGCTTCAAGGCCGATGCGCAATTGAACATCGACTCCTTATCGCATATTGATTATCAACTGCTGCATCAAGCCAATCTGAACGATGTTTGGGGTTATGTGGATGAATTTGGAAATGAATACGCCATCGTGGGTACATCGAAAGGAACTTCAATTGTCGACATCACAGATGGTGCAAATCCTCAAGAAGTTTTTTGGTTGGCTGGAACCGAATCTATTTGGCGTGACCCATGTGTTTATGGGGATTATGCATACGTAACAACGGAGGCGGAAGATGGACTTTTAATCATTGATTTGAGCCCTTTGCCACAATCAACAAACCTGCCAACGTCGCTTTACACAGGACCAAGTTCGAATCCATGGCAATCTGCACATACGTGTTTTACCTCGCCAAATGGCTTTGGATATATCTTTGGTGCGAATCGAGGAAACGGTGGAGTAATTATGCTGGACCTTCATACCAATCCGATGAGTCCTGTGGAAGTTGGAACCTACGATCCTTATTATGTCCATGATGGATATGAACGAAACGACACGCTTTATGTCGGTCATATTTACGATGGATTCTTTAGTGTTTTGGATGTGTCTGATAAGTCTAATCCACTTTTGTTGGGGACAAAAACGACACCTAATTCCTTTACTCATAACATTTGGCCTTCGGCCAATGGAGAAGTTGTTTATACAACGGATGAAATTTCGGGAGCGTATGTCACAGCTTACGATATTACGGATGGACAAAACATCACAGAGCTGGACCGTGTGCAAAGTTCAACGAACTCCTTCGTCATTCCACACAATGTACATGTGAGGGGCGAGTACTTGATCACAAGTTATTACAGTGATGGTGTGATTGTTCACGATGCTACGTATCCATACAACTTAGTTCAGGTTGGAAATTATGATACGTACATTGGTCAAACTCCAGGTTTTGATGGTTGTTGGGGAGTATATCCTTTTTTTCCATCTGGAAAAGCGGTGGCAGCAGATATCACGAAAGGATTGTATATTCTTGGAATGCACTATCAAAAAGGATGTTATTTAGAAGGTGTTGTGACAGATGCTGTGAGTGGACAAACGCTCTCAAATGTGAGTGTTCAACTTTCAAGTGCTGTGATGTTGGAGAAAACGAATCAACTTGGATTTTACGCAACAGGAACGGCTTTATCCGGAATTTATACAGTGAGTTTTACGAAAGCTGGCTACTATCCAATGACACTTTCTACTTCCTTAATCAACGGTGCATTGACAACGATAAACGTTCCTTTAATTCCGATTACTCCATATACCTTAGAAGTGAACGTACTGGAATACGGAACGAATAATCCAATTTCGGATGCGCAAATCCGTTTATCACATCCATTAATTGATCATAACGGTATAACGAACGGTTTGGGAATTGAAGATTTCACCTTGTTTTACCAAGAAAATTACCGTCTGACTGTTGGGAAATGGGGGTATCAAACGTATTGTGTGGATACAATCGTAACAGCATTCTCCAATGTTTTGACTGTTTATTTAGTTCCTGGATACTACGATGACTTCGAGTTCGACTTCGGTTGGAGTGTTTCCGGTAATGCAATAACGGGGATGTGGGAAAGAGGCGTGCCGAATCCAACGACGAATGCCGTTCAGGCAATAGACGCAGATTGGGATTGCGGAAAAATGGCTTTTGTAACTGGGAACGATGTGGGGTTAAGTCCTGATCATGATGATGTAGATAATGGGTTCACGCAGTTGCTTTCGCCACAAATGGACTTAAGTACGTATGCGACTCCGCACATCAATTTTGCTCGTTCGTTCTTTTGTTATTATGGTTTGGGAAACTTTGATGATACAATGAGTATTTACTTATTGAATGGAACAACAAGCATATTACTGCAACAATCGATTGGTCCGGCAGGAAATCTAATGGAATTTGACTATTTCAGTTTCCCTGTGACTGGACTCATTCCATTGACAAATACCATGCAGCTTCAAATCGTCATTTCTGATTTAAATCCAAATGTAAGCATCACAGAAGGTGGATTCGATCATTTTACCGTGACAAATCAACCAACTGCTAATGTAAACATTGTATCTAAGGATGAATGGACCATTTATCCAAATCCAACCTATGGAAGTTTGTTTTTGAAGGGGGATAAATCCATCGGTGAGTGGACCATTTTCGGAACGAATGGACAAGAGCTTTTTCAAGGGGAAACGCAAGATTCGAGTTTGGAAGTTCCAGTTGAATCCTTACAGTCGGGAATGTATTTCCTTCGTTTTCAAAACGAAGTTCGACCATGGGTAAAACAATAAATGAATTATTGGTAACTTTGAATCTCCTATGACAGAAGAAATAAACGTCTCCATTGTGATTCCACTCTTTAACGAGTCTGAATCTTTACCTGAATTACATCGTTGGATTCAAGGTGTGATGCAAACACATTCCTTAAGTTACGAAGTGATTTTTATAGACGATGGAAGTAAAGATGGTTCTTGGAATATCATTGAGGATTTAAAACGCATCGACGCACAAGTCAAAGGAATTAAATTCCAACGTAACTACGGTAAATCTGCGGCCTTACATGTTGGATTTGAAAAAGCAGTTGGAAAAGTTGTTATCACCATGGATGCTGATCTACAAGATTCACCAGATGAAATCCCAGCATTGTACGAGATGATTGTTCAACAAGATTATGACGTCGTTTCCGGATGGAAAAAGAAACGTCACGATCCAATTTCGAAGACACTTCCAACAAAATTGTACAATTGGGCTGCGCGCAGAATTACAGGTATTTACTTGCATGACTTCAATTGTGGACTGAAAGCCTATAAAAATGCAGTGGTTAAAAGCATTGAATTGTATGGAGACATGCATCGCTATATTCCCGCGTTGGCTAAATATGCCGGATTCTCGAAAATCGGCGAGAAGGTTGTTCAACATCAAGCTCGAAAATATGGGGTAACCAAATTTGGTTTAAATCGATTTTTAAATGGACCATTAGATTTAATGACGGTTGCATTCATGGGGAAATTCGGTAAGAAACCCATGCATTTCTTTGGTGCTTGGGGAATGCTCATGTTTGTACTTGGATTTGGTTTGTTTCTGTACATGGGAATCGATAAATTGTTCTTTAATACTTCGGCACTTCGACTTTCTGAACGATCTGAGTATTTTGTTGCTTTAGTAGCGATGATCATTGGAATTCAGTTTTTCCTCGCTGGATTCCTCGCTGAATTAATCGGTCGAAATTCCTCGACACGAAATCATTACCTCGTAGAAAACGAATTATTCTAAATGAAAAAATTGGCTCAAGTAGATGTCGGTTGGACCCTCTTTCTTGATCGAGACGGAGTCATTAATGAGCGGATTTTTGGAGGATATATTTTAGATTATACTGATTTTCGATTTAAAGAGGGGGTATTGGAATCTTCCAAAGAATTGTTCGGGAAATTCGCTCGAGTAATCGTGGTAACCAATCAACAATGTGTAGCGAAAGGCCTAATCTCAGAGGTAGAGTTGGCAGTTCTGCATGAAAAAATGCTCAGTGACTTCCAAAACGAAGGAGCGACAATTGATCGCGTTTATGCTGCTTTGGAGTTGAAAGATTCGGCACCATTTATGAGAAAACCACATCCGATGATGGCAGAATTGGCCAAACAAGAATTTCCTGAAATTGATTTTGCCAAGTCAATCATGGTAGGAGATACCGATAGTGATGTTCGCTTTGGTAAAAATCTAGGAATGAAGACGGTACTTATTCGTAGTGAAGAAAAGACAAGTGTTGTACCTGATTTGGAACTAAAACGTTTAGATGAACTAATAGATTTTATATGAAATATAGTTTGTTTTTATGGGTGTTTGTGGTTGGCTCTGCGATGGCGCAAGTCAATCAGGTGGATTCGAAAGGACTCAAACAAGGATTGTGGTATAAGGACTTTCCGGGGACTAAAATTCACATGTACGAAGGAGTTTTTAAAGATGATAAGCCTGTTGGTGTTTTTAAATACCGCTACGAATCCGGAACAATAAAAGCGATTGTCGAGAATAAACCGAACTCCAAACTTTCCATGGTGAAAATGTTCTTCGAAAACGAAGCATTGATGTCCGAAGGATGTTACTGGGATCAAAAAAAAGATTCTATTTGGGTCAATTATAATGAAAGAGGAGAATTGGTCAGTGCGGAAAGTTACATTGACGACAAGCTCAACGGCAAAAAAATCATTTATTACCTAAATGATCAACTGGAGGCTGGTAAAATGAATGTCCTGTCGATGACCAATTACGTCAACGATTTGAAAGATGGACCATTCAAAGAGTTCTATCCAACTGGCAAAGTAAAAATGGCGGGGTATTATGCCCTCGGAGAACGAACAGGAGAGTGGGTAGAATACTACAATACGGGGCAAGTCATGACACGCGTAAGGTACAAAAGAGATGTCCTCCACGGCTGGGCCTACTATTACGATAAAAACGGAAATCAATTATCGAAAACCATGTGGAGAGATGGATTTAAATTGGAAGGAAAGGACCTAGAGGCATTTTTGAAGCGCTGTAAGGATAAAAATCTCGATCCAAATCAATAAGAACCGTGAGAAACAAAGAAAAGCTTACTTTTTTCTCCGCTTTACCACCCTTTCGTGGTGGAATTGCTCAATTTAGTGACCAATTACGAAAGGCATTGGCAAAGATTCGGGAGATTGAGTCTTTTACTTTTCGTCAACAATACCCCAATTTTCTTTTTCCAGGTCAATCTCAATTTGAGGATAGTCAACCTGTTTTTCAGTTCCCTAGAATTGTTTCAACATTTCGTCCGTGGACTTATATAAGTTCGCTTTTTCGCTTGAGGAAGTCAAAAGGAAACGTGTTTATCACCAGTTATTGGATGAGCTTTTTTGGGCCGATGATGGGGTTTTGGGCACAGTTTTTACCCAAGAAAACAGTGAAAATTGCCTTGATTCATAATTTAGTCCCACACGAAAAACGTTTTTTTGACGACGCATTCAATCGTTATTTCCTGAATAAATATGATGGATTTGTTGTTCTTTCTGAGTCAGTCAAACAAGCTGTTATGGCGCAAAAACCAAAGGCCTTAACCTGTGTTTTGAAGCATCCGAGTTACCAACAATTTGGAAAAAAAGTCGACAAGGATCAAGCTCGTCAGGAAATTGGCATCCATCCAAGTAAAAAAACCGTGTTGTTTTTTGGATTAATACGAGATTACAAGGGCTTGGACATCTTGTTAGAAGCGTTCTCAGCGTTGGACGATTCCTTTCAATTGCTGATTGCAGGAGAGGTATATGGAGATAGAAATACATATGATGCATTGATACAACAATCCAAAAACAAACAGATTTATTTTTTCAATCAGTTTATTCCATCCGAGCAAGTTCAATTCTATTTCAGTGCTTCCGACCTTTGTGTCCTGCCCTATCGAACAGCCACGCAATCAGGAATTAAGGCTATGTGTGATGTCTTTCAACTTCCTGTTTTAGTAAGTCAAGTTGGTGGTTTAAGCGAAGAGATTGCTGAAAACGAAAATGGCTTCATCATTCAAGACATGTGTCCCGAAGCGCTCGCTGTACAAATCACCTCGCTCTTCGCGGAAAATCGAATGGAAAACGTGTCGAAAAACCTCCAAAAGCAAGGTGAAAAGAACGAAAATGAGTGGGATGAATTCGCAGAATCAGTGCTCGAATTCGCTGACATGATTCAGCAATCCAAACAATCAAACTGATTATCTCATCGATTGTTCAGGAAAGGCGAACTTTTATTTGACTTTCAGGATACTAAATTCTATATTTGCAACCTTAAATAAATTTCAAATACGAATTAACATGCGTTTAAAAGGATTTTTTTGGTTTCTGACAATTTTATTGACTGCTGTGTGTGTCTACCAGCTTTCCTTTACTAGTGTAGCAAGTGGCGTGGAACGCAAAGCGGAAAAAGAAGCCGTGCTCAAAGTTGAGCAATTAAAAAGAGAAGCTAAAGTAACAGGTGATTCTGTACTACTTCCGAACAATACAAAAGTAGATATCTTCTCTCCAGAAGGTGCTGAGTTAGCAAAATCTGCATACATCAATGAGATTCTTCGTTCAAAAGCAGAGAAGCCAGTGTATCCAGTTTTGGGAGCAACGTTCTCTGAAGTGAAAAAATTGTCCTTGGCATTTGGTTTGGACCTTGTCGGAGGGATGAGTGTAACGATGGAGATTTCTTACCCAGACTTGATTCGTTCTCATGTAAAAAATCAAAAAGACTTAAAATTCAGAAAGCCATTTGATGCAGCAATGGCATCTTACAGCCGCAACGGTGGAGACTTCTTGGATATTTTTATTGCGTCTTATCAAAAAATCAATAAAGGACTTCCATTAAACTACATCATCAAAGCAGATGGACTTGGAATTAAGTCTTCTGATAGCGATATCGAATCATACTTCCGTAAGTTGATTGCTTCGTCTATGGACGGTGTTGAGCAAATCATTAGCCGTCGTATCAACCAATTCGGTGTAGCGCAACCAAACATTCAACGTGACTTGTCTACGAATAGATTGTACATCGAACTTCCAGGAGTACAAGATGAAAACACCGTAGCTAAGAAAATTCAATCAACGGCAAACTTGGAGTTTTTCGAAACGTACATGCCGGACCAACTTCAAATTCAATGGCAGGACGCAAGTCGTTTGTCCACGCAGAAAGAAGTAGAAGAAGTAGCTGAGGTAGTGAATGACACATTGGCGAAAGACACAACAATTGCAGAAAGCAAACCAGATGCTGGACTTTCTTTGAAAAATATGAATAACAAAACGAAATCATTGGCAGACTTGGTTAAGCCTGTAGGTGGATTCGCAATGGGATATACTGAATTGGCGGATAAAGTAAAAGTTGATCAGATTTTACGTCGTCGTGATGTACAACGTGCATTCCCTGAAGACGTTCAATTCATGTGGTCAGCTGAACCAGAGAATGTAGACGATAAATCGAAAAAAACGGCTTACTTCTTATATGCTTGTCGTATTCCTGAAGGAGGAAAAGCACGCGTAAACGGCTCTCACATATCTAAAGCTTCAACTGGATACGATTCTCAAGATGGAAAAATCACTGTTGATTTGGAAATGACAGCTGAAGGATCAGACGAGTGGGGTAGAATGACAACAGAAAACAAAGATCGTATCATTGCGATTTCCATGGATAGTGTTGTTTACAGTGCACCACGTGTAATCAATCCAATTACTACAGGAAGAACACAAATTTCAGGAAGCTTTACTTTCCAAGAGGCAGAAGACTTAGCTGGATTATTGAATGGTGGAGCTTTACCTGCACCATGTGTGATCAAAGAATTACAAAAAGTTGGTCCAACAATCGGAGCGGAGAACTCCCAAGCTGGATTAATCTCCTTTGCAGTAGCGTTCTTAGCGGTATTGATTTACATGTATTTCTACTACGGAAAAGCAGGTTTAGCAGCGAACATCGCCTTAACGGTGAACGTTGTATTAATTTTCGGATGTTTGGCTTCCTTCGGAGCGGTATTGACATTGGCAGGTATCGCAGGTATCGTTTTAACGATTGGTACAGCGGTCGATGCGAATATCTTGATCTTTGAACGTGTTCGTGAAGAACAAGCTGCTGGACTCGACTTAACATCAGCGATTGGTGTAGGATTTAGAAAAGCCTTGCCTTCAATCATCGATGCGAACGTAACTCACTTCTTAGTTGCCTTAATTTTGAAAATCTTTGGAACAGGTGAGATTGAATCTTTCGCAACAACATTGATCATCGGTATCTTCACATCGTTGTTCTCTGCGATTATCATTGGTGAGTTAATCATCAATACATGGTTATCGAAAGGGAAGTCAGTTTCTTTCAATACAACTTACTCGAAAGGACTTTTCCAAAACTTTAACTTTAACTGGGTTGGAAATCGTAAGTACTTCTACATCTTCTCAATTTCGGTAACGATTATCGGTATGATTGGATTGTTCAGCCGTGGATTAAAACAAAGTGTTGAGTTTACAGGTGGATATACCTTCTCAGTGAAATTCCAAGAAAAAGCGGATATCGAGTACATCCGTACGAACTTGGAGAAAGTGCTTATTGAAAACAACGAAATCGCATCTATTGACTTGAAAACGAAATCTAACGACTACAACGTGGATATCGTAACAAACTACCTTTTGAAAAAAGAAGGAGCAATGGAAGAAGTGAAAACAAAGTTGACACAAGGATTGAATGCGTGTGATGCAAAATTAGGCAGCCACAAAATTACTGGTCAACGCTTTATTTCTGCTTCGGTATCAAGTGAATTATGGTCTTCATCAGCAATTGCTTTGTCTTTGGCGATGTTGGCGATCTTCGCATACATCTTGTTGCGTTTCGGTCACTGGCAGTATTCCATCGGCGCAATTGTTGGATTGGCGCATGATGCATTCTTCGTTATTTCCATCTTCTCTTTACTTCATGGTTACTTACCATTCAGTTTAGATGTGAATCAGGCCTTCATAGCCGCGATCTTAACGGTTATCGGTTACTCGATGAATGATACCGTGATTGTATTTGACCGTATTCGTGAGAACTTACGTAAGAGCTCAGATTCAGAAAGTCAACATGACATCATCAATCGTTCATTAAACAAAACGTTGAGTCGTACCTTCAACACATCCATGATCTTGTTTGTGGTTGTTTTGATCATGTTCATTTTCGGTGGACCAGCAATCAAAGGATTCTTGTTTGCAATGCTTGTAGGAGTTGTTATTGGTACATACTCTTCACTTTGTGTAGCAACACCAATCTTGATTGACTTCTCTAAGAAATTGAAAGCGTAAGCTTTTAGTCAATAGTTGAAAAGCCGTACAATTTGGACGGCTTTTTTTACGCCTTATAAAAAGCATAGTGGTAAAGAATGAGTCATTGGTATGGATGGCTCAACGAACACAAAAAGCTTCCAGTTAGAAGAAGTTTTCCGGCAAGAGAAATTCATGAATGTTTTCCGGAGTGATGACTTTAAAGCTTGCCTCGGGATAAGCATTTTGAAAAGTCTTTGTCAATTTCACCGTTTTTTTAGTATTCCATTTGAATTCGTACGCATGAATTTGACCGCTAAATTCTTCGATTAGATCAAGTTCTTGTTGATTCACAGTACGCCAGAAAAACGAATTTTTATTCAGTTGTTGATATGCATTGTATTTTTGTCTTTCGGAAACCAAGAAATTCTCCCAAAGGAATCCAATGTCATTCCGCAAAGAAACCGGATTGAAATTATTGATGACTGCATTTCGAATGCCATTATCGTAAAAATAGATCTTACGACTACTTTTAAGCTCGTTTCGCAGGTTTCGACTGAAGGAAGGTAGTCGGAACACAACGAAGGCCTGCTCGAGTAAGTTAATGTACTTTTCAGCTGTCTTCGCATCCATGCCGCAAATGCTTCCTAATTCGTTATAGGAAACCTGTGACCCTATTTGAAAGGCAAGTGCCTGAAGTAAGCGAACGAGTTTGTCGGATTTGTGAATGCGTTCCCAAAGTAATACATCTTTATACAAATAACTATGACTGATTAATTTCAATCGTTCTTCTTCTTCACCGGGATTTGTAACCACCTCTGGGTAGTATCCATAGACCAATCGGTGCGCGATTAAGCGCTTTTCCTCTAGTAACCCATGATGTTGAACTAATTCTTGAAAGGAGAATGGAAATAAATTGTATTCCCATTTCCGGCCAGTTAATGGTTCATTGATGCGATTGGCCAAATCAAAGGATGAACTGCCCGTGGCAATGACTTGTATGTCGGTTAAGTTATCCGTAGTTAATTTGAGTTTAAGCCCAATGTTTTCTATTCTCTGAGCTTCATCGATAACAAGTATTTTCTTTTTCCCTAGAAGCATTTTTATACTTGTGGAACTCACATCTGAGAAGATTTGCTGAATATCTAATTCATCGGCATTCATCCAGAGTATATCACTTGGGTCAAATGCTAAGTTTTTTAATAAGGTAGTTTTACCAACTTGCCTGGGTCCAAGTAAGATAATAGCCTTTTGTTTAAACAACTTTTCCCGTAAACGAGTCGCTAGTATTCTAGAAATCATATTCAAAAATAGCTATTTAAGCATATAAATCCAAATATATTCATATAAAACAAAAATATAATCCGTAAAAAAGTATATAAAAACGGAAAGAAATCCGGAAAAAAGTGTATAAAAAGGGAAAGTAATCCTAAAATATTATTTATATGGAATGCATGATGATTAAAGTTTAGTGTAAAAAACGAAGAGATGCGTGTTATTGTATTAGTCAGATTTTGCGGATAACTATAGCTCGAATCTCGAAGTTTTCTCAATAAAAAAGCCAAGTGTGAACTTGGCTTTCAATGATTCATTCATCGGGACTAATAATTACCCGTTACGTTAAAGGAAACCAAAACGTCGGTTGGGAAGTAATAGGTGTCATAGTTTAAGTATGGACATTTCGTTATTGTAAAGGTTCCATCATTGTTATCAGTCACATATACATCTTGTCCAGAATACATGACAGCACCAGAACTTGTGTTTTGAATGAAAACTTGGCCTAACCCCATGCTTGAGGTCGAACTAACCGTTGTATAAATTTGACTTGTAGGATTACCTTTAAAAATGAATTTATACATAGCCGATCCAAATTGAACAGTGTAGTGCTTATATAGTCCACCTCCAGAGGTTGAAGTTAAGCTTGCATTGTTTGTTGATCCACTTTCGATGATCCCAGAACTTCCAAAAGCATCTACCACATAGGTGTTGTTCATGATGTTACATGGAGCAGTTAATTCTGCTGAAAAAGTGATCGGAGCACTTCGGATCAACTTACCGGATTTCGTTCCAATGAAACAACTGAAATAATACGTTTGTCCTGGGACAAAATTGGCACTACTCATTGATAATTGAACTTCATTACTCGTGATTTCCTCTGTTTTTATTTGGTTCTCTTGAATGAAATGATTTGGTGTCATTCCAGCGGAAAAACCGACCACACTTAACTTGGAAGGGCTGATATTTTCCAAGTTGGCTGTTAATACGAATTGTCCAAATGAATTTTGGGTCACCGTTAAAGAAATGATAGGATCCTCTTGTTTAGTACATGAAAATAAAAACAACAAAGGCAGTGTGAAGAATAGAAATTTCATAGTTTGATGTTTTAAAAACGAATACCAAGTCCAAATTGATGGTAAGTCGCTGAAATGATATTTAATATGCTGCTAGAATAAGCAGCGTTGTAATTTTCAGAATAATTTTTCGCAATCGAATATTCTGTAAACAAAGTAATTTTACCAAACGGTTTTTCAAAACCGACATTTAACTTAATGCCCCCATGACCAAAAGGTCGGGAGTCTCCAATGATTATTGGATCAAAGAAAGAATCATATACTTTACTTGTATAGCTGGTCATGTCTAATCCGGCAAACAATTCTGGTCCAAAATACAATTCTGGAAGTTTTCGAAAGGGATTGTAATCAAACCCCATGCTTAGATCAATTGAATTGAACTTACTAAAAATCAGTGTAGCGGGCACAATTGTACCATTGTAATTGGAGAAGGTATTCAGAACAGAATCACTAGGTGCATATTTGTAATATGCGATGGTAAAACGACCGCGAACTTGGTAAAAATACTTTGAGTTAAATTGTAAAACCAGTCCTTTTCCTGGATTCACTAAATTACCTACGAGGTTATTTGGAAAGGACACGCCTGCTTTAATTCCCACCGTTCCAATGTCCTGTGCAAAGGCCTGGGTGCCCAGAAGACAAAAAAGAAGGAGGTTTCGAATCATTTTTGTGGAAAATTGCATGTTCAATAGGTTGATGTATGATAAAGGATGATTTTACGAAACACGAAATACGGCATATTAAAACTTGATGCCTACCGTAAATCTGTGACTTAAATAGGTAAACATAGGTTGATCAGATTGGTATGTATTTTCGGTATCATAAATTTGAGACCTCATACGCATGAGCGAATATTCACCAAAAATATTTAGTGGACCAAAGGATTTTTCAAATCCGAAGTTTAGTTTAAATGCAGTATGAAGAAAGGACTCTCCGCTTTTTTCTACTAAAATAATTGGATTGGAATTGGAATAGGTGAAACTAGCTAAGTCCATTCCAATTAAAACTTCAGGTCCACAATAAAACCATGGGAATCTCTCAGGAAGTATTTTGTAATCTAGTCCAATTGCTCCGTCTAATGTGGCAAAGTTCCGACATGTGAGGCTTGCAGCTTCAACCATTCCATTATTGTAGATCGTTGTTGAGTATCCTAGGTTGGATGGCGTATACTTAAGGAAGTCAGCTGAAAATCTTCCACGAACTTGGTAAAAATAATCAGAATTAGCTTGAATTCCCAAGCCAACTCCTTTCGTTAATAAGGTATTCAATATGCCTGATGGCATCGTCGTTCCTACGCGAATTCCAAATTTACCGTAATCTTGTCCAAAGGAAACAAGTGAAATTGACATCCATAGTGTAAGTAGGGATATCTTTAATTTTAACGTGTTCATAAGGACTATTTTGAGTAAGAAATTTTCAAATATTCCGGAATCAAGTATCCTGGAATCGCAAAACCAACACCTTCTGTATCCTTCCCAACTAATTTTGCTTGAATGACACCGTGAAGGACTCCAGTTTTGTCGAATAAAGGTCCACCACTATTTCCACCATTCAAACTCATGCTCAGTTGAAGTACATTGTTATTGTTTGAGTTTCGTTCATTTGAAATCAAACCAATACTTACTGATTGACCTAATTCAACTGATTTTGGTGCACCAATGGTATACACTTCTGATAAATTCTTGAAGGTCTTTTCCGATGTTAAAAGGAAAGCTTTTTCGAAGTTGTATTCAACTTTCAACAAGGCAATATCACGGGCTCTGTTGAAACGTACGATTTTTGCATCAAGAGATAATCCATTCGCTAAAAGCACTTTGAATTCTGCTTGTTTACTTTCTAATTCCCCAGAAATCACGTGGTAATTAGTTAGGATGTAACCATCTTGTGTAATAGCGAATCCAGATCCGTGCCCACCATCTTTACGTTTAATGATGACACTTGCCAAACTTGCGTCTGATAGTTCTTTCACAATGGATTTTGGTTTAATAAGAGCCAATGGAGTCTCTTTTGAAGTAAAGTCCGTTTGAATGCCAATGTTATTTTTAAATAAATCTGTTTTGCGTAATTCATGGAAACTTCTGGCGATGGCATCGCCCACCATTTCAACGTAGTCTGGTGACGAATAACCTCTTGTTACAAATGGATCAGAAAAATTATAGACTGTTGTTGAATCAATGATTTCGTCATACATGTTCAATAAGTACCATGAAATCCCTAATCCGAGTTTTCGATAATTATTTGTTCCCTCGTAAATGATGAACTCATCAATCTTCTGAATTTTTGCCTGAACAACCATGGTATTGTTGTCATCTTGAAAAATACGGTTTATGGTGTCCACGTAACCACTTTCTAACAAGATGTTAAATAGGTCTTCCGAGAAACGAGTGTCGTCAGTAAAGATGCTTTTTCCGTCTTTTTTCTGATTTAATGAGGACGAAGATGTAACTTGATTTTTTTTCTTTTTATTTAGTTTCTCAAGGCGCTCTTGTTCTTTCCTTAGTGCTTCTTCATCATTTTTCTTACGAAGTTCAATTTCTTCGTAGAGTTTAGCGTCGATATCTTCTTGATCATCAACATAATAAACCTTAATATCTTTCGTTTGGTCTTTGATGTCAACTTTGATGGCATTTACCTTGATGTATCGCTGTAAGCTATCTCGTTTATCATATAAAATTTGATTGCTCAAATTAATTTCTTTCGGGTAATCTAGGGATGTTTCTAAATGAATTAAAATTTGTCCATAACCCATTACCATAAGGGGTAAATCCAAAATTGCAAGCGGATAGAATGCAGGAGAACGACGGAAAGGACGCAACATCACGTGCTCATCTTTGTACCCTGGTGTTGTCACTACGACTTGTTGCAAGCCTCTTTTTTGAATTTTGTATTCAAATGATTTTCCTTTACCAATGTTTTCTCCATCAATAACAACTTCAGTGGAGTCATTATCTGTATTAAACTGTACATTTTGTTTTTTCGGAATGAAAATAGCGGTGCACGAGGTCGTCATTAAAATCAATGCGATACTCGAAAAACGAATTAAATGGGTCATACTTTATTTGTTGAAAGTGTGAAATTAATGATTTTTTTTTAGTTTTTCTTGAAGCAAAAAAAAAGGCTGATGAAACACCAGCCTTTTACAATAAGAAAATGCTATTACTCTTTAATAAATTGTTTGACAACTGCTTTGTTGTCTTGATATAATCCAAGGTAATAAGTTCCAGCCGCTAACTTTTTACTCATTTCAATGGTTTCTTTAATTTTTCCATTTTGAGCTGTTAGTTCAAATGAACTCACGAGTTGACCGGAAACATTGAACAATTTCCCTGCGACTTTAGAATCGGATATGCCATCAACCTCAAGTTCAAAGACTCCTTTGTTCGGATTCGGATAGATGTTTACGAACGTGAATCCTAATTCCTCTATTCCGTTGGAGTTTATGTTCACCTCCATGCTCGTAACACAACCGTTTGCATCTTTAATGTATACGGTGTAAACACCAATCGCTAAACCTGAGAACAGTGAACCAGAATAGTAATTTGTTCCGTTCAAACTGTAGGTATATGGAAGGTTTCCGCCTGCACCCGTTACAGTAATTGTTCCGTTGGTTCCGTTGGAAACCGTTGGCACACATGTTAGACTTAATGGAGCTGGCTCTGTGATCGTTGTGCTAAAAGTTTGTTGACATCCATTGGCATCCTTCACTGTAACTGTATACGTTCCTGCTGAAAGTCCATTAAATGTATTGCTGGAAACGAATGTCGTACCGTTAATGCTATAGGTCAATGGAGCTGTTCCACCTGAAGCACTGACGAAAATTTGACCATTGTTTAATCCTGCACATGAAATCATCGTTGGAACAGCGTTAATGCCAATCGCAGCAGGTTGTGTAATCGTTAATGTATTAGATCCAATACATCCGTTGGCATCTTGCGCGTAAATCGTATAGGTTCCTGCTCCAAGGTTACTGAAGGTATTTGATGCCTGGTAAGTCGTTCCATTGATGGAATAACTATAGTTTGCTTGTCCACCTGTCGCACTAACGGAAATAACCGCATTGGTGTTTCCGCTACAAAGAATGCTTGCAGTTTGATTCAAGGTTGCTGATACAGTTGCTGCCGCTGGAATGGTGAATGTACCTAATCCTGAACATCCGCCGTTCTCTGTAATCGTATACGTGTATGTGCCCGGAGCTAAGTTTGCGAATACGGGAGAAGATTGTGCAGGACCATTATTCAATGAATAGGAATAAGGTGCTGTTCCTCCTGTTGCTGTTAGGGTGATTTGTCCGTTATTCGACGTACACGTAGGCAAGAAATTAATCGCCATGCTTGCAGTGATGGATGAACCTCCAGAAATAGTAATACTTATTGACTTCGTATCGTTACAAATATTGTCGTCAGGTGAGGTGCCATTTACCGTCGTTGTAGAAAAATTAATGGTATTTGAACCACTAACCAAACCAGATACTGTTACAAAAATGGTATCAGTAGCTCCAACACTAGTTAATTGTGTTGACGTGTAGTTCACGGTAGAAACTGCTCCACTTCCAACCTGCCATGTAATCACACCTGAAGTAATGCTTGTCGTTCCAGTTTGCTCAACAATAACCCCAATTTGCGTTGAAGTACCACATGCTGAACCAGTTCCTGGTACAAAAGCATTCGCAATGGAAGCATCCAAAACATCTGGATTCATTCGAATCGCACTCACATTTGTTTTTGTTTGTGAATTGTGGTAAACACCGGAAAAGTAAAACGTTTTTTGATCGAAGTCATCAATAGACATGTGGTGATAGTCGCCCCAACGTGTATCTCCAGTTTTTGAGGAAGTACCCGCAATAATGGTTGTTTCTGCCATCGTCATTTGTCCGAGTGGATCACATGGTTTTCTTCCCGTCATTTTAATCGATGGGAAATCTCCTGCTGTGTTGCTCGATGTGGAATAAGCCATGATGATGTTTCCGAATTTATCGATGTTAATCGCCGGCATCCATCTACTTGTTCCTGTTCCAGGAGCGTATGTTCCTTCTTGGTAGTTCACCCATGTCGGTGTGGTCACGTTAGCTGCGCGACGTAATTCCACCCATCGAACCCCAGCTCGATCTGCACCATCAACATCTGTTGCCATAGCGGCCATGATTGTTTGATGATCGTCGAAAACACGCATTGGCGCTTTGTACATGACTGTTTCTCTAAGCGGATCAAGGGTATTCGTTGTTCCAGGTTGTTTGATACATGCAAAACTGGTTAATCCACATAATTTAGAATCAATTTCACCAATTACGACATCTTGAATTTTCGCTACGGTTGCTGTGTTGGCTGTCCAGTCAATGGTCATTTCCCAAAACTCAATCCAGTCGTTTGTACCACTATCGGGTGATCCATTTGTGTGTGACTCATCATCTCTATGACGTATAAACAATGGCTTCATTCCTGTCGGGGCTGCGTTGTCTCCCTCTAAGTCTACCGGTGTAATCGATTGAAAACCAAAACCATTTAAAGTGTATCCGATTGTTGTTTTAATGAAAGGAGAAGTAGCTCCCGTAAGCATAGCGCTGATTTTCATTGCGTACAGTGTCGGCGGTCCTCCTTGATTTGCACTCGCGATAAATGCATCCGATGATTGACTAAAGGCATATTTTGGATAGTCAGGGAAAGCAGTACATGTAAATGAATAGGTATAATATGCTCCTTGTGGATTACTAGTTTGAGAAACGTGAATCAATAATTTGTTTCCTGAACTGGAAAATTCAGTCAAAAACCAACGTCTTGCTGGTTTGTAATAAAGAACGATTGGGTCACCAAGTCCTGCCACACCCCCTAATGATTGCATGGTTAAAGAACTCGCAATAGTAGCTCCTGTGTTTTTGTTATATATGCGGTAAACTGCCCCTCCGTTGGAGTTTGTTGATTCAATCACAACATTACTGTCTGCATCCACTGTTGGATCTGGAGGTGAAAGGTTCGTTCCAAGCCCCTGAAATGCCCACAAAACACTTGCTGAAGCTATTTTTTCGGTTGTGGCATGTTGTTGCCAAACCCAGTCTGGATTGTGTGTGTTGCTTTGGTCAACTTCAATTAATTCCCTTCCTTTAAAGTTCGGTTTAATTAATTGCTGATGAGGAGTGACTTGACTTGCTGTTGCTGGGACTAAATGAGAAATAGTCGGAGTAAAATTCCCCAAGAATTCAGATTCCTGTGCATAGCTCAGGAAATTTAACAGGGTAAACAATCCAAGTTGGAGTAGTCTTTTTTGCATAGTTTATAGTTTTGAGCATTAAATTTAAGACATTCTTTTCAATTAGCTATCTTCGCAATACAAAATACTTCATCCATGAAAATTCTCTTGTCACCAGCAAAAAACTTAAACGAACAAGTGCGCGAAAATCATGGTTCTTCCATTCCGCTTTTTGAAAAAGAGGCCTATCAACTGATAAAAGACTTAAAAAAGATAAAGAAGGTTGGATTGCAAGAATTAATGGGAATTTCATTGGATTTAGCTGAGCAAAATTTACTTCGTTATAAAAATTGGAAAAAGGCATCGCTTCAAGCAGATCAAGCAATTTCGGCCGTTTATTTGTTTAATGGAGAAGTGTATCGTGCGCTAGATGTAGAATCCTTGACCGATAAGCTTTTGCCAAAGTTAAATGAGGATTTGCGCATTTTGTCTGGACTCTATGGAATCTTGAAACCATTGGACTTGATTTACCCATACCGCTTGGAAATGGGAACAAGGTTTTCCTCTAAAGAAGATCAAAAAAATCTCTATGAATTTTGGGGGGACAAAGTGACAAAAGCCTTGAAGAAGGAACTGCAAAAGGATGAAGTCATTGTCAACTTGGCTTCCACGGAATATGCGAAAGTCATCAAAGTAAATCTCTTGAAAAACAAAATCATTACACCCATTTTCAAAGAATTTAAAAATGGCCAATATTCCGTTGTGATGATGTATGCAAAGCATGCTCGGGGCGCAATGACCCGTTACCTAGTTGAACAGCATATCACAGATATCGAACAACTCAAACTGTACGATGTGGATGGATACCAATACAACGATTTATTGTCTTCGGAAAACGAATGGGTTTTTACGCGCTGAAACTGAAGTCTGGATTTCTATCCAAGATATCCCATGTATGATCTGCAAGTAATTTAACCGTTGCGATAAACGTTAATTCTTGACCTGATTTTCCCCACTGCGTCGGACCAACCAGAGACAAGGAGAATTTCCCATTGCTGCGTTGATACAAGTGATACGTATGATTTATGAATGGTTCGAAACGCATTTCTGCTTGGTAAATGAAATGTGAAATTTCTTTACGCTCATTGAGTTTTTTAGCCTGTGAAGCCAAAAGTTGCATCTGCTCATACAATTGAGAAAGTTGCATGTCGGTTTGGTGCTCCATAGCACTGACCGCACGACCTTTGATTTTTCCTTGGTCCTCCGGTTTGATAATGGCTGATCCAGCGTGATGCGCATATTCTAACGAATGCGGATTCTCCGTGATCTTATCTGGATCAATGGGATTGATAAATGCTTTTTTTCCTTCAGTTTGACTCACGAAAATATTTTTGACAGTTGCTTACCAACAGATGCGCCAATGGCAACACCCATTCCTCCCATACGAACACCAAAAGCTATGTTTTTGTTCGTTTTTTGGATGATTGGTTTTTTTTCGCTTCCAACAGCCATGATTCCGGACCAAGAATAATCAATTCCAACAGGTGTATTCGGAAGGATTAATTCATTTAAATACTGCTGTAATTTTTCTTGAATCAGTTGAGTAGTTTCAAATTCAGTACTCGTTTCTCCTGAAAAATCTAAATTCCTTCCACCGCCAAACAAGATTCGGTTTCCTACATTGCGAAAGTAATAGTATCCAGATTCCATGTGAAAGGTTCCCTTTACAGAAAGATTAGCAATGGGTTTGGTTACCAAAACTTGTGCACGAGCTGCTTGAATATCATCGAGGTAGTCCTTCGCAAAGGCATTGGTACAAACCATGAGCTTTGCGCTTTGAATCGTACCCATGGGGGTGTGAATTTCGACACAAGAGTCAAAGGATTCAAACGACAAAACCTCTATTCCAAACAGAAAATGGATTCCTTCGTTCGTGCAGGATCGATGCAATTCCTCAATCAACTTTCCGGTGTGAATGGCGCCTTCCAAGCGATTGCTGTAAGTTGTTTTTACACCACTAAATCCTGCATCTATCCATTTTGTTTTGTCCTCCGCATAAACCGTTTTTTCACCTGAAATCACGAATAGTCTTTCGTTTAAATAGGCAAGAAAATCGGGAGTTAAGGATTCCTCCTCCTCACGGATGATATCCCAGGAACCGCATGCTTCATAGTGAATGTGTGATGGATCAACAAGTGAAAACAATTCACGTAGTCCTTCCACCCGCATGGAAACGGTGTCCCAAACAGTGCGTTCATCCATTTTGCTTAAATCATCTCTCAGTTCGGTCGGACTGCCAAAGCAGGTGAATCCAGCGTTTTTTGTGCTCGCTCCAGTTGGCAAATATCCGCGCTCGAGGATGATGATTTTCGCGCTTGGATTCGCTCTTCTGAGGTGCAATGCAGTACTCATTCCAACGATTCCAGCACCAATGATGGTGAAATCAATTCCATCGGTGTAAATGGAACGTTCCCAGAAACTTAACTTGGAAAAAGGAATCATTTTTTTAAGTCGTTAATTTTTAGCAAATTTGTCTTTGAAACAAAAGTAGGATTTTACGTTGATTCTATGCGTTGTTTTCTAAGTTACAGCTATGAGTAGACTCTTTATTTTTCTTCTGTTTTTAGGTTTTCAATCAATGGTGATTGGACAAACTCCCATTCTAGTTGCACTAGAGGGGAATGTACAGGATTTCGTTACTGGACAAAAGTTATTCGGTGCAACCGTGAACGTGATTCAGAATGGTGTTTCTGTTTCTCGCGTTATCTCTGACAACAAAGGATATTATTACGTATCTGCAAAAGTGAATCCAGCTCAAATTGTTGCGGTAGTAGTTGCGAATCCTGGTTACATGACCAAGAAACTTTCTTTTGACCTGAAAACAATTGTTCCCAAAGCTAATGCGACTAACGGAGTGAAATTGATTGATCAACTCCCATTGCAATTGTATGTTATTCGTCCAAACGTTGACTTAAATTTCACCAAAGAAACCTACGCGGAAAAATTTGTTTGGGATCAAGCAATTTACAAAGCGATACCGGATGCGCAAGTGAAGGCAGACATGGACAAAAAAGTGAAGGATTTGTACAAAATCGCGAAGGATAAAGATCGAACGGTTTATTGTGTGGCTACAGCGGATTTAGCAGTAAGCAGAAAAGAATACGAAAAAGCGGTAATTTATTATGATTCCGCTTTAATCGTTGCTCCGGCTGATCCAGGAATAACGCAAAAGAAAAAATCGGTTGAGACGATTATCGAAATCAATCAAAATGAAGCGAAGCGAAAAAAGGAATTTGACAAATTGAAAGGCGAGGGAGATGTTGCGTTTACAGCAAATAATTGGACACTTGCAGAACAAAAATACAAGTTGGCTGACCAACAAATTCCAAAGGATGCTTACATCATGGCACGTCTGGCAAAAATCACAGAGAATGTCAATGCGGATAAACAAAACGCTGCCAACAAAGTGCAATACGACAAGACGATGGCTGCAGCAAACACCCTTTTTCTTGCTAAAAAATACGATGAAGCAATTGCGAAATACAACGAGGCGCAGAAATTAAATCCCAATCAAAAGGACATCGTACTAAGAGAGATAGCAAAGATTCAAGCAATCAAAGAAGACAATACCAACGAATTAGAGGTAAAAAAACAATTAAAGTCAGCCAATGATTTGTATGTTCAAAAGAAATATGACCAGTCGATTGACATGTACAAAAAAGCGGAAGCGAACATTGCGAAATTTAAAAAGCAAACACTGATCGATCAGTATTCCAAAGAATTGCAAAACGGCATGAAGAAAGTGACGGATTGGAAAAATTCACAGGATCAGATTTACAAGGATCAATTAGCCAAGGCGAATGAGAACTTCATGAAAGGACCACAATTTTATTCTGTTGCGAAGAATATATTGAATTCTGACCCGATGAAAAGTCGTCAAAACGAACCATCCGTGATTGAACTAAAGGATAAAATCAGTAAAATGGAGGCGTATTATGCACAACGCAAGTCCGCATATGCAACAGTGAAGGCTAAAAATAATGCACAAGCATTGAAGGAGTTGAAAGCCGTTCAGCTTATTGCCACAACGAACGCTCGTTCTCTTCCAGCAACGGAGTTGACGCAATTGCAAAAAAGCATTGATTCATTAACAACTATTACCACTCCAACTGCTGTCAAAACTGCGCCAAGTGTAAAGGAGGATGTTATCGTTGGGACACAATTGAAAGCACCAGGAGAGCGCACGACCGGAACTCCAGAGCAAGCATTTAACGACTTGAATAAAACGTCTCAACAAAAGGCAGAACGTCCACAGGAGCAACTTCAAGAAATTAAAAATGTCTTCGATTACCAAAATCATTTCAATGAGACAATGAGTGCTGTTCAACAGGAATCAACCGATCAAAACATGGAGTCTTTTAAATCGGAGCAGACGATGATTGATCGTAAAAATCAAGTTGCTGCTGATCAAAGACAAGGTGACTTGCAGAATGAACTTCAGAAAAATGAGGTCGCTGTGACGACACGAAACAAAACGCAAGAGGAAAAACAAAATCAGAATGCAGAGAACATCAGCACTTGGAAGGATGCAAAAGATGTTTCCAATGCCAATCAGCAAAAGGCCTCCGATAAATTACAGGAGTCTGAATTGTCTCGTTCAAATCGTTTGTCGAACGAGGAGTCTGTCCGTGCTGAAAAACTGAAAAACGAAGAACAAAAGGAACTATCCACTCAAGAGAAAATGAAAACTAACTATGAAGTTTCCGTTTCTAAAAGAGAGCAAGACAATGCAACGAATCAGGATCAGCAATACGAGCAAATCGAAAAAATGGCGGAGTCAAAAGTGGAATTGACGAATGCGCCGAATAATTTGAAGGACGAAGACGGTGTCTTGTTTCCGAAAAACGCCATGACGGAGCGCACGTATACAGTGAAGAATGCACAGGGATTTGTGACTACAGTTATTGTTCGACGCGTGGTAGTAGATAAAAATGGATATGGAGTTGTATTTGAGCAAACAACGAAAGAAGATGGAGTGAATAATTTCACTCGAAATGGTCAAATTATCACCGATTATATTTGGTTTAATGAGTCTACTGGCGCCAATGTGATTGAGAAGTAAATTCATAGTCCGTTGTCAGTAACTATTCCATAAGTCTGCTCATTCCTTTTTCCTTTACTTGTACTTTCGTTAAAATTCATTTCATGAGAGTACATTTTATTGCCATAGGTGGAAGTGCGATGCACAATTTAGCCATCGCCCTGAATCGAAAAGGAATTCAGGTAAGCGGTTCGGATGATGAGATTTTTGAACCATCTCGAACACGTTTAGAGAAAGAAGGTATTTTGCCAGCAAACATTGGCTGGGATGTTTCCAATATTCATGCTGAATTAGACGCGGTGATTCTCGGAATGCATGCGCGTGAAGATAATCCCGAATTGTTAAAGGCAAAGGAACTACAAATCCCTATTTTCTCTTATCCGGAATACTTGTACGAGCAAAGCAAGGATAAAATGCGTATTGTTATCGGCGGAAGTCATGGTAAAACGACGATTACCTCTATGCTTTTGCATGCCATCAATAAACTTGGATTGAATGTCGATTACATGGTCGGTGCACAATTGGAAGGATACGATTGCATGGTGAAATTGACGAACGACGCCAAATTCATGATCCTTGAAGGTGACGAGTATTTGAGTTCACCAATTGACCGTCGTCCGAAATTCCATTTGTATCATCCAAACGTAGCGCTGATTAGCGGTATTGCTTGGGATCACATCAATGTATTTCCTACTTTCGAAAATTACACCAATCAATTCGAAATCTTCTGTGATTTAATCGAGCCGAACGGAACTTTGATCTACAACTCGGAGGATCCAGAAGTTCGTAAACTTGGCGAACAGGCGCGAGAAGGAATCACTTCCATCGCTTATCAAACACCAACATTTGAACCGACGGAAACAGGCACGCTTTTACACTTCGAAGGACAATCTTATCCCTTATTGGTTTTTGGTCCACACAACCTTCAGAATTTAATGGGCGCGATGAATTTGGCGAAGTCTATTGGAATTGATCATGCTTCGTTCCTACAGTCCATGTCGGATTTCACCGGTGCAGGAAAACGCTTGCAAAAAGTAATCGAGCGTCCGGATTTTGTCATGTTTAAGGATTTTGCCCATTCTCCATCCAAATTAAAAGCAACAACGGCTGCGGTGAAACACCAGTACCCGAATCGAAAAGTGGTGGCTTGCATGGAATTGCATACTTTTTCCTCGTTAAAAAAGGAATTCCTTCCACATTATGAAGGTGCGATGATTGCTGCGGATGAAGCCTTGGTGTATTTCAATCCAGAGGTTGTTCACCACAAAAAATTAGAAGCAATTTCCATTCAGCAAGTGTCCGATGGATTCGGTGGCGGCGTGGAAGTGAAAAACGAAACAGCGGATGTGTTGACGTTTATCCGTTCGCACAGCTGGAACAATGCCGTCCTTTTAATGATGTCCTCTGGTAACTTTGATGGAATCGATTACGATCAATTAGGAGAAGAATTATGCGCAACATTGTAAGTATTCTTGTCTTATTGCTTGTCATTACAAGTTGTGGATTGCCGAAATTCCAGGTCGAAAAAGCCATTTCATTAGACTTAAAAAAGGAAGAAAGTACATTTTATTCCTTTTCCGTAGTGATTTACGACTTGAAAAACAAGCAGTACTTTTTCTACAATGATAGCATCGTAAATCTGCCTTTTACTCCTGCTTCGACATTCAAAATTCCGAATACACTGATTGGATTAGAGAGTAACATTCTCAAAGATTCAACGACGAAATTGAATTTGGGAGCGTTGGATGATCCTACATTGAAATTCGCTTTTCAGCATTCCATTGTACCGTATTATCAAGAACTCGCCAAACAAATAGGGGAGAAGAATATGCAGTCTTATTTGAAACAATTTCACTATGGCAATGCATTAGCAACACCGGAGTTGACTACGTTTTGGTTGACGGGTGACCTGCGGATTAGTGCCTTGGAGCAAATCGAATTTTTGAATAAAATCGAAAAGCGTCACTTAGGACTTCGTCCAGAAACCTATGAAACCTTGATGGATATTTTTCAAGAACGTCGCGAAGGAAACATAAAGTTGTATGGAAAAACCGGCTGGGGTGTTCAAGATGGACAAGATATTGGTTGGTTTGTCGGATTTGCTGAACACTACTCGGATCGCTATTTGTTTGCAACGGTGATGACTTCACCCGAGGAGGCCTACGGTAAATTTGACTTTGGGACGAAACGTATTTCGCTGACTCAAGCTGCCTTTCAACAGCTCATCTATCGCTAATTTCTAAAAACGATTCTTCTAAAAACGAGTGAAATCAATAAGGAATTCATTGTTGTGTAGAAAAGCAAGGCAAGTAGAGAGATCATCATGGTAAATTGGGGATCCAATTTGTTTTTCCAGTCCTTGATGGCCAATTGCTTGATTTCAACATCACTTTTGTTTTCCAATTCAGGTTGATTTTTACGAATGGCATCCAATTCCTTCTTCGTATCAATGCGAACATACACTTCATTCATTTTCTTCTCACGGAATTCGGGAAAAATTTGACCGTAGTAGAAAAACAAGAACACACTCACAACAGCTGTGTATGGAACTCCTGCTAGCATCCCATTTTTGATGTCCACCAACAAATTGCTTTCTGTTTGCGTTCGCTTATGCTTATAAATACTCCATGTGATCACAAAAGTGAGCAAGAACATGTTCAGTAGTCCAAAGTATTTGATGTCGTACAAAGAGATGCTCAATGCAAGCGCACCCATTTTCACACAAATCCAAACAAGACTGGCGATGAGGCCGTATTTTACTGCTTTGTTCATTAGTTATTCATTGAAATCAAAAACTCTTCGTTGGACAAGGTATTTTCCATGTGGGATTTCAAGAATTCCATTGCTTCCACCGGATTCATGTCTGCAATGAACTTACGGATCAACCAAACTCGTTGCAATACATCTTTTTTCACTAATAAATCCTCACGACGTGTACCGGATGCGGTGATGTCGATCGCTGGATAAATACGGCGATTCGAAATCTTGCGATCCAATTGTAATTCCATGTTACCTGTTCCCTTGAACTCTTCAAAGATTACTTCGTCCATTTTGGATCCAGTTTCTGTTAACGCAGTAGCCAAGATCGATAAAGATCCACCATTTTCAATTTTACGCGCAGATCCGAAGAAGCGTTTTGGTTTGTGTAATGCGTTTGCATCTACACCACCAGAAAGGACTTTTCCAGATGCTGGAGAAACGGTGTTGTAGGCACGAGCCAAACGTGTGATGGAATCCAAAAGGATACAAACGTCGTGTCCACATTCCACCAAACGTTTTGCTTTTTCAAGCACCATGTTCGCCACTTTTACGTGTCGTTCTGCTGGTTCATCGAACGTAGAAGCGATCACTTCTGCTTTTACGCTTCTTGCCATATCGGTTACCTCTTCTGGACGTTCGTCAATTAAAAGTACGATGAGGTATGTTTCTGGGTGATTCGCAGCAATTGCGTTCGCTACATCCTTCAATAACATTGTTTTACCCGTTTTAGGCTGTGCAACGATCATTCCACGTTGTCCTTTACCAATTGGAGCAAATAAATCCATGACGCGCGTTGAAAGTGTTTCTTGTGCGTGTCCAGTTAATTTGAATTTCTCTGATGGAAATAATGGCGTCAAGTACTGGAATGGCACTCTGTCGCGAATGTATGATGGGTGACGTCCATTGATTGATTCAACTTTCACCAATGGGAAGAATTTCTCTCCTTCTTTTGGTGGACGGATGCTTCCTTTAACGGTGTCGCCTGTTTTCAGACCAAACAATTTAATTTGATTCTGAGAAACATAGATATCATCTGGTGACGGTAAGTAATTGTAATCCGAAGAACGCAAGAAACCAAATCCTTCTTGAATCACCTCCAAAACTCCCTCCGCAGAAACGATTCCAACTAAATCGTAGTTCGATTCATCTGGTTTTTCTGTGGACTCAACAGGTGTATTGCGCTGATGCTGTTGACGCTGGTGCTGTTGATTTGGGTTTTGATTGGGATTCTGATTTTGATTCTGAATCGCGTTCTGATTTTGAATCTGATTCGGGTTTTGCTGACGGTTATTGTCTCGTCTGTTATGTTGTTGATGAGACGAACCTTCATTCGGTGTGTTTGTTCTTTCGACACGTTCATGACGGTGAACAGGTTTTTTAGCTTCCATTTTTGGAGCCTCTGCTTTTATCTCTGGTGTAGATTCTGCAGTTGTATTTTCAACGCTTGCTTCCTCCGTAACAGGTGCTTCAACAATTTGGCGAATTCTTGGTTTACGTTCATTTTTCACAGTCGCCTCGGAATCTTCACGTTTCGCTGTTTTCACAGGACGAGCCGCTTTCACTTCCTTCGGTTCCGTGATGTTTGTTTCTTTGGTTGGAGTTGATTCAGGTCCAGCGATGCTGTTAATGAGTTCTGATTTTTTCAACGATTCACTATTTTCTATTCCCAGGGTTTGTGCAATAGTACGAAGTTCTGAGATTTTTTTTGTCTCTAATGTTTTACGATCCATTAATGATTGTCTATGTAAATAACGTGTGATTTGGAGATGCTTGAACCGACGGTTCGAAAGAATTCACCGCAAGTTTACTAAAAAATGTTTAGTCACGCATCATTTTGTGTAAAAACTATGTTTTTCTTTTTTTCTTTTTCGCGGCGGGAAAGAGTATGTTGTTTAAGATCAGTCGGTAACCTGGTGAGTTTGGATGTAAACTCAGGTCTGTAAATGGATCTCCCACGTAATGTTGGTAGTCCTCCGGATCGTGTCCACCGTAAAATGTCCAAGTTCCTTGTCCCATTTCTCCGTGAATGTATCGCGCAGTATTTGCGGCCTTATTTTCTCCGAGAATCAGCACATTCGACTTGATGAGTTCTTTTCTAAAATCGGTTGTCTGTCCCATAAATCCATTCACCACATCCACATGACATTGCGTCAACATCGTTGGAACAACGTCCCATTTTGCGGAAAAATCAAACAGTGTAAACTGATCCATTTTTTGGGTGATTTGTCCCTTGATTCGCATGTCACTGGCATCAATATCGCTGTATTCGTAAACCATTGGATCTTGAATCAAATGAAAGTCCTGAAAGGCAAAGGTTTGGTTAAAGTTTAATTTTTCTTGTGCTCGTGGATCGGCAGGATCGCCATCGAATACGGAGGCACAAATGTCCACGCCTTGAGCAGCCAATCCAATATCAAAACTATCTGTCCCGCTGCACATGGTAAACAGGAATCCACCACCAATCACGAAATTCTTTAAGTTCTGAGCAACAGCTAATTTCAATTCTGAAACCTTGTTGAATCCCAGCATTTTTGCATTTTTCTCTGCCACGGCAACCTGATCTTGATACCAAGCTTGGTAGCGAGCATTCGCATAGAACTTTCCGTATTGACCCGTGAAATCTTCGTGGTGTAAATGCAGCCAATCGTATTTGGGGAGGAGTCCCATCACAATGGCAGAGTCATAAATCTTGTCGTAGGGAATTTCAGCATATTCCAGAACTAATGTCACAGCATCATCCCAAGGTTGCTTGTTGGGTGGAGTATAAACAGCGATTTTAGGTGCTTTTTCTAATTGCACAATTTCCATGTTGACTTCGGGATTCGAAATTTGCGTCCGAATTTGATTCACTTGTCCTTCCGCTAACACTTCGTAACGCACATTGCGAATAATTAATTCTTCTTCCAGGGTTTTCAAATGCGGAACAAGGAAGGATCCTCCGCGGTAATTTAGGAGCCATTCCACCGTCACGTTTCGTTCCAAGCAATAGAATGCAATCCCATATGCTTTTAAGTGATCCGTTTGCGAGTCATCCATCGGAATGAGTAACTGTGTACTGCGTCCGGAGAAAGAAAGTAGGAAACAAAGAGAGAGTAGGAGTAAACGCATGTTAGAAAGGATTGTCGTCGGCACCACTGTTGTCAAAAATATCAGAATCTTCCCCTTCATCCATTTTACTCTTAATGGTATAGGTATTGAAGTCCTGGTTGAATGAGTTCATGCTGGCATTCGTATTTCCTCCAGCAATATCTAGTTCTGGAACTTCATGTAAATTCTCAAAACGAGCATATTCTGGAACGAAACGTAATTGAACTGAGTCCAATGCTCCATTTCGGTGTTTAGCAATGATGATTTCTCCAATGCCATGCAATGAATTCCCATCATCATCTTGCGTAATGTTATAGTATTCTGGACGGTAAATAAAGGATACAATATCCGCATCCTGCTCAATTGCTCCGGACTCACGTAAGTCGGAAAGCATTGGTTTTTTATCGCCACCACGTGTTTCCACGGAACGACTCAACTGCGATAAAGCAATGATCGGAACGTTCAATTCTTTGGCGATTTCCTTGATGGATCGGGAAATAGTTGAAATCTCTTGCTCTCTGTTTCCACCACCTTTTCCGTCCTTAGCGGACATCAATTGCAAGTAATCGATGATGATCATATCGATGTTATGCTGTGCCTTCAAACGGCGACATTTTGCTCTAAAGTCGAAAATGCTGATTCCGGGAGTGTCATCAATAAAGATAGGAGCTGTTGCTAATTTCGTGATGCGTGAATGCAATTGTTGGAATTCGTGTTCCTTTAAATCTCCTTTTCGTAACTTCTCTGCGGATAGTCTCGATTCACTCGCAATCAAACGTTTAACTAACTGAACAGAAGACATCTCCAGAGAGAATACAGCCACTCCCATGTTGTAGTCCACGGCTGAATTTCTGGCCATGGAAAGGACAAACGCTGTTTTTCCCATTCCGGGACGTGCGGCAAGGACAATCATGTCCGAACGCTGCCATCCAGAAGTAATTTTATCTAAAGCATGGAATCCAGTAGGAACTCCCGAAACTCCATCCGTGTTTTGAGCGGCTTTTTCAATTTCTTGAATGGCTTCGCGTACAACGGATTGCATGGAGCTCACTTGCTTACTCATGTTGTTCTCTGCAATCTGGAACAAGTCCGTTTCTGCAGCATTTAATAAATCAAATACATCGCGCGTTTCGTCGTACGCATCTCTGATGATTTCACTACTCACACGAATTAATTCACGTTTAATGAATTTCTCTGAAATGATGCGGGCGTGGTGTTGTATGTGTGCGGATGAAGCTACGCGATTGGTTAAGCCAGCAATGTAAGCGGCTCCACCTGCGGCCTCTAATTCTCCATTTTTTTGAAGTCGAGAGGTAACGGTAACGAGGTCAATTGGATTCGTTGACGCAAATAATTCATGAATCGCTTTGTAAATAAATTGATGCTTTGGATCGTAAAAACTATTCTGATTCAAGATATCAATTGTATCGTTCACTGCATTCTTCTCCAACATCATGGCGCCAAGAACAACTTGCTCAATGTCAACAGCTTGAGGAGGTATTCTCCCAAGTTCGTTAATCAATTGACCTTGTGTTTTTAAGCGTGTGATTGGTTTTCGAATGTTATCTGGATTGTCCATGTAACAAATATACGGATTCGAAAATCATCCTTCCATTGTCCGATTCAATTTCTTTTGAAAAAGATGTGAAAGGTACTTATCAACAATTGTTAATATCACTTCAGTTCCAACAAGGCTTTCTTGGTTCCAATGTGCGTAGTGATGTAATCGATCTCTTTTTTTGGACTTCGCGCGGGAGAATGTGATCGACCGTAAAAAATGATTTGCAAGTGAAGTTTGTTCCATGATTCTCTTGGAAACAACTTCTTTGCATCCTTTTCTGTTTGGACAACATTCTTTCCTGATGTCAATCCCCATCGTGTGAGGAGACGGTGAATGTGGGTATCCACTGGAAAAGCTGGATGTCCAAATGCTTGTGACATCACAACGGATGCTGTTTTGTGTCCAACTCCAGGTAGTGCCTCTAGTTGCTCAAAGGAATTTGGGACTTCTCCTCCGTGTTCGTCCAAAATCATGTTGGACAAGGTCCAAATCGCGAAAGCCTTTTTCGGCGAGAGTCCACACGGACGAATAATTGCCTGAATTTCTTCGATGCTCAATTTAATCATATCCGTTGGATTCGATGCTTTCGCAAAAAGCAACGGTGTGATTTTATTTACTCGTTCGTCTGTACATTGAGCAGAAAGTAAAACCGCAATCAATAGGGTATAGGCATCGGTATGATCTAAGGGAATTGGCGTTTCTGGATAAATTTTGTCCAATTCTGTCAACACGTAGTGTGCTTTTTCTTTTTTTGTCATGTTAATAGAATCCAAGTGTGAGTAAATGATACCAGCGGTCTTGCGTTATGAGAAAATACAGCAATAAACTGCCGCTTGCGTATCGAGTGAAATAAGAACCCATGATGAAAAAAGCGTCCTTTTTTCGATAAATGAGAAAGGTAATAGGGATTAGAAAAAAGGGAAATAGGAGGAATTGTGCCCAGTAAAAGCTGAAGTGAATGGGGATTTCTTGTAAAAATTCGTTGCTTCGAGAAAGGACAGAAACGGATTGATGGAAAATAGCAGTTTTCTTGATTTCTATAAATGGATTGGTGTCGAAAAAGGCATTGGAAAAAGCATTTAGAAAAAAGCTTTCCCCTTGATTTGTTTTCGCTAAACTAACGAGATTCCCATTCATGCTTTGGTAGACATCTGTAGAATAAGAGGTGATGACAGCCGAAACGCATTGATTTGGTAAAATGAGGTCCAAGCATAATGTCAACAACACAATCAGACTAACAAGCGCTATACAACGGTGCAATAAATAAGTGGGTCCTGTTTGTAAACGCACATACAGTTTTTCAAGTTCCTCTGCTTCTTTTTTCTTGCGCGCTTGGAATTGTTGACGTGCATGTTCTCGATACGCCGTGTACTCTTCTTGGAAGGTCTGTTCAGCAGGATGATTGTTATCCAATTGCGCCTCGGGTTCTCGCATTAATTCTTCGTAAGCTGCTTGAATTTCGATGAACTTTTTTTCTGCATTTGCATCCTTGTTCACATCGGGATGGAACTGCTTTACTAACTCCCGGTATCGCTTGCGGATTTCTTCCTCACTAGCTCCTGGACTTAATCCGAAAAGTCTATAAGCTGATCCACGCATGTGCTTTGGCTTGTTCTAAAGTGAGTTTTCGCTGAATTTTACCGTTTTCGGTCATGATCATTGGAACGGTCTGAGCGAATTTAGGAATTTCCGCATTGGAAAATGACGAAAGGAGCGCTGATTTTTGAAGGGTAATAGGTTCTTCCGAAAGCAATACAAGTGCTTCTCCCCAAACGGGATGTGGAATGGAACTGAGGATAAAACGTCCAGCAATGAAGGGAGATAATCGCTTTTCTAGTTCCTCTGGATGAATTTTTTTTCCTCCGGAATTAATCGCGAAATCTGCCCGTCCTTTCCATCGAAAGGTATGTTCATCCTGTATTTCTACGACATCTGTAGTTTGGATTGGCGTCGATTGAATTTCTGGATAATGAATCGTTAAACAATCGTTTTCGCTCGTAAAATGAATTCCAGGCAAGGCGTGGTAATCGTTTTCTTGTCCGATTTTACGAAGCGCCACATGTGAAATCGTTTCGGTCATCCCGTAGCTTTGGTAGGTACTAAGTTCATGCGTACGAAGTTGCTCGCACAATTCCTCGGGGATTTCAGCGCCACCAATCAAAATGTGCTTGACCTTTTTCAATTTGGAAAGAGATGCCGGATTTTGAAAAATATGAGCCAATTGAGCTGGAACTAATGCGACAAAGTCTATCTGCTCTTCTACATGTTCAAAAGGATCAAGACTTGGATTTGTTATCAGGAGGGAATAATTCCCAACAAGCGCTCGGATAAGCATCATTTTTCCGCCTATCGTATCTGGAGACAAGCACAAAAGCGCTTTTGTATCGGGTTTAAGCTCGAAAAAAGCAATGGTTTTTTGTGCGGAAGTAATGAATTGCTCCTTGGTGAACGTAATTTCTTTGGGTTTACCAGTTGATCCGGATGTACGGATGCACATCGCTTGTCCATTCTCCCATTGATGGCAAAATGTTTCGACTTTTGCCTGCAGTTCCTCTTTGAGTTGAATCGATTGAAAAAGGGGATGCATGACTAGTATTCGATGTCCAAGTTGAACAAGTTTTTTAAGGTATGTAAATTCGGATTCTTTCGTGCAAGCGCGGAAAATTTATCTTTTCCTGTCAAGAATTTTGTTTCTTTTTCAGGTTCGTTGCTCATTGAAAGTTGAATTTCAACATGGTAATTCTGTAAGCTTTTACGCATGAATTCGATGAATGTCATCAGTTCAGCTTGAATGTAGTCCATTTGAACTTGGTTGTCCACTACAATTCCCAGCACTTCCTCACTGATGAGAACGGGATCTCTCTTGATCAATGCATTGTAGAAGGTCTCTAGTCCATTTTCCTTCACGACATAAGCGTATTGTTTCCAAAACATTTTGACGTGTTCAATGCTAAATCCTTCCCTTGGTAAATCCTCTAAACTCCCTTGTTGTTGAGATTCTTTGATCTTTTCTATGGATTCCTTTATGGAAATATGCTTTGTTGGAATGACACCTTGTGGACTCGTTAAAATTTTGTTTTCCACTACTTTTTCAGCTGGAATACTGGAAACGCTCGCGGTTTTGTTTACTGGAGTGGAAGCGCTTGATTTTCGGAGTGTTTGTTTAGGGAATGGTAGAATATCGATTCTATCCGTCAGTCCTTTTTTTTTTCAGACTCTTGTTTTAACGAACAGAGTTGCATTAGTGCTACTTCGATCAACAAGCGTTGATTTTTCGATGATTTATAGTCGACATCTGTTTTACTCAGAATGCTCAAACCTTTCATGATGCGTTGCGCTTCAATTTCTTTCGACTGCTCCACAAATCGTTGACGCACCGTTTCCGGAACTTCTAATAAATTGGATGTTCGAACATCTTTACAGACCAATAAATTGCGCAAATGCTCTGCTAAACCAACAACGAAATGATGTCCGTCGAAGCCTTTTTCAAAAATGTCATTCAAAATCAACAAGGTTGTTGAAATATCTTCCTTCTCTGCAGCGTCCATAACTTTGAAGTAATACTCATAATCCAAAATGTTTAGATTGTCGAGTACATCTTTATAGGTCAAGGTTGTACCAGCAAAGGTGACAATTTGATCAAAAATAGACAGCGCATCTCTCAATGCTCCATCTGCTTTCATGGCAATTTGATGTAGCGCTTCTGGGTCAGCAGAAACCCCTTCTTTTGTTGCGATTTGAGCCAAGTGATCAGCAATGTCCTTCACACGAATGCGACTGAAGTCAAAAATCTGACAACGTGAAAGAATCGTTGGGATGATTTTATGTTTTTCTGTCGTAGCCAAAATGAAAATGGCATGCTTCGGTGGTTCTTCAAGCGTCTTCAAAAATGCGTTAAAGGCACTATTCGACAACATGTGAACCTCATCGATGATGTATATTTTGTGCGTACCAATTTGCGGTGCAATACGTACTTGGTCGATTAAGCTACGGATGTCATCAACAGAGTTGTTCGATGCCGCATCTAATTCGTAAATGTTTAATGAATTTCCAGTGTGGAAGGACAAACACGAATCACATTGATCACATGCTTCCATTTGTTCTGTTGGCTGAAAACAATTGATTGTCTTAGCAAGAATTCTGGCAGTAGTTGTTTTTCCAACTCCTCTCGATCCACAAAATAAAAATGCTTGGGCTAAATGTCCACTTTTGATGGCATTCTTGAGTGTATTCGTAATCGAATGCTGTCCAACAACCGTATCAAAGGTTTGTGGACGATATTTGCGGGCGGAAACGACAAAATCACTCATGGAACAAATATACCGTTTAAATTCTAATTGTCAATGCTTGATGAGGTGATATTGATACCGTTTTTCTGGCGAAATGATCAGTAATTGATAACTTCCTGTTGGGATTGATTCAAAATGGAGCTGAGACGATTCAATTTTACCATTACGGACGGACTTACCTTCCGCTGTCATCAAATAAAAATCGGAACCGATGAACTCGATGGGGATGGAAAGGTCAGCGCTTATGGGATTCGGAAAGACCATTCGCTCTGGTGCTGGCAAACTGAAGACCTGATTGGTCGTGTCATAAATTCCTCGTTTGCTAAAATAGATTTTCAAACTTCCCGAGCGGACATCACCCCAAATCACGTTTAGGGTGTCATTATCAAGGATTACGTTCATAAAATCGTTTCCGGAATCCTCTAAAACAGGAAGGTGGTCCACAGCCTGATCACTGACAGAGAAATCGTTCATCCAAACGGAGGAAGGGGCATTTCGAACGGTACAGAAGATTTCACTTGATACAGCATATCCCGTTCCATTCGCATTTCTTCGGTCTCTCCAACAAACGGCTAAATCACCATTTGTTGCGTAATCTGCCCAAATTAAATCTTGAATCTTTCCGTTTCCGATAGGATCTTGATTAATGCGTGCTGGAGCACTCCACGAAAGTCCATCGTTGGTCGTTTCGATGAATACAATGTCGGTTTCTCCAAAGTCGTCACTAAGAAAGAAATAACTCATTTGATTGGGATTGTTCGGATGTGCTTTCAACAGCGGTCCGGCTTTCACCAATGTATTGCTGGTCCCAAATCCCTGTCCTTGATAGGCAACATCGTATGTATACGTTTGACCTTGGTTGTTTGATTGTGCTCGAATCAAGCGTGGCAGTAAACTTTGACTCGCTAGATAACTTGGATAAAGTGCGGTGAATCGTCCGTCTGCAGTGACAACCGGTGAAGGCATTGGTTGCGGAATGAGTGACCCAGAAAGAAATCCTGCCGCATCTAATTGTTCTGATTGAAAGGATTGTCCGCCATCTGTGCTAATGGAAATATACGGATGGTAAGGCGGCGTAATCATCGTTGGTTGATTTGCGTTCATGCTCGTGACGTAAATGGTCCCGGCATTTGGACCTGAGGTTTGGTCGATGACCATCCACGGACGATCGATGCACAATTGATTTGGACACATGCTGATATCTAGAGCAATGCTCGGATTTCCCCAGGAAATTCCTCCGTCGATAGACTTGCGCACAAGGACATTTCCATCGCTAAAGTTCGTGTTGTCGTAATCGATGTAACACATGAACAAGTTTCCCAAGTGATCATAAGCCAAGGACACATCCGCGCTTGAGAAATTAGGAGAGAGGTGCGTTTGCCAGATGGGCGTTGACCACGTACTTCCACCGTTGTTCGATACAGAAGTTTTAATCACGACTTTATTGTTGAACTGAAATCCCATCCACGCGGCAACCAACTGCTGCGAATTCGTTGGGTGCATCACGAGGTATGGCTCACCTTCAAAGTAGTTTCCTTCTGAAACGAGCTGGTTCTGTGCCATGCTTTGAAATCCAATGTAGTTGAATAGTAGGCAGATGAATAGGATTTTCTTCATGCTACGAAGGTAAAAAAAAACGCCATCCTTGTAAAGAATGGCGTTTTATTTCGTGTGATGGTTTCGTATTATTCGAACACTTTCATATCGATTTTCCCGTTCACCGTGATAGATGTTACCGTTCCCGATAATACCATTGGTCCAACAGCTTGGGTAATGGAATGCGCAAATTTCATTCCGTTCACTTCTTTGAAATCACCAAATGTAATGGTAGATTCCATCGTTTCTCCATCGCGTGTCATCACGTTGATGGTTTTTTCTTTCATGAACGTCGTTTTATTGAAGTAATCGTACGATTCATTTTTCCCATCAACGGTTTTCAATACGTAGTATTCAACACCATTCATGTTCTCGATGCCTACCAACTCGTGAGCCAAACCGTTTTTCACATAGTTCATTTCTGGAATGATTCCGTTTGACTTCGCTTTAGAAGTTAATTCCTCTGCCGTCAATTCCGTTTTTCCAGTTTGCATGTTGAAGGTAAATCCTGCTTTTCCATCGTAGAATGATTTTTGGAAAACCATTCCTTGTCCTTCTAGTTTTTGTCCCTCTGTAGTTGGAGCAATAAAAATCTCTGTTGATTTCAATGCAAATGGAATTTGATCTCCTTTCAATTCATACACACGCTCGAAGTTTTTAATCGCTTTCAACTTTTTCGCAGCAGCTTTTTGAGAGGTTGTTCCTGTCAAGGCGAAAACATAATTATCGATTAATTGAGCAGCAGTGATGTCAGCCGGTTTTGTATCCTTCATGACATTACCAAATGGATCTAACACTTCAATTTTACCATCAGCATCGAAACGTTTTAATTTCTCAAATACCTCCTCGTTTCCAACTACAATGATGTTGCAGTTTTTAGCGGTGAAGTATTGCTGTGCCATTTGAAGAACATCCTCTTTGGAAACACTTTCTAAACGTTGTAAGTACGTTTGGTAATAATCCTTCGGAAGGTTGTTTTTGATGATGTTCAAGGCAAAACGAGCGATGGTTTGTGGGCGCTCCAATGAACGGGCAAATCCACCTGCCATGTTTGTTTTTGTCAGGTTCAATTCCTCGTCTTTCACGTATTCATTCGTGATTTTTTGGAATTCCAACAAAATTTGCTCGATTGCAGAATCCGTTACCGCATTTTGGAAATTTCCACCTGCGGACATCCATGAACCATCTTCAGTAATGTTTAAGCTAGAGTAACATCCGTATGTGTAAGCTTTGTCCTCACGTAGGTTTTGCATCAAACGCGTTCCAAATCCACCACCACCAAGAATTCCGTTTAATACGGTTAATGGCAATTGATTTTTGTCACCTGTTTTCATGTCAATTGGAAAGGTTACGTACACTACCGATTGAACAGCGCCTGGTTTTTTCACGAATACAACGCGATTTCCTTTTGTGTAACTTCCTGCATTTGGTTGCTCTGTAAATACTGGTCCACCTGTCCACTTACCAAAATAAGCGTTCACCATTGCTTCGGTTTGTTGACGCGTAATGTCTCCAACAACAACCAAATAACTTCCCGTCGGTGTGAAGTTTGCGGAGTAAAAAGAAACCACATCTTCTCTGGTGATGTTGTTCAATGTTTCCTCAGACATCACATCGCTAAATGGATGATTTGGGAAGTTGATTTTAACTGTAGCGTTTTGAGCCATGGTACCTGCATCAGATTTCGCAGACATTAAACTCGAAACATTTTGTTTTTTAATTCGCTCGAATTCCGATTGTGGGAAATTCGCATTGAACAGTACATCGGACATTAAAGTTAATCCTTTGTCCATGTGCTTCGTTAAACAAGACAGGGAAATTGATGATTTGTCCGCTCCGAGAGAAGCACCAATAAAATCAATTTCTTGATCTAATTGATCCTTTGTTCTGTTTTTCGTTCCGGACATAATTAATGAACCTGCCATGTCAGCAAGTCCAGCCTTCGTTCCTTCCAAACGTGGATCAGAACCCATGTTTAAGTCAAATGAAACTCTTGGTAATTTATGGTTTTCAGATAGAATGACTGTAATGCCATTTGCTGTCGTGAAAACTTCGGAGTCTTTGATGTTGATTTTTTTTGCTTGCGTTGGAGCAGGCATAACCGAGCGATCTACTTGAGCTGTTGTCCAAGTACCTAACGCTAGAAAGCAAAGTGTGAATATCTTTTTCATGATTCAGTCGATTATTTTTCTTTTGGTAAGTAATGTAAGATGACACGTGCATCTTGCGTTAAGTATTTCAAAGCAACACGTTGAATGTCTTCGCGGGTTACTTTCATGTAATTGTCTAGGAGTGTATTCACACGATTTGCATCACCGTAATACACAAAATTATCAGCTAGGTTTTCTGCAATTCCAGCAATGGACGAATTCGCAGAAACTAAATCGTTCTCGAATTTGTTTCGTGCTTTTTGGAATTCTTCTTCGGAGATTAATTCCGTTTGCATTAAACGAATTTGCTCATCGAATTCTTTTTGAATATCATCCAAGTTGACATCTTTCGCTGCGATGGCAGCCATGATTCCAATTCCAGCATCTTCTAATCCGTAGTTGAAAGAAAACGCGAATTGAGCCATTTCTTTTTTCTCCACGATGATTTTGTTGATACGGGAAGAACTTCCACCAGAAAGAACCTCGTTCATCATTTCCAATGCGTATGAATCTGGATTGGTTTGTTCTGGGAATTTATATCCCATAAAAATCGCTGGAAGTTGAATGTTGTCGTAAATCACTTCTTTGGTCACACCTGTCAAGACTGTTTTGTCTTTCGCTGTACGGTTGATGACAATTGGTTTCGCCAAGTAAGAAGCAATCATCTTTTTTGCTTCTGGACTTGTAGAAGTCATGAAGTTTTTTGAATCAAATTTGCTTTTAGAAATGCCATAGCGTTTTTCGAAATCAGCATCCGTTTGATTGATAAAGTCACGGTACAAGTTAATCGCTTGTCCTTTTGGAATCGATGCAAAATACTTGTCAATCCATGCTTTTGTTTGAGCGACATCTAAATCACCTGCAATGGATAACGTAGCATTGGAAGGAACGTAGTAATTTTTGTAAAAATTCACGTAATCTTCTTCTTGCGCAGCATCTAGGTGATCCATGCTTCCAATCGGTGCCCAGTTGTACGGGTGAGTGGTGAAAACGCGTTTAAACATTTCCGTAAAGAAAGATCCGTATGGTTGATTGTCCACACGTTGTCTTTTTTCTTCTTTTACAACGCTTCTTTGTGTTTCGATTCCTTTGATGTCCACTTTCGCGTGAAGCATGCGCTCACTTTCTAACCACAATCCAAGTTCTAATTGGTTGGAAGGAAGGATCTCGTAGTAATACGTGCGGTCCTGAGAAGTATTGGCGTTCAATGTTCCACCATTTTTCTCTACCAATTCACTGTACTCTCCACGACCAATGTTTGCTGATCCTTCAAACAATAAATGTTCAAAGAAATGGGCAAATCCAGTTCGATCGTTGTTTTCGTTTTTGGAGCCAACATGATACAATACGGAAACCGCAATGATTGGTGTGGCGTGCTCTTCGTGAATGATTACATGTAAACCATTCGGTAAATCATAGGAGATGTAGTCAATTTTCTTTTGTCCAACACTTAGGAAGCTGAACGCAGAAAAACATCCGATTAATACTAACTTTTTCATTTTCAAAATTTGGAACACGAATGTAGTTCAGAAATTTGATGTTTGCTAAAAAATCCGCTTGGAATTTTCCTCTTTTGAAAAAAGGAGTCGATTTGGCCTAAAAATTGGTTAAATTTGACTCATGCGATTTTTACCTACAAAAATTTTCTTGGGATTTACTTTTCTCATTTCATCATTTGTTCATGGACAACTGATCACACCAACAATGGACTTCAATAATTTCTTTGTGAATTTTCAAGAGGGATTTTTTCGTCCAATTGAAATTCAACCGATTTTAAGTTACAAAGCTGGTGATGATGTTGTTGCGTATATCGATACACGTGGAAACATGCGTATTTATGACGGAATCGAACGCAAAGATGTAACGGCATTGAATGTTGAATACCAAGTTTCAGATCACCTGGTGGGATACAAAATCGCAAATGGACTTCGCATGTGGGATGCCGGTAAATACACGCCGTTAACGAATTTCGGACGAGGATTCATCGTGAAAGACAGCATCATCGTTTATGAAGATACGCGTTACCAATCCTTGAATGTTTATTGGAACAAACAAATGCTGCCGTTGGTCACCATGACAAATGGACTGAGCATGCCTGCTGCGGTGGGAGAAAATATTGCCGTTTACAAGGATAACAGCGATACGTATTTTTGCTTTTGGCAAGGAAAAACCTATGAAATTGCAACGTACAACGAAGAACCTGTAGAGTTTAACATCGGAACAGATGTCTTTTGTTTTAAAGATCCATATACCCAGTCTTTCATGATGTTCGATAAAGGTGAATTTATGGAAATAGAATCTTCTCCAATTAAAAAGTACAAGTCGGGAAGAGGATTTATTGTGTACGAGGATTTGAATGGAAATTTGTGGATGTATAAAAACGGGGAGAAGATTGCCTTGTCAAATTTCTCTACAACGTTCTGGGATGTGAAAGATGACATGACTGTTTGGAGTGAAAACAGTTACCTTTTTGCTTATTCAAACAATGAAAAAATAGAGGTGGCGACCTATTTCCCTGGGGAATACCTTTTGAAGAACAACACCTTTGTTTTTCGCAATATCCTAGGTGGTGTGAGTGCACTGGTTAACGGTAAAGTTCAGGAAATTACAAATATGCGTGATGCGGAATTTGAAATTTATGGCAATAAGGTTCTAGTGAAATTATTCAACAAAACATCCATTGTTTTCTCTGAAGGGAAAATCTACACGAACTAGTCATGAATCGCATTTTTGGCCTTGTTTTACTCTTTTTGAGCACGCATGTTCTTGCTCAAAATCCCGCAATTGATCATTTGGAAATGCTGTACGACCAAGGATATTACAAATTGGTCTATCGAAAATCTGCACGTTTACTAGATAAACCTGAATACGACTTTTCAAAACTTCCTGGATACTACCGAGCGATTTCCACGCTGCAACTAGCGCAGGATGAACATTGGTACAAGCGTCATCAGTCAAACATTGAGGATGCCTTAAGCCTGTTAGCGGAGTTGAGAACTTCGGCAAAGGGACAAATCATCATTAAAGCACATATTTCGGAATTAAGTTTTTTGAAAAAGGACTTGGATTCATGGATGGCCATCGGGAAACAAAGTTCATCGTTTGATAAAGCGAAATGGCAAAAGTTTGTCAATTTGTTTTTCGCGGATTTACCCTTGATTGAAGTTGATGGCAACAAAGGAAATGTTTTTGTTTCGAATCGACCGGAATTGAAAGAACGAAATGAACTGATTGACATCGCTAAAAAACAATTAGGTGTTCCGTATGTGTCCGCGGGAATAGATCCAAGTGGATTCGATTGCAGTGGATTCACGAGTTTTGTGTTGCAGCAATATGGCGAAAACATTCCCAGAAGAGCGGCAGATCAGTTTGAGGCGAGTGTGAAATTAAGCGAGGATGAAGCTCAAATTGGTGACATGGTATTCTTTTCGAACGGGGGAGAGGTGAATCATGTGGGAATCCTCATTAACGAAAAAGGACAAGCGAAAACGATGATTCATGCCAGTAGTTCCAAAGGTATTTCCATCGTCGAAATCGAAACTTCTGCCTATTGGAAACCCCGAATTGTGGGATACGGAACCTTTATTGCTCCGAAGAAATAGTTTTGCTAAACAGTATTTGTCCAATAAACAGTAGAAACAACAGTTCCATTCCTCCTGCGCTCCACGTATTTGGAGAAATGAAGAAGGTTAAAGTACTTGGAATCAATAAGTAAAAAAGAATTCTTGCTCTTTTTTGAACCTGTTCACTTCGAGACAAGGTTAATTGCCATAGCGCCACGTAAATAAAATAAAGAAGTGGTAAGAAAATCAATTGAATGTAGTCCATTAATAGTGCTGGTTGATTGAAAAGAATCAAACAAACCAACCATTCAAAGCCAACAAATGCCCAGGTCGCAACAAGAAACGTTGTGGAAGATTTATCCTTGTGAACGTAGTGAATGAGTCCAATCAATAAGGTCAGCACACTCAAAATGGCGATTTGCAAATAAGGAAAAAATTGCCATTCCATCAATTGAATAATACTGTACATTCCACCAAATAAGGCAATGCCTATCAACGTGATGATTCCGTATTGCTTGAATTGATCCATTATACTAACTGATTTCTTCTTGATTTTTCGCACGCACAAACCAATTGCCAAAGCGCTCTTGCTCCTACATTCGCATCCCAATCACCTTCTGATCCTGGTGCGACTTCGTTTAAGTCAAATCCAATGATTTTTCTTCCTGAATTGACTAGTGCAAATAACAAATAGCTAATTTCTTGCAGTTCAAATCCACCTGCAACTGGTGTTCCGGTGTGTGGACACAATTCTGGTTTTAACCCGTCAATGTCAAAGGAAACATAAACGTTCATTGGAAGATGCTGTATCATTTCTTCCACTTGATTCGCCCATGTTTTCCCAGCGTATTGTTCGTTCTTAATGTTCCAATCGTAGAATGTTTGAACGCGATCGGAATCACGGCTTAAAAACACTTCTCGTTCGGAAACATCGCGAATACCAACTTGTACCAGTTTGGACATGTGTTCCGCGTGTTGAAGGACATTAAACATGATGCTTGCATGGGATTGCGAAAATCCTTCATACGCATCGCGAAGGTCTGCATGCGCATCGATTTGTAGAATCCCGAAGTCTTCATACGTTTCGTTTAAGGCTTCCATTAATCCAAGTGGAGTAGAGTGTTCACCTCCTAACACTGCTGGAATTTTACCTTGAGCCAAGATTTCCAAACAACGTTCTTTTAAATTGCTTCGTAATGCCTGATGTGCACTATTGATTTCATCTAAAACGGACTGATATTTCAATAAGGCTTTTTCTTCGCCGTTGGATTCCAAGTACTGAATGTATTCGAGTCCTTGTTCGCAACAATGCGCGTTGATTTCTTTCCATTCTTGCGAAATGGGCGACATGTACACTTTTGTATCGTAAGCGCGGTCCAAATCTGGATGGAAAAAATCAAGTTGTGTTGATGCTTCTAAAATCGCTTCTGGACCATCACTCGTTCCTTTTCCATAGGAAGCGGTGGCGTCCCAGGGAATGGGAACAATCACAATGTTCGCTTCTGATTCCGTATAAGGAAATCCAAAAATATTACCGTTAGCGATTCCTACGCCATTTGGATCAAATTCACTCATTTTATCTGCTTAAAATAATCTACTGCTTTTCGAACGGAGCCGTGTTCCAATAAAAGTGCTTGTGCTTCCGGTATGGAAACTCCGGTTTCTTCTGCGACCATGCGCGCGCCACGATCGACCAATTTGTGGTTGCTTAATTGCATGTCCACCATTTTATTTCCTTTGACTCTTCCTAGTTTGATCATTAAACTAGTAGAAATCATGTTCAAGACCAATTTCTGTGCAGTTCCGGATTTCATGCGCGTACTTCCTGTTACGAATTCGGGTCCGACAACGGGTGCAATCGGGAATTCCACTGCCGCAGCAAGTGGAGAATCCGGATTACAGGAAATTCCTGCGGTTAATAGTCCGTGCTCCTTCGCTTTTTCAATTCCACCAAGGACATACGGCGTGCTTCCGCTTGCGGCGATTCCAACAACCGTGTCACGTTCTGTCATGCTGTATTGTTCCAAATCGATCCACGCTTGATTTCGGTCATCTTCGGCAAATTCGACTGCCTTACGAATCGCGGCATCACCTCCAGCAATGAGTCCAACCACAATTCCATGATCGATGCCAAAGGTTGGTGGACATTCACTGGCGTCAACGATTCCCAAGCGACCGCTGGTACCAGCGCCAATGTAGAATAACCTTCCACCTTGAGCCATTCGTTCGCTGCATGCGTTCACAAAGGCTTCAATGGCTGGAATTTCTTTTTCAACGGAAAGTGCAACGGTTTGATCTTCCCGATTAATATTTTGTAATAAGTCCAATGTGGACATTTTATCTAAATCCTGGTAATGCGAGCTCGATTCGGTAACTTTCTTCATCTTAATGCAAATAAGCTTTTGAATCACTTTCGTTTAAGTCTACTTCGACGTGATTCTTCAAAGTCGTTGAAAGACCAAGTCCTGCAAAATCTGTTTTAATGGGGTATCGTCGGTGTTGACGATCCACGAGTGCAACTGTTTTAATGGCTTTTGTCGCTTGCTCTAAAAACTTCATCAATGCGTACTGCATCGTTTTTCCGGAGTTGATGACATCATCAACCAGAATAATGAATCCTTTCTTCAATTCCTTTTCATCGATTGACAATTGAATTGCTTCACTCCACGGTTCATCTTTGTTCACGATGATGTCAAAGCAAATCACTTCAATTGAGCTATTTTCACGAATGATCTGTGCTAATTTATGAGCGATGATGCTTCCGTTTCCAGCAATTCCACCAATGAAAATTCGCTCTTCCTCGAAACAATTCTCCATAAGCTGGTGTCCGATTCGGATGATTTTTTGTTCAATTTGCTGGTGATTCAGGATGATTTGCATAGTGAGTTTGAATTATAAATCAAAGTTAATAAACAAACGACTTGTTCGAAGTATCGGGCAAAAAAAAATCCCGACAGAGCCGGGATTTCAAGAAGGTTTGAAAAGTGATTATAGTTTGATCACTTTTTGACTTGTTCCATTCAAGTTGACAAAATAGATTCCTGCTGGAAGTGTTTCGATGTTCAAGGTGTCGTTGCTTGTAGATTGAAGCATCATTCCGTTTAAGTCCGTCAAGGTAACGATCGCATTCGCCGTTTTACCGTGGATGTTAATCATTCCGTTGCTTGGATTTGGCGAAACCGTAAAGTCAGTCGTGTTTTCCGTTGGAACTCCTGCGGATGAGCGGATATCAAAAACAATGGTTCCAGGAGAGATTCCAGCAGCAAACTGATGGATTTCCGTATTTGTTGCATCGTAAATAAACACAGTTCCTGTCGAGAAGAAATCCGTTGTGGATGCGTACAATTGTCCACTTAGTGGTTCTTGTGCCAATTCGTAGAAGTTTAAATTTGCGCCACTTACAGGACCAACATTGTTCATTCCGATGAGGTCAAAGTTATTTAAAGTGATTTCAGAAGAGATTTGGTAGGTGATTTTGTCGTCTCTCAAAGCGGAAGTTCCACAACCAGCGATGGCATTTGCGATATTCACCGTTGATGGTGTAGAGGTCGCCAATTCAAATTTCGAAATCGACGTTCCTGTCCAATCTTTATTGTTTACCGTATATAATGCAGTACCAAATTTGATGAGGTTATCTGGGTTTTTTCCGTCTGGACCTAAATCTACTTCGTTTCCATAGCTCAAGTTGGATAAATTCAATTGTCCAATGATTCCTTTTTCATTTCCCCACTCGTAAGCGTTGTTTACCACAAGGTAAGCTGTTGTTCCGTCAACAACGATGTTTTGAGTTGCCCATTGTGGACCAGTAACCGTATCAAATGCTTGAATCAATTGCAAATCAGCGGTGTTGTACACATGTAAATAGGAATCGAATGTCGTCAAGTATTCTCCACGCGTTGCGATTAACTTATTTTGATAAACGGCAAGGTTTCGCACACCTGGACAAGCAACGCTCGCAATTTCTTGGTGCGTGTTGAGGTCCATTTTAAAGATTTTTGAATCCGCAGCAACGTAATAGAAGTTTCCGTCAATCACTAGATCAGATGCAAAACGCATGTTTTCTAAGGTATCTACAACCTGGTATTGTTGTGAAACTGGATTGTAGCTACCGATGGTCACAGGTTCTAAGATGGCGCCTGTTTGGTAATCAAAAAATCCTTCATTTACGACCAAAACTTGGTGTAATTGATTTTGTGCAAAGCTCCATGTGCTTGCAAATAAACTTAAAGTAATCAATGCCTTTTTCATTCGTTCTGTTTTTTTGAATGTGAAACAATAAAAAACTAGAAGAAGAAAAAAGTAGGAAAAGCTAGGATGCAAAACATCCTTGGCGAGTCCGACCTTTATCTGAAGTCTTCTCTCTGTTCATGGGCAAGTCTTCTGGCTCATGTCCTTTTCAATTCGTCTTCCCAATTGCTCAGTGACTCAGTGAATTGCATTTTAGACATTTACAGCTGCAGATACAGCTCCGGATTCTAACCGGATTCCTTATTAATCTCGAAAACGAGAACCTATGGACACTGCAAAGATAGCATTTATTATAAGGAACGCTCCAAAATAAGGGATTCAATTGCTTGAGGAAAGAATACGCTTTCGAAAATTATTTGGCGATTCTGAAAACTATAGCTATCTTTGCACCCGTATTGACCAAGGGTGTCAGTCTACATAATAATCATTTACATAAATATTAGCATGTATTTAAATTCAGAAAAGAAAAAAGAGATCTTCGCTCAACATGGTGGATCTGAAGTAAACACTGGTTCTACAGAAGGACAAGTAGCATTATTTACTTACCGTATCAGTCACTTAACAGAGCATTTGAAAAAGAACCGTAAAGACTTCGGAACACAACGTTCACTTCAACTTTTAGTTGGTAAACGTCGTAGTCTTTTGGATTATTTGAAAAGAAAAGATATCGAGAAATACAGAGCGTTGATCAAGGAATTAGGACTTCGTCGTTAATCCGATCATCGATCACATTTTATTGGAAGAGGGGACTTCGGCTTTATGCCGCAAGTCCCTTTTTTGTACATTAATTAGTAAATAAATAAAGATGAATATAGGTTTAAAAAGGTCAATTGTTACCGGCGGCAAGGAGATAAGCGTCGAGACAGGTAAGTTGGCAAAGCAAGCGGATGGTTCCGTTGTAGTGCGCATGGGCGACACTATGTTGTTAGCAACAGTTGTTGCAGCACAAGAAGCAAAAGATGGCGTAGATTTCCTTCCATTAACGGTAGATTACCGTGAGAAGTATTCTGCTGCTGGACGTTTTCCAGGTGGATTCTTCCGTCGTGAAGCGCGTCCTTCTGAAACAGAAATCTTAGTAATGCGTTTGGTGGATCGTGCACTTCGTCCACTTTTCCCAGACGATTACCACGCAGAAGTTCAGTTGATGATTCAATTGATTTCTTACGATGGTGTAAACAATCCAGATGCATTGTGTGGATTTGCAGCATCAGCAGCAATCGCTGTATCAAACATTCCTTTCAACGGACCAATGTCGGAAGTACGTGTTGGACGCATCGATGGTGAATACGTATTGAATCCAACTATGGCTCAAATGGAGTTGTCGGATATCGATATCGTTATCGCTGGTACGATGAAAGACATCAACATGTTAGAAGGTGAAATGCAAGAGATTTCTGAAGCTGAATTAGTGGAGGTTTTCAAAATTGCACACGTTGCGATTAAAGAACAATGTCAATTCCAATTGGACCTTGCAGCAGAAGTTCCTGCAGCAAATCCAAAAAGAGTATATAGTCATGAGTCACACAACGAAGAAGTTCGTGCGAAAGTGTACGAAGTGGCAATGGAAAAATGTAAAGATGTTGCTCGTATGGGCTTGGCGAATAAGTCAAAACGTACGGAGTTATTCGATGCGATTAAAGACGAAGTGAAAGCTTCTTTCTCTGAAGAAGAATTAGCTGAAGCAGCGAAATTCATTTCTCCTTACTTCTCTGAAGTGAAGAAAAAAGCAGTTCGTTGGGTGATGTTGAACGAACGCAAACGTTTGGATGGTCGTGCATTCGACGAAATTCGTCCGATCTGGGCAGAAGTTGATTACTTACCGATGGTTCACGGATCAGCAGTATTTACACGTGGAGAAACACAATCATTGACAACACTTACATTGGGTGGTAAAATGGATGAGCAGTTGATCGACGGTGCAACATTCAAAGGAACAGAGAAATTCTTATTACACTATAATTTCCCTCCATTCTCAACAGGTGAAGCGAAACCATTACGTGGAACTTCTCGTCGTGAAATCGGACACGGTAACTTGGCGCTTCGTGCCTTGAAACCAGTTTTACCAGACGACAATCCTTACACAATCCGTATCGTTTCAGATATCCTTGAGTCAAATGGATCTTCTTCCATGGCAACTGTTTGTGCTGGAACATTAGCATTGATGGATGGTGGTGTGCAAATCAAAGCACCAGTATCTGGAATCGCAATGGGACTTGTAGCTGACGAAGGTAAATTCGCTGTATTGTCTGACATCTTGGGTGACGAAGATCACTTGGGTGACATGGACTTTAAAGTAACCGGAACAGCAAAGGGAATTACTGCTTGTCAAATGGACATCAAAGTAGACGGACTTCCATACGAAGTATTGATTCAAGCATTGGAACAAGCGAAAGCTGGACGTATCCACATCCTTGGGAAAATCACGGAAACAATGGCTGCGCCACGTACGACATTGAAACCACAAACTCCACGTATCGAGGCATTCAACGTGCCAAACGAAATGATTGGAGCGATTATCGGACCTGGAGGAAAAATCATCCAAGGTTTACAGAAAGAAACGAAAACTACCATCACTATTGAAGAATTAGCAACAGGTGAAGGTCGTGTTCAAATCCTTTCTACAAACGGTGACGACATGAATGAAGCAATTCGCTTGATTCGTTTAATCGCTTTCCCTCCACAAGTGGAAGACGGAGCGACTTACGAAGGTAAAGTGAAATCAGTGAAGGACTTCGGTTGTTTCGTTGAGATCCTTACTGGTACAGACGGATTAATTCACATCTCTGAATTTAGCTGGGAAAAAGTAGCGAAAATGGAAGATGTAGTGAAAGAAGGTGATGTATTAACATTTAAAGTAATGGGTCGCGATCCAAAAACGAAAAAATGGAAATTGTCTCGCAAAGTTCTTTTACCGAAACCAGAACGTCCTGCTGATGCGCCTCAAGCGTAATCAATAAAGATCAATAATTAAATGAAAAGGCGGCCTTGGTCGCCTTTTTTAATGTTGAGAACATCTTAAATACACATTGATTACTTACTTTTACAAAAAAAATAATTTTTATGAAAAGATTTTTACTTGTTTTAATCGTATTTATTGGTTTTCAGGGCTTTAGTCAAGCTTTTGAAGCCTTCAACTTTACAGGAGCAGCCAATGCAAATGGATGGTCAACACAAAGCGGAACGGCTGGTGAATTGTTAGCGATAACAACTCCTTCGACTTCAGGAAATAGTTTGTCTTATACAGGTTTGCAAGCATCGGTTGGAAATCGAATCAACTTGACATCTACGGGAACAGAGGATATTAATAAAGTATTTATTCCAACGGGAACAACTGCATATATGTCCTTTTTATTGAAAGTTCAAAATACAACGGGATTGACAACAGCAGGTGCTTATTTCACAGGGTTTGGTGGAACGTCTGGTGCAACTGTGACGGTTTATTTCCCTAGAATCTACATTAAATCTGGAACGACTCCTGGAACTTTCCAAGTGGGAGTGTTAAATACCTCAGGAGGGACAGGTGCTGTCGCTACCTATGTTTCAACTGAATATGCTACAGGTACAACTTTACTGATTGTTGTGAAAGCCTCATCAACTGCGGTAGGTGGTGTGATTAATTCTTCTTTGTGGGTAAATCCAATTCCAGGTGCAGCAGAACCGGCAGCGGCAGTTACAAATGCTGGAGGAACAAGTACATGGCCAACGAACGGCGTTCAATCGGTTATTTTGCGTCAAGCGGCAGGAACAGGGAATCTAGAATTAGATGAATTCCGCACCGGAACGACGTGGGCGTCAGTAACACCGGCAGCGGCGGCATCTTGTACGACTTACAATACGATTACCACAACGGCTTGTTCATCTTATACCTTGAATGCCCAAACGTATTCAGCAACGGGAACATACATCCAAACATTGGCAAATGCGAATGCAGCGGGATGTGACAGCATCATCAACTTGAATTTAACGATTCATCAACCGTCAAGTGCAACGATTTCGGTTACCAACTGTGGACCTTATACGATTAATAATCAAACGTATGCAGCCTCAGGAACCTACATGCAAATGTTGACCAATGCGGCGGGATGTGATAGTATGTTGCACGTTAATTTAACGGTCGTTTCAAACATTACGTATTACCAAGATGCAGATGGCGATGGATACGGGAATCTTGCCGTTTCTCAAGTAGGTTGTTCGCCAATTACTGGTTATGTGACGAATAGTACTGACTGTAATGATAACAATAACGCCATTTATCCTGGAGCAACAGAAATTGAAGCAAATGGAATCGATGAAGACTGTAATGGGGTAGATGCACCATTGTCTCCAGTGAATATGGGACTCTATGAATTTACTGATGTAGCGAATTGTCCAGTTTTAGCTAACAACGTGACTACGCAACCTGCAAATGCGACATTCGGAACATTTACAAATATGGGGTCGAATTGTGCAGCGACTGCAAACGTATTTAACAACACCGCTTGGAATACGGCTGCTGCTATTGACTTGAGCCAATACAATCAATTCTCCATCTCTGGAAATGAGTGTTACAATTTGAACTTAGCGAAAATCGCTTTCAACCACAGAACATCATCTACTGGCGGAACACCAGTGATTTACTTGCGTTCAAGTTTGGACAATTACGCAACGGACATCGACACCATTGCTTCTGCGTGGAATGGAAATGTCATGTTGGATGATACGATTTCCTTACCGGCAGCATTTGCAAATGTTCACGCAGTGACTTTCCGTTTCTACGTGACATCAATGGCAACGAATACATCAACATTTAGAATGGACAATGTTTCGCTTTGGGGGAATTCATTCTCTGTAGCGCCTCAAACGTATTACGCGGATGTCGATCAAGATGGATTTGGTGACCTTGCAAATGATACGTTGGTATGTACAATGCCAGCGGGATACGTAACAAACACGCAAGATTGTAACGATGCAGATGCAGCGATTAATCCAAACACTGTTTGGTATATGGACATGGACGGAGATTTACAAGGGGACTTGATGAGTACGTTCACCGGATGTACGCCTCCAAGTGGATACGTGTTGAACTCAGGCGACTGTGACGATACGAATCCAACAGTTGCCGCGCCAACGATGTATTATGTGGATGCAGATAACGATGGATTCGGAGATGATGCCACTGGAATATTAACGTGTATTCAGCCGGCCAATACCGTGACAATCGGTGGTGATTGTAACGACGCAAACAATACCATTTATCCAGGTGCAACAGAAATCTGTGACGGATTCGATAACAACTGTAACGGAACAAACGACGAAGGATTAATCTTCAATACCTACTATTTAGATTCAGATAACGATCAATTTGGTGCAGGTATCGGATTGGTTTCTTGTCAAACGAATCCACTTCCAGGATACGTATTGGTGAATGGTGACTGTGATGACACGAATCCAAATGTGTATCCAGGTGCAACGGAGATTTTAGCGAATGACATCGATGAAAACTGTGATGGAGTAGATGGATACCTTGGGTTGACAGATGTAACGTTTACTAACGTAAGTCTTGTACCAAATCCTTCAAACGGATCATTTGCCATTCAATTGGATCAAGAAATGTCAGATGTGAACATTCAAATTACCGACATGAGCGGAAAAGTATTATTCCATTCCATTATGAGCGGTTCAATCCTTGAATTGACACAAACGAACTTGAAAGCAGGTACGTATTTAGTGAATGTTCAATTGAACCAACAACGTGAAATTCTTCGCTTGGTGATTCAATAAATACGTTTTAAAGTTCTGATAACTATAAAAAGGCCGAAAGGCCTTTTTTTTGTGCGTGAAACTTTCAAATTTACAACTAACTTTACATATGTAATTAAACGACATCACTATGCGTAAATCGGTTTTAACTTTTATTATTTTATTAATTTCCACGAGCATCTTTGCACAGAATTACTGGCAACAAGAAGTGAACTACACCATTCAAGTTAGATTAAACGATAGCAACCATACCTTAAGTGGTTTTGAGGTTTTCGAATACGTAAATAACTCCCCAAATACACTAGATCGCATTTACATGCATGTTTGGCCGAATGCTTACAAGGACGGAAGTTCAGCGTTGGCGAAACAATTGTACCGTCAAGGTGATGGAAAACTGACTTTTGCAAAGGAGGAAGACCGTGGATACATTGATTCCTTAAACTTTAAGTCCGAGGGAACGCCGTTGAAATGGGAATACGATCCGGAAAATCCGGATATCTGTGTGATATACTTGAATACGCCTTTGCGCAATGGCGATCGTGTCCGCATCACCACACCCTTCAAAGTGAAAATTCCTTCTGGTGAGATTTCTCGAATGGGACACATCGGACAATCCTACCAAATTACGCAGTGGTATCCCAAGCCAGCTGTTTATGACAAGAATGGGTGGAATGCAATTCCCTATTTAAATCAGGGTGAATTCTATTCTGAGTACGGTTCTTACGATGTGAGCATCACCCTTCCTAAAAATTACATCGTTGGTGCAACAGGAGACTTGCAAACAAAAAGTGAAGTAGCTTTCATGGATGACCAAGTGGAAATGACCCGTTTGAAATTAGCTGAAGATGAAAACTTAGTCGGAAGCGAGAAGTTCCCGGAATCATCATCCGAAATGAAAACCATTCGTTTTACACAAAGTAAAGTGCACGATTTTGCGTGGTTTGCGGATAAAAGATACCGCGTATTGAAAGGAGAGGTGGTTCTGCCACATTCCAATCGAAAAGTGACAACTTGGGCTTTATACACTCCACAAAACACGAAATTCTGGAAACATTCCATCGAATACATCAACGATGGAACGTATTACTATTCCTTGTGGAACGGCGATTATCCATACAACCAAGTTACCGCGGTAGATGGAACCATCAGTGCGGGTGGGGGAATGGAATATCCAAACGTAACAGTGATTGGGAATTCGAGTTCGAAAGAGGAATTAGAAGTGGTGATTGTACACGAAGTCGGACATAACTGGTTCTACGGAATACTTGGTTCCAACGAGCGCGTGCATGGATGGATGGATGAAGGAATGAATACCTTGAACGAGATGCGTTACATTCAAACGAAATACCCGAATAACACACGATTCTCGGATATGATTTTAAACGGTAAATTCCACTTGGAAGATTTGGATCACCACGATTCAGGAGACGTCACGTATTCTTCTTTGGCTTCACTTGGAATCGACCAACCGATCGAAACGCATTCAGATCAATTTACAAGCATTAACTACGGTGGAATCATGTACCAAAAGACAGGACTCGTATTTTTCTACTTGAAAGATTATTTGGGAGAAGAGAAATTCAATGCAACCATGTCGGCGTATTTTGAAGCGTGGAAATTTAAACATCCGCAACCAGAGGACATGCGCAAGGTACTCGAAACAACTTCCGGTAAAGACCTTTCTTGGTTGTTCGAAGATTTAATCCAAACGACGAATCATGTAGATTACAAGTTGAAAAATGTTGGAATGGGCAAACAGGGAGCTGTGGTTCGCGTGAAAAACGTTGGACAAGTAAACGGTCCAATCGAAATCAATGTGTATGCGATGGATAAACTCGTGGAAACACATTGGTTGGAGCCAGGACAAACTACCGCGACTTTGAAAACTCCGTTCAAGGACATTCAAAAAGTCATTATTGACGAGTCCAAAGACATTCCGGAATTGAACCGTAACAACAATACGTGGAGAGCAAATACGCTGCTACATAAAATCGAGCCAATCAAACAAGAGTTCTTTTTCAGTGACAATGAAGCAGATCACAATAGTTTGCGTTGGTTGCCAATGTTGGGTGGAAATGTATACGATGGATTCATGTTGGGAGCAACGTTCCACAACTTGGGACTTCCTTTCCAAAAGTTTAGTTATGTGTTGACGCCAATGTTTGGTTTCTACAGTAAAAAACCTGTTGGAATGGCTGAGTTTTCGTACACCATGCTTCCTAAAAAAGGATTGAAAGTCTCAAATTTAGGATTATCCGTAAAATCCTTCTCTAGAAACAGTTATTCCGGAGAGAATTTCGTAGCCTTGACCCCGTATTGGTCCGCAGCGATTGGAAACCGTAAAAACCGCAGTAATTTCAGTCAGGATGTTCTAGTGAAAGGACTTTACGGAATAAAAACATCTGAGTTTGGAGAAAAGGAGTCCGGAGCAATGGCGCAGTACGCATTTCAATATTCAAATCCGGATCACCAATTTGGATTGAAATTGAGAGCAGAATATGTGAATGGAGAACAAGTGCAAGTTGGAAGAATCTCCATGACTGCAAAATACGATTGGCGCTACATGAAAAACAAAATGGAACGAAAATTAGAATTGCGTGCATTTTTCGGGAGTAATGTTTTGTACAAACAATCCTTGTCGCCAATTCAAATTTATTCGGATCGTTATAGTTTGAGCATGAGTGGTGGACGCGGTAACCAAGATTTATTCTACGAAGAATATAATTTTGCGCGCAACGACGTTTCCGGATTCTGGTCACAACAACGCATGGAAAATTACGGGAACTTCAAAAGCACCAGTAATTTTGGAGTAACATCCAAATGGTTGGGAAGCATGAACCTGTATTTCCATTTGCCGATTAAACCGAATCTTTTTGGTGTTTTCGCAGATTACGGAGCTTTCTCCAATGGAACTTCTGTTCAGACTGCTTATAATGCCGGACTTGGACTGCGTATTTCAAATATACTAAGCGTTTATTTCCCATTGGTACGCAGTTCAAATATGGGATCACTTTGGACCAATTACGCAAATGAAATTCGCTTCAGTGTTAAACTTAATCTTGTGAACGCGAATAACATTCGTTCACGCTTTAATTAATAAGGTATGTCAGATCAAAAAGTCTCTTTCGGTAAATTATTTTGGCCGAGTTTTGTCGCAGTAATGATTGCCGGACTCGTGTCGCTCTTGCTCTTTTTCTTGGTGCTGGGTGGTGTCATTGGTTCCTTCGGGAACTTTGGTCCAGAACCATTAGCAATTCGAAATTCGACCATCCTTCAATTGAAATTGACTGGTGAATTAAAGGACAAAAGCGACGAATCTGTTGCCTTGCCTGATTTTCAAGTAGAACGTACAGTCGGACTTCCTGATTTACTCTATGGCATTGAAAAAGCGAAAACAGATCCAAAAATCAAAGGGATTTACCTAGAACTTGGTGGCTTGACATGCGGAATGGGAAGTGCGAAGGAATTACACGACGCCATTAAAGATTTTCAAACGAGTGGAAAATTTGCGGTAGCCTATTTGTCTGGAGAATATGTTTCTCAAACTGCGTACTACATCAGTTCAGCTGCCAAAGAAGTGTATGGATTTCCATCCACAACCATGGAATTCACCGGAGTCGGTGTTCAGTTGATGTTCTTTAAGAATTTATTGGATAATTTGAACATTGAAGTGGATGTCGTTCGTGGAACCAATAATGACTTCAAAAGTGCAGTAGAACCGTTCTTTCGCACGAATATGAGCGATTCCAGTCGCTTACAAACACAAGCATTCTTGCGTACGATGTGGCGCACCATGCGAAACGACATTTCAGAAAACAAAGGAATCGATACCTTGATTTTGGACAACCATGTCGATTCGTTGCACATCTTGGACTGTGAATCCGCGTACAACGCGAAATTAATTACTGGTTTGCGTTACCGCGACGAATTCATGGGGCTCTTGAAGAAAAAGATGAACATGGATCAGGATGAAGAATTAGAAATTCAATCCATGGAAAAATATGCATTGAAAGCCTTTTCTGATCGACAATTATTAGTCAAACGTCAAAAGCCGAACATCGCAGTGATTTTAGCGGAAGGTGATGTGGCGACAAGTGGCGATGGACTTTCATCCGCAAGTATTTGTCGCTTGTTTCAAAAAGTGAGAAACGATAAAAACATTACCGCTGTCGTGTTCAGAATCAATAGTCCAGGTGGAAGTGCCTTGGCAAGTGAAGAAATTTGGCGCGAAGTAGCACAAACGCAAAAGAAGAAGAAAGTCATTGTCTCCATGGGAGATGTCGCTGCTTCCGGTGGATATTATATTGCGACGCCAGCAAATCGCATATTCGCGGAACCAACTACGATCACCGGTTCCATCGGTGTATTCGGAATGATTCCATACACAGGTAAATTCATGGAGAACAAACTGGGGATTACCTTCGATCGTGTCCGCACCAACAAACATTCCTTGACTTCCTTGAATGCGAAATTGACGCCAGAAGAATTAGCGGTGATACAAGGACAAGTGGACAAAATCTACACGCAGTTTTTAACACGTGTTTCGGAAGGACGTCACATGAGTATGGAAAAAGTGGCTGTTTTAGCACGCGGAAGAGTGTGGAGTGGGGAAGACGCACTTCGCATCGGACTTGTCGATGAACTAGGAGGTTTGTCTAAAGCCATCGCTTACGCATGTAAAGGACAATCAGCTCCAAAAGTCATATACTACCCAATCGTGAAGAAAAATACACTGTCCGAAATTGCGGAAATGATCGAGCAACAACAGGAAGAAGAGGAAGCATCCGTCAAAATGGATGTCGCTATTCCAAGCGAATTAAAAGCCATCTATGCACGTATCAAGAAAATTGAAAGCATGGCCGGAATTCAGATGCGTATGCCGTTTGAGTATGTAATGGAATAATAGAGCAGAGAGCGGAGAGCGAGAGAAAGTAAATATTACTTCATTAAGGATTGAAATAATAAATTAATTTTATTCTTTCTAATACGGTAAACATATAAATCTAAACCATGAGCCTTGTTAATTCTTTTGTCAATCAAATCGGGCGTGAGTTGGGACGCGATGCGTATCGATCAGTTATGTCACCATCAGCAAGTAGTAAAAGAAAAATGCAGGCTGCGGAGGCCGAAATTCCGATTTTTGATCAGGTAATCAATTTTGAACTGTTGGCCAATGACGAAAAGACTTTTCGAAGTTTGGCTAATCTTGTTGAAAAAGCTGAGCATACAGATCCTGAAGACTTTGAATGGAATGAATTGTTCTATGAATTAGATAATAAAATTGATTTTTGTAAAGCTAATTTGTCCGATGAGTACAAGGATCAACTCGAAAAACTAGATGAAATAAATGCTCAAAATTTCAAATTTATCAAGTCAAAACATATTAGCTATATTGACTCTGTCATACTCTATTTTGAAAATAAGTCAGTTGAATTATCAAAAAAGAATATGTGGGTTGCTGCTATATTGACCCTTTTCGGATTTCGCCCAAGTTATATGGGTGAACAGTTTATTTACACACTTATAAACCTTTTATACATTTTTATTCTGGGGGCAATAGGTTTTAATGGTTGGATAACTTTTCAATATCCAACTCAATTTAATGGGAATTTACCCAGCGAAACACCTGCAGATATTGCACTAATCGAAACGATGGGAAAAGTAATGCTAGGTATTCCTGTTGGATTTTATTTACTATTCTTGTTATTGGGACTTCGTAAAATATTAAAATACAAAAAAGAAATTCAGAACAATTTCGATTCAAAAATCAAATTTGAAACATACAAGTCAGAGTTGATGAAATAAATTTTTGGCTATTTCGATTTGTCTTTCACGAAGACTGAAGCTATATATGCCGTTAATGTGCCTAGTAAACCAATACCAAAAACCATTAGCACCATTGCAATAATTCTTCCTTCTGTTGTAATAGGATAAACATCACCATATCCAGCATTTAACAAAGTAGAATATGACCACCAAATGGCGTCTTCCGCTGTTTTGATATTTGAACCTGAGACCGTTTCAACTTCTAAAATGGCTATTGCCGAAAAAATAACTAATAAAACAGAAATTGAGATTACTGAAGTAAGTGCGCCTTCAGCTTTGTTTTTAAAAATATGATTGAGTAGTTGTTTCGTTGATTTAAATGCTCTGATAACCCTGAAAAGTCTGACTAATCTTAGTAGTCGACCTGCTCTTAAGAAATCAACCATTGGGATGCTAGAAAGTAAGTCTATCCATCCCCATCTCATAAACCTTAACTTATTTTCAGCTTTCACCAACCTGTATAAGAACTCAAAAAAGAAGAATCCACAAATGATGTAATCGAAATAATTTAGTAAAATGGTGGTTTCCTTGGGTAATTTCCAAAAAGTATCGATTACTAATGCACCTAGAACATAAAGGGTTAAAAGAATTACAATGAAATCTAACAATCCTAATTTTTGATCTTTCTGCATTTAGCTTTGTTTAACGTACAAACTATGTCCTTAGTATAAAGAAGGATACTTCGCCGGTTCAGCCTCATGCATCATCGCATACACTTTTTCAATGATGTCGTCGATGCTAGGTTTAGAGAAGTAATCACCGTCGGAACCGTAGGCAGGACGATGGTCTTTTGAACTCAAGGTTTCCGGTGCGGAGTCGAGGTGGTAGTAGCCTTTTTGCTCCACAAGGATTTTATCCAACATGAAGCCAGTTGCTCCACTGCTGACGTCTTCATCCACAATGAGTAAACGATTTGTTTTTTCTAAGGAATCAGCGATCATGTGTTCGATGTCAAATGGCAACAAGGTTTGAACGTCAATCAGTTCGACGGATATTCCCATGTGCTCCAATTGCTGCGCAGCTACTTCGCACAGATTGAAAGTAGAACCGTAAGAAACGAGTGTTAAATCTTTTCCTTCTTTAACGATTTCTGGCATTCCTAATGCTTCAGTGAACGTTCCGAAGTTAATCGGCATGCGTTCTTTCGTACGGTAACCGTTCAATGGTTCAATCACCAATGCTGGTTCGTCTGCTTGTAACAATGTATTGTAGAATCCAGCAGCTTTCGTCATGTTTCTAGGAACGCAGACGTGAATACCACGAATCGAATTGACAATCATTCCCATCGGTGAACCACTGTGCCAAATTCCTTCCAAACGATGTCCACGTGTGGAAACAATCAACGGTGCTTTTTGTCCACCTTTTGTACGGTATTGAACAGTCGCTAAATCGTCGGACATGATTTGAATCGCGTACAACAAGTAATCCAAGTACTGAATCTCTGCAATTGGACGTAGTCCACGCATCGCCATACCGATTCCTTGTCCGATAATCGTACACTCGCGAATTCCAGTGTCTGAAACACGTATTTCGCCAAATTGCTCCTGTAATCCTTCTAATGATTGATTGACACCACCAATTCTTCCAGCATCTTCTCCGAAGACAAGAACTTCTGGACGACTTTCTAAAATCGTGCGGTAGTTTTCACGTAAAATAATGCGGCCGTCTTCCATTTGAACGTCATCCGCATATTTCGGTGCTATTGCTGGAACATTCATCGCAGAATGGGCAGATTGCGAATGCAAATGCGAGCTGTATCGATCGAAGTTTCCGGAAATCATGCTTTGAATCCAGTTACCTAATGTCTTTTTTGAGGAAATTTGCTCCTCGCGAACTTGACGCAATACTTTGCGCGCCAAGGTCAATAAATCACGACGAATCGGTTCTTTTTCTTTTTCAAGCGTTTCAATGTCCTTTTGAATAAAAACGGACTGCGAACTTTCCGCTGCCACTGTTTTTAACACAGAAACTAAATCCGCTTGATCTTGTTTCATGCTATCCGTGAAACGCGACCATGCGGTATTTTTTGAGCTGCGAACTATCTCTTTCGCTGCTGCTTGTATCGTATTTAATTCATCCTCCGATGCAATCGCCATTCCTTTTGCTTCGAATGAAAGAATCCATTCTTTGAATTTATGGATGCAATCAAAAGTCGTTTCCCATTCCAAACGCTCCGCTGATTTGTAGCGCTCATGAGATCCAGAAGTGGAGTGTCCTTGCGGTTGATTCACTTCTTTCACGTGTACTAATACCGGAATGTGTTCTTCGCGTGCCAATTTCACCGCTTTTTCATAGGTTTCACACAAATGTGCGTAATCCCATCCTTTCGTGATGAAAATCTCGTATCCAGGTTTGTCCGTTGTGCGTTGCATTCCTGATAACGCATCTGAAATGCTTCCTTTCGTTGTTTGTAATTCTCTTGGTACTGAAATCCCGTAGCCATCGTCCCAAACGGACATCACCATGGGAACTTGCAATACGCCTGCTGCGTTGATCGATTCCCAGAAAGGACCTTCACTTGTAGAGGCATCGCCAATTGTTCCAAATGCGACTTCGTTTCCACCGTTGGTGAATTTCTCAAAGGCAGGATTCGATTTCAATGCTTCTTGTTGACGGTAAACTTTCGATGCTTGCGCCAATCCAACCAAACGTGGCATTTGTCCAGCAGTTGGAGAAATATCCGCAGAGCTGTTTTTCTGCAACATCAAATTTTTCCATTCTCCGTTGGCATCTAAATTACGCGTGGAATAGTGTCCACCCATTTGACGTCCAGCAGATTGTGGTTCGATGTCTACATCCGTGTGTGCATACAATCCAGCAAAATATTGTTGCACCGTTAATTCACCAATCGCCATCATGATGGTTTGATCGCGGTAGTAACCAGAACGGAAATCACCATTCTGAAATTGTTTCGCTAACGCAATTTGCGCGAGCTCTTTTCCATCTCCGAAAATTCCAAATTTCGCTTTACCAGTAAGAACTTCCTTTCTTCCAAGAAGGGATGCTTCGCGGGATTCACAAGCCAATTGATAGTCAGCAAGTACCTGTTTTTTGAATGCTTCAAAATCCATTTGGTCTTGCGTGTTAGGTGCTTTTTCTTTTGCCATTGTTGATTGTAATCGTATGCAAATATAAGGAAAAGCAACGGCGTTTTTGTATGGAATTTTTTAGCATTTTTGTGTAGCTATTTTTGACCTATGAAATTAGAATTGTGTGCCGCTTCAATCGAAGCAATAACATTAGCGAAATCACTTGATTTTGATCGCATTGAATTGTGTCAGAATTTGGAGCAGGGTGGACTCACGCCCTCCGCGGGAATGATTACGTATGCTTTGTATCATGGAATCGATACGCATGTGTTGATAAGACCAAGAGCGGGTGGATTTTGTTACAGTCCAGCAGAAATCGCTGTGATGGAACGAGACTTGGCTTTTTGTCAGCAAGCAGGAGTACAAGGAGTCGTGGTAGGAATTTTGAAGTCCAATTTCGACTTGGATATCGAAGCATTAGCGTCCTTGAAGCAGCAATTCCCTGATTTTGTGTGGACATTCCACCGCGCATTCGATGAAAGCATCGATTGGAAACGCTCGATGGATCACTTAATTAAATTGGGATTCCACCGGATTTTAACGTCCGGATTTGCCAGTCACGTAGACATCGGCTTACCGATTTTAAGTGAAATGAAACAATACGCAAATGGCCGCATCGAAATCATGGCGGGTGGCGGTGTAAACGCTGGCAACATTGCCAAAATCGCAAAAGGAGCAGAGCCGGATGCGATTCACTTTTCAGGAACGAGCAAAGTGCTATTGGACGAAGATTCTGCCTTTTCAGAAACCATCCTGAAAGTAGAAGAACAACGTGTTCAACGCATATTGGATGCAGTGCGCGGCGTACTCAAATAGATTATCCGGTTTATTTGCTGTACCTTTGTACAAATCCTGGGTCAATCATTACTTTATTTGTTCAACCGTAGGATTGAATAATTATATGAAATTTAATGAATTAAATCTTTTAGAGCCGATTTTAAACGCTCTTACCAAACAAGGTTATACCGAACCAACTCCCATCCAACAACAAGCAATACCATACGTTCTCGAAGGAAGAGATGTCATGGGATGTGCGCAAACTGGAACCGGAAAAACAGCGGCATTTGCCATTCCAATTATTCAACGCATTCACGCTTCGAAACAAGCGGATAACTCGAATAAAATCAGAGCCTTAATTGTGACGCCAACGCGCGAATTAGCGATTCAAATTGAAGAGAGTTTCAAGAATTACGGCAGTGAATTGAAATTGCGTTACACCGTTATTTTTGGTGGAGTGAATCAATCACAACAAGTAAACCGTTTGAAAAATGGAGTAGACGTATTGATTGCTACACCTGGACGCTTATTGGACTTGCAACAACAAGGATTCATCAAGTTAGGAAACTTGGAGATTTTTGTTTTGGATGAAGCCGATCGTATGTTAGACATGGGATTCATTCACGACGTGAAGAAAATCATCAAAATGATTCCAGCGAAACGTCAAACCTTGTTTTTCTCCGCAACGATGCCGAAAGAGATTACCTCTTTAGCGAATTCGATTTTAACAGATCCTGTGAAAGTGGAAGTGAATCCAGTTTCATCGACTGCCGAAATGATCGAGCAAGCCTTGTACTACGTGGATACGCCAGCGAAAAAAGATTTGTTGGTACACGTATTAAAAGAAACGAAAGCACCGAGTGTCTTGGTTTTCTCCCGTACAAAACACGGAGCAGACAAAATTGTGAAGTTATTAGCGAAAAACAAAGTCACGGCAGAAGCCATTCACGGGAACAAATCTCAAAATGCACGTCAACGCGCTTTATCTAATTTCAAGGACAAAACGTCTCGTGTATTAGTTGCTACTGACATTGCTGCACGTGGAATTGACATCGATGAGTTATCGTTTGTGATCAACTACGACATTCCAAACATTCCAGAAACGTATGTACACCGCATTGGTCGTACGGGACGTGCAGGAGCATCTGGAATTGCAGTATCTTTCTGTGACAAAGAAGAACGCAAGTATATTCGTGACATTCAAAAATTAATTTCCTTGGAGATTCCAGTGGTGAACAATCACCCGTTTGCGAGTCGCTAAGTAAGAATTTATAGAAAACAAAAAAAGGAGCTTGAAAAGCTCCTTTTTTTATGTTGTCATTTTCGGTTTGAATTAAACCGCTGCAATTTTATCTGAAACGTATTCTCCAGCTTTCAACTTACCAACGATTTTAGAGAAACACTCAATCGTGTATCTTACATCTTCTAAGGTATGTGTTGCCGTTGGAATCAAACGTAGAATAATCATTCCTTTCGGTACAACTGGGTATACGACCATGGAGCAGAATACATTGTAGTTCTCACGTAAGTCGTAAATCAAGTTTGTTGATTCTGGAATCGATCCATTCAAGTATACTGGCGTCACACATGTGTTTGTTGGGCCAATCTCGAATCCTGCATCTGTCAAACCTTTTTGTAAAGCTTCGGTGATTTCCCACAATTTCGCTTTGTATTCAGGATGGTTTCTCATCAACTCCAAACGCTTCAATAATCCAACTACTAATGGCATTGGCATTGCTTTCGCGAAGATTTGTGAACGCATGTTGTAACGTAAGTATTCAACCACTTGCTCATCAGATGAAATGAATCCACCGATCAAAGCAAACGATTTCGCGAAAGTACCGAAGTAAATATCGATTCCGTCTTGACATCCTTGCTCTTCACCTGTACCACCACCAGTTGCTCCAAGTGTACCGATACCATGCGCATCATCCACGAACAAACGGAAGTTATATTTTTGTTTTAAATCAACGATTTCTTTAACGATTCCTTGGTCTCCACGCATTCCGAAAACACCTTCTGTGATCACCAAAATCGCACCACCTGTTTCAGCTGCTAATTTCGTTGCACGTTGCAATTGTTTTTCACAATCCTCTAAATCATTGTGTTTGAAAACGAAACGTTTCCCCATGTGCAAACGCACACCATCAAGAATACATGCGTGAGATTCCGCGTCGTAAACGATTACATCGTGACGGTCTACTAAACAGTCAATCGCAGAAACAACTGCTTGATAACCGAAGTTACAAAGGATCGTACTTTCTTTATTGACAAATGCAGATAATTCACGCTCTAATTGTTCGTGGTAATCAGAGTTTCCACTCATCATACGCGCTCCCATCGGTGATCCAAGTCCGAACTCAGCTGCTGCCTCGCCGTCTACTTTTCTCACTTCTGGATGATCAGCTAATCCTAAATAGTTGTTCAATGACCAGTTCAAACGTGTTTTACCACGGAAAATCATGTGCGGGCCAATTGGACCTTCTAACTTAGGAAAAGTAAAATATCCATGTGATTCTTTCGCGTGTTGTCCAATAGGTCCGCGATTTGCCTGAATTTTTTCGAAAATATCTGCTGACATGTAATGTATTTTTATGCAAAGTTAAAGGATTCTTGCTTTGTGTATTCCGGACACTGTGTATTTTATCAACAGATAAATGCACAATTCTCCGGTTGTTAGCGAGTTGGATGTAGTTTTTCTGCTAAAAACTGTGCGGTTTCTGTGTTTTTTGCTGCTACCATCTCCTCGGGTGTCCCTTCGAAAAGTAAGTGTCCGCCTTGTTCACCGCCTGTTGGACCCAATTCGATGATGTGATCGGCGCATTTGATGACTTCCATGTTGTGCTCAATGACTAAAATGGAATGTCCGCGGTCAATTAAAGCGTTAAATGCAATAACTAATTTGTCAATATCGTAAAAATGCAAGCCCGTCGTTGGTTCGTCGAAGATAAATAGGGTGGGAGGTGCCTGTGTTCCTTTGGCTAAGAAGGATCCGAGTTTGATGCGTTGCGCTTCTCCGCCACTCATCGTGCTGGAGGACTGTCCTACTTTTAAATAACCTAAGCCGACATCGACTAATGGCTGAATTTTCTCAACGATTTTGGCGTCCAAACGGTCTTGACCTTCCTTAAAGAAGGCCAATGATTCGTCAAGTGTCATTTCGAGAATGTCGTAAATGGACTTTCCGCGGTATTCGATTTCTAAGGTTTCAGACTTGTAACGTGTGCCTTTGCACGCCTCACAATTCAGGTGGACATCCGCCATAAATTGCATGGCAACAGTGATGCTTCCTTCGCCTTCACACATCTCACAGCGTCCACCTTCTACGTTGAAACTGAAGAAGCCTGGCTTGTACCCACGCATTTTTGCAAGTTGTTGTCTAGCAAATAGTTCACGTATGTCATCGAAAGCTTTAACGTAAGTAATTGGATTGCTTCGAGAGGACTTTCCGATTGGATTTTGGTCCACGAATTCCACGTGTTTGATGGATTTTAAATCTCCAGAAATTCCGTCGCATTTCCCGATTAAATCACCGCTTAATCCCAATTCTTTTCGAATGGATGGATACAGTAAGGATTTGATTAAAGTCGATTTTCCTGATCCAGAAACTCCCGTAATACAAACGAGTTTATTAAGAGGAAAATCGAGTGTGAGGTTTTTTAAATTGTTTTGTCTTGCTCCTGAAAGGGTGATGCGGTTTTTTCCACTGCGTCTCTTTTGTGGGACAGGAATTTCTTTGATGCCTAGTAAATACTTGGCAGTTAAACTGTCCTTTGCGTTGATGAGCGCTTTGTAATCTCCTTGAAAAACGACTTCTCCGCCGTGCGATCCCGCTAATGGACCAATGTCCAAAATCTCATCGGCTGCCATCATGATTTCTTCTTCGTGCTCGACGACAATCACTGTGTTTCCGAGTGCTTTGAGGTTCAGTAGGACTTTGATCAATCGGGCAGTGTCTTTTGGATGTAAGCCAATCGAAGGTTCGTCCAAAATGTAAATGGAACCAACGAGACTACTTCCCAGTGAAGTTGCGAGGTGTATGCGTTGTGATTCCCCACCGGACAAGGTATTGGCTCCACGGTTTAAACTTAAGTAGCCGAGTCCAACGTCTTGCAGGAATCCGAGTCGCTGTTGAATTTCGGGAAGAATGTGTTTCGATACTTGTCGGTCGTAATCGTTTAAGGAAAGTTCTTGAAAGAATGCAGCGGCGTCGTCAATGGATTTGAGTACAAGATCTTGAATCGAACAGCCATTGATCTTCACGTAAGCAGCGTCTCCGCGGAGTCTCGTTCCCTTGCATTCCGGACAACTTGTTTTTCCTCGGTAACGCGAAAGCATGACGCGATATTGTATCTTATACGTTTGACTTTCAATAAATTTAAAGAACTTACTTAAACCATCGAAATAACTATTTCCTTTCCAAAGTAAGTCGTATTGTTCTGGACTGAGTTCCTTCACAGGGCGGTGAATTGGGAGGTCGAATTTCTTTGCGTTGTAGGTTAGTTGGTTCAGGTATTCACTCATGGAGTCACCTTTCCACGGTGCGATTGCTCCTTCGTATACGCTGAGGTTTCTGTTTGGAAAAACCAACTCTTCATCGATTCCAAGCACCATTCCGTATCCCTCACACGTTTTACATGCTCCATATGGATTATTGAAAGCGAACAGGTTGACGCTCGGCTCCTGAAAGCTCATGTCGTCCAATTCAAAACGATTGCTGAACCATTGAAGTTTCTGTTCTTTATGGTGCAAAATGGCGCACATGCCTTTCCCTTCGGTGAAGGCTAGTCCGAGTGAATCTGTACAGCGATTCAAGTTGCTTTCGTCCGAGAAATCATTGTTAAAACGATCGATCGCCAAGAGGAATTCTTCGTCGAATTCAGAACTCAATAAGTCCTCAATTAATTTAAATGAATCATTTAAATATACTCTTGTAAAACCTTGTCTATAAAGTGATTCTAATTTATTTAAATAGGTTTCAGTTTCAAAAAGTGTCACTGGACAAAGAATCGCAATTGCTTCGTTTAACCAGTGCTTACTGAGGAAATCGATCACATCTTTGATCTGGTGTTTTTGTACTTCTTTTCCTGAAACGGGTGAATATGTTTTTCCCACTCGGGCGTAAAACAACTTGAGGTAATCGTAAATCTCGGTGGTCGTTCCGACGGTGGATCGTGGATTGCTCGAAATGACTTTTTGTTGAATCGCAATCGAAGGGGCAATTCCTTTGATGTATTCCGTTTCTGGTTTGTTCAATTTTCCCAAAAACTGTCGTGCGTAGGAAGACATGCTTTCAATGAAACGACGTTGTCCCTCCGCAAATATGGTATCGAAGGCCAAGCTCGATTTACCTGAGCCAGAAACTCCGGTGATGACTGTTAACTTCCCATGAGGGATTTTCACGTCAATGGATTTCAGATTATGAACCCTTGCTCCTTTTATTTCTATGCATTTTTCCACCATACAAAAGTAACAGATGAAAAGGAAAGCTGTTCGCATTCGGCCGAAATCTTAAATAATTTCCTACTTTTAGTACCGCTAAACAATGTATATATGACCTGGAATTCTCTTTTTCGCAAAAAATCTGTTCACGACATTTTGGAGCAAGTCCGAGTGGCTGATCAAAACAGTGATACGCATTCATTAGGAAAGCATTTGAAAGTGAGAGATTTAGCTGCTTTTGGAATTGCGGCGATTATTGGTGCTGGTATTTTCAGTACGATTGGAGAAGCCAGTTCGCAAGGCGGACCAGCGGTTATCTTTTTATTCTTGTTTACAGCAATTGCTTGTGGATTCGCCGCTTTTGCCTACGCGGAGTTCGCATCCATGGTGCCTGTCTCCGGATCTGCCTATACGTATTCGTATGTGGCCTTCGGGGAAATCATTGCGTGGATCATCGGTTGGGCATTGATTATGGAGTACGCCATCGGAAACATTACGGTCGCCATATCTTGGAGTGATTATTTCACTAACATGCTTGAAGGAATTCATATTAAAGCACTTGGAATTCCGAATGGTATTCATCTTCCTAGTTGGATACAGATGGATTATTTGTCTGCATCGAATGGATTTCACGAAGCCAAAACCTTGTTAGCGGCAGGGAAAGAACTGGTGGATTTAGATGGATCTTTGATTCTGGCACGAGAAGCGTGGATGAATGCACCGCAAATTTTTGGCTTTCACCTCATTTTTGATTTGCCCGCTTTATTCATCATTGTCTTGATTACCTGGTTGGTCTACCGAGGAATGAAGGAAAGTCGAAATGCATCGAACATCATGGTGGTGATCAAATTAGCGGTCATACTTTTAGTGATTGGCGTTGGATTGTTTTACGTGGACACCGACAACTGGAGTCCTTTCGCGCCAAAAGGTGTTACTGGAATCTTGAAGGGAGTTTCCGCTGTGTTCTTTGCTTACATTGGCTTTGATGCCATTTCCACAACGGCCGAGGAATGCGAGAATCCACAGCGTGACTTGCCACGAGGAATGATGTGGGCGATAATCATCTGTACGATATTGTACATCATTATTGCACTTATTTTAACGGGAATCGTTTCCTATGATAAATTGGCGGTGGGAGATCCATTGGCGTTTGTCTTCGATGAAATTCACTTACCGAAAATGGCTGGAATCATTTCCATTAGTGCGGTCGTGGCGATGGCTTCCGTATTACTGGTTTTCCAAATGGGACAACCACGCATTTGGATGAGCATGAGTCGTGACGGTTTGTTGCCAAAACGCTTTTCGAAAGTCCATCCGAAATACAAAACGCCTTCGTTTGCGACAATTGTCGTTGGATTCGTTGTGGCAGTTCCTGCTTTATTCATGAACTTAACAATGGTTACCGATTTGTGTTCCATTGGAACCTTGTTTGCTTTCGTGCTCGTTTGTGGTGGAGTCTTGGTACTTCAAAACAAAACGGACATTCCACGAGGGAAATTCAAAACGCCGTTTATCAATGGTGGACTCGTGATGCCGATTTTGTTAGCAGGAGCCATTGTGCTTTTGTTTACGACGTATCGCACAGAAACAATGGCTTTTGTTCAAAACGAGCCGACGTATAAAACCAGTGAAGAAATGTTATTGCAACTAAGTGAACCTCAAATTCAAACGTTGAAAAAGGATGCGTTGTCGGTGAATCAGACCTTGGATGCCGAAAAAAATGTCGTTGAATTGGATGTGCTTTACGCAGAAGAAGCGGGAGCAGAGAAATTGGCAAAGGTCATCGAACAAAAAGGATGGCAAAATACTTCCTTGAAAAACGAAGGTTGGTCGCACTTTGCAAATAAAATTCCAAGCTGGATCTTCATTCTCTTTACCATTTTCATAACGATTATGGCGGTTCGACACAAACTATCCCTCATTCCAATCCTAGGCTTGTTGAGCTGTTTATACATGATGAGTCAGCTTGCGCTTGCAAACTGGATTTACTTTACGATTTGGTTATTGTTGGGCTTGGTGATTTACTTCTTATATGGACGTAAGCATTCGAAGTTGGCTGGAGTCTAATGTGCCAATGTGCTAATGTGCTAATGTGCCAATTGAATGTACTAATTTGCTAATTAATTAGAGTCCAAGTGACTGTTCGATTCCTAAAATCAAGGAATGAATGACTTTGATGTGAATTTCTTGTGCGCGGTCGGCGAAGTTGGAGTGTGGTGCACGGATTTCGATATCGGCTAGTCCAGCTAATTTTCCACCGTCTTTTCCTGTCAGGACAATCGTTTTCATTCCTTTAGCCTTCGCAGCTTCCACCGCTAGAATGACATTTTTTGAATTTCCGGAGGTTGAAATACCTAATAACACATCGTTTTCTTGTCCGAGTCCTTCAATGAAGCGCGAAAAAACGAAGTCGTAGCCGTAATCGTTGCTCACGCAGGACAAATGAGAAGGATCGGAAATACTGATGGCAGCAAGCGCACGACGGTTATCGCGAAATCGTCCGCTGAGTTCTTCGGCGAAATGCATGGCATCGCACATAGAACCGCCATTTCCACAGCTGATGATTTTCCCGCCATGTTGAATGGCTTGACTCATCGCTTCAACTGCTTGTAAAATCAGTGAAAAGTTCGCCTCCGTTTGGAAATTCACCAATGTTTGCTGAGCTTCTTCGAATTGCTGTTGAATCAAGTTGCGTAGTTCCATGTCTGTTATTTGTCCTCAAATTTAAACTAAATTCCCATAGAGCGCGACATGAAGCGGGAGTTTCGTATCTTTGATACATCATGAATTCAAGCTATTTTCATCAAAAAGTCGTGTGGATTACCGGAGCATCTTCGGGAATCGGCGAGGAGTTGGCCCGACAATTAGACCGCGCTGGAGCACAATTGATTTTGTCTGCTCGCAACGTAGAAAAACTCAATGAACTAAAGGAAAGTCTACAGCACAAGGAACAACATTTAGTCGTTCAAGTGGATCTCGCGGAGACGTCCAACGTTGGACTTTTGGCACAGCAAATCGTTTCTCATTACGGAAGAATCGACGTGTTGATCAACAACGGTGGCATCAGTCAACGGGCAACGGCGTATGATACGACCATGGATGTCAATCGTCAAATCATGGAAGTCAATTTCTTTGGAAACATCGCGATGACGAAAGCGGTACTGCCTATTTTTCGTCAACAGAAATCCGGACAAATCCTCGTAATCAGTAGCATTGCCGGAAAATTCGGTTTCCATTTGCGTTCGGCATATAGTGCATCCAAACACGCACTTTTCGGCTATTACGAAAGTTTGGTCATGGAGGAAAGTGAATACAACTTAAAAGTCACAGTTGCTTGTCCAGGAAAAATCAACACACCCATTTCGACGAATGCGGTGACGGGAGAAGGCAAAGCACACGGACTCATGGATCACAACCAAGCAACTGGAATGCCCGTAGATGTATGTGTCGATCAATTGTTAAAAGCGTTGGTGAAAAACAAACACGAAGTATTGATTGGAAATAAAGAACTCCTTGCGGTGCAAATGAAGCGTTTTATTCCGCGTTTATTTTGGAAAATCATTCCAAAACAATCCGCCACATAGGATTTCAGAAAAATAAAGACAAAAAAAATAGGCTTCCAAGTGGAAGCCTATTTAGTTAAGTAGAAATTTCTTCTTAGTTTACGCTTGTAGAAAGTTCAGAACCTGCTTTGAAACGTACTGTGTTTTTAGCTGCAATTTGGATAACTGCACCAGTTTTAGGGTTACGTCCGTTACGAGCATTTCTTTTAGAAATGTCGAAAGAACCGAAACCTACTAAAGAAATTCTTTCACCTTTTTTTAACGCTTCTGTAGTAGCTCCTACAAATCCGTCTAATGCTTTTTTAGCATCTGCTTTTGACAATCCTGCTGCTGCAGCCATTGCGTCGATTAATTCCGCCTTGTTCATAATAACTTGGTTTTAATTAGTTAGTAATAAATTTTATTGAAACAAATATATCGGAATATCAATGCGAGTCACGGTTTCAGATAAAAAAAATGCATAAAATGTTGAAAAAACGGTCATTTTGTTAATAAAGCGGGCTAAAATCGTTGGTTTTACTAGGTCTTTGCCTCTTTTGAGTGTATGAATTTCTCCTTTGTGTTTACCATTTAACTAACAATTTAGTGGCATCTTTGTTATCGATATGATGAAAGTTGCAATTATCGGTGCCGGAACAGGTGGAATGGCGAGCGCTATCCGCTTAGCGAAACTTGGATACGAAGTTTCTGTCTTTGAAGCGAACGCATTCGTGGGTGGAAAAGTAAACGAAAAATGGATTGGTTCCTACCGCTTTGATATGGGGCCGTCGGTTTTTACCGAACCTGCGCTCATCGAAGAATTGATGACCTTGTGCGGAAAAGATCCTTCGGACTTTTCTTACCGCCAATTAGAGGAGTCCTGTCGTTATTTCTTTTCGGATGGACAACAAGTAAACATTCCAGCCGGACTGAATCAAACAGCGCAGACCTTTGAAACAGCCTTTGGTGAAAACCGCCAACGGACAACGCGCTTCTTAAAACGACTTTCGTTGAACTATCAATCGTTGTCACCTGTTTTCATTCAGGCTTCCTTACATCGATTGAATCAGTGGTGTAACAAAGGAATTTTCCGTGCTGTTCTGCGCATTCCTTATTATGGTATGGTTCGAACCATGAATGCGGTCAATCAATCCCTTTTTAAAAATCCGAAAACGGCTCAATTGCTCAATCGAATGGCAACCTATAATGGAAGTAGTCCGTACCGCACCCCAGGATTGTTAAACATCATCAGTCACCTGGAATTCAACGAAGGTCCAGCGATGCCCATTGGTGGAATGGTCCAAATCTCGAAAACCTTGCATCAATTGTGTTTAGAATTGGGTGTACAATTTCACCTAAATGAAAAGGTGGAAGAAATTCTGCACACGCAAGATCAAGTAACAGGAATTCGCACGAACCGAAAAACCGTTGACTGTGACATCGTCGTGTCAAACATGGATGTTCATTTTACCTATGAACGCCTATTAAATGGATTGCACGAACCGAAAAAGATTTTGCGTCAAGAGAAGTCAAGCAGTGCTATTGTCTTTTATTGGGGAATGAAAGGTTCCTTCCAAGAGTTGGGCGTGCACAATATTTTCTTTGCAGCGGATTACAAAGCCGAGTTCGAAGCCATATTTTCAACCAAAACACGCTTTGAGGATCCAACGATTTACATTCACATCACTTCGAAGGTGGAAAAAGGCGATGCGCCAGAAGGATCAGAAAATTGGTTTGTGATGGTGAATGCGCCCATTAACGTTGGACAAGACTGGGATGTCTTCGTTGCAGAAACACGCCGAACGTGTATCGAGAAATTATCGAAAGCCTTAAATAAGGACATTGAAGCGCTCATCGAAGTGGAGGAACAAAACGAGCCTAGAAAAATTGAAGCCGTATATTTCGGTAAACAAGGATCCATTTATGGAAATTCGTCCAATAGTGCGTTCTCTGCTTTTTACCGACATCCAAATTTCTCCAAAACCTTAAAAGGATTGTATTTCGCTGGGGTAACCGTACATCCCGGAGGAGGAATTCCACTTGCCTTGAATAGCGCGAAAATTGTGGAGCGCTGTGTCCGGGAGGATTACCAATAAGCAACTTTTTTCTTGTCATTTTTTTCTATCGTCAAACATTTTTTGATGAAATGTGTTAAGTATGTATCACAAATAAAATAGTAAAGATTATTATATTAATAGTAATACTATTATATTTGCGCGTAAATTAAAAACACATGAATCAACTGTTTTCAAAAATGTCCATTCCCATGAATGAGCATTTGTACCTGAAAGATCCAACTTCTTCGGATTTAGGACAGAAAATCCTCAGTGGAAGTATTTCGTTGATTTCCTCTCTAGGATTTGAGAAATTCACCTTCAAGAAACTTGCGATTGACATTGATACTACGGAAGCTTCCATTTACCGATATTTTGAAAGCAAGCAGAAAATCCTTCTATATTTGATTAATTGGTATTGGTCCTGCATGTGGTTTCGCATTCACATGGGAACTCAAAACATTCCAGATGCGGAAGTTCGGTTGAAAAATTGCATTCATATCTTGACGGCCATTCCAAATCCGACGCAGGAACTCGTACTCGATAACGAATTGGAACTAAAGCAAATTGTCATCAATGAGTCCTCTAAGGTACTTTTGACAAAGAACGTCGATGACGAGAATAAAAATGGGGCATTCGCTGAATACAAAAAGGTGGTGGAATTTGTATCATCCATTATTCTGGAAATCAATCCAACGTATGAATTTCCAAACATGCTCATCTCCAACATGATTGAGGGAAGTAATCAACAGCGTTTTTTTGCCGCTCATTTGCCTCGTTTGACAAATATGAATGAACACGATGACCTTATAGAGTCATTCTTTACCGAAACCTTATTAAAAGTAATCAAACATGGATAATCACATTCCTTCTATTGTTTCACGGTTTTGGTCGATGCTTCGTCCGGACCAAAAAGAAATCCGAAACATTTATCTATTCTCCATTTTTAGCGGAATCTTGTCCTTGGGATTGCCTTTAGGAATTCAGATGATCATCAATTTCATTGAATTGGGACAAATGAGTACCTCGTGGTTTGTTCTGGTGATTTTAGTGGTTTTGTCCATTGGATTCTCTGGACTATTGAACATTTTTCAATTGCGGATTACCGAGAATTTGCAGCAGCGAATTTTTACACGTTCCGCTTTTGAGTTTGCCGAACGAATTCCATTGATTCGCTTAACAGCGTTGATGAAGAAATATGGTACGGATTTAACGCATCGCTTTTTTGATACATTGACCATTCAAAAAGGATTATCGAAGTTGTTAATTGACTTTACTGCTGCAATACTTCAGCTCGTATTTTGCCTTGTTTTGTTGTCCTTTTACCACAGTTTTTTCATTTTTCTTGGTGTATTTCTTGTTTTTACGCTTGGACTCATCGTTCGCTTAACCGCGCGACAAGGAATGTTGGCAAGTTTGGAAGAGTCAAGTTACAAGTACAAAATTGCTCATTGGTTAAAGGAAATTGCTCAAGCACGTTTCAGTTTTAACCTTTCTGGAAACCGTAAATTTCACATTTACCGCACAGATGACTACGTGCAAGGATATTTGTCAGCACGCGATCAGCATTTTAAAGTTTTGGTAAAGCAATATGCCTATTTGATCATTTTCAAGGTGCTGATTGCGCTTTCGTTCTTGATTATTGGTGGACTTTTGGTGATCAATCAACAAATGAACATCGGGCAATTTGTCGCATCAGAAATCCTTATTTTACTCATCTTGAGTGCCGTTGAAAAATTGATTCTGAGTATCGAAGTCGTATATGATGTATTCACGGCCATTGAAAAAATTGGACAAGTAACGGATTTACCAATTGAACTTTCGAATCAAAACCAAGAACCTGTGGATGTGACCAAAGGTATTTCCATTCAGTTTGATCAGGTTTCTTGTCACCTGGAGTCTTACGAGTTGAGTCCCCTAGCGGAGATTCAGTTGCAGATTCATCCACAGGAGAAAATCGCCATCGTCAGCGATTCTTCTTTGTCGAGCAGCTTGCTTTTCTGTTCCCTTGTTGGATTATTGGACCCTTCCAAAGGAACGATTTCCATCAACGGAATTCCGCTAGAAAACTTGAATAAGCAATCCTTGAGGGAGAAAATTGGTTCGGTTCTATACCGAGATCAATTGGTGTTTGGAAGTGTTGCGGACAACATTCGTTTTGGTCGAGATGAAATTTCCCTGTCGGAGATTGAAACCGAAATCAGCGCCTTGAATTTAACATCCTTCGTTCATTCGATGCCGGATAAATACCAAGGAATCCTAAATCCTGAATCTCACTTGATTCCAGTGGATGTGGAACGTAGTTTGTTGGTGGCACGCGCGATGATTGGAGAGCCAAACCTCTTAATTTTCGAAGATCCAACTGCTGGACTCACTTCCATTCAGAAAGAGGCGCTTTTATCCTATATGTTCAAGGATGAGCAAAAGACGGTGATGGTTGCGACAGCGGATCCTGCTGTCCTAAGTTATTGCGCTCGAATAATAGAAATTCACCAAGGCAAAATTCGCTTTGATGGTAGTTATGAATCCTTTAATTTGACTCAATCATGTTAAATCTCTCTCCACAAAACAAAAGTCAGTTGAATGCAACTGAATTGAAGGCGATGAATCGAGTGGAAGGTAAGCATTCATCGAAACGTTTGAAACGTTCCATCCTCTATGCGATGGGCATGCTCTTGTTGCTGATGTTACTACCTTGGACTCAAAACATTCGTGCAGATGGCAAGATTGTCACCTTGCGTCCTGAGCAACGTCCGCAAATGATTCAATCGATTATTGCTGGACGCATTGAAAAATGGTTCGTCAAGGACGGTGATCAAGTTAAAAAAGGCGATACCATCTTGTTTCTCTCCGAAATTAAGGAAAGCTACTTGGATCCAGATTTAGTGGGACGAACGAATAAGCAATTAAAAAACAAAGAGTTGTCTGTGGTTTCGTATGGAGATAAAATTTCATCCTTAGATAACCGAATTGACGCCTTGATTGAAACAGGGAAGTTTAAATTGCAACAAGCAAAAATCAAGTTGAATCAATCCTATTTGAAGTTGAAAACGGATAGCATTGAATTTCATACAACGCAAATCAATACACGTATTGCCGAACAACAGTATGAGCGTTTTGAGAAATTATACAAGGACAACTTGAAATCATTGACGGAAGTAGAATCGCGCAAATTGGCGTACCAACGTGCACAAGCATCTCAAATTGCTGCACAACAGAAGTACTTGCAAAGTGCGAACGATATCATCGATGCAAGAGTAGAGTACCAGTCTATCGAGGCGAAGTTCAAGGATGAAATCGCAAAGGCGGAGTCCGATAAGTTTTCGACACTTTCTACGCTGTACGACACCGAAGTGGATGTGATTAAATTGCAAAATCAAGCGGCAAATTATTCCATTCGAAATGGAATGTACTATGTGTTAGCTCCACAGGACGGTATCGTCACGAAAGTACTGTCAAGTGGAATCGGTGAGACGATTAAACAAGGGGAGTCGATTGCCACCATTATGCCTCGAAACTACGATTTAGCGATTGAAATGTACGTTCGTCCAATGGATTTACCATTGCTTCAGAAAGGACAAAAAGTACGCGTGCAATTTGATGGTTGGCCGGCAATTGTCTTTTCTGGATGGCCGACAACTAGTTTTGGAACCTTTGGCGGGTCGATTTTTGCCATTGATCAATTTGCGAATGAGGAAGGGAATTTCCGCGTACTCATTGCGCCAGATAAAAACGACAAAGAATGGCCGACTGCCTTGAGAGTTGGAGGTGGAGCGAAATCAATGATTCTCTTAAATGATGTGCTCATTGGCTATGAATTGTGGCGAAAAATTAATGGCTTCCCACCCAATTTTTATGAAGCGAAAAAAACTCAAAAACCTAAGAAATGAAACAGTTCCTTCTAGTAATTTCAATCTGTTTCTCGCTCTGTTCCTCGCTCTCTTTTAGCTGGTCGCAAGCGGTACTCAGCGAAAAAGCGTATTACGAACTCATCTTGTTAAATCATCCATTGGTGAAGCAGGCTGGAATCAAACCGCAAATGGGGGAGAGTCAATTAATGAAAGCGAAAGGTGGATTTGATCCAAAGATGTTTTCTCAATTTGACCGTAAAAACTACGATGGTGTAACTAATTATCAAAAAGTAAATGTCGGATTATCGATCCCAACTTGGTACGGAATTCAGGTGAAATCTGGCTTTGAATCGAACAGTGGTCCATATTTGTCGTCGGAGGATAAAACGCCCGCTGGTGGACTCTGGTACGGAGGCGTTTCCGTGAATTTGGGACAAGGAATGATGATTGACCAACGTCGGGCTGAATTGTTCAAGGCACGCATTTACCAGGAAAGTACCTTGCAGGAACAACGACTCCTATTGAATGAGCTCATCTACGAATCTGGCTATGCCTATTGGAATTGGTTTTTAGCACACTATTCAAAAGATGTCCTGCAGAACTCGTATGAGTTGGCACAGATTCGCTTGCAAGGAGTGAAATTAACGGCGGAATTAGGTGATCGTCCCATCATCGACACGGTTGAAGCACGGATTCAGGTCCAGTACCGACAGTCGCTCTTGAACAATTATCAAACAGATTTATTGAACTCAAAAGTGAAACTTTCGACATATTTATGGACAGAACTCCAAGAGCCATTGGAACTAGACGAAACAACGTTACCAGTGTACATGGATTCTGTTACATTCGGTGTTGTTCCATTGCTGTCTGAAATGGACATCGATTCGCTTGCGGAAAATCATCCGTATTTAACGATGAATGGCTTGAAAATTAAGACCTTGGAAATTGATCAGAAATTGAAAAGAGAACAAGTGAAGCCAACGGTAAATTTGAGTTATAACTTCATCAATGAACCGATCAACTATAATCCGCTGAACAACTTAAGTCCCAACAACAATAAAATCGGTGTCCAATTCGAAATGCCTTTGTTATTCAGAAAAGAACGCGGAGATTTGGAATTAGCTAAGTTGAAGGTGCAAGATGAGCAGTTGTCCTACGTGAACAACAAAATGTACCTTAAAGCGAAAATCAAACAAGCTCAAAATGATTTGCTCAACGCACAGAATCAATTGGATATTTACCGTCAAACGGTGAAGGACTCACGGCAATTATTTGAGGCGGAGAAGACCATGTTTGAACAAGGAGAAAGTTCTTTGTTTCTCGTGAATGCCCGAGAGCTCACGTACATTCAAGCGAACTTAAAATACATCGAAGTGCTTTGTAAATACCAACAAGCACTTTTAACACTTCAGTTTTCTTTGGCCGCTTTATTTTAAAAAAAAAACGATGGGTTCATTCTTTGAGGATCGAATTTTAGTCATTGCAAATATGCATGGAAAAGAGAGGGTAATTGCACCCGTTCTTGAGGCAGCACTTGGGGTTTCGTGCATAGTACCGGAAAATTTCGATACTGATCAGTTTGGAACATTCTCTGGTGAAATTGAACGTTTTCAAAATCCATTAGAAACCTTAAAGGCGAAATGTAACTTGGGATTTGAATTGACGGGCTGTGATTTGGTGATCGCGACGGAAGGATCCTTTGGTGCACATCCAGACTTGCCTTTTTGCGCAGCGCATGATGAGCTCATCTTACTGATGGACTTTAAGAACAACGTTTCTTTCTCCGCCCGAATCCTGACGACGGAAACAAATTTTCAAGGGAAAAAAATAAGGAGCGAAGAGGAACTCATCGCCTTTGGTGAATCCATCGACTTCCCGAATCAAGCAATCATACTTCGAAATGAAGAACAGTCCATGTTGTACCTAAAAAAGGGAATCAACGATTGGGATGAACTGTTAACGGCCTTCCGTGTGTGCATGCGTCGACATGACAACGTGTTCGTCGAAACGGACATGCGCGCCATGCACAATCCACTTCGAATGAAACAGATCGAACAACTTACCCTCAAATTAATGGCCCAATTAAAGGTTCTTTGTCCATCGTGTGAAATGCCTGGTTACGGAGTGACTTCTGTTTTACCCGGACTACCTTGTTGGATTTGTGAAACGCCTACGTCTTCGGTCTTAAAACACGTGTTGACCTGCACTGCTTGTCAGCATCAAGAGGAAGTGTATTTTCCAAATGGACGACAAACGGAAGAACCAACTTTTTGTCCAGCCTGTAATCCTTAAACCATCAGAACTTGAAAACAATCATACGTCAAGCACGCATCATCAACGAAAACACACAAATGGTGGCCGATGTGCTCATCCATCGCCAACGAATAGCGAAAATTGCTCCACACATCACCTTGTCGGAACATGAAAAGGTACGTGAAATTCACGCAGACGGACTGTTGTTGATTCCGGGAATGATCGATGATCAAGTCCACTTCAGAGAACCGGGATTAACGCATAAAGGAACCATTCAAAGCGAATCAAAGGCTGCCGTCGCTGGTGGAATTACCTCGTTCATGGAAATGCCTAATACCTTGCCGAATGTGTTAACGAATGAGCTGCTCGAGGAGAAATACCAGCTGGCGAGTCAGACTTCTTGGGCGAATTACTCCTTCTTCATGGGGATTTCCAAGGACAATTTAGAAGTAGCGTTGCGCATCGATAATGAACGCGTGTGTGGCATTACCGACGACGGACTCTATTTTCACAACGATGAAGGAATTCTCGCAAACTATCCGGAGTTCCTCGAAACCTTATTTTCGCGGTCAGCGTCCCTCATTGCCTTGCATTCAGAGGATGATGCCATCATTCACGCGAACAAAGCATTTTTTACAAAACAATTCGGCGCGGATATTCCCAGCGAATACCATTCAAAAATCCGTCCAACGGAAGCGTGTGTCGAAGCGACCAAACGCGTCTTGGAATTGGCAGAAAAACATCAGAACAGGTTGCATCTTTTCCATATTTCCACGAAAGAAGAGGCGGATTTATTAGCGAAATATGCTGGTGACATCCGTTCCAAACGCATAACCGCAGAGGCTTGTGTCCATCACTTGTTTTTCAACGAGGAAGACTATGCGCAGCTCGGAAACCGCATCAAGTGGAATCCATCGATTAAATCTGCAGCAGATAATCACGGATTATTGAAAGCGCTCAACGAGGACATCCTTGACATCATTGCAACAGATCATGCACCGCACACATGGGAAGAAAAGACCGGGAACTACGATCAAGCCAAATCGGGTGGACCTTTAGTGCAAGAAGCATTGCTGGCGCTATTCGAGTTTTATCACCGAGGACAACTGACTTTGGAGAAAATCGTTCAAAAAACGAGTCATCACGTAGCTGAAATTTACCGAATTCCCGATCGGGGATACATCCGAGAAGGATATTTTGCGGATTTGGTACTTGTGGATTTACAGCAAGAAACAACAGTCACTGCAGCGAACCTGAATTATACATGTGGATGGTCGCCATTTGAAGGAAGAACCTTTCGGTCTCGCATCGAGCATACGTTTGTCAATGGAAATTTAGTGTATTCACAGGGCAAAGCGCACGAATTTAGCGCTGGAAGTCGATTAACATTTGAAAAAAACAGATAGGAGCAACGACGGGCGTTTACTTGGTCCACTCAATTTGAACGCGCATCCGCTTGGACACCTTTTCTCTTTTGTCATCCATCAAAAAGAAAAGCAGGTAGAGTGGCTCGGTGACTTCGGAAACAGATACGGTTTTCTTCTTTCTATTTAAATCCTCCGAAATGAAGATGCTTGAAATCGTTTTCGTCCCGGTCACGCGTCCTTTTTCCACTTTCGGATTCGGGTCAAAGCGATGCCACGTATCGACCTTTGGTTTGTAAAACCAGTAGAAGTATCCATCTTTGGAAACGATGATGTCCTGATCCTTATTGAATTCCGGTTCAACCGCAATTTTCCATTGGATGAGGTCCGTTTCCGGTAAGGATTGATTCAGTGGAATGCGGAACAGCGAATCGCTCAGGGAGCAGGAACCGTACACACCCTCCACTTTCAATAATTCTACTTGGATTTGAAACGGTTTTTTCGCTAACAGAACTTTTTCATTGAGGACAGGAATCTCCTTTCCATCTTGAAGAAAATGAATGCGGTAATCTTGAGCAAACGAAAAACGCGACACACAAAATACGCAGAGAAAAACGAGGAAAGCTTTCATGTTTTCAAGTTAGTAATCCGCTCGAATCACAATGGACTTATTCTCGTTTAAATAAACGGAACAAGCTTCAAACGAAGGAGCGCTTAACATCGGTCTTAAATTGTTGGAGAACGCAAACCGTTCTGTTGGGATTCCAAAGAAATTTTTGTCACATTGATTGTTGTTGTTTTCATCGAGGTAGATGCAAACTGCGTATTTTCCTTTTGGCAGGTTATGGAAAGTGACCGTTTCCTCAGCAGCATCGACTTTCACGCGCAGCATGCGATACGTGCCCCCAATTTTCGTGAACTTTTCCGCATCCCGAAAGAGTCCAAACTCAACCATTCCTTTTTTCACCGCAATTCCAGAAACTTTGACGGTGAGATTGTAGGTGGGTGTTTGGGCTTGCACATGCGATTGCAGGCAACAGAACAAACACAAAAGGATAAACGTTGAAAAAGAGTTACGAAGCATGACAGAAATTTCAGATGTGGTGAAGATACGAAAGTTCTTTCTTTATAGAATTTGAAAAGTGATCTATTGAGCGGATGAACGTCTATGTGGAAAGGTGCAAAAAAGCATGAAAGTATTTTCATAGAAGCGATACGATTGATTTATTCAGTCCTCTTGCTCCCTTATGGTCCTTACTGCTCCATCATATTTTGCTTGTTGTTTATAGTATAATGCACTGCATTTTTCAGCATATTCTCCTTGTAATCCGCCATCATAGTTTTCCAGCGTAACTTTCGGAAAGTACATTTTGGTTCGAATCGTTGCCATTTTAATCAATTTTTGACGGATGACATTATAATAGTTCCATTCCCCAATGTAGTCGTTGGTTAATAGGTTCATACTCGATTTTCCACTGCCTTCATTTACTACATTTCCATATTCATATCGACTCATTCCAATCAGCCTGATTTTCTTGGTCTGATCGTCGTATTGAAATTGATTGGCACAACCAGCCCTATTGTGATTTTCATAAAACTCAAATCCATTTTTAGTCGCTCGAATTCCAGCATTCCATTCTTGCGTTAAATCCGGCTTACTCCTCATTGCTTTGAAATACTGAGTAGATAGTTTACAAATAATAACACTGTGGTTTGGGTCATAAATACAACTATCCTTCACACCATCATGATCCAAATCTTTCAATACTGTTGAAAGTTCAAGGTCATCTGATTGATCGGTAAATACATAGGACGTATCCAGCTGATATGCATGCTTACGTTTGTCGTACCGGAAGCTTGAAATTTGAAGTTGAGAAGGATCGTATGGATTCAATTCTTCACTCGACACAATTTTTAAACAGCCATTTTTTTCAATTTCATATTCCTGGTTTTTCAAATAATCAAAGAACGCAAGCCGATAATAGGATCCGAATTGTTTGATAAAAACACCATACATACATCCTCCGGATCCACATCCACCGAAACAAACGATGACATCCGTTTTTTGATCACCATTGAAATCACGATCTGCCCAAAATTCATCGATTCGAACCCATTCTTGGTCTTGGTTTGGATATTCCGCTGGAACGACATTTTTTGAAATTTTTGGCGGGAAGATTTGGACAAAATTTTCATCGAGATTCAATTGGAGTTTGAAAAGACTATCTTGAGAAACAGGTTTCTTTTGATCCTGTTTAGCTATGATTTGCTTGAGATCTGTTTTTGTTTCGTTGTTTGATTGACAAGAAAACACAACCAATAGTATGATTCCTAATAAACGTTTCATTCTGTATTTCTTGTTTTTATGATGTAAAAGTAATTCTGACGATTTGTTTGGAACTTTTCAAAAGTTAAATTAGTTAGATTTTTGAAAATTCAAACAGAACACATGAAGGAGATAGTTATACCCTTACATTTTTCATTCTTTAACTAAAAACGTCCGAACCGTTGGAGAACCATCCGTTAGTTGATTGCTTTGAATAGCAGAAAAATCAATAAACAGATAGCCGCAAAAATAAAGAAACTCAAATACGCATCTGTCTTCAAGTACTCTTCAAATTTCCCTTTTTTAAATCCAACGAACATCCATCTCAAAAATGCCACAGGATAAGCAATTATCCACACAAAAATAACCTCAAAAAGCGCTTCTCCCATTTCTATTTGTTTTCTCAGAAAGTCTTGGATGTTGATTTGTTAGACTTAGGAGTTTCAATGATTTTATAAATGAGGTAAATGCAGACTGTTAATATTTGTATGGATATGAAGACCATTAAATAAAACCACCACAGAAAACTTGAGCCTCCATTTCCGTTGAATAACATGAAATAATAAAGGGGAAATGCATAAAGACAAAATACAACACCATTTATGAAGCCAAAAGATTTACTGTAAATGAACGTAGCTATCATTAAAACGATCAACACAAGCGTAATAGCAACTAAAACATCATTCTCACTCATCCTAATTTCCTTCTTTCTTTACAGCTAATTTACTACCATTTTGTCAACTCCTCCCTCAAGCAGCCACGTTTGTTTGGTAACAAGTTGAACTCATCATGGAGGAATTTTCAATGAGAGTGAAAGTACGAAGATTTGTTGGGGTAGAAAAAAAACGCATAAAAAAAAGCCCAAACAAATTGTCTGGGCTTTTGAAGCGTTTATCCTGATAGTCGCAGACTCATCAGGGAGACCGAGAGTTGAATGCTGACGCAATGGTCAGCATTCTGACAGCTTTTGCAAAAACAAAAGCTCGTCAGAGCTCGGGATCTTAGGGTTTACGCTCTAACCTCCTTCGCCGCGACGAAGCGGCGGATGAGCTATCTCAAAAAAAAAGGCATAAAAAAAACCTTGACAGAATCGTCAAGGTTTTTTGTAGCGAGACCGAGAGTTGAACTCGGGACCTTAGGGTTATGAATCCTACGCTCTAACCAACTGAGCTATCTCGCCGGAGGGTGCAAATATAAAGAGAAATTTAAAATCTGCGCAAATTCACGCGGAATTTATTTCTAGTTCAATTTTTTTAATTCTTCCTGAATGAATGCAGCTAAGGATTTCAGTCGCTCAGAGGAGAAGTCGAACGGAACCTTAGCCGTTTCGTAAATTTCTGGTATGGACTTCGTGTATCCGAGTTTTAAGGCTTCTTGGTAGGCTGTTAGTCCGGACTCGAAATCTGTTAAACTGTTCATCCATAAGCCCAAAGCTCCCAATTGCGCAATGCCATACTCGATGTAGTAGAAAGGAACTTCGAATAAATGCAATTGTCGTTGCCAAGATGTAGCGATTTGATCTTCGTATCCGGTCCAATCGGTTAATCCTGTTCCGAAGTCTTTGGATAAACTCGACCAATGCGCATGTCTTTCTGCAACGGTATGCGTTGGATGTTCATATACCCAGTGCTGGAATGCGTCGATTTGGGCAATCCATGGCAGGACTTTCAATACTCCTTCTAACTGTTCGCGTTTCGCGCGGTTCAACTCGTCTGCGTTGGCATAGAAATGTCCCCATTCTTTCATGGAAAGTAACTCCATAGACATCGATGCTAATTCTGCCACTTCGGATGGAAGATTCTTGAATCCAGTGAGGGACAAGTCTCGACTTAAGAACGAATGAACAGCATGTCCGGCTTCGTGTACCATGGTCACTAAATCACGCTGTGCGCCAACGGCATTCATGAAAATAAAGGGAACGCCAATTTCATACAGTGGATAATTGTATCCGCCTGGCGCTTTGCCTGCTTTGGAGTCAAGGTCTAAGTGACCCATTTCTTCCATGGTTTTCAAACAGTCAGCAAAATATGGATTCAAGTTACCTAACATCTGGATGCATCCATCGAGCATCTCTTTGCCCGTTTCAAACGGTTTCAATGGCGCTTTTCCTTCTGGATCAACTTCGGTGTTCCACGGTTTGAATTTAGTCTCACCTGTAATCGCTAGTTTTTTCGCTTGAATGTCTTTCACAAGCGGAACAATGTGGGTTTTAATGGCGTGATGGAACGCAAAACAATCTTCTTTGGAGTAGTCAAAGCGTCCGAGTGCTTGAAATTTGTAGTCTCTGAAATTGTCAAATCCAGCGTTCATGGCTAATGTATGTCGCTTCGTGACTAGCTGCGTATACAAGTCATTCAATGAATCTGTGTCGACACGACGTCGCTCCACCATTTTATCGAATACGGTTTGACGTACCGCTTCATCTTGCTCTTTCAACAACTGACTCGCTTTCTGCATGGTCATCGTTTCGCCAAGGTAGTCAATCGACTGTGCCGCACTGATTGCTCCATACTTTTGAGCCAATTCGTTCAGTTCTGCCTCAATGGGAACGTTTTTCTCCTGAAACAAATTCACCTGGGTTTCAATGCTTCTAAAGTAAATTTGATGGGCGGAATCTGTGTAGTCATGTCGGAAAGGGGAGTCCATGAATTTTCGATTCAAGGCATCGTCCAAGGGAGCTAACTCCGGTTGAATTTTCGTCACAAAAAATGTGTAGGCCGAGGCGAGTTCTTCGTTGTTTGTTTCAATGGACATGCGAATATAGCGCCAAGCGAGGTCTTCCTCGAGCACGGCATCTAATTCGCTGCGGTCATTCAACCAACGCTCAAATTTCTCCTTGCTGTCGATTTCGCGTGCGAGTAAATCGTCGAAATAGGATTTTAAATCTTCCCAAGATTGAATGTTTAGGTCTTCGTTTAAGAATTGACGTTTGTTTTTCTCGATGATCATGTGAACGTAATGTTAGGACAAAAAAATTCACCTGACGATTGGACAGGTGAATTTTTAAAATGGTTTATAATTTTATTTTCCGCGAGAACTTCCTGTTTTAACAGGAGCTGCCTTTTTGATGTTTGCTGGTTTCGCTGCTTTTGCTGGACCCGCCGTTGCTGCTGCTTTTTTCTTTGCAGGTTCCGCTTTTACTTTCGCTTCTTTCGCTGGCGCTTCCGTACCTTCTGCACCTTCCGCTGTTGCTTCAAATAATCCAGCTTGTTTGATTAAATGATACCATTGGAAAATTTTACGCACATCAGAAGGATATACGCGCTCTTTGTCCCAATTTGGTAAGAATGTTGCCAATGCAGACTCTAATGTTTTCATGTCCTCCTTGTGAGATGGACAATTATCTGTAAACGACTCATTCATTTTTGATAACACTTCGGTCAATTTCACATCTTCTTCATACGTGAAAATACTAATGTCCTCTAAAGTGGAGATTTTCTCTGTAGCGTATGCTGGAAAACGTTTTTTGTCAATCATGGATTCAACAATCACGCTGTTTTTTCCTTGTGCAATAACTTTAAATAGTCCTGGTCTACCAGAGATGGAAATGATACCTGTCAGATTCATGTGTTCGTTTTAATTTGGGTCAAAAATAGGAAATTTAGTCTATGTAAACGTTGCTTTTTTATTTCATGTTGTTTTATGAACGAAATAAATGGACATGAAGTGAGTATCAATCGTAAATAATGACCTTTTGACGCGCTAACGTCAGACGATCAATTTCAGTACAAGAGCATCGCTCATTTACTAAAATACCGATGATCGCTTAGAACCGATTTTCGTCTATGCATAGAGTGAGGCTGCTAAATAGAGAAGGATGTAAAACATGAAGACAAGATACGAGAAAATCCACACAAAGCAAGTCGAATTTTGTTTACAAACATTTTTGTCTCCTTTTATTCTTTGAGTCAGTTTAGTCCACCTAAATGGCTCCTATTTAAGAGGTTTAATGGTTTTTTAACATTAAGAATCAACTTATTAACAACTAATCCTTTTATTATGTGTATCTTTGCACCCAAATTTAAAATAACAAGATGACATTTGAAGAGCTCGGATTGAGGAGTGAGGTGCTGAAGTCGTTAACAGAATTGGGTTTTGAAGCACCGACCCCCATCCAAGAAAAAGCAATTCCGTACCTGATGCAGGAGGATTGCGACTTTGTCGGCCTAGCGCAGACAGGAACAGGAAAAACGGCAGCGTTCGGCTTGCCGTTAATTAATAACATCGATACAAAAGCCAGACTTCCACAAGGTTTGATCATTTGTCCAACTCGCGAACTCTGTTTGCAAATCGCGAAGGACTTAAATGTATTTGCTAAATACCTTGACTGTAGCATTACAGCGGTATATGGAGGAACGGACATCAGAAAACAAATCACGGACATTAAGAAAGGAACATCCATTATTGTGGCTACTCCTGGACGTCTTGTTGATTTAATGAATCGTAAAGTCATTCAACTATCTCAAGTGCGTTATGTCGTGCTAGATGAGGCAGATGAAATGTTGAACATGGGATTCAAAGAAGATATTGATGCGGTTTTGGAAACAACGCCAGTCGATAAAAATGTATGGTTGTTTTCAGCGACAATGCCAACGGAAGTTGCGCGAATTGCGAAAACCTACATGCACGATCCATTAGAGGTTTCTATTGGACACAAAAATCAAAGTAACGAAAACATCGACCACATCTATTACATGGTGAAGGAACGCGATCGTTACGAAGCAGTAAAACGCTTGATCGATTTTAATCCATCAATTTATGGATTGATTTTCTGTCGTACCAAAAATGAAACAGCAACAGTTGCTGAGAAATTAGGTCGTGAAGGATACAACGCAGAACCACTACACGGAGATTTAACGCAAGCAATGCGTGATCGTGTGATGGACCGTTTCCGTTCGAAAGAATTACAAATCCTAGTAGCGACTGATGTTGCTGCACGTGGACTTGATATTGATAACATTACACACGTCATCAATTACAATTTGCCAGATGATATCGAGAACTATACGCACCGAAGTGGTCGTACGGCTCGTGCTGGTAAAAAAGGTGAATCGTTGGTGTTGATCAACGGACGTGAGATTGGCAAGATTAAAGCAATCGAGCGTCAAATGCGCACAACGTTTACCGTTGGTGAAATTCCAAACGCAGAGGAAATTTGTGAAATTCAATTGATGAAATTGATTAACAAAACCATTGCAACGGAAGTAAAAGAAGACGACATCGCGAAGTTTATGCCGCAAATTTTGGAAGCATTCGAAAGTTTGTCGAAAGAAGACATCATCAAACGTTTCGTTTCAACAGAATTTAACCGTTTCATTAACTATTATGATCGTGCAGGAGATTTAAATGCTGCAGCAAGAGATGATCGTGGTGGTGAACGTGGAAAAGGTGGTAAATCTGATCGTACTCGTGAAGAAGGAAAAACACGTTTCTTTGTAAACCTTGGAAAACGCGATGGATTGAACCCAGGAGCGTTGTTAAGAGTTGTTTGTGATGCAACAGGATTGAATTCTCAAGCAGTTGGACGCATTGACTTATTGACTTCTTACTCATTCTTTGAGGCAGATCAAGAACACACTGAGAAAATCTTGAAAAATGTAAACGGAACTGACTTTGAAGGTCACCAAGTGAACATTGAAGTAACCGCACAAAAAGAAGGTGGATCAGGTCGCAGCGAAGGCGGACGTGGACGCGGACGTTTTGGAGGTGATTCTCGCTCAGGTGGCGGAGGATTCTCAGGTCGATCTGGTGGATCAGGTGGCGGAGGCTACGCTGGACGCTCAGGTGGATCTGGTGGCGGAGGTTACGCTGGACGCTCAGGCGGATCAGGTGGCGGAGGTTACGCTGGACGTTCTGGTGGATCAGGTGGTGGCGGTTACGCTGGTCGCTCTGGTGGATCAGGTGGCGGCGGATATGCTGGTCGTTCTGAAGGAGGAAGCACAGGTGGATCTAGCCGTAGTGGTGGATTCAGTAAAAGCGAGGGCGGAGATCGTCCACGCGGTGAAAGAAAATCGTTCGGTGGAGACCGCAAACGTTCATAATTAGAAACTCAATTAAGTAGCTACAAAAAATCATAATAGTATTATGGAAATTAGAAATATCGCCATCATTGCACACGTTGACCACGGTAAAACAACATTGGTGGATAAAATCATTGAAGCAGGAACAATGATCAACGAACGTGATCGTCCAACAGGTGACTTGATCATGGATAACAATGATTTAGAGCGCGAGCGTGGAATCACCATCGTCTCTAAAAATGTTTCTGTAACCTATAAAGGAACGAAAATCAACATCATTGATACCCCAGGTCACGCCGACTTTGGAGGAGAGGTTGAACGTGTATTGAACATGGCGGATGGAGTGTGTATTTTGGTGGATGCCTTTGAAGGTCCAATGCCACAAACACGTTTCGTTTTGCAAAAAGCTCTTTCTTTGGGATTGAAACCATTGTTGGTAATCAACAAGGTAGACAAAGAAAACTGTACACCAGAAGAAGTACACGAAAAAGTATTCGACCTCATGTTCGAATTAGACGCAAACGAGGAACAATTAGATTTCCCGACCATTTATGGTTCAGCGAAAAATGGTTGGATGTCTGAAGATTGGAAAACTCCAACCGACACCATCACTCCTTTGTTAGATCGTATTCTTGCATATTTCCCACCACGTATTATCGAGGAAGGAAATACACAAATGTTGGTGACTTCTTTGGACTTCTCTTCATATGTTGGTCGTATCGCGATTGGACGTTTGTCGAGAGGTGTTCTGAAAGAAAACCAACCGATCATCTTGTCGAAATCAGACGGACGTTTAGAAAAACACAGAATCAAAGAAGTGTTTGTTTTTGAAGGAATTGAGCGCATGAAAGTGACGGAAGTTCAAGCTGGAGACCTTTGTGCTGTAACAGGTATCGAAGGATTCGAGATTGGAGATTCGATTTGTGATGCTGAAAATCCAGAGCCACTTCCAACCATCAAAATGGATGAGCCTACGATGAGTATGTTGTTCTCCATTAACGATTCACCATTCTTCGGTAAAGAAGGTAAGTTTGTGACGTCACGTCATATTTCTGACCGTTTGACAAAAGAATTGGAGAAAAACTTAGCGATGCGTGTTCACGATACGGACAAAGCAGACAAGTGGATGGTATTCGGTCGTGGTGTATTGCATTTATCTGTATTAATCGAAACGATGCGTCGTGAAGGGTATGAATTACAGGTTGGGCAACCACAAGTAATCATTAAAGAGGTTGACGGTGTGAAATGTGAGCCGATTGAAGAATTGACAATCGATTTACCTGAAACGCACAGTGGAACAGCTGTTGAAGCAGTGACACGTCGTAAAGGAGAAATGAAAAATATGGTTCCGAAAGGAGAACGTATGATCGTTACTTTTGAAATCCCTTCTCGTGGTATTATCGGTTTACGTAACTACCTATTGACACAAACAGCTGGTGAAGCAATTATGAATCACCGTTTCTTGGAATACCAACCGTACAAAGGTGAGATTCCAGGTCGTCAAAATGGATCATTGATTTCTTTGGAACAAGGTACATCTATTCCATTCTCTTTAAATAACCTTCAAGAACGTGGTAAATTCTTTATCGCGCCAAATGAGAATATTTACGAAGGACAAGTAATCGGTGAGAACTCTCGTGCAGGTGACTTGTGTGTGAATGTAACGAAAACAAAGAAACTGACGAACATGCGTGCATCAGGTTCTGATGACAAAGTTCGTTTGGCTCCACCGAAAGTATTTAGCTTGGAAGAGTGTTTAGAATACATTCAATCCGATGAATACGTGGAGGTTACACCTAAAAACTTACGTATCCGTAAAATCTTTTTGAAAGAAGGAGATCGTAAACGTGGCGGAAAAGCGTAATAAATTGTAAGTTTATACGTTATCAACTACGATGCGAAAACTGATTTTTATGTTTCTTATATTGTCTTGCGTTGGAAGCTTTAGAGCCCAGCGCAAGACTTTTTTTTCTAAGTCAGAATTTGGTTTGAATGTGGGACAGATGTATTACATCGGGGACCTCAATCAGTTTAAACCTTTTTATCAAAGCAATTGGTCTGGTGGACTCATGTACCGCTACAATTTGCAACCAAGAATTACCCTGCGTTTTAACTACCTCTACGGAAAAGTAGAAGCGTACGACAAAGAAAGCTCGAATCCGCTGTTTGTCAATAGAAACCTTGAGTTTCGCTCCGTTATTCACGAAGTTGCCGGTGGACTAGAATTCCATTACGTTCCGTTTACCTTTGGGAAAGGAAATAAAAATGCCGGTACCGTTTACTTGTTAGCTCAATTGGGTGGATTTTACATGAATCCAATGGCGATGTACAAGGATTCCTTAGTGGCCTTGCAGCCGATGTCCACCGAAGGACAAGGAACATCGATTGCAAACAGAAAACCATACAGAAATTACCAATTATGCGTTCCACTCGGAATGGGGGTGAAGTTTGCCATCGGGAATAAATTGACGGTTAATTTTGATTTGGCCATCCGCAAAACATTCACCGATTATTTGGATGATGTCGGTTCAGCTACGTATGCTAACTCTAAGGTCATTGATAAGGAAGTGTCACAAATGGCTGCTGATTTATCAAATCGCAGCTTAGATGGATCTAAATACGGTGTGAGAGGGAATCCAGCAACAAAAGATTGGTACGTTTATTCTGGAATGACCATCGCCCTGCGACTTGGTCGAGAGAAGATCTGTTTTTACTAATCAACGAGGATCTTTCCAAATTAAGGTTTTCGTCGCATTCAAAATTCCTGGAACACAATTTCCATCACCCATTCCGCTGAATCCTCCATCCGGTGCACAAACTAAATTACAGTCTGCATCGTACAGTTCACTAAATTGATCACAACACGCAGCCGTAAAGTAATAGTAACTGACGCCATTGTATTCCCACAACCATACTTCTTTCGGTGGATTTTCAACAGGTGCGTTTTGAATGTCCTGAATTTTGTTTTCAATGCAATTTGGAACTGCAATGGCCAAATCGGGCTTTTCACAAGCAGTCAATAAGTAGCAAAGAAAAAGAGGTAATAAAATAATTCGTTTCATCGCAGTAATGTTAGTTGTGGCACTCGCAATCTTCACATGCAGCCTCCGTTTCAAATCCAATTGGACTACAGCCGCTGTAGCCTTTAAACTCGCAATTATCAGTTTCTGGGTTGTATACCCAACTTTCCCAGTATGCTTGACACGTCGTTCCATCAGGAGCTTGTTCCAAACAGGCTGCTTCTTGATTCTTCAAACATTCACGTTTGCATGAACTGAAGGTGATGAGTAAAATACCGATAATTAAAAAACGTTTCATTTCTATGGTTTAAATAAAATCCGTTTGATTCAAATTGATGGTATACGTAAAAACATCTTTCCAACCTTTCCAATGTGCGTAATCACCAATCGTTTCATTGTGCCAAATGTAGGAGAATTGTCCACCGTTTTGACAAACTTCTTGATACAAGGATTTGATTTTCATTTTAGCCTCTGCTGGACTTAGTTTCAAATATTCGTGTAAAGTTCCATCCATGTACGTAAACGGATGAACACGCAAAGAGGTGGTGTCGTTTGTGTGTAAATCGAACCAATTGAACACTCGGGCAGTTCCTGCTCTAAATCCAGCAATATCTGCATAGCCCATCGAATAATCGTCGGTGATGTTTTGACGAATGAGTGCTTGGTATGTATAAGGAAGATTCAACATCAAGAAGTGCTGTCTATTTTTCGTAACGGACTGATTCGTGATTTGATGCAATCGTTGAATTTCAACGCCTAATTGGTATTCAGAATCATTCGATCCAAAACTGGCATGAATGCCAATTTCGATGAATTCCGTCATTTTTTGAATCAAGGCACGCTGGTCTTCCTGTGTATGTGGAATGTTCTTATCAAAGGTTCCATAGTCGCCAAGTAACCAGAAAACGAGTACGTTTGCTCCGGAAAGTGCCAATGTTTGAATAAAATCAAAGGTATCGTATGGATCTTTAACTTCTCCTGCGAGAACTCTTTTTCGATCCGAAATTCGGTCTTTTCGGTTGAGAAGTAAGTCCTTTGCTGTCGCAAGTTGTGTACGAAGTGTGTTCTTATACAAATACGCAAAGGCGTTGTCAATGTCAAAGGTTGCAATGGATTCAACAAGTGATAATTTAGGATGCCATTTCAACTGACAACGGTCTTTCAAAAAGAGCAAGAAATCAACGCTCCATCGATCACACATGGCTTTTTCATGCCAATTGTATTGAAACAACAAACTGTTTTTTCCGATGAATCGTCCAAGGTTGTCTTCATCGTCAGAAAGGTATTCTTCCATTCGTGACAGCGTAAAAAAGATACTGGCTAATGGATCGGTGATTCCATTCAGACAAAAACATTCCTCTTTATGGAATAATTCCGTCGTGATTTCATAGGGTACAATCGTTTCTTCGAATAACAAGGTACTAGGAATCAACTGCACGACATCGTCAAAGTGTCGCTCGGAATAATTGAGTTTCCATCCGTCCACTTGTTCAAATTGCCTAAAGTCGTTGGTTATTTGAAAGTCAAGTCCTCTCTGTTCTAAGACAAAGTTTAGGGTGTATTGAAGGCGAGTAGATATTTGGTCAACGTAAATGGTTAGCATAATAACTCCTCCATAATTTTTTGACAGATGAACGATGCTGCTGCACCATCACCGAATAAATTCGGATAAGTAAAGTCTGTTTTTTCGAGCATTTCTCGGCTACTGCGAACAATTAATTCTTGATTGGATCCGGCTAAACGCGCATTTCCATTCTCAACGATTTCAATCCATTCGGTCTGTTCTCGCAAGATGACGCACGGTTTTTTGAAGAAAAACGCTTCTTTTTGAAGTCCACCACTATCGGTAACAATGATGCGCGCATTCTTTTCTAACGCAATGATGTCCAGGAATCCAGCCGGTGGAATGATTTTAAATCCATTTGAAGCCGACATTTGAGCCTGCAATTCAGGACTTAACAATTCTTCCATTTTCTTTTTTGTCCGTGGATGCAGGGGCAAAAGAATGTCCAAATTGGATTCTTGTTGTATCTGAAGTAAGGCACTGAAAATGGCGTGGAGGTTTTTCGCATCATCCGTATTCGTATCTCGGTGGATGGTACAGAGAACAAATTGGTTTTTCGTCAAGTTATTTTCTGCCAAAACCGTAGATTTCTCCTCGGATAGTTCAGAGAAAAACAAGCTGTTATCGTACATGACGTCGCCACAGTGATAAATGTTTGGACGATCAATATGTGCTTTTTTGGATGGTGTTAAGTCAAATCCTTCGTTCTTTAAATTATCCATTCCCGCTTTCGTTGGCGAAAACAGCAAGGAACTCATGTGATCACAAGCAATGCGGTTCAATTCCTCTGGCATGGACTTGTTAAAACTTCGGAGTCCGGCTTCAACGTGTATCACGGGGATGTGAATTTTTGCTGCGGCCAATGCTGCGGCAAGTGTTGAATTCGTATCTCCGTAGACCAACACCGCATCCGGTTTTTCTGTTTGAAATAAGGATTCCAGTCCGTCCATCATTTTTGCTGTCATGGCGCCATGTGAACCACTTCCAACATTTAAGTTGAACGCAGGTTTCGGTATGCCAAGCTCGTTAAAGAAGACTTCGGACATGTTTTCGTCGTAGTGTTGTCCCGTATGGACAATAAACTCCTCCAATTGATCGGAGTAATGACTTGAAATAGCGCGGCTTATCGCGGCAGCTTTAATGATTTGGGGACGAGCCCCAATAACGGTTATGATTTTTTTTATTGTCATATTCAAAGAAGGCCTTCATCGGCGAAGCTAAAATAACCATTATCTGTGAAAATCAGGTGGTCAATTAACTGCATGTCGATGAGTTTAGCGAAATCCCGCATTTTATTTGTCAGTTTTCGGTCGGCTTCACTTGGACCAATATGTCCACTCGGATGGTTGTGACTCAAGATAAATCCAGTTGCTTGACAGGCGAGAGCATAATGAAAAAGCAACTTCCCATCGACAACGGTACTCGTCATTCCTCCGATTGAAAGTTGTTTTGTTTCAATGATTTCGTTGGCAAAATTGAGGTAAACAACGTAGAATTCTTCGTGAGGAAGTCCCGAAAAATGCTGTTTTAAATGATCGTAAATCATTTTAGAACTCCTCACTTTGGTTTTGGCTGGAATTACCGTTGCTGCTTTTCGGTTTCCGATTTCTAAAGCGGAAATGATGTTGATGGCCTTTGCTGGACCAAGTCCTTTGATTTTCATGAGTTCGATGGCGGACATTTTACTGATTTTATGCCAGTCGTTTTGTCCGTGATCCAACACATCTTGCGCTAAATCCAAGGCGCTTTTATTGCGGTAACCGGTTCCGATTAGAATCGCAAGTAATTCCGCATCAGATAGGCTTGCCTTGCCTTTTAACAGCAATTTTTCTCGTGGACGGTCGTCCTCTGCCCACATTTTGATGGATGGCTTTGGAATTTGATAGGGTGGATTCTTCATGAGATAAAGGTTAGCTTATACATAACTTTAATTCATCGAAATTATTGTTGAAGTGGATTGAATTTCGGAGTTGTTTGTACATTTGTTTATGTCAAAGAAAGAAAAGAGCCGTGTAAATGTTGTGTATTCAACGAATCCAGATTTTCAATTTCAACATGAATCGGAGGATGAACCCGATACGTTAGCGAATAATCAGCAAAGATTATACGTGTCCATCGACCGCAAACAGCGCGCTGGGAAAGAAGTGACCTTAATCGAAGGATTCACAGGGACAGAAGACGACCTGAAAGATCTCGGGAAGTTATTGAAAAGTAAATGCGGGGTAGGAGGTACCGTAAAGGACAACGAGATTTTGATTCAAGGGAATTTCAAGGACAAAATTTACGATTTACTCGTAAAAGAAGGCTATACGCAAACGAAGAAAAAGGGATAGTTTAATTCAACTGTCTCGCTGGTTCAATGTGAATCAACACATCAGCAATCGTTGGAATACAATCCATTAAATGATCTTTTAATCGATGTGAAATTTCATGTCCGTCGAATACGCTGATGTCGCCAGCGACTTCTACGTGCAAATCAACGATATACACCATTCCTGTTTTACGCACCCAACATTTCTCGGTGTCCATTACGCCTGGAACTTCGAGTGAATGCAAACGAATTTCGTCAATGAGGTCGTGGTGAATATGTTCATCCATGATTTCGCCCAACGCAGGACGAAAGATTAAAAAGGCATTGTATACGATGAATACAGAAGCGATTAATGCGGCCCAATCATCGGCTTTCTCGAATCCTTTTCCGAAGATAAACGTCAATGAAATCCCAATAAATGCAATGCCGGAAGAGATCGCATCGCTTCTGTGATGCCAGGCATCTGCTTTGAGCGAAGAAGAGTTCGTTTCTTTCGCTTTACGATTGACGTATTGATAGGAAAGCTCTTTGATCAAGATAATTGCTCCCAGAACGTATAAAGTGAAAAAGGCAGGTTTTTCTTGAGGCTCACTTAGGTTTCGAATGCTTTCAACGGCGATGATTGTCGCGGAAATCAACAGGAATCCAACCACTGCAAAGGTCACAAGTGCTTCCGCTTTCCCGTGTCCGTATGGATGATCATCATCGGCTGGTTTTGTCGAGTAATTCAACCCAAAAAGCACCAAGAAACTGGCAAAGATGTCAGCGGTGGATTCAATCGCATCAGCAATCAATGCATCGGAATGTCCAAATACTCCAGCTGTACCTTTTACTCCGGCCATGACTGAGTTCGTAATGATGCTCAGAACGGCTGTTTTTTTCGCTGTTTTTTTAATTTCGTTCACGGACGCAAGGTACAAAAAAAAACGCCCAATTTCTTGGGCGTTTTTTATGAAAATGTGATGTGTATCTTAACATTCAGGGGAGAATGCCTTTTGTTATTGTCGAAAAATTGTTGCTTAATAAAGTGTCGCCTAAAACATTTAGGTGACAGACGTATTCGGACATGGCGACTAAGAGGTCAACATCATCCTAATCGAAAATAGAAAAAAAACGCACATCTTACCGAAAACTAGCGATTGCGTTTCTCAGCTGTTATGCGAAGTTTTTATAACTCAAGATTTTATCTCCATAAAACAAGGTTAGTAAGCAAATTGACAAACATGGGAGCAAACCGCTTATAAAAGCTCCTGGAAAACCTACAATTATTATTGACAAAATGATGTAAAGTAAAAATCCTGAACCAAATTTTAAAAGTCTTTCAGTTTTACTCATGTTATTAGTCATAAAAACAATAAAAACAGGAATAAAGAAGCTCAGTAGAAAACCTGCAAATTTGGAATGAACATTAGCTTCAGAAGCTAATGTAGTCCAACCAATAATTACCATCAAAGTCAAATTAATAAGCGCTAGAAAAAAATAATTAATGATTAATTCTATTTGATTTGCTTTGGATGGTAATATTTCCGGTTCAGAATTGGGAATCTGAATTTCAAGAACATCACATATTAATTTTAATGTATATCCTCGTGGAGTATTTTGATTGTTTTCAATTCTCTGAATTGTTCTCAAATTTACTTTCGACAATTCAGCTAATTGTTCTTGTGTCAAGTTTTTACTTTTTCTAGAATTGGTAATTAAATCAGCAATTGAACCCATACTTTTTTTTCGTCAAATTTACATTTTGAGTTTTAATTTAACTATGACATTTGAACGACAAATAAGCGTCATTTCCTTTGACACGGGATATTCTCAAAATGTCACATAACTTATTGTTTGATCACCTTCAAGCTTGAATTTCCTTGGTTTGATTGAACGTTCAATTGGTAAATCCCAACTGCAGCATTGGAAATAGAAATGCTTTCTGTATCAGTTGCTGATCCGCTTGAAACGATTCTTCCGGACAAATCAACGAGTTGATAGTCAAAGTCTCCCTCACAAGAAATCGTAAGTAATTCGCTTGCTGGATTCGGATAAACATGGGTGTTTTGAACGCTACCCTCCGTAATTCCTTCTATCCAATTGTTGAAATTATACGTGGTGTTTGTGATGATCGGATCATTCCAATCAAAATAGATGTAAGCCGTATTTTCAATTTCTGTCCCGTAATGGTTTGCTGCATTTTCCATGATGCGGTATACCAAATGTCCGTGACTTTCTGGCTCATTCGTTGTGCTATCTGCCAACCAAATATTCGGGAACTCAAAACGCATAATTCCATTTCCGAGATTGACAACTTGCATGTTGTGTGAGGCTTGAATCAACGTAAAGCTGGACCAATCCAAATCCGCATCCAAGGTGTCAATGATGTAAATGTTCTGAGCTGGAGCCGTACCTGTATTTTGGAATCGAATGGTATAGGTTAAGGCTTCTTGCGTCATGGCATCGATGAATTGGGTTTCATTTCCAAAGAACTGAATGGCTGCATCTGGACGAGCAACAACTTTGTCATTAGGATCATAGCTATTTCCAACCAATTGAAGTAAGCTTCCAGCGTTGTTTACAGTAGAACAATCTGTTCCGCTTGTCGGTGCAATCGTAGAAGTAAAATAATGTGCCGTTCCAGAAAGGAGTCCACCAGGTACGTTGAAGGTAATGACGTCGTAATTGCTGAAGAAGCTAGAGGCCGAATTCAAATTCCAAGTAATGGTATTTCCACTAACGATTCCTCCATTTGCAATTGTAGATGCATTGACAGTTACGCCTGCAGGGAAACTCATTGTCATTGTATAATTTCCTGCTGCTCCTGGACCATAATTACCCCAGTTAATCTTCACGTAAGCAGTACTGTTTTGGTAATAACCAATCCAAGGTGTGACTGTTGTCCATAAGTCAGCACAAGTTGTTGTTGTTCCACCGCAGTTTATTGCCAAGAAACCAGTGTTTGTTGTACCGGCTGGACTTCCAATCAAGGTGATGACTCCTACGGTTGGATTGTATCCGTTGTACGTTAACCAAGATTGGCTGATCGTCGCAAACACGTATGTACTTGTGCTGTACTGTCCACAGTACGTGAAATAACCTGTTGAATCCGTGTAAACGGTTATGGAACTGTTTGTCGCTGAATTGTTGTAAAGAATGACAGGTGCTCCAGCCAAAGGTGCTTCATTTGGATTCATCACACCATTTCCGTTTGCATCACAGAAAACAAATCCTGAATAACACATGGTCGGCGTGACTGTTCCTCCACATTGTAGGGGGAAGTTGATGGTGTTGATCGGTAATCCACTATTACAAGGAGTTCCGGTAATGTAATTTAAATTACTTCCACCGTTGTTTAAAATGGCATAACCATGTTGAGTCAACCAGTTCGCATTCAAGCTGAGTAATACGGTGTCATTGATGGTTCCTGGGTAGCTAATGTTGTACAAACCATTTGCATTGGAGTAAACGACTGTTCCGTTTACAGAAATCGGTGCATTGGCGATCGGTGTTTCACCACTATCCATCATTCCATTGTCATTGGCATCACAGTAGACTTGTCCTGTTGCACAAAGCATCGTTGTTTGTGAAGCGCAATTTAAGGTGATGAGTGTAGTCGTAGCGCCGTTTGAAATGGTTACGGTGGGACTTGGGATAATATTTCCAATTACATAATTATTCGCTGCCAACCAAGTTGGATCAATCGATAGGGTATAGGTTCCCGCCCAAACATTATTCATCATGAACATGTTGTTTTGGGTTGTGTCTGTATAGGTGGTTGTTCCGTTTGTTAAGGTAACAGGCACAGGTGCATTAATTTGAGAATCAATTGTGCCGTCGTTATTACAGTCTACTTGAATCATGCAATAAAAGTAAGCTGTACATGATCCAACAGTTAACATCACAGAATCCAATGCATACGTTTGATTGGATTGATTGTAAACGGTCGTGTGAATGCTATACGTTCCTGGTGCTGCATACGTATGGGTAATTGCTGGTGCCATCGCGATGTTTGTCCCACTTGTGGATGTTCCTCCGTTTGACGTTGTGGTAACTCCATCACCCCAATTCACTTGGGATACAAATTGAAATCCAGTGAAATTATTTCCGGTGATCACGTATGGAATCGTTGCTGATCCAGCCGAACTTGTACTTGGTGTTAATGCTGAATAAGAGACATTTGCTGTCAATCCGCAAATCGTAGTTGGCATTGTTGTCGGTGTCGTTAATCCGGTAATGGCAAAGCCGCTTACTTGCGCTTGGAAGGACAAAATATTTGCCAAAAACAAGGCGATAATCCCGAAACTTTTGATATATATTTTTTTCATAATGAATGATTTATAGTCCTTTGACGTGTTGATTCCAATTTGGTTGCTCGGAAACGTTGATTATTGTTTATTTTTGTTCCATACATTTTCCATGAATCCAACGATAGACAGACTAAGACTTGCGCAATTTGGGAACCTAGAGGTTCTGGCCAAACAAGTCGTTGAGGGATTTATCACTGGACTACACAAAAGTCCTTTTCATGGATTTTCGGTAGAATTTGCGGAACATCGTTTGTACAATCCGGGTGAGTCCACGCGAAACATCGATTGGAGACTTTTTGGACGTACGGAAAAAATGTTCACTAAAAAGTTCGAGGAAGAAACGAATCTTCGTTGTCAAATTGTCATCGACGGCTCAAGTTCGATGTTCTTTCCAAAAGGTGGATTGACCAAATTCGAGTTTTCTGTTTACGCAGCAGCAAGTTTAATTGAATTGTTGAAACGTCAACGCGATGCCGTTGGATTGTCGGTTTTCTCCGATAAATTGGATATTCATACGGCAGCGAAATCGTCTCTAACGCATCATCGTTTTCTGTATAGCGAGTTGGAGAAACGCATGAAGGACTACGAGGAAAAGAGTCGTTCAGGAACAGATGCCATACAAGCCTTACACGATATTTCTGAGCTGACACATCAGCGCAGCATGGTGGTGATTTTTACGGATTTATTGGATGACCCTAACCGCATTGATGAACTGTTTCGTGCCATTCAACATTTAAAACACAATAAGCATGAAGTGATATTATTTCATGTGCTCGATTCCAAATTGGAACGAAATTTCGAATTGGAAAATCGTCCGTATCAGTTGATCGATATGGAATCAGGAGAGAAAATGAACTTACAGCCAGCGGAGGTGCGTGCGCATTACGTGAAAGGAATTGAAGCGTATTTCAATGAAGTAAAAATGCGTTGTGTCAATCACCGAGTGGATTTCATGACAGCAGACATCCACGAAGGATACAATCAAGTGTTATTGCAATACCTGTTGAAGCGCCAGAAGTTATTTTAAGGCTGCATCCACACGTTTGTTCATGACTTTGAAAAACAAAGGTGGAATAAAGGTGAGCAACATCATTCCTGGATATCCAGTTGGCATAACCGGGGAATCGTCAGAAGTTTCTAAGAGTTGATAAGGTCTGTCCGCTTTGAAGTGATGATCGGAATGACGACTTAATTCAAACAAAACTACGCGTCCAATCAAGTGGTTGGAATTCCAAGAATGTTTTCTTTTCACGGTTTCGAAGGTTCCATTTTCGCGTTGTTGGCGGTACAATCCGTAATGCTCGATGTAGTTCACTGTTTCCAACAATAGAATCCCAATCGTTGCCGCATAAAGGAAGTATACAAGGACCATTCCACCGAAAGCGCTGTAAATAGCTGCAAGGAAAAGGAAGTGAAGCACGGTGTACTGAATCATCTTGTGCTGTAAACTAAACCGTGATTTTCCGATGATGCTCATTCTTGTATTTTCAATTTGCCACGCTTGTACGTAACTCCCAATTTGAGAGCGAAACCAAAACAGGTACACCCATTCGTTTCTACGTGCGGTTGCTGGATCTTTCTTCGTTCCCACATTGGTGTGATGTCCGCGGTTGTGGTAAGGAACAAAGTGATTTTCCAACGAGGTCAATAAAAGCAATTCTCCGATAAGCTGCTCTAAACGATTCGAACGATGTCCAAGTTCATGACCAATATTGATTCCAATCACCCCACACATGATTCCCATGGAAAGAATTTGTCCAACCAAGTCTGATGTGTTTGTCGTTTCGGTAATATGTGTCAAGAAAAACCAGAGAAATCCAAGTTGAATCGGAAGCATCAAGCACAATAGAATCGTGTAGAAGGAGTCTTTACTAGCTAATTCTTTTTCTTGTTCCGTTAAATTCTCTGCAGATGAACGGATGATCAATTCTAAAAATGGAATGGCGCCGAAATAGATGATGGCCGGAAGAAACGTGAGTATTCCGGATTGATGAAAACTGATCCAAACACAAACAGGAAGAGAAAGTACACTGAGGTATTTTAGTTTTTTCATACCGACGTTTATCAGGGTTTCTATTTGATGATTTTGATGATTTCCATTCCCTCCACATTCGTTACTTGAAGAAAATAAATACCGTTGATTAATTGACTTGTTTCGAAAGTGAAGTCTTTACCGGAAACAGTAAGGCTGTTTAAAACTTGACCATTCGCTTGAATGAGTTCGATTTTTTGCAATTCCACTTCACTGGAAACCGTGATTTGATCGGTGAATGGATTCGGGAAAACCTTCACCATATTTGTACTTGTGAATGTTTCTTGAATGTTTGCTGATGGGTCAACTCGAGTTGGACGCGATTCGTAACAATCACTCTGAATGCGCATCATATCGAAGTACAGCGCACCTGCATTGCTAATCGCTCCTTGGCTAACTACGAGTCCAGTTGTTAATGAAACACCGTAAATGGTAAGCCCGGTTCCTGATCCACTAATGAAATAGTAAATCAAATTGACCGGGTCAATTGTGGAACTTCCATTTACGGAAAAGGAATTCACGCCAATTGATTGGGTGCTGATTTTTGTCACCGCTCCGGACATCGCATCCACTTTTCCAAGATGGACAGCCGCTGAATCAAAAACTTGTGTGGTCATTCCCGTTAGAGGATTAAATACGGATGAATAATAATTCGTTCGTACTAAGCCGTACATCGTGGTATCCGAACAGCTATAAGTAAAATTGTCAAAGTGTTGTCCGCCGTTTGGAAAAGTCAATGTTGGATTTGAATAAATACTTCCGTTATACATATCTAATCCAACCAATTGAGATCCATTTGAATAGTAAAATACCATTTGATGTGGATCGATCGCGCTTCCGGATAAAGCAAATGCTTGTCCGATGGAACTTGGTGAAATTTCAGTTACCGTTCCAGTCAGTTCATCAATTGTTGCTAAATACATCGTTCCCGTCACCTGTCCCGTTTGTGGATTGGTGATGTTTCTTCTCGATAATCCATACATCAAGGAATCGGAAGTATTGAAACGAAATAAATCAAAGTATCCTGTTCCATTTGGATTGTTAATCGTTGCGGTGTTCGTGAGTTGTCCCGTGGATAAATCAATAGATTTTAGTCCGTTGTCTCCAAAAAAACAAAAGCGATTGTTGTATGGATTCAAGGCTGCTCCTGTTAGGTTGATGGAGGAAGAAACCGAAGTCTGTCCAATATTCGTTGCAATTCCCGTCACTGGATCCATTGTCGCAATGTAAACTGCTGCTGGATTCGTTGTTCGTGCTAATCCATACATCGTATTCCCCAATTGGGAAAAAGAAACCGTGCAACTAAATGTAAATAAGGAGAATATAAGTGACTTCATGATGGATATTTTAGGCTAAAAATAAAGAATTTAAATCGAACTGTTTGGATTCGAGGATTGATTTTTAAACAGCCAAAGGAAATAATTGTTCGTGTCGGAAATCATTAAAACTAAAAAGTCCCGACGAGCGGGACTTTATAACAAACAACAAACAAATTCCTTCACTTGCCATGCAAGTTAGCGAAGGAATACCTTTTCTCCTTTCGGTAGTTGTTCGTCCGGAGAAGAACCTTGATTCATTCTCATCAGTGATTTTAGTCGAATTCCTTCTTGATTAGAAATTTGACGAAGGGTGGTGGAGCGATCCACTATAACAAACTCTTTTTGAGCTGATTTTCTTTTTTTCTGTTCCAAGTAAACTTTCGTTCCTGGCTCAAGTACATCAGATTGCGGACCGAAATCGTTAAACTTGTATAATTGACGTAGGGTAAGTTGGTTCGATTTACTGATTAAGTACAAGGTTTGTCCTTCTTTGACTTGCACCGATGCAACTGATTTTTTGGGAATAATCGGATTGTCAGTACCCCTTGCTGCCTCCAAATTGGAAGAAACAATTGCGGTAACAAGTAAACCAAAAATCCTTTTCGTCATCTTGCTTGTCCTTAACGGGGCTTAGGTGAAAATGGTTACATTGTCTGTTCAATTAGCCGTGATTTTTGATAAATCCGGAAAAAACGACATTCTTTTGAGGTGAAATCGGAAAAAATGGCTGAATAAAACGACTTGGATTGGCTTTTGACGATGCTTCTGCGTATTCAAAAAAGAACAAATGGACTTACAGAAATTCACCATCAAAACACAAGAGGCGATTCAGCAAGCACAGCAAATCGCCGAATCAAAAGGACACCAGTCGATTGAAACCGGACATTTACTTCAAGGAATATTTGCTGTTGATCAGGAGGTGATTCCATTCATCTTGAAAAAGTTTTCGGTTAATCAGGCCATGTTTCTTGCAGCATTGGAGCGCATCGTTGATACGTACCCAAAAGTAAGTGGGGGACAGGTATATTTAGGACAAGGAGCGAATCGCATTTTACAATATGCCCTGAGTGAATTAAAAAATTTCGGAGATGAATTTGTTTCCATCGAATTGCTGTTCTATTCCTTGTTGGATTCAACGGATACAATTGGAAGATTGCTAAAGGACAATAAAATAACTAAATCAGTATTAAAAGACGCCATTATGGATGTGAGAAAAGGGGAGAAAGTAAACTCTCAACACCAAGAAAATACCTATCTATCATTGGAGAAATTTGCAAAGAATTTAAACGAACTTGCAGAGACAGGTAAGTTGGACCCGGTGATTGGACGCGACGATGAAATTCGACGCGTTCTTCAAATCTTAACAAGAAGAACGAAAAATAATCCCATTTTAATCGGGGAGCCTGGTGTGGGTAAAACCGCCATTGCTGAAGGACTCGCACATCGCATTGTAACAGGTGATGTTCCAGAAAATCTAAAGTCCAAAATTGTCTATTCCTTGGACATGGGAGCCTTAATTGCCGGTGCAAAGTACAAAGGTGAGTTTGAGGAACGCTTGAAGGCTGTGGTGAAAGAAGTCATCGCGGCGGAAGGAGAAATCATCTTGTTCATTGATGAGATTCACACCTTGGTTGGTGCAGGAGGAGGAGAAGGCGCCATGGATGCGGCGAACATTTTGAAACCTGCGTTGGCGAGAGGAGAATTGAGAGCAGTTGGAGCAACTACCTTGAATGAATACCAGAAGTACTTCGAAAAAGACAAAGCGCTTGTTCGACGTTTTCAAACAGTTTTGGTGGATGAACCAACCACAGAAGATGCGATTTCAATCCTTCGTGGCATTAAAGAAAAATACGAAAATCACCACAAAGTGATCATCAAAGATGCGGCGATTATTGCGGCAGTAGAATTGTCACAACGCTACATTACGGACCGTCATCTTCCTGATAAAGCAATCGATTTAATTGATGAAGCGGCATCTAAACTGCGCATGGAAATCAATTCCAAACCAGAGGAATTGGATGAGATTGAACGCAAAATCATGCAGTTAGAAATTGAGCGCGCTGCTTTAAAACGCGAGAACGACACCAAGAAATTGGAGAATGTGGAACGTGAATTAGCGAACTTCAACGAGCAAAGAAATTCCCTGCAGTCGAAATGGCAAACGGAACGCGATGTGATTGATGCTGTACAACGCGTAAAAGAAGAAATCGAACACTTAAAATACGAGGCGGATTTAGCGGAACGTAATGGTGATTATGGCAAGGTGGCAGAGATTCGTTATGGAAAAATCAAACAGGCGGAGGAAAAATTAGAACACTCCAAAGAACAACTGATACTCCTTCAAGCAAATTCGAAAATGATTAAGGAAGAAGTCGACGTGGAAGAAATCGCCGATGTGGTTTCCAAATGGACAGGTATTCCAGTAAATAAAATGTTGGAAAGCGAAGTTTCTAAATTGTTGAAGTTAGAGGAGGAATTGCATAAGCGTGTTGTCGGACAAGAAGAAGCGATTACCGCCTTATCAGACGCAGTGCGCAGAAGTCGTGCTGGATTACAAGATGCGAAACGACCAATTGGATCCTTTATCTTTCTTGGAACAACAGGAGTCGGAAAAACGGAGCTAGCCAAGGCACTCGCTGAATATTTATTCAATGATGAAAACGCAATGACGCGCATCGACATGAGTGAATACCAAGAAAAACACACGGTTAGTCGTTTAGTTGGAGCGCCTCCGGGATACGTTGGTTACGACGAAGGAGGACAATTAACGGAAGCTGTTCGACGCAAACCCTATTCCATTATTCTCTTGGATGAGATTGAGAAAGCACATCCGGATGTGTTTAATGTCCTGCTGCAAGTATTAGACGATGGACGTTTAACCGATAATAAAGGGCGTTTGGTGAACTTTAAGAACACGATTGTCATTATGACATCCAATCTAGGTTCTACGATTATACACGATCGCTTTGAGAAGGTGAAGGAAAAAGATTTTGAGGAAACCGCAGAAAAGGCGAAGGTGGAAGTGTTGGAGTTATTGCGTCAGACCATTCGTCCAGAGTTTCTAAACCGTGTAGATGAAATCATCATGTTTACTCCCTTAACAATGGGAAATGTCAGACAGATTGTGCAAATACAGTTGGATGTGTTAAAACACAAGTTAAAAACGATGGATTTGACATTGTATGTTACGAAAGATGCCTTTGATCACATTGCAGAAATTGGATACGATCCGTTCTTTGGTGCGCGTCCAATCAAACGGGTGATTCAAAAACAAGTGTTGAATGAGTTATCCAAAGCGTTGTTAAGCGGAACCATTGACCGAACGAAAAACATAGTAATGGATGTCTTTGATGGCAAGATGGTCTTTCGTAAACCTATTACCGAGGTAGAGGAAGTTTAAAGTTTGTACATAAAAAAAGGAGCTATTTCACTCCTTTTTTTATGTCTAAAAATTAGATTCGGTATTTTTTGAAAAACGCATCCCAATTCCAAATGAAATTGGACATCACTTCATCCATTCTTTTCAAGAACAAAGGATTTGGTGCTTGCATGCGACGGAAATATTCATCTTGGCATTCGTTCAGGTTGTATTTGTGAAACAAGGCCTTTGACATTCCGTAAATCCAGTTTTTTGAAGGATGATTCACGCGCATGATGAAGGATTGGTATTCACGAACCAATGTTCTGAAAGAGTTCATGTCCATTTCATACATTTTCGAAACTTTGTCAAAAATGATGTTTTCAACGCGCTCTGCTTGATCTGCTTCGAAGGTACTTTCTAGGAAAGATAGATTGCCTACAAGGACAATCATTCCGAATTCGCCATTGTTGCTAGCGTCGATAGCTGGTGATTTGACAAAAGCAGAATCTTCGTTGATCATCGATGACACTTCAGAAAAGCCATTATCCACACTATCAAAAATAGCGTTGATGAAAACGTTGGCAACTTGATTGTCGGTGAGTTTTCGTTTGGTAAGTGTACTGAACATAGAAATTCGTTTGTTGGTTCCTTCTCTACAAATTTAACATTACCTTAAAGTCACATGAAACTACCTCTTGACACGTTATCAACCAAGTTTTCAACAAGTATTCCCATAGTGGATTGTTCAAAACTCCATTTTAGCAATCCAACTTCAAGACGTAATTTCGTGGCATCAAATTTAGCTTATGAAAGGAATCATTAAAACGAACAAAGGTGAAATGCATGTGACATTTTACGAAAACGATGCGCCAAAAACAGTAGAGAACTTTGTAAAGTTAGCTGAATCAGGTTATTACAATGGATTAAAGTGGCACCGTGTGCTTCCGGATTTCGTTATTCAAGGTGGTTGTCCAAACACTCGTGAAGGAGAAAGAGGAATGCCAGGAACAGGTGGACCAGGTTATCAAATTGATTGTGAAGTAACAGGAGACAACCAATACCACGACCGTGGAGTACTTTCTATGGCTCATGCGGGAAAAAATACAGGTGGATCGCAGTTCTTTGTGTGTCATTCAAGAAGAAATACTTCTCACTTGGACCGTGCACATACGTGTTTCGGAAAAGTAACAGAAGGATTAGATGTGATTGATGACATCCGCGAAGGTGATAGCATCGATTCTATTGAAATTATCAGAGATTAATTCATCCTCATAAAATCAAAAAAGGGACGCATGAAAATGTGTCCCTTTTTTTATGTTTTACAATTGGATTTATGCCAATCCAATAATCAATTGTGCCAATTCTTCTCCAATGCGGTCCTGTGCCTCAAGCGTCGCGGCTCCAATGTGTGGCGTGCAAGCAATTTTCGGATGACATAATAATTCTTTAGCTGGATTCGGTTCGTTTTCAAATACATCCAAAGCAACTCCAGCAATAGTTCCGTTGTTTAGTGCTTCAATTAAGTCTGTTTCATTGACAACTCCACCACGAGCTGCGTTTGAAATAAATACGCCTTTTTTCATACGGGCGAATTCTGCTGCTCCGAGAACAGCGCTACCATCTTTTTGTTTTGGAACGTGAATCGAAATGTAATCCATTTCTCCTAATAGACCGTGCAGATCCGTTTCTGTTTTGATTGGAACATGTACGTCTTGAGTTCCAACAGTCACCTTGACTTGTACCTCTTGGCTCTTGTTGTCAATCGCAATAATTTTCATTCCAACACCAAGTGCGTAGGATGCCAAACTTTGACCAATTCTTCCAAAGCCAATGATTCCCAATGTTTTTCCACGAAGCTCCACACCTTTAGCGTAGTTCTTTTTCAAGGCAGAGAAATCACCGGACTCCATGTTTTTAAATGAATCATGAAGGAAGCGAGAAAGTGAAAACAATTGTCCCATCACTAATTCTGCAACGGATTGCGATGAAGAAGCAGGTGTGTTGATCACGTGAATCCCTTTACTTCTTGCATAGTCCACGTCGATGTTATCCATTCCAACACCGCCACGACCAATGATTTTTACATTTGGACAAGCGTCGATGACTTCTTTGCGAACGGTTGTTGCACTGCGCACTAAAATCGCTTCAATTCCTTGCTCATTCACTGCTGCTGCTAATTGGTCTTGGGCTACTTTTTCTGTAATAACAATGTGTCCGGCAGCTTCAATTAGTTGTTTTCCTAAATCTGAAATTCCGTCGTTTGCAAGTATTTTCATGTGGTGTTTTTTGTAGATTAATGTTGGTTGAATGCGCGCATAACATCCACCAAAACTTGAATGCTTTCGATAGGTAATGCGTTATAAATAGAAGCTCGGTATCCACCAACAGAACGGTGTCCAGGTAATCCAACGATTCCAGCTGCTTTCCACATGGCGTCAAATTCTTCCGTTCGACTTTCGTCGTTCAACAAGAATGTCACGTTCATATTGGAACGATCTTCGACTTCCACTGCGCCTCTGAAGGCAGGATTCTCATCAATTTCTTTGTAAAGCAATGCTGCTTTTGCGTTGTTGCGTTCTTCCATTGCTTTCACACCGCCATTAGCTAACAAATTGCGTAAGTTCAACATGGCTACATAAACAGAAAATACAGGAGGAGTATTTAACATGGACTCTTTTTCCACTTGTTGTTTTAAGTCCAAATACGTCGGCATAAAAGGTGAAGTAGATTTCCCTAATATTTCATCTTTCACGATGTACAACGTTGCACCAGCTGGACCAAGATTTTTTTGAGCGCCAGCATAGATGATGTCGTAATCAGCTACATTGATTTCTTTGGAGAAAATATCAGAAGACATGTCGCACACCAAGGGTAAATCCGTTTTAGGAATATCTTTGAATTGTGTTCCGTAAATCGTGTTATTAGAGGTAAAGTGAATGTAATCAACATCCGTTGGTACGTTGTATCCTTTTGGGATATACGTGAAGTTTTTATCTTCTGAGGAAGCAAATACGTTTACATCAACACCAACTTTTTTCGCTTCTTTGATTGCTCCCGATGCCCATGTACCTGTATTGATGTATCCTGCTTTCTTGGTGTCGCGCATCATGTTCAATGCGACGATCGTAAATCCAAGTGTTGCACCACCTTGAAGGAATGCAACAGAATATCCCTCAGGAACATTCAATGCTTTTTTCACTAGATCAATGGCTTCATCCATCACCGCAACGAAATCCTTGTGGCGATGAGATACTTCAAGGATGGAAAGTCCATTAAAATCCAACACAGCATTTGCTGCTTGTTGAAATACTTCTTGTGGTAAAATGCAGGGGCCTGCTCCGAAATTATGTTTCATTGTTGATTAATTTGAGTCAAAATTCATGAATACTTTTCACATAGCATGTAGAATGTGAATTAATGTGAGATTTTGTTAAAAAAAAAGCTGTCAATTGACAGCTTTTTTTTTATTCAGATTTTGCGGTTGCGGTTTTCTTCGCTGCCGGTTTTTTCGCTGCTGGTTTAGCAGTTTCAGTTGCAGCCTTTTTTTCTTTTTTCGCTTTCGGAACGATGACTACCTTCTCCTCTTTGCGTTTTCTGGTAATTCCATAGGAACCCATGGTGCGTTTACCCTTTGCTGTTTTTTTATCTCCTTTTCCCATAAGTAATTGTTTATCATGATAAATAACTACACAAATTTATCAATCTTTTTGATACCTAGCTCGGAATTCTTTGCTAAGTGCTTCTCCGCCGTTAAGTATTTTCTCACACCACTGAATTTTTAGTGCAATTTGTTCCGTATCTGTCAGTTTCCATGCGTGTTGACTAATTTCAAGTCGTTGACGAATTGTTTGGAGCAAAACCGCAACCGACACGGAAATATTAAAACTTTCTGTAAATCCATACATCGGGATGCGTACATGCAAATCTGCAGCCTCCAAAACTTCATCACTCAATCCATTTCGCTCCGTTCCAAAAAAGAAGGCAAGTGGCTTGTCAATCGGTAAGTCATGAACGGTGTATGCATCCGTGTGCGGTGTTGTAGCTACAATTTGGTATCCTTGTTCTTTCAATGTGCGAATGCAGTTGGTTGTCGGACCAATTTCATCACTGAAATTATGAATATCCACCCAGCGCCCCGATCCAAGTGCGATATCACGCTGAATTTGATATTGATTATCCTTTTCAATGACATTCAAGTCTTGAATCCCAAAACAATCACATGTTCTCAATACAGCGGAAGCATTGTGCTCTTGGTAAATGTTTTCAAGAGCAATCGTTAAATAACGTGTGCGCTCTGCAGCAATTCGATCAAATAAGGTGATTTTGTTCGGTGTGATAATATCATAGAACTCGTCAAGTACGAATGAATTTTCAGCTGAGATGCTCATATTGTTTGTTCATTAAATAATGTTGGATTTCACCAAACAGCAAATGTGATTCTTCGATGCTGCGGTATCCTAATTTTTCATAAAACGGGAGGGCGATTTCTCGTGCGTGCAGAATGGTTTCCTTGCAACCTTTGTTTCGAGCGATTTCTTCCATGTGTTCCATCAGTTGCCTTCCAATTCCTTTTCCTTGGTATCGTTCGTCCACTGCCATAAATCGAATTTGACTACCCAGATTTTCAGTGAAGTCTAGGCGTCCAACTCCGATGATGTGTTCATTTTCAAAAAATGCAAAATGTTCGGCTGTCGCATCTCCTTCATTCCGTTCGGATCCTCTCGGTTGATTCCAAGGAGCTCTCAACACTTCGTAGCGAAGGTTGAAATACGAATCCCACTCTTCTGGTGAATTTGGCCTTCTAATCATGGTTCAGTTTAAATGCGGTTGTGCGAACGCGTTTGGTTGCTTTTCCCTCAATCTCCTCGCTTAAAACCAAGGCTTTGGCTTCTTCTGCTTGGAATACTTCGTCCAATGCTTTCACTTTTGCACAGGGAACATGTTTGAGGTGAAGGTTCGCCAATAATTGTTCACTATCCAACGGATAAATCAAGGTTTCTAGCAACGCAAATAAGATTTCTCGGTTTTCTAAACGCTGTTGATTGTGAATAAAACGAGCGTCCGTAGCCAACTCCGGAGTGCCAAGTTCGGTGACAAATTTTTCAAAATGACTATCGGAACCAATCGCAAAGGTTAAAGTCGCTCCATCTTTCGTTTTGAAAAGTTCTCCATATGGAGCAATGTTTGGATGCAAGCTTCCTATTCGTTGGGCTACATGTCCTGTCATGAGGTAATTCGATGCCTGATTAGCTAAACTACAAATGGCAGCGTCGTACAAGGAAACACTGACTTCCCGACCTTTTCCTGTAAGTTGTCTTTCCATCAACGCCAACAAAATCCCTTCTTTCAGTTGGTGTCCTGCTAGGACATCGATGAGTGCAACGGGCATTTTGACGGGTCCGGAGTCTTTGGTTCCGTTCATGGACATAAATCCAGTTTCAGCTTGAAGGATTAGGTCATACGCCACTCGGTCACTTTGGTCGCCGAATCCACTGATTTTACCAATGATTAATCGAGGATTAATTTCTAGGATTGATTTTGATTCAAGTCCTAATTTTCGATCGTCCCCCCATTTAAAATTCGTTAATAGTATGTCAGCATCTTTCACTAATTCGAGAAATTGCGCATGGTCTTTCTCATTGGTTAAATTCAATGAAAGGTATGTTTTACCATAGTTGACAGAAGAAAAATAAGCAGAAACGGGACTGTCTTTTTCTTCGGAAGCTAATTTCCACGAGCGGGTTACATCAGGTATGGATGGATGTTCAATCTTGACAACGGATGCTCCGAGTTCTGCAAAGAACATTCCAACAGAAGGACCAGCGAGAACCGTTGAAAGATCAAGTACTTTTAAGTTGCTAATGCTGTTTAGTGTCTTCATTTGTGGTAGAAAGGACCTCAACAGTTACTGTTGCGATGCCATTTCGTACAAAATTAAGTTTTTTTGCAGCAGCTAGGGTCACATCAATGACATGACTTGAACTTTTGGAAAGTCGATCGTTGACTTTTAGAACCACTGTCGAATCGTTTTTTATGTTTGTCACCTTTACCATCGTCCCGAGTTTCATGGACTTATGTGCAGCAGTGAGCAAGTTATTATTAAAAATTTCCCCGGATGAGGTTTTTCGTCCATTCATCGAGCTGCTGTAATACGAAGCACTGCCTTTTTCTGTGTCAGAAAAGGAAAAAGAAAGGAGTGAAAAGATGCAAAATAATGCTGTGAAATAACGCATAATCCCTTGTTTGGAGGAGTAAGTTACCATCAATCTTTTGGAATAAAAAATATTTCGGTCCTTTTCAATTTCTTTAATGCGTCAAATTCATTAAATTTGCGCGCACAATAAATTACATTAGCACTATGAAAGTATTCGATCTTGACATGATTCAAAAGGTATATGCGCAATATCCAGAGCGCATTGCAGCAGCTAGAAAAGTCGTTGGTAGACCCTTGACTTTATCTGAGAAAATTCTTTACGCTCACCTTTGGGATGGAAACGCACAAGCAGCATATGAAAGAGGAAACTCTTATGTTGATTTTGCTCCGGATCGTGTTGCGATGCAGGATGCTACCGCGCAAATGGCTTTGTTGCAATTTATGCAAGCTGGAAAAAAACGTGTGGCAGTACCTTCAACGGTTCATGCGGATCACTTGATTCAAGCGAAGTTAGGTGCAAGTAAAGACTTACAAGAATCATTAAATCAAAACAACGAGGTTTTTAACTTCTTGTCTTCGATTTCAAATAAATACGGAATCGGTTTCTGGAAACCAGGAGCTGGAATCATTCACCAAGTGGTATTGGAAAACTATGCTTTTCCTGGTGGAATGATGATTGGAACGGATTCACATACAGTAAATGCTGGTGGACTTGGAATGATTGCGATTGGTGTTGGTGGAGCTGATGCTGTGGATGTTATGGCTGGAATGGCTTGGGAATTGAAATTTCCAAAGTTAATCGGTGTGAAGTTAACAGGTAAACTAAGTGGTTGGACTTCCGCGAAAGACGTCATTTTAAAAGTAGCGGACATTTTAACTGTAAAAGGTGGAACTGGAGCAATCGTTGAATACTTTGGAGAAGGAGCTATTTCACTTTCTTGTACTGGAAAAGGAACTATTTGTAACATGGGAGCTGAAATCGGTGCAACGACTTCTACTTTTGGTTATGATGAGTCCATGCGTCGTTATTTGATGGCAACTGGTCGCGAGGAAGTAGTTAAAGCTGCAGATCAAATCGCTGAGCATTTAACAGGAGATCAAGAGGTGTACGATAATCCATCTGCATACTTTGATCAAATCATTGAAATTAACTTAAGTGAATTGGAACCACATATCAATGGTCCATTTACACCAGATAGAGGAACGCCAGTTTCCAAAATGCGTGCGGAGGCAACAGCAAACAATTGGCCAATGAAAGTAGAGTGGGGACTTATCGGTTCTTGTACAAACTCTTCTTACGAGGATTTAGCGCGTGCAGCTTCAATTGTTCAACAAGCAGTTGCGCAAGGCATTTCTCCGAAAGCAGAATTTGGAATCAATCCAGGATCTGAGCAAGTTCGATTTACAGCGGACCGCGATGGAATCCTAGCGGACTTCGAAAAAATGGGAACGAAAGTATTTACGAATGCGTGTGGACCTTGTATCGGACAATGGTCGAGAGAAGGAGCAGAGAAACAAGAGAAAAATACGATTGTACACTCATTCAACCGTAACTTCTCAAAACGTGCAGATGGAAATCCAAATACGCATGCCTTTGTAACATCGCCTGAAATGGTTGCAGCTTTAGCAATTGCGGGTGATTTAGGATTTAATCCGTTAACGGATACCTTGACGAACGACAAAGGCGAGCAAGTGAAATTGAATCCTCCTCATGGTGATGAATTGCCAACACGTGGATTTGCAGTTGATGACAATGGATACCAAGCTCCAGCGGAAGATGGAAGTGGAGTTGAAATTTTAGTAGCTCCGGATTCTTCTCGTTTGCAATTATTAGAAAACTTCCCAATTTGGGACGGGAAAAATATTGAATCAGCTCGTTTGTTGATCAAAGCAAAAGGAAAATGTACGACGGATCACATCTCAATGGCTGGACCATGGTTGCGTTACCGTGGACACTTAGATAACATTTCAAATAACTTATTGATTGGTGCAGAGAACGCATTCAACGGTCAAGCGAATTCAGTGAAAAATCAATTGACTGGTGAGCATGGTGAAGTTCCTGCTGTACAACGTGCATACAAAGCAGCGGGTGTTCCAACAATCGTTGTCGGAGATCACAACTACGGTGAAGGTTCATCCCGCGAGCATGCTGCGATGGAGCCACGTCACTTAGGTGTTTGTGCAGTCATCGTAAAATCATTCGCTCGTATCCACGAAACAAACTTGAAAAAACAAGGAATGTTAGGTTTGACTTTCTCGAACGAAGCAGATTACGATAAAATCATGGAGGACGATACATTCGACTTTACAGATTTGGCATCTTTTACTCCAGGTAAACAACTTACCTTGAAATTAAATCATGCAAATGGATCAAGTGAAGAAATCATGTTGAATCATACATACAATGCTTCGCAAATCGAATGGTTTAAAGCAGGTTCAGCATTGAATTTGATTAAGTTAATGGAATCATAAGAAATGAAAAAACTACTAGCTCTTTTGTTTATTGGAACAATCGGACTTGCTCACGGACAAGCTTCGTTTCAGGGAAACCATTCATTTGAGCTTTATGGTGGTGGACCAAATTTCTTGAAATTTGATTTCTTTGGCTTTGGTCCGAACTCAACGAGTATGAATGGATCAAGGAGTATTCCACCAAGCGGACTTCGTTATGCGTACATGATTACGAACGATGTGAGTGTTGGAATCGATGTGATGTATAATTCGTATCGGGAGTCTTATTCTTCTAGTGATACTGTTTTTGTCAATAATCAATGGACTTACATCCCTTCGAATTATACTGATTTAAAGTCACGTTTGAGGGTTCAGGCACGTTTCAATTTTTTATTACCGAGTTCGAGTCCAAATGTAGATAGCTACATTGGATTAGCGGTTGGAACGAACAATCGTTGGGAAAAACAGTGGAAAAATGATTCGATAAACTACAGCTACAACTCTGCTGACCTTGTGTCGGTTCCAGTTTCCGCTCGATTGTGTTATGGATTTCGCTATTTCTTCAGTTACAATTCTGCGTTAGGTGCGGAAATCGGAGTGGGTGGACCGCTCTTCTCCGTTCAATATACATACAAGTTTTAACACGAGAAGTAAAGGCATAAAAAAAGCCCTGACAATTAATTCTGTCAGGGCTTTTTTATGCTTTATAGATTCTAGTATCGGTAATGTTCCGCTTTAAATGGACCTTCTACTGCTACACCAATGTAGTCAGCTTGATCTGTACTTAACGTTTCTAATTCAACACCAATTTTTGCAAGGTGTAAACGAGCAACTTTTTCATCTAAATGTTTTGGAAGCATGTACACGTCGTTTTCGTATTTGTCTGAATGCAACCAGATTTCCAATTGCGCTAAAGTTTGATTCGTAAATGAGTTCGACATTACGAATGACGGGTGACCTGTTGCACATCCAAGATTAACCAAACGTCCTTCAGCAAGAATAATGATGTCTTTACCGTTGATGTTGTATAAATCTACTTGTGGTTTGATTTCGATTTTTGAAGCTCCGTGATTGTTGTTCAACCAAGCCATATCGATTTCGTTATCGAAGTGACCGATGTTACAAACGATCGCTTTGTCTTTCATGTTTTCAAAATGACGTCCAACAACGATGTTTTTGTTACCAGTCGTTGTTACGATGATGTCACCTAAATGAACCACAGTGTCCAAACGTTTTACTTCAAATCCGTCCATTGCTGCTTGAAGCGCACAAATTGGATCGATTTCTGTAACGATTACACGAGCTCCAGCACCTTTCAACGATGCAGCAGATCCTTTTCCAACGTCACCGTAACCACAAACAACAGCAACTTTTCCAGCCATCATTGTATCTGTAGCACGACGAATGGAATCTACTAATGATTCTTTACATCCGTATTTGTTATCAAATTTCGATTTTGTAACCGAGTCATTCACATTGATCGCAGGCATCACCAACGTTCCGTTTTTCACACGCTCGTACAAACGGTGAACACCAGTCGTAGTTTCTTCAGATAATCCTTTGATGTCTTTTGTCAATTCAGGGAAACGATCGAATACCATGTTGGTTAAATCTCCACCGTCATCCAAAATCATGTTTAATGGTTTACCATCTTCGAAAGCAAATAGCGTTTGTTCAATACACCAATCGAATTCTTCTTCGTTCATTCCTTTCCATGCGAAAACTGGAATTCCAGCAGCAGCAATAGCAGCAGCAGCGTGGTCTTGCGTAGAGAAAATGTTACATGAAGACCAAGTAACTTCTGCTCCTAATTCAACCAACGTTTCAATCAGAACTGCCGTTTGGATGGTCATGTGAAGACATCCAGCAACTCTTGCTCCAGCTAATGGTTTTGTTGTTCCGTATTCTTCACGAAGCGACATAAGTCCGGGCATTTCTGCCTCGGCTAATTTAATTTCTTTTCTACCCCATTCAGCCAAGCTGATGTCTTTAACTTTATAAGCCATACTTATTTTATCTATTTATTTATGTAATCGAATGCAAATTTACTACTTAAATGTGTAATCATAAAAGGATACAAAAAGAATCCTAGTTCATTTTTTGTCGAATCAGTTTTTCTAACCCATTGACAAATAATGGATGACTGTTTGAGCTTGGAACTAGTTGTACTTTTTCGCCACCATGTTCTTCGAAAATCTCTTGGTATTCTTCACCGATTTCAATCAATGTTTCTAGGCAATCAGCAACAAAAGCCGGACTAAAAACCAATAATTTCTTCGCTCCTTTTTTACCCCATTCTTCCACGACTTTATCGGAGAATGGTGTTAGCCATTTTTTGTCCAGCCTGGATTGAAAACAAACGGTGTATTGCTCGCTTGTTAAACCAATTTTTTGAGCAATGAGTCGCGTTGTGGCAAAAGCTGTTGCTTTGTAGCAAAATTTATTTCGGTCATTCAGTTCGGTTTCACAAGGTTCATCTGCACACAGGTCTGTACCCTCATATACTTTGTCCACTTGTCTTTCTGGCAATCCGTGGTAGGAAAATAATACGTGATCGTAATCCTTGAAGTTGAACTGTTTCGTGTTTTCAACAATCGAATCAATGTATCCTTCGTTGTCCCAAAACTGACTGATGATTTTAATTTCTGGAATGACCCACCATTTGCGAATGATGTTCATTGCTTTTTCCACTGAGGAACCTGTTGAGGCACTGGCGTATTGCGGAAATAAAGGAAGGATAATGATTTCGTCGTAATTTGCTTGATGCATGCTTTCAAGCACACTATCCATGGATGGATTCTGATAACGCATCGCCATTTCTACCGTGACATCTTCATGTTGAAATGCATGTTGCAGCATTTCTTGAACTTTTAGTGTGTGTGTCTTTAGTGGTGAAACTCCGTCCCCAAGCTCCCAAAGCTCTTTATAGATTTTCGCTGATTTCGGCGCTCTAAATGGAACAATGATACCGTTTACCAATATTTTGCGCAGTAACCAAGGAATGTCGATGACGCGTGGGTCGTTTAAAAATTCTGTCAAATAACGTCTAACGTCACTCGTTTTCGGACTGTCTGGTGTTCCCAATTGAAGTAAAAGGACTCCCGTTTTTTTCATATACTGATGGTGTATTTCTAATTTAACAACGTTTTTCAACGCTTGTTCAAAATTACACACATTTCCTGGCTTGACGATGTGGAATAGACATTTCATCTTAACTTTGTTGCATGAATCCAATGGAATATTTACTGAGTACGAGTCCAGATAACTTTGAGGAACGTGCCTTGGCATTATTTCATCACCAATACCAAAACGTTTCGGTGTATCGTTCCTACGCGGATTTAGTTCATCGGAACCGTCCAAAAACCTTGAATGAAATTCCTTTCCTGCCAATTTCTTTTTTTAAAACAGCACGAATTATCGATCAGGAATCCATTAACATCGATCTTCATTTTCAAAGCAGTGGAACAGGAAATTCGGGAAGAAGTCAGCATTTTGTCCTTGACAAACAATGGTACGATGATTCATTCTCATCAGGATTCACTCATTTCTTCGGTCCAGTTGAGGAATATGTGGTGCTTGCTTTGTTGCCAAATTATGTCGATCAAGGTGATTCCTCGTTGGTATATATGGTGAACACGCTCATTCAACAATCCAAACAGGAGCTTTCGGGATTTTTATTACAGGAACCCTCCTCGCTAATTGAGCGCTATCGAGCAGCCGTTTCTCAAGGGAAAAAAGTCATCATTTTTGGTGTTTCCTATGCCTTGCTAGATTTAGCTGAATTGAAGATTGATTTATCAGAAGCCATCATCATTGAAACCGGCGGAATGAAAGGTCGTCGCAAAGAATTGACGAAAGCAGAATTACATGCAGCGCTCATCGAAGGACTTGGCGTTGATCACGTGCGGTCTGAATATGGCATGACCGAATTACTATCCCAAGGCTATTCAATGAAGGACGGTAAGTTTCATGTTGTTCCGTGGATGAAAATTCTTATTCGTGATCCATACGATCCATTCACACTTTTTCCACATGAACGATCCGGTGGAATCAATGTCATCGATCTAGCGAATCAACACAGCTGCGCATTTATCCAAACGCAAGATTTGGGACGAATAGAAGGCGATGGATTTTATTTAGAGGGACGCTTTGACGAAGCAGATGTCCGTGGATGTAATCTTCTCGTCGATCAATAAGCTATTTTTGATATCTTTGAATGGAAATGACACCACAAACCATCCTTATCCTTGCCATCATTGGCGTCTTCGCTGGAGTTCTCAGCGGATTCGTTGGAGTAGGAGGTGGAGTCATCATTGTTCCAGCCTTGGTTTTCTTTCTTGGACTTTCGCAGCACACAGCACAAGGGACAAGCCTATTCGTGCTATCCATGCCCGTCGTGCTTTTTGCGGTGATCAATTATTGGAAGTCTGGAAATGTTGAATGGAGATATGGTCTTGTTATCGCAGCAACTTTTCTGATTGGTGCGTATGTTGGTTCCAAATTATCCTTGAAACTTTCACCAGGAATGGTCAAATTGATTTTCGGTGTCTTTTTAGCATACGTTTCATTTCGTCTAATCTTGTCTGGTTATTCATCTATTTCATCTAATGAATCCTGAAAAGCTGAAGTCCTTAGTTACGGAACTTTTTGAAGAAGTTCGTTCCTGGCGCGAGCACATGCATCGTCATCCGGAACCTTCTTTTCAAGAAAAAAACACCATGCTTTTTGTTTCTGAAATTCTTTCTCGTTATGGGATCGAACATGAAACACATGTTGCTGAAACCGGAGTCGTTGCTTGGATTGGTGCGGATCATCATACGAAAGAACAAGCGTGTATTGGCTTACGTGCGGACTTAGATGCTTTGCCGATTCAAGAAGAAAACGATGTTCCATATAAATCTGAGGTTGACGGATGGATGCATGCCTGTGGACACGATGTTCACACCTCCATTTTGTTAGGTTCAGCTGTGATTTTGCAAGCGAATCGTAACGAGTTGAAACAACCGTTAAAATTGATCTTTCAACCTGGAGAAGAAATGAATCCAGGAGGAGCGAGTTTGATGATGAAAGCCGGAGTGCTACATGATCCAACTGTAGAAAAAATGTATGCATTGCATGTGTTTCCAGAAATGGAAGTCGGAAACCTTGGATTGCGTTCAGGTTTGTATATGGCTTCTAGTGATGAATTACATGTGAACATTAAAGGTGTTGGCGGACACGGTGCATTACCAGAGAAGTGTGTGAATCCAATTGAAATGGGTGCTCTTTGGATGAGTCGTGTGAAAGCACGTTTCATAGAAGAATGTCCGGAAGCGGTTCCACATGTTTTAACCTTTGGTCGCTTTGAAGCGCTTGGTTCAACAAATGTGATTCCATCGGAAGCACAGATCAAAGGAACATTCCGAACGATGGATGAAAGTTGGAGAGCAAAAGCCTACACGATATTAGAAAAAGAAGCGGTGGAAGTTTCCACCCTATTTGGTGGACAAATTGACTTAACAATTTCCAAAGGCTATCCCTTTTTGAAAAACGATGAAAAGCTAACGGAGGACGTCAAAGTTCTTTTTAACGATGTTTTTGGACCTGAGCAAGTTCACGAATTAGCTTTGCGCATGACAGCCGAAGATTTTGCCTTTTACAGTCAAGAAATTCCAGTGTGCTTCTTTCGTTTAGGAGTAGGGAACAAGGAAAAAGGAATTACGTACGCAGTGCATCATCCGCGTTTTAACATTGATTCAGACGCATTGAAAATGGGAATGATCGCTATGTGTAGCATTGCATTTGAGGGATGAGAAATAGTTTGTACATATGCATACTGATGGTGTTTTTAGCAGCTTGCCAAAAACAAAAAGCACAATTGAAACGGATTGATGGAACGTGGAAAGTTGAACTTGTTCGCGTTCTCGATGGCGAGGGATTCACCTTTTACGACAGTGTGCCCGTAGGAGAAGTTGTCATTTCGTCGGATTTGAAAAAAATGGACGGAAGAATCGATTTAGACTACAGTTATTTCGGATTGAGTCAAGTGCAAGATTCATTTGTGGTTTCACATGCAAATTTTGACATCAACGAATCAGGAGATCATCTATTGGTCAAGCGTTCGACGGATACCATTGATATTCGCATCTTACTGAGTTCCAAGAAGAACCTAGAGTTTGAATATTACGATAATAAGCAATACCGATTACGTCGCTTTGCTTTGCGTAAACTTTAAAGGAATCCGAGTTCTAATTTCGCTTCTTCGCTCATCATGTCCTTGTCCCATGGTGGATCGAAAACAATGTTTACTTTCGCTGAAGTAACTCCGTCTACTGACGCTACTTTATCCTCCACTTCTTTTGGTAAGCTCTCTGCAACTGGACAATTCGGAGAGGTCAAGGTCATATCGATGAAGACATGGTTATCTTCTTCTACTTTTACTTCATAGATCAGTCCAAGTTCAAAAATATCCACGGGAATTTCTGGATCATAAATTGTTTTCATGATTTGAACAATTCGGTCTTCTAAGTCACTCATGCTGCTGAAATATGTTTAATTGCTTCTAGTTTTAATCGTTTCACCATGCCAAGTAGTCCATTCGCACGGGTGGGAGAAAGGTGTTCTTGAAGTCCGATTTTGGAGATGAAAAACAAGTCTGCCGTGGCAATGTCTTTTGGTTCTTCTCCATCCAATACACGGATTAAAAGTCCGATAATACCTTTGGTGATGATGGCATCTGAATCTGCGGTAAAGTGCATTTTTCCATTGTTGAAATGGGAATCAAGCCAAACACGCGATTGACATCCTTCAATGAGGCGGTCTTCCGTTTTATTTGCATCGTCAATTTTCGGAAGGTCTTTGCCGAGGTCGATGATGTATTCGTATTTTTCCATCCAATCATCGAAAACTTCGAATTCTTGAATGATTTCTTCTTGTTTTTCTGTTAAGTTCATTTTATTTCAACATGCTTAAACTGCGTTCAACTGCTTCGACGAATGTGTCGATTTCTTGTTTGGTATTGTAAAACGCAAAAGAGGCGCGAACTGTTCCGGGAATTCCATAAAAATCCATCAACGGTTGTGTGCAATGGTGCCCTGTGCGAACAGCAATCCCTTGTTTGTCAAGTAATGTACCAATATCGAAGGGGTGAATTCCTTTCAATGAAAAAGAAACCACGGACGTTTTGTTTTTCGCTTCGCCGATAATTTGTAGTCCTTCGAAGGTGTCAAGCATGTCTTCAGCGTATTTCGCTAGTTCGCGTTCATGACGTTCCGCTGCTTCCATGTCTACGGATTCCAAGAATTCAAATGCCTTCCCTAAACAAATTCCACCAGCAATGTGCGGAGTTCCCGCTTCGAATTTGAATGGAAGTTCGTTGTAGGTCGTTCGTTCAAAAGTAACACGAGCAATCATATCCCCACCACCTTGATAAGGCGGCATTCGGTCTAAAATCTCTTCTTTTCCATAAAGCACCCCAATTCCTGTTGGACCGAATACTTTGTGGCTTGAAAAAACGTAAAAATCACAATCCAACTCTTTCACATTGATGCGCATGTGCTGAATGCTTTGTGCGCCATCGATGAGTACTTTGGATCCAACTGCGTGTGCTTTTTGAATGATTTCCTTAATAGGATTTACCGTTCCGAGTGTATTGGAAATATGTGTGATGGCTACAAGCTTGGTTTTTTTCGAAAGGAGTTTATCAAACTCATCCATGATCAGTTCACCACGTTGGTTGATTGGTGCAACTTTCAAGATACAACCTTGACGTTCACAGAGCATTTGCCAGGGAACAATGTTCGAATGGTGCTCCATCGCTGAAATCAAGATTTCATCCCCAGCAGATAAAGTGGAACCGTAGGAAAAAGCAACCAAGTTAATACTGTCTGTAGTTCCTTTTGTAAAGATGATTTCTTCCGATTTTCTTGCGCTAAGGTAACGTTGAATGCGCTGTCTTGCTGCTTCGTAGTCCGTTGTAGCGCGTTGACTTAAATAGTGAACACCTCGGTGAATATTTGCATTTTCCTTGGAATAGAATAGATTAATTGCATCCAATACCAATTTAGGTTTCTGTGACGTTGCGCCGTTGTCGAAGTAGATTAGGTTCTTCCCATAAACTTGTTGACGTAGTGCTGGAAATTCTTCTCGAATTTCACGTACATTAAATGGTTTTTGTTCCAAGTTGCTCATATTCGTACAAAGGTACGAATTCCCTTATTTTGAATTGTTCTAAAGAAGGATAAATTGCAAGATTATTTTGCTTTCAATGAAATATACGGAATCAAGACTTCTTCTAACGAAATTCCTCCATGTTGAAACGTGTTCCCGTAGTAATTCACGAAATGGTTGTAGTTATTTGGGTAGACGAAGAAATCTTGTTCTCTGGCAAATACAAACTCCGCAGATAGTTTTAGTTTGGGCAGGAAGGCCTCACTTGGATTCTTCACTGAAAACACTTCTTTTGCTTCATATGTTAATCCGCGTCCCGCTTTGTAACGTAAATTGGAATTCGTGTTTCGTTCACCAACGATTCGAACCGGTTTGTTGACTTTGATTGTTCCGTGGTCGGTTGTAACGATTAATCGGATTCCTGCATCCGCAATTTTTTTGATGATTTCGAGTAGGGGAGAGTGTTCTAGCCAAGAAACGGTAATCGAGCGATACGCGGATTCATTGTCCGCTAGTTCCCGAATGACCTCCATCTCTGTGCGTGCATGGGAAAGCATGTCAACAAAATTGTACACGATGAAGTTCACATCATTGTCTTTCCATGTATGAAAGGAATCTCCAAGTTTCTTTCCAGCTTCAACGTTGGTGATTTTATTGTAGCTCCATTTTACGTTTTTACCTAAACGTTTTAACTGGGCATCCAAGAACTCTTTTTCATGCATATTTTTCCCTCCTTCATCGTCTTCATTTTTCCACAATGTTGGGAAGCGTTTTTCGATTTCGGAAGGCAATAATCCGGCAAAGAATGCATTTCGAGCGTAATGTGTCGCAGTCGGTAAGATCGAGAAAACAATCTCTTCTTCCTCCTTTGAAAAATAACGCGATAAGATAGGTTCAATCATTTTCCATTGGTCGAATCGCAAATTATCGATGACCAAAACAGCTGTTTTTTCTTTGCCGATGAACGGGGCAATTTTATCTTTTACGAGGGTATGAATCATTTGGGGAGCGTCTTCTGTTCCGTTCACCCAATCCAAGTAGTTATCTTCGATAAAGTCACAAAAAAGTTTATTTGCTTCTTTCTTTTGCATCTCGAAAATTTCGCGCATGCCTGAATCTTCAATGTTGTCTAATTCAAGTTCCCAATAAACAAGCTTCGCGTAGAATTCTTTCCATTCTTCCGCGTCCATTCTCCCCATCAATTGCATGCCAAGTTGACGGAATTCTTGTTGGTAATTTGAATTGGTTTTTTGACTTACCAGTTTCGATAAGTCTAGGTTTTTCTTAATGCTCAGAAGAATTTGATTGGGATTCACCGGTTTTATCAAATAATCAGCGATTTTACTACCTATGGCTTCTTCCATGATGTGCTCCTCTTCACTTTTCGTGATCATGACGATGGGAACAAGCGGTTTCTGTTCTTTGATTTGAAACAAGGTTTCTAGTCCTGTTAATCCAGGCATATTTTCATCCAAGAAAATGATATCATAAGAATGAAGGAGTGCTTTTTCAATGGCATCTTGTCCATTCGTAACGGGGTCGACACTGTATCCTTTTGCTTCAAGAAACAAAATATGTGGTTTTAATAATTCAATTTCATCGTCCGCCCAAAGAATTTTACCCTGCATATGCCTTATTTTTAATAGTTTTGAATGAATTTAATTAAAGGTACTCAATTGCAACCGAATCAACATCGAAACAACAAGAAGAAAATTATTAACGACCCAGTCTATGGTTTTATTACAATTCCGGACGAAATAATTTTCGATATTTTAGAACATCCTCATATGCAGCGACTTCGTCGCATCATGCAGTTGGGATTAAGTCACCTTGTTTATCCGGGAGCAAATCACACGCGTTTTCATCATGTTTTGGGTGCGATGCACTTGATGAGTGAGGCTGTTGCAACGATTCGACGCAAAGGACACGAAATTAACGTGGAAGAAGAACGCGCGGTTTGTTTGGCTATTTTACTGCACGACATTGGACATGGTCCGTTTAGTCATGCTTTGGAATACGATATCGTTTGTGGTGTGAGTCACGAAGAGATCTCATCGTTTTTTATTGAAGAATTGTCCAAGGAATTCGATGGTCAACTCGACATGGCTTTGTTGATTTTTCAAAATAAATACAGTAAGCCATTTTTACATCAATTAGTTTCCAGTCAATTGGATATGGATCGACTCGATTATTTAAATCGAGATAGTTTTTATTCTGGAGTAAGCGAAGGAATTATCGGAACGGATCGATTGATTGAAATGTTAAATGTCCGCGATGGTCAATTGGTTCTCGAGGAAAAAGGAATTTATTCGATTGAGAAATTTATTGTTGCTCGTCGCTTAATGTACTGGCAAGTATACCTACACAAGACAGTCGTTGCTGCTGAATTTATGTTGATTCATGCACTGCGACGCGCCAAATTTCTAGCGAAACGAGGAGATGATGTTTTTGCGAGTCCGGCCTTGTCCTTTTTCATGACACAAGACATCACTGAAAGCGACTTTCATCAACGCAAAGAAGTTTTGGGGAATTTTGCTCAGTTAGACGATTACGACATTTGGTCGGCGATTAAAGTATGGCAAACGCATTCAGATCCAATCTTAGCTCAGTTAGCACAATCGTTAGTGAATCGAAAATTGTTTAAAATCGTTATTTCGAAGGAGCCGTTCAGTGAAGAACGAATTGCAGCTGAACGCCAACGTGTTCAAGATGCGTATCAATTGACGGAAGAGGAAGTTGACTACTTTGTTTATTCAGATATCCTTACGAATAAGGCCTACAATCAAGATAAGCAGAACATTAATCTGTTAATGAAAAATGGTGATATCATCGATTTAACCAAAGCTTCCGACAATTTGAATATTTCTGCATTGGCTCAACCAGTGGAAAAATATTTTCTCTGTTTCCCGGCCTAATTTCACACCTTTACACAATAAATTTCCATTTCTGCGTTATTCATTTTGTTCCTAAAAAATTGAAATGAAAAAAAAATACATGAAAAGTTGTACTAAAGTGAAACTAATTGTATTTTTGTATGGAGAAAGTGGGAGAGAAGTTAAGAGACATCCTCTTTTTTGAATCGTATTTTGAAGATTTTTTTGTTCAACAGAAGCCTAAAGTAAAGGAGAAAATCATTTGGACCCTCGAGTTGCTTCAAGAATTACCCGTGATACCAGCCCAATACCTAAAGCACATTCACGGAACAAATGGTTTGTATGAAATACGCATTCAAAACGGCGGAGATATTTTTCGGGTATTTTGTTTTTTTGATGGTGGTCAATTGGTTGTTTTAATCAATGCATTTCAAAAGAAAACACAAAAGCTTCCACGAAGAGAAATCAAACGTGCCATTCAATTAAAAAAGGAGTATGAAAACAACAAGTAAATTACTGACATTAGATCAGTTCAAAGACAAGCATTATGGTCCCAAAGGTTCCGAAGCGCGCGATGTCCTAGAAAAAGGTTATCAAGAATTTCGTTTGGGAGCTATGATTCAAAGTGCAAGATTAGAGAAAGGGATGACTCAAGAACAATTAGCCACCAAAGTGGGTACCACAAAATCCTATATTTCAAAACTAGAAAACGACATGAAAGAAGTGCGTTTTTCTACCTTAAAGAAAATAGTGGAGCTTGGTTTAGGTGGACAACTTGAGTTATCCATTCGTCTTTAATTATTTGCGTACAATTGTTTTAGCCAAGACAACAGAGGTGGGAATTGTTACCAGGTGATTTTCCTTTGTTTTGATGTACATAAAGAAGAAACTGATGTCCACCAATTCACCTTCAATGTCATATTCTTTATCTAAAATATGTATCGTCTCACCGATTTTCATCGGGTGATTGAAGAATAGAATCAAACTGGCTGTGATATTCGATAGAATAGACCACTGAGCAAAAAATGCTACACCCATTACGGTAATAATCGAAGTGATGAAAACAACCAATCCCTCTTTGTTGATGTTCCAAATTCCGGCTAGGACAATCGCAATGAAAATCCACAAGAACAAATTGATGATGCGCACGGTAATTCGTTTCCTTTTCAAGTCGAAGTCGAAATGCGCTAGGAATCGATTAACCGATTTTGTTGCTAAAATCTTAATTAACAACGATAATGCAACTAAGATGACTGTTTCTAAAAGTTGAAATTCTAATTGAGTCATGATTTTTTTAATTTAAGTTTTGCTTCATCCCAAAAAACATCCAATTCGTTCAAAGTCATGTTTCGGATGTCGATTTCCTTTTCTTTAATTAGATCCTCCATCAATTGAAAACGTTTAATGAATTTCTGATTTGTCTGTGCTAAGGCATTTTCAGGTGAAATCCCGATAAATCGAGCATAATTTACCAAGGAAAACAGGACATCACCAAATTCTTCTTCCACATGTTCGGAGTTTGCTTCCACTTCAACTTGAAGTTCTTGCATTTCTTCTTCTACTTTTTTCCAAACATCTTGACGGTGTTCCCATTCGAAACCGATTCCTTTTGCTTTTTCCTGAATGCGTGTTGCCTTTACCAAAGCGGGTAGGGAAGATGGAACTCCTTCCAAAACAGATTTCTTTCCTTCTTTGAGTTTTAATTTCTCCCAATTCGCTTTTACTTCCTCTTCCCCAGAAACTGTTACATCTCCGTAAATATGCGGATGGCGGTAAATCAACTTTTCGCAAATAGCGTTCAGAACACTCGTTACATCAAATTGACCTTGTTCATCGCCCAGTTTACAATAGAAAACGAGGTGTAAGAATAAATCACCGATTTCACCTTTGATTTCTTGCATGTCATTTTTGGTGATGGCATCGGTCAATTCGTAGGTTTCTTCGATGGTTAAATTTCTCAACGTTTCGAAGGTTTGCTTTTGATCCCAAGGACATTTTTCCCTTAAGTCATCCATGATGTTTAATAAGCGTTCAAACGCTACGAGTCTAGAATCCATAAAGCAAAGTTAAAGTTATTCTGCCATCCAATAATTCATTAATTTTGGTTTATGAAAAAAAGCGGCCTACTTTTTTGCATTTGTATCTTTTTAAGCAACTGTAGTGTTGCTCAATCGGGATTTGAAATTCGTGAGAAAGTCGGATTCCTAGCAGCTCATCATGCCGGAATGGCGCATTTGGCTAATCATTTGGCTTTTGCCACAGAATTATCCTACGTCAAGAAACTGAACGGAGAACAAATTTGGCATTCGTACTTTCGCCAACCTGTGGTTGGGGGAACATTGTTCCTAGGATCAGTTGGAAATAATGAGATTCTTGGACGCTTTGTTGGACTCTATGGATTTGCTGAAATGCCTTTGGTTAAATACAAGAACTACCGAATGGACTGGAAATTTGGCACAGGCATGGGATACACCAATCGTCCCTACGATCCGGTTTTAAATCCAAAAAACGTCGCAATTGGTTCTCACATGAACGCAATGATGTGCTTCGCATTGAAGCAGACATTTGCTTTCAAGCAATCAGCAGTGACTTTTGCTATGGACATGACTCATTTCAGCAACGGAGCATTCAAAGTACCTAACTTGGGAATAAATTTACCATATGTATCGATTGGATTCCAACATTTTTTATCAGAGAAAATATACAGAGTCAATCCAAAGCCGAAGGAAATATTCTACACATACAGGCATTGGCAACCAAGTGTAAATGGAATGCTTTCATTTAAAGAAACCATGCCGATTGGTGGAAAAAAATACCCGGTTTATGCTGGATCCGTTTCACTTCGCAATTATTTTACTCCAAAAGCAGGATTTGAGGTGAATGTCGATGTCATTTCAAAACAGGCTCTTATGAACTATGAGCCAATGGTAGCAAAATCTCAATTAGATATTCTTCAAGTTGGAATTTCCGCAGCCTATTTGCTTCCCCTCAATCGATTCAATTTCGTGTATGGATTAGGTTTCTATGTTCGTGATCGCTACCGTGCAGAAGGAACGCTGTACATTCGTTTGGGTTGTCGCTATTACGTGTCAAAATCCATGAGTGCGTTCTTTGGACTGAAAACGCATTATGCGAAAGCGGATTATTTGGAATTTGGACTCACGTATCACTTTAAAAAACGAGAGAAATGAAAGTGGTAAAATTCGCATTGATGCTGTTCTTCTTTTTACAGGTGACATCGTGTAAAAAGCCAGAGAATCGTTCCTGTTCCAAAGGAGCGGGGAGTTCAATCAGTAAAATCATTTCCTTACCGGATTTTCAACAGATGGAAATTCATCAGCGATTAAAAATTGAATTGATTCAGGATACCGTTTCTTTTATGGAAGTCATCGCAGGAGAGAATTTGGTGAATTTCATTGACTGGACCGTAGTCGATGGAAAATTGGAAATTTGGAACCGAAATAAATGTCCGTTCTTGCGCTATAAAAAGGACGGTGTAACATTAAAGATTCACTTTTCAGCCTTATCGAAGCTGATTTATTGGGGATCTGAACTGTTGACGAGTAAAGACACGATTCAAACGAATCACTTGGATGTACTGATGAACGATGGCGCTGGAGACCTCGATTTAACGGTGGTGGCGAATTCGATCAACGTGGTTAATCCACACGGATTCTCGAACATTGCATTGGGTGGAATGTGTAGTTTTCTTCGCTTGGATATCGATGGGTATGGTCGGTTTGATGCGCGTCAAATGCTTGTATCGGATTCCATATCAGTGATGTACGCATCCAACGGAATTTCTTATTTAACGGTAAATCAAGTGAAATTAAAAGCGGAACTTTCGAGCACCGGTGACATTTGGTGTTATGGTCAGCCGTCTGTCATCGATAAATTGCGTTATTCAACCGGTGATTTAATTCAAAAGTAAGATGCGAAAATCTGCCTTCCTGTTTATCTTGTTTTTATCTTCATCTGGACTTACTTCAACTCAAGATTCCTTGCGCTTTCAACTTCACGGATTAATCGATGGGTATTCGGTGTTTGGAAAATCCAATTCCATTGGTAAGATTCCCTATTTGGTTTCGTCTTCGAATTTGAATTCCTTCCAAATCAATTTGAATCTCATGGAGTTCACTTGGGAGAATTCCAAATGGAAATATGCACTTTCTCCTGCGTTAGGAACATACATGAGTCAAAATTACGCCGCTGAAAAGAAGTATAAACGATGGATTTACGAAGCGTATATTCAACGTAAATTCAATAAATCGAGCATTGCCGCAGGAGTATTTAGTTCTCCCTACACGCAAGAAACACCAAAAAGCATTGATCAAATCAGTTATTCAAGAAGTTTGGCGCCTGAATATGTTCCCTATTACATCAGTGGATTGAAATACAACCGGACCCTCAATTCATCTTGGAGTTTGTCCTTGTTTGTCATGAACGGTTGGCAAAAAATGGATTACGCTCAATTCACTCCGTCCTTTGGTTCCTTGTTGGAGTTCAAACGCGATCGTTGGAAGTTTAACTGGTCAACGTACTTGGGACGCGAAGCAACGATTCAAGCAAAGGAACCTCAAACGCGCATGTTTAGTGAGTGGAACATTCAATATGCTTACCGTAAATGGATGTTTCATAGTTGTTTCTTTGTCGGTACGCAAGGCATCAATTTCTCCCGAAATTGGGGCCAGTTAAATGGTCAATTGGCTTATTCATTCTCAGATCGAATGAGGTGGTATGGTCGTGTAGAATATTTCATGGATCCAAGTAATATTCAAATTGCACGCAAGCATCTTGCATCAGAAAGTTTAGGGGTTTTGTATGCCTTAAATGATGTCATGAACATTGGAACTGAATTTCGTTGCTTCCATTCTGAAAAAAAAGCGTTCGAACCTTATCAGTTTCTGTTTTTCCAGCTTAAATTCTGATTAAATTTGAATCTTCGCTTTGCGATGTATTTTTAATTAGACGACCCATGAAAATTATTTCCTTTAATGTTAATGGAATCCGAGCAATTGTCGGAAAAACATTCATTCAAGACATGCAACGTGTGAATGCAGATGTCATTTGTTTACAAGAAACAAAAGCAACTCCTGAACAGGTACAAGATGCATGTGCAACGTTGGAGGGATATCATGTTTTTGCGAATTCAGCAGAAAGAAAAGGTTATTCAGGTACCGCAATTTTAAGTAAAGTTCAACCATTGAATGTTACTTTCGGGATTGGAGTGGAGGAACATGACACAGAAGGCCGTGTTGTTTGTGCTGAGTATTCCTCTTATTTCGTTGTTTCCGTTTACGTTCCTAATTCCGGAAGTGAATTGTTAAGATTAGGCTACCGTCAGACGTGGGACGCAGATTTCCTTTCTTACTTGAAAAAATTAGAATCGATAAAACCAGTAGTTGTTTGCGGTGACTTTAACGTGGCGCATCAAGCGATTGACTTAGCTCGTCCCAAAGAAAATTACAACAAGGCGGCTGGATATATGCAAGAAGAAATCGATGGAATGAATCACTTTGTCCAAAGTGGATTGGTTGATACCTTCCGAACATTGAATCCAGCATTAGTGAACTATTCTTGGTGGAGTTACCGTGCTGGAGCGCGTGAGAAAAATGTTGGCTGGCGGATTGATTATTTCCTCGTTTCGCAATCCTTTTTACCACAAGTGAAAGAATCCTTCATTTTGACGGATGTATACGGTTCTGATCATTGTCCAGTGGGAATAAAACTATAATCTCAAGGATGCAGCACTTAAAAGATACGTTTAAACACAAAGGAAAACGCAAGCAATTAATCCTTGAACTTGCGAGCATGGGAGTGAAAGATCAGCGCATTTTGGATGCCTTTGATGCTGTTCCTCGTCATTATTTTTTGGACACGGCATTTGAAGATCAGGCTTATTCGAACATGGCTTTTCAAATCGGAGCGGGACAGACAATCTCACATCCATACACGGTTGCCTTTCAAACAGAACTATTGGAAATCCAAAAAGGAGATAAGGTACTAGAAATTGGCACTGGTTCGGGATTCCAAACATCCATTTTATGTGAGTTAGGAGCAAAAGTATTTTCGATTGAACGTCAAAGTGAGTTGCTTTCGTCAAAACATGTAATTCACTTCCTAAATTACTCACCAAAACTCTTTTTCGGTGATGGTTACAAGGGTAGTCCGCTAAATGCACCATTCGATAAAATACTGGTGACTTGTGGAGCACCTGAAATCCCACAGGAATTATTGAAGCAATTGAAAGTAGATGGAATCATGGTCATTCCAGTTGGTGAGGGAAAGGAACAGAAGATGCTTAAAATCATGAAGCAAAGTGAGGCCTCATTTACGAAAGAAGAATTTGGCACCTTTAAGTTTGTTCCAATGTTGGAGCGAACTGTGAACAATAAAAAATAAATTATGAAAGTTCTCATTATTGACGATGAACGTGCGATTCGCAGGGCATTGAAAGAAATTTTAGAGTACGAAAATTGTCAAGTGTTAGAAGCTGAAAATGGAAAGGAAGGAATAGAAATGATTCGTTCCAATTCATTGGATGTCATTTTCTGTGACATCAAAATGCCATTAGTAGATGGAATGGAATTGTTGGAGCAGGTTCAATTGGAGGGTAATGAAGTACCAATTGTCATGATCAGTGGTCATGGAACCTTGGAGACAGCGGTTCAAGCGATTAAAATTGGCGCTTTTGATTTCATTGAAAAACCATTGGACTTAAATCGCATATTGGTCATTTTGAGAAATGTGAAGGACCGAAATCAGTTGATGCAAGAAACGAAAATTCTAAAAACGACGGTCAAAAAAATAAAAGGAAGCGCAATCATTGGTGAAACACCAGAGATTTTGGACATCAAAGCGATGATTGAAAAAGTGGCTCCTTCTGACGCGCGTGTCCTCGTTACCGGTGGAAATGGAACAGGAAAGGAATTGGTGGCACGTTCACTTCACGAATTATCCAATCGCGCAAAAATGCCTTACATCGAAGTGAATTGCGCTGCAATTCCATCAGAATTAATTGAAAGTGAGCTTTTTGGACATGAAAAAGGCGCATTTACCTCGGCAGTAAAAGATAAAAAAGGAAAATTCGAATTGGCATCCGGGGGAACCTTGTTCTTGGATGAAATTGGGGATATGTCCTTGAGTGCGCAAGCGAAAGTTTTAAGAGCTTTGCAAGAGAATGTCATTCAACGTGTTGGTGGAGAGAAGGATGTGAAAGTCGATTGTCGCATTGTTGCGGCAACGAACAAAGACTTACGAAAAGAAATCGCGGAGGGTAGATTCCGTGAGGATCTATTTCATCGATTAGCCGTCATCTTAATTCACGTTCCTTCGCTGAACGATCGACGTGCAGACATTCCATTGTTAGCGAAGCACTTTTTACAACTGGTTTGTCAAGATCATGGAATTCCATGTAAGTCCTTGAATGATGAAGCATTAAACGCATTGAAAGCACTCGATTGGACAGGGAACATTCGGGAGTTAAGAAATATTATTGAACGTTTAGTTATTCTCTGTGATCAAGAGATTGATGCCAAAGATGTACAGAAATATGCCAACGTAAAAGCCTAACATTTAAGAGAATTCGCTACTTTCACAAAAAAAAAATATCGACCATGAGTCCAAAGATTAAATCCATTTTACCACACCTTGTTGCCGTTGCAGCATTTCTTATTCTTTCAAGCGTATATTTCTCGCCGTTGTTTGATGGTTATAGTTTAAAGCAAAGTGATATACGACAGTTTCAAGGAATGTCGAAAGAAATTGTGGATCATGAATTCGTAAATGGTGTGAAGCCTTTATGGACAAATTCCATGTTTGGTGGAATGCCAAGTTATCAGATTGCAACAGAACACAATGCGAATTGGTTGACGTATGTTGATCAAGCAATCAAACTTGGTTTGCCAAGACCGGTAGGTATATTGTTCATCAGTATGTTGGGCTTTTATATTTTGACACTCTGCATGCGTGTGAATCCTTGGTTAGGGATGATTGGAGCGATTGCGTTTGGTTTTTCAACGATTAATGTCTTGTACATAGGCGCTGGACACATGTCCAAAGTAAATGCAATTGCCTACATGGCACCAGCTTTAGGGGGATTAATACTGGCTTTTCGAGGAAAATGGCTACTTGGAGCGGCCGTTTTTGGACTGTTTTTCGGATTAAATTTAACGGCGAACCACTTGCAAATGACCTATTATTTGTCCTTCTTGCTTGTAGCAGTTGCAGTTTCCGAGGTCATTCATTTGGCATTGAAAAAGGAATGGATTTACTTGGGTAAATCGATTGGTGCATTGGCAGTTGTTTCCATTCTTACCTTGATGTCAGCCGCAAGTAATTTGATGACTACTTTCGAGTATAGCAAGTATACAACGCGAGGAACTTCCGATTTGACCATCAAACCAAAAGGTCAAGCATCGAAAATGTCAGCGAAAGAAGGACTTAATAAAAACTACATTTTAGAGTATAATTTTGGTGCAGGAGAATGGCTGTCACTTGTCGCTCCGAATGCAAAAGGCGGAAAAACGGATTTGCTGGGGAACAATGAAAAAGCGGTGGAATTGATCAATGCTAATCCCGATTATTACGAATATGCCGATATCTTATTGAATACAGATCAATCAAAACCTGCTTTTCCAAGTTATTGGGGTGGACAAAGTTTCAGTGGTGGAGCTTTCTACTTTGGTGTGGTAATGTTCTTTTTCTTCTTAATGGGATTAATCTTTTTGAAAGATTCATTGAAATGGCCTTTCCTTGTGATTGGCTTGTTAGCAATCCTCCTTTCATCAAATGATCCAGGTGGAATCAATGACTTTTTCATCAATAAATTCCCGATGTACAACAAGTTTCGTGATTCAAAAATGATCATGACGCTGTTACAAGTGATGATCCCAGCATTAGCGGTTCTGTTCTTGGATAAATTATTCCGTAAGGAAGGATTAATTGGACATAAAAAAGCATGGTTGATTGCTAGTGCTTCCCTGGTTTTTGTTGCACTTGTATTGTATGTTTCACCTTCTTTGTCAGGAGAGTTTTTGACAAAAAATGAAGTAACCATGTTTGCTGATCAAGCGAAAAACGTGAAGGATCCGAGTCAATTAACTTATTTAAGTGGGATTAAGAACGCTATTGAAGATGTACGAATTGATCTATACAAATCAGATCTTGGACGTTCCATTCTATTCATTTTATTGGGAGCTGGAATCGTTGTGTTGGTTTCGCGTTCAATTTTACCGAAAGCGATCGTTATCGGTGGTTTGATGCTCATCGTTTTGGTTGACAATATTTCAGTGAACAAACGCTATTTGAATAATGAATTGCCGGGAGACCAAACATCTAGTTATGTGGTTGCATCGGATGCGTCAATGCCTTACGTTCCTAGTACAGCGGACATGAGTATTTTGTCAAGTGAGAAGTCATACTCGAAAGATGAGCAAACGATATTCTCTAAAATGGCCGACTGTGTTTATTATAAAGATGCCATAGATCAAGACATGAATGCTGTTTACGCAAAATTTGGTGCATTAAACTTAAATACGGATTACCGTGTTTTAAGCTTTTCCAATCCGATGGCAGAAACATCTACGAGTTTCTTTCATAAGAGCATCGGTGGATATCATGGTGCAAAGTTGAAACGTTACCAGGAAATAGTGGATTTTCATGTGATGAATGAAATGCAGCAAATTAATCAAGAAGTGAGCGCCTTGAAAAATGCCAAATTACGTATGTATGCGAGTCAAATGGAGATGACCCAGGAAATGGCTCAACAGATTTTTGATACCATTAGTGTAGATGAAATGGCCGTTTCGGATAAGAATCCAGCCTTGAACATGTTAAACACGAAATACATCGTCGTTAATCCAAGTGCGAAAGCGATACTCAACACCAACGCAAATGGTCCAGCATGGTTTGTTCAGTCGATAGATTGGGCGAAAAATGCGAACGAAGAGATGACGAAACTAACGAATTGCAATACAAAGAAGAAAGCAATTGTTCACCAGGAATTTAAAGCGCTTGCTTCTGGGCTAAAAGCGGATACAAACGCAACGATTCGTCAAACGAAATACGCAACAACAGCGTTGTCATACATCAGTAAAAGTAAAACAGATCAATTGGCTGTATTTAGTGAGATTTATTACCCTGAAGGATGGAATTGTTACGTGGATGGAAAACAAATGGAAACGATAAGAGCAAACTACATTTTGCGCGCTGTTAAAATTCCAAAAGGAAAACATCAAGTTGAGTGGAAGTTCGAACCAAAAGCATTTCAAACGGGAAGCAACTTATCTTTCGCTGGTTCCAGTTTGTTGATTCTTGCGTGTATAGGAGTTTTCTGGATGAACCGTAAAATTGAAGTAAGCGAAGAGGCTTAATTCAGTTTGAACGTTTAATGATTTCATCAATGGCTCTCACGCCAAATTGATCATTCTCCCAAGCGTGTACGATTTGATGATTTTCACTCAAAATCATGGAAGGAAATCCACCTTTGGCCATCACAATCCAATCTTTTGATTTAGGTGACTTTTCTACGTTAATTCGTTTACTTAAGTTTTTTCGGAAGGGAAGTAAGGGTGCGTTGGTCTCAGCAACGACCATGTACCGTATGTTTAATGTCGGTTCTCTTTCGAGTAATTCATTCATAAAGCGAATAGTTTCATGGCAATACGGACAACCTGGAAGGACAACGACTGTTAACAGGGTTTTTTTCGGGAATGAACTGAGCTTTTCAGGTGAATAATGATTATTAACAAAGTCACCCGAGTAAATTGGGTAGATCGCGAAATAAATGCCGAAAGGTAAAATTGCCAAAATCGTCATGACGATCCATTTCTTCCACTTCTGTTGAATTCGATTATGAAATGTATACACACTGACAAATCCTAGGATGGACATCAGAATGTATGGGATGAGTTTTGAAGCGGTCCATGAGAAACCAAGGTCAAGAAAAATGGATTCGAAGAAATTCATAAGAAGAAATTAAATAAAAAAGGGGGCAACAGCCCCCTAGAAATATGGTTTGAAAGATATTATTCTAATCCACAAGTTTTTACAACTGTACCAACAGTTACAGTTTGTGCTTCACATGCTGCTTGAGCATCCTTTTTCTTACCGTTAATTACCGTTGTTTGTGAGTTATTTACACCTGAAATCGTTTCTGTTGTTACACATTTACATGAGTAATCTTTCGCACAAGAAACCATCATTAGTGAAGCAAAAGCTCCTAAAATCATTGTTTTTTTCATTTTAAGTCGTTTTTTCGATAAATAATACTTTTTAAAAGTACAAAATATTTTTGTGAGAGAACTTTTTTCGAAGTTCATTTCATTGTTGTTTTGGACGTTTATTCTGATAAGTAATTTGATTGTTTCAATTCATACTACTAATTAATTGTGTATTTTCGAGCATTCAACTTAAAGAGTATTTCGCATATGTCAAATCAATACAACAGAGGGACGATAAGTGCAACAAAACCATTTATTCCACCAATTGATGAATATCAGCTAAAGGTAGCGGATATCATGAATCGTGGTTGGTTGACAAATCAAGGTCCGTGTGTGTTAGAATTAGAAGAGAAATTAAAGAACCTATTTAATGTTGACTATTTACTCTTAGTAACAAATGGCACAATTGCCCTTCAAATGGCTTTAAAAGCATTGAAAATACAAGGCGAAGTCATTACAACTCCATATTCTTATGTGGCGACGACTTCTTCCTTGTTGTGGGAGAATTGTATTCCGAGGTTTTGTGACATTGATCCAGAAACTTTTAACATCGACCCATCCAAATTAGAGAATTTAATTTCGAGTCAAACAAAAGCGATATTAGCAACAAATGTTTACGGTTATCCATGTGAAATCGAAGCGATTCAAGAAGTTGCAGATAAATATGGGTTAAAAGTTATCTACGACAGTGCACATTGTTTTGGAACCGAAATTAATGGGAAAAGTATTTTGTCTTTTGGAGATATTTCCACAATCAGTTTTCATGCGACAAAATTATTTCATACAGTAGAAGGCGGTGCGATTGTCTGTCAAAGTAAAGAGATTTATGACGAATTGGTGTTATTGCGCAATTTCGGACATACTTCGCCTACAACGTTTGGTTCAATGGGTATCAATGCGAAGATGAATGAGTTTTCTGCAGCTATGGGATTGTTAAACTTGAATTATATAGATGACATCATGTCACGAAGGAAAAGACAATGGGATTTATATAAATCATTGCTTTCTGAAATCGGTTTAAACGCGGCGTCCTATAAATTTGATTTTAATAAGGCTTATTTTCCTTTGGTGTTGAAGTCAGAAGCGTTTTTACTTCATGTTTTAAGTGAAATGGAAAAGGAAAATATCCATTTAAGAAGGTACTTCTATCCCTCATTAAATGAATTATCTTTTTTACCTATTTATGACGCTTGTCCAATTTCTGAGGATATTTCTAGGAGGGTAATTTGTTTGCCACTTTACCATGAATTAAGCGAAATGGACATGCGTTTCATCGTACAAAAATTAGCGTCTCTATGTTAGTTCTTGGATCAGGAGGATTTGCTATGCAAATCTTAGATGTACTCAGTGAAAATGCGAGTTGTGACCTTTCTAAACTTGCCTTTTTCAATAATACAGGAAAGGTGTCGAATGCCTACATTCACGAGCACTTTAACATTGTAACTGATAAAGAAAACTACTTTTCCGATCAGGAATCGGTAGCGTTTATTTTAGGAGTTGGAACACCATTGAATAGAAAACGTTTGTATGACCTTTTTTTAAATTCTGGTGAATCAAAAGCAGTTCAGGTTATTTCAAGTCATGCTGTGATTAGTTCGATCAATGTAAAACTTGGAGATGCTGTTTGCATCATGCCTGGAGCAATAGTGATGGGGAATACTGAAATTGCTTTAGGATCTTTAATAAACTGTAATACTTCCATTGGACACGATTCCTTGTTGGGTTCATTTGTGGAGGTTTGTCCGGGTGCGGTAATTGCGGGAAATTGCACAATAGGAAGTGAAACATTTATCGGTTCTGGTGCAGTTATTTTTCCAGGTGTCCAGATCGGAGAGAATTGTGTTATTGGTGCGGGAGCAATTGTTACAAAGAATGTTCCTGACAATCATAAAGTCATTGGAAATCCAGGAATAGCTACTAAACGCTAGTTTATGTCAACTGTTCATGTTTTTATTAATGCAAATGGAGTCTTTATTAAGAAGACCATGGATTATGTTGAACAAATTGATCCAGGCAAACACTTTTATTTTGTTGAGCGTGGTTCTACAGATGGAATTCCTTCCACTCAATTGATGCAATCAAGAACTCAAATAGAAGCACTGATTAAAAAAGGAGAAATTAGTCAGGTATTGTTTCATAGTTTGCATTATTATCAATTCAGATGGCTTCGTCATCTACAAAGTAGCTACCCTAACATTCGGATTTCTTGGATGTTTTGGAGCTTTGAGTTTTATCAACTTTCGTTCGAAGTGTTAAAATCTTATGCTCCCTTTAGTCGCCAATTTTTAACGAGAAAACTATTATTTAATTTATGGGAAAACTTTTTGTATTTCGTGAAAGGTCAATCTTTAACACTTTTTCCAATTTCAAAAAGAAAATACCAAAAAATGATTGGTGGCTTGAGTCATTTTTATAGTTTTAATTCAATCGATTTTGAACGGGTTTTCGATTTTAAACAATCTGTAAAATACCATTTCATGCCTTATCTGGATGAAACTGATTTATTCATTCAATCTAGTCAAGAAACGAGCAAGAAACGAATAATGGTCGGTCATAACGGTTCACCATTACTCAACCATGTAGAAGTGATCAATTATCTTTCTCTAGTAAATTGTCAAGAAGAAATTCTACTCCCCTTGAATTATGGAAAAAAGGATTATATATCGATTTTAACAGCTGAAATCCTCAAATTTCCACACTTGAAAATTGAAACGTTAGAGGAGTCCTTGTCGATGCAGGATTATTATTCTTATATATCCGATGTGGAGTATTTTTTATTGAACAGTTATTGTCAGCAAGGACTTGGTAATATTATTTATTTCCTCTACAATAATGCAACTGTTTATTTATCGGAAAAATCAAGTTCATATCATTTCTTTAAGGGATTGGGCTTTACGCTAAGATCGATGGAAGATTTATTAGGTGGAAATGAGTTAACTTCCATTTTAACGGAAGAAAAAGTAAAAAACAAACAATTGGTTCATGACTATTTTAACCGAGAAAGGGTATTGAAACAGTGGAGTGAGATGCTTGAGTTTTAATTTATATTCCTTGCGACAAGGAAATAGCCTAGCGGATATTTTGCGGAGGTTTTCTGATTTAATTTTAAAATCGGTTTCACTTTGAGCATTTGCCAAGTGAGGAATTGGGAGAATTTACACAATGGTTTACCTATAACAGGAATTGGTCGAATGTTTTTTGCGAATAAATCAGTGATAATTTCAAGAGTGCCTCCAGTTTTTTGAAGTAATTCCACCTGTAGTCCGGCATCAGATATCATCGATTTTAATGCAAATTCCGTGTAGCGAAAATAATCATGTGGTTCTTCGTGCAAACAATAAAAGTAGGGTACATTCATAATTAATACACCATCCTTTTTCAATAAACGCTGTATTTCGTTGAGTAACTGTTCTGGTTTTCTAATGTGTTCTAGGACATCCGAAAGTAAGATCGAATCAAATGTATCTGAATCAAACGGAAGCTTTTCATTCAAGTCGCAAATAACATCTAATTGTGGATTTTGGTGCATGCTTTGTGCCCAATCAGCACACGTGACGCTTGAAATCTGTTCGCGATAAAAGGAGTAAAAAGGAGAAAATCCACAACCCAAATCCAAAAGATCTCCTTTGAAATAAGGAAGTGCGTTTTCTTGATAATGCTTTGCAACGATGTTCGCAACTAAACGAGATGAAACCGAAACGAATTTCTCATTTGGATTTGCACGAAGTATCCCATTTTTGAATACGAATTTGGTTTCCTTCCAAAGTTCACTGTTTTTCATAAGCTAAGGGTAAAACACGTGTTATTCTGTGAATTTGTTAATTTTGACCTAAAGTAAGCAATTTTGATTAAGAAAATACTCATCATCGTTGGAACTCGTCCGAATTTCATCAAAGTTACACGGTTCAAAGAACTGATTAGTGTGTACCCACAACTTCAAGTAGAAATTGTACATACTGGACAACATTGGGATCGTAACATGTCGGAGGTGTTTTTTGAAGAGTTTGGGTTGAAACCTGATTACATGCTTTCTGCTTCATCCCATTCCGTTGTAGATCAATTTTCCAGTATGATGAGTAAGTTGAGTGAACTCATTTTGGAAATTGGTAAGCCAGATTTAATGATTGTCCCAGGTGATGTAAATTCCACATTGGCATCAGCTTTAGTTGCAAACAAGATGGGCATTCCATTAGCACATTTAGAAAGTGGACTCCGCTCTTTTGATCGAGAAATGCCGGAGGAAATCAATCGCTTACTAACGGATGAAATTTCCGATTACTTTTTCGTGACGGAACAAAGTGGACTAGATCACCTTGCAGCAGAGAAAAAGCATGGAGAAGTATTCTTCGTCGGAAATACCATGATCGACACACTGGTTCATTTCGAGCCTCAAATCCTAAAAAGTACAATTCGTCAACGATTGGGGATTGAGGATAAACCTTTCATTCTAGTTACATTACATCGTCCCTCAAATGTTGATTCGTCTGAAGGACAAGCGAAAATCATGCGATTGTTTGCGGAGCTAAGTGAGACGTATACCATCGTCTTTCCAATTCATCCGAGAACTCGAAAAAACTTCGAAGCTTCGGATAATGTTGCACAATGGTTAGAAAATGGAAATTTACACCTCTTGGATCCACTTGGGTACTTTGATTTTCAATCGCTAGTCAAACATGCTGATTTGATCCTCACTGATAGTGGAGGAATTCAAGAGGAAAGTACCTATCGCCAAGTTCCTTGTTTGACGTTGCGTGAAAATACGGAAAGACCGATTACAGTAGATTTGGGAACAAACACTTTGGTTCCATTTGACGAATCATTGATTTTGAGTTTAATCGATGAAATTCATCAGGGAACGTATAAAAAAGGAGAGATTCCACCGCTGTGGGATGGAAAAGCGACGGAACGAATTCTCGCGGCTATTTCGAAGATTCTCGCGTAAGCTCATTTAAAAAGGAGCTCATTTCTTTTGCTAATTCCTGACGACTATATCTGGACAAGGTATTGGTACGATCAATTACACCACTGGTTAATGTTTCAATCGCTATCCACGTAGGCTTTTCATCAAAATCAATCACGAGTGTATTGGACTGTTCTTGCAGAATTTGTGCAGAATCACCCGTTTTTGGTCCTATGGCCAATATTGCTTGGTTACTCGCTAAATATTCAAACAATTTCCCCGGAATGATTCCTTGTTGATTTTTGACATTGTTCAACGGTAATAGTAGGAGGGAGCAAGAGGACATCAGTTCAATGACTTCTTCGTGTGGAATAAATGGTCTTTGATCCAAATAGGCGCTTAATCCGCAGGATTCTATGGATTGAATAACGCTCACGTCCACGGCGCCAACTAATTGAATTTTTAGTTTGCTTTTGAGCGTTTCATTTCGCTGGATTTCTTCTCCAAGAAAGGACCAGAAACAAAGTGGATTTCGATCGGCATTCAAGGAACCAGTATGTAAAATCGTGAAGTTGGAATCTTCTTTTTTCTCAAAGTGTTGAAAGTCCTTTGGTGCAAATCCGTTCGTAATGAGTTTTACTGGTCGTTGAGCCAACGCTTCGAATTCCATGGTCCATGTTCGACTCACACAGGTAATTCCAGTAGCCTCCGCTAAAACAGCTTGTTCTTGTCTTTTGTGTTTTCGAATGGCCCATTTTGTCATGGGAAGCTTGTCGAACCAATCAATGTTTGTCCATGGATCTCTGAAATCTGCCAACCAAGGAATTCCCGTAGCACGTTTTAATCCAAGTGCAATGAGGTGTGTTGTGTGTGGTGGTCCCGTTGATACGATGATATCCACTGGATGATCCTTTAAAAAATCACGTAAATGTTTTACGGATGGTTGTATCCAGAACTTTTTCGCATCTGGAATAAACAAGTTTGCACGAAGCCAAAGCGCAAACTTCTGAATCCATTTTTTATCTTGTTTCCCGCCTTCATTTAAAAAACCGGTTTGTAATTTCTTGCCTTTCTTTCCAGTCAGAGCCTTGTACGCTTCAAAAGGTTCCCAAATCGGATATTTAATGACATGAACGGATTCTGTAAATGGATCGATAAGGCTTTTGTCCTCGATTGGAGCTTCCGCATTTTCAGGCGTGTAGATGATGGGTTCCCAGCCCAATTGAGCTAAATAACGACTAAAATGTAACCAACGCTGAACACCACTGCCTCCGCTTGGTGGCCAGTAGTACGTAATGATTAATACTTTTTTTGCGTTAGGCAATTTTTGCTTTTATTTCGTCAATAGCTGTTTGCAATCCTTCACTTCGTTTTCCTCCAGCTGTTGCGAAGAACGCTTGTCCACCGCCACCGCCTTGAATATGAGATGAAACCTCACGAATCCACTGTGAAGCATTCCATGTAGTTGATTCAACGAGTTTTTCGTCAATCATCAAGCTTAATCCGCATTTGTCCGCTTCTTTATTGCCAATGATTGCGATGAAATTCTCGTTTTCTTGTTTCAATTGGAAAAGAATATCCTTGACAGAATTGGCATCCAATTCAACAATTTCACCTAAAAAGGAAACTGTACCAATCTTCACAATCTTTGATTTAAGTTGTGATTTGAGTTGTCCCGCTTTTTCTCGAATGAGTTGTTCGATTTCTTTCTGTAATTGTTGGTTTTTAGAAAGTAAATCCTCCACCGATTTCACAATGTCTTTTGGATTTTTAAGGGCAGATTGAATTTGAGCTAAAGTAGCCGCTTTTTCTTTGTAATAATCTTCCGCTGCCTTTCCAGTAATGGCCTCAATTCGTCGAACACCCGCAGCAACTGCTGATTCAGAAACGATTTTGAAAAGACCGATTTTCGCTGTGTCAGGAACGTGGATTCCACCACAAAGTTCAACGGATTCACCAAATTTAATCACGCGAACATGGTCTCCATATTTTTCACCAAATAAGGCCATGGCGCCAAGTGCTTTTGCTTCATCAATAGCCATGGCACGACGCTCATCAAGAGTAATGTTTGCTACAATCGCTGCACTCACCAACGCTTCAATCTGCTCGATTTCTTCGTCAGTCACTTTGGAGAAGTGTGAAAAGTCGAAGCGTAAATTAGAAGCATTCACCAAGGAACCTTTTTGTTCCACATGCGTCCCCAAAACTGTTCGTAGAGCGTGGTGGAGTAGGTGTGTTGCACTGTGGTTTTTAGCCGTTTGCTCTTGTGTATCAAGGTCAATGACTGCAGTGAACTCATCATTCAAATTGGATGGCAGTTGCTCGCTTAAATGAATGATTAGGTTGTTTTCTTTTTTTGTATCGAAAATGCGAATGGATTCATTCGTGTTCTTCAAGGTTCCTTTGTCCCCAACTTGTCCACCGCCTTCTGGGTAGAATGGTGTTTGGTTCAAAACGAGTTGGAAAAACGACTTGCCTTTTTGACTAACTTTTCGGTATTTCGTAATGTGGACTGTCGCTTGTTTTTGATCGTAACCGACAAAGACAGTTGGAACATCCGTACCAATTTGTACCCAATCATCTGTTTCAATGACTGAAGCTGCTCTTGAACGGTCTTTTTGAATTTGCAGTTGCGCTTGGAATCCGTCTTCATCAATGCTGAATCCGTTTTCGCGAGCGATCAATGATGTTAAATCGACAGGGAATCCGTAGGTGTCGTATAGCTCGAAAACGTTCTCACCTGAAATGATGGTTTCAGAAGATTTCTTGCTCGCTGCCATCAAATCATCCATGCGTTTAATCCCTTGTTCCAACGTGCGGAAAAAGCTTTGTTCTTCCTCTCGGATGACTTTTTCAATGAGGTCTTTTTGTTTAATCAATTCCTCGTATGGATGTCCCATCAGTTGAACGAGAACTCCTGATAGTTTGCACAGGAATGGTTCTTTTAAACCGAGTGTTTGATATCCATAGCGCACTGCTCGACGTAAAATGCGACGGATCACATATCCAGCTCCGGTGTTGGATGGTAATTGTCCATCGGAAATGGAAAAACTAATCGCGCGAATGTGATCAGCAATGACACGTAAAGCGATATCGGTCTCTTCGGATTTCCCGTAAGGTATGCCACTTTCCTTGGAGACAAATTGAATAAGTGTTTGGAATAAATCCGTATCGTAATTACTTTGTTTTCCTTGAAGGGCCATCGCTAAGCGCTCAAGTCCCATTCCTGTGTCGACATGTGTCGAAGGAAGTGGTTCTAAACTGCCATCTGCTTTACGGTTGAACTGCATGAATACATTGTTCCATATTTCAATCACTTGTGGATGATCGTTGTTCACCAAGGTTAATCCATTTACAGCTTGACGATCTGACTCATTTCTGAGGTCAACATGAATCTCTGAACATGGTCCACATGGCCCCGTGTCGCCCATTTCCCAGAAATTATCCTTTTTAGATGCTAAAATGATGCGGTCCTCTGCAATGAATTTTTTCCAAATCGCAAAACTTTCATCATCACGAGGAACGCCATCTTTGTCGTCACCTTCAAACACGGTTACGTATAAACGGTCAACAGGAATTTTATATACGGAAGTCAATAGTTCCCAAGCCCAAGAAATCGCATCTTCTTTGAAATAATCACCGAAGGACCAGTTTCCGAGCATTTCAAACATCGTATGGTGGTATGTATCTACTCCAACTTCCTCTAAATCATTGTGCTTACCAGAAACACGTAAACATTTTTGAGAATTGGCCACACGTTTTTGTGTCGCTTGTTGATGTCCAAGGAAAAAATCTTTGAATTGATTCATTCCGGCATTCGTGAACATGAGCGTAGGGTCATTTTTCACCACCATTGGTGCGGAGGGAACAATTTGATGTCCTTTACTTTCGAAAAAGTCAAAAAATTGCTGGCGTATTTCAGAAACCGTCATTGTATCGTTTTGTTTGCTTGCAAATTTAGGAAATTGAAAGAACTAAAGGCAATGAAATTGGCCATATCGCGTTCTAAAAGAGAAATATTTACGCCATTTAGTCCTCCATTTTATCTGAAACACCTGAAATCATGAATGAATTGAGTCAAATTGAGTCCAAACTAATTGTTGTTCGCAATCAAAAAGTGTTGTTGGACCGAGATGTTGCTTCTTTATATGGAATTGAAACAAAACGTGTGAACGAAGCATATCGAAATAATCCAGAGAAATTTCCGGAGGGCTATGTTTTGTTTTTGGATGATGAAGAATCAAAATCTTTAAGGTCGAAATTTTCGACCTTAAACAATTCAGCCAGAGGTAAACACACGAAATACCAGGCGAAAGCCTTTACGGAGAAGGGATTGTATATGCTGGCAACGATCTTGAAAAGCGAACGAGCAACCGAAACGACAATTGCGATTATTGAAACATATGCGAAATTGAAGGAGTTTACTCGGCTTGTCAAATCTAGTGTAAATGAAGAGACAAGTGAATTGACAAACGAATTGCTAGAAAAGGGTTCTGGACTACTAAAGGAGTTGATTGTTCCGGACTTGAAAACGGATGAAACGGAAACCTCGTTTGAAATAAATTTTGCTGTTATGAAGCTTAAGCACACAATTAAACGAAAGAAATAATTTCCATTACTTTTGTTCCATAAAAAGTTTACATGGAATTCATCTCTCAAGAATTAGATCAATATTGTTGTGCTCACACTGCCGATGAAAATGACTTACTAAAACGTGTCAATCGAGAGACACATGTAGAGGTGCTGCAACCGCGCATGTTAAGTGGACATTTTCAGGGGCGAGTTTTGAGCATGCTTTCGAAAATGATTCAACCGCAACGCATCCTAGAAATCGGAACGTATACGGGATATTCAGCACTGTGCATGGCTGAAGGACTTTCTACAGACGGGAAACTCGTAACGATTGATGTAAACGAAGAATTGGCTCAACGCGTTCAAGGATATTTCGACGCCTCGGCGTTCGCTAAGCAAATTCACTACATCATTTCGCCAGCGTTGGATGTTATTCCAACCTTAAATGAAACCTGGGACCTTGTTTTCATCGATGCAGATAAACAAAACTACATTGAATATTACGAGCTCATTCTGCCATTAGTTCGTTCGGGTGGGTATGTCATCTTGGACAATGTGCTTTGGTCTGGGAAGGTTGCTGAGCCTGATAAAAATGATAAGGATACGGTTTTGTTGCGAAAATTAAATGAATTGATTCATGAAGATGAACGCGTGGAAGAAGTCTTGCTTCCCATTCGTGATGGACTCATGATTGCACGTAAAAAGTAAGATGAGAAAAATCGAAATACGTCAAACCGCGGACGGATCCAATACACTTTATCTTCCTGAACTAGATGAAACCTATCATTCTAGTCATGGGGCTGTACAAGAAGCAATGCACGTGTTTATTGAACATGGATTAACATTTGTTGGACAAGAGAAAAAATCGATTTCCGTATTTGAAATGGGATTTGGTACAGGTCTGAATGCCCTGTTGACTGCACAGTGGTCGGAACAATATTCCTATTCTCTTCGCTACATTGGAATAGAACTTCATCCTTTATCGGAAGACATTTGGGGACAAATGGACTATGTTCAGGAGAAAGTTGAAAGAGAAAAGTATGCAAAAATCATGTCCGCAGCGTGGGGTGATTACCAAGAGATACATCCCGGATTCCAATTGAAGAAGATAAAAGAGGACGTTCTTGCATTACAGCTTTCGGAGAAAGTTGATTTGATTTACTTCGACGCTTTTGGTCCTCGTGCTCAATCCGAAATGTGGGAACTGCCTGTATTAACAAAAATGTATGAGCTTTTACTTCCGGGAGGAGTCTTCGTGACGTATTGTGCTCAAGGACAGATGAAACGTAATTTAACAGCACTTGGATTTACTTTGGAATCCTTGCCGGGACCTCCAGGGAAAAGAGAAATGACTCGAGCAGTAAAAAAATTAATATAAAATTCACATTGATTCATTGTCGGTTTAAAAAAAGCCTTTAACTTTGCGTCAAATTACATTTCATAGTTGTAGTTTTAGTTTTATAGTTTTAGCATGGTTTAGCAGGAAGAGGAACAATCAAGAGTTGTTCCTCTTTTTGTTTTAATCCTTTTTGATCAGCATCTTTAACTCAGCCAAGATAAGCGCGGTTGCTCCCCAAACGATTTTATCATTCAAGACAAAACATGGAACTTCTTTCAAGTGAACTTGATCGTTGACTTGAATACTGGTTGTCGATACCGTAGTTTCATCCAATAAATCATCTATCTTGACTTCATAATAGTGTGCAACTTCTCGTTGGTTGATTTCAATGCTTGGTCGTACATCGTGTAAAAAGACAAATGGACTGACTTCAAAACTAGAAACGGGAATCCAAACCATTGAAAGTTCAGTGATTTTCTCACCGTTGACAGAAGGAATGGCCAATTCTTCTTCGGATTCTCTCCGTGCAGTATGTTCCAAATGAAGATCGGTAGATTCTGGTTTTCCACCAGGAAAGGCCATTTGAGCGCTGTGTTTACCGTCGTAGGAAGAACGTTCGATTAACAAAAAGTGCCATACTTCTTGATGTAAATACAGATGAATTCCTACGGCAGCTTTCTTTCGTATCGTTCCAGCTTGATGTTCAAAGTGCTTCCGATAAGGAGCGAATGCCTCGTGTGCGCTTGCACCAGGTAGGATTCCTTGAAGTCGTTCGATCAATTCGCTCTTTGTCATACCGTACAAAAATGCATTTTTTCAGTGAATGACATGGGAAAAAGACATAAAATTCATGAAAAAGTAATAAAAAGTTAATGGACCCCTAAAAAATAGGGGGTGTATTGAAAAAAAAATATAAAAAAATGAATTTGATGGCGTAAAAAGAAATAACTTTGTCAAAAAAAACCAAAAATGGCAACGAAAAGATTGAATGCGTATCAAGATGTGTTGAGCAGAGAGCCAAAACACATTGAATTTGATGGGAAACTATCAGAATTGTTTGGTCAAAATGTATTTCACATCGATGTAATGCGTGAATACCTTCCTTCTGAAACATACAAGTCGATGTTGGAGTCCACACAAAATGGAACTCGTTTAGACCGCAAAAATGCAGATCAAGTCGCTTCAGCAATGAAAGACTGGGCGATCTCCAAAGGAGCAACTCATTATACGCACTGGTTTCAACCATTAACTGGAACAACAGCAGAAAAACATGATGCTTTCTTTAAACCAATTGGTCCAGGTAAAGCGATTGAGCGTTTTGATGGTGATTTATTAGTTCAACAAGAACCAGATGCATCTTCTTTTCCAAATGGTGGAATTCGCAATACCTTCGAAGCACGTGGATACACCGCTTGGGATCCAAGTTCACCGGCATTCGTTATTGGAAAAACCTTGTGTATTCCTACGATTTTCATCTCGTACACGGGAGAATCATTGGATTACAAAATGCCATTAATAAAAGCATTAACAGCAATTGATGCTGCGGCAGTAGATGTATGTCAGTACTTCGATAAAAATGTCAATAAAGTAAATGCAACCCTTGGTTGGGAACAAGAATACTTCCTTATTGATTCAGCGTTGTTTAATGCGCGTCCGGACATCATGTTGACTGGTAGAGCATTGTTTGGACATGCGCCAGCGAAAGGACAACAGTTAGAGGATCATTACTTTGGATCGATTCCAGAAAGAGTGAACGCATTCATGCGTGAATTCGAAGTGGAGTCATTGAAATTGGGAATTCCTGTAACGACACGTCACAACGAGGTGGCACCAAATCAATTTGAGTGTGCGCCGATTTTCGAAGAGTGTAACTTGGCGAATGACCACAACTTATTGTTGATGGACATCATGGAGAAAACAGCTCGCAAACATAACTTCCGTGTGTTGTTGCATGAGAAACCATTCGCAGGAGTAAATGGATCAGGAAAACACAACAACTGGTCATTGAGCACGAATACAGGTGTGAACTTATTGGCTCCAGGAAAAAATCCAAAATCGAATTTACAATTCTTGACATTCTTCGTGAATACCATTATGGCAATTCATGAGAACGCTGGATTGTTACGCGCAGCGATTGCATCCGCAGGAAATGACCACCGCCTTGGAGCAAATGAAGCGCCACCTGCGATCATCTCTGTATTCATCGGAAGTCAACTTTCTCAGTTGTTAGATGATTTAGAGAAAAACATCAAAGCGGGTAAAATGACTCCGCAGGATAAAACGGAATTGAAAATGAACATCGGGAAAATTCCACAAATTTTGTTGGATAATACCGATCGTAACCGTACGTCGCCATTTGCCTTTACCGGAAACAAATTTGAATTCCGTGCGGTTGGATCAGCGGCAAACTGTGGTTCTGCAATGATCGTGTTGAATACGATCATGGCGAAACAACTTCGCGTATTCAAAATTGCCGTGGATAAACGCATTGAAAAAGGAGAGAGTAAGGACGAAGCAATCTTGAAAGAATTGCAATCGATGATCAAAAACTCGAAGAAAATTCGTTTCGAAGGAAATGGATACGGAGACGAGTGGGTAATCGAAGCAGAGAAACGTGGATTAGCGAATTTGAAAGATACTCCTCGTGCATTGCAAATCTGGCACGATAAAAACGTAGCGAAGTTATTCGAAGAAATGGGTGTTCTTTCTCCTCGTGAGTTGGATGCGCGTCGTGAGATTGAATTCGAAAACTACGTCTTGAAAATTCAAATCGAATCTCGTTTGATGGGTGATTTGATTCAAAATAACTTCATCCCTGCAGCGGTTGAGTACCAAAACAAATTGATTACAAATGTGCAAGGATTAATGAGCATTCTTGGCGATAAAGCTGGAAAAGCTGCGTCTAAAGCACAAATTGAAATCATTGAGAAAATCAGCATGCACATGAATAAGATGAAAACCGCATCGGATGCCATGTTGGAGCAACGTAAAATCGCAAACAAATTGGAACATGCAGAGGACAAAGCCCTTGCTTACTGTGATCATGTGAAATCTCATTTTGATGAAATTCGCTACCATGCCGATAAATTGGAATTGTTAGTGGAAGATGAATTGTGGCCGTTGCCAAAATTCAGAGAAATGTTATTTACTCGATAAAATAGAAAAGCCCCTGACAATACTGTCAGGGGCTTTTTTTTGCTTAAAAAACGAACGCTAAACTTAGGCTGCAGCCTCTAGTGTTTTTGCCACCACACTCTTTTTAAGTGCATTGATTTTACCAGTGACCATCTCCAAGTGGATTCGGTACTCCAAACAATGCTCAGGTGTCAAGTAACCTAAGTCTCGGGCAATCAAAGCGTGGTTTAATAACTCCATTCCTGCTGAATAAGCAAGTTGGTAAAACACGACTTGTTCCTTCCGTGGAACCGGACCGCTCCCCAACGAAATGTTACTCACGATGTCAATACTGGATTGCTTCATCCAGTTAGAGAGTCCGAAGCGCTCTGAGGTTGGGAATTTTTTTGTCGCTGTGTACGTGAGCAGGACCAATGCATGTGCATCCTTCCATACATCCAGCTTTTCAAATGAAAAAAGGTACGTTTTCATAATTAAAGATTTAAAGTTTCAGTAATTACGACGAAAGCTCTTTTTTTATTTTTGAGAAAATAGACTTAAACGATTTTAATCGTTTTGAGGTGCGCTAGCACTATTCTTGTCCGTAAACAACAAGTGTTTTAAGTAATTCGTGTAGCACATTTTTTCCTGGTTTGAAACTGATCTCCATTCCATTTTTAGAACTTTTGACTTCTTTTGTTCCGTCAAATAATTCTTTACTTGCTCGAAACGCAGGAATCATGTCCAATACAAGTCCAGCCCAACCGGTGTTTTTGATGCTTGTTAGTCGTCCCAAATCTCCTTTGCATAAGAATCCAGTTTGACAACGGGTGATGTTTGGTGTTCCATTTGGACAAAATTCTGTTTGGTTAGAACAGATATACAAAGTTTTAGTACTTGTTCGTTTGAAGAAAATGTCTTGACTTCCCATTTTCACACGTTGTTCCTTCCAATTTAAAGAGTCGTAAAGGTTCTGAACAGATTGGATGGCGTTCTCCATGGCAGCTGGATTTTTGTATTCCAGCAAGACCTCAAACGAAGGGGCAAAAGGAAATTGCTCATCTTCCGTTAATTTTCCTCCGTCGTAGTTCAATGAGATGCGATCCAATGAAATCAATAAGCAACGCATGGAAAATTCGGGTGGAATGGAAGAAAGTACTTTCTTAGGAAATTCATTGCTGTAATGAAAGAAACGCGGACTTAAAATCAATGTTTGGTTGGTTTTGAGTTCTTCTGTAAGGTATCGCAGTTCGTTTTGAGTCCATTGTAGCGTTCCTTCGGATTGTTTTCTGTTTAGTCCTTGATGAACGATCATCTGTCCTGGAAGTACGGTTCTTGATTTCCACTGTACATTTTTCAATATCCAAGAAGCTTGTTTGCTTGTCAGCGAAGTTGATGGAGCATAAAACACATCTTCTCCAAGTTGAACGTAGTGTTCTCCGGTTCGTTTTTGGGCACTTCCGGGATTCGATCGGAAGTGAATGAGCGGACCTTTAAAAAATTCCGATTGAATCATCATGACACTCATTGCCTGCTGAAGATCCATTTGAATACCGTCAAGGGTGTTTTTTGAGGTTTTCGATGAGCTAAGTTGATGAAGGTCATTCAAGAAAGCTTGATTTTTCACCTCAAACAATTCCGTCGCAATGAGTTCTTTAATGAAGCTTAAGGGCTGTGCACTCATTTCGAAACGAGCTTCCTGAAAAACAGGAATTCGTTGTTGCATACTCGGTTTTACCGAGATGGACAAAGTAAGTTTCACGATTAGGATAAACAGAAATCCTAAGGCAAGGACAAAAGATATTTCTTTGATTCGGTTCATTTCTGCTGTAAAGATAAATGAAAGATGATTTGATTATCTTTGAACATGCGAATATTAGTACGATTTATTTTTTGGTTGACTGGATGGAAGCTCGACCAACGTGTTCCAAGTGACATCAAAAAATGTGTCATTGCTGTCGGACCACATACCTCGAACTGGGACTTTGTCCTTGGAAGAATGGCTTTTATACTCTATGGCGTTCAGGGACGTTACCTCGTAAAAAAAGAACTATTCTTTCCACCTTTGGGTTGGTTTCTTAAAGCAATTGGATGCATTCCCGTAGATCGTAAAAAGAGAAACAACTTAACGGACACTGCCTTAAAGTATTTTGAGGAAAATGAAACCATGTTCATCGTCTTTTCACCTGAAGGAACAAGAAGTTACAATCCAAACTGGAGAAAAGGATTTTACCATGTTGCGCAAAAAGCTGGTGTTCCCATTTACATTTGTTACATCGATTTTAAAACAAAAACCGGTGGATTCGATCAATTGTTTTATCCAACAGGTGATGTCGAAGCGGACATTAAGTACATTAAAAGTGTGTTGAGTAAATACGAGGGGAAATATCCCGAAAAAGGGATATTTTAATGTGCCAATCTGCTAATGTGCCAGTGTGCTAATGTTTTGTGCGCTTGGCGCGAGGTTTGTCGTGGAGAACCGAAATTTAACAATGAATTAGAAACTATTTACGATGCACTAAACACGAATAATTAGCAAATTAGCACTTTGGCAAATTAGCACATTAGTTTTGAGCGCTTCGCGCGAGGTTTGTCGTGGAGAACCGAAATTTAACAATGAATTAGAAACTATTTACGATGCACTAAACACGAATAATTAGCAGATTAGCACATTGGCAAATTAGCACATTAGTTTTGTGCGCTTCGCGCGAGGATTATGTAATAGAAAATTAAACAAGAAATAAAAACGATTAACTATCTACTAAACACAAATAATTAGCACATTGGCACATTAGCAAATTAGCACATTAGTTTTGAGCGCTTCGCGCGAGGTTTGTCTTGGAGAACCGAAATTTAACAATGAATTAGAAACTATTTACGATGCACTAAACACAAATAATTAGCACATTGGCACATTAGCAAATTAGCACATTAGTTTTGTGCGCTTCGCTCATGGTTTATTGTGGGTAAGACCCTGAAGGGGTCAAACTTCCCTACTAAATAACGATAAACTGATATCACAACCCTGAAGGGGTTGAATTTTTTAATAAAAAGAATGAACTGTGCATATCGCACAAGGATAAGATTCTATAAATTTAACCTCGAAATAAAACGATTAACTATCTACTAAACACAAATAATTAGCACATTGGCACATTAGCAAATTAGCACATTATCAAATTAGCACATTATCATTCCTCTTCCTTCGTCTTACCTTTAATCGTACCAGTTTTAAAATCATAACCATACGGACAATGTTTACAACCACTTTTGCAACAATGCCCACGTTTCAGGTGGTAGTTTTCAGTAAAAACAATATAACCTTCCGGAGAAACATAGTAGTCCTCTTCATCTAAATGAGACCGTTTTGAAAAACCAGAAAAATCCAAACTCATTCGTTCCTAAATTAGATAGTTGGTTCACGGAATTGACACAAAAAAGCATTGTCCAATCCGTAAACTTAACTTGTAACACAGGACAGCTAAAATTGTTCGTGAAAAGAGATGATTTAATTCATCCCATTATTTCTGGAAATAAAATCCGAAAGTTAAAGTTCAATTTGCAGGAAGCTTTGCGCAAGGAGTGCGCGGCAATCATCACCTTTGGCGGCGCGTATTCGAATCACTTAATTGCAAGTGCTGCGGCCGCAAAAGAACTGGGAATTCCAGTTATTGGAAAGGTGAGGGGAGAGGAGTTGACGAGTGATTCGAATTCCATTTTACAGCACTGTCATTCCTTGGGTATGAAATTGGAATTTTTAACACGCTCCGAATTTTCCGGCCAAAAACACCAAAGTGGACTTGTTCAACTCGATGGATCCCGTTATTGGCTCATTCCGGAAGGCGGCGCAAATATCGAAGGCATTCAGGGGTGTACCGAAATCGTTACGGAATTGGATCAAGATTACGATTTCTACGTTGTCGCACAAGGAACGACGACTACCAGTTTAGGTTTGCTAAAGTCCATTCCGGAGCACGCGAAGTTGATTGTCGTTCCTGTCCTAAAAGGATTCGATGTCCAGAAGGAAATGCGCCACTTACTTCAGGATGATGTCCTGTTTGACTCTCTACAGTCGAAACTCATTATTTGGGATGCCTATCACCACGGAGGTTATGCGAAAACGAGTCCGGAATTATTGAATTTTATCGAAGCATTTCACCTACACAATAATTTCAAAATTGAACCGGTATACACAGGAAAAGTGTTTTATGCGTTGAATGATGTATTAATGAAGGAAAAGGAAATGTTCAGCGGAAAAAGTGTTTTGGTTGTGCATACGGGTGGGGTTTTTATGAAGTGAGAGCGTTCTGCCTTCGCTAAAGCTACGGCGGATGATAGCGGAGGGAGAGAAAGAGAGCGAGGAACAGAGTGATCCGCCTACGCTAAAGCTACGGCGGATGAGAGCGGAGAGTGAGAGCGGAGAGCAGAGCAGAGAAACAGAGCGGAGAGCGAGAATTCAATCCTAAGCTAAAAATGCGTAATTTTCGCCTCAACGATTTCCATGAACGAACCAAGGCTAAAATTAAGTGAAGCGGTGAAGGACTTATTGAGTCAGGGTCATTCCGTGGAATTAAGTGCCTATGGTCGGAGCATGATTCCATTTTTGCGTCCAGGACAAAAAGTCAAATTAACACCGACTGAACTAAGTCTGATTGTCCGAGGAGACTTGGTCGCTTTTCACAAGCAAGATTATTTGGTCGTTCACCGGGTTCATGCCGTGCTTTCTGCGAATGGCAGCATACAACTCCTTACCAAGGGCGATTCCAACTTAAATCCAGATGCGCCGGTCACGTCCGAAAATTACCTAGCCAAGGTTAATGGTGTTTATCGTCGAGGCGCTTGGCGCACACTTTCGTCGACATCGTTTCATTCCCGTTTGGTTCTTCGCCTTGGAAAAGGGTATTCTTTTTGGTTTTGGGTGTGGAAGAGGATTTGTGAAAAGATAGCACTAAACCAAAAAATGCATTGATAAACGATAACTAAAAATTCATAACTTAACAAAATGAATTTGAAAGATTCCATACAATTCAACTCATCCGAGTTTTTATTATTGTGCAAAAGTCACGATGTCAAAACCTTGTATGCTTTTGGTTCCTCAACAACTGATCAATTTAACGAAGAAACTAGTGATATTGATTTACTTGTTGAATTGGACACAAAAGATCCTATGAAACGTGGGGAAAATCTTTTAGATTTATGGGATAAATTCGAGGGTTTCTTTCAAAGAAAGGTGGACTTACTGACAAATTCTTCCATAAGAAACCCTATTCTGAGAAAAAGTATTGATTCAACAAAAATATTAATCTATGACGGAAAAGAGCAAAAAGTATCTTTCTGATATATAATTGGCCTACTACTAACATAGGCTTAGCCGCATGGCGCACACTTTCTCCGACATCTTTTCATTCCTGTTTAGTTCTTCGCCTTGGAAAAGGCTATTCTTTTTGGTTTTGGGTGTGGAAAAACACTAGGCACTAGTTACTAGTCACTAGTCACTAGGTAACTAGTCACTAGTCCCCACAACTCACAGCTTAAAATATTTTCAACAAAGTTTATTTAGAGTAACAATAATCAAGTTTTTCATGGTGAAAAGTGGGTGTGTATTTGCATACATTTACCCCGTTTATTTTGATCCAAGCGAAAAATGCAAAAAGAAAACTCCGGAAAAGGAACCTTGTTTTATGTTCTCAATAAAACAAAGCGAAACCTTAACATTCCCTTATCATTAAATAAGCGAAACCTTAACACTCCCCTAATTTACCCTATTTGTATTAGCGCGAGATTTGTAGCGATGAAAACTCTTTTTCTCATGAAATCTACACGTACCATGAAATCACCGCTCGATCCATCGTTTATCAATACTAGTTTTTCCTTTCGTTCTTCTGTTGCAGATGTTAAGCGTTTGTTGTTGAAAGGGGGGAGTGTGAAGGTTTTGAGTTTGTTGGTGGTGTTGATGGTTGGTGGGAGTTTGGTTGGGCAGACGTATTATAGTATGTCAAGTGGCAATTACTCAGAGAGTTTTTCATCATGGACATCTCCTGCATCAGGAACTAATTGGTCGTACGTTCCTGCTGCATCTGTAGGAACAATTCCAGTCGCCACATACATGACTGTAAGTTCTTTAAATTTTACTACATCTTCGACAGGTGGACTGCAGAATGGTTCTACTAATATTCAATTTCTATCAACTGGTACTTCTTCTTCTTCTTCTTCAGTTGCATTTGACTTAAACTTAAATTTTACTGGACGTGCTGCAGGTACATTTAGTTTTGATGCAGCAACAGTAAATAACTCAACAGGCGATAGAATTGGTTCACTAAAAGTATATTATTCAATAAATGGTACTAGTTGGACAGAACTTACAGGTACAAATCTTCCGTATGTTGCTACTAACAATGTTGTTGGTTCTGCATCAATTTCAATTTCATTACCTTCTGCTTTAGATAACCAATCTACAGTTAAACTAAGATTTTATAATTACAATGGAACAGCAACTGGTACAACAGGTTCTAGACCTAAAATTAGTATTGATAATGTGGCAGTTTCTTCAACGGCAGCTTCTTCAACCTCTACCCTTGCAGCATACGGAACTCAACCAATAAGCACCATTACAAGAGGAAGTACAAATGTACCTTTAGCAGGTTTTTCCGTTACACCAAGTGCTTCAGCAAATTTTACAAGTGTTAACATAACAGGTACCACATTGGTGACCGGAACAGATGTTAGCAATGTACGTATCTATCGTGATTTTAATGGTGATGGAATTATTAATGGTACTGGCGGCACAGCAGATGCAGATGTTTCAACCGCTGCCATCTCATTTCCAAGCAATACAACAACAACTATCAATATTACTAATGAAACAGGGTTTTCCGCAGTCAGAAATTACCTGATTGTTGCAGATGTTTCGGGTACAGGTACAAGCACACCGGTAGGTATAAGTATTGGTTCGGGAGCTTTTGTTACAACACTAACTACTAATTCAGGCTCAATGGCAAGTAACTCAAGGGTTCTTGCTAATTCTGCCGCATCTGACATCATACGAAGCTATGGTTTTACAGAGCCAACAAACCTTGCTTATGGAAGTTATCAATCGGCTAACATCACTACATCAGGAGCAGGGACCAATAATATAAAAATTGCAGAATTTACTTTACGAGATGGAGCAGGTAGTTCAGACGTAGATGGTCTTGCTACAACCTTAAGTTCAATTTCATTTACAGTTGGGAATTTTGCGAATTTGAGACGACTTGCGGTGTATGACAATACAAGTACTGCATTTGTGGGGGAAGTTGCTGTAAGTGCATCAGCTACAACTATTGCCTTATCTCCATCAATTGTTGCTGCAGATAATGGCAACAGAACTTTTAGTGTGTATGCCAGCTTTAATACAACAGTTACTGATAACCAACAAATACAGTTAACAGTTTCTTCAACTGCAACCACAGCGTCAACTGCAGGTTCAGGTTTTGCTGCTACAAATGCTGGTGGAGCAGCAAGTGACATCACAGGTTCTACCAATACAGCTAACAAATTAATTGTTACAGCCAGCGGTCTTTTTTATACAACTCAACCTCCAACAACTGCTTCAACTAATACTAATTTGACCACTACTCCGGTAGTTACGGCAAAGGATGGAGCAAGCGGTAGTACAGATATTGATTTTGCATACCCTAGCTATTCTATTAGTAATTCATCTTCTTTAACTCAATCAACTACTACAACAGGTGGTACCATCAGTAATGGTGTATTTACCTTCCCTGCTGCCTTCCAGTTTTCTTCAGCAGGCGGTCCAACAACGTTAACATTAACATCGGGTAGTCTTTCAGCCAATAGCGCTGCTGGAATTACTGTAACAGTACCTACTGCTGTAAGCGATTATTTCCGTTCAAAAGCAAGTGGCAACTGGGCAACTGTAGGTACCTGGGAAAGTTCAATAGATGGTTCTACCAATTGGATAACAGCTACATTAGCACCTACAACAAGTGCAAACACAGTTACAATATTAAACGGTCATACTGTTACTGTTGCGGCATCTGTTTCTGCCGATCAACTAGTTATAAATTCAGGTGGTCAAGTGACAGTAGCGGCTAGTCAAACTTTGACTGTAGCAGATGGAACAGGAACAGATATTCAGGTAAATGGAACACTCTACAATTCAGGAACAGTTACGATGACTGGTACTGGTAGCTTTTTATCTGGGGGCACTTACACGCATAATATTAATGGAGGATCAATACCAACTGCTTCGTGGGATTTAAATTCAACCTGTAACATTATTGGTATTACTACACCAACTTTGCCAACTGGTTTATCCCAGTCATTTGGTAATTTTACTTGGAACTGTTCATCACAAGCTGCGTCACTACATCTAAATAATACACTTACAACTATTAATGGAAATTTCAATATCACAAATACAAATGCCTTTCTTCTGAGACTAAACAATAATGCAGATGGGAATAGTACATTAAGTATAGGTGGAAATCTTACTATTGGTGCAACTTCAGGTTTAAATTTAAATTTTGGTGCATCTAACTCTACAGGAGGATTGGGGACGTTAAATGTTTCAGGTAATATTAGTATTGCAAATGGAGGTATTATTACGAATAGTTCAGCAGCAAATAAAGCAATAATAAATTTTACAGGATCAGGTACAAAAACATTCAGTAATTCTGGAACTACATTTAACAATACTAACGCACCAATAGACATTAACGTGAATGCAGGAACGTTGCAATTGTTGACGAATTTACCTCTTAATAATTACTCTTTCAATTCTTCGAATATTACTACTCTGACCGTTGCAAACGGAGCGACTTTAGATTTTGGTGCATTTGCAATTGTTAATGGTACAAATACTTCGGCTACTGGATTTTCTACAGTTGTGGCACCAAAATTTACATTAAGTACAGGAGCTTCTGTTATTACAGCAAATAGCGCAGGTCTGATTTCCTCTGGCGCTACGGGGTCAGTACAAACATCAGGTGCTAGATCATTTAGCAGTGGTGCCAATTACGAATTTCAAGGGGCAGCTACAGGCACTTTTACAACCACTCCCATAGCAAGTACAGTTAATAATTTAACAATAAATAGAAGCTTAGGTGTAGCATTAAGTCAATCCTTAACTACCACTGGCACATTATCACTTACCAGCGGCACTTTAACAGTTGGGGCAAATACGCTTACATTAAGCGGCTCAACCATTAACAGAGATGGTACAACATATACAGGAAATATAGACGCAAGCAATGCCAGCGCCACAGTAGCATTTACCAATACCAGTGCATTAACGATTCCTGCAAGTACGTTTACAGGTACATGCAAAAATATTACGATGAATGGTACCGGTGGTATAACTTTAGGATCAGATTTAACTATTGGCGGTACACTTACCTTTACTTCAGGTAAAATAACTACAGGTTCAAACAAAGTAATACTTACATCAGCTGGGTCAGTTTCTAGAACAAGCGGACACGTCGTTGGGAATTTGCAAAAAAATGTGGCAGTTAGTGCTACATCTAGAACATTCGAAATTGGAGATGTTAGCAATTACACACCTGTAACATTGGTATTAACAAGTGTAACAGCGGCAGGCGATTTAACAGCAAGTACCACCATTCCAGGTGCTGCACCTGCATCTGCTTCTGGTATCCATCCAACAAAATATTTAAATCGTTATTGGACATTAACCAATAGCGGAATTACCCTAAGCAGTTTTGATCCAACCTTTACTTTTGTTGCTGGCGATATTCAAGGAAGTGCTGCCACCAGTTCTTTTGTTGGTGCAAAGCTCACTTCAAGTGCTTGGTCCAATCCTACAGTTGGAACATTAACCAGTACAAGTTCTCAATTAACGGGTGTTACTTCTTTTGGAGATTTCTATTTAGGTGAACCAGGAACACCAACTGTAACAAGTTCAGCTGCAAGTTCTATAAGTACCACAGGTGCTGTATTAAATGGAACAGTAAATGACAATGGTAGCACTACCACTCCAGGATTTGATTATGGAACTACCACTTCTTATGGTTCTTCGGGTACCGCTAGTCCTGCAAGTATTGCGGCAGCAACCGGAGCTACTTCCATTACTTCCACCATAGGTTCACTAAGTGTAAATACACAATATAATTTTAGAGCAAATGCTACCAATAGTTTAGGTACTACCAATGGTTCTAATCTAACTTTTTATACTTTAGCAAATACACCAGGCACGCCAACAGTTAATAACCCAACTAATACAACATTAGATGTTTTAATTGATGGCAATTCAAATCCGAGCATTACAGAATTTGCCATTCAAGAAACTGGAAGTAGTTATTATGTGCAGACAAACGGAAGTTTAGGTGCAAGTGCCATATGGCAAACTGCTTCTGTTTGGGGAACTAAAACAGTTACTGGTTTAAGTGGTGGAACTGCGTATGCTTTTCAAGTAAAAGCTCGTAATGGAGATAATACAGCAACCTCATTTGGAACAAGTGCAAGCGAAAATACTTCTTCCTCTGTTGTTCCAACAATTTCAACACCAACAGCTACTGCAATTCTAAGTACAACAGCTACATTAGGAGGAAATGTTACAAGTGATGGTGGTGCAGCAATTACTGCAAGAGGTGTAGTTTGGTCAGAAACAAGTTTAAATAATGTTCCTCAGCTTTCAGGTTCAAACGTTACCAATCTAGCAGGAACTGGAACTACCGGAGTATTTACAACTTCAGCTACATCATTACCAACTTCAACTCAAATAAGTTACAGTGCGTATGCAACCAATAGTCAAGGTACGAGTTATACCACACCAACTACTTTTTATACTGTAGGAACAGAGCCATCCACTCAAGCTACTGCAGTTGTATTTAGTAGTCAAACAGCCACCTCTCTGGTTGTTTCATGGACCAATGGTAATGGAGGAAGAAGGGCAGTATTTATGAAAGCAGCAGCTGGAAGTATTACCAATCCTAGTGATGCCAATGCTTATACTGCAAGTAGCGATTGGAATAGTAAAGGTACGCAGTTAGGCACATCAGGCTATTATTGCATTTATGATGGAACAGGAAGTACAGTTACCGTTACTAATTTAACAGCTGCCACAGCATTTTATGTTCAAGTTTTTGATTACAATAGTGATGTTACTCCAACAGCGGCTACAATTAATTATTTCACAGCTACTGCTACTGGAAATCCAGCTAATTCCATTACATTGAGTTCAGATATTTCGACACATGCGGCATCGTTTACAGCTGCTGCAGCATCTACCACTTCTTTAACACTTACTTTTTCCGCTGCCAGTACAATTACCAATGCAGCTGGATATATTATATTACAAAAATCGGGTAATTCAGCACCAACAGGAACGCCGACGAATGCAACAAATTATTCAGTTGGTAATACCATAGGTGATGGAACTGTGGCTGCTATTATTACCAATACAGCAACTACATCAACAACAATAAGTGGTTTGGCTTATGCCACATCCTATAGCTTTACTTTGCTTCCATATAATTGGGATGCAACAAATACTGGTACTTATAATTATTATACTGCAGCTACAATTCCTTCAGCAACAGGAACCACGAGTACACCTACCGCACCAACCATAACAACACCCACGTCGGCAAGTGTATCAATTACAACTGCTACGCTAGGTGGAAACGTTACAAGTGATGGTGGAGACCCAATAACCGAACGTGGAATCGTTTGGTCAGAAACTTCATTGAATGCAAACCCAGTTATTGGTGGTTCAAATGTGACTAAACTTCCAGGCACAGGCACAACAGGAGTTTCTACAGTTGCAACGACCGGATTACCTTCAGGATTATCTATTAGTTATAAAGCATATGCAACTAATAATTATGGAACTAATTATACAACTGTTGGAACAATTACAACACTTGCTTCAGAACCAAGTACAATATCGTCATCGATTAGTTTCCCTACATATACAACAAGTTCCATTCAAGTTAGTTTTACGTCAGGAAATGGGGCAAACAGAATTGTAGTAGCAAGATTAAATGCAACAACTAGAGTGTTGCCAACCGATGCAAATGGATATGTTGTTAATAGTGCCTCTTTTACAGATGTGTCTAATGTTACTACAGGAACGGGAAATGTTGTTGTTTATAATGGAACTGGCAATACTGTAACAATTACAGATTTATCTGCAGGTACAGCTTATGCTTTTGATGTATATGAATACAACGGTTCTGGCGCGAGTGCAAATTATCGAACCACATCATATTTAACAGGAAGTAAAACAACTCTATTCGCGGAACCAACAGTTCAAGCAAATGGTGTTAATTTTACGAATGTATCTTCAACTGGATTTACAATTAACTGGACAAAAGGTGGTGACGGTGTAACACCATCCACTGGATCACTTGTTATTGTTAAAGATGTAACTGCTGTTGATGCTTATCCTGTTGATGGCACTAGCTATAGTGCAAATGGTTCTTTTGGAGTAGGTACAGAAATTGGAACTTCATCAGGTAATTTTGTTGTATACCGAGCAACTCTTAGTACTGTTAGTATTACAAATTTAATTGATGGACACACCTATTTTGTAGCTGTTTTTGCTTCCAACGGTACCGCTGGTTCTGGGTTAGAAAATTATTTAACTAATTCTCCTGCAATAGGTAGTCAACTTGTTGCTACTCCAACTTATTATTCACAAGCTTCTGGAAATCCAGCTGCGTACAATAATTGGAACAGTATACGAACAGGTGGCGGTGCAACACCTACTGATTTTACAACTACAGCTAATTTTGTAATTCAGAATTCACATACAATGACTACCTCTGCTCTTTGGTCATTTGGTGGTTTAGGCTCAAAACTACAAATAGAAAGTGGAGGAACACTAAAATCAGATTTTGCCATAACAATTTTTGGTGATGCAACTTTTCAGATAGACAATGGGGGAACTTATATACATAATAATTCGGGAGCATTCGGTACAACAATTTTTGGAGGATCAGAAAGTTTTAATAATACAAGTAATTTCGAAATTCGAAGTTATAATACATCAACAAGTAGTTTGCCAACAATTACTTTTGGCAATTTGACGATTAACAATACCAATGATCTTGGGGCTTCTTTACAATTTGGAAGTGGGGTAACAACAATTAATGGTAATTTTACATTAGTAAGTATAGGAGGTACACGTGAAATTAGACTTTCATCATCAACAAATTTAAATTTAACTATAGCAGGTGATTTAATTATACAAGGTGGTATATTAGATTTAGCTTCATCTGCCGGCAGTTCGAATTCAAGAATAATTAACCTTGGAGGAAACTATAACCAAACCGGTGGTACATTAAAAAGTACTGGAAACTCAAATACTTCAACAATTAACTTCACAGGTTCTGGCAAAACATTTACCCGAAGTGCAGGAACCTTAACCAATACAAATATCAATTGGACTATTGCAGATGGAGCTTCGCTTACTTTAATTAATGATTTACCTGTTGCAACAAACAGATCATTAACAGTTGGTGGTGGTACAAGTGGAATCATAGATTGCAGCAGTTTGGCGGTTTCTGGTGCTGGTACATTTACCTTATCTGCTGGCGCTACTTTAAAAACCTCCAATGCAACTGGTGTTGCTGGTTCAATAACAACTACATCTAAATCGTTTAGTAGTGCTGCTAACTATGAATTTAATGGTGCAACTTCAGGAACATTTACGACAATACCACCAAATACCGTGAAAAATTTAACCATCAACAGAAGTGCTGGTGTTACGTTAAATCAATCATTTACAACAACCGGTGCATTAACCTTAACATCCGGAACTTTAGATATTGGCGCAAATACATTAACTATCGCTGGATCAGTTAGTCGAACAAGTGGAAACATCGATGCAGATGCAGGAACCGTATCATTTACCAATACAGATGCCTTGAGTTTACCAACTTCCTTATTCAGTGGTAATATCTATAATCTTTCTAAACCAAATGGAGCAGGTACTGTCACTCTCAATGATAATTTGACTGTCACGAATGAGTTGAATAACGCAGAAACAACCGGTGCTTTCATCATCGCATCTTTGAAAGAGCTCGCAATAAGTGGAACGGGTAAAGCAACAATTAATGGGACAATTACCAATAATGGAACTTTCACATTAAATAGTGGTGCAACATTGTTACAAGGTGAATTTAGCTCTATTACAGGCGGTATTTACAACGTGAAACAAGACATCACCGGTTCTGGTGGGTCCACGCCAAACGGACGCTTCTGGTATTTAGGTAGTCCGCTTTCAAATGGATTAAGTACAGCATTGTTGTCGTCAACTGGAAATCAATTGTGGCAGTGGAATGAAGGGGCGGGTGGCATCACTATTGGCTACGCTACTGTTTCAAGCGGACAAACCCTCACACAAGGAAAATCATACGTGTTGCGCAGTGGACAAACAAGCGAGACGATTAACTTCTCCGGAACGGGCTTGTCCAATGGAACAGTGACTGTCCCTAATTTAACGCGAACAGGTACCACACAACAGTTTAGAGGTTGTCATTTGGTGAGTAATCCGTACCCAAGTTATTTAGATTGGGATGCAGTTACTAAAACAAATGTCTCGACCACAATGTATGTACGAACTGCTTCAAATAGTTCAATTGATGTATTAGAAACCTACAATTCATACAACGGACAAGGAACAAACATTTCGGGTCCAACCATGACCAAATACATTGCGCCAATGCAAGGATTCTGGGTGAAGGTAACAACAGATGGACTAACAGGTTCCTTGACCATGAATAACTCGATGCGTAGTCATCAGTCAAGTGGATCAGGTTTACGCAGTTCCGCAATCGATTTTCCAGCTTACTTGCGCTTCAACATGATCGATGGACAAAACAAGGACCAAGTGATTTTATTGATGTCCCCGGATGCTACGATGAGCTTGGATAATTTCGATTCTGAGAAAATGTCCGCAAGTGGGTATGCACAGTTCTATTCCACGGTGAACGCAACGAAATTGGTGATTAACGGAATGAAAAACGTGAAAGCGAAAACTTCCGTTCCCTTGACGCTAGTCATGCCAACAAGCAAAAGCTATACCTTCCAAGCTGAGGAGTTTAACATCGAAGATGGACTCATTCTCCTCGAGGATAAACAAGAAGGAGTAATCCAAGACTTAACGATTAATCCAACGTATTCCTTCTTCGGAAACGCAGGAACGAATGAAACGCGCTTCGTGGTTCACTTCCAATTGGCGACTGCGCCGGTATTAGTAGGTGGACCACAAGAGTTGGAAAGTTTGGGCTCAGATGAACTGATGTCGGACAACATTCAAATCGTTAGCAACAACCAAGGAACGGTGATTGTCCGCCTAGACGAAGGATTCAAGCCAGAAGGAAACATCCGTATTTTCGATGCGAGTGGGCGTCTAGTTGAACAAACGGATTTCAAGGACCAGGAAACAATGATTCAGTTAAACGAACAAGCGGGGATGTACTTCGTGGAAGTAGCTGCTGGGAAGTTGATGGTGAAGAAGAAAATTGTGATTAATTAACAGAAACAGAAACAGAGCGGACCTCGGTCAACGTCCCGAAATATCGGGAATCGGAAAACGGGAATCGAAAAACGAATAAAAAACACTAAACAATACAACATGCATACCCAAGCAACGAAAACAGAGAAAGGGCAACGTAAGGCATACACATCGCCACAGGTGGAGAAAATCCAAATTGATACGGAGTTTACGTTTTTCACGACGTCCACCGGACAAGGGATTCCGAACAACCCGGGGAATAGTTTGGAATTTAATCCCTTGAAGTTTTTTAAGTAATTGATTATCATTGATTAAAATAAGTTTAGTATTTTAGGGTGCTAAGTTCATCTCATGCGAAAAATCCCTATTGTTGATTTTAAATTATATTCGATAAATACATTAAAACGTTTTTTTTGGATGGTTCTATTTTTGAATACCATCATCTTTTCTCATGCACAAAATACCTTAAATTTAACTGGTCTCTCCAGTTCTTCTGTTGTGTCTACAGCATATAGTTTGCGCTTATTAAGTAGCGCTTATACGGGCCCCTTGTTCAGGGTTTTTAATGGTACGAGTTATTACGATGTTTATCCGGATGGAGCGAATGCAATTTCATTAAACTCTACCATTTCTGCAAGTTCGTCTACCTATAATGAAGCGGTTAAAGCAAATACTTCCACTTTGTTTTCTTCGCTCTTCACGGGTGTTTCACAAATGTTTATTGCTGTTTGGTATGATCAAAGTGGAAACAACCGTCATGTCCTTCAGTCCAATAACACAGCAAGACCCAAAATCGTTCAAAATGGCGTGTTAACGAAAAACGTTTATGGTAATGTCGCAGCATGGTTTAACTATTCATTTATGCAAACCAGTAGTGCTGCATCTTGGTTATCAGGACATGGGTATAGCATTAATTCCGTTTGCGAAATCGATGGCGGCAGCAGTCGAATGTTTGTTGGAGTGGATTGTAGTTGTAATAACGTGGGATTGCACTATGGAGATTGTAATTCAACGACATTCTGTCTAAATCATTATTACAATGATGCAGGATTTACCATAACCGCAAGCACATATCCTCGAATTCGCACAGCTGTGAAGTATAACGGTTCAGGCGGTTCCGCTGCATGGTTAAATGGTAACTCTCTAGGAACAAATTCATTACCAAGTGCCAATTTAAATAGTATCTCTAATGCCTTGAACATTGGTTCCGGTCAAAATCAATCTCCTAGTTGGTATGGGTATATGAGTGAGGTGATCATTCTACAGTCAGAGTTAACGACAACTGAACGTCAAAATTTGGAGTTAAATCAACTTTCATATTACAACATCAATAATGGTAATTTGAATGTGACTTGGAACGGAGGTACATCGACAGATTGGACGAATGCTTCAAATTGGAGTCCTAATTTAGTGCCAACTGCTAGTACCAGCGTTTCGATTCCTTACACGGGTATTACCAATTTTCCCATTTTGACAGATGTGTCCATTAATTCCGGAACAAATGTTTCCTTGTTGACCAATGCAAAATTGACGGTGAATGGAGTGCTAACAAATAATGGAACGTTAACATTGAATAGTGGCGCAACCTTGGTTCAGGGATCAAGTAGTACTCTTGCGGGATCAGGAACTTACAACGTGAAACAAGCCATCACCGGTTCAGGTGGATCCACGCCAAACGGACGCTTTTGGTACTTAGGTGCTGCACTTTCTGATGCCTCCAGTACAGCCTTGCTTTCTTCTACTGGAAACCAATTGTGGCAGTGGAACGAATCTAGTTTTGCGTATGCTCCAGTAACGAGCGGACAAACACTCACGCAAGGAAAATCGTATGTGCTTCGAAGCGGACAAACAAGTGAAACCATTAATTTCTCTGGAACAAGTTTGTCGAATGGAACGGTGACAGTTTCTGGACTTACACGTACTGGAACGACTCAAACCTACCGCGGATGTCATTTGATCAGTAATCCTTATCCTTCTTATTTGGACTGGACTTTGGTTGGAAAAACGAATGTTTCGACAACAATGTATGTACGCACCGCTTCAGGAAACACTTTGGATGTTTTGGATTCTTATAATGCTACAAGTAATGTTGGAACCAATAACGCTGGTGTACTAATGAATCGTTACATCCCGCCAATGCAAGGATTTTGGGTAAAGGTGTCGGCGGATAATTTAACGGGTTCTTTAACCATGAGTAATTCTATGCGCAGTCATCAAGCAAGTGGATCAGGATTACGAAGTACTCCACAGGATTTCCCCGCATTCTTGCGCTTGAACATGTTGGACGGACAAAACAAGGATCAAGTGATTTTATTGATGTCCCCAGACGCAGCGATGAGCTTCGATAATTTCGATTCTGAGAAAATGGCGGCAAGTGGATACGCACAGTTCTATTCAATGGTGAGTGCCAAGAAATTGGTCATCAACGGAATGAAAAACGTGAAAGCGAAAACATCTATTCCATTGACTTTAGAAATGCCTTCAAGCAAAACATACATTTTCCAAGCAGAAGAGTTGAACATCGAAGATGGACTGATACTCCTCGAAGATAAACAAGAAGGGGTGATTCAAGACTTAACGATTAATCCCACATATTCATTCTTTGGTGAGGCAGGTACAAATGCATCTAGATTTGTGGTTCATTTCCAATTGGCAAATGCACCTGTTCTTGTCGGTGGTCCAATGGAGCTCGAAAGCCTAGGTTCGGATGAACTCACGTCAGACAATATTCAAATCGTCAGCAACAACCAAGGAACAATCATCATCCGCTTAGACGAAGGATTCAAGCCAGAAGGAAGCATTCAGATTTTCGATGCCAGTGGACGTATCGTTGAACAAACGGACTTCAACGACCTAGAAACAACAATTAACCTAAGCGAACAAGCTGGTCTGTACTTCGTGGAAGTAGCTGCCGGGAAGTTGATGGTGAAGAAGAAAATAGTAATTCAGTAAGAGCGATCCGCCTTCGCTAAAGCTACGGCGGATGGGAGCTGAGAGCCAGAGTGAGTGCTTAGAGCGGGAGCGTTGGGGCTCAAACGTAGTGTCAAATAATAGTCATAAAAAAAACAGCCAACTTAGTTGAGGTATTTTTTAATCTCCGCTTGTAATAATGGCAGGTCCTTTTCAATAATGCCCCAAATAATCACATTGTCAACATTATCATAAGAATGAATTACCCAATTCCTGAGGTTAACTATTCTGCGTGCATTTGAAATCTCAAGCGTAGAATCTAGCTTAATCAAACGGTTTACGGCTTCTCCAATAATTTCAAGTTCCCTTTCCACTGCGCGTCGCAGAAGTTTATTGGATTCATAGGAATTGAAATTTCTTTTAGGCCCAAGGAATTCATAAATCGAGTCAATGGCATTCGAAATATCTAGCACGTATTTTTTTACATCATGCGACATAAATCAATTTTTTAGAATCTTCTAAACTTGCAATAAAATAAGGGTTGCTAAGTGATCTTTCCGTAATTAAATCAACCTTTTTTTCAAGCAATAACTCTAGTTGTTCGTGTAATTCAAAATAGTTGTCGGTATACTTTTCGAAGGATAAATCCTTGAAGGAAATCAGTAAATCAATATCACTGTTGGCGGTATGTTCTCCAGTACTGGCTGAACCAAAAACATACATGCGCGCAACATCGAACGCTTTGCAAAGATTTCGTAACTCAGTTATTTTATGTTCAATTAACGGTAACATGTGATGTCAAATATACAATATTTCAACATATAAACACCGTCCCGAATCCCAATCTTGATGCCCGAATTGGTCATCTGAAAACGTCTACCTCAACGATTCAAGATCAAGCGTATGCAACGACTCCACCAATTCACCACATAACTCGATTTTCCATCGCTTTGACGCAAATACGCCGCACTGGGGAAAACCTGAAACCACAGATAGGAGGGAAGGTTCTTCCATGAAACTGGAATCCGTAGGTGCTTGCGGTAAAAAAAGAGTTGGCGCATGCGCATTGTGAGAGGAAGCGCCATTAATTCCTTTTGTAAGACGAATGCTTGCCAGTTGGGAATTTGTTTGCTCGAATCTCCGAAGAAAAATAACGAAAGGTCAAGTGCTTCCTGAACTTCCTTTGTGCACTTAAAGTGTTCGCAACGTGTCCATAGCTCTGATGTGGAAATCTGTTTGTTCATCAAGAAAATATCCATTAAATGCAGGACATTTAACTGTCCGTAGTACAGATGCTTATACGCGTGAAGGCAGACAAAGATGAACTGATCTATTGGATTTAATTCGTGGGAAGTTTCATGATTTTCCATCAAGGAAGCGATGGGCAAGTCAATTTGGTGAAATCCCGAATTTAAGGAAACGTGAAAGTCTACCACGGTCTGCTGTTTAAACGCTTGCAAGGGATCGTATTTCAAGTTCATCTGCTCGTGAAAACGTGACTTGGCATGACGGCGTTTGATGTCAAATCCTTGCGTTTTAAGAAGGTTTTCCCACTTCAAAAGGTCTTTGTTGTCAATTAGGACATCAATGTCCGAAATATGTCGGTGATAAGGTCGTTCGTACAAATGAGGCATCAAGGTAATTCCTTTCAAGGGATACAGTGTCAATTGCTGTTCGTTAGCGATCTGTTTCAAGGACGCATATTGATGCAATAAACGTTCGTTGGAAGTCAAGACACGCAGCTGATAGGATTTCAATTGCTGAAAGACCTCTTCCGGAATCTTAGTTGAATCGTATGCTCTGATGAGGTCACTGATGATTCCTGCATAATGCGTCGCGTAGCAAAGTTGAATAAATTTCTGCCAGATGAGCCTTTCTGGAATCACAGGCAAGGCTTCCTGTCGTACATGCGCACAAAGAATTCCGACCAAAAAGCGCGCTTCTACATCAAGGGTATCCTCGAATTGCTCACGCTTGTTCATGCTGCTTGATAAAGGTCAGTACTTCCGCATTTGGAACGACGCCCAAACGCGTAATGGGAATTTCCGTGCTGATGTCCATGAGTTGATTCAAATGCCATTGAACATGAGCAGCGTTGTATCCATGCTGAATGCAATGTGCCATGAAACGCATGCTCATTTGAATGCCATTCCCTCGTTCATAGGTGTTTTCGGGATGGTGAAAAGGTAGGTAAATGAAATCCAAGGGAGCTTTCTTGGGGACATCCGTGTAATACATGGGCGTATTGAACATCCACCAGCGTCCGTCAAGTTTGCGCAACATCAGTCGGTCGTCGTTAATCAACATTGCTCCAGCGCTTTCCCAAATTCCAGCCATCGTGCTTTTTCCCACGCCACTGAATCCAGAGAAAATGCGTCCATGTTCACCGTCAAACACACCGGAAGCATGCACCAACAAGGACTCTGTTTTTGTCGTCAAATAATATAAAATCAAGGGCAACATCGGGTAACGCAAGGACTCCAATTCTTGATTTGCGTTCAAGTCCGAATAAATGGTCCACTCTTGCTTCTCTTCTTGGTAAAAGGCAATGTGCTGCAATCGCGTCAATTCCTCGGAATCATTCACATGAATGCAAATTCCACCATCTGCTTCGTAAATCGTCCATAGCGCTTGTTCTTCATTTTCAGCGCTATAAATCTCCTTCCCCCATGATTTCGGTGCATTCGCACAGCCCACATGACAGAAAATCCTTAAATCTGCACGTTCATCCACCGAAGCTTCAGCGAAGGCGGATCGCTCTCGCTCTATTTCTCGCTCTTCCGCCGCGGCGGATCGCTCTGCTAAAAATCCTTCAAATCCCCCATCCAACACAAACGAAACATCCTCCGGGACATTCAAGGCCAGGATGAACTCAGCAATTTTCACATGAATCGGTTCTTGCGTAATCATTGGATTTCCAAATAGGTGCGCAGTTTTTCTAAAAATGCACGGAGATCTTCCAGCACGTCATCTTCATTGGCTTCAAATTCAGTGCATATTTTTGCCACGAGCGTAGCTTCATCGTCTCCCTCCTCCAGATTCTCCCAAATAAAAGCACCGACTTCGTTCAAGGTAAGGTATTGATTGAAGTCCGCCACATTGTCCTTTAAGGGAATCAATAACAGTTCCTCACCTGTTTGACGACAAACGAAATGACTTTTTTCTTGACAAATGGAGGTGATGAGTGCTTTCATGGCATAAAAATATTGTTTTTTTATATAAACGGCATATATGCCGAGGTAACTTTTCTAAATCCAACGATTTTTGGTTCATGTCGAAGGAAATTCTTGAAAAATTGGCCATTGAAATTAACATTCGCTACATGGATCGTTATCCTTCAAAATTAGATTTCTCCTATTCAGCAGATGTGGACGAAAAAACAATTCGTCGCATACTGAAAGGCGACCAAAACGTCTCGATCATGTTATTGCATCAGATATGCATGGCCTTAGATACGAGTATTGGTGAGCTTTTTCAAAGTATTGAAGGTAGAAAAAATTGTCCGCGCTGTGAATTTCATTTGGTGTAAATGCCCCGTTTTTTAGTATCTATTTGAGGACAAGCAAGAATTAGTTGTTCAAGACGAAGAAACAACCCTTGCTATGGATTTTATCCCAGTGGTGAGATTAGCGATTTGATAAAACATGGACTATTGGGATCAGATTTAATCCACTGAAATTTCTGAAATAAAAAAAAGTCCCGACAGCAATGTCGGGACTTTTTTTTCTTAGATTTTTCTTATTTCAATTTTCCTCTGTGGTTCATTTTTTTGTAGTAGAGTAGGGACTTGAAGTAAACTTCCACAGCTCCTACGCTGCTTGTTGCTTGACTCAATTTCGAGTAGTTCGCGTCGAATGCTAATCCAAATTTAATCCCCTTTATTTTCATTCCAACAGTTGCAACAACCGCATCATTGTGACGGTAATATACACCATAAGTCACATTGTTTGATTTATTGATGTTGGTAATCTCTGATCCTTCTTTAATCGTGTGTTCAAAGGATACACCCGCTGTGAAATTGTATGAAGGTCCTGTTCTGAAGAAAATCATGCTTGGTTGAACGTGGAAGTCTCTTCTTTTCGTCGTGAGATCCGCACCAGCTTGGACAACCATGTTCATGTACATTTTATCTCCACCGAATGAAAACGCAATTTTTTGACGTGTTAAGTGGTTCAATGCATATCCTGCGTAAAACATTGATTTATTTCTTGTGGTATGTTGGTAGTATAAACCAGTACCTAAATCAATCGTTGCATACGAACTATTCAAACTCAACTCAGTATTAGGAGAGGAAAAGAATCCAATTCCATTCCATTCATTTTCCCATGTTTGTGTTCCACGGTCAACACTTTGTTGGTAGAATCCAGGAGAAAGTCCAACAGAGAATTTGTTATTGCGATCTAAAGCAATCGTGTAGTTAAACGGAATAGATACGCTTGTTGTCATTAAGCTCGCGTCTCCTGTCTGGTCATTTACCGCAGATAATCCAACGCCAAAGCTGTTTCTGCCCATTACACCATCACGGATTTTAAACTCTGCGTTTAAGGTGTTGGTTCTCATTCCAGCTTGTGGAACGGTTAACCATTGTGAACGGTAATTGGTAAAGATGCTGTAATCTTCTGCTCCGGTTGCTACCGCAGCTGGATTATACAATACCTGAGATTGATACCAAGCACTGATGTTTTTATCTTGTTGGGCACTTGCTTGTAAAAAACACAAAGCAGTTGCCGAAAAAAGGATCATTCTTTTCATAGGTATTATCTAAATAAAGTAACATTTCCTGAGCGATCATCTGAACGACCGTCAATGGTTCTGAAGTTTAAAATGTATGTGTAAGTTGCTGGATTCAATGGTTTTCCTTTAAATGTACCGTCCCATCCTTCATGTGGATTCGTGGTTCTAAAAACCATTTGTCCATAGCGGTTGTAAACTCTTAAGTCGATCTCTGCAATTGCTCCACCTTCTTGGAATCCATTATTCGCATTGTTGGTGAAGTTTTGATCTTTATCAACGTTCGTCAAAACACGGAAGAAATCATTTTCACCATCTCCATTTGGAGAGAAAGAGTTTGGAAGTTCAACTTTCACTTGTGAAGCAAAGTTAACGGTAACTAAAACCGTATCAGAAACAGAACAGCCATTCAACGTGTATGTGGCAACATAGTTTGTTGTAAAGAATGGATTCACCGTTAATGAATCACCTGCAATACATGGAGCACAACCTAAAAGACTATCCGAAACCACTCCACTTGGATACCAGTATAAGTTTCCACCTGTTGGTGTCCCTTCCGCATACAAGTAAGCATTTTGATACATGTTAATGGTTGTGTCGTTGATTACTACATATGCACCTGCCGTTGTATCAGAAAGAGTTAAGTTTATTGTCGGTGTGGTATTCACAATGACGAATTGAGATAAAGTACTCGTTACACCTGAAGCATTTGTTGCAACTAATGTAATGGAGAACGGTGTCGAACCACTTGCAACAGGGAAACAAATTGGACCTGGATTTTGTCCGACATAGGTAGCTGGTGTTGCTCCTTGAAATGACCACAAATACGTTAAGTCACTACCTGTAGAGTTGTTGGTTACATAAATACAGTCACCTTCACAAAGGATTAAATCTTCATCTGAAATAGTGAAGTTTGCACTTGGTGCTTGAGCAAAAGCAAGTTGCGTAAAACACAAGGCAGCAAAGAGGAAAATTGATTTCATATAGCTTGAAAAGTTAATTCAATAATACGAAAGTAAGCAAAAAAGTTTCAATTGCATAATGATTTAGCGACTTGCATCCATCAAAGTACGAACTTCATTCATTTCAGGAACATCGTGAACACGAAAAACATGTGCGTTTTTTGTCAATAAAAGTGCATGAAGCGCACTTGTTCCATTCAAGGAATTTTCAACGTCAACTTTCAAAATTTCGCGAATCATTGATTTTCTTGAAATCCCTACCAATATTGGCTTTTCAAAGAGGTGAAGCATGTCGAAAGAACGAATCAATTCGTAGTTTTCTTCGAGGGATTTCCCAAAGCCAAATCCAGGGTCTAAGATGATGTTATACACTCCCTGTTTTTCTAAATCGGAGATTTTTTGAGAAAAATACCGAAGGACATCCATCATAAAATGATTGGAAACATACGAAGTTCCAAGGTTCGACTTTTCTCCTCTATGATACGTCAGTACATATGGTGCTTGATGTTTGGCAACAACTCCCCATATCTCAGGGTCGAATTGGCCGCCGGAAATATCATTAACGATGTCGGCACCATGAGTTAACGCATAATCGGCTACCTCTCCATAAAAGGTGTCAACCGACAATAAAATGTTCGGGAATTCTTTGCGTAGCAATGGAAATACGTTTGCTAATCGGGAAAGTTCTTCGCTTGCACTTGGGGTTTGAGCTCCCGGACGTGTGCTACTCGCACCGATATCGATGATATCAGCTCCAGCCTGAATCATCGCGGAAACTTCATTTAGGAAGTCATCACTCAAGGTCTTTCGGCTTTTTTCGTAAAAGGAATCTGGCGTCATATTCAGAATTCCCATTATCTTTGGGTTGCTGAAATCATGCAGTTGTCCTTTACATTGAATAAAGCGACTAATGCGGAAAGAAGTGTTTGATATCATACTGAATACATGGAAAAAACGACACTTGAATACACAAATGTAATGAATGTTTGCCGAGAGATCTTTGAAAAAAAATCTATCGACTATGGTCCATCTTGGAGAATTTTACGTCCAAGTTCCCTAACGGATCAAATTTTCATCAAAGCACAACGCATACGCACCATTCAAGAAACAGGTGAAAATAAGGTGGGAGAATCCTTTGAGGATGCCTTCATGGCAATTGTAAACTATTGCATCATGGCGATTATTCAAGTTCGACACGAAGCGAAAATAAACGATGATATGACCGTTGAACAGGCTTTCGTCGCTTATCGCCAAGTAGAGAAAGAAGCATTTGAATTGATGCAGAAAAAGAACCACGATTATGGTGAAGCATGGAGAGATATGCGTGTCAGTTCGTTAACGGATTTAATCTTGAGCAAAGTTTTACGAATCAAACAAATCGAAGATAATGCTGGATTAACACTTGTTTCAGAGGGAATTGAAGGGAATTATTTCGATATGTTGAATTACAGTGTTTTCGCGTTAATTCACCTGCAGTAATTTTTGTTAAGAGGCTGTTAATTCCATTTTACGGATAAAATCTTCTCCTACATTTACCAAAACCTTTGCTATGAAAGAAACGTTAAAAATCAGTTCTTGGTCCATTCGCATCATCGTTGCTGGACTCTTCCTCATTTCAGCTTTAGGAAAGATCTTTCCAGATCCATCGATGTATGGAACCATTTCTACGTTCGAAGTACAACAGTTGTACCCAATGGGATTTTCCGAATTGCTGGCAAAGTACTTTTCACGCACCTTGATTGGAGTCGAATTTGCTTTGGGCTTTTTACTTCTTTTTCCATTTAACTTAAAGAAATGGGTGATTCCATCCATTATTTTAATGCTAGCTGTTTTTTGTGTGCATTTGTCCATTGAGGTAGCAACAAAAGGAAATGTAGGAAATTGTGGTTGTTTTGGAAGTTTGCTTCCGATGACTCCCGTTCAAGCTATTATGAAAAATGTATTATCCATTGGGTTGCTCGTATTGCTCCTATGGAAACACGATGAAGTTCTACCTAAAAAATCAAACTATTTAGCCATGACAAATATTGTAACTGCCTGCATCCTAGCAATGTTTATGTTGATTCCAATTTTCAAGAAACCAACGGATGTTGTAGAAACACCATCGGTTGGTTCTGATACCACAACAATCACAAATAATCCAACGCCCACTGTAGCTGCTGACGGTCCAATAGCCACTGTTAATCCAAAAGATACCGTGAAAACGCCAGAAAAACCAATTGGTCCAAAACAAAAGAAATCTGGATTTGCGAAGTATTATGCGAACATTGACCAAGGAAAGAAAATTTTATGTTTTTTCGCGCCATCATGTGAACATTGCCAAGCAACTGCAAAGGAATTAACGGAAATGCGAAAAGCGAACCCGGATTTCCCTGAAATGCAGATCCTGTTCATGGATGAAGCTCCAGAGGAGATACCCAATTTCTTCAAATTTGCAGGTGCAACGTATCCACATAAAGTCATCGAAATCATCGAGTTTTGGAATGCCATTGGCAATGAGAAAAACGTGCCAGGAGTATGTTATTTATGGAATGGAAACGTGATGAAATTCTATGAGGGAACAGAAGGTCCAAATCAGTTTAGTAAGTCAGACCTCAAGTTGCAATTACAAAAAGTCAAGAAATAGGAATCATTCTTTACAGAATTTCGAGCTAGATTCCGCGAATTATACCTATTTTCGACCATGAGAAACAAAATTCTTGCGGCAAATTGGAAAATGAATTTGACTGCTTCTGAAGCTCACGATTGGCTTGTTGAATTTAACGAAATAGACTCCGATAAGAGCAACATTGAATTTCGCTTGTATGCACCGAATATTTTTCTTTCGGATTTAGCGAAGTCACAATCCATGCATATCGGTGCACAAAATGTTCATCCTTCAGATTCTGGAGCCTTTACCGGTGAGGTTTCTATCCTTCAATTAGTCAGTGTTGGCACACAATCGGTTCTCATTGGACACAGCGAACGCAGATCGTATTTCCATGAATCAGATGCATTTTTAAAAGAGAAAGTGGATGCCTGCGTGAAGCATAAACTACCCTTCATCTTTTGCTGTGGTGAATCTTTGGAAATCCGAGAGAAGGACGAACATTTGAGTTTCATCAGCGCGCAATTATCCGCAGCTATTTTGCACTTAAATACCAGCGATTTGTCCTTATTGACGATTGCATATGAGCCGATTTGGGCAATTGGTACTGGTCAAACTGCCGACACCGATCAAATCAATGAAGTTCATGCTTTTATTCGAAAGGTACTGCGCGAATCGTTCAGCGAAGACGGTGTAAACGTTTCGATTCTCTACGGAGGAAGTGTGAACGCTTCCAATGCAAAAAGTATTTTCGCTTGTCCAGATGTGGACGGTGGACTCATAGGTGGTGCATCCTTGAATGCGTCCAATTTTCTTGAATTAGCAAGCTCTTTTTAAATGAATTATTACGAATTAACTGTTCAATTATCAGATTTTGATCGTTGGAACGATATCCTAGTTGCTTACCTAGCCGATCTAGATTACGAAAGTTTTCAAGAGGAATCTCCAGCTATAAAAGCCTATATTCAAGAAGCTTCTTACAATGGAGAGACTCTACAAACCTTATTCAATGTGCTTCAATCTGAGCAGGATGTCATTCAATCTTTTGAAGTGAAATTGATTCCACAACAAAATTGGAATGCTCAATGGGAATCACAGTTTGAGCCTGTATTTATTGGTGACGAAATCCGTGTAGTTGCGCCATTTCATCAATTGGATCCGTTCACGGGTATTGAAATCCTCATTGAACCTAAAATGTCTTTTGGTACAGGACACCATCAAACAACGTATTTAATGTGTGAATCCATGATGGGAATGGACTTCGGGTCAAAACGCGTACTCGACATGGGCAGCGGGACAGGCGTCCTGGCGATTTTAGCGGAAAAACGAGGGGCAACTGACATCGTGGCCATCGACATTGAGGAATGGTCCGCGGAGAATTGTGCCGATAACGCCCTGAAAAATGACTGTCAACACATTCAATCACTACATGGTGGAATGGAAGTAATTCCAAGCGAACCCTTTGATTACATTTTGGCGAACATCAATAAAAATGTACTCACCGCACAAATGTCGACATACGTAGAACGAATGAAAACAGGTGGACATTTATTTTTAAGTGGATTTTTTGTCTCCGATACCGACGAATTGAAAATGTTGGCATCGGGTTTGAAGTTGCAATTTCAAGCGCAGCACGAGCGCGAGGGTTGGGCAGTTTTACTATTTAAAAAATAAGCTATGAGAATTATTCTTTCTCTTTTCATTTCCATTCTATTTGTTGCTCAATCTGCGGCACAAACCTTTCCGAAGGAACGGGATAAATTCGTCAAAGAATGGCAGAAGTTGGTGCTAGACGAAGGAGCTGTTCCATTTCTAAAAGAGGAACTTCCGCAAAAAATCAAAGGAAGTCTGATGAATGAAACCCAATTTCATCGTTTAGTGGATAATTGCAACAAATATGCTCAGAAGGAAATCCCTCTTTATCCAGAGATTTATCACTACATGATAGCGAGTATTTTTCAAGTGGAAAACAAATGTCCAGGTGAATTAGTCAATCCATGGTTTAACTATGTCAACGATTACGCAAAGGAACCAGGAGAAGAGTTGACAAAATTTTTAAAATTCTCTGCAAACTTTTTTCGTTACCAATCTTTCTACCGCGAGCCAACCTATCGCTGGACATACACAAAAGGTCAAGTGGCTTGGGAAGAAGGAAAAACATTAAAATTAAAAGCAACGGGCATTGACTTGAAGTGTTTGAAATACGACGATGACCGTAAGTTGGAGGATTCCATCGTAGTTTATGGTACAACTGGGTATTTTGACATCCTTCAAAACAAATGGCAAGGATCAAAAGGCAGTGTCACTTGGGAAAAAGTACAATTTTCAAAAAATGAGACTTTTGCAAAGTTACGCGGATACAAGTGTGATTTCGCTACGGCTAAATTAAAAGTCGATACAGTCGAATTGACAACACCTTATTTTACAACTCCGATTTTAGGGAAATTACAAGATTTAACTACCTTGGATTTAGGGGAGGGAGAGAAATCTCCTCAGTTCAACTCCTATGAAAAGCGTTTGAAAATTCCCAACCTGAGGGATCAAATGGACTACGATGGTGGATTTACCTTGGAAGGTCCCGATTTTATCGGTCGAGGAACAGCAGAGAAACCAGCAAAAATCATTTTCAAGCGTCAAAATGTACCCTTATTTGAAATTAGTTCGATTTATTTCGAGATGAATCCACAACAGGTCATTGCGCGCAATGCGAAGGCGAAGATGAATTATAAATCAGGGGATTCACTCATCATACAATCTTGTTTCTTCACACTGAACGAACAGAACAAGGAAATTAGCATTAACTCGGTTAAAAAAGGCTATGAATACTTGCCGTTTATCGATTCATACTTCAAATTGTATGTGTACGCACCTGTTTTGAGTTGGAAATTCGGTTCGCCTGATCCATATTATACTTTCGAGGTTGGAACAGCTCAAGAACAAAAAATGGCAAGTTTTCAGTCGATGAACTACTTCGATCCAGCCATTTATCAAAAATTCCAAAGCATTGGAACGGCTCATCCCTTTGCGCAAATGGCTGCGTTGGTCAAAAAAACGTCAAAAATGGACTTCTCCGAAGGCGAGGTAGCTTCCGCAATGAAGAAGACCATCGATCAGGTTAAACCACTGTTAGTGGATATGGCTTCCTATGGATTTTTGACGTTGGATACCGATGTGAAAAAAGTAAGAATTTCACCAAAGTTAATCGCTTACGCGGAGGCAAGTACGGGTGAAAGTGACTATGACAACATTAAAATTCAATCTGACTTGCGTCCACAAACCATGCAAGAGTCCAAAGAGCAAATTGCAGCGGATCCGTATTTGAAAGAAGTTGCGGCACGAATGACTGCACAGAATAAAACGAAAAGAGCGACCATTGCGTATGCATCGATTCAATTGGACAAAAACGAAATGCGTTTGAATCAAGTAGATCAAGTCGCATTATCGGATGCGCAGCAGACCTATGTTTATCCAGATTCCATGTATGTGACCATGTATAAAAACCGGGACATGAGTTTTCATGGATACGTAGTCGCTGGAAAAATGGAGTTTTTTACCAAATTTTCTAAGTTCGATTACGAAGCGTTTAAAATAAACTTGTTGTCAACGGAGGAAGCAACCTTGAGAGTTAAACCTTTAAAAAAGGAAGATGGAACAGATCGAATACTCATGTTCAGTTCCTTTAAAAACATCAAGGGTGAATTGTTAATCGATGACGTTGAATCGAAATCAGGAAGAAAAGGAAACAACGCGCAGTATCCCATTTTGAAATCCATTGGTGAATCTAAAGTTTATTACAGTTCCAAAGAGATACTAAAAGGAGCATATGACAGCACGCGTTTCTACTATGCAGTTAATCCCTTTGATTTAGATAGTTTGGATGACTTTTCAGAAGCTAGTTTGCGTTTTGAAGGAAGTTTAAACTCTGCTGGAATTTTCCCGAAAATCCCTGAACCATTAAAAATCATGAATGACTATTCTTTAGGTTTTGTAGCGCAAGCACCGGAAGAAGGCTATCCATTCTATGAAACGGATACCAAGTATCAGAATAAAATTGTGCTTTCGAATAATGGACTTCAAGGGACAGGTACCATCAATTTCTTGCAATCGATTTCCATTTCGAAGAAGTTGACGTTCCTACCAGATTCCACAATCGGTTTAGCCATTTTCGATAACAAAGAAGTGGGAACGGGAGTAAGGTATCCAATTGTACATTCCGAACAAGCATTGATTTCTTATCAACCAAGAAAAGCCTTGATGAAAGTTTCGAGTTATGGTGAGAATCCATTGATCATGTTTAAGGATAATGTGGTGATGACCGGAACATTGTTATTGGACAAAAAAGGAATGACGGGGAATGGAATCCTTGAATTCAAGGAAGCAAGTTTAAATTCTAAGGAATACCTGTTTACAAACGAAGATATTTTATCTGAAAATTCATCCTTTAGTTTACGCAATCGCTTTAGTCAATATGGCGAGAATCCACTGGCAATTCAGTCAGATGAAATGAAAACGAACATCAGTTTTAAAACACGTATCGGAGAATTCAATTCAAACGGAACGAAGCGAATCATGTTCCCAGCGAATCATTACTATTGTCAAATGGACAAATTTACCTGGTTAATGGATGGTGAAAGTTTAGACTTTCAAAAGAACAAAGGAGGGGAGACCAGTTTCGAAAGTGGTGCTGATTTAGCACGAAATAACTTCTTCTCCACGGATGAAAAACAAGACACCCTTCAATTCAAGTCTTTGAGTGCAAAATACGACTTAAAAACACAATTGATTTTATGCAATGCTGTCGATTACATTCAAGTAGGGGATGCCCGGATTTATCCAGATAGTTCACGTGTAAAAATCCGTAAGGCAGCTGCGATGGATTCCTTGAAAAACGCGGTGATTGTGGCAAATTACATCACGAAATACCATACATTCAAGGATGCGCAAGTGAAAATATCTTCTCGCAAATACTATGAGGGAACAGCGAAATACCCGTATTATGATCGAGACAGTAACCTGACCATTTTACCGATGAGTTCGATCAAATTTGTGAACCTTACTACAACAGCTCAAGGGGAAGTCAAAGAAAAGGATCGCTTTAAATTAAGCAAGGAATTCGACTATTATGGTAGCGTTGTCGTCAAGGCGTCCAACCAAGGATTATTTTTAAATGGATCGACGCGATTAAATCATTCGTGTCAGTACGATAAATCATGGATGACTTTCGAGGATACCGTTTTAGCAACGAACATTCAGATTCCAATTAGTGCAACGCCAAAGAATGCGAAAGGAGAACGCTTAGCTGCCGGATTCTTATGGCGTCAAACTGAAAAAGGGGACAGCGTTCGAATCTACCCAAGCTTCTTGTCCAAGACAGAAGGACCAAGCGATCCAAGCTTGTTTAGTTCCTTTGGGTATTTACAATACAATCAAAAGTTGAGTGAATACCAAATTGCATCAAAAAGTCGTTTGAATAAGTCAGATACGCTCAGTAGCATGTTGACATTGGATGTCAATACCTGTAAAGTGATTGGTTTCGGTGATATTGAACTCGGAATTAATACTGGTGATGTTAAAATGGACATGTACGGGAAAATTGAATTCGATCAAGAAACAAAGAAAACACGAATTGCAGCAAATGCCCGAGTAACGATGCCGATTGATGCAAAGGTCATGGAGAATATGGCCGCGAAGATCAAGTTGCAAGAGGGAGCCAAAGAGGTGGATATGAAGAAAGCGAGTTACGGTTTGAAAAATACCTTTGTTCATTGGTCAAATGCGAAGGACGCTCAAGAAGTATTCAAGGATTTCGATGAGGATAAATTGAGAAAAATGCCATCGACTATGGAACAGACCTTCATTCTTACCGATATCGTCTTGGAATCTTATGGAAATGTAAAAGCAAGTGCGAAAAAAGTGGACAAGGGATTGATTTCAGTCAACAATCAAGTTGGTCTTGTTAGTATCAACGGAATTCCGGTGTTAAAACACGTTGAATGGCACCAGTTTTACCTTCAATCTTTCTCGGATGAAGAGAATCCTGGATTTACTTGGGATGTGAGTTTAATCGATGATACGAAGTACTTTATGAATTACTCAATGGTGAAGAGAGATGGTGATTTGACTATCTTTACGAACGACAAAACGGTGAGTGAAGCGATTTTAGCGATCAAACCGGAGAAACGTAAAACGAAAAATTTTAAATTTGATGTCATGGATGACGTAACTGCCAAGAATTTACTCGCTAAATTCCGTGGTTATTTCCTTTACAAATAACGAATGCTACTTTTAACTATTATACTACTAGGATACCTTATTGGATCGATTCCAACTGCAGTTTGGGTTGGGAAATCTTTTCGGGGTATCGATATTCGCGAACATGGAAGTAAAAATGCTGGTGCGACCAATACCTTTCGTGTTTTAGGAAAACGATTCGGATGGTTGGTTTTAACTGTGGATGTATCCAAAGGCATATTGGCGGCCTGTCTTCCTCATTTCTTTTCTTACATGTTGGAAGGGTATAAAGATGAGTTTTTAATTCTTCAACTTTGCGGATCATTTAGCGCTGTGTTTGGACATGTATTTCCCGTTTTTGCTCAGTTCAGAGGCGGAAAAGGAGTGGCAACCTCTCTGGGAATTGTCATTGGAATCAATCCATATGCAGCTCTTGTTTGTTTGGCGATTTTCCTGATTGTTTTTCTGAGTTCTCGTTACGTATCCTTAGGAGCAATTATCTCTGCACTAAGCTTTCCTTTTGTTAGTTATTTCATGATTCAAGAGGACGCGCGCATTATGATTGTCTTTACTGTGGTTCTTGGGGTAATGGTCATCCTAGCACATCGAAAAAACATCGATCGATTGTGGAAGGGGGAAGAAAACAAAATGAACCTTTTTGCTAAGAAAGCGTAAGTAGACAAGTAAATACAATGCTTAGTTGAAACAAAAGTCCATTTCGTACCTTTTTGTTTGTTTCCTGCTGTTCCTAACAGTTCAGGTAGGATATGCGCAATCCGTTACTGCCATTAAGAAAAGAGCAGACGCAGCATTTGAGAAAAAGGAATTCGAAAGCGCAAAAGTAGACTACCGCCAATTGCTCGCTCAAAATCAAAAAAACCTCGAATTAAATTACAAATATGCCACCTGTATCTATTTTACAGAAGATATTAAAAATGCACGGAAGTATTTTGATTTTATTTTAGCAAAGAAGGATGCCGTTTTTCCCTTAGAAACCTATTATTACATCGGTAAAATTTACCAACATCAATATTATTTTGAAACCGCTATTCAGCAATTTAATCGTTTAAAGGAAAAGGACCCGAAATTAGCGCTTTCCTTGGACGTTCAAGCTGAAATTAATGCGTGTCAGTTCGCTCTAGCGGGAATGAAGGACATGCGCACCTTGCAAGTGATCAAGAAATCACAGCCATATGGTGAAGCATTTTACGATCATTACACCTTTCTCGACGATACCTATAGTTTCTATAAGGCGAGTGAAGTATTTTCAAAAGAAAATTCAAAACATCAGTACGAACCCATTTATGCGTTTAAACGTGGAATGAAATTCCGTGTTTTTGCCAGTTATGGACCAGAATCCCCCAATTTAGATGTCTACATTCAACGAAAGAATGCAGCAAATGAATGGGATAAACCGATTAAAATACAAGGAACGGTCAATACTATTCAAGAGGAAGTTTACCCATTTTTTGATGCGGAGAATGGGTATTTGTACTTCAGTTCGAAAGGACATCAGTCCATGGGTGGATTTGACCTATATCGCGCCATCTATTCCTTGGAAACCAATGTCAGTTCGGATGTAGAGAATTTGCATTTTCCTTTCTCCTCTCCAAACGATGACTATTTCTACATTCCTGATTTATCGAATGGAAATGCCAATTTCGCTTCGAATCGCAATGGAAAATTGTCAGCGATTCAAACGTATTTAGTGAGTGCTGCGGAAACGCCAAAAGAATTGTATTTTTTCACCGGAATCCTTTCGGATAAAATCGATCAATCCAATTCAACCGTGAAGGTGGAATTTATTGTTCCAGAAACCAATGAACGCTTTGGTCCATTTATTAGTCAAGGGGATGGGACCTATCTCGTTGGACTCCCAGGACCTGGAACGTACCAAATGGAAATCAGTGTGACTGGTTCGAATCAACTTTTTAAGGAACAATTAATGATTCCTCAAGTAGATGAGGACATGGAACTTCAACAAGAATTGATTTATGCGATGCTTGATTCGAAAGAACAATTGAAGGTCGTAAATCGCATAAAACCAAAACAAGCGGAGTCCATGCAATTGCTGAGTCAAAAAATGAACTTAGCCGCAAACTTGGATGTTAATTTAGCTTCGTTTAGCCGAAAAGTAGACTTGTCGCCAGAGCAAAAAATGCAGCAGGACTGGGGAGTTTCTGCAAAGGACACTAGTTCATTGATCGCTATTCTTTCTGATTCATTGTTAGCCGCTGAAGTCAATTTAGAAAATCAAGTTCGCCTTACTAATTACTTAGCGAATGAATTAGCGCAAACATATGCTCAACTAACAAAAGAGATGCAGGTCCTAGAAGAGCGTTTAGAGCGAGGAAGTGGAACGATTGATCCAACAGAAAGTCAGCGGTGGATAGAAGAAACGAAACAACTTGAATCGAAAGTAGCGAAACTGGAGGAGCAAGTTCGTTTTCTAGAATCGTGGATGACAGCAAATCAACAAAGAGGAATTCCGAATGTGGATGTCCTCAAAAACTTGGAGGAAATCAATAAGCAAGTGGCATTATTGCAGTACCAACAGAATTCCGAAGGAATCATGGAGTTGTTGTCTGAAAACAGAACGATCATCAAAGCACAATTGTCCGTTGCGGGTGAGGATTTAGCTGCGGTCATCCGAAACTATACCGAAGAACAAGTCGCGGCAGTTTCGCTTGAACAGAAGCAATACCAGGAGCAACTCGACAATCAAATCGCTTTACAAAAGGAGATCGCGCGTTTGAAAGAGCAAGCGAAGTTGGTTAAGCCTAAAGAACGAACGGCAATTGATGCGGAAATTCAGCAAAAAGAAGCATTGAATACCAAAATCAGTGGAGAATTATCTGAATGGTCGGAAAACTTAAAAGCACAGGAACAAGGATTACGTTCCTATGCCCAAGTGGAACAAGAAGTGCAAGAAAAGATCATCGCTTCCGAAAAAATGTCCTTGCCGACATCTGCTATTCCGTATAATCTTGCCGAGGAGCAAAAACGACAACAAGAAATCACTCAAAAACGCACGGAGCAGCAGCAGTTGCTGACGAAGCAAGTACAAAAAGCGAAGGAATGGCAAGCGGTTGATCCAACGTATGCAGCGGACATTGCACGCATGAATCAGGAATCAGATGTCCAAACGAAAGCCAGCTTATTGAAGGAACGAGAAGAAGAGCATCTTCAAGCATTGAAAGCCAAGGCTGCCACCGTAAATGAAGTGGACCAGGAATTCCTGACAGAGCAAATACAATTGACTGAAAATCGCGTGAAAACGCAGGTGGATTTATTGGCGGGTACAGTACGCAGTGGCGGGGAGAGCGAGAGCGGGGAAATAGAGCGCGAAAGAGAAAGAGAAAGAGAAAGAGAAAGAGAAAGAGAAAGAGAAAGAGAGCGGGGAGCAATAGCCAGTAACACTGCGACGAATACAACGGCTCAACAAGGAACGGGAACTGTCCGCCGCGGCGGAGAGAGCGAAAGCGGAGAAGGAGAGCAGGGAGCGAATACCACTGCTCAACAGAGCACAGAAACAGAGCAAGGAGCGAATACCGCT
>CANGJM010000002.1 GCA_947454525.1 Flavobacteriales bacterium | reverse complement strand
TCATTGGAGATTTTGCACACGCACCAACAAGTTGCAGACGACCTTCACTCCTCTCGAGTGGTTATTTCAAGGTTGTTAAAGCAGTTAGAAATCAAGGGGGAAATCACCTTGCACCGCAATAAAATCATCTTGAAAACAATTTAGTTTTCGCCCTTTCTCTTTCTCCTGTTGATTATTGTTATTTTTGATTAACCTTATCAAAAAAGACTGTGATTACACTTATAACTGGCATACCTCGATCAGGAACTTCCTTAATGATGCAACTTTTCAAGGCGGCAAAAGCTGACCTCGCCACGGATGCTATTCGTACTGAGGACGAAAATAATCCGAAGGGATATTACGAATTAGAGGCCGTAAAGGGTATCGTGAAAAATAATGCTTTCTTGAAAGAGCTTGATGGGAAAACCATTAAAATTGTCGCGCCGTTGGTTACATTCATTGACCTTTCTCTTGAATACCGTGTGGTTTTCATGATTCGTGACTTGGACGAAGTGCTGCAATCACAAGGAAAAATGCTGGGCAAGGACCAACAAGAGCAGCAGGAGAAATTTCGCTCAATCTACACACTTCACGTAGAAAAAAGCAGGCAGTTTTTACGCGCCAACAACATTTCCTTTATCGAAATTCAGCACCGAGAATTACTTGAAAACCCGAAAACTAGTTTGCAACGCTTGATGGATTTCTGCTCATGGGAAACAACAATGGAAGAATTGAAATCAGTGATTGACCAATCACTTTACCGCAATAGAAAAAACGCATGAGTTCAAAAAAGAAAGTACTCGTCATCGGTTGGGATGCTGCCGAATGGAAGGTGATCATGCCATTAATTCAACAGGGGAAAATGCCAGCCTTCGCTCGGTTGATGTCTCGCGGAGTTCACGGCAAACTGCAAACCTTAGACCCACCACTTTCTCCGATGCTGTGGACGAGTATCGCCACGGGATTTCGGGCAGACACCCACGGAATCGGGGGATTCATCGAACCAACTCCCGACGGTGAAAATCTTCGTCCCGTTACTTCTACTTCGCGAAAAGTCAAAGCCATTTGGAACATCTTAAATCAAGAAGGATACAAAAGCAATGTGGTGGCATGGTGGCCAAGCAATCCAGCTGAACCCATTAATGGAGTCATGGTTTCCAATTTATATCAAATTGCTACGAAACCATTAGAGGAAGAGTGGGAAATGCCGAAAGGAACGGTACATCCTGAAGAGCTCAGCGAAACAATGAAGGAATTTCGCATCCACCCGCATCAAATCACCTTAAATCAAGCACTGCCATTCATTCCAAATCTAAAGGATAATATTCCTCTTCGTTCGGATAGACGCACCACGAGTGTGATTAAAAACATGGCGAATGCTGGAACAATTCACAGTGCTAGTTGTCATCTGTTAGAAAAAAGTGATTGGGATTTCATGGCTGTATACCACGATGCGATTGATCATTTTTCTCATGTAGCAATGCGCTATTTCCCGCCTCGAAGACCAGAAATTCCGGAACAGGATTTTGAAGATTTTCAACATGTAGTAGAGGCAGCATATGTATTCCATGATCGTATGTTGGACCGCATGATGAGCCTTATTGACGAAGAAAACACCACTGTCTTGTTGATTTCTGACCATGGATTTCACTGCGACCACCAGCGTCCATTATATATTCCAAAAGAACCTTCAGGTCCAGCAGTTGAACATAGTCCGTATGGCGTTTTTGTCATGGCAGGACCAGGAATTAAAAAGAATGGGATGGCTATTTCAGGAGCGAGCGTATTGGACATCACGCCAACGCTCCTACATCACATGGACTTACCCGTTGGAAAAGACATGGAAGGAAAAGTATTGCACGCATGCTTCGAAGAACCAAGAGAAGTTCAATTTGTTGATTCCTGGGAAACAATTCCTGGGGAAAGTGGGATGCACGATGCCATCTTGCGCGAGGATCCATGGGCAGCACAAGAAGCATTACAACAGTTAGTAGACCTCGGATACATCGATGCAATAGACGACGATAAAATCCAACAAGTCGAGAAATCGAAACGGGAAAACGAATACTATATTGCTAGAAACCTTTTGAATGCTGGAAAATACCAAGAGGCCTTAACGATACTCGAACGCATTTATCAAGAGAGTAAAATTCAACGTTACGGACAACGACTGGCTTTTGTGTATTTGTCCAAGCGTCAGTACCGCAAAGCCATGGAGATCCTAAACGACTTAAAAGAAGAAAACAAAAAAGCCGAAAAACGGGAAGATGCTTACGATAAACTCGGAATGGAAGAGCCTATGTTTTTGGAATACTTGGAAGGCTTGATTCTATTGGCTATGAACAAACCTCACCTCGCTTTATCAAAGCTTTTAAAGATTCAGGAACGAAATCCATATAATTATCAGGTTGCATTGAATATTGCACAGATTTTTCTTCAACGCAAAAAATACCAAGAAGCGGAAGCACAATTTATTCGTGCCTTAAATATCGATGATTCTCCAGCACGAGCTCACCATGGTTTAGGGCTAAGTTTTCTGAGACGTGGTGAACTAAATGCTGCCATTGAAGAATTTCTGATTGCCATTGAAAGTGATTTTTTCTATCACAGAGCTCATTATCATTTAGGAGAAGCCTTGGTTCGACAAGGATTAATGGAGGATGCCATTAATGCATTTGAAGTCAATTTGCGCCTTGTTCCAGGAAATGTAAAAGCGCACAAATGGCTTCAAAAACTGTACACTGAGGACTTAAAAAATGCTGATAAAGCCAGGATTCACTTTGACTTTTTAAAAGAAAACGTCCGAGGTGAACGCATTATATTAACGGAAGCCGTCGAAAAAGACCATGCGAAAATACTCGACTTTTTGCACGAAATGGGCACTCCTGTGTATGATGCTGAAAAATACAGGGACCAAGCAAAAAACCTGCATTTATCGGCTCAATGGTTAGAAGAACTTACGTCTGAAGTTGTTTTTATACCAAGTCATGCCCTGTCCTTTTTGCCTGATCAATTTCATTATAAATTAATCTACATTCAATCCGAAGTGGATTTTTCGGCACAATTAAAAACGGGTGATCAATTGAAGTCTGTTTTATCTACAAAAAAGTTAGCGCATTTCCAGTTGGAGCAGAGTAAAATCGAAGCATGGATTGACAGTCAAGCAAAGTTACCAGTGCTTTATTTGTCTTATGAATCCCTTTTAGAACACGCAGAAGAGCAAAGCTTTATTATACAAAACTTTTTAGGAAAATAATTCTAATTTCCATATTATTCAAAAAATCATTATTTTTATCCCAAATTGCTAAACATGAAAACACTTTCCTCTTCAAACAAAACGAGATTAAAACAATATTCAGCGGTTGCTGGTGCATTGGTAGCTCAAGGTAATGTGAACGCACAAGTCGTTGCAACGGATTTAAATCCAGATGTAGTTGTTGATTCTTTACACGCACCTTATGCATTAGATTTCAATAATGACGCGAACCCTGAATTGACATTTTTCGTTCAACACATCAATGGTTCTTCTTCTACGCAAGGAGTTCAATTCACTTATGATGGTGGAATTGCAGGTGTTCAAATGAGTGCTGGTGTTTCTTTAGTTGGAGCAGTTGGAACTGGAAGTTCTTCATCCTCATTTCAAATTTCAGCATTAAACAACGGAGACCCAATTTCTGCTGCTGGAAATTTTGGAACATCTTCAAATGGAGCTTTAGGATTAGATTTAATTGTTGATGCGGGTCCCTTAGGTCAAATTCCAATTCAACAAGGAAATTTCTTAAATCAATCACATAAATTTTTAGGAGGTAAAATCGTTGGTGGAACGAATACATTTTACGGATGGGTTGAATTATCTGTCAATGCAAACGCATCTCAAATCACGATACATGGATACGGTTATCAATCAACGCCGGACGCACAGATACTTGCAGGTGAAGGAGGGAATTCTGGATTGGAATTGATTTCATTGTCTGACAAAGTAACGATTGTTGGTACACCCGAACATGTAAACATTAATGTGACACCAGATGTAATTGGCGCAAATGTTTCCTTTGTATCTATGTCTGGACAAACCTTGAAAACGGAAAAGTTAGCGGACATTAATAATACTTTGTCCTTTGACAATTTAAGTACAGGTATCTACCAAGTGGTGGTTTCCAATGGTACTGAAACAACAACTCAACGCGTTTACGTGAAATAACCAACGTAGACTTTAAGTTATAAAAAGAAACAGCTTTGGCTGTTTTTTTTTGCTCCATGAATTTCTTAATTGTTAAAGATTTGTAATCTTTTTACACTTGTTTTTTATTGTGCTTTTGAATACGTAATATTGAGGGAATTTCGTTAGATGAGGTATTATATATTGGTTGTATTTTTCTTTCAAGCACTTGGCATTATTGCACAAGGTGTAAGTTGCACCTTAGCTACTAATGTCGTTCCAGGAACATTTACAGCATCAATAATCTCAGGTACAGGTGCTTCGCAACCGGGGGCAACAGGTTCTAATTGGTATAAATTTACCCCAACGACAAACGGTAATCTGTCCATCAATTCTTGCGGAGGAGGATCTGACACGCGTCTATGGATATGGTCAGGAAGTTGTGGGAATTTGACACTTCTTGGGGCCAACGATGATTTCAGTGGGTGCATTTCATCTGGAACAAATTCGTTTGCGTCGCGCGTTGACAATTTGATTTTAACAACGGGAAATACGTATTATTTCGAATGGGACAACGCTTGGTCAAATAGTGGTTTTACATGGAATTTCACCTACACCCCATTGCCCAATAACAACGATTCCGGAATCACATACCTGAAAAACAGGTTGACAAAAATCCCCTTAAACCAAGCAAATTACGGGATTCCATTTGGCGCAACGATTAAGAACTTTAGTGGAAGTACGATTACCAATGTCACTTTAACCACTGAAATCTATGAATTACCAAATGTAAGCACACCGATTCAAATTCTGACAAGTACTCCAGTAAATTTAGGTATCGGCATTCAACAAGCAATTATCAGTGGTACATGGTTTCCAAATCTTTCCGTCTCAAAGAACTTTTTTATCAAATACATTAAAACACAAACACAAATTGATGGACAAATAACGAATGACTTATCTACTCAAAACTTAAGTGTAGATTTCAATTACTACGCAAGGGATAATAACACCTATTCAAATGCCTTTAATTGGTCAACTACATCAGAATACGACCAAGGTGTTGTTTACACCGTGACAGGAAATGATGTGTTGAACGGTATTCAGTTTTACACACAAAGTGCGTCAACAACTCAGGAATATTACATGGAAGTATTCCCAATCATCAATAACATCATTCAAACAAGTCCCATTTACACTTCTCCAAATTGCGTTTCTACAGGAGTGGGATGGCAAACACATACGTTGGCAAATCCAATCTCATTAACGAGTGGAAATTATCTTTTTTCTATTCATAAATTAGGAAATTCGCCATATCCAATCGGCTGCGATGCTTCCATTTTTACAAATGGTAAAAATTACATCCGAACGAATATTTCCGGAAATTGGAATACGATTGAGTCCTATAGCGTCAATTATGCTTTTATGATTCGACCGAAACTTGGTGCCAATCCTACTATCGACCTTTCCTATGTGAGCCATCAAAATCCAGGTGGAGAATTCACAAAAATACATACGCGACAATCCGTAAATGGCAATAACATGACCCTTTCTGCTTGCGGAAAAAACTCCGGAACAAATACTTTGTACAATGTAACAATGACCGTAAATGTCAAAAATATCGCAACGAATAACTTGATTTACACCGCAACGAGCTTTCCACACAATTTGATTTCAGGTCAAATTGATACCTTCACCGTTTCAAATTACACCATTCAGTCACTTGGGAATTATTCCATTGAATATGTGTTCAACACGGTCAACGACCAAATTCCGTACAATAACTCTTATATCACTTATTTTTCCAGAACGAAATCCGAGTTATCAAGGGTTGTGGGAACAACCGGAACCATTGGGATTGGCAACAATTCAACTAGCGTCTATGACAATGGCATTATTGGACAAACGTTCACAATCGGACAACAAGATTACTTGGATTCTGTGAAAATTGGACTTGCAGCGGGAACACCGGCAAATCAACCGATTCGCGTAGATATTTATGCGACAGATGCCAATGGCTTTCCAACAGGATCACCGATTATTTCAACGACGACGTACACAAGTACTACTTCCAATTCCATTTCAGGAGCAAGCATCAATCTACCCATCAACGGCGGGACATTCAATCTAAGTCCCGGAACATACTTTTTCGGAGTGATTGAAAATGCAGGGAACATCAAACTTCAAACTTCCACGACTTACTACATGGCAAACCGTGCATTTATGAAGTGGAATCAAAATCCGAATGGAGCTTCTGCTTGGACTCCCATTGAAAACTTTGGGTACACTGTTGGATTAGCAATCAATCCCATATTTAAAATTTGCTTGCCGATTCAAGTCAGTTCAACAGTGACTAATGCAAGTTGTGGACTAAACAATGGAAGTATTCAACTTTCCACGATAGGAGGAACAGGGACTTTTTCCTTCATTTGGTCAAATACAATCAGCAACAGTGCACTGAACAGTAATTTGAGTCCAGGAAACTATAGCTGTCAACTTGCAGACGCGAACCAATGTGCTGCTCCTCAACAAAATGCCACAATCACGATGATTTCAAGTGCAGTAATTTCAAATATTTCAACAGTGAGTCATCCAACGTGTAACGGCTCGACTAATGGCTCAATTGGAATTAACGCTTCTGGTGGAAATGGACAATTCTCCTATTCTTGGACTCCGAATCTAGGTAATACAAATTCTCTGACAAATTTACCTGCCGGAAATTACACGTGTCTAGTAACTGATGTACTCGGATGTTCATCCACTCAACAAGTTTCTCTCACCCAACCAAACCCATTATCGGTCAATTCTATCGTGAATCCTATTACTTGTTTTGGAGGAAGCAATGGCTCATTAACGCTTTCCTCGACAGGTGGCACGGCTCCATTTCAATACAATTGGGCAGGTAATTTAGGAACGAGCAATTCCATTTCGAATGTCGCTGCTGGAATCTATTCCTGTCAAATCACGGATGCGCATAACTGTCTTCTCACTCAAAGTTTCCAACTGACTAATCCACCAGCAATTAACAGTACAATTTTAAACGTTTCCAATGTGGATTGTTTTGGTCATTCGACTGGAAGCGCAACCATTTCAGCTTCGGGCGGAACAGGAAATTTGAGCTATTTATGGAGTCCAACAGCGGCTACAAGTTCCTCCATCAGTAATGTGCCTGCAGGATTGTACTCATGTACCGTAAGCGATGTGAATGGGTGTCAATTCTTAACGAATGTGACAATTGCACAACCAAGTGTGCTCGGTTCATCCATCGTAGCACAAAATGCTGTTTCCTGTTTTGGTGGGACAAATGGATCTACTCAAGTTACGGGAATTGGTGGAATTGCTCCCTATTCGTATAGCTGGAGTCCAGTGGGCGGAACAAGCAATCTTGCGAGTAATCTTTCCGCCGGAACATACACTTGCCAAGTGAAGGATTTTAATGGATGCATCACCAATCAAGCTGTTCAAATCAGTAGTCCTTCCGCAATTTCAGTAAGTACTTCGAGTATTACACCTGCTACATGTGGTTCCAATAATGGCGCATTGAATGTGTTGACGAGTGGAGGAACAGGATCGTATACCTACAGTTGGACCCCATCTGTTGGTAGTACTGCGACACTAAGTAATTTATATGCTGGATCCTACCAGGTGATGATCAGTGACCAAAATAATTGCACTGGATATTTGAGTGTTGGAATTAGTAATATTTCTGGACCTAGTGTTTCTATAGTCAGTCAAACTCCTGTTACTTGTTTTAGCGGTTCTAATGGTTCCGTACAAATTTCAGCATCTGGAGGAACAGGTACACTTTCCTATATTTGGTCACCCGGAAATCCGATTGGAAACGGCACAAATACGGTTACTAATTTAGTAGCAGGACCATATACCTGTCAAGTAATCGATGCAAATGGATGCGTTGGAACAGTTGTCGTTCCCATAGTCCAGCCAGCAGCAGTAACCGGAACGATTGTATCAAATACACCTGTCAACTGTTATGGCGCATCAACCGGACAAATTAACATGAGTGCTACTGGTGGTGCTGCAGGGTACACCTATTCGTGGTCGCCGACGAACGGAAATTCAACTCAATTATCCAATGTACCCGCTGGAAATTATACCTGTCAAATTACCGATCAAAACGGATGTCAAGGAAGTATCAACGCAACTGTTTCACAACCAAATCCTTTACAAATTGTGGCCGACACCATCATTTCACCTACGTGTCATGACGCCTTGAATGGATCGATTGCTGTCCATGCCACAGGTGGAAACGGGACTTATGTTTATGCTTGGACGCCAACGAACAGCAATTCCGTTTCCATCGTAAATTTAGCTACTGGAAATTACAATGTGACCGTCACAGATTTGCTGGGATGTACGAATTCCCAATCTTTTACTCTTCAAAGTCAATCTAATATTCAATTCAACAATATCACCACACAAGTCGATTGTCCAGGAAATACGAATGGACAAATAACCTTAAATCCTACAAACGGTATTGCTCCTTATCAATTCAATTGGTCTAGTACAGCCACCACAAATACCATAAACAATCTAGGAACTGGTATATACACCTGTATCGTGTCAGATGCTTTAGCTTGTCAAAAATCTTTTTCAGACACCCTTTTCACACTTTCTAATTTGACTGCACAAGTCAACGGTACGAACATTGTCTGTGATTCATCTACTATAGGGAATATCACTGTTTCACCTGCAAATGGAATCCTTCCTTACAGTTATTCGTGGGTAAATTCTACAGAAACAACAAATACGCTGCAAACCATTGGACCTGGATCGAATGAATGCATTGTCACGGATGGACTTAATTGTCAAGACACGGTTAGTTTCCAAATCAACTTAACGGATCTGAGCGCAACGAGTCAGATTGTTTCCGTTACGTGTCCAGGTGGACAAACCGGAAGCATTGACGTATCAGCGCAAGGAGGAAGTGCACCTTATACTTTTAACTGGGTGGACTTCACGGTAAATGATTCAATGATTAGCGGAATTGGCGCAGGAAACTACATTTGCTCGGTAGAAGACCAACTGGGTTGTTCCGTTTCACTTCAAAATGTGGTGTATGAACCATTTACTTGGACGATTAATGCAGTGATTACTCCCGAAATTTTTGGCTTAGACGGTGCAATCAATCTAGGTGTTTCAGGTGCTACACCACCTTATACGTACAGTTGGAGTTCCGGACAAAGCACAAACGACTTAACTCTAATTGCGGGCGGAGAATATTACGTGACCATTACAGATTCAGAAGGATGCCAAGTAGTCGATACCTTCCAAGTTGATTCACAAGTGTCTATTTCAGAGTTCTCAAAAGGAAAGACAAAACTTTACCCAAATCCAAATGACGGTTCTTTCAACCTATCCATGGAAGAAGGGATGATTCGAAATATTTACGATACGTATGGACGAAGTATTCCATTTGAAGTTGAAGAAATACATTCAACAAAGCATGAAGTACATGTGAATCAGCCACTACCGGGGGTCTATTACCTAGAAATTGTTCATGAAAACCAGCAAGTCGAAACGATTCGATTTGAAGTTTTTTAATCGTCGAACCTTTTCCTTAAATCAAACACTTATTTTATTTCACTATCTTCGGTTTTTATAATCGGTTTTGACATGAAGCAACTTCTCGTTTGTTTTTTACTTTTGCATCAAATTAGCTTTGCCCAAATTGTCATCAACGAGGGATGTAATAAGAATTACTTGTCCACAAGCGACGAAAATGGCGATGCAAGTGATTGGATAGAATTGCATAATGCAGGAACGACCCAGGTCAATCTAAACGGATATTCGTTATCAGACAAGTTGACCGTGCCCGGGATGTGGATCTTACCGAATTTAACCATTCCAGCTGGCGGATTCCAACAAATATTTTGTAGCCAGAAAAATCGTTTTGGTTCTACCCCTTTTCAATTTGGACTTTCCGAACAAAATTACACACCACAAGCCGGATGGAGTCAACACCAACTTGTCACTCCATTTTATTGGGACGGCGTTTCAAATGTCGTAATCAATGTCTGTTCCTATAACAACGCACAATACACCGAGAACTCCATTTTTAAACAGACGGCTACTACGTACATTTCAACTATCGGAAGTTTCATTGATGGGAGTCCGGCGGCATGCTCAGCAAACATAGCCTCAACTTATTACCAACGTCCAAATATCAAATTGAACAATGCCATTATTGGTACTGGAACGATTCAAAATGCGAACACCGACTATCCAGCTCCATTTGGAAACTGGTATTGGGGTGCCCGACATCAAATGCTGATAAGAGCCAGTGAGTTAAGTGCGTCGGGATTGTCTGCAGGAATGATTAATTCCATCGGATTTGAAGTCGCTGCAACAAACGGTGAAAATTACACCTATGTCGATTTTCACATGACTGCAACACAAGAAAATGAATTAACTGGAGAGTTCATTCCACTTCAAGGAAATTTATTCCACACTAATTTTAAATTAGGCGGAGGTGGAGAAACCGTTTATTTGTTTGATCCGACACAGCAATTGATTTCGAGCCTGCGGGTGGAATCACCTGCGACAGATATTTCTGTTGGACTTAGTCCAGATGCTTCGACTTTTGTCAAGTGGTTAGTACCCACACCAGCAGCGACCAACAATTCTTCTATTGCCTTTAACGATAGCCTAAAGCGTCCCATTTTGTCCAAAATTTCAGGAATAAATAACAATGCTTTTTATTTAAAATTGTCCCATAACAACCTGGTTCCTTCCAAATTAGTGTACACCACGAATGGTACGGAGCCTAGTTTTAGTTCACCAACTTACACAGATTCCATATTTATTTATCAAAAAACAGTCATCCGTACAAAGGTATTTCCACTTGATCCAAACGGTGGGTATCTACCTAGTCAACAAACAATTGGCACCTATATTTTTAACGTAAGTCATGGCACTCCGATTCTTTTGGTGACAACTGATCAAAGTAATTTATATGGTTCTACAGGGATTTTTGATAATTGGTCGAGTGATTGGATAAAACCTGCTCATGCGGTTTATTTAAATGAAGGAATTGGTCACCCATTTGTTTTCGAACGCTTTACTTCCATGCGAATGGATGGTGGAGCAGGTGGAAGTCGATCACAACCACAGCACTCGTTTAGACTTTCGTTTGATCATGGCGCACTTGGTGAATCTCCTGTGCATTACCCATTGATTCCAGATCGTCCGGAACGCACAAAGTACAGTGAAATTTACCTTCGTAATGGCAGTAACCAGTATTTGAATTTACCTTACAAAGACGCGAGTCAGGTTCGCATGATGAGCGAAGGAACGAAAAATTACTATTCCGCCTATCGTCCGGTAAGTGTATATATCAACGGTTCATATTTTGGACTTTATGAACTGAGAGAAAAATTCAACTCAGAGTTTTTTGAAATTCACGATGGTGCCAATAAAGATTCTTTGGAATTATTATCCTTGAGTTATTGGTACAACCTTGTTCTGCGAGCAGTAGAAGGAGATGTCGATAATTTCTGGAGCGCATACGCTGATTTTCAAGCCTTGAATCCTTTGGCGCCAAGTTACATGAGCGACGCCGATCAATACTTCGATTTAAAACACTACTCGGATTACATCATTGCCGAATCATGGATGGGAAATGTGGATTGGCCTGGAAATAACATTAAAATTTATCGTTCAGATAAAACCAACTGGAGATGGCGTTTTGCTTTGATTGACCTTGAACTATCGATGCAACCAAATGGCTGGACAAGCTGTACCGATAACCACATCAACTTTATGTTGGGACAAAGCACTGGGAATCCATACATCAACATTTGGTTGAAAAGCATTCAAAACACAGATTACAAAAACTACTTCATCAATCGTTTCGCGGATTTGATGAATACCAGTTATCTAACGGATGTATTGTTGGCACGCGAGCAAACGTTTTTCGAATCCATGGTAACAGAAATGCCAAACGAGTTTGCACGTTGGGGAGATCCAAACAACATTGCCGGACAAATGGAGACATTTGTGAACAACCATGACGTTTTCCAGGATCAATTAGCGTGTCGAAATGAAGTAGTATTTGACAACATCAAAACAGGATTTAATTTAACGAAGATGGTCAACGTTGAATTAGACGTCTTACCGGAAAATGGCGGGGAAATTGCGTTGAACACGATTCAACCAGTGACGTATCCATGGTCTGGAACCTATTTCGATGGCGTTCCCGTTCAACTTGTACCTGTAGCAAAACCAGGATACGAATTCTCACATTGGTTACCGGGAGCTTTCATTTCGGATACCTTGCAAGACAGCCTTTCGACAAATATTTCGACAAATCTCTCTTTCTTTACAGCTGTTTTCAAATTGATTCCTTTACCTCCTGATGGACCAGACATTCACTTCACGGTAGCACCAAATCCATCGAACGGAACCTTTGTCTTGAGTCACGACAACAAAACGCAAGCAACAGGTTGCACCTATGAAATCTTTGATTTGAGTGGACGCATCATTACGAAAGGAACGGTGAACAATACCGCTTTGGAAACACAGATTTCCATACCAGATATGCGTTCCGCGGTATACATCTTGCGAGTGAACAAGAACAATGAAGCATTGACGAACTTCAAGTTGCTTAAATACTAGAATAGAAGATTTTTGGTCTATTTTAAAACAATTTGCATCCATTGAATCATATATGACTGTTTGATTACTCATCAGCTTCTTCATCAGTCTTGGGAAATTTAATTTATTTTTATACAAACGAAAAATCCCATCTTATATGATTCATCGCATGTTTAAGATCATATTCCCCTGTCTTCTGTTGGTCCTATTTGCTTGTTCACCTACATCACAGAAGAAATCAAGTAAAACGACAACCAAACAAGAAGCCAGTGCGCTTACCAAAAAAGATCATGCCCTTTTTGTGGCATTTATATTGAATTTAGAGAAAATACTTTGGGCGGACAAGGATTTTGTAAAAACCGACTATAAAGATAACGGAGGATGGCAATTGATTGACAAAAAAGGAAAGTACATCATTCAGTCCGAAACAAATTTAACACACTATCCAAATGATTCAATTTGTTCATATGAGTTAAAGGTTATCACCATCGATAATCCCCTGAAAAATAGAGAAAATGTAGACAAAACGATTTCCATTCCTTTTTTCATGCGTGGTAATCGAAAATCGAACATTGACCTCGAGTTCCCTTATCATCCTACAAAAACGATGTGTTATGGAGAAACAAGGCATTACTTTGAATTTACGGAATCGATTATCGTAAATTATCGCTCCGCTTATAATGATGAAGTCTTTTTTACCTGGGACAAGAAAGGGATTCATCGGCGTGATTTAGATCCTAAAGAAGATGGCTTTTACCGAAATGAAACCATATGGAAAAGAAATTAGTTCCGCTTATTACAACGGATCTTACATCGCTCAACTTGCTAAAAATTAATTAATTTTAAACATGAATAAAACTGCTGTCCATTTGTTTTTGATGTTACTCCTCGTTGCTTGCGGAGAACACAACAACAAAAAACAAAGTCAATCGTTTCATTTGAATGAGGTCAAACTAACGCTATTGGATTCGAGTCAGACTTCTGTCTCCTTTTCGGGAAAGACGCACATTGGAACTATTCCATATCAAATTATAAACACAGTCAACTATGAGGAGGTCGGTGAACATGTTGAGCTGATTCACGGTGAGGACACTTTGAAAATATACCTGTCGGATTCATTCCTCAAGGATTCATTATTTGATGTAAACAAGGATCAAAAAGCAGATTTAAACTTTATTTTTCGTGCAACACAAGGTTTTGTCATCTATTCCTTTCCTTATCTTAAAAGCAAGAGACGTTTTCAGAACCTTCCAGATACAATTTACCGAAAGAGTATTTAATTTTTTGAAGAAGGATTCAGCACATCAGGAACTACAATCCTGATACCCTCACTCATCCTTCGAACACCTTACGCACAGCCCTCCTTCATACGTGCTATTTGTTTCTTTTTGCTCCTTTTAATTTTAGAAGGTGTCACGCGTAGGTATCGTTCTAGGTAATCAGCACCCTTTTCACATTCATTCAGCAGGTAATAGATGAAAGCGATATTCCAAAGATCGTTCGAACTCAATTCCTTTTGTTTGAGGTAAGATGAAATGGACTTCTGTAATAAAATGGAATCTTTATACAGAGGAAATGAACGATAAAACGCCCAACCTAGATCTTGGTAATAAGCATCCATGTTTTTCGTGAATTGGGTTGTGTCCAACAACTGCAATTGCATCAATTTGGTGATGATTGTTGCTGAATCTTGAGGTGTACAACTCAATTTTAATTGTGACTCTCTGTAGACCTTGTAATCATCGGTTCCTGCTTGATTACAGTCGTTTTTCAGGATCCAAATGTCCATTGACGGCATTAATTGTTCTGCTGGTGTTTCTTTCAAGTAACGATCGAGATACACCATGCCTTGTTCACAGTCTTTTAGTCTGACGAAATGACTTGCTAAATTCCAATAATCAGAACTAATTGGATTTTTGATGCGAAGACTGTGATACACTGCTTGACGCAAATCGTTCTCATTTTTTGAATAAAGCCAATTGGAAGAATAAGCATTCATTAAATCCCGGTGATATAGATCTAAGTTTTTGGTAAATTGAGTGGTATCAAGGGCCAACAATTCATGAAGCACTTTTTGAAAAACCATGGAATCGACCACTTGGCAACTTAATTGCTGATGTTGATTCTGGTAAACTTTGTAATCATCAGTACCCGTTTCATTTTGCGCTTTTACATTACTTACGTTCAATAAACAACTGAACAATACAAATAAACAGGGACGAATGATGAAAGTCATGTAATTCATTTAAGTAGATGTTATACTTTAAAACTAATCATTTTGAACACACCGTTGAGTAAGGCACTCATACGAACATTTTAAATTTATCTAAATAATTTTTATAAAACTATAATTGGTGGATTTGTCTGCCTTTATTGAATACCCTTTTTTAATCCATTTCTCAGAAAATAATTCTCACATACTTTTCTTATCTTTAATAAAGACAAAAACTTAAAGTGCTCATGTTCGAACAAAAACCTTGGGTCTGGTCATTGAAATGCGTACGCGATTTAGAAAAGGATAAGCGGATTAGGCAAGTATTGAAAGGAGAAACGTACAATATTATCATTGAACCGACAATTTATATATGGATTTGATATGAAAAATGAAATTATTTTATATCAGTCAAATGAACTTACAGATCACATTGAAGTAAGGATTGATAAAGAAAAAGATACCATTTGGCTGACCCAAAAACAAATGGGAACACTTTTTGAAAAAGACCCCGACACGATTGGATTGCACCTCAAAAATATTTTCACAGAACAAGAATTGGATGAAAATTCAACTACCGAGCTTTTCTCGGTAGTTCGGCAAGAAGGGAATAGAAACGTAAAACGAAATATGAAGTTTTACAACCTTGATGCGATTATATCGGTGGGATACCGTGTTAATTCTAAACGTGGAACTCAATTTAGGCAATGGGCTACTCAACGCTTGAAAGATTACCTTTTGAAAGGATATGCTGTCAATAACCGAATGAATCGATTAGAAGATAATTTTGAAAGCCTAAAAAATAAAGTAGATCAAATTGACTTACAAATCAACACTAAACTCATCCCAAATCAAGGCGTTTTCTTTGAAGGACAAGTATTTGACGCATACGAATTAACCTCACGAATAATACGTTCTGCGAAAAAAAACATTATGTTAATTGACAATTACATTGATGAAAGCACCTTTTTGCATTTGTCTAAAAAAGAAAAGAATGTGTCTGTAACCTTGCTTACGAAAAGCCATACCAAACAACTAGACTTAGACTTGAAAAAAGCGAATGAGCAATACGGAGGTTTTGAATTGAAACCATTTAGCAAAAGTCACGACCGTTTTTTAATCATTGACCAAAACGAAGTCTATCATTTGGGAGCATCATTAAAAGATTTGGGTAAAAAATGGTTTGCTTTCTCCAAATTGGATAAACTTTCCGTTGAAAGTATTTTGACCTCAATTTCGGAATAAATCTAAAACAAGTCGATCACAATTCTAACAATCAAATCCATCCATTAACATCCCCCCGCCCGAAACTCCCGAAACAACTCCTCCGCAGCTTGGTACGCGAGGATATTTCCTAATTTCACTTGTTCTTCAACAGCATGGTATTTTTCCATCCATCGGTCGTTTGAGAAAAAGACACTTTGAAGCAGGGAGCGCATCATTTCTTCTAAAATGGCTAACTCTTGACGCTTTCGGTTTTCGGTGATCCATCCGCTGTGATTCATTCGGTTGAAAAAGGAATCGATGTTTTTCCAGATGTCTTCAAATCCTTCGCCTTTGAGACTGCTTGCCGTGTGGACATGTGTGATCCAGTCGTTTTCTTTGGGTGGAAATAAGTGCAAGGCATTCGCGTACTCTCTTCGGGCCCAATTTGATTTTTGAATGTTCTCTCCATCGGCTTTCGTGATGATCATGCCATCGGCCATTTCCATGATGCCTCGCTTCATTCCTTGTAACTCGTCACCCGCACCTGCAAGCATGAGCAACAAGAAGAAATCGACCATGGAATGAACAATCGTCTCGGACTGACCCACACCAACCGTTTCAATGAAAATGACTTCGAATCCTGCTGCTTCGCATAGAATGATGGCTTCACGGGTGTGACGCGCCACGCCTCCTAACGTTGTTCCAGCAGCTGTTGGACGAATAAACACGCGTTCATTGTTGGACAAAGTCTCCATGCGTGTTTTGTCCCCAAGAATACTGCCACCCGAAACATTGGAGGAAGGATCAATGGCTAACACCGCTAAACTTTGCTTATGTTGTAATATGTAATTTCCAAAAGATTCAATAAACGTACTCTTCCCTACTCCAGGAACTCCGGTGATGCCAATGCGCCACGCGCGCTTGTTCTGTGAAAGACAGAGTTGCAGCAGTTTATTGGCTTCGAAACGATCTTCCGGACGACTACTTTCCACCAAGGTGATTCCGGCGCTTAAAGCTGCTCGATCCTGCTGACAAATGCGTTCAAACAATTCATCCGCACGACGTTCGTTGAAACGCGCTTTCCGTTCCTTCAACCAATCGTTCAGACGTTCATCATTCGGCATCCAACATGTTTTTTAAGGCCGTAAAAGCCGCTTGGATATTTTCTTGAATCTCTGAAATCCGTGCATTCATCATGTAACACGGAGCCGTGATGATGCGGTTTTCTTCATCGATAAGTACTTCGCCTAATGGAAGATCAACAGCAATAGCGCCTGTCGTTGTTAGTCCATCCTCAAAATCACTGATGGAATATGGGGAAGCTCCGTTTTTGGAACCAATGGTCATTTTTGGCTGAATCATGGATCCTTCAAAGGCTTTCGCGAGAACTATCGGACTCACACACAATGCAACAATCGGTTTCCCAATATTCACGAGATTCACCAAGAGTAACTTCACATCTGGACGAATCGTCGCGTTTGATCCATCAAAGGCCCATGAAGTGAAGTTTTTCGCACTACCGAATCCACCGGGAATCACCAACGCATCGATGTCCGCCGGAACAATGTTTTCTATTTTTTGAATGTCGCCACGCGCAATGCGCGCTGCTTCCACCAACATATTTCTGGTTTGAGGCATTTCTTCTCCAGTCAGATGATTGACTACGTGATGTTGATCCGCATCGATGCCAATGCAAACCGCTTGAGCACCCATTTGGTCAATCGCTAGTAAACTCAAAACTACTTCTTGAATTTCCGCGCCATCATAAACGCCACATCCAGATAATAAAACGCCTATTTTCAACATATTAGCAAGTATTATTTGACTAAATTACGATATAATTCTTCATACATGGGAAGAATTCGTGCCAAACTAAATTCTTCGGAACGCAGTTTCGCTTGTTTCTTAATTGTTGGATGATTTTCGGGCTTCAATACTTCAAGCGTGTTTTTCGCCATGTCATCAATGTCGCCAACGTCTGATAAATAACCAGAGTAACCATGAATGTTGACTTCCGGAATCCCACCGGTATTCGATGAAATAACGGGAACACCCACAGCCATGGCTTCCAAAGCTGCCAATCCAAAGCTTTCCGTTTCTGATGGAAGTAAAAAGACATCCGCCATTTCTAGTACATGGGAGGTATCGCGTACTTTCCCCAAGAAAATGACTTGGTCACACAAATGCAATTCTCGGCATAAGCGCTCACAGTTGTATCGGTCCGGACCATCGCCCACCAAAATCAACTTTGAAGGCAATACAGCATTGACTTTGGCAAAAACGCGCAGTACATCCTCGACACGTTTAACCGGACGAAAATTAGAGATGTGACAAAGGATTCGTTCTCCATCACTGGCATATTTTTGTCGCATGTACACCGTGTAATGTTCATCTTCCGCATCTTCCACGACAAAATTTGGAATCACATGAATGTCCCGAGTCACTTGAAAATGTGCGTAAGTATCTTCCTTCAAACTTTCTGAAACCGTGGTAACCGCATCCGAATGATTGATGCAAAAGGTAATCACTGGTTCAAAAGAAGGATCCTTACCAACTAAGGTAATATCTGTCCCGTGCAGTGTCGTCACAAATGGAATGTTAATTCCCTGTGCTTTTAATATTTGTTGCGCCATAAACGCAGCAGAAGCATGCGGAATCGCGTAATGTACGTGAAGGATGTCCAACTTTTCGTGTTTCACCACATCCACCATTTTACTGGCAAGTTGTGTTTCATACGGTTGAAAATCAAAAAGTGGGTAATCTGTCAAGGAAACTTCGTGGTAAAAAATATTCTCACGGAAGGAACCCAGTCGAACGGGCTGCGAATACGTGATGAAGTGAATTTCATGTCCCTTTGCCGCTAGTGCTTTACCTAACTCCGTCGCTACAACCCCGCTTCCACCATATGTTGGATAAAGTACAATGCCTACTTTCATGTTTATTTGGATAATGGAATGAATAATGTGATGCGATAAATAATTGGTAAAATCTTGACAACTTGTCCAGCTTGATTTTTCATTTTGAAGTTGTATGAACTTCTAAACGGACTATTTTGTGCGTTGATGACATCGTAAAACAAGGCTAAATTCAAATTGATTTTTGGCGCTAACTTCAAGTAGAATCCACCACCGACGAATAAGGTTGGCGCCCATTTTTTCTGTCCCGATTGGAACGTAATAAAATTAAATGGACTGTGTAGCATTTGAAATTCCACTCCAGCGAAAACCTTGTCTTGGTAACGCAGGTGCGCAAAAGCACCACCACCATACATGTTAAATTGCGAATTCACATTGAGGTAATTGGACCAAGATCGGTGCAAGCGAAACGATGGACCAATGATCAAATTATTCGGAAGTTTCACTGCGTATTTTAGTTCACCACCAAGAGTTCCTCCTAGTTGAGAACCACCACCAAAAGCTTCGATTCCAAGCTCAGAACTTTGAATTTGTGCATTGAAGTTAAACTGCAACAAACACAGAAGGATGCCGATAATAAATTGCTTCATGTTTTTCTTTTCCACAAAGATAACTTGATTTAGGTCAAGATGTATGTTCTTCTTATCTTTGCAAAAACTTTCTCATGACACTTTTAGACGGTAAAGCCACAGCAGCACAAATTCGTGCCGAATTAGCACAGGCAGTTCAACAACGAAAATTAGAAGGAAAAAAAATTCCTCACCTGGCGGCTGTCCTAGTTGGTAACGACGGTGGATCTGTTTCTTACGTCAATTCGAAAGTAAGCGCTTGCGATCAAATTGGATTTGAAAGCACGCTTATTCGTTACGATTCATCGGTTCCAGAGGACATTTTATTGGATAAGGTTCGTCAGTTAAACGAGGACAAAAGCATCGATGGATTTATCGTGCAGCTTCCTTTACCGGCGCACATCGATGAACTAAAAATCACACAAGCAATCGACCCAAAGAAAGACGTGGACGGATTTCACCCACGTAATCTTGGAAACATGATTTTGAATTTACCTGGATTCTTACCAGCAACTCCTGCCGGAATCATGGCATTGATCGAACGAAACAACATTGAAACAGAAGGTAAAAATTGTGTCATCATCGGACGCAGTAACATTGTCGGCACGCCACTTTCCATTATGTTGGGAAGGAATGCAAATCCCGGAAACTGTACGGTTACTCTAGCACATTCGCGCACGGAGAACTTGAAGGAAATTTGTTTGCAAGCAGACATTCTGATCGCAGCCATTGGTCAACCGAACTTCGTTACCGCAGACATGGTAAAAACCGGAGCAGTAATCATCGACGTTGGAACAACACGTGTAGATGATGCAACACGCGAACGGGGATGGAGACTAGTTGGTGATGTGGACTTTGATGCAGTGGCACCGAAATGTAGTTTTATCAGTCCAGTTCCAGGTGGCGTAGGTCCAATGACCATCGCATCCCTGATGATGAATACCTTAAAAGCAATGGAATTAAAAGGAAAATAATGGAACAATTTGCCGTAAACGGAGAATATATTGAATTAATGGGCTTGTTGAAAGCACTAGGAATAGCCGAAACAGGTGGACACGCTAAACACATTGTGGATTCGGGAATCGTTTACCGCAACGGACAAATTGAAACCAGAAGAAGAGCAAAACTCATCAAAGGAGATATACTCCTTATCGAAGATTTGAAAGTTGAATTGATTTAAAAAAAGGCAAGCACTTTCGTACTCACCTTTTCTTTCTATTTCGATTAGACAGATTTATTTCAAATACCTGAAATCTTGACCTGCTTTCACGGTTAACAATGTTTCGTAAATCAAGCGAATGCAATTTTCTACGTCCTCTTTTTGAACCATCTCTACCGTTGTGTGCATGTAACGCAAGGGCAATGAAATCAAGGCGCTCGTTACTCCTTCATTCGAATAAGCAAACGCATCCGTATCTGTTCCAGTTGAACGAGAAACCGCTGCACGTTGGAAAGGAATTTTGTTTTTCTCTGCCGCTTTGATGATTTGTTTCAAGAAGTTGTTTTGAACCGCTGGACCATACGTTAAAACAGGACCATCTCCAGATTTCTGATCGCCATTTTCGATTTTATCCACCATGGGAGTTCCTGTGTCGTGACAAACATCGGTGATCAAGGCCAAATCTGGTTTGATGCGATGCGCCATCATTTCGGCACCACGTAATCCGATTTCTTCTTGAACAGAATTGACAATGTACAAGGTAAACGGCAATTTCTTTTTTGCGTCTTTCAACATACGAGCAACCTCCGCAATCATAAATCCACCCATGCGGTTGTCCAAAGCGCGTCCAACATATTTGTTCTTGTTCAAGATCATGAATTCATCCTCAAACGTTGCCACGCATCCAACATGAACACCTAACGCTTCGACTTCTTCTTTTGAAGAACATCCACAATCCAAGAAAATATTTTTCATGCTTGGTGTCTCTTCTTTTTGCTGACGCATGTGAATTGCTGGCCATCCGAATACGGCTTTCACTGTTCCTTTATCCGTATGAATGTTCACGCGTTTCGACGGTGCAATCATGTGGTCGGAACCTCCATTGCGACGCAGGTAAATGAATCCATCCTTGGTGATGTAGTGCACAAACCAGGAGATTTCATCCGCATGTGCTTCAATGACCACTTTGTACGGTTGACCAGGATTGATGATTCCTGCAACGGAGCCATAATTGTCTGTGATGTACTCGTCTACATATGGCTTGATGTAATCTAACCACATTTTTTGTCCGGCAGATTCAAATCCCGTTGGACTCGCATTATTTAAATAATTTTCTAAAAACTTCTCTGATTTCGCTTGAATGATTTTTGCCATTTTCTTTATTTCATTAGTGTTACATTTCCTTTGATGATGGTGCTAGAACCGCCTAAACAGTCCACATCCAAATAGTAATCAAATACATCTGGATCCAATTTTTTCCCTTTAAATGTTCCGTCCCATCCAATGTTTTGGTCGGTGGTTTCAAATACCAATTCTCCCCAACGATTAAAGACACGGAAGATACATTTCTCTATCCATATTCCGCGAACGTATAAAACATCATTCTCTTGATCGCCATTTGGCGTGAAAGCATTTGGCACAAAGACATAGGGCTCGTCGCACACAATTTCATAAACCCGCACTAACGCCGTGTCTGATTTTGTACAAAGTCCGTCCGTTGCTGTCAAGGTATAAGTAGTCGTTTCTGCTGGCGTAACATTCGTTGTTAGCGAAGTTGGACTCACCATCGTTGATGTTGGACTCCACGTGAAATTAGCATTGGCTGGTACAATTCCTGTTAACTGGGTTGAACCACCAGGCATGATTAAGTTTGGATTTGCGCTTGCCAATACATTTCCAGTAGTAAACGTAGAAACATAGACGAATTGAGAATCCAAAACCACACATCCTTGAGGGGAAGTCGCTTGCAAGTAAACGTATTGCGACCCCGGCAACGTACATTGAGCTGTCGCTTGATTGTTCGGGTTTATCAGCACATTTGGACTAGACCATAAATAGGTAAATGAACCGGATCCATTATTCTGCGCTTGTAACTGTAGCACATTCGTGAAACAAATGGAATCCAAACATTGGATGGAAATGGATTCGCCAAAAACTGAAATATGAACGCTATCCATCACACTGCAATAACCGTTATCCGCTTGAAAATAATAGGTTTGATTCTGTGGATCGACAAGGGTTAAGTTTGGATTCTGAAGATTGACATTCAGTGTATCACTGAAATCAGCAAAATTGGACCAAACATTCGAGGTAACCGAACCTGAAATGATGGGAGTCAAGATCGTTTCGACCGATTCACATAAGAAAATCGTATCCGGAAGATTGACGAGTAAAGGTGCAGAAACTTCAATGGTTACCGCGTAGGTGTCCTGTCCCAAACAGATGCTATCTGAAATGGTCAATTGTATTTGATAAGTCCCAGGATTTGAATACGTCAGTGTTGGATTAAAATTGACCGAATCAACCACTCCATTTCCGAAGTCCCACAGGAAATCCGTGGTAAATGTCGAACTGTTGTTCAAAGTGAGGACATATGGCGCACATCCCAAGGTATCACTGACGCTAAAAAATGCTTGGAGCGGAACATCGAATTCCAGGTAAACACTGTCCAACTTCGAGCAATATGGATTACCGACTTCAATGTAATACCAGCCCGGAGTAGAAACGATAACGGTTGAATCGTTTGGATTATTCAGGGGGTTACTCAAATTGGTAATCTGCGACCAAATGAATTGAGTTCCCGTTCCATTGTGAAAAGCAATGAGTTCAAATGGATTCGAACTACACAAACTAATCGTATCGAGCACGTTCAATTGAATGGAGTCCAAGACAAGCACTTGAATATTTGCCGTGTCCGTTAACAGACAAACACTATCTGTCACATACAGGTTCACGTTGTATGATCCCGCCTGTGTGTACGTAACGGAAGGATTAAAAATCACGCTCGTTGTGTCTCCATTTCCGAAATCCCACAAATACGAGTCTAATTGCGTAGATGTATTTTGAAAATTGACCGTTAAATCCGTACAACCAGCCACATTATTCGTGGTGAACGACGCACTCGGAATCAATTGAAAATCAAACTTGAACACCAAGTTGTTGCAATTGGAGGAATTGTTCGAAGAAGACCAAGCTCCGGGTGAGGTTGGGAAATCACTGTGCGCGCCACATCCACCACAAACGGACTGATACACGACACCGTTTTTATCAAAACGTGATGTTCCACCATCAACGTGCTCTTCCGACAAAGAACCACCGATATACGAACCATAGAGTAATCCCGAAAAGTCGTTTTGGACAACCATCAAGTAAAAATCGAATCCTGTGGTCGTCGATTGAAAGGAATTTGGCGAAATCGGCATGCCACTGATTGGAACCGATTGAAGAATATTCGCTCCCCATCCGGAAACGTACATATTTCCACAGATGTCAACTAGAAAGGCGGCCGGTGAAATATTAATGGACGGGCTTCCATTTCCAATAACCGTCGACGCAAGGTTGGTCGTTAAATTTGGATTGAGCTTCAAGATAAATTGACTACTTCCAGGATTGGAATAAGGCGCATTGTTGACTGGGAACGTTCCTCCAACGGATTGACCCAGCAAGAAAATTTGATTCAAACGATCGATTTCCACAAAGAATACTTGGTCGTAGTTGGATGCACCTACGTAACTCGCTTTTTGAATACTCGTTCCCGACGGAACCAATTTCACCACAAATCCATCCGTTTTCCCACCTTGAAAGGAAGGTTGATATGCTCCGCTTGTTCCCGATAAATTGTTGGAACAAGTTCCTCCGGCAAAGACAATCGCTCCAAGTGTATCCAACTTGACAGAATAACAGGCATCGGAATTGTTTCCACCGTAAAAAGAGGAAAACTGCAAATTGGAGAACGATGCATTCAATTTAAAAATGACCCCATCTTGTCCAGCGGACTTGTTCGCTTGAAAAGCATTCAAGGTTGGGAAATTTGTCGAACGTGTGCAGCTTGCAATGTACACGTTGTTCAACGAATCCAACATGATTTCCCCACGGAATTGATCCCCGTAATTGGTCGTCAAGGAGTCATAAGCCGCAACAGAATTGTAAGGCAAAGCTGTTGAACGGTAATTCACTCCGTCATTATCTGATCCTCCCACATAGGTGGATGCCAATAAACTCTGTCCGTTCGAAGCAATTTTTGAAATGTAAATATCCGTTCCCTGTCCTGAAAAGTATACGCCATTGTACAAGAAATTTGCACCTGTCGTTCCTCCACCATGCGTCGTTTGCAATGCTCCCGCCGTTGTTGGGAAATTCGTGCTCGAAGTTGCACCAAAAACATAAATGTTATTCAAGGAATCACAGATTAAACTATGAGCGGTTTCCGTTCCCTGCGTAATGTCTCCCCCACCTAAAAAGGCTGACCAAAGCATATTCGTTCCGGTGGAATTATACTTTGTCACAAAGACATCCGTGATGCCGTATGATCCTGCAACGGAAGTGAAATTCGGAGAAATATCAAAGGAATTCGCATTTGGAATAGGGAAATTATTCCCGTAAATCATTCCAGCGGAATACGCAGAACCGTCATTTCCGTATGTCGCTGTCATTCCGAAATTATCGGACACGGATCCATTGTACGTCGCAAACACGAGCACCGGATCAATGACCAATGGAATTTCATCATCGTACTTTCCTAACTTATAGCTGTAAATTCCCTCTTGTTCTTGAAACGAACAGGAAACAGGAATCTTTTTTCCATCAATCAGTTGGTAGGCAATTGGACGCTGTTCAATGATTTCTCCAATCGCTGTTTTTAATACCAATCGTCCATCTCGAATGCGAACGGAAGTAAATTCACCGGAATACCTCCAACGAATTTCGTTTGGATTTGCACCCGGCTCTACAAAGAATGAATACTTCAAGGCATTTTTCTCGCTTTCCCAAAGCAAATGAATATCCGCGTAAAAATGCTCGTATTCCACCTGGGAATATGCGTGAACGTCATGCGTCCACTTCGTGGAATCGTTGCCAAGAAAGTAATTGTAATAATGTGTCGAACGTCCTTCTTTAAAAAGTAATTTTTCTGTTCCCGAGCCAAGAAACTTTTGCTGAATGAGCGCAGATTTTAAGCTTGGATTTTCTACGTTTTTTAAGTCGTAGTGTGCTTTGTGCAAATCAGATAAATCCTGCAATTGAAACAAGATGGAACTGTCGCTTATCCACAATTTTCCACCAGAAACGGAGGACTGAAACTGTACCACAGATGGCCACTGTCCCTTGTTTTCAATGAATTGAATTTCGTTATGAGGCGTATCCTCATGAGAATCCTGCGCGGACACTTGAGAAAGCGACGCGAACAGGAATAGCACAAAGAAGTAACGTAATTTCAAAACGACTAATTTCACGCTAATTTAATCATTTCATGTCAGATTGAAATTAGGGTGCAAGAATCCCTTGAGAAATCCTTAAATTCGTCCTTCAAACACGAAATATGTCAGAATCACACAACCGTATTTGTCAACTATTTGATATTCAATACCCATTGATTCAAGCTGGAATGATTTGGTGTTCCGGATGGGAATTAGCCGCTGCTGTTTCAAATGCTGGCGGACTCGGAATTATTGGCTCCGGATCGATGTATCCCGAGATTTTGGAGGAACAAGTCCTCAAATGTAAACAAGCGACGAACAAACCCTTCGCCGTGAATTTACCGATGTTGTACCCGGATATCGATAAGCACATTCAAACCATCATCAAACATAACGTTCCGATTGTTTTCACGTCAGCAGGAAATCCAAAAACTTGGACGAAGCACCTACAGGAACATGGAATCAAAGTGGTGCATGTGGTTTCCAGTGTGAAATTTGCACTGAAAGCACAAGATGCTGGAGTGGATGCGATTGTGGCAGAAGGATTCGAAGCAGGTGGACACAACGGACGCGATGAAACGACTACGTTTTGTTTGATTCCCATGGTGAAAGCTGCCATTGACATTCCGCTAATCGCCGCAGGTGGAATTGGCACCGGACGTGGAATGCTAGCCGCAATGAACCTAGGCGCAGACGCCGTTCAAGTGGGAAGTCGCTTCGTGACGTCTACCGAAAGTAGCGCTCATGAGAACTTTAAACAATACATCATCGCTAGTGAAGAAGGTGACACAATGTTGACATTAAAGGAACTGACACCGGTTCGACTATTGAAAAATGAATTTTACACAAAACTACAATCCGCCTATCAAGACGGAGCAGATAAAGAAAAATTAATAGAAATTCTCGGACGTGGACGTGCGAAAAAAGGCATGTTCGAAGGAGATTTGATTGAAGGCGAATTGGAAATTGGTCAAATTGCCGGACTCATTGAAAAAATTATGCCTGCGGGAGAAATAGTTCAAGAAATGATGACTGAATTTCATCAGGTATTGAACGAACAAAAGAACTATTTATGATTCATTTTGAACGATTTAAATTGGATAATGGCCTAACGGTCCTTTTCCACAAAGAAGCTTCCACTCCGATGGCTGTTGTCAATTTATTGTACGACGTCGGCGCACGTGATGAGAGCGAAGAAAAAACAGGATTTGCCCATTTGTTCGAACATTTGATGTTTGGTGGATCGGTCAACATTCCCGATTTCGACGGACCACTTCAAGCAGCAGGTGGAGAAAGCAATGCGTTTACGAGCAACGATATCACGAATTACTACGATGTCCTGCCAGCACACAACCTCGACACCGCACTTTGGTTAGAAAGTGACCGCATGCTGTCCTTGGCATTCACGGATAAAAGTTTGGAAGTTCAACGAAACGTTGTGATTGAAGAATTTAAACAACGTTACTTGAATCAACCGTATGGAGACGTTTGGTTGGAATTGCGTCCGTTGGCGTATACCAAGCATCCCTACAAATGGGCGACAATTGGAAAAGAAATTAAGCACATTGAGGATGCGAAAATGAGCGACGTGAAAGCGTTTTTCAAAAAGCACTACCATCCATCCAATTGCATTTTGTGTGTCATCGGAAACTTTGAACTGGATTACGTAAAAGAACGCGTCGATCATTTTTTTGGTTCCATCCCGAAAGCCAAGAAATCAGCCCGCATTCTTCCTTTGGAACCAGCACAAGATCGTTTTAAATCCAAAACCATCGTTCGCAATGTGCCGGCGGATGCATTTTATTATGCCTTCAAAATGCCGGAACGAAAAAATCCTGGTTATTACCTCGCGGATTTATTGAGCGACATCATGGGACGTGAGAAAGTGTCCAAAATGTATGTCGACCTCATCAAGAAGCAAAAATTGGTTTCAGAAATCAACGCCTACATCACGGGATCCATGGATGAAGGATTGTTCATCATCACGGGAAAATTGAATGAGGGTAAATCGTTTGCGGACTTGGACAAGGAAATCTGGAAAATCATTGCACATTACAAAACGACCTTGATTTCCAAAAAAGAATTGGAGCAAATTAAAATCAAACTTCGAACGGCACGTGCTTTCCAAGATCAAGGATTATTGAACCGAGCGATGAATTTGTCCTTCTTCGAATTATTAGGGGATGCGAATGGCATCAACCAAGAACAAGAGATTTATCAGTCCATTCAAGCAGAAGACCTACGAACGTTTGCTAATGAAATGTTCGCCAAGAAAAATGGTGTTTTATTGAAAGTTAAAAAGAAAAAAAATGCTTAATCGTCAAGTTGCCCCGAAGCTCACACCCATAAAATCCATTGAATTCACGGTACCTGAGACCTTTGAAATTCAAGCTGGAATTCCCTTGTATTGGAAAAACAACATTGCCAACGAAACGGCAAAAATCGAATTGCATTTCAATGCTGGAACGACGATCGAAACGCCAATTTTGGCTTCTCTCACTGCCGGACTTTTAATTTCAGGAACGAAAACGAAATCGGCGATTCAAATTCATCATGCGCTCGATGCTGTTGGAGCATATTACGATGTCAGCGTGTCACAAGAACAAGCAGTTGTCACACTGTACGCGTTAAACAGCTACTTGAAACAAGCATTTGATATTTTTCACGAAGCATTGACCGCTGCCATTTTCCCTGAAAAAGAAGTGCAAGAAATCTGCAATGAGCGACAAGAAAAATTAAAGGTGCAAATGCAAAAAGTAAATGTATTAGCACAGCGCAAAATACAGCAAGTCCTTTTTGAAGAAACGCCCTATTCACAAGTCATTTCTCAAGGAGATTACGCAACAGTGAAGCGTACAGACCTCATCGCATTTCACCAAAAACATTATTTAAAAGGATTATCGAAAGTCTTTTTAGTAGGAGATTTTTCAAAGGACGTGATGTTGGACATCAAAACGGCCTGTGCTGATTTCGTTGGAAAAGCCTTCCAACCTGTAAATTGCACGTTTAGCGGAAAAGCGCACGTTGTTCATCAAGAAAAATCGGATGCCCTGCAAACAGCGATTCGCATTGGGAAAATCATGTTCAACAAAACCCATCCAGATTTTATTTCCTTTTCCGTCATGAATACCATCCTTGGAGATTATTTCGGAAGTCGATTGATGAGTAACATCCGCGAGGACAAAGGCTATACCTACGGAATTGGGTCCTACATGATGGAAAACACGCATTTTGGGTATTTCATGATTGCGACGGAAGTTGCCAAAGAAGTGCGCGAAGCAACCATTCAAGAAGTTAAAAATGAACTCGAGCGCCTACAAACAGAACTGGTTCCAGCGGAAGAATTGGAGTTAGTTAAAAGTTACTTGCTCGGACAGTTGCTCAAAGCAGCCGATGGACCTTACGCCATGTTGGATTTATTCTCTGGAGTAGAATTACACGGCATGGACATCTCTTTTTACAACAAATACATCCAAAAAGTACAAGAAATTACAGCGGAAGAAATACGCGAAATGGCTTGTAAACACTTGGATTGGAAAAGTTTGTCGATAATTAGCGTTGGCTAGCAACTTATTCAGTTAACTTTCGTTATAATAAATACGGACTTTTCCCGTTGTTTTACTGATGTTTAGAGTTATTTTTCTGCTTTCCATTGTTTTGTTTTGTCAAAACGCCTTTGCTTCCCATGTCATGGGAGGGGAAATCAGCTATAAACATTTAGGGGGAACGAATTATCAATTTGAATTGGTCTTTTACCGCGATTGCAATGGCGCAGATGTCAATCCAGTCTCGGAACAACTCAAGGTTTGGAACCATCCAAGCTTATCCTCTATTACTGTCAATTTCGTTTCTCGTCAAGACATTTCTCCGACTTGTTCTCCCGTAACTGGCTCACCTGGACCACTATTATGTGGAACAGGAAGCAATGGCGGAAACGGTCAAGGAGCTGTTGAAAAAGTACTATACCGAAGTGCCGCAGTTTCCTTATCAGGTGTACCCCCGGCTAACGGCTGGATCTTCACCTACGAAAACTTTTCTCGAAGCAACACTGTTTCCAATTTGATGAATCCCGCGAACTATGGAATCACCTTGGCTGCGAAAATTTATCACCTAGATACTCCGGACGATTCACCTGTATTTTTTCAAGATCCACACTTTGTGAGTTGCGCTGGAACACCTTATACCTTTAACGGAAATGCCATCGATCCAAATTTAGACTCCTTGGTTTTTTCCTTCGGAATTCCCTACAACAATATTCAAGGAGCAAGTTACAATCCACCAGTAGATCCCATTCCGGTTCCCTTTGAAATCGGATTCAGCGCTACTAATCCTACGCCAAACCAAAGTTTAAATCCAGGAAATATTCCTGCGAGTCTGAACCCGGTCTCTGGCGAATTAACGTTTACCTGCGTGAACATTGGGAATTACGTGGTGAAGGTATTGGTGAAATCCTATCGTCAAGGAATCTTGATTTCTGAAATTGAACGCGAAATGCAATTGATGGTGATGCCTTGTTCCGGTGGAAACAATCCACCCATGATTACGCCACCATTCCCAGGAAACTCCTTCGATCTGACCGTGAATGCGGGAGATTTGGTTTCCTTCAACTTAAATGCCAGTGATGCTGACCTACTGCAGGATGGAAGTCCGCAAACATTGACCATGACTGGATCAGGTCCCATGTACGGAACAAATTTTACCTCGAGTACAGGATGTAGCATTGCTCCATGTGCGAATTTAACGACGGGATTCCCGTTAACTGGAACTGGATCCATCAACACGAATTTCAATTGGCAAACGACCTGCGATCACATCTCCGATGCGCAAGGAAATACGATGAGTCAAATGACGTACACCTACGTTTTCCGTGTACAAGACGATTATTGTCAAGTTCCTCAAGTAAGCTACGCGACCGTAAACATTCATGTGTTGAATCCGGGAATCATCGCAGCACCTGAAATTAATTGCATTCAAACAGCGAACACGGAGGACCTAACTATTTTCTGGAATCCAGTGACCAATAACAACAACGCATTTGTATCTTATCAAATCTATTCGGTTCAAAATGGATTAATTGGGACAGTCACGGACATCAATGCGAATAGTTTTATTGTTCCAGCGATCTACACTCACCACGAATTCTATTTAGCTGTTCAGTCCGGATGTAATGGCGGAACACTTCGTTACAGCGATACTGTTTCCAACATTTTCTTAACGCTCGTCAATCCAAACAACGGGACGGCTGTCCTGAACTGGAATAAACCACGTGCGACACCGCTCCCAACCTACAACGAGTACTTTTACATTTACCGAGAATATCCAACGAACTTCTTTAACTTTTTGGATAGCGTTCCCTACAATCAAACGAGTTACATCGACACGATTGATTTGTGTGACGAATTCATTCGCTACCGTGTGAATTTAGCAACTACAAGCTGTAACTTCAATTCGAACCGTCCGGGTGATAATTTAAGCGATATGTTTACCCCAGACATGCCCGTCATCTATTCAGTTGGATTCGATACAACGACCTACCTGATGAACATCCAATGGAATCAAAACGGGCAAGATGATACCTACGGTTACGTTATTTACACCTTCGATGCCAACGGATTTTTGTACGAATTGGACACCGTTTACGGAATTGGAACAACGAACTATTCGTACCTCGTGAATGCCCCTGGTCCATTCTCATACTCTGTTGCCGCATTCGATTCTTGCTTCACGTCAGCGAATCCACCAACCTTTCAAACGTCCGCCAAAGCATTGGTGCACACCTCCATTCTCGCCAGTTACACCATCAATATGTGTGAAGAGCAAGCGAGTTTGTCTTGGAGTCTGTATGGTGGGACTTCGGTAACGAACTATGAAATCTGGTCGAAGAACAACAACCAATGGACACTGTTAGGCAGTACCAACGACATGAGTTTCTTGGCGCAATTGACACGTGGACAATCCTACTGTATTTTCATCAAAGCGAATTTAGGCAATGGGAAAGTTGCCTTCTCGAATCCACTGTGTTTCTTGATGCCAAGTCCGACCGCTCCTGCCTATCATTACTTTAAATTGGCTACGGTCAATGGGGAATTCATTGAATTGTTTGATTACGTCGATGCTTCTGTTGGAATTACAGAAATCATTTTTGAGCGCAAGGATACATTAGGGAATTTTGAGGAAATTGGCCGAGCGCCAGTTGTTGGGAACGTCGCTCATTTCATCGATGAAGACGTTGATATCACCTTACAGGCTTGGGAATACCGTAGCATGTACGTGGATAGCTGCGGGAATCCGGGCGCGTATGCGAACACCAATAAAACCATTTTTGCCACTGGAACAGCCGATCAGTACAACATGATCAATACCGTTTCTTGGAATCCATACGAATTGTTTGACGGAGCTGTCATGGAATACCATGTGTACCGAAATGCGTATGGCACTTTCGAAAATACACCAATGGCGATTGTCCCGAATAACGTTACGAGTTTAACAGATGATGTTTCTGCTTTGCGCACCAATGGTGAAGTGTGTTACCGAATCGAAGCAGTTGAAGGACTAAATTCCTATAACTTTAGTGAAACGAGTCGTTCCATCGATGTGTGTATTCCATATGATCCGTTGGTGTTTGTACCAAACGCTTTCACTCCGGACGGATTAAATCCAATTTTCTACCCGGTGGTTTCCAATGCGGATCCAAAAAACTATACGTTTAGCATCATTGATCGCTGGGGACAAATTGTCTTTGAAACGTCGGATCCAACGATGGGTTGGGACGGAAAAATTTCCAGTTCTGGACTAGACGCAACGAATGATGTCTTTCTGTATCGTATTGAGATTACGACACAAACAGATGAGTTGATTGTGAAAAGAGGATATGTGACGTTAATCAGGTAATGGCAACAAAGAACATACTCATCATTCAAACAGCTTTTCTCGGTGACGTCATTTTGGCGACTCCACTGATTGAAACCCTGTCAGCTCATTTTCCTTATGCGCAAATTGACTTCCTGTTAAAAAAAGGAAATGAAGCATTGCTGGAAGAGCATCCCAAATTACGACGCGTGCTCATCTTTGATAAGTCGAATAAGCGAAAATCACTCCTTAATTTAATCCAAGATATCCGGAAAGAACAGTACGACCTTGTACTGAACCTTCATCGTTTCGCTTCTTCTGGACTCATCACGGTTCTTTCTGGAGCAAAGGAAACAAGGGGATTTTCGAAAAATCCATTTTCCTTCTTCTATTCCAAGCGATTTAAGCACTCGATCACTAACGGACAACACGAAGTCGATCGAAACATCTCCTTGATCACAGACATCACGGACATCCAACAACGCAGACCGCAGTTATATCCGTGCGCATCGGACATCGATTTCGTTTCGCAATGGAAAAATGAACCCTACTATTGTTTAGCTCCAGCCTCTGTTTGGTTTACGAAACAAGCACCGCCTGCTATTTGGCAATACGTCATGGAAAAATTCGATGAGGAAGGAGTCCAGTTTTTCCTATTAGGCGGTCCTGGAGACCATGAATTATGCGAACGCATTAAACAGATCAGTCAGCGCAACAACGTGCATAATTTAGCCGGTAAATTAAGCCTCATGCAATCAGCTGCGTTGATGAAGGATGCCAAACGGAATTTCGTCAACGATTCTGGTCCATTGCACATCGCATCCGCTGGAAATGCTCCGGTAAGTGCCTTCTTTTGTTCAACGACTCCAGAATTCGGCTTTGGTCCTTTGTCAGATGATTCTTCAGTCATCGAGGTGAAAAATTTAGCCTGTCGTCCATGCGGACTACACGGACACAAAGCATGTCCAAAAGGACATTTTCAATGCGGAAATGAACTGATCGAGGCGATGAATCGTTAGAACCACGCATTGCTGGATTTGCAACACCGCATTGCTGGATTTGTAACACCGCATTGCTGGATTTGCAACACCGCATTGCTGGATTTGCAATCCAGCAGCACCACGATACCGTTACGCTGCAGTTACACTGCTGCGACCATAGAACTGCAACTATTTTTTTGTCACATTATTTTTAAATATTGTGACATAATACGCTATATTACGTCACAATTAATTATATATTTGTGACATGAAAGAATCAGTAAATCATAACATTGACCTGAAAATCAAAGGGTATAGGCCTGGCCATGTCTTTTTGCCTTCTGATTTTAAAGAACTTGGTACTTCTACTGCTATCAGAAAAGCACTTTCTAGGTTTGTCGAATCAGGGCAAGTGGAAAGAATGGGTCAGGGAATTTATGTAATACCAAAAAACGACAAAATTTTTGGAAAAATATTGCCATCCATGGAGGAGTTAGCTGAAGCGCTGGCAAAAAAGGAGCATGTTAAAATAAAACCTTCAGGCCAATATGCTTTAAATAAAGTGGGACTATCTACTCAAGTACCTATGAAGTTGATATTTCTCACCACTGGAAATTCAAAAAGAATTCAGATTGGTAAAAACGCCATCATATTTAAGTCTACTACCGCCAAAAAACTATCGATGAAAGGAGAGATCACGAGTTTGTTGTTTTTAGGATTAGAAGAACTTGATTTACAAAATATTTCATCGATACAAATGGACAGAATTATGGAGCTTTTAAAACAAGAGAGACCTGAAAATTTAAGGTATAATTTGCGATTGGCTCCCTCAAAAGTGAGCGATTTTGTTGCCAAATATTTTTTAAACCCTGCACTATGATTGGTTGGTTAACGAACTTATCAGATGCTTCAAGATTGACATCAATAAATGAAGCTTCAAGAATTTCAAGTATTTCTGCAAAGGCAATAGAAAAAGATTGGTGGGTAACACTTTCGCTTAAACTGGTATTCAATACACCGTATGCAAAATATTTTGCGTTTAAAGGTGGGACTTCTTTAAGCAAAGGATGGCAATTGATAGATCGGTTTTCGGAAGATATTGATATTTCTTTAAGCTCAGAAGCAGTTGGAATAGCTTATACTGAAAAGCCTTCTAAAACATTTGTTGAGCATTTAAGAAGAGCTGGGTGTTCGTTTACTTCTAATGAATTAATGGAAGCGATAAAAGCCGAATTCCGAAATTTTCAAGTTCCTGAAAACCTATATTCAATAGAGGCGGAACCTGTACGTGCAGATATGCCAGATACAGACCCACAAGCCCTGTATGTGAATTTTGTATCACTGTTTGACCCCAATCCATATTTGCCTGACCGAGTTAAAATTGAATTCAGTGTCCGTTCGCTCAAAGAACCAAGTACAACACGCAGCATGAGTTCGTTATTGGTTACTCATTTTCCGAATGACAATTATATCGAAGAAAACTGTGAGATTCTTACCATTCAGCCACAACGTACGCTCATTGAAAAGATTTTGTTATTACATGAAGAATACAACCGTGATGAGCTAACTAAAATGCGCACCGAACGAATGTCGAGGCATTATTACGATTTATTTCAACTTAGTAGACAAGATTTTTCTTTAGCCACTCTGCACGACAATGAATTTATCGAAGAAATAATTGAACATCGAAAATATTACTCGAGGTTAAAACGATTTAATTACGACACACTCAAACGAGGTAGTATTCGAATTATTCCAAGTGACGATATTTTAAAAGCATTGAAACAGGATTATGAAATAATGGAGGCGGAAATGATTTATGGTAATCCGCCTACATATGAAGAAATCATTCTAGCGCTGAAAAACCTGCAAGATGAAATCAATAGCAAAAATTAACATTTAATTAAAAGCACTTTTTGCTTTACGGATGAAGAATGTAAACCCTTCAATTCCAAACCAGCTGGAAAGATTTAGCCTGTCGTCCATGTGGACTACACGGACACAAAGCCTGTCCAAAAGGACATTTTCAATGCGGAAATGGACTAATTGAGGCGATGAATCGTTAGAGCAACGCATTGTTGGATTTGCAACACCGCATTGCTGGATTTGCAATCCAGCAGTACCGTTACGCTGCAGTTGCACTGTTACGCTGCAGTTGCACTGCTGCGACAATACATCACCGTATCACCACCACACTTCCAGTCACCTGAAATTTATTCACGTAACCCAGCTCTTTGTATTTTACCAAATACGAATAAACGCCATCTGGTGCATCGAAGCCAGCGAGGGAAGCATCCCAACCATGTTTTGGATCCTGGCTGTAAAAGACCAATTCACCCCAACGGTCGTAGATGTACATTTCGAAGCTCGCGAGTTTCATGTTTTCGGGAAAAATCGCTGTGAACTCATTGTTCAAACCGTCACCGTCGGGTGTGAAGGCATTGGGAATGAAGACCACAGGATCGTGTTCGATGACAATGATTTGTGAAGTGGTATCCAAACAACCGATTTGATTGCTGACTTGCAAGCTAACCAAGTAGGATCCGGCTTCTTCCGGGAAGGTGTGTTCGGGCGAGAAAATACTATCGTTGCTTGTCCCATCACCGAAATTCCAGAAATAACTGTAGGCATTCGATGAGTTGTTGTCCAAGATGGTACTTGGCATGTACAGTGGTAAAACAGAATATTGTGGCGTGAAATCTGCAATTGGATTAGGTAGAATTGTTAGAATTTGATTCACGACCTGTGGGCAACGCAAACCTTGACTTGTACTGACGATTCCAAGTGAACTTGGGGTGAAGGTATAGTTTTGTGGGGTTTGGTTGTTGAAGGTGGGTGTCCATATCCCGGTGATACCCTCGATGGAGACATCGGGAAAATTGAATGCTGCATCTTCACACAAGGAATCAGCAAAGTTAAAGCTTGGTGAAAGAGTTGGAATAATCGTCATGGTTTGATTCACTGACGATGCGCACGCACCAAGTACGGTGCTGGTATCTGGACTAAAAGTGTACGTCGCACTCGTTTGATTGTTGAAGGCTGGAGTCCAAGTTCCCAAAATGCCATTGATACTGGTTGTTGGAAAAACAAACGATGATCCCTCACACAAACTATTCACAAGGGAAAAATTGGGTGCTGTTGGTGGAACTATGACCACATCTTGTTGCGCTGACGCAACGCAAGTTGTGGTATTGTTTAGGTCAGGCGTAAACGTATATGTTGCACTGTTTTGGTTATCAAAAGCCGGTGACCACGTTCCTGAAATGGAATTATCAGAAACCGTTGGAAAGGTTAATTGACCGTTCAAACAGATGGTGTCTAGGAAGCTAAACGTTGGAACGGTAGGAGAAATAATGTTCACTGTGTGTTGAGTCGTAGAAGGACAACCCAAAGCTAGCGTGGAAATGCTTGGCGTAAACGTATATGTAGTGCTATTTTGGTTATCAAAAGCTGGTGACCAGGTTCCTGAAATGGAATTCGTGGAGACCGCTGGGAACGTCAGTTGACCGTTCAAACAAATGGAATCGAGTAAGTTAAAGGTTGGAACCGTTGATGGAATAATATTCACCGTATGTTGCGCCGACGTGGGACAACCCAAGGCAGGAGAAGAAATCGTTGGAGTAAAGGTGTAGGTTGTCGTACTTTGATTATTGAAAGCAGGAGTCCATGTTCCGAAGGCGCCTGTTTGCGTGGAAACCGGAAAAAGCAAGTTGTCATTCTGACACAAGGAAGTGGCGAAATTGAAGAGTGGCGTCGTCTGCGGGACAATCTGCACGGAAAGTTGCAAGGATTGGTTGCAGGTCGTATCGTTCGGTAAAAAGTAATACGTTCCTGAACTTTGGTTATCAAAAGCAGGCGACCAAACTCCATCGACATTGTTCAAGGAAACAGATGGCAAAGTGTAACTCGTTCCTTGACAAAAGGGACCAACATTCCCAAAATTCGGATAGATAACGGTTGTGAGAGAAATCGTTGAATCATTCGAAGTATTGTTGCCAAAATTACTCTCGGGATAAACGCCCAATTGCGTACTATTCTGGTTCACCACCATACTCAAACTAAAGGGACTAGCAATACTTGCGGGAATAGTCACCAGTGTGCTTAAAGACAAACTATCACCAATGAGAATGTTAGCAGGCAATGTCACAGTTGATAACAGCACATTATTATTGGCATAAACAGAAACCGGAGTTCCTGCCAGCAAGGTATCATTCGAATTGACATTGTAAACCGTGTAATCGAGTGTCAAGTCGTGGTTTTGACAAATGTCTTGACCGGTAACGCTATCCAAAGAAATCGTCGCATCGGGAAGTTCAGATTGGATGGAGGTGATGATGGTGGAGAGATGCCTAATTAAAAAGGAATTCATTAAGATTTGAAAGCTTGTATTTCCGACATTTACATAATTATTAATAGCATAAGTGTCTACATCGATGTTCCAATTTGTATTACTTCCAGTAAAACTATTTGTGCTGTTAAAAGGATTATTTGGAGGATTCTGAAGGTTACTCAAAGTACTTCCATTTACTTGGATCGACTCATTTAGGTAAGCATTTGGGCTACCGTTGTACGCGATGTAAGTCATCTTAGCTCCGGCAGTATTTGTTATGTTAAGATTTGAAATTAAAAAAGTACTAGTAAGAGGATTTCCTCCACCTCCTAAAACTTTATGACCATTGTAAATATTTATTTGCTTATTAGAAAGCGTAGGAGTCGAATAAACCACAACCAAATTCCATCCTGAAAAAGGTATGTTCTGTCCGCAAAAGCAATTTCCTGAAATTTGAACAAAAGGATTTAAATCAAAATTGGTTAACTCGTATAAACCATTTCCTGAGGTTTGAACCATTGAGGTGACATCTTTGATTGCACTGAAAGTATAGCATGGAGAAGAACAAGGAGGACATATGTTAACAACATTCAAAATATCAGGTTGTAAATTAATTCCATTGAACGCAATTGTAGTGCCTTGTCCATTTGACACACCTGCCCATATTAAATAAGCACCGACGATAGATTGATTTGGCGCGAGCGATAAAGTTGCTGATGAACTTGTTATAAATGAACAGGGACCTATAGCAATTGCATTATCATCATTTCTATGTGATTTACCAATTATCGTATAATCATAAGGTCCGTTAAATTGCTGATATAAAGTATGAGGCACGTTGATTTGCGCCTTCACCAAGCCAGGCAACAAAACCAACAAGAACAGCACATACTTTAACATCTGAAAAACAATCGTTTAACTAAAAGACAAATTTAAGCGTAATTTGTTCTTGAAAAAATAAAGTAGGGCTAAAAATTGTGGGGAATTTACCCACTTTGCATTGCTGGATTTTCATCCTGAACATTCGTTACACCCCAAACTGACGCAAATGGTGGTCAATATGTTTGTAAAGCAAATTATTCCATTCTTGCGGTGTAATCATTCCAAGCGACAAAGAGGGTTTCGCAGCTAATTGTTCTGGACCCAACTCTTGAATTTTTTGAATGTATCCCTTCAATTTCATTTTTTCTTCTTCGATATCAAATGTTTGATCGATTCGGATAAAGGTCGGACCAGTAGGTAAATTCGGTTTGTAAGAAACTTCATTCACCATGGAACTTTTGAGAAATGTTTTCAGTATCCATTTCATAATTTTTCCAGGTTTATCGGTATTCTCCCCAAGAATTTGTTGGTACGGCACAGAACAATGGGACAGCATTTGTCCGACGTTCATTTTACCCCAAAGCGCTGGAGTTTCCTTTGTCAATGAATCGATTCTAGCAGCCAATGCTGTAGTCGTTTCGGCTGTGTAAATAGATGGGAAAGCCATATGATAAAAAGTAGATGTAATAAAAAAGCCATCCGCAGATGGCTTTCAATGATTATGCTAAAACTTCTTTGACCAAGTCAGCGGCTTCTTGTAGTTGCACAGCTGAATGGACATTCAGTCCTGATTCGTCGATTAATCGTTTCGCTTCAACAGCGTTTGTTCCTTGTAAACGAACAATGATTGGAACTGGAATCTCACCGATGTTTTTGTACGCATCAACGATACCTTGAGCAACTCGGTCACAACGAACGATTCCACCAAAGATGTTGATTAGGATTGCTTTCACATTTGGATCTTTCAAGATGATGTGGAATGCTTTCTCAACGCGTTCTGCGTTTGCTGTTCCTCCAACGTCCAAGAAATTCGCTGGATTACCACCTGAAAGTTTGATGATGTCCATCGTTGCCATCGCAAGTCCAGCGCCATTTACCATACATCCAACGTTACCATCCAATTTCACGAAATTCAATCCAGCCTCATCAGCTTCTACTTCTGTTGGATCTTCTTCCGTTTTGTCGCGCATCGCTGCGTACTCTGGATGACGGAATAATCCGTTTCCATCCATCGTTACTTTCGCATCTACTGCGATGATTTTATTGTCAGACGTTTTGAACAATGGGTTGATTTCAAACATCGATGCATCGATTCCTTCATACGCATTGTATAAACATGGAACGAATTTGCACATTTGTTTGAACGCTTCACCTGATAATCCAAGGTTGAAAGCGATTTTACGCACTTGGAATCCTTGAAGTCCAACACGTGGATCAACGAATTCTTTGTGTAATTTTTCTGGTGTGTGCTCCGCAACGTGCTCAATATCCATTCCACCTTCCGTAGAATAAATAATCACGTTTCTTCCTTTTTCACGGTCTAATAATACAGACATGTAAAATTCTTGCGGTTCAGATTCACCTGGGTAGTAAACATCTTGTGCAATTAACACTTGATTTACTTTTTTACCTTTTCCATTTGTTTGAAGAGTTGTCAAGTGTCCACCAAGGATACCTGCTACTTTTTCTTCCACTTGGTCAAGTCCTTTTGCGATGACAACACCATGAGAACCAGTTTCTTCCACTGTTCCTTTCCCGCGTCCACCAGCATGTATTTGCGCTTTCACGACAAACCAACTTGTTCCTGTTTCCTCCGATAATTTTTTAGCAGCTGCTACAGCATCTTCTACTTTATCGACTACTATCCCCTCTTGAACGGCAACACCGTAACTTTTTAAGATAGATTTTCCTTGATATTCGTGTAAATTCATTGTTGAAATTTTGCGAGGTAAAAGTACGTTTTTTCTTCGATTTGGATTTGAAAAATTAAATTATTTTACTCCATGCGATTTTTCCATGACGAAGAAATTTCTCTAGAAGCGTAAGCCTTGTTTTTAAATTCGTTCACATGACCCCAAATGGAATCGATGGCGTGCTGTAATGCAACACTTTCTTCTTCCATGGCATTCTTGATTAATTCTGGACTTGAGAAATGTTCTTTCACGAAGTTCGTGTCAAAATTCCCGCTTCTAAATGCCTCATGTTTCAATACGAATTTCCCGAAATCAAGCGTTGTTTTCACACCAGAGATTTGGTAGTCATCGATGGCTTTGATGGCACGATCAATGGCTTCCGTTCGTGTTTTTCCCCAAACGACCAATTTGGCAATCATCGGATCGTAGTAAATTGGAATTTCCATTCCTTCTTCAAACGCGTCATCGACACGCACACTTTTTCCTGTTGGAATGCGGTAGCGGTTCAATGTACCGATATCTGGGGTGAATCCATTTAAACTGTCTTCTGCATAGACACGAATTTCCACGGCATGACCATGAATGGCTAACTCGTCCTGAAGTTTTGGTAAGCGTTCACCACGAGCAACACGTATTTGCCATTCCACAAGGTCAAGTCCGGTGATTTCTTCGGTTACGGGATGTTCTACCTGCAAACGCGTATTCATTTCAAGGAAATAGAAATCTAGGTTCGCATCAATTAAGAACTCGACGGTTCCTGCTCCTTCATAATTACACGCTTTACATACTTGCACTGCCGCCGCACCCATTTTCTTACGGATTTCAGGCGTCAGGACCGCACTTGGAGCTTCTTCGATTACTTTTTGGTGGCGACGTTGAACAGAACATTCACGTTCAAAAAGATGCACGGCATTGCCATGTTGATCGGCAAACACTTGGATTTCAATGTGACGTGGTTGATTCACAAATTTCTCAATGAATACCGCGTCGTCACCAAAAGATGAACGTGCCTCATTTTGTGCCAGAATCATTTGTTCTTCGAATTCACTTTCTTCGTACACAAGTCGCATTCCTTTTCCGCCTCCACCAGCGGAAGCTTTGATGAGGATTGGATATCCAACTTCAGCAGCGATGCGTTTTGCCGCTGGAATATCGGAAATCGCTTCATCAACTCCAGGAACCAACGGCACGTTGTACTCTTTCACGGCTTGTTTCGCGCTTAACTTATCCCCCATTAATTCCATCGATTCAGGAGACGGACCAATTAACTTCATTCCTGCGTCCTTCACTTTACGTGCAAAACCGGAATTTTCAGAAAGGAAACCGTAGCCTGGATGAATTCCATCAACACCGAGGTCCTTGCAGATTTTCAAAATTAAATCTTGTTGCAAATAACTTTCAGCCGATGGACTTTTTCCAACATAAACGGCTTCATCCGCTTCTAAAACGTGAGGTGCATTTGCATCCGCATCCGAATAAATGGCCACACTTTGAATGTTCATTTTTTTCAAGGTTCGAAGAACCCTTCTGGCGATTTCACCACGATTTGCTACGAGTACTTTTTTCATATTTTCTTTTTTATTTTCTCTACGGATTCCGGAGTTGTCATTTCATTATTCGGAACCGTAACGGCTTGTCTTTTTCGTTTATCCATGGGTGCTTTCCCCTCTTTTTTACCATTTAACAGATAAGCGGCCTTCTGGATGAATTGCAATTCATTCCAATGGTTAAACTCTTCGCGATAAGAGATTCCGATTCCTTGTGTGAAAGGACCTGAATTTTGTTTTACCGTGGCATTGTTTGATTGGTTGAATGCCCGAACGCGGAAATTATCTTTGATTTTATATTCCACGGAAACATCACCAATAACTGAGTTTTGAACACTTTTCGCCCCACTTGCATCGCTAATGGAGGCGCGGTTTTCCACACCAATACTCGTGGAGATAACCAATCGATCATTCAGAACTCCTTTATTCATTCCAATGGCAACGCTTGTTTCCCCCTGTGTGGCATCGGAACCAACATCCAAATTCAATTTGTAGTTTTCGGACAAATTACTCAAGGCAGCGTTGATTTGTGATTCAATTAAATCCAACGCAGCAGATCCACCAGCCGAAACATTTCCTTTTAATGGTTGGAATTTACTCACTAATAACAGCGAGAAAAATTGACGGTTTCTCTCATCCGCATCCGAAACAACTCGGTCAATTAAGGCCCTTCCCGTTTCCGGTGCACGTGGCGCTTTGATGTCAAATGAAATCTGCGGCGACAACAACTTGTCTGACAATTTCAAGTAACAGTAAATGTCTTGATTCACCAAAGACCTATCCGCCAATTCTGGACTTAATTCCAAGATGGATGCTTTTTTCGTTGCTACCGTGTTGACATCAATCAAGGCATCGTAAGGATCACCTGTCCATTCGATCACCGATCCACTTTCAATCATAAACAACTGCTTGATGGATCCCATCGCGAAATTGTACTTACTTCCTGAAGCGATGCTGTACTTTCCAGTCATCGTTAATTGATCCAATTGGTCTAGTTTGATGTTCATTTTTCCATCTCCCCGTGCAATGATTTCATCTCCAATCTGTTCATTGAAAATTAATTTCATTGAAGCATCTTGGGTGATTTTGAAGTTCAAGTCCAAATCGATGCCCGTAAAATCTAATTTACGTTCCAATTGTTCTTGAACAGTCGATTTATTAATGAATGTGATAAAATCATCTTCCTTTTCAATCTCTGAAACCCCATACATCGGGAAAATGATTTCGGTGTTTTTCTTCGTTTCTAGGTCAACAAATACCTCTAGGTCACTATCTGTTCCAGAAATATTCACAATTCCTCGAGCGAAAGCTTTTCCGTAATAAATGTCACCATCCTTGTATTTGGTGTTGAGGACCATAAATTGATCAATGGCAGCATTACGTTTGGTCAGTGGATTGATTTTACGAATATCATCCTCCATGTTGAATTGCAAATCAAAGTTCCAATCACTGAAATTACTGTGGTTGATGGTTCCAATAATGTATGAAACGTTTCCTGCTTCGTCATACAGTGGAATATTCGTGATTTCAAAGGATTCCTCTTTGACATCGATGATTCCTTCCGTGCGGTATTTTACACCGAGAAGCTCGACTTGTGCTCCGCCATTCAACAGTCGTAATTTTCCGCTTAATTCGGGTTTATCCGGACTTCCTTTAACTTGAATGTTTCCGTTGATTTTCCCTTGAATGTCTTTCACCACTTCTGGATCGAGGAAAGCATTGGCGAATTTGATGTCTGTTTGGTCGAACTTCAATTTAAGGTCCAGTTCGTTTTTCTTGACCGCATACAATCCATTGAAATCAAAGGTGCGCAGACCTCGGTATTTCAATTCACCTTGCATGAAAATGCTCTCGCGTTTTTCGTTCCAATCTGTTAGTACGGAAACAGTCCCCACCTCTTCCCCATCGATGGAGAAGTTCTCTAAACGTGCATCGCAACTGAAGTTAAAGTTGGTGTATGGATTGGAGACATCACCCCAACCAGAGAAGGATCCGCCAAACACTTGATCCGTGCCAAACATGTGACTTAATTCTTCTAAATTCAGTTGGGTAACTTGATAATGAAGTTTGTCCTGGTCATTTTTCGTGAGGCATCCGGCAATCTTGATTAATTGTCCGCCTCGTGACAAGCGAAAATCTTGGATGCTTAAATCGTTATTGGCAAGGGTGATGTCGGATTCGTTTTCAATTTCCCATTTGAATCCATTAATGGAGAAAAACGAAGGCTGCAACACAAAGTTAATTTGATCGTCTTCCAGGATGGTGGTCGTCCACTTGATGGAAGAATAATCGTTAGACTGTTTATCCCAAATCAGGGAGGATTCTAGGATTCCATTTTTTCCTTCGTTCAAAAACTCCACACCATTAAATGATAACGAATCATCGTAATTCACTTCAGCAATGGCTAAATTTCCACTGATACCTGAAGAAGTGATCGATTGATTCATGTCAATCGCATTCAAGCGCAAATCGTCAAAGCGAATTTCTTTACTTTTCAGTTTGGCGACGAGCAAATCCTCCATGGATTTAAACGAACCACTTAATACCGTTCCACTCGAAATGCTGAGTCCTGGCGCAAATATCTTCAAGAAATCATTGATTTCATTCACTTGAAACTGATACGTAAAATCGCTATGAGCACGATTGTTTTCCTTCAGGTGTTTCGTCACAGCGAGGGATGGAAATACCATCGATAGGCTTTGAAGGAAATCATCCACCACCGTTTTGTAATCAATCTTTCCTTGAATGCGAGCGCCCAATAATCCACTTTGCAAGTTGATGAAATCCGAATTGTTTTGACGGTCAAAAATGAGGTTGGAATGATTTAACTCCATTTTATTTCCCGCTTCTTCGTAAGAAAGTGTACTCGCATTTAACAATCCTGTTAACTCGTCAAAACTCGTCCCGTTTATGGTGGCATTTAAGGTCGTTGTCAAGTGCGATTCTTCTGCATCCGTCAGGTTAAGGTTTTTCAAGTCACTTGAATGAATCGCTAATTCTACTTTGTAATGCGGAATATCGTTTAGAGAAATCGTCCCGGAATAATCCAAGTCTAAATTTGGATCTTTAATTTGCAGCGTAGATTTAAATTGCTCATCGACAATTTCTCCCTCTGTCAACTGGAGATTCGTGTATGCATAGCCGAGGTAGTCCAAACGACTTAACTCCGCCGACATGTTCTTCAACTCATAATCTCCGTCATTGGCGAAGAATCCATCAAAGCGAACGTAGCCATTTGCCAGTCCCAAATCGGAGACATCGCTTAATTTGGCGAGGTCCAACGATTGAACATGAATAAACGTTGAATCAGCTTGAACAGGACTCAAAGCAACTCCGTCCGATTTAAATTCCAAACGCATGGGACTTTCTAATCCAACAGTTCCAATTGCTGTTTGCGCTTCTTTCAGCTGAAGTTGAATGCGCGAAAGGTTTCCATTGATTTGAAGGTTCTTGATTTTGGCAAAATCCAATAAGTCCACTGTCGAACCCAAGTCAATCGAAGCAACTCCTTCCGGCATCTTTAAACGCGCTAAATCCTGAACAGAAATATAGGCAGAACGCACAAATTCATTGAGTTTCCCTTTGTCTCCCAAGCGAAAATCGGGAAGCACAAGATTTCCTTTCAGGTAGGAACTGCGTCCAAATCTTAGGTGTAAATCTGTCAAGGTGAGGTTACGAAGTCGCTCAGAAACGCTGCCTGAAAGGGCAATTCGATCGGACATTCCTTTTATATCGGGAGCGAAATAACTGATGTCCGCTAAATGAACGGTACTTGGAGCAAGATATGCATCGAAAATCACCTCATCATCAAAGGAATCAAAAGCTCCCCAATCCTTGAAATCAAAATTAAACTTTGGAAAGTGAATATTCGTTCGTGCGGTTTTCACCTTGAAATTTCGCAAGTGCAAACCTTTTTCCAGAATGGACACATGTGCAGAAAGTTGATTGATCTGAATTCCCGCGCGTTCTTTAAATTTGAGTCGGTCTAGTTGAAATCGAACATCATTTCCACGAATGTTAAAATGACTGGCCAACAACTGAACATTTTTTAACTCCAAATGATCATAATCTACTCCATACGGCATCGTATATTTTCGATTATCATCGTATTTTATGTGAAAATCGCGCAAAGAAACGCGGTTCAGGTCTAGTTTGATGGGTTTCGGTTTGGACGTTGATTTTTCGGTACTCCCGAAATAATCTTGAAGGAAAGCATAATTGTAGTCACCCGATATTTTATCTCGTTGGACATTGATCTTTCCTTTCTTCAATGAAACTTGATCCAGGACAAATTCATTTTTGAAGATTTTCAATTCATCCAATGTCACTAAAAGCTCATCGACGGATATCAAGGTGTCCTTTTGCATATCCTTGATTATCAATCCTTTTAATGCGATTTTATTCAGGAAAACGATTTCTAACTGATCAACTTTTACCGTTGTATGAAGTTCGGATGACAGAAAACTTGTTGCTTGTCGGGCAAAAAAGGATTGTACACTTGGGAAACGAACTATAAAGGCAAGCAGTAGCACGGACAGCAAAAGCCATTCCACTGCAATACCGAATATTCGACCCAAGAATTTAAGTACCTTTGCCATTAGCATTACAAATTTAATAATCTTTTAGCAGTGAAAGACACGATTATACTTGGCATTGAATCTTCTTGTGACGATACTTCCGCGGCAGTTCTTCGTGGAAGCGAGATTTTGTCCAATATTATCGCTGGTCAGGCAGTGCACGAGCTCTTTGGTGGCGTTGTTCCAGAACTCGCTTCGAGGGCCCATCAAGAAAATATTGTGCCAGTTGTTTCCGCTGCGTTAAAAGAAGCTGGAATTGGACTGGAAGACGTCGATGCGATTGCGTTTACACAAGGTCCCGGACTTCTAGGTTCCTTGACCATTGGAGCTTCCTTTGCCAAAGCATTGGCGCTTGCAACAAACAAACCTTTGGTTCCCGTTCACCACATGAAAGCCCATATTTTGGCGCATTTCATCGATGATGCCAGTGAAATGAAACCGACTTTTCCCTTTCTCTGTTTAACCGTTTCTGGCGGACACACGCAAATTGTTCGGGTGGACAATCCACTTCAGATGGAAGTACTTGGAAATACCATAGATGACGCCGCTGGAGAAGCGTTTGATAAAGCAGCCAAAATGCTTGATCTTCCATATCCAGGAGGACCATTAATCGACAAATATGCACAATTGGGTAACGCGCAAGCGTTTCAATTTTCCAAACCGCGCATTGAAGGACTCAACTTTAGTTTCAGTGGCTTAAAAACGTCCATTTTATATACCATTCGCGATCAGGTAAAATTAGACGAACAGTTTAAAGAAACACATTTGAATGACCTTTGCGCATCGATTCAAAACAGCATTGTCAGTATTTTAATGGATAAGATTGAGAAAGCAGTCCAAGAAACGGGTATAAACTGCGTAGTGATTGCCGGTGGTGTTTCCGCAAACAGTGAACTGCGAAAACGATTACAAGCAAAAATGGAACACGGATGGAAAGTTTCGATTCCGAAATTCTCCTATTGTACCGATAACGCTGCCATGATTGCCATGGCGGGAAAATTTCTCTTCGAAAGTGGAGTTCGTGCAGATCAGTCCATAAGCGCTCAAGCACGCTTAGCTTGGTGATTCGGTAACAATTGTTACTCGCATATGTCCCGAAAGTTTCGTAATTTCGAAAACTCAGAAATCATCCAATGAAAATGAAAAGCCTCCTTTTAGTGCTATTGATGTCCTCTACATCCATGATGTATGCTCAAAATCATGTGAAATGGACATTCAAGTACAACGCGAAATCAAGTACGGTCATTGCCACTGGTGAGATTGAACCTGGTTGGCATTTATATTCGCAAAAAACGGACGAGAATGCGGGTCCAATCCCAACAAAAATGGTGATTGAAGCATCCAAAAACTACAAAATCGTCGGTGCTGCAGTTGAAGAAACAGTTCCTCATGAGATTTTCGACAAGAATTTTGAATCAACCGTTTATTTGTTTGAGGAGCACTATGCTGCCGAACAACAACTAAAAGTTAAAAAACCAGGGACCTTAAAAGGTGAAATGCAATACATGATTTGCGACGACACCAAATGCCTCCCTCCTATTTCCGTACCATTTACTTTAGAAATCAATTAACATGAAAAACCTATTTTTCTTTTTCAGCTTCCTTTTCAGTTTGTCTTTTGTCCATGGACAAGGAATGATGAACGATTACATCAAATGGACTTATTCCGTAGAGAAAATCGATGAGTCACATGCGAACATTGTGTTCAAAGGAACCATCATCGATGGATTTCATATTTTCTCTTTAAAACACAATCCAGCGGATGCCGATGGAACTGGACTCGTACCTGAGTTCAATTTAAAAAAGTCTCCAAAATACAAGCTTGTAGGAAAACCCTTTGATTTAGGGAAACCCATTAAACACGTGGATGACTTAGGGACATCCTATTATTTCGAAAAGAAAGCGACTTTCAAGCAACAAATTGAAGTGTTAACGAAAGATGAATTCGCGCTGGACTTCGAAATTAATTTCTTTCAATTGTGCAATGCAGATGGATGTGTTGGTCCATTTGATACCGAAGGAAAAGTAAAATTAAGTGGCTTCACGCCAAATGAAAATACAACGGTAACGGATGCAGACACAAGTGAAGTGGTGGCGACTGCTGGGGACACAACAAGTGGCGCCAAAACGCAGATGGAGCCAAGTAAGCCGGACAATAAGAAGAAAAAAGAAAAGGACTCCAATTTGGTGATTTTCATCGCTGGTTTCCTTGCTGGACTCGTAGCCTTGATTACTCCGTGTATGTTCCCGATGATTCCAATGACGGTGACGTTCTTCACGAAACAATCCAAAACACGTAAAGAAGGAATTTTCAAAGCCTTGGTTTACGGTACGTCCATCGTATTGATCTACGTAACATTTGGCTTAATCTTCACAGCGGCAATGGGTCCATTAGGCTTAAATGATTTATCGACGAATCTTTGGATGAACCTCATCTTCTTCGGTATTTTCGTATTGTTCGCTTTCTCTTTCCTAGGTGCATTTGAAATTCAATTGCCAAATTCATGGGTAAATAAAATGGACAAACAAGCCGATCGTGGTGGCTACATTGGCATTTTCTTCATGGCCTTTACCTTGGGATTGGTTTCTTTCTCTTGTACAGGTCCAATCATTGGAACCTTATTAGTAGAAGCGTCAACTTCTGGATCATACTTAACTCCAGCGATTGGAATGACCGGATTCTCTTTAGCTTTAGCGATTCCGTTCACCATCTTCGCGATTTTCCCAGGATGGTTGAATTCCTTACCACAATCTGGTGGATGGTTGAATTCCGTAAAAGTAGTTCTTGGATTAGCCGAGTTAGCGTTAGCGTTGAAATTCTTATCCTCCGTAGATTTAGCGTACCATTGGGACCTATTGACACGTGAGTGGTTCGTAGCGATTTGGTTTGTTTTATTCCTTACCATGGGAATTTACCTTCTAGGGAAAATCCGTTTCTCCCATGATTCACCAGTGGAGAAATTAGGTGTTCCACGATTTATGTTTGCTTTAGTTGCGTTAACGTTCTCTGTGTATTTATTCACAGGAATGTTCGGTGCACCATTGACCTTAATTGATGGAATTGCTCCTCCGCGAACACATTCAGAAGACAACTTCCGTTGGGTAAATGGTGGATTAGAGACAGGACTTGGAACGGATTCCATTTCTGTTCAATACGCTGCGGACATGCATCCAGTTGGAGACGGTTCGATTTTGGTGTTCCACGACTTAACCGTTGGACAAGAATACGCGAAGAAAAAGAACTTACCGATTCTACTAGATTTCACCGGTTATGCGTGTCAAAACTGTCGTAAAACAGAATCAACTGTTTGGACCAACGACGAAATTCGTCCACTGTTGCAAAAACAATTTGTGATTGTTTCCTTATATGTCGACGACCGCACACCATTACCAGCGAATGAGGTACGTGTTTCCAAACTAAGTGGAAAAATCAAAACGGTTGGAAACAAATGGGCAGACTTAGAAATGGAAAAATATGGAAGTTTCCAACAACCACTCTATGTCGTAGTTGACAGTGAAGGAAATGACCTGACCGAAGCCATTGGTTATACGCCTGATATTAAAACCTACAAAGCGTTCTTGATGAAAGGCATGAGCGCCTTCAAAAAATAAAAAAAAGCGGTGTTGATCACCGCTTTTTTTTTATTTCCTTACTTTTTTCAAATCCGCATAATAGCGTTTAAAGCTATAACAGTTACTGATGAGGTCATCGTACTGTTCCGGAAACTCCTTTTTTAATTTTTGGTAATAGGCGTTCTGAGCGAAAATCCAATCTTCGTAATTATCGTTGTAAACAACATCGCTTTGACCGAATTCATATGCCGGATTGAATTCTCCACTCGAATTGATTCGGTACTTTTCACAGCGTCCCGCCATGCGTAAACACAAAGCCTTAAATCCTTTGTTACGTGCATTTTGATAACCTTTTAGGTAATACGATTTAGCTAAATCACACTGGTAATATTCTCGTTGATCCGGAAAATTCGTCGCGATGAAATAATTGGACCATGCATAACGACGCATCATCCACGAATTGCCGTATTGCGTCAGATTGAAACAAAAATTCCCTAAATAAAAAGCATACTTGGCTTTCAAGTCACCTTTGGAACGATCGTAACAAGCGCGCAACCTCAAAAACTCCCTGACCATTGTCGTTTTCGTAAAATGGATGGAATCCGCTTTTGACTGCTGGTGTTCTTGATAGAAGGTCGTGTAAAATGGATTGGCATTTAAAAAGGTCTTGTACGGATATTCATCACTTTTCCAAAGTGTGTCATTGACTTGTTCGAAATAGACCAAGGCTTTATCGAAGAGATTCAAACGAATGAACTTTGTCCCTATTAAGTCAGCCACACGGTCTTTTTGTTGGAGCAAGAAACTTTTCTTCCACGTGTCAAAGGACGATTTTTCCTTGGTTGGACGAAGTAAATCCTGGTAGACTTGGCGAATTTCAGACAAGGTGTAGGCATCATCCATGTAAAAGAAATAATCCTCATAATAACCATAATTCGATGCGTTCTTCCCTTTCTTTATTTGCCAATATGCACCGGGTAATGCGTCACTGTAATCCATGTAATTTAGCGATTTGTTTAATGAAGCAAATAAGTACGCTGCATCTATTTTATTTCCTCTAAATTCCAATTCACGGGCAACAGAGAACACAAAACGATCACTGTGATTTTCCACTTCGCGTTTCAAAATGGATTGAAGTAAGGGATCATCCAAAGTTGCGTTTCCAAAATCACGTGCCGTCGCAAGTGCATACATGCGTTCCTTGAATTGCTTCATGGTTTCATTAGAAACAGAAATGGACCTCAACTCACTTACATTGATTTTTTCACCTGCCAACCAATGTGCATACAATGCATACAGTTTCAAGTTGGTCGTATTGCCTGACTTAATCTGATCGATGAACTGAGCGAAACGACGCGCATAGGATTGATCAAAGTTTCTTCTGCCACGCATGAGTGCTTGTTCATAGTCGCCAGAACTATTCCACTCGCCGTAATAATTCTCGTAGCTGTAGGCCACAATCGCTGGCGAAAACTCGGTGTAATAAGGTGTCAAAATCCAATCTTCCATTTTCGTGATTTCACGCTGTACTAAAAATTCAAAAGCCGGGTTTTGTGGGTCTAATTGGTGAAGGGATTTTAAGTTATCCAAAGCCGGATCCAATTTTTGCACCATGGTCAATGCGAGAATATTCGCCTTTTCTTTGGCGTTCTTTGAAGTTGAAATCGCATGCTGTACATCCTTCACCGGAATGACTTTAAAATTCAAATACGTCGCCAATTTTTTATCGTTGGAATAACGAAATACCTCCGCGCGATGAATAATGGTTTCATCGCTGATTTTATCCAAATTGTAGCGAAAATGCATCGCCCAATAGTCGATGGCCGACTTCGTTTTTTGTCCCTCAAAAAAGGCCTTGTAAATGGCTTTCACTTTCGGAAGTTGATTGGAATAGTAGGCAAGGCGAATGGCTAAATGTGCATATCGTTTTTTCAATTCCAATCGTTTGGCTTTTCGAGCTTTTGCACAGGACAACGAAATGGACGCATTGATGCTACGTTTTAATTTCACTTCTTCCTTTTCCCATGGATCCAAGGAAGTTCCCGTTGAATATTTGGACATGTTTTTAGCGAAAAGCAAATAGTCCTTCACATCTTGATAAGCAGGTTGACGCAACAGTTGAACAAGCTTGTTCGGATGTTTACCTTCTCTAATTTGACTATAACTTAGGTAATAAATGGCCTCGTTCAAACTAGAAACATCTATTTTTCCCTTAAAAAAGTCTTGCCACAAGCGTAAATTCTCATCTTCGTGGGCCTGACAGTTGAAATCCCGAGCATCATTATAACTAGAACTATTTTCGTACTCAAACAAGCGAAAACTGGGATAAAAAGATGGCATTCCAGTAAATATGGAATAACGGACTGATTCTCCTTCCGGATACCATCCCCCACAAGAAAACGCCTTTAAACTAACGAAGACGCTTATAAAAACCAACCAATTCTTCATGTGTGTATTTTCTTAATTCATCTGAATCTAAGTGAAACAAAGCCATTGTAGGACGATCCTTAAAGTAAACCTCTCGATTGATCACATCGATTGCTTCACGAATCTGTTTTGCGGAAACTCGTTCTACTTTCAAATGATCGCCTTTTCGCAGATAAACCTCATCTACGAGCGTGTCCTTGCTGATTAAATAGAATGGTGGATTTAAGGGTTTCAAGTAGGATAAAAAGGTGCTGTCCTCTTTGTAGAATAAACTTTTAAATTGTTTGTTCTGAAAGACCTGAACATTGGAATAGGTCGGCAAGGCAACATCCAAAGCGACAGGATAATCATCCGCTCCTTCCAAGTATTTTTTCAATTCTTTGATGTCCAAAATGGAATTGCGATTCCCGGACTCTCTTGGAGTGAGCAAATTGTAACACATCAACATGGCGCGATCCACAGGTAAGACACCCATGCGATCCGGGAATTTATACGCGTAAAGCCTCAAGGTCGCTGAAAGCTGTGTGTTTTCCAAGGACTCATTTTTTTTCATTTCTTGTTTCAGTTCGCGAAGAAAACGCATGTAGACCTTTTTAGTGGATTCTGTCCAGTCACAGTCGATTTGAATTTCCTTTGGACAAGAAAATCCCTCCATATTTTCTTCGTATTTCTTTAAAACAAGGAACAGAATATTTTTCGCCATTTCCCTTGTGTTGAGTTTATGCTCTTTAAAAACAGAATTTAAAATAAAGACCGTTGGAATAACGCTCAGTTTCGCAACGTTCGATGGAATGTATTGTTGTTTTTCGTAGTCCCATGTGGTTCGACTCATGGTCAGTTCCGTTTTTGCTTTAGGAACAGGTCCCAAATCCGGATCGTAATCCACCTCAAAATACTTGACATACAGTTTACGAACCTGTAAAGTATCGAGTCTTTCTGAATCGAACCAATAATTATCGTAGTTTTTCCAATAATAAAAAGCCTTAATGGGTGAGGTATTTTTAGGTTGAAAAGGATTGAAAACAAATCCAAGGATAATCAAACAAAATAAACTTAGAACAAGTAGGATTTTTTTCATGAAAAGCTGATAATCAAGTACAAAAATGCAACTTTTTCGATTGGTTACAATTCCTTGATTAAAAAATATTTTTCTTGTGAAAAATCGTTCATAACTCTCGGTGTCCACGTGTAAATAAAGGCACATTCTTTCCTATTTTTGAGATTCATATGTTTACCTTTCAATGAAACTTTGTATTGCCGAAAAACCAAGCGTTGCCCGTGATTTAGCGGAGATTCTAGGAGCTAAAAATCGTCGAGATGGCTACCTAGAAGGAAACGGCTATTGCGTAACTTGGGTTTTTGGACATTTGTGTTCGTTAAAGGATCCGGAGGACTATAATCCGAATTGGAAATATTGGAAATTGGAAGATTTACCGATTATCCCGGGTCAATTCGGCATCAAATTACGTGAGGACGAAGGTGCGAAACGTCAATTCAAAGTCATTGAAACCTTGATGACACAAGCAGAAGAAGTCATTAATTGCGGGGATGCTGGACAAGAAGGGGAACTCATTCAACGTTGGGTTTTACTCAAAGCGAAATGCAAAGTTCCGGTGAAACGCTTATGGATTTCTTCCCTAACAGAAGAAGCCATTAAAGATGGATTCAACAAATTGCGCGACTCCAAAGAATTCGACAATCTCTTCGCTGCGGGAAATTCACGCGCTGTGGGTGATTGGGTGCTCGGCATCAACGGAACACGGTTGTACACACGCAAATTTGGTCGCGATAAAATGACCTTGTCTGTTGGACGCGTTCAAACACCGACATTAGCCATGATTGTTCAGCGTCAGAAGGAAATCAATGCCTTTAAAACGGATGAATATTGGGAACTGAAAACCATCTACCGCGAAACAGAATTTAACTGTCAAATTGATCGCTTAAAAACGAAAGACAAGGCAGATAAAGGATTGGCGTATTTAGTAGATAAGCCATTTGAAGTGACTTCATTTGAACAGAAAGATGGAAAAGAAGGAAATCCACGTTTGTACGATTTGACTTCCTTACAAGTGGACGGAAATCGTTACTACGCATTCAGCGCCGAAGAAACCTTGACGAAGATTCAAAGTTTATACGAAAAGAAGTTAGTGACCTATCCACGTGTAGACACGACGTATTTATCGGAGGATTTACACCCCAAAATTCCGAATATCCTGAACGGACTGCGTGACTACAAACGTTTCACGGATGCGCTGCAAGGCAAACCTATTCCAAAGTCCAAGCAGATATTTGACGATAAAAAAATCACGGATCACCACGCGATTATTCCCACAGGAGTAGCGCCGTCGGGAATCACACCGGACGAACAACGGGTGTACGATTTAATTTGCCGACGATTTATTGCCGTTTTTTATCCCGAATGTAAAATATCCAATACGACCGTTCTTGGAAAAGTCGATGCGCTGGAATTCAAAGCCACTGGAAAGCAAATCTTGGACAAGGGATGGCGCATGATTTACGATGATCTCAAAGCAGAAAACAAGGAATCCGGAACGAAGAAGAAAGAAGGCGAAAGCGACGATAAAATTTTACCGATTTTTGAAAAAGGCGAAAGTGGACCTCACAAACCTTTGATTCATAAAGGAAAAACGAGCCCACCAAAATACTATACCGAAGCGACCTTATTGCGCGCCATGGAATCCGCAGGTAAATTAGTGGAGAACGAAGAAATGCGAGAGATCATGAAGGAGAATGGCATCGGACGTCCATCGACACGTGCAAACATCATCGAAACGCTTTTCAAACGCAAATACATCGAAAAGAAAAAGAAAAACCTTGTTGCGACCGATACCGGAATGAACCTGATTGACACCATCAAGAGTGAATTGCTGAAAAGTCCAGAATTAACGGGTCAATGGGAACACAAACTGCGTCAGATTGAAAAAGGAACCTACGAGGCACAAACCTTTAAAGAAGAATTGTTTCTGATGGTACGCGAGCTAACAGACGAGGTGATTTTTGGAAGATAGGCACAGGAAATGCGTACACACAGGGCATGCCCTGTGTATACAGCATGAACTGTGCACCCAAATAATCGTAAATCACCATTCACGCAGGGCATGCCCTGCGTCTACGAATGATAATTTTCAACGTTTTTGGAAATATAATTTTCAATTCTATCCAATTCCACGGACGATCGAATGACCCGATCATGAAAACGAGGGTGCCATGCAAATTCGGGATTAATTTCACGTGATTTTCTTGAAACTGCCGATTTAAATGATCCAACGATGGTTGAAATTGATTGACTACCGATATTTTGAAATCGATTTTCTTTCAACAAGAGATCTGTATTTACAGAAATTGATTTATCAATGACAATTATTCCATGCATATGATCCGGCATCACAACAAATTCCCTTAAATGAACATTCGGGAAATGGCCTTCAATTTCCAACCAACATTCTTCCGCAATTTTACCAATTTCAGATAAGATCATTTTACGCTGGTTTATTTCCCCGAAAAAATGAATGCTGTTCTTCGTGCAAATAGTGATAAAATATGCTCCATCCTTTCGGTAATCCCAATCGGGAATTCGAAATTGGCTTTTTCTAAAATTAGCGGACATGCTTTTTTACTTTAAGTTAAGCAAAAAAGACAGGAATGAATCGAAATGAAAACGCAGAAATGATCCTTACATCTTCATCGGTGCCTGCACACCTAATACCATTAAGCTTTGCTGAATCGCGCGTCGCACACATTCGCTCAACGCTAATCGTAGGTTTTTATTCGCTGTGTTTTCTTCGGATAGAATTTTCACTGCTTGATAAAAATGATTGTAGTTCTTCACCAAATCATAAATGTAATTCGCAACGATTGCCGGAGAATAGCCACTTGCTGCTTCGTGAATGGTTTGCGGGAATTGAGTCAATAATTTGATGATTTCCTTTTCCTCATGAATCAAATCCGCCGTTTGGATTTCACTCAAATCAATTTGTCCAGCACGCTCCAACAAAGTTGAAATTCGGGCATGTGCATATTGGATAAACGGACCCGTATTTCCTGTTAAGTCAATCGACTCTTCGGGATTAAACATCATGCGTTTTTTCGGATCTACCTTCAATAAATAATATTTCAGTCCACCTAAACCAATTTGTTCAAAAAGCGCAGTGCGCTCCTCTGGACTTAAGGATTCGATGTGTCCACGCTCCTTGGTCATCTCTTCTGCTTTCTCAATGACTTCATCCATCAAATCATCCGCATCGACCACTGTTCCCTCACGGGATTTCATTTTTCCAGTAGGTAAATCCACCATTCCGTAGGACAAATGGAAGCAATTTTCCGCCCAAGCATAGCCCAATTTTTTCAGAATCAAGAACAACACTTTGAAATGGTAATCTTGCTCATTTCCAACGGTGTACACCATTCCATTTAGGCTCGGAAAATCATGAAAACGGTCAATTGCCGTTCCGATATCCTGCGTCATGTATACAGCAGTTCCGTCCGAACGAAGCACTAACTTTTCGTCTAGGCCATCAGCGGTTAAATCGATCCACACAGAACCATCAGGTTTTTGAAAAAAGACACCATCCGCGATTCCTTGGATCACTTGGTCTTTTCCTAACAAATAGGTTTCCGATTCAAAATACAACTTATCGAAGTCCACACCCATTTTCGTGTATGTACTTTCGAAACCATCATATACCCATGAATTCATGGTGGTCCACAATAAATAAACCTGTGGATCGCGTGCTTCCCATTTCACCAACATTTCTTTGGCTTCTAGTAGGATACTTGTATTATTCTTTGCCAATTCCTTGATTTTATCATCAATTCCTTGGATGGCTTTTTCGTCCTTATCGATTTTTGCCGTTTGAAAATTGGTAAAAGCTGTTTTTACCTCATTCGAGCAGGAAGAAAAATCACCCGTTTCCCAAGCGGAAATGAGTTCTTTGGCTTCCTTTTGCAAGTTCTTATCAAATTCAACGTAGTACTTTCCTACGAGTTTATCGCCTTTTAACCCAGTGTTTTGTGGAGTTTCGCGTTCACCCTTCTCATTCAAAGGCGAGAATTTCTCCCACGCCAACATGCTTTTACAGATGTGAATTCCACGGTCATTAATCACCTGTGTTTTGATGACTTCGTGTCCATCCGCCTTCAAAATCTCAGCGACAGAGTATCCCAAGAAATTATTTCGAAGGTGTCCCAAATGCAAAGGCTTATTTGTATTGGGTGAAGAATATTCCACCATGATTGTCGGCCTTGACCCTTTTGGAGCAAATCCGTAAGAAGCCGTTTGATACACCTCATTTAACTGTGTCAACCAGTAGTTATTGGAGAAAACAATGTTCAAGAATCCATTCACGACAATGCACTTCTCCACATCAGAAACATGCTGTTCGATGAAGTCTCCGATTTTTTGTCCGGCTTCTAAAGGTGTACAACGAAGCAATTTCACGAAAGGAAAAACGACTAAAGTCAAATCTCCTTCCACGTCTTTTCTTGTCACTTGAAATTGAATCAATTGTTCATCAATCTCTTGTCCAAACAAGGTCGTTGCGTGTTCTAGAATGAGCGCTTTTATGTGATTTTCCATCGTTATTTTAAACTTTTTACCAGCGAATTAATCAATTCAAATGATCGTTCAGCCATTTTATTTTTTTCATTATCCAAACATGGATTCACTTCAACAAGCTCCATGCAAGCCAAATTATTCAGTTTGGACATACTTGTCAGAATAGACTTCGCTTCATCAAAGCTAATTCCCATCGGGACAGGAGTTCCCGTTCCGTAGGAAGTTTCACTTGGATCCATGGAGTCAACATCGAAGGAAACGTAAACGATGTCACACGCTTGTAATTTCTCTGAAATTTCGTCGATACACGTTTGTAATCCTCGGTCTCTTAATTCCTTCACGGTATAATTGCGAAGATTCAGTTGTTTCATCGCATGAATTTCTTCTTCTTCTACGTCGCGTACACCGATGTAAATAAGGTCTGCGGGCTTTAACGAATGACTTTTCAACTGATTCCAATATTGCATGGTGGTCAAATCCAAGTTGTTTTTCTGTAGGTCAGACTGGTCCACTCCTAAAGCCGTTGCTATGGGCATTCCATGAATATTCCCGGATGGAGTCGTATAAGGTGAGTGAAGATCTGCATGAGCATCGATCCACAAAACTCCTAAACGTTTTCCTGGGTAAGCCAATTTCAATCCAGCCATCGTCCCTCCTGCGGAAGAATGATCACCAGCGATGATTAGTGGAAACATTCCGGAATCAATTGCTTCCTTCACTTGTGTTTTAATTCCTTCAAAAATTTGAAGGACTCCATCAATGCGTTTTGCGTAGGGAAAGTTCGTTGGACGATCCAACAAATCATTTCGATTCGGCAAGGTGTACACTGGGTATTCTGAAAACAAAGTGGAATTTTGAGCTCTTGCAGCAGCACGAATTGCTTCAGGACCTAAGGAAGCCCCGCGCGTTCCAGCGCCTAATTCCGAAGGATTAAAAATAAATTGTAATTGACGATTCATAATACTCCCTTTCATCGGGCTCGACAAATTTACAACTTTCTATAGGAAGTATTGATTTGGAGCTCCTGAACTTCTTCAATATTCGGTATATTTGTTCACATCAATTGAACAATTTCGAATCCCAAACATGATCAAATTACTTCTTTTCACTGTGTTATTTTCCTTCAGCCTTGAGGTCTGTTGGGGACAGGATGCGAATCATTTCAGCGGGACTTTGACCTACCGAATTGAACGCGTGGATGTGAAGGATTCTGTTCAAGCAAAAATGATCATTTTCGCTCGGGATTCCCTCATTAAAATTGTAAATTTCAGTTCCGACTTTGGTAAACAGGAAACCATCAAACATTTGATTTACCAGAAGAAATATGTTCTTATTGAACTAGATCAAGAGAAATTCGCCGTGCAGATTAAGGATAGTCCGGATGATACAACGGCAAAAACGTATACGTTTCACCCAACAAAGGGACATTCAAAAATTGCTGGTTTGAAAGGTAAAAAATTAGCGGCAAAATATACGCTGATCCAAAATGAATTGACCGTTGTGTACACACCGAAAATTTCCGCTCAATATTTGGGCTCATTTACAGATGCACCGGGACTACTCCTACAATATTTTATCGTGAATGACCATGGATTATACAAGTATACGCTTGAATCAATTGACAAAAAAATTCCGCCATTGTCGTTGTTTATGATTCCTACTGATTACCAAAAAATTAGCCTGAAAGCATTTATGGAAAAGTCCGCGAATTCAGGAAATTCCAGCATCCCGAATAACTAACAAATTCTTGTTTATACAATTCCGTTTTTTCCGTTAGAAATGTGACCTTATCGCCTATCTTCGTTGGATATTGCATATATAGCGAATGGAAGACAACGAATTTACACCAAAGAGAGAGGCTGGAACTGAAAATCCTAGTGGTTCGACAACGAAAAGAAAAGAAGAGAAAGCCCCAAAACCTAGTAAGGAAAAAACACCTGCAAGGTGGAACTTTGCCGGTAATTTTGATTCAAAACGATTGAAAGTAATTCTTGGTTCCACCATGACCTTACTTTCCATTTATTTGTTTCTTGCGTGTTTATCTTACTTGTTTACCTGGACCGAAGACCAAGACCGCATTTTACAACGTTCCTTTCTTGATTATATTTTTGATACGGCCGAGGCTCCTGTTCAGAACTGGCTTGGGAAATTTGGCGCATGGACCTCTCACCTTTTGATTTACCGTCTTTTTGGAATTACATCTTTCGGAATTTGCTTCCTGTTGTTTATTTCCGGTATACGCGTCCTGTTTGACTATACCATCGTTGCGTTAGGAAGGTCATTCACGATTACCATTGCCTACATGCTTTGGGGATCCGTTTTTCTAGGTTTCTTTAGTGAAAACTTGAATTACCTCGGTGGAACTTTTGGATTTTACGTGAACGAATGGCTCACGCTGACCCTAGGAAGTTTTGGTTCCTTTGCCTTAAGTTTGGTTTTCCTTTACATCATTACGACCTTAATCTTTAATCCAAACTATGCTAAATGGCTGGACTTTATTTTTAGCCGTGAGAAAGAAGCATCTGCGTCAGAAATCTCTCCAGAAAAAATGGATGAAGACCGCCATACCTTCGAAGACATTTTCGTTGTGAACACCATCAAGGACGAACAAATAAAATCAGATGTCATCTCTGAAACAGTTGATTTCTCCGCACAAGACGAAGAGGACGAAGATGTGTTTTTTGATGAAAGTGAATTAATCGTATCGTCGAAATTCCCTGAAAAGGAAGAAGATACTGACGATGGATTTGAAATTGAAATCGCAAGAGAACCAGAACCAAGTGTGGTTATTCCTCCTAGTCCAGCTCCAATTATGGGTGCAAATGCATCGCAGAAATCAGACGACGACGATTTAGCCAAAAGACTGGTGAGCGAATATGGAGAATACGATCCAACCAAAGATTTGGAGGGCTACGTCCTGCCTCCATTGGATTTGATGAGGGACTGGGGAACAAGCGGTGTTTCCGTGAGTAAAGAAGAATTGGAAACGAATAAAGACAAGATTGTTCAAACGCTTCAGCATTATAAAATTGAAATTGCGAAAATCAAAGCGACGGTTGGACCTACCGTTACCCTTTATGAAATTGTCCCTGCGCCTGGAGTTCGTATTTCCAAAATCAAAAACTTGGAAGATGATATTGCCTTGAGTTTATCCGCTTTAGGAATCCGTATCATTGCACCAATCCCTGGGAAAGGAACAATCGGTATTGAGGTTCCGAATTCGAATCCGGAAATGGTGAGCATGCGCTCATTGATCGCCTCCGATAAATTCCAACATTTCGACGGTGAACTTCCAATCGTCATGGGGAAAACCATCACCAATGAAACATTTGTTTTCGACTTAACAAAAATGCCTCACCTTTTGGTTGCAGGTGCAACTGGACAAGGAAAGTCTGTAGGACTAAATGCCATCTTGATTTCCATTCTTTACAAGAAACATCCAGCGCAAGTAAAATTTGTCTTGGTGGATCCGAAAAAGGTAGAATTAACCTTGTACAACAAAATTGAACGCCACTTTTTAGCGAAATTACCGGGAGAAGAGGATGCGATTATCACCGACACATCCAAAGTGGTAAACACCTTAAATTCCTTGTGTATCGAAATGGATGAGCGCTATGAATTACTCAAAGTTGCAGGCGTTCGAACAATTAAAGAATACAACGCTAAATTCATTGCTCGACGATTAAATCCAGAAAAAGGACACCGTTATTTACCGTATATTGTTGTGTTGATTGATGAGTTCGCCGATCTAATCATGACGGCTGGAAAAGAAGTAGAACATCCGATTGCGCGTATCGCTCAACTTGCACGTGCGATTGGAATTCACTTGATTGTTGCCACACAACGTCCTTCCGTGAATGTCATAACGGGTATGATCAAAGCCAACTTCCCTGCCCGCATTGCCTTCCGTGTTCTCTCGAAAATTGACTCGAGAACAATCTTGGATGCATCTGGAGCAGATCAATTGATCGGACGAGGAGACATGTTGATTTCGACAGGATCAGACATCAAGCGTTTACAATGTGGATTCGTTGACACTCCTGAAGTCGAAGAAATTTGTAGCTTCATTGGGGACCAACGCGCTTATCCCGAAGCACTCATTCTTCCAGAATACACGCCAGAAGGCAGTGAATCAGGAGGCGAAATGGACATGAATGAAATTGACCCAATGTTCGTAGACTCTGCACGCATTGTGGTGATCAATCAACAAGGTTCTGCGAGCTTATTGCAGCGCAAGCTGAAACTTGGATACAACCGCGCTGGTCGAATTGTCGATCAATTAGAAGGCATGGGAATCATCGGGGCATTCCAAGGAAGTAAAGCCCGTGAAGTATTGTATGGCGACATTGAAAGCTTAGACGAATTCCTTCGCTCTCGAGGACTTATCTAATCGCAACGACGTTTCTAACGAACGGCGCGTTCGTTAAACAAAATGTAGCCAAAGCTGAGTTGGAAAAACAATGGACTTTCTTGTGCTGGAAAATAATTTAAGGTAGCTCTGACAGGACCGATAGGAGTTTCATATAAAATGGAACTTGACGCTACCATCGAATGCACTTGTAATGGCTTGCCATACTGAATGGTTCCATCTTGATTTTGCTGCAACTGAACGATGGGTTGAAAATAATAAACATCTAAACGCAAATCCAGTTTATTCGCCAACTCAAAAATCAAATTTGTTCCAAGTGAAAAGTATTGCGTTGCACGGTACTCAGGCAAGAAAAAAGTCTCCATGTCTGGAATTAAGTTGAATGCCGGCATCGATAATAGACTCGCTGTATAATTCGCGAACAGTGATTGACTATTTAACACAGTCTTCCCATGGAAACCAAGATGAAATGGACCGTTTTTCAAGAAAAAAGATTGGAATTCCGCTTGTAGACTTAACCATTGATGGTCTTTTTCCACCGTATCCTTTAAAATGGACGTCGTTCCTGGAACTGTGCGTTCAAATCCGTTGACATACCTTGACTTGACTTGGAAAAAATGTCCTTCAGTCGCAAATTGTTTTTTATTCAAACTGTTCTTTGTGTATTCCAAAGAAAGTGCTGTGCCGTAAAAACGTGTGTAATCAGCCGTATCCTTATTTGTGAACTGATTTGACTGATAATAATCGTCCTCTAAACTAAAATAACGCGCGTCAAAAGTCCAACGTGCATTATTACCGAGTGGCAATTTCACTTTGATACCACCATACGCTTCATTTTGCACCAGAAATGAAGGCTTGACATCCTCAAAAAACGTAGCAAAACTTCGGAAATAATCCCAACGATTCAAGGTGAAATAACCATTGACCGAAATGGGGAAAACGGATGGAAAAACTAATTCATAGTTCGTCCGGAGTGAACCATAAAACTTACCGAAATACGATTCAGCGTTCACTTTGTGTGCGACACGACCGATACTGCGATAACTTAAGTTAAAGTATCCTGTATTAACCGCTCTCGACGAAATGAGTCCTCCAAAATCTGCACGGAATTCCTTTGCCTTTTTCACATGCAAATTGAGTTGGAGTGTCCCGTCGGATTTCGTCTCAAAATTTGGATAAAGAAAGTCGATTTGAGGTGTAGAAGCCAAACGGAAATAGCGCTCCTGTAATTCCTCCTCATCTAAAATGCGGTGACTTCGTTTAGGTAAGATAAATTTATTCGCGTACTTGAATTCATTCTTTTTGATCGGTGCTGTTTTAACAGAGGAAACCTGAATCGGAGGCACTCCCCCTCGGAATCCTGCTCTTCGGCTTGCAAGCGAATCTGGATTTTCACGTACCGTAATAAATTGTTCTAATGAGTCTAATTTCAAGAGTGTTGCTTGATAACCATCATTAATTGCCTGCTGTACATCTTTGAAGTCAAACGTTCCAACTTCTGTTTTGGGCTCAATGATGATTCCTTCTTGACAGGGTAATGCATAATTTGTTGGTGTGGTCATCATGCTTGAAATCATTCCGAAAAAATCATTTTCATTCGCTTTGATATCATTCTTCGTCACATTACTTCCAATGATAAAGTCTGCATCAAATTGCTCGTACATCGCATTCAAAGGGAAATTGTCGTACAAGCCACCATCAAAATAAAGGACGCCGTTGATACGGATCGGATTCAAATACAAGGGAAAAGTCATCGATGCGCGAACGGCCTCATTCAAATTACCGTTGGAAAAAACCACACTCTCTTTTCGAACCACATCCGACGCTACACAGCGAAAAGGGATAAACAGTTGATTGAAATCATTTCCAACCGAGGCACTGGTTCGACCCAAAATGCGCAGCATTTCAAAATCGAAGTAACGTGGATTGACAAACGACATGGGAATCGACTTTTGTAGAATACTATCCTTCGAAAACGGAATGTTAAACATGCTGCTTGTATTCGACTCATCAAAAAAGTAAAATTTCTTGTCCGACTCCAATTCACCTTTCACCATTAACTGAAAAGGCTCACTCAAAACATAAGCTTCAATCTCTTTCGGTGAATACCCACTTGCATACATACTTGCAACAAGTGCACCCGCAGAAGTTCCTACAATAAAATCAATGGGAATGTTGCGTTCCTCGAGTGCTTTTAACACGCCAACATGCGCTACACCAGCTGCTCCACCTCCACTTAAAACCAGTCCGATTTTCTGTTGAGCGTAACATTCTGCGTAAAGAATGAAAAAAAGTGATAAAATAAGGGTCGATAAACTTCGCAAATTCGTTCTTTTGTACAAAGTTAGACCTTATCACGAGAAAATGGAAAAGAAGAGTACGGGAAATAATGAAGAGTTAACAATCACGCTAAAATGTTTGTTTGGATTTGAGCAAACATTAGTAGAAGAATTGGAAGAACTTGGTTACCCAAAAGCAGAGCAATTGAACCGCGCGGTGCGCATTAAAGGAACATGGAAAGATGTATATTATTTAAATTTATATGCACGTTGCGCTATATCGATTCTAGTCGAGCTTGACAAGTTCTACATTAAATCAGAAGAAGACTTGTACCGTAAATCCATGAAGATTAAATGGACCGAGATTTTCGATGTGTCAAAAACCTTTGCGGTAAAAGGTGCGGTTTTCTCTACGCTATTTAACAATACACAATATCCATATTTAGTGGTGAAAGATGCGATTGTGGACTCATTCCGCAATGAATTCGATGATCGTCCGGATGTTGAATTAAAACGCCCACAAGTTCTATTTGACTTATACATCAAGGAAAACGAAGTGACGATTTCATTGAACACAAGTGGAATTCCTCTTTTCCAACGCGGATACCGCGAAGCAGTCGGAGATGCCCCAATCAATGAAGTTGTTGCAGCAAGTTTGATTCGCTTATCCAAATGGGATCGAAAAACAACCTTCCTTGATCCCTTTTGTGGTTCAGGAACACTTTTAATGGAAGCTGCATTATTGGCATCTGGAATTCCATCAAATATCGAGCGTCAACATTATGCGTTCAAGAATTTAAAGAATTTCGACGAGACTGTTTGGAATGACATCTACGACAATGCGCCTAGAAATGTCCGTTCACTTCCTTGCAGAATCATGGGGTCGGATTTATCGGATGAGATGATTTTAAAAACACGCCGCAATTTGCGTCAAATGAGTTTTGGACGTTTCATTGAAACGAAAGTGTGTTCGTTTGATGAAATCACAAAAGAAGAAGACGAAGCGATTTTCATTTTAACCAATCCACCATACGGAGAACGTTTAGCAGCAAATACACATGAACTGTATGAAAACATCGGTAATTGGTTGAAGCACACGATGACGAACTCACAAGCGTGGGTGATTACGTCGAGTGAAGAAGGATTAAAATCCATTGGACTGCGTCCAAGTGTGAAACACAAAGTATTCAACGGTGACTTGGAATGTAGTTTCCGCATGTTTGAAACGTATGCTGGCTCTAAGCGCACACATTTTCCGTTTGATGAGCTAGGAGAAGCTCAAGAGGAAAGCGAAAATTAAGCCATAAAAAAAGCCCTGACAGAATCGTCAGGGCTTTTTTGTGTTTTATCGTTTCGAGATCTCTACATACTCTCGGTTCGTTTCGCCGATGTAAATCTGACGTGGACGACCGATTGGTTCTTTGTTCTCTGTCATTTCTTTCCATTGAGCAATCCATCCTGGCAAACGTCCTAAAGCGAACATCACGGTGAACATTTCTGAAGGAATTCCTAATGCTTTGTAAATGATTCCAGAATAGAAATCTACATTTGGATATAAGTTTCTTGCTTTGAAGTATTCGTCCTCCAAGGCAACTTTCTCTAATTTTTTTGCGATGTCCAATAATGGATCATTCACACCTAATTTCTCCAATACCTCATCACATGCTTTTTTGATGATGTTCGCACGTGGATCAAAGTTTTTGTACACTCGGTGTCCAAAGCCCATTAAACGGAATGGATCTTCTTTGTCTTTCGCTTTCAATACCCATTTGTCGACATTTCCACCATCGTTATGGATTTGCTCCAACATTTCGATTACTTCTTGGTTCGCTCCACCATGTAGTGGACCCCAAAGTGCAGAAATACCTGCAGAAACAGTTGAGTATAAATTCGCTTGAGAAGAACCTACGATACGAACCGTTGATGTAGAACAGTTTTGTTCGTGATCAGCGTGAAGAATCAATAAGGTATTTAATGCACTTACAACCACTGGATCAACTTTGTAATCCTCCGTTGGCATTGCAAACATCATGTACAAGAAATTCTTGCAGTAATCGAATTCATTTTTTGGATACATGAATGGATGACGAATCGAATTCTTGTATGCCCAAGCTGCTAACGTTGGCAATTTAGCGATCAAACGGTGAATCGTTAAGTTCTTAGCTTCCTTGCTTCTGTTTGGATCCAAAGATTCTGGGTAGAACGTTGCCAAAGATGCAATCATCGAAGAAAGGACACCCATTGGATGCGCTTTTGATGGATATGCTTCAAAGAATTGTTTCATGTCCTCATGAACCAAGGTATGTTTCTTGATGCTATCTTCGAATTGATCTAATTCCGCTTGTGTTGGAAGATTCCCATAAATGAGAAGATATGCAACTTCAATGAACGAAGCTTTCGCCGCTAATTGCTCAATTGAATATCCTCTGTAATGTAGAATCCCCTCTTCTCCGTCCAAGAAAGTAATCGCACTTTTCGTTGCTCCTGTATTCTTGTAACCTGTGTCCAAGGTAATGTAACCGGTCATATCTCTCAATTTGGAGATATCGATTGCTTTTTCGTTTTCTGTACCTGTTATAACCGGAAGTTCGTATACTTTTCCGTCAAGTTCAATTTTAGCTAGTTCACTCATTTTTTTCTGTCGAAATATGTGTTTGGTATAAAAGTTTGCCCTAAATTACAAAAGAAACATCGAACTCTGTTTGTCTCGAGTAAAATAATGACAATTTGTTGATATTTTAGTCACACTTATAAATTTGCTTCGATGAATGTCAACATCAATTGAAACAAATGATTTCGTGTGTTTCCACCATAGATCCCATGGTTTTTGTTCGGATAAACAAATAACTCAAACTGTTTATTGGCTTTCACCATGGCACTGGTCATGTCCATTGTATTCTGAAAATGTACATTGTCATCTGCTGACCCATGGATTAATAAGTACTTACCTTTTACGTTATCAACATAATTAATCGGTGAATTTCGGTCGTAGCCATCCGCATTTTCCTGTGGAGTACGCATAAATCGTTCCGTGTAAATATTGTCGTAATAACGCCAGTTTGTCACCGGAGCAACAGCAATCGCCATTTTGAATACATCCGCTCCTTTGGTTATTCCTAATGATGCCATGAATCCACCGTAACTCCATCCCATGATTCCAACGCGACTTGCATCAACGAAGGTGTTTTTTGAATATTCCTTCACCGCATTCATGACGTCCTCGATTTCCAATTTTCCTAATTGCAAATAGGTGCTTTTCTTGAATTCCGCTCCTTGATACATAGTTCCTCTTGGGTCCACTTGAAAAACGATGTAGCCCTTTTGAGCCAACAATTGATGAAAGAAATAATCATTTCCGTCCCAAGAGTCTAATACTTCGTTATGTCCGGGTCCACCATAGACATTCACATACATCGGGTATTTCTTTGCTGGATCAAATCCAACTGGCAAGATCACCGAAGCATTTAACTTCACGCCATTGGCATTTACTTCGATGAATTGTTTGGTCGACAAGCGCTCTTTTTTCATTTTTTCCATGAAGGCCTGATTGGACTCCAGTACACGGACAACTGAACCGTCACTTTTACACAGGTTATAGACAGGTGCTTGATTGGCATTGGAATACGTATGAATGAAATAATGCATTCCGTTCAAGAATTCTGCTTCATTGTATCCAATCGTTGCTGTTAAATCACGTTTATTCGAACCACTTGTTTCCACTGAATAGATGGATTTGTGAATAGCGCCTTTTTCGGCTGAACTAAAATATATTTGTTTGGACACTTCATCAAAACCAAGAAAATCAATGACATCCCATGGTCCGCTCGTGATTTGTTTCACACTTCCATCAAAATTCAATTGGTAGATATGGCGGTATCCACTTTCTTCACTTGTACGAAGAATGGATTTCCCATCTTTCAAAATCAATAAATTGTCATCGATATCAATGTACGTTGTTGATTTCTCCGTGAAGAAGATTTTGCTCGAAACTTTGCCTTTCACGACATCCACCAACCAATAATTCAATTCACTTTGGTGACGGTTCATTGTTTGAATGATCAATTGATTCGATGCTGAAGACCAGTTCAATCGAGGAATGTATTCATAAGACCCCAAACCAATCTGCTGTACTTTTTTACTTTCTAAGGAAACACAATGTGCGGTGACCACACTATTCACTTCACCCGCTTTTGGGTATTTAAAGGTGTAAGCTTCCGGATAAAGTCCACCGTACATATCCATACTATATTCAGGAACCTCTTTTTCATCAAAACGCAAGTAGGCAATGAATTTGCTATCAGGCGACCAACCATAGGCTTTGGTGATGGAAAACTCTTCCTCATACACCCAATCTGTTGTACCATTAATCACTTTATTTCGTTTGCCGTCCTGTGTTATCTTCTCTACTTTTCCATTCGCAATCGTTTTCACAAAAAGATCATTACCATGAATAAAGGAAACTTTTGTTCCATCAGGAGAATATTCCGCTAAGGTTTGTGGAGTGTGTTCAGAATCAAGAGGTGTTAATTTTTGTGTAGCTAAATCGTATAAATAATATACTGCTTGGAAACTGCGTCGATAGATGGACTCAACATTCGTCAAAAAAAGAATTTTCGTCTCATCCGAATTAAACTCATAATCATCGAACGATAGTTTTTTTCCGTCCACTAAAAGTTTCGATCCATCAAGAACAACAGTTCCTTTATCATTTACGTCATTTAAACTGAATTTATAAATAGAATTCCCCTCTTTGACATTGGTGTAATGTTCTCCATCGTTCATGGATTTAAACCCACCGATTCGCTTAGGACTAAATTCATAATTTTTCCAAATGCGCTCAACCGTAAGGTCTTGTGAGAAAACAAAGGAATAAACGAAGGTAAAAACAAGGAGAAGACTATTTTTCATGTGTAATTATTTGAAGCCCGAATTTAGTTATTGTACTTGGATTAAACAACTTGTTCTTTTCCCTAACATTGAATTCATGAAAGTTTAACCTGAAAGTTTATATATTTTTCAAAAAAACACCTAAATTTGTTTCAACTTAACACGTGTCCTCCTTGACGCATCTATGCTGAAACCACGTGCTAAGAATAATGACTTCATGACTAACTGTTAAACGAAAAGAGTCGTGTTGCTTGTTTTTATTGGATTATGAAAAAAATTTTACTGTTTATCACAAGTGTTTTAACACTGAATGCAACTGCTCAAAATTGTTCTGAATTATTTATTTCTGAGTACGTAGAAGGATGGTCAAACAACAAAGCCTTGGAAATTTATAACCCAACGGCCAATCCAATTAATCTAAATGGTTATTTCGTAGCGCGTTATTCCAATGGTGCAACAACTGCAACAGTTGCGAATTCCATTCAATTATCTGGAACCATCGCTGCACATGACGTATATGTTGCCGTTCTTGACAAACAAGACCCAAACGGAACAGGACAAGAAGCTCCAATATGGGATTCATTGCAAGCTCGTGCAGATGGATTCTATTGTCCTGTATATAATACATCAAATTCATTTTATTGGAATGGAAACGATGCCATTATGTTGGCAAAGGGAACGTTACCTTCTACAGCGACAACCTTAATCAATGCAACCAATGTACCTGGATTCGCCATTGTGGATCTTTTCGGGAAAATCGGAGAGAATCCAGCGAATGAAACAGGAACTTCTTCTGGTAATGATGGAGCATGGTCAACACAGTTTCCTTACAGTACTGGTTTAGGTGTATTAATTACGAAAGACCATTCCATGATTCGTAAGTCAACGATCGTGAAAGGTTCAACAACGAATCCATCATTTTTTGACCCACTTTTAGATTACGATTCCATTCCACCAGTGATCGTTCGTTTAGATGCAAACGGAGATACGCTTTTTGGAACAAGTGGAAATCCTATTCTTGATGGTAACTGGAGTTCACTCGGAACACACAACTGTTCATGTAATCCTGCTGCGGTAGATGAAAATGAAGTGAGTTCATTAAGTGTTTATCCAAATCCAAGCAATGGACTTGTAAACATCAAAAGCAACGGAAATATTCGTAAAATTCAAGTATTAAACTCACTTGGACAAACGATCTACACGCAAGCAAACATCGGTTCAAAACCAGTTATTTCTTTAGATTTGAGCGATTTCAGCGGTGTTTACATCATTCGAATGACAGATGTTAACGGACAACAATTGATCCGTAAAATCATCTTAAGATAAGTACGACAGTTTATTGTCCTACTCGAAAAACGATGAAATATTTTATTCTTATTCTTTTCGCGTGCTTTGCTGAATGGAGTTTCAGTCAGGCTTCTGCAAAGATCACTGGTGAAGTCAGTGAAAATGCTACGAACCAACTTTTAGGTGGCGCTAAAATCACCCTTTACAACAATAAAGGTGTGGTGATGAAAAGAGCCATGTCCAACTCACAAGGGATTTACGAAATGACCGATGTGACCTATGGCGATTATTCCATTACATTTAAAATGATGGGATTTGATTCAATGGTTCAGGAAATTCAAGTTTCTAAACCAGTAATGACAGTCAATTTTTACATCGGTGCAAGTCAAGAATACCGCGAAATCAAAGTCATTGGTAATTTAGCGGGTTCTCAAAATGTCCCTGTGGCTGTCACCAAAATTCCCCTGCAAAAAATTACTGAAGAACTTGGTTCTCGTGATTTACCGATGTTGCTAAATGGAACTCCTGGAGTTTATGCGACACAACAAGGTGGTGGAGATGGAGATGCACGAATCAATGTACGTGGATTCGATCAACGAAACGTTGGGGTTATGATCGATGGTGTTCCCGTGAACGACATGGAAAATGGCGCTGTTTATTGGTCCAATTGGTTTGGACTAGATGCCATTACTGCTCAAATGCAAGTTCAACGTGGACTCGGAGCGACTAAAATTGCGATGCCGTCCATTGGTGGAACTATAAATATCATCACACAAGGTGTCTCAAACAAGCCAGGTGGATCCTTTCGCCAAGAATACGGAACAGGGAATTTATTGCGCTCTACACTTTCCTATAATACCGGAATGACGAAGTCCGGATGGGGATTGACGTTTTCTGCATCCTATAAACAAGCGGATGGTTGGGTATATGGAACTCCAAGTCAAGGGAAATTTGGGTACATCAAAGTATCAAAGAAAGTGGACAAACATTTATTGACCTTATCCGCATTTGCAGCACCACAAGAGCATGGACAGCGTGCTTACAATCAAGCCATTCAATATTTTGATGCGAAAACAGCCCGAAATTTAGGTGCAATCGTTGATTCGAATGCAAATTTCTATGACATGGGAATTCGTTTTAACCAACATTGGGGTTATCAAACTGATTCCATTAGTGGAAAGAAAGAAGTTCTTAGTGAGCGCATGAATTACTATACAAAACCTCAATTTACTTTGAAGGATTTTTGGACAGTTAACGACAAACTTTCCATTTCCAATATTGCCTACGTATCCATTGGACGAGGTGGGGGGACAAGTATTTTTAATTCATCAGCTTTATTGCGCGATACTACCGGTACAATTAACTGGGACCTTGTCATTCATGAAAATAAAGTGAACTCACTATTTGGTACTCCGAACATCGACCCCATTTATTCACCAACTGAAATTAAGTCCAGTCAAATCATTTACGAAAGTATGAACAACCATTTCTGGGCTGGATATTTAGGACAATTTAATTACCAATACAATAAAAAAATTGAGTTATCCGGTGGAGTTGACTTCCGTTATTATCAAGGTTCACATTACCAAGTCATCACCAATCTTTTAGGCGGTGACTATTTTGTGAGTACTGCTGATAAAAACGATGCGGATCCAATGCAACGAGTTGGAGATAAAATTGCTAAAAATGCATTTAATGCTGACCGCGATGGAATTGTGCAATGGTCCGGTGCCTTTGGTCAAATGGAATACACCGATAAAAAACTCTCTTTTTTCGTCAACCTATCTGCGATTTTGAATGGGTATAAAGGAGTAGATCGATTCCAAAAACGAGTTCTCGATTTAGGTGACACGATTCTTAGAATTGGTGCATTGGATACAATAACCTACAACGGAACAACGTATGATGCGAGCAATAAAGATTTAAAGTACTACGCTACAGATTGGAAATTTCTCCCTGGATTTACCTTTAAATCCGGATTAAGTTATAAAGTACAGAAAAATGCAACGGCGTATGTCAATGTTGGATTCTTAAACCGCACTCCGCAATTCTCGAATGTCATTGATAATAATACAAATAGTTTTTTCGGTGAAATCGTCAATGAAAAGATCCTCTCTGCGGAAGGTGGATACAATTATGCCAAAGAGAAATTCGGATTTAATGTCAATGCATATGCAACGAATTGGAAAAATAAACCTTTTCCTTACGGTGTTGCTGTTCCGGATCCAAACGACCCAACAGAGTTCATTCGTGTAAACATCAACGGAATGGATGCCGTACACTTGGGAGGTGAATTCGATGCGGCTTTCAAATTGAGCAAGAAATTATCTGGAGATGTGATGGTCTCTGTCGGACAATGGTATTGGAATTCATCTAAAACAGTAATTGTCCCACAATATGATTCTTTGCAATTTAGTTTCGATGCGAAAGGTGTTCACGTAGGTGATGCCGCTCAAACTGCCATGGCGGCATCAATGCGCTATGAACCATTTAAAAACTTTTACCTGAAAGTTCAATTACAGTATTTCGATCGCTATTATTCAAACTTTGACCCATTCACACTGCAAGGAGTAAATGGTGGAAGAGATTCTTGGAAAATGCCATCCTATGCCCTATTGAATGTCTTTGCAGGATATAAAATTCCATTTAAATCCTTCAGTTTACTAACAACCGGGACAATTACAAATGCTTTAAATAAAACATATATTTCTGACGCAACAAATAATGCGAATGACATATATAATACCTTTGATTCGAAATCAGCTACCGTCATGTTTGGAGGTGGGTTCCGATTCAATCTTTCACTTGCAATTCAATTTTAATTATGAAAAAAGTAATACTTAGTACCCTAGCCTTTTTCGCTGTATTCAGTGGAAAAGCACAAAACATTTCTCAGGTAAGAAACTTAGGAATTGGACAAACTGTTACCGTTTCGGGTGTAGCAACAAACGGTAGCGAACTTGGAAACATTCGTTACATCCAAGATGGTTCAGCCGGAATCGCATGTTACGGAAGTTCATTGTCATCCGTTCAGCGTGGAGACTCAATTACTGCAACTGGTGTCTTATTCGACTTTAGCGGTTTATTGGAATTATCACCAACAAATAGTTTTATCAACCATGGAGCAGGTGTTTTGCCGCAAGCTCAAACCATTCCTTTCTCAAGTGGAACGGAGGCTTTAGAAAGTCAATTAGTCCGTTTTGACAATGTAACTTTTGTTCAAACCGGCACCTTCGCAACAGGAAATAGCACCGTACAAGTTTCAAACGGAACGGCAACTTTCGATGTGCGCATCAATGGATCCACGAACATCGACGGGACAGCGATTCCAACTGGACCTATTTCCATTATTGGCGAATTAGGACAATTCAATGCGAATTACCAAATCATCCCAAGAAACTTGCAGGATATCTTTGCATACGTTGCTCCTGCAAGAGAAATCAATGTGAAAGTAAATGGCACAACAGTGTTAAACAACGATACATATGTGGTTGGGACAGCAGCCTCAACAAGTGTAAGCATCGAAAATTCTGGAGTTTCCAGTTTGACACTTTCAGGTGTTACCTTTACAGGTACAAATGCTTCTGAATTCGGAATAAACTTAACAACAGGAACAGTGGCTGGATTAGGAAGTAATAATTACTCTTTGACATTTACCCCTACAGGAACAGGTACGCGCACAGCAACAATTTCCATTGCAAACAATGATAGTGATGAGAATCCGTACATCATCCACTTGTATGCAATTGGAACCAACAACTTGGCTACAGAGCCGACTACGAATCCGACGAACTTAACTTTCCCATTGGTAAAAGCATATACCGTTGGTGGACAATACACGGCAGGAACGAATGCTGATAATTATATTGTCCTTTGGAAAAATGGTGCAGCTGTAACAGGAATGCCAACGGATGGCACAAGCTACAAAAGAGGAGATGTTGTTGGTGATGCACGTGTGGCATACATCGGAAGCGGAACGGGATTCACACCACGTGGAATCATCGCTAATCAAAACTACCATTTTGCTGTTTACGCATTTAATGGTCCTGCTGGATTTGAGAATTACAAAACAACAACACCGGCAATCGGAAACGTGACTAGTCAAGGACAACAAATTGGAAACTACTACTCAGGAATTAGTTCTGGTGCATCAACTTTTTTAAGTGATTTAAGTGCCTTGATTAATCCTCACACTGTTGTTTCGTATTTCAATTATAAAACAACCTTGATGAATCAATTTGAGATTCGTGATACTACAAATGGACAATCATTCGTCACGTGTGTTTATTCAGGAGAGCGAAAAGTATTTGACGAGCCTTTCGATTGGACAGCAGTAGGATATTCTCGTGAGCACTCTTATTGTCACTCTTGGATGCCGACATACCCATGTGACAATCCTGAGCAACCAGAATACAATGACCAACACAACTTATGGCCAACAAACCTGCAACAAGCAAATACACCAAGAAGTAACTTGCCATTAATGGATATCGATGGAACTGTCGTATTTACATACTTAGAAGGAAGCGTTGGTTATAGCGGAAATCAATTGGTTTACGAACCACGCGCTGCTCAAAAAGGAAATGCGGCACGTTCAATATTCTACATGGCGACTGCATATAATGGACAAGGCGGTAACAACTGGCAATTGCCTTCCAATCAAAGTCAAGAGTCTTTGAAAACATGGCACTACAATGACCTACCTGATAATTATGAAATTGCACGTAACGAATTTATTTTCAGTAAACAAGCGAACAGAAATCCATACATAGATTCCATTAATTTTGTTTGTCACGTGAATTTCGCGAACATGTCTTATTTGGTTTGTGACGCAGGAATCGATGAGAAATTAGCAGCTAATTTCTCCGTTTTCCCAGTTCCTACTTCAGGTAAACTGTTTGCACAAGTAAATGGACTAGAAATCGTTGAATACACCATTACAGATATGCAAGGAAGAGTAATTAAATCTTCATCTAATGTTCAAGTTCCTGTTTTAGAATTGGGAACAACTGAATTCAAATCTGGAATGTATCTTCTACAAGTTGGAACAGCATTCGGTCAAGTTCAACGCGAATTTATCGTCGAGTGATCCGAATAAACAGTATACTTTTTTTGATTGGAGCAAGCCTTGTGGCTTGCTCTTCTCATTTCACCATATTACCCACAAGTGGGAAAACAGCCATTCTTGAAAATAATCAAGACCAAACGGACATAAAAGAAGTTATTCAACCTTACAAGGACTCGGTTGAAAAAGTCATGAGTACTGTTTTGGCAACAGCCGCTATCGATTTCGAAAGTGGAAGACCAAATAGCCTTCTTGGAAATTGGACCGCGGACGCACTCTTTGCCAATCAAACGCGGACAGTACGCATGAGTGAACCCGTTTTCTGCTTGTTGAGCGTTGGTGGATTAAGATCTGCCATCGGAAAAGGAAAGGTTACGCGTGGTGATATTTTTCGACTCATGCCCTTCGATAACCAAGTTGTGTGGATGCGCATGCCTATTTCAAGTTTAACAAAAATTGAAGCGTATTTGAATCAATCTGGTGGTGAACCGATTTCCAATGCGCAGCTCATTCAAGGAAAACTCGTCTTAAACGGTCTAAAAGAAAACACTACACATTTTTGGGTGATTACCAGTGATTATTTAGCAAATGGTGGTGACCGCATGGACTTTTTTCTTGACGCGATCGATCGACAACAAAAACCGCAGCTTTTGCGCGATATTTTTATGTCAGAATGTCAACTACAAGGAGAACTCATTGCTTCACCGGAAAAACGGATCCAACTGAAATGAAAAGACGTAGTTTTCTAAAAACAAGTATTCTCGGTTCCAGTGCGTTCGTGCTGCTTTCCTCTTTTCGTTTGAATCGCTCTTTTCAAACCTTGAAGGAGAAAAAGTTGGTCATTTTACACACGAACGATACGCATTCGCAAATAGAACCGTTCCCAGCTAATCATCCCAAATACGCAAACAAGGGTGGAGTGGCAAAACGGGCAAAATTAATCGAAGAAATTCGCCAACAAGAGGAACATGTTCTTCTCCTAGATTCCGGAGATATTTTTCAAGGAACACCCTACTTCAATATCTTCCATGGAGAATTAGAGATGAAACTCATGAGCGCCATGAAATATGATGCCGCAACGATGGGGAATCATGATTTCGACATTGGCTTAGATGGTTTTTTGAACGCAAAACAATTCGCCAACTTTCCATTTTTATGTGCGAATTATGATTTTTCTGAGACAGCATTAAAGGATCAAACCAAAGCCTACCACATATTTCGTAAAGCGGGACTAAAAATTGGTGTTTTTGGCATTGGGATCAAATTAGATGGCTTGGTTCCCGCAGAGAAATTTGGAAAAACAAAATACTTAGAGCCAATCAGTGTTGCCAATGAGATAGCAAGTGAACTACGTGAAAAAGGCTGTGATTTGATCATATGTTTATCTCACCTAGGTTTTAGCTATGCAGAGGCCTCGAAACCTAGTGATGTCAGATTAGCGGCTGAAAATGAGCACATCGATTTAATTCTTGGTGGACACACCCACACATTCATGGAAGCACCCGCCACTTTTGAAAATAAAGGAGGAAAGAAAACGGTAGTGCATCAAGTTGGATTTGGTGGAATCTTTTTGGGACGCATGGACATCAGCGCGACTCATGTTTCTTGCCGCAAACACAGCATCGAATAATCGCGTATCTTTAACACATGAAAGTTTGGACGGTCTTGTTATTCATTGTCTTTTTTTCCTGCACCAAGGAAGTAAACATTGATATTCCCAGCTATCAAAACCAATTAGTCGTTGATGGAATCATTGAAACAGGAGGAAACCCCATTGTACTCCTTTCCCAAAGCGCAAATATCTATGAAACAAGTGATCTTGCTGCATACCTTTCTCGTTTTGTTTATGATGCACAGCTAAACGTCATTTCTGGCAACGACACGTTTCCCCTATCCCTGTTTACGATAGCTGAACTTCCGATAAACAGTCAAAAAAAGGTAGCTGAAATGCTTCGTTTAGATTGGAACGAAGCCTTACTTCTTCCCATTAAAGTGTATAGTTCGATTGCCTTAGTTGCGCAAGCAAACACCTCCTATACCTTGGAAATCAAACATCAAGGGAAATCGTTCAAAGGAACCACTCATTTACCCAATCCCACTCCCCTGGATTCAATTTACTGGAAACCGGTAGCGGGAAATCTAGAATATGGTTACTCTTGGGCACGTTTAAGCGATCCAGCCAATCAATTTGATGGATATAAATGGGAAGTGAAGCGCATTAACCTCAAAGCGAATGGCGAAGAATTAGACGATATCTATAAACGTGGATTTGGCGGATTCTTTTCGGATCAGTTTTTTGATGGTCAAACCATTGAGTTTTATTACGAGAATCCCTTAAAACGAAAGGACACCACCCATTTAAAGGAATTCAAAAGAATGTACCGTTTGGGAGATTCCGTAGTCGTAAAATTTTCAAAAATGGATCAACAGGTGTTTTCGTTTTACGATAAAAAATATGCACAACTGAATTCCGCTTCAAGTCCATTTTCTACGCCGATTAATGTTCCATCAAACATCCCGGGATTACTCGGAGTGTGGGCTGGATTCTCTCCGTGTTATGATACACTCTATTGTGTGGAATAAAAAAATTTAGTTGGCCGAACAATCTTATGATAGAGTTGTTCCTTTCATGTTACTCATCATTTTTATCATGAAAGCATTTTTCCTTACCATCGTTCTATTTATTATCGGAACAAGTCATTCTCAAACAGTTGTTGGTGGAGGTATTTACGCAAATACCACTTGGACCGCTGCCAATAGTCCTTATTTATTAACACAGTCATTGGTGATTTTCCCAGGTAAAACACTAACAATCGAACCGGGCACAATCGTTCGTGTAACGGCTGACCAAAGCTTCAATACTGGAAATTTCATTTATTTAGAAGTGCGTGGAACATTGAATGCCATTGGAACAACAAGTAGTCCGATCACCTTCACATCATCGATTCCTGCCAATGAGTCAAATTGGTTGGGTATCCGCATCAAAGGAAGTCAAGGTGGACTCGTGGAAATGGACCACTTCAAGTTGACGAATTCCTTCTACGGCTTGCACAACGATATTGCAGAACCAGGAGTAAGTTATACTTTCAACGGATGTGAATTTAAAAATAACCAATACGCAGTTCAATTCAATGCGGACATGGTTTATACAAATTGTTTGTTCGAAGAGAATGGCGTTGGAAACGCAGCACAAATTTCCTATGGCACCTTAACAGCTTCCAATTGTCAATTTCTAAATAATTTCTGCTCTTTCACGTGGTCGAATTCCATCAATGTTTCGAATTGTACGTTTGATGGAAATGAAAACAACATCGTAGGTTCACCAGGAACTATAACCGATTGTATTTTCAATAACAACACAAATGCCGTGACGGAAGCGAATGGAATTACCATCGTCAATTGTAGTTTCGAAAACAATCAAATCGGAATTGATGCATCAGGTTCCATGAACATTAACAATTGTTTCTTTCAAGGAAATGGAACAGCGATGCGCATGGGAGATAATAGCATCATTACCAACAATCAAATTTTGAATAACGACCGAGGAATTGTGATTACCGGATGGTCACCAAATTCAATGAATATTTCAGACAACATTATTTGCAATAACACCCTGTACAATTTAGAAAATGGCACGGATAAAAATTTCGATGTGAATGCGAATTGCTTTTGTTCCTCCGATTCAACGTACATCGAAGGATTGATTTACGATGGTTACGACGACATCACTCGTGGACTTGTCAACTATGCGATTTACGACGATTCGTGTCAAAATGTATTGGAATACGTCGTTAAAATAGACTTGGGTGGATCAGCGAATATCGAAGCAACATCAACATCTGAATTCCAAGCATTTTTCATGTCAACGAATGATTTGAAATTCATCAGTGAAACAAATCAAGTCGTTCAACTTTACGACGGAATGGGAAGGAAAATCTCCACTTTTTCCCTTACGGAAGGTGAAAACATGTTCAAAACTGAAGCCAGTCCAGGTATACTCTTGCTCGTAGGAGAAAACGGAACGAAAATGCGACTCATTCAACCATAGAAAGAGGAGCATTTCTCCTCTTTCCAATGATTTGTTATTCTTACATCCACTTGGATAAGAACTTGTTGTAGTCCGTTCTTAATTCCGCGAAATTCTTTTCAAAGTAAGAGATAAAGTCAGACTCATTCTCATGACTATCCACTTTTCGACGATCCACTGCAACCGGATTTGCATTTACTTCTTTGACTAATCCTTTTTCATTCATTTTAATGGAATGTCCGAGTTCATCGATATTGTTTCGTTGAACAATGAATTGATTTTGAAAATGTTCCACATCCTTCAGGAAATCTGGCGCAGTGTTTTTGCCTGTTACTTCATCCAAACGCTCTTTCAGAATCGTGATTTCTTCTTTGTAAAAATCCAGTCTTTTTAACCAATCTTGGTTCTCCAAATGTTGGTCGATAATATTTGCTTTCATTGTCATGTGTTTTGTTTTAGACAAAGTTCGACCGATTCTATGCATGAAAACATGACAATAATCAAGAAGTCTTATGATTTCTAGCATGAAAAATGTCGATAAAAACATTGAATTTGATGTATCTTTGCACAAAAATTAAGCTATGTCAGAAAAAGCCGTTCGCGTTCGTTTTGCACCTTCACCAACTGGACCCTTACACATGGGTGGTGTGCGTACAGCATTATACAATTACCTTTTCGCTAAAAAACACAATGGAACTTTTTTGATTCGCATCGAAGATACCGATCAAACACGTTTCGTTCCTGGCGCTCAAGAGTACATCATGGATGCATTGAATTGGTGTGGAATTATGCCAACGGAAGGACCTGGACTAGGTGGAGATTTTGGACCTTATGTTCAATCTGAACGAAAAGAAATGTACCGTCCATACGCTGAAACATTGGTTTCTGAAGACAAAGCGTATTACGCATTTGATAGCGCAGAAGAATTGGTGACCATGCGTGACCAAGCGAAAGCGATGGGAATGCCCAACTGGCAATACAACAGTGTAACGCGTACTTCCATGAGAAATTCCTTGAATTTACCTCAAACCGAAGTAGCGAAATTACTTGAGGAAGGACATCCGTACGTCATCCGTATGAAGATGCCACGCAATAGAGACATCCGTTTTCATGATTTAATTCGTGGATGGGTTGTGGTTAACACGAATAACTTAGACGATAAAGTACTTTTCAAAAGCGACGGAATGCCAACGTATCACTTGGCAAACATCGTGGATGATCACACCATGAACATCAGTCACGTGATCCGTGGTGAAGAATGGCTGCCTTCTGCCCCACTTCACGTGATGTTATACGAAGCATTCGGCTGGGATTGTCCAGAGTTTGCACATTTACCATTGTTATTGCGTCCCGATGGAAACGGGAAATTGTCGAAACGCGATGGAGATCGATTGGGATTCCCTGTGTTCCCAACAAACTGGACAACTGCAGAAGGTGAATTGTATTCAGGATACCGTGAAAAAGGATATTTACCAGATGCCTTCATCAACATGCTTGCCTTACTTGGCTGGAATCCAGGTACGACACAAGAAATCTTCTCATTGGAAGAATTATGTGAAGCTTTCTCTTTGGAACGCGTCTCAAAAGCTGGAGCGAAATTCGATCCGGAAAAAACGAAATGGTTCCAACAACAATATTTGAGATCACTGAGTAACGAAGCGATTGCCACACAACTTATTTCCGAAGGTGTGGTAATGCCACTTGATCGCTTGACTGAAATCTGTGGATTGATGAAAGAACGCGCGACATTTGCTCAAGATATCTTGACAGAAGGTGCTTACTTATTTAATCGACCAACAGAGTTCGACAAAGAAACGATTTTGAAAAAATGGAAGGATGAGACAACGGGTTACATCCAAGAATGGAGTACCATCGTCGGGGACATTTCAACATTCACTGCGGAAGAAATTGAAAAAGCATTTAAATCCTTTTTAGAAGCAAAACAAGTTGGAATTGGTGCCGTGTTATTGCCATACCGTTTGTGCGTCACAGGTGTTGGTGCTGGACCGGGAATGTTCGATATTTCCGCATTCTTGGGTAAGGACGAAGTCTTGGCTAGACTAGCATCTGGATTAACTGCCATACAAAATTTACGTGATGAAGCAAGTCATTGAGGTTAATGGAATTCAATTGTATGCGCACCATGGATGTCTTCCTGAGGAAGCACTCATTGGTGGACATTACATTGTTGACATAGCTTTATTGACCGACTTTCAGTCAGCTGCGGAAACAGACGAACTGAATCAAACCGTTGACTACGTTGCCATCAATCAAATTGTGAAAGAGGAAATGGCCATTCGTTCCAAATTAATTGAACACGTCGGAGAACGAATGAATCTGCGTATCCGTCAAGAATTGAACGGAATTCACCAATTGCGTGTGAAGATCACCAAGTTAACTCCGCCTATCAACGGCGATGTTAAAAACGTGGCCATCATCATTAGTGACTTGGAAGTGTATTGAAAAACGAAACAAGTTTTTCGATTGCTCTTGCACGGTGACTGAATTGATTTTTCTCACTCAAAGACATTTCTGCAAAACTTCGTGATTCCCCTTCTGGAATGAAAATTGGATCATAACCGAATCCTTCTGACCCCGTTTTAACCGTAGCAATCTGTCCACGAACAATTCCCTCAAATTGATGTTCTACACCTTCCCAATATAAGGTAATGACTGTTTTGAATTGTGCTGAACGATCCGAAGTACTTTCCAATTCCTTCAACACTTTATTCATGTTATCGTCCGAATCTCTCTGTTCACCTGCATAACGGGCAGAATGCACACCAGGACGTCCATTCAAGGCAAAAATCTCCAAACCGGTGTCATCCGCAAAACAATTTTGTTCAAATTTCTCATGGACAAAACGTGATTTAAATTGAGAATTCCCCTCAATCGTCGCTTCATTTTCTGGAATCTCATCGAGATATTGGAGGTCGGAAAGCGTTTTTATTTCTATCCACGAGGGAAGAATGCTTTGTATTTCTGATGCTTTGTGGGCGTTGTGACTAGCAAAAATAAGTTTCATGTATCAAAAATAAGAAATGTATCCAATGTGTATTTTACCCGAATTCAATTGAACTGGATTGTTAAATTCCTTGCCTAGTGCATAGGCCAATCGAAAAATACCCAAATTCGTTCCAGCTGAAATACCAAAACCGAATCCGTAAGGCTGGTCTTTCACATAATTCACGGAGGTGTTTTCATAAAATCCTTGATTGAAAAAAGCGAAAACGGCAGAATTCTGATCGAGTAAAAATCGGTATTCAAGGGTCAATATGGCTTTCGTCGTAGCGAAGATACTTTCCTCATTAAATCCACGCAAGGAATTGGTTCCGCCAAAACGGTAAAGTTCATTTTGATAAATACTCGGTGCATGATACGTATCCAACTCTAATTGGGTAAGGAAAGTCATTCTTCCTGCCAATGGTTGAAAATAAGAAACCGAAGCATGTGTCTTCCAAATAGATGCTGAATTTTGTTCCATCTTCCGCTCGCCAAGTTGACCCTCGAGGAAAACCGAAAATCCTTTTCTAGGATTTGGGATGTAATCGAGTTTTCGTTGAAACAACACCAACCCGTAACTATTCGTTTTTAAACTCGCCAATTTGCTAAACATTGGATTCGCATTGCTTTCTGAAATCACGGAGGAGTTTACGAAATAATAATTCGCGCGCAATTGCCAACCATTCTGAAACTGAAATTGAACCCCCAATGAGGATTTGACATCCAAAAAACTAGAGTCTCGTTTATACAACTGAAAATCACCGATGACTCCGAATGGCGATTTAAATAGGTAGGGAACGATCAAACTACTTTGTAAAGCCTGTGTTCTCGGCTGAATACTCTTCCACGCAAATTGAAACGATTCATTGTGCTTTACAGAATTTATTAGCTTCAATTGCATATCGCCAGTAAAGGTCAAGGCATTCGTCACCGGATTCGGTTGAAACCCAATGATTCCTTGTGCTGAACTTGCTTTCACTCGTTCGAGGTAAACAAAAAGCTCTGCACCATTTGAGGTAAAAAGAACTTCGCACTTTTTCTTTAAAGCAAAAATCCCCGTTTGAAGGACACGTTGTTCAATGCCATTCAATAAAGCTTCGTTGTATTCGTCATTCAATCGAATACCGATGATACTTTGCAAGGTATTCGTTGAAACTGGCAAATCATTCTTTAGATATATTTCTGTCCACGTGTAATACGGACCGCTTTCCACGACAAGTTCAGCATCGATAACATGCGTTCTTGTCACGATGTGTTTTAGGTAAACCCGACAAAATGGAAATCCATGATCTAGGTGATCATTCAACACACGGTTCATAAACTGAACGTACTTGGCAGGACTCATTCCTTGGGTTTCCTTTCGAAGGCTTCGTTGCGAAGGGAAGATTCGTTGAAGCATTTTTTCCGTACTGTCATTTAACTGAAGATTCAGTCCTGTGTATTGATCTCCAAGAGTTACGAGGAAGGAATCACAGACTTCGGATGATTGACTCAATTGAATGTCGCACAACAAATATCCTTTCTCAATGCATTGATTCCGGATGAGTTGAACAGATTTAAAGACTTGATTTGTCGATTGAGGTTCCAATGATTTTGCCACAGCGCTGGGAAAACCGAGTCCATTTTCTTGAAAAAAAACAATGTTTTTTTGTCCAATGCTCAAAAAGGACAAAAACACAAGAGTAATCAACGAAAAGAGTAGTTTTTTCACCTGGTAAAAATCGAAACTTATGAGGATATAACTCCTCTTTTTTGAAAAAATTGTAACTTTATAAAATGTGACTCGTTAGAGAAGCCACAAACAACAAAACAAACAACAATGAAAACGAAATTCACTCTATTAATCTGTGCAGCGGTAGTATCAGTAATTTTAGCTTCTTGTGGAGCAGGACGTACAGCTAGCTGCGATGCATACGGAAGTATCCAACAAACAGAAAATTCAGATTTAGCGTCTAAATAATTCGCTTATCTTAAAAGTTCCAGCGCTGAACATGCACGGCCATTTGGTTTTGTATTTTCAGCGCTTCTTTTTTTGCAGCACTTGCAAAATCCAATCCTGAAGAGGCATAAATAATTCCACGCGACGAATTGACTAACAAGCCACATTCCTCATTCGCACCATACTTCACTACATCCTCTAAACTTCCGCCTTGCGCTCCAACACCTGGAACGAGGAAAAAATAATCAGGAGCCAATTTTCTCACTTCGGCAATATCTTCAGCTCTCGTAGCACCCACCACAAACATCATTTTTTCTGAACTAGCCCATTGCATGGACGTTCTCAATACGTTTTCAAATAAAAGTCCGTCTTGACCTGATTTTAATTGAAAATCCTTTGCTCCTTCGTTGGAAGTCAAGGCCAATAAAACGACCCACTTTCCATCAAATTTGGTAAATGGCAAAACGCTATCTGAACCCATGTATGGCGCAACGGTAACGGCATCCGCATGAAGCGTCTCGAAAAAGGTCTTCGCATAATAAGTTGACGTGTTTCCAATATCTCCGCGTTTTGCATCCGCAATGATCATGCATTCTTTAGGAATGTAGTTGATTGTTTTCTCCAAAGAATCCCAACCTTTCGAACCATGACATTCAAAGAATGCCGTGTTTGGTTTAAACGCTACCGCATAAGGATGCGTCGCATCAATGATGGCTTTGTTAAATTCAAAAATCGGATCGTCCATTTCCAACAAATGTGTCGGAATTTTACTCATATCCGGATCTAATCCTACACACAGAAAGGACTCTTTTAAACGAATTTGTTGAATTAATTCTTGTTTTGTCATAGCGTTTGTCCTTTCAGTTTTTCCGCATTTTCCGCCATTTTCAAAGCGTCAATCATTTCTTGCACATCGCCGTTCATAAATGAACTAAGGTTGTACATTGTTTTATTGATACGGTGATCTGTAATTCTTCCTTGTGGATAGTTGTATGTGCGAATTTTAGCAGAACGATCTCCCGTCGAAACGAGTGTCTTACGTTGAGCCGCGCGCTCGTTGTGAACGCGGTCTAACTCTGCTTGGTACAAACGTGAACGAAGTACCGATATCGCTTTTTCTAAGTTTTTATGTTGTGAACGTCCATCTTGACATTCTACTACGGTCAAAGTTGGAAGGTGAGTCAAACGAATCGCGGACTCTGTTTTATTAATGTGCTGTCCACCTGCTCCAGATGCTCGGAAGGTGTCCTTACGCACATCGTTCATGTCTAAGTTGAAGTCTACCTCTTCTGCTTCCGGTAAAACCGCTACAGTGATTGCAGAGGTATGCACGCGTCCTTGTGATTCTGTTTCCGGTACACGTTGAACGCGGTGAACGCCCGACTCAAACTTGAGCATTCCGTAGATTCCAGCACCTGCGACATCAATAGAAATCTCTTTGTATCCTTTCACCGTTCCTTCTGATGAATTGATTACTTCGTATTGCCATCCCATTTCTTTGAAATACATGGTATACATGCGGAAGATATCTTCGACAAAGATACACGCCTCATCTCCACCTGTTCCAGCACGAAGTTCGATGATGGCATTTTTATCATCCTCTGGATCTTTTGGAATCAACATCATTTTGATTTCTTCATCCATAATGGGACGCTTACTTTCCAATTCATCAATTTCCATCTTCGCCATTTCGCGCATTTCGGGGTCTGTTTCGACCTCCAACATGGCTTTCGAGCTACTTAAATTTTCAAGCACATTTTTATAGGCCTTGTACATTTCGTCCAAGGATTCTAAATCACGGTATTCTTTATTGAGTTTCACGTAACGTTCCATATCCGAAATGATATCCGGATCGGTGATCATGGTTCCAACTTCCACAAAACGGTAGTGAATCGCTTCTAATTTCGATAGTAAATCTGACATGTAGCAAAGATAAGAAGAACATCTGCGAAAGCAAAGCATTGGGGTTAATCCTTCCGTTGTAAACAAAAAAAAGCCAACGAAATTCGTTGGCTTTCACATACATTGATTCAAGTTTAGTCAATCGAACCTGTTACGCGCTTCATAAATGCATTTAACGCATCTCTTTTCGCTGTCCCGGTTTGAATGTCCTTATGCACTTCTAATGCGCCAGAATAATTCGACAATAATTCGCCGATTACATCCAATTCTTCGTCCTTAATTCCTGGAGCCTCAATTAAATTCTCGAGTGTTTCCATGGTTTCAATAACGTAGTCTTCATCATTGTTCTCAATGAATTCGACGATGTGTTTAATGACTGGTAACCGCATTTAAAACTTCTTGAATGGTTTCTATTTTATTTCCTTGCGCTTCTTTTACTAAAGCTCCGTTCACGAACCCAGCAAAAGTTGGCAAGTTGCTTACATTCGCAAATTGACGGGAATTTGGAAGTTTTTCCGCATCGATGTAGTAAAACTCAATGCCTTCATTTTCCTCCGCCATGCGTTTGAATTTCGGCTTGGTAATTTTGCAATTCCCGCACCATGTCGCGCCATATTGTACCATTACTTTAGCGTTGCTCGCCAAAAGTTGATCCAAATGATCTTCTGTTAATTCCGTAAACACGATTTCTTAGTGTTTGCTTAAGTAATCCGCAACGCCAGTACGAGTTGCATTCATTGCATCTTTTCCTTCTTCCCAGTTTGCTGGACAAACCTCACCATGTTGTTGAACATGTGTAAATGCATCGATCAAACGGATGTACTCTTGAACATTACGTCCAACAGGGAAGTGATTGATTGATTCGTGGAATACCATTCCAGTCTCGTCTAACAAATAAGTAGCACGGTAAGGTACGTTATCACCAACTGAATCTTCGTCGAACATGTCGTAATCCAAGATGCCTAATTCCATTGCTAAATTACGCGTAGAATCTGCGATAATTGGAAACTTCACACCTTCGATTCCACCATTGTCTTTTGATGTGTTTAACCAAGCAAAATGAACCTCAGCTGTGTCACAAGAAGCTCCGATAACGATTGTATTTCTTTTCGCGAACTCAGCAGCTGCTTCTTGAAATGCATGAATTTCCGTAGGACAAACGAACGTGAAATCTTTTGGATACCAAAATAAAACAACTTTTTTCTTGTTGTCGATTGCTTGTTGAAGGACATTGATTTGAAATGCATCACCCATTTCATCGATTGCTTTGACAGTTACGTCTGGAAATTGCTTTCCTACAAATGTTGACATATACTTAATTTAATTAGTTACTAATACTACTACAAAGTTAAAGCTAAAAGGTTTGATCGTTGTTACATGTTGGTGTTAAAAAATGCAACCATTTGCTATTTCTCTTGCTTTTTTTGTGGAACAAAGTTACGGAGGTAAAAACCATATATTTCTTCAATACTTTTTATATTTGCATAGATTTTATTTATATGATATCCATCCAACAAATGCAGTATATCGTTGTTCTCAGTGAGGAACAACAATTCCAACGAGCGAGTGAGCGCTGTTTTGTCACGCAGCCTACGCTTTCTATGCAAATTAAGAAGGCAGAAGAACAATTGGGATACTTGGTTTTTGACCGAGATTCTAATCCACTTCGCCTGACTCCAGCTGGTATTCGTTTATTGCCGATTCTACGTGAAATTTTAAGTGAAACGGAAAAAATCAAGTATTTATCCGATCAATTGAAAGGAAAAATCAAGGAGGAAATTCGTTTGGGCATCATTCCAACCGTTGCCAGCTATTTGATTCCTCAACTTTTCGGCGAGTGGCAATCGACTTTTGACGAATTAAAACTGAGCATACACGAACTCAAAACGGTTGATGTTTTGGAGGCGATGGAACGAAAGGAACTCGACCTCGGTATTATTGCTGGCCCACACATGGATGCTCGACTACGCACAATTCCCTTGTATCAAGAGGAGATTTACATTTACGCACCAAGTGTGACAGATGAAAGCATTCAAATGTCGGATTTACAAGAAATGCATCCCTGGCTCCTCAATCAAGGTAATTGCTTACGCACTCAAATGGTCCATTTTTGCCAACTGAAAAAAACGGTTGATGAAAACGCATGGAACTATGAGGGAGGAAACCTTCCACTCATCATGGAAATGGTTGACCGTCATGGAGGCTACACCTTGATTCCAAGTAATTTTCCATTAACGGAAATTCAGAAGCGTGGAATCAAGACCATTCGTGACTTACAGGCATCCCCGGCAAGAGAAATCATTGCATTAAGTTCCAATCGAACTGGAAAGATGCAAGGCATTGAGGCATTAGCGCGAAGTATTCAATTTACATATGGACAAGCAACGAAACTCAAGCAGCTTCAAGTCCTAGACTGGAAATAAAAAAAGGGCTGAACGTTCGTTCAACCCTTTTAAATTTATCACTAAAACTACATTTATTGTGCAGATGCCAATTTAATGAAGTCATCGTATTTCACTTCTTTTTTCACCAAGTTCACTGCTGTCTTGAAGAAATCAGTTAATTTTTGTTCAGCCAAACGGTCATAAATACCATTTACTTGCTCTTTGTTTTGCAACAAACGCGCAGCTGTTTCAGTCAATTCTTGATCGTCAGGAGCTGGAAGTCCATATTGTGCATAGTTTCCAACTAATAAACTTTTCGTGAAATCCATCACTTCTTGGTTTGTCAATTGGATGTTGTTGTCCTTAAAAATACGGGTTTGAATCAACTGCCATTTCAATGATTTCAAATACGCATCAAATTCCGCATCGATATCTTCTTCCGTTACTGGTTTCTCGGAAGAAACACGAATCCATCTTTTCAAAAATGCTTCTGGCAAGGTCATTTTTGTTTCGTTCACCAAGTGATTGTAAACGTTACGTGTAAAGATTCGGTCAGTATCCTCAGCGAACATACGTGTCAAATCAGCAGAGATACGTGCGTGAAGCTCTTCCTCCGTTTTCACTTCTTCCGCGAATAACTTCGTATATAGTTCTTCATTTAAATCCGCCATTTCCATGCGTTTCACATCGGCAATGGTAAATTGAAAGTTTGATGTTAATCCAGCAACTTGTTCTTCGGTAATTCCCAACAACGCTGCACAATCTTTATCGTCTTTAGAGACATTTTTAGGATCCAAGTCAATGACTTCATTTACTTTCTTTCCTTTCAATGATTTGATTCCCGCTTTATTTTCTAGGAATTCCATAGAAATGGTAGAGGAGTGACTGATTCCATCTGCTTTTACAGATCCATCCGCCTCTTTCTCCTCGAATTTACCCATGACCATATCCTTGTCACCAACCGCATCAGAAGAAACCAATTTACCGTAACGGCGACGTAAATCTTCTACTTGTTTATTGATTAAGTCTTTATCGATTTTCACTGTTGCGTAATCGAATTTTGATTTCGCGTTAATTGGTAATTCAAAAGATGGACTGTAACCAATTTCAAATGAAAATTCAAAATTTTCAGGTTGTTCGAAGCTTCCTGTCATTCCTTCATCTTCTTTCGGAATTGGATTTCCTAGAATTTCCAATTTCTCCTCAGAGATGTATCTGTACAAAGCATCGTTCGTCAATTTATTTAACTCTTCAGCTAAAACGGACTTTCCAACTTGTTTTTGGATAAGTGCCATTGGAATATTTCCTGGGCGAAATCCTGGGATTTTCGCTGTTTTTCTATATTTCTCCAAAGAAGCTTTCACTTTTCCTTGGTAATCAGCCGGAGCAATGTTCACTTTAAGTACAGCATTCTGTGCATCTACTTCTTGACGAGTAATGTTCATTTTGTTGTGTTTTTATCAATTTATGTTAAAAAAAAAGGCCTCGTTACCAACGAGACCTTTTGTGCGGATGGAGGGACTCGAACCCGCATACCTCTCGGCACCAGATCCTAAGTCTGGCGTGTCTACCAATTTCACCACATCCGCAATTCTAATAAAACATCGGGATCGTTTACCCGCGCCCATTCGAAATTTCTTTCTTGTTGGGTTGCAAAGATAAAGTTAATTTTCTAAAATGAAAGTATCGAGGGAAAATTATGTTCTTTTTTCCTGCATGATGGACCGAATTTCTTTCATAAATTCAGATGCATACACAAAACTGAGGATTTCAGGATTATCTGTTGTGAGGATAGAATTTTTATCTCCACTCCACCATTTCTTTCCTTGGTGAATGAAAAGGATGCTTTGTCCAATTTCTATCACACTGTTCATGTCATGCGTAATCACCACCGTTGTCATGTTGAATTCGGCAGTAATGTCCTTAATTAAGCCATCAATAACGATGGAAGTTTTCGGATCTAAACCTGAATTTGGTTCATCACAAAACAAGTATTTTGGATTCATCGAAATCGCCCGTGCAATGCCAATACGTTTTTGCATTCCTCCACTACATTCGGCTGGAAACAATTTATTACGTCCGCTTAAGTTGACACGATCCAGACAAAAATCAACACGTTTTTGCATTTCTCCTTTCGTCATGTTAGTGAACATCGTCAATGGAAACATGATGTTTTGCTCCACAGTTAAAGAGTCAAACAAGGCTACTCCTTGAAACAACATACCGATTTCCTCGCGAATTTGACTTCGTTCAAAGCGTTCCATATCGGTGAAATTTCTTCCGTCAAACAAAATTTGACCTTCATCGACTTCATATAAACCAACTATGCATTTCGCTAATACTGATTTCCCTTGTCCGGATTGACCGATAATCAAATTGACTTTTCCCGTTTCAAATTGATGGTTAATATCGGACAAAACTTGCTGTCCGTTAAATGATTTCATGACATTTTTAACCTCAATCATGACAACAATAATAATTGTGTGAGAATTAAGTTGGCTACTAATATCGCAACGCTGCTACTGACAACAGCCTGTGTAGAAGCTTGTCCAACATTGATTGAACCTCCTTTTACATAATAACCGTAGAACGAAGAAACAGAAACAATTAAAAATCCAAACACGACTGTTTTTGTTAAAGCGTAGGTGATGTGAAATGGATTAAAAAATGCACGTAATCCTAATACATATGTTTCTGTTGTCGTTAGATCGGTAATCATCAAGGCCATCCATCCACCCAACATACTTAAGGTCATGGAGAAAATAATGAGAACTGGAAAAAACAAGATTGCGGCAATGATTTTCGGCAAGACTAAATGATTCAAGGAATTTACTCCCATAATTTCCAGGGCGTCAATTTGTTCGGTCACACGCATGGTGCCAATTTCGGATGCGACATTTGAACCAACTTTCCCTGCAAGAATCAAGGAAATAATCGTTGGTGAAAATTCTAAAATGGTACTTGATTGCGTAATGTATCCTACCGTGTATTTTGGCAAAAGTGGATTGGACATACTCGAAGCCGTTTGCAAGGCAATAACACCTCCAATAAAAGTGGACATCAAAGCAACAATCGGCAGGGAACTAATGCCAATGTTTTCGAGTTCATTGATTAAGCGCGATAAGAATATTTTCCATTTTTTTGGTTTGGTGAAAACCATGGTCAACATCAATGTGTACTTCCCTATATTTTGTAATAATTTCACGAAGCTAAGTTAAGGATATTTTCCAAGGTGGTGTAAGGTGATTTTGCTTTCATTTTGTTTTTAACTTTGTTTGTGTCGAATTCAAAAAGAGAACAATTTATTGAAACGTTGAATCGTTTCGCTCCGGAAGTTTTTACGGAATACCTGACGGATTTAATTCTTTCCGCTAAAGTCAAGTTTAAAATCGTTCCCGGAAGAAGCACCAAACTCGGGGACTTCCGCGTGAAGGCCGGAGAAGAAAAACCGACGATTACCGTCAACGGTGATTTGAATAAATTCTCATTCCTCGTCACTGCAATCCATGAATTAGCTCATTTAGAAGCTTTTCGCGATCATGGACACCGTATTCAAGCACATGGAATGGAGTGGAAACAGGCGTACCGTCGCTTAATGGAACCTATTTTGGTCAGTAAGGAATTGCCCGCAGATGTGGAAAAAGCACTGTGGAAAAATTTCACTAATACGAAAGCTTCCTCGTGTACCGACATCCAATTGAGTCGCACCTTAAAGCTCTACGATAAGTCCCCCGGGACAACTTTAGAAGAAATTCCGCACAAAAGCATGTTTCATTTGAATGGAAAATCATTCGAGAAAGGCTTACTGCGCAGAAGTCGTTATCTTTGTACCGAATTAAAAACGGGGAAACCTTATTTAGTTCATGCACTTGCAACCGTTGAATTAATCGAAAAATATGAGCACAAATAATTACGGACTAATCATGGCAGGTGGCGTTGGGAGTCGTTTTTGGCCAATGTCCACACCTCAAAAACCGAAACAATTCCTTGATGTACTTGGAATCGGTAAATCATTATTACGCTTGACATTCGAGCGAATGTTGAAATCTGTTCCATCCGAACACATCTATATTTTAACAAATACTTCGTACCGCGAATTAGTAAAGGAACAACTTCCTGAATTAAGTTTCGAGCAAATTTTGTGCGAACCAATGCGTAAAAACACCGCGCCGTGTATCGCATACGCAGCTGCCAAGATTCATGCAAGTAATCCAGATGCTACATTGATCATCTCTCCGTCCGATCACCTCATCGTGAACGAAACGAGGTTTCAAGAAATCATTTCCACTGCGATTACGGTGGCTAATGATAAAAAACACCTAGTTACTCTTGGTATTGAGCCGAGTCGTCCCGATACCGGATATGGATACATTGAGTTTGACTTAAGTAGCGGGGTTCAAAAGGGACAAGCAACAGAAGTGATACAGTTTCGCGAAAAACCAAATGTGGAAACCGCGCAACAATTTTTAGACGCGAAAAACTTTTATTGGAACGCAGGTATTTTTGTTTGGCGTGCTGATGTGATTCTAGATGCTTTACACAAATTCCAACCAATGCTTCACGAGATTTTCATGACGGACACGAGTGCCTATGGAACGACAAAAGAAACAGACTTTTTATACCAAGCCTTTGATCAATGTGAGGATATCTCCATCGACTTCGCGGTAATGGAACATGCTAAAAATGTTTCTGTTGTCCTTTCGGATTTCGACTGGAGTGACCTTGGAACCTGGGGAAGTTTAACCGAACACTTGCCAAAAGATAACGAAGCAAATTCGATTATTGGAGACAATGTGTTTGCTTTTGATTCAAGTAATTGCTTGGTCAACGTACCTAAAGACAAATTGGTTTTGTTAGATGGATTAAACGATTACATCGTGGTTGAATCTGAGCACATGCTGATGATTTTAAAATCTTCCAACGAGCAACAACTCAAAAATTACTTGAAAGTTTTAGAAACAAATCGTCCCGAATACTTTCAAAAATAATGGTAAAAATTCGCAACATAGAATTAGGTGAATTTCCGCTTTTACTTGCTCCAATGGAGGATGTGAGTGACCCACCTTTTCGTGCACTCTGCAAGCAACACGGCGCTGACTTAATGTATACCGAATTCATTTCCTCCGAGGGACTGATTCGCGATGCAGCAAAAAGTGTTCAGAAATTAGATATTTTTGAATACGAGCGTCCGATTGGGATTCAGATTTTTGGTTCGGACATCGAAAGCATGATTCAATGTGCTGAAATCATCGATCAAGTGAAACCTGATTTATTAGACATCAATTATGGTTGTCCAGTAAAGAAAGTAGCTTGTAAGGGCGCTGGTGCAGGACTTTTGCAAGATATCCCGAAGATGGTTCGCATGACGGAAGCAATTGTGAAAGCAACATCGCTTCCAGTTACGGTTAAAACGCGTTTGGGATGGGATGACGATACTAAATATGTGGTGGAAACGGCAGAAAGATTACAGGATATCGGAATTGAAGCGATTTCCATTCACGGACGTACACGCAAGCAGATGTACAAAGGTGAAGCAGACTGGACCTTAATTGGGGAAGTGAAAAACAATTCGCGCATGCGCATTCCTGTTTTTGGAAATGGCGACATTGACTCACCGGAAAAAGCACTAGAATACAAAAATCGCTATGGGGTCGATGGCATCATGATTGGACGCGCAAGTATTGGCTATCCTTGGGTGTTTAATGAAATCAAACATTTTATGGCGACTGGTACGCACCTAGCCGGACCAAGCATCCAAGATCGCGTACAAGCCTGTCGAGATCACCTCGAAATGAGCATCAAATGGAAAGGAATGCAGCTCGGAATCAATGAGATGAAGCGTCATTACACGAATTACTTTAAAGGAATTTCACATTTCAAGGAATACCGAACGAAACTCGTTTCTAGTTATGATTTAGATGAAATCTCTGGTATACTGAATTACATTCAAGCGCACGCAGACGAATTTCACTTTGCTCAAGCGTCCGAAGTTTAAATCAATTTATTGCGGCGGAAGATGCGTCGAACAGGAATTTGGAGACTTCCAAAAACTTCGTTTCGTGTTAAGGAATCGATGCTAAAGAAGTACTTCGTTCCCTTGTTGGTCCAAGTCACATGATTATTCGTGCTCGGAACTAATTTAGGAGCAGATGTTCCCGAGTAAAATTGATAGATATCCCCTAGTTTCTTTAATTTCAAGATGGGAGAAAATAAGAAACGAAAATCCTCGCCTTCTTTTCGGAGGATTCCTTTTCTCATGAGTTTATTCAAGAAAAGTTGACCGTATTCATTCATGGAAATCATAGCTGAATACGTTGGAATCAATACTTCTTTTTCACGTGTGACCTCTTCTTCATTAAAGTCCTCATCCAATACGGTTTCAATGTATCGTTCTTTTACTTTTTGCATTCCACCCTCGATGAAACACAAATCTCCAGTCCAAGCTTGGATGAATTCAGCAAAAGGAAAACCGAAGCGCTTGCCAATTTTAGAGAATTGAACAAACATGGAATCTTCCTTATTTTCCTTGAACTTTTCGATATCCAAATGAACATCCACCATGCGCTGTGTCCCAAAGGATGAAGCATAACTCAAGGCATTTTCCTTACGCTTGAAATAGAGTGGATTCGTCTTTTTTAAATAGCTCTTCAATTTAAAGCTTGATGAGTCACTGTCATGTGCAAACATTGCCGTTTCAATCCCCAAGGATTTCAACTTGGCCCAATTCGAATAAATGACGAGGTGCTCATTTTTAAATTGTTTTTGTGCGAGGAAACGTTTCCAATCCTTGTGAACACCGAGGTGACGTGCGCTGATGACTTGCTCTAAGACCGTTTTAAAATCGTTTCCTTTGTAGAAAAACAAGTAGCCATCGCCATAATGCAGGTAGGACTTATCCTCTAAATTGTAATAGTATTTGTGGTCATTAAAAACGGAATCAGAAATATCCACGAACTTTTTCAAACGCTCGATACCACCCATGATTTTGGAGCTATCACTCAAGTGCGCCATTGCACCGATGTTTCCATCCTCATTACCGAAAAGATATACGTTTTGCTGTAGATCAATTCCATACATTTTACCTTGTCCAAGTAAAAATTCGTAGGTAGTGAAATCGCGTGCAGAGATCTTGTTGTATTGCAACATCCCGTTTGTTTCCTTTGCTAAATCGAGAATATTTGCTGTAGCAATGAAATCAGCAGTCGGCAGACGATCAATTAATCTTGGAGGAGTTGGTTTCTGAAAAAGAATGTTTTTCAGAAAAAGCACTAATCCGAGTGCGCCGGCAAGTAAAAGTAGGGTGCTTATTTTACGAAACACGATTATGGATTAAAAGTGGTCACAACATAAATTGAATTGATCAAATCCAACAAGTGTTTCCCTGTTGTTTCCTCTCCTTCAAATGAATACTGTAAATTGAATTTTGTTTGTTCGCTCGTCGTTTTACTTGAGTTTAATTCGAACTGACCAGATTTCCCTTTCAATGAATTCAGGATTTCCTCTTGTCTTGGATTCAGAACACCTGTAGGGAAACGGTTTAAGGTTTCTTCAATGTCGATGTGTCCATACATGAAGCCACTTTTCTCCGCTGCTTTGCATTCCTTGCGTGAAATCGCCTCTTTACCATAGCCATCCGAATGGTTCACCGCTAAATCCTCGTCATTTGTTAAAATAAACAATCCATTTCGGCTAATGAAATACATCGGTGCCGCATCTAAAATGGCATTGTCAAATTTCCAATAATCGCCACAATTCTTAAATTTAGACGTCAAGCGACTCATGTGCTTCATTACTTTCTCTGGAATATCCGAACGGTCAATAGAGAATCCAACAGTAAAAATTGGCATGTCCTCTTCTGCTTCCGCTTCACGCTCCCCGTATTCGAATGTTTCTTCGTCGTAGAAAAACTCGATTTTCTTCGTTTTAATTTTTTTAATTCCATTGAATGTACCGAACATACTTCCTTTGTAGGTACCAAAAAGCGCATCCTTGTTGACAAACTCGTTCAACAATTCAATGGTTAAGACATTCATCGATATCTGTGCATTTTTCTCGTCACTCAACACAGGCATAATGACTTTGTACGCTTGCTCATACGCTTGACGTAAGTTCACATTGTAGGTAAAGTAACCCGTACTTGATTGCGGAATGTATTTTAAGACATGTTTATCGAACTTAGAATCGTTCATTTCTTTGTAGATGGAACCTAATTCTTTTCCGTAGTTCGCCTCAACGTGGAATTCTACCTTGTTTTCTTTCAGAATTAAATCGCCTAAAATCACATTTCCTGTATACAACTCTTGGATATCCTTGTACAGGGATGGAAGCACCGTTTGAAAATACCATAGTCCTTGTGATTTCTCGAAATTACGTGAATTATCTAAGTAAAATGTACCGATTGCTTCGTGGGACATCTGTCCAGCAAAACGCAAATCCTGAGAATACAAATTCACTTCATTCACAAACAATTCGTTCATCAAACGTTCCAATTCACGCTCCTGAAGAACGGACTGAACGCTATCGCGTAGTTCGTAGTAATTTTTAATGTTTGGGTTTTCCGTTGCATCTGGATAAGATGCTTGTTCTACGGGTTGATCATTGGTAAATTCTTCTTCATTCAGAATTTCTTCTTCATCGATAACGTTTTCTTCCACATCGAACAACTCATAAGGCATTTCGTTGCCACGCGCATACCACAAAGAATCCGTCATTTGATCGATGTAATCCATGGTAGGCTCGATGCGAATGAGAATAGCTGTATTTCCTTTGATTATTAAGTTATTGAAGAAGGTGCCATACATTTCCACACCAGGGAATTTCATGTCCAGTTTTTGAAAATCATCAAAGACTTCGAATAATTGCGCCTTATTTTTTACTCCAAAAGTAAAACCAGAAATTTCGTTTTGATAGGTTTTTCCATAGAACAAGTTCAAACGCTGATCGAAGTCAATTCCAGCATCCTTCAAGGTTTTACCTGAAGTTGAACCGTCAAATAATTCTTGGTGCACTTCTTCCATGAATTCATACTTCACTAAATCATCCATCGAGATTTTCTGCAACAAGTTAATGTTGTTGATACTAAAAACCGTTACAGCATCTTTTGGAATGAATAGTTCAGATTTTTGTCCAAACAGCAAGGTGCTGGAGAACAAGGCAAAGGAATAAATAAGTGCGTTTTTCACAGGCAATTTTCAAATGAAATATGAAGCGAATTTAATCATAATCTCGTTAGTTTTTCGTCGAGATTAAATAGATTGTATTTTCGAGTAAATCTTGGTTTTCTTTGATGCTATAAGCGCTGGATTTTATCATCACCGCTGTCTTGCTTTTGCTCAAAGTTCCTAGAGTATTATCGAATTTTTCTATCGGACGATCAAAGCGAGTAATGGAGGTATAAGATCCATCTCTCAATAACTCAAGGTCATTCGATTTAAACGCTTTCACTTTAGCGCGAGCAAAAGCAGGAATGGAACGTTTTAATTTGTTACCGTCCCATGTAATCCAAATTTCATCCGCTTCTGGACCAAGTTTATCTTTAGAAACAGCTTCAATCGCGTTTGCTAAACCAGCTTGAAGGGACATGATGCTGGTAAAATCACAAGAGAATTTCAAGATAAAGTCTGTGTAATTTTCTTCGATTAAGACATTGGAAATTCCCGATTGGGCATCCAGTATTTTAGCAAACTCTCCTACTTTCGCACTGATGTCTTGAATGCTTGGTACTTTTTTACCGTCAAGGCTGTCTAATGCTAGAATGGAATTCACTTTTACCTTACTTGCGGACAAATTCACTTTGTAACGTAATGTTCCCGAACCATCGTTGTGCATGGTCAAATCATCAGAGATTTCAATGCACGAAACCAAGGATAAAAACAATACTAAAAGAAGGGTAATTTTTTTCACGTGCGATTGAAATCAAATGTAATGCCAAAATTAGTCAAATAGATTTGTTTGACGTTGACTATCGTCCATAAATTCTTTATGTATTTCCGCGCTATTTGCTTGAGGAGAGAGGATTAAACGTTTATTGATGGTATGAGCGATGAGTTTATCGGAAGGAATGCGTTTGGAAAGGTCCCATTGAAAGTTCCCACTCAACCAATCAGCTTCCAATTCAGGTGTTAAAATCAAGGGCATGCGTTTTTTCACGTTGTGGATTTCTGCCATTAACTCATTCGCTTCACAGGTCACGATGGTAAAAGTCTGTTCCATGGTTTGCGTATGCGTATTCATCCACGTATCGTACATTCCTGCTAGCGAAAAGAGTTCGTGCTCTTTGCAACGAATAAAGTATGGAATTCGGTTTTTCCCTTGGTGTTGCCAGTCAAAAAATCCGGAGGAAGGAACCAAGCAATGTTGTCGATTCCATAAATGCTTGAAGGAACTTCGTTCTTCTAACGTTTCGATGCGCGCATTGAGTGTTTTATTACTTACATCCAAACGATTTTGACCTTTAAACCAAAAGGGAACGAGTCCCCAGTTCATTTGTTGAATGTGCGGGTCAGTCGTAACAATACGCCAATTGGGATGATCGAATCCCGATGCGTAAAACGTTGGTTTATCTGGAATCAACTCTGGAACGACCTTTTGGTAGCGTTTCGCTAAATCAATATTGACTGAGGTAGAAGAATTCGCGTAGCACATAAACAAGATTGAATGTTAAAGTTAAGAAACAAGATGAAAAGTTGGGACAAAAAAAAGCCACTCTTGCGAGTGGCCATATAGAGTCGTCTCCAGCTATCCGAATGAATCGGGAAGAAGGAAACGGGAAAGAGCCCGAAGGCTCTTATAAATCCTACATCATTCCGGGCATTCCACCACCCATTCCTGCCATTGCAGCAGCTGAGTTTGCTTCTTCCGGTTGATCAACGATCACACATTCTGTCGTCAACAACATAGCAGCAATAGACGCTGCGTTTTCAACGGCGATGCGTGTTACTTTCGTTGGATCGATGACACCTGCTTTGTACAACGGTTCGAATTTCTCTGTACGTGCGTTGTATCCGAAGTCATCTTTTCCTTCGCGTACTTTTTGAACGATGATTGCTCCTTCTCCACCTGCATTCGCGATGATTTGACGCAATGGCTCTTCTGCCGCACGTTTCACAATCGCAATACCTGTCGTTTCGTCTTCGTTTGCTCCTTTTAATTTATCTAAGGTTTCAATTGCACGAATTAAAGCTACACCTCCACCTGGAACAATTCCTTCTTCCACGGCTGCACGTGTTGCTGCTAATGCATCGTCCACGCGGTCTTTTTTCTCTTTCATCTCCACTTCTGTTGGTGCACCTACGTAAAGTACTGCAACACCACCAGCCAACTTCGCTAAACGCTCTTGTAATTTCTCACGGTCGTAGTCAGAAGTTGTCGATTCAATTTGAGAACGGATTTGTCCAACGCGCGCTTTGATATCCGCTTTTGTTCCTTTTCCGTTGATAATGGTTGTATTGTCTTTGTCGATCTCAATTTTCGCCGCAGACCCTAGCATGTCCATTGTTACATTTTCCAATGTCATTCCGCGTTCTTCAGAAATCACTTGTCCACCTGTAAGGATAGCGATATCTTCCAACATTGCTTTGCGACGGTCACCGAATCCAGGAGCTTTCACAGCTGCCACTTTCAATGAACCACGTAAGCGATTGACAACAAGCGTTCCCAATGCTTCACCATCTACATCTTCTGCAATAATCAATAATCCTTTTCCTGCTTGAACAACTGGCTCCAAAATTGGAAGCAATTCTTTCATGCTCGAAATTTTCTTCTCACTGATGAGGATTAATGGATTTTCCATTTCCGTCACCATTTTCTCCGCGTTTGTCACGAAGTATGGAGATAAATATCCACGGTCGAATTGCATTCCTTCTACCGTTTTTACTTCTGTTTCTGTTCCTTTTGCTTCTTCAACGGTGATGACACCGTCGTTTCCAACCACTTTCATGGCTTGAGCGATTAATTTACCAATGGTTTCATCGTTGTTCGCAGAAATCGTCGCAATTTGTTGGATTTTGCTGTTGTCAGAACCAACTTCTTTGGAGATTTTCTTCAAATTTTTCACTACTTCAGCTACTGCTTTATCGATTCCACGTTTTAAGTCCATTGGATTTGCTCCAGCAGCAACGTTTTTCAATCCAGCGCTAACAATTGCTTGTGCCAATACGGTTGCAGTCGTTGTTCCGTCTCCAGCGATATCAGCTGTTTTGGAAGCTACTTCTTTCACCATTTGAGCACCCATGTTTTCGATTGGGTCTTTCAATTCGATTTCTTTCGCAACGGTTACACCATCTTTCGTGATGTGTGGAGCTCCGAATTTTTTACCGATAACTACATTTCGTCCTTTTGGACCTAAAGTCACTTTCACTGCATCTGCCAACGCATCTACACCTCTTTTTAATTTCTCACGTGCTTCTACGTCGAAATAAATATCTTTTGCCATTGTTTTACGTTTGAATGTTTAATTAAAAAATTCCATAAATATCAGATTCTCTCATAATCAGATAGTTCGCACCATCGATTTTGATTTCCGTACCAGCGTATTGTCCGTATAAAACAGAATCTCCAACGTTCACTGACATTGGCTCATCTTTTTTACCGGAACCAGCTGCTACAACAATTCCGCGCAATGGTTTTTCTTTTGCTGTGTCTGGAATAATGATTCCACTTGCTGTTTTTTGCTCTGCTGGCGCAGGTTCTACCAGAACTCTGTCTGCCAAAGGTTTAAAATTTACTGACATTGTTTATTTATTTTGGATGTTAATTTTACCAATATTATGCCACTCGTGGAAAGTGGACATTTTTTCGCTTTTGGACAAAAAAAATGTCAGCATGCGTGACATACTGACATTTCTACGGTCGGAACCGAATCTTATTTATTTCCTTGAGCTGGCGCTTGTCCTTGCCCTTGTCCTTGTTGTGTTTGTTGAGGAGCAACTGGTTTAGCTGCTTTTGGTTGACGAATCGTCATCACTAAACTCACTACAACAATTGTTGCAGCCAATCCCCAAGTCATTTTATCAATCAACTCATTTGTTTTCTGAACACCACCCAATTGAGATGGGGATCCGAAATCTGAGCTTAAGCCTCCACCTTTCGGGTTTTGAACGTAAACAACTAAAATCAGCAAAATACTTGCTGCGATGATGATGATAGACAATAATAAATCCATGATTAAGAATTAAGTTTTCTCTTTAAATTTCTAATTTGGCTTGCAAAGAAACTCTTTTTTTCTGGAAAAATCAAAATTAATTGCTCATAAACGAGAATTGCTTTGTTAATATTTCCTTGCAAGGCAAATACCTGAGCTAGTGTTTCACTCACAGGCATCTTATTTTCGTCCAGACTTTCCTTCGCTTTTTTGACAGGGGAAAAGAATTCTTTCTTCGGTTTTTCGAAGTGATAGAAACTCGGTTTTTTCTCCTCTGGCGCTGGATCTTCGGTGCTTCCATTCAAAATCTCTCCCATTTTCAACCAATCTGTAAAGGACTTCGGTTCTGCCGTAGTGGATGGTTCAAGTACTTGAATCGTTTCCAATTTAACTTCTTCGGGTTGGGTTTCTTCGGTCGGAATATTTTTTTCTTCTGATTCCACTTCTTCAGCCGCACCTGGATAGGCCAATTGCAGGTAAGATGATGAAATTACCGCCGATTGAATCATGGTATCCACCTCATCCATCTCCCTTGTCTCTTCCATTTGATGAGGAATGTTCAAGGAGCTTTCTTCCTCTCCTTCGTCCAGAACTTCTTGTTTAACTTCTATTTCTTCAGTCGAAAGAATCTCGGTTTTAGAAACTGGTTCAATCAATGTCTCTAACTCCTCTGTTTCTTCCTCCGAGAAAACAGGCGTTTCTGTTTGTTCGATTGGAAGCACTTCTGCCGATATAGAAACAATTGGTGCAATCTGTTCCACTTCGACTGTTTGTTCTGCGACACTCGTTTCTACCGAGATAGGAACAATCGGTGCGGTCTGTTCCACTTCGGTCGTTTTCTCCTCCACAGGGATTTCGGCACGAACTTCTTGAATGATTTCTGGTTGTGCAGTCACCTCTTCCCTCGGGATATTTGTTTGGGTAACAAGCAAATCATACAACAAAGTACGGTTAGGAATTTGGTACGCGTATTTTTCTAACTGTGAACTCAAGCGTAAATCCTGATCATTCGCCAAGGACTTCAAATACAGAGTGACGATACTTGAAGCATAGGGATACAAATCCATGAGCTCTTTCAACTCATTTAAGTGAAGAGTCGAACAGCTGGATGTGTTTCGCATCTGTTGGTGAATGGATTCGCTGCTTAACATCACCAGTTACTTAATAATTTATTGATTAGGTCTTGTACCATTTGAGCGGAAATATCTTCAAACAATTTCGTTTCCACTTGGGAAAGATTCGTTCCAGAACTGAAATCAGCGAAACGCGTGCTGGTCATGGTCCATTGTTCTTCTTTGGGCTTTGTAATGTTAATGGTCATCACGACAGTCATCGTCAATCGATTTTGAGATGCATTGTTGTTTCCCTGAACAGCCAAGGGTTGAACGGAATATTGGGTTATTTTCCCTTCCATATTCACTTCCCCTTTGCCATAGCTTGTATTTAACAAAAGTGGCGTGTTGTTCTGAACGCCGTCCTTCATGTTTTCAGATAGCACAGCAGCAAAATTCAAGGGGCACGTTGCAGCTTCTAAGGACAAGGTTTTTAAGGTAAATGTTTTCCATTCCTCGGGCATTCCTCCAGTATCTCTGAACGAAAAGCTACTTGGCCAGCAAGCACTTAATCCAATTGCCACGAAAATGAATAAAACGTACTTCATTATTCTCCTAGTTGGTATTCCTTAATTTTGCGGTAAAGTGTTCGTTCAGAAATTCCTAATTCAAGAGCTGCATACTTGCGCTTTCCTCGGTGTTTTTCTAAAGCTTTCTGAATCAATTCCTTTTCGCGATCTTCCAAAGATAAGGATTCTTCTATTTCTTCGTGTATCTCAAACGCTTCTGATGTTGCAGGATACGTTGCATGTGCGTCGTTCGCTGTTCCAGAAGGAAGCATGCGAGCAGAGACAGGCGCGTCTTCGTAAACATCTTGGTAAATGCGATTCACTAATGCTGTTTGATCCTGATTTAGGTTGACGGATTGACCATTATTGATGACTTCTAAAACCAATTTCTTTAACTCCGTCAAGTCTTTTTTCATGTCGAAAAGAAACTTGTACATCAATTCTCGTTCTGAAATCGATTCTTGTGTTTGATCATTTTTGACCAAGAAACTCGACTTCTCCGCAATCGGCTGCAAATACGAAGCGAGCATCATTGCATCAATGTCACGCGCCGTTTCGATCACCGACAATTGCTCCACTAAATTTTTCAATTGGCGAATATTTCCTGGCCAGGGATAATTTTGGAGTAAAATCACTGCCTCATCAGACAATTTAATCGCTGGCATCCGGTACTTTTCAGCAAAGTCATTTGCGAATTTGCGAAATAATAAATGAACGTCTTCCTGTCTGTTTTTCAACGCTGGAAGCTGAATTGGAACCGTGCTTAAGCGGTAAAATAAATCTTCGCGAAATTTTCCAGAATGAATGGCTTGTTGCATGTTTTCATTCGTAGCAGCGACTACTCGCACGTTCGTTTTAATCACTTTAGAGGATCCAACGCGAATAAATTCACCCGTTTCCAAAACACGTAACAAACGGACTTGCGTTTGCATCGGTAATTCTGCGACCTCATCCAAAAAAATGGTTCCGCCGTTTGCCACTTCGAAGTATCCTTGTCGACTTCCACTCGCTCCAGTAAACGATCCTTTTTCGTGTCCAAACAATTCCGAATCGATTGTTCCTTCCGGAATCGCACCACAGTTCACCGCAATGTACTCTCCGTGTTTGCGCGAACTCAATTGGTGAATCACCTGTGGGATGATTTCTTTTCCTGTTCCACTTTCTCCCGTCACAAGTACAGAAATGTCCGTTGGTGCAACCTGCATCGCAACTTCCAAGGCGCGGTTCAACATCGGAGAATTCCCGATAATTCCAAAGCGCTGTTTAACTTGTTGAATATTCATCTGAATAGCGTTTAACAAACAGAAACTACTTCACCCATCAGTGTTGCAGAAGTACAACTATCGATTCGAACCATCACATATTGTGCTTTCTCGTATGATTCTTTTGGAAAAACAACCATCGAATTTCTTCCGGTTCTTCCGCATAAATGTTCTTCCGAACGTTTCGAATTACCTTCAATTAATACTTTTTGTACCGTACCAATTTGCTTTTGATTGCTTTTCAATGAATGCGCCAATTGCTTTTCAATGATTTCATTCAAACGTCGTCCTTTTACATCTTCGGGAATATCATCTTCGAATCTTCGTTCCGCAAGGGTTTTTGGACGTTCTGAATACTTAAACATGTAAGCAAAATCGTACTCAACGAAATCCATTAAGGAAAGTGTTTCTTGGTGTTCCTCTTCAGTTTCACCACAGAATCCAGTAATAACATCCGTTGAAATCGCACAATTTGGAACAATGCGGTGAATGGCATTGATGCGCTCCATGTACCATTCACGTGAATATCCACGGTTCATGCGGTAAAGGACATCCGTGTTTCCAGATTGTACTGGTAAATGTATGTAAGGACAAATATTTTCGTATTTCGCCATGATTTCAAGCACATCATCCGTCATGTCTTTTGGATGTGAAGTACTGAAACGAACGCGTAAAAGAGGTGAGACTAACGCAACCATTTCCATCAATTGCGCAAAGTTGGTTGTAGGCTCTTCTGCATTTTTCACTTCTCCTTTGGAACTTAAATTCCATCGGTATGAATCCACATTTTGTCCAAGCAAGGTGACTTCACGGTATCCACGGGAAAATAGATCTTTGCATTCTTCCACAATCGTTTGTGGGTCGCGTGAACGCTCTCTACCACGCGTAAATGGCACAACGCAGAACGAACACATGTTATCGCATCCACGCATGATCGTTACGAAAGCTGCGATTCCACCTTGATCTAAACGAACAGGAGAAATATCAGCGTAGGTTTCGTCACGCGACAGCAATACATTGACTGCTTTTTGTCCTGTTCCTACTTCTTCAATTAAATTAGGCAAATCTCGGTAAGCATCCGGACCTGCGACTAAATCCACCAATTTTTCTTCCTCCAGTAGATTCTTTTTAAGTCGTTCGGCCATGCAACCTAACACTCCTACCACTAATTCCGGGTTATTTTCTTTTTTGATTTTGAATTCAGTCAAGCGATTACGCACACGCTGCTCGGCATTTTCACGAATAGAACAGGTATTTAAAAGGATCACATCTGCTTCATCCATATTACGCGTAGTTTCGTAACCATCTTGTGCTAAAATGGAAGCAACAACCTCACTGTCAGAAAAATTCATCTGACAACCATAACTTTCCAGGTACAGTTTTTTCTTTCCTTCTCCTCCTTGATTTTGTAATTCGATGGCAGTTCCCTGCATTGATTCATCAATCACTTTATTTTCAAATTCCATTGCTTACGTTTATTTCTAGGGACACAAATTTACGACAAATAAAACCGCATGACAAATTGACAGACCAAATTCATCGAATAAGTTTTTTTTCTATGGAAATTTTTCTTAACCATAGGTTAAAGGAAAAGACTCAAAAAATTTTGCAGTGAACAACTTGCGATTTGCCGTGTTTTCCATATACATTTGTCCCAAAATTCTTCTTATGTCAAAAAATCTCGTCATCGTTGAGTCCCCTGCAAAGGCAAAAACCATCGAATCATATCTTGGAAAAGACTTCATTGTAAAGTCAAGTTTCGGACATGTTCGAGATTTGACCAAGAAAGGACTAGCCATCGAAATTGACAATCATTTCAATCCCTTGTATGAAGTCAGCGCCGACAAGAAACAAGTCGTAGCTGAATTGAAAAAATTAGCAAAAGCAGCAGAAGTTGTTTGGCTCGCTACCGATGAGGACCGCGAGGGAGAAGCGATTTCATGGCACTTATTCGAGACCCTAGATTTAGCAAAGAAAGATACGCACCGTATTACCTTTAATGAAATTACGAAAACAGCGGTTTTAAAAGCAATTGAAAATCCGCGTAAGATTAATAAGGAATTAGTGGATGCACAGCAAGCTCGTCGTGTATTAGATCGCATTGTTGGATTTGAACTTTCTCCCGTTCTTTGGAAAAAAGTGCGTCCAAGTTTATCAGCCGGACGCGTTCAATCCGTAGCAGTTCGACTCATCGTCGATCGCGAACGTGAAATTCAAGCATTCAACGTCAACCCATTCTTTCGTGTCAACGGAAACTTTGGCGCAAACAACGGTGTATTAAAAGCAGAGTTGAACCGTCATTTAAACGGGGAAAAAGAGGCGCAAGAATTCTTGGAATTGTGTCGAAATACTTCGTTTGTCATCGATGATGTACAACAAAAACCAAGCACAAAGTCTCCTGCTGCACCGTTTACGACATCAACATTACAACAGGAAGCCAGTTTAAAACTTGGGTTTTCCGTAACGAAAACAATGAGCGTTGCACAACGTTTGTATGAGTCTGGACACATCACCTACATGAGAACGGATTCTGTGAACCTTTCTGAAACAGCCGTGAATGGAGCGAAAGCAGCCATTGAAGAATTTTACGGAAACGATTATTCAAAACCGACAAAATACACGACAAAAAGTTCTGGCGCACAAGAAGCGCATGAGGCGATACGTCCAACTGACTTTGGAAAAACAAGCATCGATTCAGAACGTGACGAAACGAGACTGTATGAATTGATTTGGAAAAGATCCATTGCGAGTCAAATGGCACATGCCAAACTAGAGCGTACAACCGTAAAAATTGGTGGATTACCGACAAGTGATTATTTCACAGCGAAAGGTGAAGTGATTGTATTCGACGGATTCCTAAAAGTATACATGGAATCAAGTTTGGACGAAGAATCAGACGAAGAAACAGACGGACTTCTACCGAAAGTTACGGTAAACGAATCTGTTGATTTATCGATTTGTACAGCTGTTGAACGATTCACGCGTCCACCATCTCGCTACGTAGAGGCTTCATTGGTGAAAAAATTAGAAGAACTTGGTATTGGTCGTCCATCTACGTATGCGCCAACCATATCGACCATCCAAAAACGTACATATGTTGAAAAACAAGAGCGTGAAGGAGAAATTAGAAATTACTGTTTGTTAACCCTAAGCAAAGGAGAAATTTCGAAAGAAGAAAAATCCGAAACGACAGGGAAAGACCGAAATAAACTGTTTCCAACAGATATCGGAATTGTCGTAACAGACTACCTCAAAGAACATTTTGAGCAAATCATGGATTACCAATTTACCGCGAAAGTGGAAGCGGAATTCGATGAGATTGCGCAGGGACGTTTAGAGTGGACCAACATGATGGAAACTTTTTACAAGCCTTTCCACACCGTAGTTGAAAATACATTAGAACACAGTGAAAGAGCTACAGGCGAACGCGAGTTAGGTGTTCATCCTGAAAGTGGAAGAAAAATCATCGTTAGAATTGGCAAGTTTGGACCAATGGTTCAGATTGGTGATGAAAAAGTGGATGGTGAAAAAGCATTATTTGCTTCCCTTCAACCAAATCAATCCATTGGAAATATTTCTCTTGAAGATGCCTTGAAATTGTTTCAATTACCACGCGTTGTTGGACAATACGAAGATCAAGACATGAAAGTCAACAACGGTCGTTTTGGACCCTACGTTCAAGTTGGAAAGATTTTCGCATCAATTCCGAAAGGAGAAGATCCGATGTCCATTACCTACGAACGATCACTAGAAATCTACCTTGAAAAACTTCAAGTGGAAGCGAATCGTTTGATTAAAAGTTTCGATGAAAATCCAGATGTTCAATTGCTCAACGGACGTTATGGTCCATATTTGAAAATCGGAAAAGACAATTTCAAATTGCCGAAAGGAACCGAAGCGGAAAAATTAAGTTTGGAAGAATGCATCGCTATTTCAAAAACGGATGCAGCAAAACCAGCTAAAAAACGCGCATTTAAAAAAAAATAAGTATTATTGATACCGTAAACCTTTAGTTTTGTCCAAATGAATGGAAGTGTCAATAAAGTAATTTTAATTGGAAACCTAGGCAAAGACCCTGAAGTCCGTCGTCTTGAAAATGGATCCATCGTTGCGAGTTTCCCACTGGCTACGTCAGAGATTTACAACGACAAACAAACGGGAGAACGCAAGGAAATTACCGATTGGCACGACATCGTTTTGTGGCGTGGACTAGCAGAAATTGCTGAAAAGTACGTCCGTAAAGGATCCAAAGTTTACATCGAAGGAAAATTAAAGAAACGCTCTTGGCAAGACAAAGAAGGGAACACACGTTATGCTACCGAAGTTGTTGGTGATGATTTAACCATTCTTACTCGCAGCGATCAAGCCGAGCGAAATAACGCCCCATATTCCCAAGAAGGAAAGCCCGCTAATCCTTCACCAATGAGCGGTTTAGAAAATAATATTGAAGATTCTTTACCATTTTAATCATGAGCCTAATCGAGCCTCCCAGTTTTATCAGTTTAACGAAATCTTTACCTAGTGGATTTGATTCTACGACCGTAATTTACATCGTATGTATCGCACTTTTACTTTTCGTATCAGCGTTAATGTCAGGATCTGAAAGTGCTTTTTTCTCCTTGCGTCCTGCAGACAACGAGGACCTCAAAAAAGAAAACAGCTCGCGTTCTAAACTTATTTTGACGCTACTCGGGAAACCAAAAGAACTGCTAGCAACCATTTTAATCACGAATAACTTCGTGAACGTTGGAATTGTTATTCTTTCTACCTTCATCCTGAATGATGTTTATCCGCCAACATCCGGAGGAGAATTGAAACGATTCTTGCTAGAAGTAGTTGGAATTACCTTTCTAATCCTGCTATTGGGTGAAGTTGTTCCGAAAATTTTTGCAGCACGCAACACGATGAGTGTCGTTCGATGGATGTCCTACCCACTCTATTTTCTTGGCTCTGTTCCACCGTTGTCTTGGTTGAAATCAGCCTTGGTTTATGGAACAAGTTTCATTCAAAAACGCACAAAAACTTCGGTTAAAGTGAACCAAGATGAACTTGAACAGGCCCTTGCATTGACACGAGAAGATTCCAGTTCAGAAGAGGATCACAAGATTCTGGAAGGAATTGTGAAATTTGGAAAAACGGATGCGAGTCAAATCATGTCACCCAGAATTGAAGTGGAAGCCATTGACGCAGAATCGAGTTTCGAAGAGGTTATGCAAACCGTGCTGGAAGCAGGATATTCACGTATGCCGATTTTCGAAGAATCTCCTGATAACATTGTAGGAATTCTGTACATCAAAGATTTATTACCACATTTAAACGCAGGTGCGGACTTCGATTGGAAAACCGTACTACGCAAACCGTTCTTCATTCCGGAAAATAAAAAAATCAACGATTTACTTCAGGAATTCAGAGGCATGCGCATGCACATGGCAATTGTTGTAGACGAATACGGTGGAGCAAGTGGCATTGTGACCTTGGAGGATATTCTCGAGGAAATCGTTGGAGACATCACAGATGAATTTGACGACAATGAGATTGCTTACACGAAATTAGACGAGCACACGTTTATTTTTGAAGGCAGAACCTCGCTAAACGACTTTTACAAAGTAATCGGAGAAGAATACCAAGATGCATTTGAGGAGGTCAAAGGAGAAGCAGAAACAATTGGTGGACTTGTCCTTGAACAAGCGGGAAGAATCTTGAAAAACAATGAGTTTATCTTTATCGACAAGGTGAAGTTCATTGTGGAATCTTCCGACAAAAAAAGAATGAAAACCATCAAAATCAAACTTCCATGACTCCACGATTGATTTTCCAGGTACTCTGTTTGATTTTCGTTTTGGCTGCTTGCTCAGATGAAAATCCTGTTCCAAAACCATCCACATACCTGCGAATGAACTTACCGGAACATAGTTACCGCGTGTTCAAAAGCGATTGTCCGTATTCGATGAAGTTGTCCGACCTCTATTTCGCTTCGGCGGGGGAACAACCGCAGTCTAATTATTGCGTGCAAGAAATTGATTTAGGTCCACTGAATGGAAAATTATTCTTGTATTATTTGCGCTTACCAAGTAAGGACTCACTTGCTGAAATCATCAATTTCGCGAATGACAAAGTAGATGAACACAAAATCAAGGCAGATAAAATCAACTTTGAGCAAATCGTTCAACCCCAAAAAAAAGTTTACGGAACCTTTTTTGAGTTAAAAGGTAACGTCGCGACCAATTTTCAATTTTACCTAACGGATTCCAGCACGAATTTTGTCCGCGGAGAAGTATTATTGAACTGTCGTCCGAATTACGACTCCCTTCGTCCTACTTTGGAATATTTGAAGCAAGACTTATTGGAATTAGTTCGTCATTTTGAATGGAAAAAGTAATGTTCAACCGTGCGCTGATATCCTTGGGGTCCAATTTAGGAGACAAATCAGCAAACCTAAATCAAGCAATTAATGACATGAAGGCTTTGATTGGAGATGTTGAATTCATTTCTTCCTTTTACGAGTCCGCACCTTGGGGCTACGATTCAGAAAACCAGTTTTTGAATGCATGTATAACCTGTTACACTCATCTTTCACCACTTGAATTGCTTACTCAACTAAAGAAAATTGAACAAAGCATGGGAAGAATAAAGACAGTTAGTGGATATGAAGACCGTTGCATTGACCTCGATATTGTTTTTTACAATAACGTTGAAATCGAAACAGAGCAATTGACCATTCCGCATCCATATTTTAAAAGCAGGGAGTTCGTCATGATTCCACTTGAAGAAATCGTTAAAAAAGAAGATCCATTTTATCATTTCATTAAGAGCTAAATCGTTTATTTTCTTAGTAGTGAAAACTTTTATACATTTGTAAAAAATAAAAAACCAGATATGAAATTATTTCGTTCGAGCAATTTGTTCTTCTTAGGTTCAGGTATGATGTTTTTGGCATCATGTGATTTAGTTAAAGACGTGACTTATTCCGTTAGCACTAATCCACTTGAAATGCATGCTGACAGTGTGAAAATCGCGATTACGGTGAATGTTCCTGAAAAAGGAATCAAGAAAAAAGCGAAAGCTGAAATCACACCAAAATTAGGTTCTTATGCGATTGGTACTTGGTACGTGAATGGTGAGAAAGTTACAGAGAACGGCACAACGATTAATTTTAAAAATGGTGGAACAGCAACGTTCGAACAAACCATTCCATACTTACCAGAGATGGAAGCTGCTGATTTGATGATTACCGGTAAAATCTACAAGCAAACGAAAGAGAAAGACGCTTTGCCAGAAACGAAAATTGCTGATGCAACAATCATTACCCCTTATTTGGTAAACAAAACGTTTAAAGTTTTATACGAAGAAGATGCGTTGGTTCGTCAGTTCGAGAAATCATCAGAGGCTACGTTTAACTTTGAAAAAGGAAAATCAGATGTTCGTGCGACTGAGTTGAAAGATGCCGATATCGCTTCATTGGTTTCTTGGATTCAAGCAGCACAGTCAAATCCGAAAATTAAAATCAATGCGATTGAAATCAACGGATATGCTTCACCGGATGGAGAAGTTTCGAAAAACGATAACCTTTCGTATGATCGTACCGCTTCAACCAGAACAGCAATCATTGCGCTGATGAAAAAAGCAAAATTGACTGCTTACACGGACACGAACATGTACAAACTCAACAAATACGGCGAGGATTTTGACGGTTTTAAAGCGCAATTGGCTGCCTCTACAACGATTGCAGAAGCGGACAAAAACTTGTTCATTCGCATCTTGGAGATGACAAAAGACTTGGAGCAACGTGAAAAAGAAATGATTAATCTAGGTAAATCTTACAGCGAATTGGAGAAAGATGTATTCCCTAAAATTCGCCGTGCGATGGTTGTTGTGAAATACACAGAGTTTGGTTTAACAGACGATGAATTAAAAGCTGCAGCTAGTAACAATCCAAATTCACTTTCAGTTGAAGAGTTATTGTTCACCGCAAATAAGTTGACTACGGATTTAAATGAAAAAGCAAGAATCTACAAAGTAGCTGCTACAAATTTTGCTTCTGATTACCGTACACATACCAATTTAGGTGCTGCATCGTTCCAATTGAACAAAACAGCTGAAGCGAAAAGTTCATTTGAAAAAGCAGCGTCATTGAAAGACAATGGAATTTCAAAAAACAACTTGGCTGCAACAACAATTCTAGATGGTAATCGTGCCAATACAAAAAAATTGATTACTCAAGCGAAAACAGCTTTTGATTCAAAAGGTGAAGCAAGTCAAAAAACAGCAGTTAATTACAACTTAGGTATTTTGAATATCATGGATGGAAAATATGCTGCTGCTGATGGAAACTTCTCTGAAAACAGTTACAACAAAGCTTTAGCTCAAGTATTGTCTGGGAAAGCAGATGCAGCGAAGAAAACATTATCCGGATTAACTGAAACAGCCGAAACTGCTTACTTGAAAGCAATTATTGCTGCTCGATCTAACGAAGGAGTTGATGCAGTAGTTTCACACTTAAAAGTAGCGATTTCTAAAAATGCTTCCTTGAAAGATAAAGCAGCGAAAGATCGTGAGTTCTTGAAAATTTCTACAGAAGCTACCTTCACAAACGTTGTGAAATAATCTGTTTAAGATACTTTTTAAAATCCCGAGAAATCGGGATTTTTTTTTGCCCAGGTATTTCATTCGTACTTCACGAATTTCCGTAACTTTGTATTCTAAAAATTAAAAAATGGATAGTAACGAATTTCGCAAATACGCGACAAAACATATCGGCCTCAACAGTATGGTGGTAGACCATTACATCGAGTCATCTTTAACGCCATACATCATCGAAGAACGTCCGATGAACATGACCCAAATGGACGTGTTCTCTCGTTTGATGATGGATAGAATCATTTTCCTTGGAACAGGAATCAATGACCAAGTTGCAAATATTATCAATGCACAATTGTTATTCTTAGAATCAGTTGATGCAAAGAAAGACATTCAGATTTATTTAAATTCTCCAGGTGGATCCGTTTATGCCGGACTAGGTATTTACGACACTATGCAATACATTCGTCCTGATGTAGCAACAATCTGTACAGGAATGGCTGCTTCTATGGGAGCAGTGTTACTTTGTGCTGGAGCAGAAGGAAAAAGAAGTGCGTTGAAACATTCACGTGTCATGATTCACCAACCATTAGGTGGAGCACAGGGACAAGCTTCTGATATTGAAATTACAGCGAGAGAAATTCAAAAGTTGAAGAAAGAATTATACGATATTATCGCTCGTCATTCCAAACAAGACTATGAAAAAGTTTGGGCTGATTCTGACCGTGATTATTGGATGACATCCGATGAAGCGAAATCTTACGGAATGGTGGATGAAGTTTTGCTTCGTAATCCGAAATAAACATGGCAAAAAAAGAAGCTGTATGCTCATTTTGCGGTTCCGAAAGGGCTGCCGTAGGTATTCTTATTGCAGGAATATCCGGTCACATCTGTGATAACTGTGCATCCCAAGCAAATAAAATTGTTCAGGAAGAATTATCCGAAAAAGTAAAAGAGGATCAATTAGAGCTGGTAAAAGTCAATTTGTTGAAACCACAAGAAATCAAAGCTCATTTGGATCAATATGTGATTGGACAAAACGAGGCGAAGAAATTTCTTTCCGTTGCTGTATACAATCACTTCAAAAGACTTGGTTATAAGGTAACTAACGATGATGTAGACATTGAGAAATCGAACGTAATCTTAGTTGGAAGAACAGGTACTGGTAAAACCTTGCTTGCGAAATCAATTGCGAAATTATTAAACGTTCCTTTTTGTATCGCTGATGCAACGGTATTAACCGAAGCTGGATACGTTGGTGAAGATGTGGAAAGCATCCTTTCTCGCTTGCTTCAAGCAGCTGATTACAATGTAGAAAGCGCTCAAATGGGTATCGTATTTATTGATGAAATTGATAAAGTTGCACGAAAAAACGACAATCCATCCATCACGCGAGATGTTTCCGGAGAAGGAGTTCAACAAGCCTTACTTAAGTTATTGGAAGGTGCTGTAGTGAATGTTCCACCACAAGGAGGAAGAAAGCATCCAGAGCAAAAGATGATTCAAATCGACACGAAAAACATTTTGTTTATTTGTGGCGGAGCCTTTGATGGAATTGAAAAGTTAATTGCGAATCGCGTGAATCGTCAAACCATTGGATTCTCTTCAGATACAGAAGAAACGATTGAAAAGGATTCCCTACTGAAGTACATCTCCCCTAGCGATGTTCGTTCATTTGGACTCATTCCAGAACTCATCGGACGCTTTCCCGTACTTACGTACTTAGAGCCACTGTCCGACGCGGATCTGAAACGAATTCTTACCGAACCGAAAAACGCTTTGATCAAACAATACAAACGCTTATTCGAGTTGGATGGCGTGAAATTGAGCATCGATAATGAAGTGTTGGACTTCATGGTGAAAAAAGCCAACGAATTTCAACTTGGAGCGAGAGGACTTAGATCCATTTGTGAAGCCATTTTAACCGATGCCATGTTCGACATTCCATCCGCTAATGTGAAATCATTAGAAGTAACGATTCAATATGCAGAGGAGAAATTCTCAAAATCTAAAATCGCCACATTAAAAGTGGCTTAAAATAACGCGCGAATTAGCTGGTTTTTATACTTTTGCAATTCGAAATTTTTGAACTATGAAAACATTACAATTTAGAGAAGCCTTAAGAGAAGCTATGTCCGAAGAAATGCGTCGCGATGAGCGCGTGTTTTTACTTGGAGAAGAAGTAGCCGAATATAATGGTGCTTACAAAGTTTCTCAAGGAATGCTGGATGAATTTGGTCCAAAAAGAGTAATCGATACACCAATTGCCGAACTAGGTTATACGGGTATCGCTGTTGGAGCATCCATGAACGGACTTCGTCCAATTGTAGAATTCATGACATGGAACTTTGCGATTCTTGCAGCGGATCAAATCATTAACTCTGCAGCGAAGATGTTGCAAATGTCCGGTGGACAATATTCTTGTCCAATCGTTTTCCGTGGTGGAAATGGTACCGCTGGACAATTAGCTGCAACGCACTCACAAAGTTTCGAAGCATTTTACGCACATGTACCAGGATTAAAAGTTGTCACACCATCTAATCCAGCAGATGCAAAAGGACTTTTGAAAGCAGCCATTCGAGATAATGATCCAGTTGTTTTCTTGGAGTCAGAAAAAATGTACGGAGACAAAGGAGAAGTTCCTGAAGGAGAATACATCATTCCAATTGGAGTAGCTAACGTTGTTCGCAAAGGAACAGACGTAACCATCGTTACTTTTGGTAAAATCATTAAAGTTGCTGAAGAGGCTGCGGAGATCTTAGCAAAAGATAACATCAATGTTGAAATCATCGATTTACGCACAATTCGACCATTAGATTACGGAACAATCGTTGAATCCATTAAGAAAACGAATCGTTGTGTTGTTTTAGAAGAATCTTGGCCTTTAGCGTCCATTTCATCTGAAATTGCTTATCACCTACAACGCTATGCATTTGATTACTTAGATGCTCCTGTTCAACGTGTGACACAAACAGATACGCCATTCGCATTCTCGCCGACCTTAATTGACGAAGCACTTCCAAATGTAGATCGTTTGATTAAAGCAGTAAAAGCAACCATGTACAGATAAAATTAGTCTTTTAAGACAAGAAAAGGAATCCCAAGTGGATTCCTTTTTTTTATCCATACCTCTCGTTTTATATGTTTTCTATCTGTAATTCTCCAACTTTTATTTACCTTCGATAGATGAAGTCATTTTTCCTCCTTTTAAGTCTCACATGGTTAGGGACGAGTTTCGCACAAGGTCCAGAACACTTTTTGTTTTCCTCTAATTCATCCATTCGCATCACGGATCCGATTTGTCAGAAAATGGTCGAGAAGACGAAAACAGAAATCCAAGAACAAATCAAGAGACTCAACAAAAGACAAAAGTCAGACGATTTTTACGTGAAGGATATGCGACTCGAACAGCAATCCTATTTTGAAGCAATTCAAACCATAGGAAAAGACCCAGAAAGTAATTTCGCGCCATATTCACTCGCAGATGCAGTAATTAGAACCTACCAAAAAACAATAGAGGATCCTATTTACCTCAGTTTGCAAAAGGTTACATTAAAAGAGCTTGGTGCAGTAACACTCGAAATTTCCATTAATAATATCCAAGTGAGTTCATCTGAAAGCGCCATGGACATTGTGGTAAAGAGCCTTAAGAACCCTGGGGCTCCGGCGCAAACCATTCATTTTAGTTGTCCAACGGGACGTCTACTCATTGACAATGGAGATTCTGGGAGATTGGCTTGGCTGAGCTTTTGGAGTGAATTTTTCAAAGAAGTAAAAGCCATGGAGCAGTTGGAAAAAGTCATCTTGCAGGTAGATCCCACTTTGGTGAGTGCAGATGAACGAGACAGACAAACAGATGCATTACTAAGTAAACTGGGATTTACAACCAAAGAATACCTTTCGAAAGGAACCGAGCAAGCGAGAAAACTTTTAAAAGACATTCCATATCACATTCCATTCGATCAGGTCATAGGAGTATTAATAAGTAAAGATGAACAAAAGATAAGTTTATTGAGTGGTACATCTGAACTTGAAGTCCAGTATGACGAGGAACTTGAGGAAGAAATTAGCTACCTTGAATTAACATCGATAAAATGGAATTTTGAAAAGAAAAATGGTCACTGGCACATCTATTATTCAAACGATTACAATGCAGATTCACTAACGGTTATTAGGTCTTTTTACAATGCTGGAATTGGTTCAGACAAACGTTTTATGGAGGAAAACTGGGTAATTAAAAATGAAGCGGAAAATCTTTCTGAACTTTTTTACCACATTGAACTTGTCCATGAACCCGCATCTGTTGAAACAGAAACATTGGTTAGAACAGTTATCGAACCGAAATTAACGACGTTGTTCAATGAGGAAAATAGTCCGTATGAATATTTTTGTCAACGCATTTCGCAGCAAACAACAGCTAATTGGGATGAGCAGTATACCGAGAAATTCATCTTCAAAGATGTATTGATTTCCAATCCAGAGAAGACAGCGTTTATCTTTCCGGTAATCCTAAACCTAAAAGGAGATCAAAATGATCTTGAATATTATTATTCCAATGAAGAATTTAAATTCTATGTTTTACTGAAAAACACTGATGACAGCTATACGTTGTATGATTGGTATTATTTTAAACCACTTTTATATTGGTCTAATTATTCGTTACTACGTTGTGCGGAAACACACCTAAATCACATTTCAAATTTTACTGAAGATCAAGAAATAATCAATGACCCAGCATTCTGGGATAATTACATATTCAAAAGAAGTAACCGCGGCTTCGATTATTTAACGGAGGTAGTCTCTGCGGAGGAATCCATTTCCGTCACCAAAAGCGAATTTGATGGACAAGTTCAAGATTGCATAGATATTCTTCTGGAATACGATGTAGTTGATTTATATGAGCATCAATTAAAACAAATTCTGCGATGCATCAACACCATACAAAAAGATAAACTAATAGGCATTCAGTACACAAAATTAATCACGCTTAGTCAAGAGCTACATTTTCAGAAGCGACTAAATAAAGTTCAGAAGTCCGAAAAAAACTATTATCCTCAATTAAATTTGGAATATGGCGCTCCTATGACGGAACGTTCCTATTATCAAATTCGCTAAAAGCTCGCGTCAAATAAAAAGGAAATCTATCACGCTCGTTTATTTTTGATAATCAAGCAATAAAAAGACGATATTTTTTCAAACACTCTTGGTTTATAAAAATAAATAGTTATCTTTGCACCCCTCAAAGTACGTTTGGGGGTTATTATTTATTTTAAAACAAGAGTATTTTATGCCAACTATTCAACAGTTAGTTCGCAAAGGAAGAACTGCGGTGGTGAAGAAGAGTAAGTCCGCTGCGCTTGATTCATGTCCACAACGTAAAGGTGTGTGTGTTCGTGTTTACACGACTACGCCTAAGAAGCCAAACTCGGCTATGCGTAAAGTGGCGCGTGTTCGCTTAACGAACGGAAAAGAAGTCAACGCTTACATCGGTGGTGAAGGCCACAATCTTCAAGAACACTCATTAGTACTTGTGCGAGGAGGAAGGGTTAAAGACCTTCCAGGGGTACGTTACCACATTGTTCGTGGTGCAGAGGATACGGCCGGAGTTCAAGGTCGTAGCCAGAGAAGATCCAAATATGGTACTAAACGTCCTAAGCAGAAATAATTAAAAGCTTTACAAAATGAGAAGAAGAAAAGCCAAAAAAATTGCGATTCTACCAGATCCGAAATTTAACGATCAAGTAGTAACAAAATTTGTGAACAATTTAATGCTAGATGGTAAAAAGAGTTTAGCATTCCGTTTATTTTACGATGCAATTGAAATCGTAGATAAAAAAATAGAAGAAACAGAAGGATTAGACGTTTGGAGAAAAGCATTAGAAAATGTTACTCCAGCTGTTGAGGTTAGAAGTCGCCGTGTAGGTGGAGCTACTTTCCAAATCCCTACTCCCGTTCGTGAAGAGCGTAAAGCATCCCTAGCTATGAAATGGTTAATTGGATATGCGCGTAAACGTAACGAAAAGACAATGTCGCAAAGACTTGCTTCTGAAATCATCGCTGCTTCAAAAGAAGAGGGTGCTGCATTCAAGAAGAAAGAAGATACAATGCGTATGGCGGAAGCAAACAAAGCATTTTCACATTTCAGATTCTAAGACATGGCTAGAGATTTAAGATTTACAAGAAACATCGGAATTGCTGCTCACATTGACGCAGGAAAAACAACGACGACAGAGCGTATCTTATTTTACGGTGGTGTTAGTCACAAAATTGGAGAAGTTCATGATGGAGCTGCTACAATGGACTGGATGGAGCAAGAGCAAGAGCGTGGTATCACGATTACTTCTGCTGCAACTACTTTAGATTGGAAATACAGAGGTCAAAACTACCATGTAAACATTATTGATACCCCAGGACACGTTGACTTTACAGTTGAAGTTAACCGTTCATTACGTGTATTAGATGGATTGGTATTCTTGTTCTCTGCGGTTGATGGTGTTGAGCCTCAATCAGAGACAAACTGGCGTTTGGCAAACAACTACAACGTTCCACGTATTGGATTCGTTAATAAAATGGACCGTCAAGGTGCGGATTTCTTGAATGTTTGTCGCCAAGTAAAAACAATGTTAGGTAGTCATGCATTACCATTACAAATTAACATTGGCGAAGAGGACAACTTCAAAGGAGTTGTTGACTTGATCAACTTTAAAGGTATTACATGGAATGAGGAAGATTTCGGAATGACATTCCAAGAAATCGAAATTCCTGCTGACATTATCGACGAAGCTCGTCAATTACGTAGTGAATTATTAGAAGCGGTTGCTGAATTTGATGAGTCATTGATGGAGAAATTCTTCGAGGACGAAAATTCATTGACAGAACGTGAAATTTTGAACGCATTGCGTGAGGCTACTATCTCAGGAAAAGTAGTTCCTATGATGTGTGGTTCTTCGTTCAAAAACAAAGGAGTTCAAGCAATGTTGGACATGGTAATGGAAATTCTTCCATCTCCAATGGACATCGAAGGTGTAATTGGTACAAATCCAAAAACTGATAAAGAAGAGTTACGTAAGCCATCTTACGACGAACCTTTTGCAGGATTGGCATTTAAAATTGCTACTGACCCATTTGTTGGACGTTTATGTTTCGTTCGTGCTTACTCTGGAAAATTAGAAGCAGGTTCTTATGTTTTGAACACACGTTCAGACAACAAAGAGCGTATTTCTCGTATCTTCCAAATGCACGCTAATAAACAAAATCAAATTAGTGAACTAGGCGCAGGAGATATCGGTGCGGTAGTTGGATTTAAAGACATCAAAACAGGAGATACATTGTGTGCTGAGAATGCGCCAATCGTACTTGAGTCTATGGTATTCCCAGATCCAGTTATCGGTTTAGCTATCGAGCCTAAAACACAAGCAGATACTGACCGTTTATCTATCGGTTTATCAAAACTTTCTGAAGAAGATCCAACATTCCGTGTAAACACAGATGAGGAATCAGGACAAACGATTATCTCAGGAATGGGTGAGCTTCACTTAGAGATCATCGTAGACCGTTTGAAAAGAGAGTTTAAAGTAGAAGTAAATCAAGGGGCTCCTCAAGTTACTTACCGTGAGGCTATTACAGGTCAAACAAGCCACAGAGAGGTTTACAAAAAACAATCTGGTGGTCGTGGTAAATTTGCCGACATCTTGGTTAAAATTTCTGCTCAAGATAACGAAGAGAAAACAGGTCTTGAATTCATCAACAGTATCAAAGGTGGTAACATTCCTCGTGAATTTGTTCCATCCGTTGAGAAAGGATTTAAAGATTCCATGAAAAATGGAGTTCTTGCTGGTTACCCAATTGAAGCGATGAAAGTTGAATTACTTGATGGATCTTTCCATGCGGTCGATTCAGATTCTTTATCCTTTGAACTTTGTGCACGTATGGCGTACAAAGCAGCATTGAAAGGTTGTAATCCAATTTTGTTGGAGCCAATCATGAAATTAGAAGTGGTAACACCAGAAGAAAACATGGGAGATGTTGTAGGTGACTTGAACAGAAGACGTGGTATGATGCGTGGTATGGATGACCGTAACGGTTCTAAAGTATTGAAAGCAGACGTTCCACTTTCTGAAATGTTTGGTTACGTAACACAATTACGTACGATTACTTCAGGACGTGCGAGTTCTTCTATGGAATTCTCGCATTACTCAGAAGCACCTAAAAATGTTGCTGAGGATGTAGTAGCAAAAGCAAATGGTAAAGTCACAGCTTAAAAGAAAAATCAGATGAGCCAAAAAATTAGAATTAAATTAAAATCGTACGATCACAACCTCCTTGATAAATCAGCGGAGAAAATCGTAAAAACAGTAAAATCAACTGGTGCTGTAGTTAGTGGACCAATTCCACTTCCAACGCACAAAAGAATCTATACTGTATTGCGTTCACCACACGTTAACAAAAAAGCGCGTGAGCAATTTGAGTTGTGTGCGTACAAAAGATTGATGGACATTTACAGTAGTTCATCAAAAACAGTAGATGCGTTGATGAAATTGGAACTTCCAAGTGGAGTTGACGTAGAAATTAAAGTGTAATTTTTAACAACTAGTATATGCCAGGAATTATTGGACGTAAAATCGGGATGACTAGCATCTATAGTGCCGAGGGTAAATCTTTACCATGCACGGTTATTGAAGCTGGTCCTTGTGTTGTGACCCAAATAAAAACACAAGACAGAGATGGTTACGAAGCAGTTCAGTTAGGGTTCGGAGAGAAGAAAGAAAAAAACACTCCGAATGCATTGAAGGGCCATTTCAAAAAAGCGAACACTTCTCCAAAAGCGAAGTTGGTTGAATTCAAAGGATTCGATCAAGCAAACTTAGGAGATACTGTTTTAGTCGACATCTTCGAAGAAGGAGAGTTTGTTGACGTCGTTGGAACCACTAAAGGTAAAGGTTTCCAAGGGGTAGTTAGAAGACACGGATTTGGTGGGGTTGGTCAAGCAACACACGGTCAGCACAACAGGCTGCGTGCACCAGGTTCAATCGGAGCTTGTTCTTATCCAGCACGTGTATTCAAAGGAATGCGCATGGCGGGACAAATGGGAAACAAGAGAAGATTGGCTTCTAACCTACAAGTGTTAAAGGTAATTGCAGAAAAGAATCTAGTGATCATTAAAGGATCGATTCCAGGTGCAAATGGTTCAACTGTAACAATTAACAAGTAATGAAACTGAAAATATACGATTCAAAAGGAGTAGCTACTGCGAAGTCAGTAACACTTTCAGAGGAGGTTTTTGGAATCGAACCAAACAACCACGCCATTTACTTGGATGTAAAACAACACTTGGCGAACCGTCGTCAAGGAACGCACAAATCTAAAGAGCGTGCCGAAATTGCTGGATCAACTAAAAAGTTGAAAAAACAAAAAGGTACGGGTGGTGCACGTGCGGGTAGCGCTAAATCAGGTACTCGTGTAGGAGGAGGACGTATTTTTGGACCTCGTCCAAGAAACTACCACTTCAAATTAAACGTGAAATTGAAACGTCTTGCACGTAAATCAGCTTTCTCGTTTAAAGCGAAGAATGATGGATTAATGATTATTGAAGATTTGAATTTGAATGCAAAAACAAAAGACTTCAAAGCGTTATTAGCTTCATTGAACTTGGAAAACCAAAAAGTATTGTTGATTCTTGGAGAGAAAACAGACAACGTATACTTGGCGGCACGTAACCTTGGAAGAGTGAAAGTCGTAACAGCAGACTCATTTAATACATTTGATGTATTGAATGCTGGAAAAGTTGTCTTGGCTGCAAGCTCAATAGATAAAATTCAAACTATTCTTAACTAAACGTTATGCATACAATTATTAGAAAGCCGATCATTACTGAGAAAGCAACTTTACAAAGTGAGCGAATGAATCGCTTTACTTTCGAGGTGACTCGTACGGCTAATAAAATTGAGATTAAAAACGCCATCGAGAAGGTGTATGGAGTACATGTCACAGATGTTCATACATTAAATTATGGTGGTGGTAAATCCTCTGTGAAGTACACCAATAAAGGCATTGTTGAACAAAAAAGTAAACAATGGAAAAAGGCTGTCGTAACCGTAGCAGATGGTGAAACCATTGATTTATTTAACAATTATTAATGTTCAACCATGAGTCTTAAAAAATTCAAACCAACAACACCAGGTCAACGTCACAAAGTGGCTATGGAGTTCGCTGATATTACAGCATCTTCACCTGAAAAAAGCTTGGTTTCAAGTATGAAGAAAAGCGGTGGTCGTAATAACGACGGTCGCATGACAATGCGCTACTTAGGTGGTGGTCATAAACAAAAATATCGTATCATCGATTTCAAACGTAACAAATTTGACATCCCTGCAACGGTTAAAACGATTGAATACGATCCAAACAGAACGGCAAATATTGCACTTTTGTTTTACGCAGATGGAGAGAAACGATACATCATCGCTCCAACAGGTATGAAAGTTGGAGATCAGATTTTATCCGGGAAAAGCGCAACACCAAATGTTGGTCATGCGATGTTCTTATCAGATGTTCCACTAGGAACAGTGATTCACAACATCGAATTGAAACCAGGAGCTGGTGGGGTAATTGCAAGAGGAGCTGGAACGTATGCACAATTGAATGCACGTGATGGTAAATATGCAATCATCAAAATGCCTTCAGGTGAAACTCGAATGATCTTAACTACTTGTCTAGCTACAATTGGTTCAGTTTCAAACTCTGAACATAACTTAGTCGTATCTGGAAAAGCGGGTCGCTCAAGATGGTTAGGCCGTCGTCCACGTGTTCGTGGTGTGGTTATGAACCCTGTTGATCACCCAATGGGTGGTGGTGAAGGAAGAAATTCTGGAGGACACCCAAGATCGAGAAATGGTATGCCTGCTAAAGGATTCAAAACAAGATCCAAAAGCAAGTATTCTGATAAGTTTATTGTAGAAAGAAGAAAAAAATAGGATATGAGTCGTTCATTAAAGAAACCGCCATTCGTTCATTATAAATTAATGAAAAGAGTTGACGATGCTCAAGCTGCTAGCAGCAAGGCTGTAATTAAAACTTGGTCTCGAGCGTCTACAATTACACCTGAATTTGTTGGATTAACCTTCGCAGTTCACAACGGGAATAAATTTATTCCAGTTTTTGCAACTGAAAATATGGTTGGTCACAAACTAGGAGAGTTCTCCCCTACCCGCAATTTCCGTGGGCATGGAGGTAATAAAAAAGATAAGAAACGTTAAGATTTAAAGCAGTCATGGGAGCCAGAAAACGCTTAAGAGCTGAACAGCTTAAAGAAAACAAGAAGTCAATTGCGATTGCGCATTTGAATAATTCGGGAATATCTCCTCGTAAGATGAGACTAGTTGCTGATTTAATTCGCGGAGTTGAAGTAAACAAAGCATTGAACATTTTACAATTCAATGGTAAAGTTGCTTCGACAAGTCTAGGAAAGTTATTGCGTTCTGCAATTGCTAACTGGGAAACTAAAAACGAAGGTTCTGACATCAGTCAAGAAAAGTTAGTTGTTAGTCGCGTTGAAGTTGGTGGTGGTACAATGTTGAAGAGAATTCAACCTGCACCTCAAGGAAGAGCACACAGAATTAGAAAAAGATCGAACCACGTTACGATCGTAGTTGACGGTACTAAATAAGTTTAAGAAATGGGACAAAAGACAAATCCAATTGGAAATAGACTAGGTTACATCACCGGATGGGAGTCAAATTGGTATGGAGGAAAGGACTACAAAGATAAAATTGTAGAAGACGACCAAATCCGTAAATATTTGAGCGCACGATTGGCGAAAGCAAGCATTGCTAAAATCATCATCGAACGTACCTTGAAGTTAGTAACTGTTACCATCAACACCGCTCGTCCAGGAGTAATTATTGGAAAAGGTGGTCAAGAGGTTGACAAACTAAAAGAAGAGTTAAAAAAATTGACGAAAAAAGAAATTCAAATCAATATCTTTGAGGTGAAACGTCCAGAATTGGATGCTCGATTGGTAGCTGATGGAGTTGCTCGTCAACTTGAAGCACGTATCTCTTTCCGTCGCGCTATTAAAATGGCAATCGCTGGAACAATGAGAATGGGTGCAGAAGGAATTAAAATCAAGATTTCTGGACGTTTGAATGGTGCAGAGATGGCACGTTCTGAAATGTATAAAGATGGTAGAACACCGCTTCATACATTTAGAGCAGACATCGACTATGCATTATCTGAAGCACACACGACTTATGGTCGTTTGGGTATCAAAGTTTGGATTTGCCGTGGTGAAGTTTATGGTAAGCGCGACTTATCTCCAAATATCGGTGTAGCAACTGGTAATGGAAACAACAACAATGGTGGCGATCGCAAACCTGCATCGTTCAAGAGAAAGAAAAAGTAATTAGAGACAGTTAAATTAACAGGAAATGTTACAGCCTAAGAGAACAAAATTTAGAAGAGTACAGAAAGGAAGAAATCGTGGATTGGCGCACAGAGGTTCGACAATTGCGTTTGGTTCTTTCGGATTAAAGGCTTTGGAACCAGGATGGATTACTTCACGTCAAATTGAAGCTTCCCGTATCGCCGTTACTCGATACATGAAGCGTGAAGGAAAAGTTTGGATCCGAATTTTCCCAGACAAGCCGGTGACCTCTAAGCCAGCAGAAGTACGTATGGGTAAAGGTAAGGGAGCTCCTAGTCACTGGGTTGCGGTGATTAAACCGGGTTGCATCATGTTTGAAGCAGACGGAGTACCTTACGAAATCGCAAAAGAAGCTATGCGTTTAGCTGCACAGAAGTTACCTGTGAAGTGTAAATTCATTGTTCGAAACGATTATGTTTTACCAATTTAAGATTGAAACATGAAACAAGCAGAAATCAATAAACTATCGATTGAGGATTTAAAAAATCGTCTAGTTGAGGTCAAAGGACAATTGTCTAACTTGAAATTAACTCACCGCATGGCGCCAATTGAAAATCCATTACGCATTACAGCAATGCGCAAAACGGTTGCAAGATTGAGTACAGAATTAACAAAACGTTCAAATCAAGCTTAGGCTTGAACTAAAAAAATGAACATGGAAGAAAATCGAAATTTAAGAAAAGAAAGAATTGGTGTCGTTACAAGTAACAAAATGGAGAAATCCATCGTAGTTGCTGTGGAACGTAAAGTGAAGCACCCGAAATACGGGAAATTCGTGAAAATGACCACTAAATTCGTTGCACATGATGAAACAAACGATTGCCACATTGGTGATGTTGTTAAAATCATGGAAACACGTCCTTTGAGTAAATCAAAGAACTGGAGATTAGTAGAAATTGTTGAAAGAGCTAAATAACCGGAGAGATGATACAAACAGAATCCAGACTATCAGTTGCAGACAATTCAGGAGCCAAAGAAGTACTTTGCATCCGAGTTTTAGGCGGGACAAGAAGACGTTATGCTTCCGTAGGTGACAAAATCGTAGTTACTGTAAAAAGTGCGATGCCTAACGGAGCAGTGAAAAAAGGTTCCGTTGCGAAAGCAGTAGTTGTTCGCACAAAAAAAGAAATTCGTCGTGCTGACGGATCTTACATCCGTTTCGATGATAACGCATGTGTGATCTTAAACCAAGGTGGCGAAATGAGAGGTACACGTATTTTCGGACCAGTTGCTCGCGAATTAAGAGAGAATAACTACATGAAAATTGTTTCATTAGCACCAGAGGTGTTATAATTATTGAAAAATGCAGAAGAAACTACACATTAAAGTTGGCGACACCGTGAAAGTAATTTCAGGCGAGTCCAAAGGTCAAGAAGGGCAAATCTCTTCCATCGACCGAGAGAAAATGCGTGCTACTGTATCAGGTGTAAACATGATTAAAAAGCACAACAAACCAAGTGCATCTAACCCACAAGGTGGTATTGAAGAGAAAGAAGGAACACTTCACATCTCTAACCTTATGGTAGTTGCAGGAGGAGTTGCTACACGCATCGGTCGTAAAGACGAGAAAGGAAAATTAGTTCGTTATTCAAAGAAATCAGGGGAGGTGATTAAATAATGAGTTACACACCAAGATTAAAAGAAAAGTATAGAGGCGAGATTATGCAAACGCTTCAGGAACGTTTCGGATACAAATCCGTTATGAGTGTTCCTAAATTAGAGAAAATCGTTTTAAGCCAAGGTATGGGTGATGCGGTAGCTGACAAGAAATTAATCGATAGCGCTGCTGCCGATTTATCTCGAATCGCTGGTCAAAAAGCTATTACTACTTTGTCTAAAAAAGATATTTCCAACTTCAAATTACGTAAAGGAATGCCAATTGGTACGAAAGTTACCTTGCGTGGAGACAGAATGTACGACTTTTTAGATCGTCTTCTATCTGTAGCCTTGCCAAGAACTCGTGACTTCCGTGGTATTAATCCAAAAGGATTTGATGGACGTGGTAATTTCAACTTAGGAGTGAAAGAACACATCATCTTTCCAGAGATTGACATCGACAAAGTAAACCGTATTTTAGGTATGGATATCACTTTTGTTACATCAGCAGCTAGTGATGAAGAAGCGAAAGCATTGTTAGATGCATTTGGATTTCCATTTATTAAAAAATAAGAAGAAATGGCAAAGGAATCAATGAAAGCGCGTGAGCGCAAAAGAGAAAGGTTAGTTGCTCGATACGAAAAGAAACGTGCTGAATTAACGAAAGTATTGAAATCTACAGATTCGTCTGAAGAAATTCAATCAGCTAAATGGGATGCAATGATGCAATTGCAAAAATTACCTGCAAACTCTTCCAAAATCAGAATGCACAATCGTTGTGGATTAACTGGTCGTCCAAGAGGGTACATGCGTCAATTCGGTATCTCAAGGGTAACTTTTAGAGAAATGGCTTTGGCCGGAAAAATCCCAGGAGTTAAAAAGGGAAGTTGGTAATTAAAGAAAAAACACAGAAGAAATGAATACAGATCCGATAGCAGATTTTCTCACACGCATCCGTAATGCGAGTGCTGCAGGTTTGAAAATGGTGGAAATTCCTGGCTCAAACATTAAACGTGCAATGGCGCAAATTTTGTTTGACCAAGGTTATATCCTCAACTACAAATTTGAAGATGATAACAAGCAAGGAACGATTAAAATTGCATTGAAATACAATCAATCTACTCGTGTTCCTGCCATCACTAAATTACAACGAGCTTCTCGTCCAGGATTACGTAAGTATAGCGGATCAGTTGATATGCCACGTGTATTGAATGGTTTAGGTATTGCGATTGTCTCTACTTCGAAAGGAGTAATTACAGACAAAGAAGCACGTAAATTGAATGTAGGCGGAGAAGTCCTTTGTTACGTTTATTAAAAATTTAAGAAATGTCAAGAATTGGAAAAGCACCGGTAACTATCCCAAGTGGCGTTGAAGTCACTTTCAAGGATGCAGTTATTACGGTTAAGGGGAAAAAAGGTGAATTAACACAAGCAATTGATACTTGTGTAGGTGTAACCATCGAAGACAATGTGATTACATTCTCACGTCAGTCTGATGCGCCACATGATCGTTCTAAACATGGTTTATACCGTGCGTTAGTATTCAACATGATCGCTGGAGTATCTGAAGGATGGAAAAAAGAAATGGAAATCATCGGAGTTGGATACCGCGCAAACGCAACAGGTCAACAATTAGAACTTGCTTTAGGTTTCTCTCACGCAATCATTTTGGAAATTCCTAATGAAGTGAAAGTTACTACAACTACTGAAAAAGGAAAGGCTCCAGTTGTTTCACTTGAATCTTTTGACAAACAATTGTTAGGTCAAGTTGCAGCTAAAATTCGTTCGTTTAGAAAACCTGAACCATACAAAGGAAAAGGTATTCGTTTCGTTGGTGAAGAAATTCGTAGAAAAGCTGGTAAGTCAGCAGGTAAAAAATAATAGGTAGATTATGGCACTAAATAAAGTATTAAGAAGAGCTAAAATTAAGCGAAGAATTCGTAAGAAAGTTTTCGGAACTACAGCGATTCCAAGATTAACAGTTTTTAGAAGCAACAAGCAAATTTATGCTCAGTTGGTTGATGACATCTCTGGAAAAACTTTGGCATCAGCAGGTTCTTTGAAAATGGAAGATGCTCAAAAAACAAACAAGGTAAACCAAGCTTCAATTGTAGGTAAGAAAATTGCTGAAGTAGCTGCGCAAGCAGGAATTGAAAAAGTAGTTTTTGACCGTAACGGTTACTTGTACCATGGTAGAATTAAATCTTTGGCTGATTCAGCTAGAGAAGGAGGACTTAAATTTTAATAAGAAATGGCAGCTCAAACAGTAAATAGAGTAAAATCAGCAGATATCGAGTTAAAAGATAAACTGGTAGCTGTAAACCGTGTAACGAAAGTTACGAAAGGTGGACGTACATTCAGTTTCTCAGCAATCGTAGTTGTTGGTGATGAACACGGTGTTGTTGGTCATGGTCTTGGAAAAGCAAAAGAGGTAACAGAAGCGATTACGAAAGGAATCGACGATGCGAAAAAGAACTTAATTAAAGTTCCTATCCTTAGAGGAACTGTTCCTCATGCTCAAAAAGGTAAATTTGGTGGTGCAGAAGTGTTTTTGAAACCTGCAACAGAAGGTACAGGAGTTATCGCCGGTGGTGCGATGCGTGCAGTATTGGAAAGTGTTGGTATCCATAACGTACTTGCAAAATCACAAGGTTCTTCTAACCCGCACAACGTTGTGAAAGCAACGATGGATGCATTAGCTCACATGCGTGATGCTGTAGCGGTTGCTCGTCAAAGAGGAATTTCACTAGATAAAGTATTCAACGGTTAATCTTTAGGAAATGGACACGATTAAAATAAAACAAGTAAGAAGTGCGATTAAACGTCCAGCTGATCAAAAAGCAACGATTAAAGCTCTAGGATTTCGCCGCTTGAACCAAGTTTTAGAAAAAGAGGCAACTCCTCAAATTATGGGAATGGTGAATAAGGTGAAACACCTCATTCAAGTAGTGGATTAATATTCAGTCGAAGAAAAATGGAATTACATAAACTAACACCTGCTTCAGGTTCAGTAAAAAAAGTTAAACGTATCGCGCGTGGTCAGGGTTCTGGTCATGGTGGAACGGCAACACGTGGACACAAAGGAGCAAAGTCTCGTTCAGGTTACAAAACCAAAATTGGTTTTGAAGGTGGACAAATGCCTTTGCAACGTCGTGTTCCTAAATTCGGTTTCAAAAACATCAACCGTGTAGAATATAAAGCAATTAATTTGGATATTATCGAGAATTTAGCAGCTGTTAAAGGTATCGTTGAAATCACTCCAGAAGTATTAAAAGCTAATGGTCTACTATCTAACAATGAACTAGTTAAGGTTCTTGGAAGAGGTGAGTTAAAATCGAAAGTAAGCATCTCCGCTAATGGGTTTTCAACAACTGCAGTTGCAGCAATTGAAGCACAAGGTGGTACATGTAACAAAATCTAACTATCTTTGCACGCTCTTAAATGAAACGATTTATACAAAATATTCAAAACATTTGGAAGGTTGAAGAACTACGCAAGCGTATTATCTTGACCTTAGGACTGATACTTGTTTACAGAATCGGGTCATTTGTCATCATTCCTGGTGTCAACTACGAGGCGTTAACAACGAAAAGTAGCGACCAAAACTTGTTGGAAACATTGTTATCGGTGTTCTCTGGTGGTGGATTTACTCACGCCTCAATCATGGCGTTAGGAATCATGCCTTATATCAGTGCATCCATCATTATGCAATTACTAGGAATGGCTGTTCCAGCTGTACAGAAAATGCAAAATGAAGGTGAGTCTGGAAGAAAGCAAATTAACAACTACACAAGAATTCTTACCATTATTATCTGTGCTCTTCAAGCGCCAAGTTATTTATCCTTGTACGTAGATCAAAAGCAAGCGATGCCTGCTGATGCTTCAACGTTTTGGTGGACTCAAACAATCCTTATTCTTATCGCAGGATCTATGTTTGCAGTTTGGTTGGGTGAAAGAATTACAGAAAAAGGAATTGGTAACGGTGTATCCTTGTTGATTACAGTTGGAATCCTTTCTAGATTACCAGGAGCGTTCTTCGCTGAGTTTGGTAAGTCTGTAGAAGCTGGTAACTTGATTCGTTTGGTATTGGAAGTTGTGTTCTTTATGTTAATCATTCTTGTAACGATTCTGATTGTTCAAGGTGTAAGACGAATTCCACTGAATACGGCAAAACGTATCGCTGGTGCTCGTGCAGCAGAAGATATCAACGGAGCTCGAAATTATTTACCTATTAAAGTAAATGCTAGTGGTGTAATGCCAATCATCTTCGCTCAAGCGATCATGACGATTCCAATGATGGTCTATTCTAGCGCAACAGGTGGAAAAGGTGAAGGTGGATTCCTTCAACAAACACTTGGTGATCCTTATGGTTTTAGCTACAACCTATTACTTTGTACCTTAATCATTGTCTTTACGTATTTCTATACCGCGATTATGATTAACCCTAGTAAAATTGCTGACGACTTGAAAAAGAGCGGCGGATTTGTACCAGGTGTGCGTCCAGGTGAAGAAACAGCTGAACACATTGATTCTGTGGTATCTCGTATTACTTTCCCAGGATCTTTATTCCTAGCGTTAATCGCAGTTCTTCCAGCCGTTGCAAAACTTGCTGGTGTGAACGACGGTTTCGCAATGTTCTTCGGTGGAACTTCCATCCTGATCATGGTCGGAGTAGTACTCGATACATTACAACAAATTGAAACTTACCAATTGAATAGAAATATGGATAGCCTTATGGACGGAACAAGAGTTAGAGGTCGTAGAGGTGCAAACGAATTTTCCGGAATGTAATATTATGGCTAAACAATCATCAATAGAACAAGATGGAACAATTCTCGAAGCATTGCCAAACGCAATGTTTAGAGTTGAGTTAGAAAATGGGCACGTCATTACTGCACACATTTCAGGGAAAATGAGAATGTTTTACATTAAAATTCTACCTGGAGATCGCGTGAAAGTAGAAATGTCTCCATATGATTTATCAAAAGGAAGAATATCATTTAGATACAAATAATAAATTCAAGAAATGAAAGTCAGAGCATCAGTAAAAAAGAGAACTGCAGATTGCAAGATTGTTAAACGTAAAGGAAGAGTTTACGTAATTAACAAAAAGAATCCGAAATTAAAACAACGTCAAGGTTAATTAGTAGAATATGGCACGTATTGCAGGTATAGATTTACCAAAAAACAAAAGAGGAGTAATCGGACTAACGTACATCTACGGAATTGGTAGAAGTACTTCCCAAAAAATCCTTCAGGACAATAGTATCGATGAGAACATCAAAGTTCAAGATTGGAACGATGATCAACTTTCTGCTATTAGAAATGCGATTAATGAGATTAAAACAGAAGGACAATTACGTTCTGAAGTTCAATTGAACATTAAACGCCTTATGGATATCGGTTGTACACGCGGTATTCGTCACAGAGCTGGTTTACCATTACGTGGTCAACGTACTAAAAACAACTCTAGAACGAGAAAAGGTAAGAGAAAAACAGTTGCAAACAAGAAAAAAGCAACTAAATAATAAATAGGTATCATGGCAAAAACGAATCAAAAAAAGAAGAAGAACGTTAAAGTTGATGCTGCAGGTGAAGCGCATATCCAAGCTAGCTTCAACAATGTAATCATCTCTTTGACGAACAACGCTGGACAAGTGATCTCTTGGTCATCTGCCGGTAAAATGGGCTTCAAAGGTTCTAAAAAGAACACTCCGTACGCTGCGCAAATCGCAGGTGAGGATGCATCTAAAGAAGCACACGACTTCGGACTACGTAGAGTGAAAGTTTATGTGAAAGGCCCAGGAGCAGGACGTGAGTCAGCTATCCGTGCAATCCATAACTCAGGTATTGAAGTAACAGAAATCGTTGACGTTACTCCACTTCCTCACAACGGTTGTAGACCACCAAAAAGAAGAAGAGTATAATAGAATTATTAACCAACGCGGGAAGAAAATCATCGAAGGAATGCCTTAATTCATGATTCCCGTCTAAACATAACAGAAATGGCAAGATACACAGGTCCTAAATCCAAAATTGCGCGTCGTTTTCGCGATCCAATTTTTGGCCCAGACAAATCTTTGGACAGAAGAAATTACGGTCCAGGACAACACGGTCCATCTAAAAGAAGAGGTGGCAAACAATCTGAATACGCAATTCAGTTAGGTGAAAAACAAAAAGCGAAATATACGTACGGTATCTTAGAGCGTCAATTTGCTAACATGTTCGACAAAGCGTCTCGCATGAAAGGAATTACCGGTGAAAACTTACTTCAATTATGTGAAGCGCGTTTAGACAATATGGTATATCGTTTTGGGATCTCCCCTTCTCGTCGTGGTGCACGTCAGTTGGTTTCTCACAAACACATCACAGTTAACGGAGAAGTTGTTAATATTCCTTCATACACTGTACGTCCAGGTGACGTAGTAAGTGTTAGAGAGAAATCTAAATCTTTAGAGGCGATTAACGATTCTTTAACTGCAAGCAATAAAAAATACGATTGGTTAGATTGGAACAATTCCTCAATGGAAGGAAAAGTACTTAGTCTTCCGGCTCGTGAAATGATCCCAGAGAACATTAAAGAGCAGTTGATCGTCGAATTATACTCTAAATAAACCTAAGCGATAGAAAATGGCAATATTGGATTTTCAAAAACCAGATAAGGTTATCATGCTCAACTCCGATGAATTCAACGGAGAGTTCGAATTTCGTCCACTTGAACCTGGATACGGAATCACTGTAGGTAACTCCTTACGAAGAATTCTACTTTCTTCGCTTGAAGGATTTGCTATTTCTTCTGTTAAAATTCAAGGTGCAGACCACGAATTTTCTACGTTGAAAGGTGTAGTTGAGGATATTACCGAAATCGTTTTGAATTTGAAACAAGTTCGTTTCAAACGTCAAATAGAAGGAACCGATTCAGAAACTGTTATTGTTTCTATTGGTGGACAAAATCAATTAACCGCTGGTGACATCGGTAAATTTACAAGTGCATTCCAAGTGTTGAATCCAGATCTAGTGATTTGCAACATGGAATCATCTGTAAAAATCGAAATGGAATTAACAATCATCAAAGGACGTGGTTACGTTCCTGCTGAGGAAAACAAAACAGCTAACGCTGCATTTGGTACAATCTCGATTGACTCCATTTTTACACCAATCGTTAATGTTCAATACACAATTGAAAATTACCGTGTAGAACAAAAAACGGATTACGAAAAATTGGTTTTCAATATTAAAACCGATGGATCTATTCATCCGAAAGAAGCATTGAAAGAAGCTGCTAAAATTTTAATTCACCACTTCATGTTGTTCTCTGATGAGCGCATCACTTTGGATAGTGAAATTAAAGCTGAATCAGAAGAATTTGATGAAACTTCACTTCACATGCGTCAGTTATTGAAAACAAAATTGGTTGATATGGATTTATCCGTACGCGCCTTGAACTGTTTGAAAGCTGCAGATGTTGAAACGTTAGGAGACCTAGTTTCTTATGCGAAATCAGACTTGTTGAAATTCAGAAACTTCGGTAAGAAGTCCTTAACTGAATTGGAAGACTTAGTTGATAGCAAAGGATTAACTTTCGGTATGAACGTTGCGAAATATAAATTAGACAAAGATTAGAAATTTTAGTCATGAGACACGGAAATAAAATAAATCACTTAGGAAGAAAAACAAGCCACAGAAAAGCAATGCTTCAAAATATGGCTTGTTCATTAATCGAACACAAGCGTATTTCAACCACAATCGCTAAAGCAAAAACGTTACGCGTATTTGTTGAACCGATTTTAACGAAAGCAAAAACAGATTCTACTCACTCACGTCGTGTTGTATTCTCTTACCTTCAAAATAAAGAAATGGTAACTGAATTATTCCGTGAAGTAGCACCGAAAATTGCGAATCGTGCTGGTGGTTACACACGTATTATTCGTACTGGTTACCGTTTAGGTGACAACGCGGAAATGTGTATGATCGAATTAGTTGACTACAACGAATTGTACAACAACGATAACGCTAAGAAAACTACTCGTCGTTCTCGTCGTGGTGGTGCGAAAAAAGAAGATAATGTTACTGTAGAAGCGACAGAATCAACTGAAGCAGTTGTTGAAGAGGCAGCAGTTGAAACAGTTGTTGAAGAAACTACTGAAGAAATTGCTCCAGAAGCTACATCAGAAGAAGCTCCTGCGGCTGACGAATCTGAAAACAGCGAAGAAAAAGCATAAATTGACACATTGTTAATAAAAAAAGGCGGATTTTATCCGCCTTTTTTTGTTTATGATAACCGCATTTGGCCTAGAGTTTCTAATTTTGACTAAAATTTATTCATGCAACAAAATCAACCAGCAATTTTAGTACTTGAAGATGGTACAGTGTTCGAAGGAATCGCTATTGGAAAAATAGGGACAACGGGAGGTGAAATCGCTTTTAATACAGGAATGACAGGGTATCAAGAGGTTTTTACCGATCCTTCATACGTTGGTCAACTATTAATAATGACAACTGCACACATCGGAAATTACGGTGTTCATGAGAATGAAATAGAATCTGATTCGATTAAAATTGCCGGACTCGTTACCAAAAAGTTTTCAAATGGCTATTCGAGATCATCAGCAAACGAATCCCTACAAGATTTAATGGAAAGAAACGGTACCGTAGGAATCTCCGATATCGATACACGAGCACTCGTTCGTCATATCCGTAATAAAGGCGCCATGAATGCCATCATTTCTTCGGAAGAGATGGACATCAATGTCTTGAAACAAAAATTATCTGAAGTTCCTTCAATGGAAGGATTAGAGTTGTCATCTAGTGTTACTACAACGGAAGCATTCGAAGTAAAACCAGAAAATCCTACTAATCGCGTATCTTTGATTGACTTTGGCGTAAAGAAAAATATCATACGTTGCCTCGTAGATAGAGGCTGTCACGTAAAAGTATTCCCTTTGAACTCCACTAAGGAAGAAATGGACGCTTTCCAACCAGATGGATATATGTTATCCAACGGTCCTGGTGATCCATCTGTCATGACAAATTCTATTGCCCTAGTAAAAGAACTAGCTGATTCAGGGAAACCAGTATTCGGTATTTGCCTTGGACATCAGATTTTAGGACTTAGTCAAGGACTTCAAACAGAAAAAATGTTCAACGGTCACCGTGGAATCAATCATCCGATTAAAAATCTGAAAACTGGTAAAGGAGAAATAACAAGCCAAAACCACGGATTCGTGATTTCAAAAGAAAGTATCCAAGCACAAGATAAAGTAAAAGTGACTCACGTTCATTTAAATGACCATACCATCGCAGGAATAGAATTGGAAGGAAAACCAGTTTTCTCCGTTCAATATCACCCTGAAGCATCGGCTGGTCCACACGATTCACGCTACCTTTTCGATCAATTTATTGACAACATGAACCAATTCAAATCATAAGATGAGCTACATTACAGACATTCACGCCCGACAAATATTAGATTCTCGTGGAAATCCAACAATTGAAGTTGACGTATTTACGAGTAATGGCATACTCGGACGCGCAGCTGTTCCTTCTGGAGCATCAACGGGGATTCATGAGGCGATGGAATTACGTGACGGTGATAAGTCTCGTTACTTGGGTAAAGGAGTGCTTAAAGCGGTTGAAAATGTCAATACACTTATCAACGAAGCATTACAAGGAGAAGATGTTTTTGATCAAAAGAGATTAGACCGCATCATGATCGATTTAGATGGGACACCGAATAAATCCAAACTTGGCGCGAATGCGATCCTTGGAACTTCGTTGGCTATTGCACGTGCAGCAGCTCAAGAAGCAGGAATGAGTTTGTATCAATACATCGGAGGAGTTGGTGCTGTGACCATGCCTGTTCCCATGATGAATATTCTGAATGGTGGATCTCATGCGGATAACCTTATTGATATTCAAGAGTTTATGGTAATGCCATTTGGCGCACGTTCTTTTTCGGAAGGACTTCGTTGGGGTACTGAAGTTTTTCATCATTTGAAAAGTGTCTTGAAAGAAAAAGGAATGTCAACCAATGTTGGGGACGAAGGTGGATTCGCTCCGAGCCTTGGTTCAAATGAAGAAGCGATTCAAGTGGTGATTGAAGCCATCGAAAAAGCTGGATTCAAACCAGGTGTTGACATGCACATCGCGCTAGATGCTGCTTCCTCTGAATTTTACAATGCAGAAAAAGGAATTTATCATTTCGAATCAACCAACACAGATATGACTTCTGAGCAAATGGTTGAATATTGGGTGAATTGGTGCGAAAAATATCCCATCATTTCCATTGAGGATGGCTTAGCGGAAGATGACTGGGCAGGATGGAAATTAGCAACAGAAAAATTAGGACACAAAGTTCAATTAGTTGGTGACGACTTGTTTGTTACCAATACACAACGACTTTCACGTGGTATCGATGAAGGGATTGCCAATTCCATTTTAGTGAAAGTGAATCAAATTGGTTCCTTGACGGAAACCATTGAAGCAGTTCAAATGGCGACTCGAAATGGATATACATCTGTGATGAGTCACCGCAGTGGTGAAACGGAGGACAATACCATCGCTGATCTTGCCGTTGCTTTGAATACCGGTCAAATCAAAACAGGTTCCGCTTCTCGTAGTGATCGCATGTCGAAATACAATCAGTTATTACGCATCGAAGAAGAATTAGGAGAATCTGCCGTTTACATCGGAAAGAACTTTAAATTTTTAAAATAAGTCTTGGCGCATCGTTTTAATCTTCGTGTTTACGCATTGATTATCGATGAACAAAATCGCATCCTGCTTTCAGATGAGTTTCGCTTTGGACATTTTTTTACAAAATTTCCAGGTGGAGGGGTAGAAGCAAACGAAGGAATCATCGATGCCTTGAAAAGAGAATTACAAGAGGAGTTATCCGCAGAAATGTTGGACTCCTCTTTTTTTTATTTCAATGATTTCGAACAAGTTTCCGCATTTGATCCTTACCAGCAACTTGTCGCATTTTACTACATCGTCAGACTGAAGGAACCAGAAAAAATGGGGAGACAGACCTACACTATTCCATTTCAGGAAGAAACAGAAAAACAAAGATGGGTGTACATTCATGACCTAACGAAACAGGATTTCACCTTTCCAATTGATCAAATAGTACTCGTTAAATTACAGGAAACGCTTATTTCTTGAAGTTAGGAGCAACAACGAGCTCTTTCGTACCATGTGTCCATGAGTAAAAACCTTCACCAGATTTCACTCCTTTTTTTCCAGCCATGACCATGTTTACTAACAAGGGACACGGTGCGTACTTTGGATTACCAAATCCATCGTGCAACACTTCTAAAATGGCCAAACAAACATCTAGTCCAATAAAATCTGCCAATTGCAATGGACCCATTGGATGAGCCATTCCTAATTTCATTACGGTGTCAATTTCTTCAACTCCCGCAACACCTTCAAACAAGGTATAGATTGCTTCATTGATCATTGGCATCAAAATACGGTTGGCAACGAATCCTGGATAGTCATTTACTTCAACTGGAACTTTCTTCAACTGACGAGAAGTTTCCATGATAAGGTTTGTTACCTCATCTGAAGTTGAATACCCGCGAATAATTTCCACCAATTTCATTACCGGAACTGGATTCATAAAATGCATCCCAATTACTTTGTCCGCACGGTTGGTAACAGAAGCAATTTTTGTGATCGAAATCGAAGACGTATTTGTCGCGAGAATAACTTCAGGCGCTGTTACTTCATCTAATTCTTTAAATATTTTTAGTTTCAAATCGATGTTTTCTGTCGCTGCTTCCACAACTAATTCAACACCTTTTACTCCTTCGGCAATACTCGTGAACGTTTTTAAGTTGTTCAATGTTGCTTCTTTCTCTGCCATGGTGATCGCTTCTTTGGCTACTTGACGATCCAAGTTTTTCCCAATCGTAGCAATGGCTTTATCCAATGCGGTTTGAGAAACATCAATTAAATGGACTTGGTGATTGAATTGAGCAAAGACATGCGCGATTCCATTCCCCATTGTACCAGCACCAATAACAGCAACATTTTTCATAAAAATCAATTTAGTTCACAAATATAATCATTGTATCTTTGTCCGGAATGGCTATTGAACGAATTCGTCAACAACTCGGATCTGATTTCTCAAAATCGTTGAGTGTCCTCTTATCAGGAACAATCATTGCTCAAGCAGTTGGGTATTTGATTGCACCGATTTTAACACGTCTCTACACGACCGCTGAAATGGGTGAATTGGGATTCTACATGCGTTTAACTGGATTCATTTCCGCCATCGCAACCCTACGTTATGAAGCTGCATTGCCTTTGCCAAAACTCGACGGACATTCCTTTTTGTTATATCGTTTATCCTATCGAATCTCATTCATAGTCCTAATCCTTGCCAGCATCGTATTTTTAATCCTTTATTATCAAGGATTAGACGATAAATTTAGTTGGTGGTTTTTTCCTTTAACCATCATGGGTGCTGCATGTATTATTGTTGTGAACATTGGAACTAGTTGGTCTGTGCGCATAGGGAAATACGGAATTATTTCCCGTCAAAAAATCACGAATTCAACGCTTTCGAACGGATTAAAATGGGCATTCGCCTACCTTCACTTGAGCACATTCGGACTCATTCTTGCGACGTTCATCGCTTCCCTCCTATCGTCATTGGAATTCGCTTTTAATTTTGGGAAAATTCATCAAAAATTCAAACACTTTATTTCAAAAAGAAAAACAGCTGCACTCATGCGTCAGCACAAAGAATTCCCGACCTTAAACTTACCGCATGTTTTTGTGGACAATGGACGAGACATGCTCATTGCCACGTTCATATTTGCCTATTATTCTGAATCCGTCTATGGATCTTTTAACCATTCCTACACCATGCTCAGGCTACCGCTGATGCTCATCGGTGTTTCCTTGGGTCAATTGTTCTACAATAGGGCGTCAGAGTTATATAACCAAGGAAAATCCATGGTTCCTTTATTGAATAAAATGTTGCTTGTTCTGACAGGACTTTCCATAGTTCCCTTCAGTATCCTATTTTTTTATGGTGAATTCTTGTTTGCTTTTGTATTCGGAAAAGACTGGGCATTATCAGGATCCTACTCCGAAACGATGTCCGTTTGGTTGATGATCAATTTCATTTTATCACCAATTGCCGCGTTGCCATTGATATTAAGTAAACAGAAAGTTTTCTTTATGATGGGAATTGTCAGTTCATTGATTCAAGTAATTCCTCTTTGGATACTACCGATGAAACTCGGCAAAACACAAGCCGTTTTTCACTTGAGCCTACAGATCATATCTTACACCCAAGCCGCATGGTTGCTCATAACGATTGGCGTATTTTACTATTATGCTTTAAAGGCAGCTCCTGAAAAAATGGCCTCATAAATTGCTAGGAATTTTTTTCGATTCGAAGCTTTCGTTGCCTTTTGATGAATGATCGTTTTATTTCGCTCTTGAACCGACGGTGTATCCATTTGTAATAAGCGCACCACATCTTTGCTCAAATCTCCTGTAGAAATGATTCCATTCACTCCGTCCTCAATCCATTCTTTATTTGCTGGCAAGTCAGAAACAATGGGCAAACAACCATATGCTAGGGATTCTAATAAACTAATCGATGTTCCGTCGGTTGTTGGAATGGAAACATAAATCCTCGATGTGAAGTAATTTTGTTGATTATCTTTCCCCGCTTGAAACCCTAAAAACTGATAACTTCCTTTAGGTAGTTTTTCTTGTGCAAGTTGCTTTAGTTTTTCAGTCTGCGATCCACTCGCTGCGATGTGTAATTTCCAATCGTCATTTTTCGAGAGAAAGTCGGCCAATTGACTAATAATTTGATCAATTTGATACAAGGGTTCATGCATTCGATTGGAATATATGACGTTTTTGCGTTCTGCTCCTTCTTCGATAGACTGAATTTCTACTCCAAAATTGGCTATTGTTACCGGGACATTACCAACTAAACTATGAATGGCATCAGCCATGAATTGCGCATCAGCAGTAATTTCACTTGCTTTTCGCAAACTGTACTTAACCATCCATTTATCAAAAAGACTGCGCTTAGGCAATGTTAAAACATCACTACCCCAAGTGGTTAAAACGGTAGGTTTACCGATGTTATTCGCAAATAAGGTAATAAAACCGAAGGCGTTAGCTTGATGAACATGAATAATATCTGGATTGAAATCGAGTATTATACGACGCATTTCACGAATGCTTTTATATAGTTTATACGGATTTTTTAAGCCAAAATTTAACACACGAAAAGCTTCGTAGTCAATTTCTTGATTGGTAACGATGAGCACCTCATGAAAGCAATCAGCAACTAAATGATGGTAATTTCGCAAGTGAGCATTTCCCTTACTTCCACCAATTAACAATAATGATTTTGACTTAAGCATACGCACTTTCTTTAGTTTGATGACGCTGAAAAATCCATGCGATTCCAATGCAAAACAATAATTCAATGTTTCGTTCCGTCAATGGATTATTTGTGATGGCACTCACCAACATCATGATCAACATTAAACTTCCTTTCAACGGTATTTCATTCTCGGAAGAAACTAATTTTTTAAACGGAATCAGAAAGATAGATAAGTAAATCAAGAGTCCAAGTATGCCATAGCGCCAAGTCATTAAAATGTACTCGTTTTCCGAATAGATCTTATTCTGGTAGAAAAATTCTTTGTACGGTCCATGTCCAAACAAGGGCTCTTCGATGATCATTTTTCCCAACATGTTCCATGTTTCCAGTCGTCCACGAGCGGAGCCACTATGAAACGCTGTTCCATCCAACAAACTATTGTTATAGGAAGTGTATTGAAAAAATGACGTAGCTAACATCCATGCGATGAAAAAGGTGCAAATCGTTCCGAAGACCACCAATAACCACTGTTTTTTTGTCCAAATCGTAGCTTTGAAAATAGCCAGAAATGCAAAAATACAGAAGATGAAAAGTAGGGCTGTCCTAGATTGACAAAGAAAAACAAAGAGTAAACTCACGAAAAACAGTACAAGTTTCTTTCGATTCACGTTTGTCGGAAAATAATACAAACTAAAAAACCCAAATAAAAGTGCATTGATATTTGGATTCCCCATTGTTCCCACCAGTCGTTTAACCGCAGGAGCACCTAGAGAATCTTTCCCGAAATACTGAATTTGAAGTCCCCCGTTGTAATAATGCTCTAGTACTTTATTCAAGGGAGTGAATTCTAAAAAATGAATCGTGTTTATCACTACCAAAACACCAAATATCCACGGGATGAACCTTTTAAATAGGGAATAATCCAACAAGGAAAAAAACCAGATTGCAAGTCCAAATTTGATCCATTTGTAGACTTCGAAATAATCACTTGTTGATGTGTGATGACCTTGAATTACAATAGAAAAAAGGACGAAGCCAGAAAAAACGAAGGGGATCCACGCACCATATCCGGTGGCTAATTGAGACCTGTTCATCCAGACAAAACCAAACATTAACGGTAAACAAATGTCAAGAATGTGAATCGATGGCAAGGTTGAACGTAAAGTGATTGCCGGCAAACACAAGGAGGCGAAAACAATAAACACCCCTAAATAAGTGACCCATGTTTTACTCTTTGGTCCACTCATCGTAATACGCTCTTAACTCAGGGTGTTGCCTCATTTGACGTTCATCTAAGTTGCGGGTATCGCCGGTAACCTTAGCTGGATTCCCGGAAATAATCGAAAAATCAGGAAATTCGCCACGAACGTAACTGTAAGCTGAAACGATTGAACCTTTACCGATTTTGGTTTTTGGCATAATGGTCGAATGTGGACCGATAAACGTGTATTTACCGATGTGCACCTTTCCCCGCTCGTATGCTTTCATCTCTCCCTCGCCATAATGTTTTCCGTAAAGTCGAATGGACATATGACTCGTATGGGAAGTAATGTTGATAAACGTAGTGAGTTGACAGCCTTCCTCAATCGTTATTCCGTTGCTCGCTTCAATGTAATTAAAATGCCCAATAAAAACGTTCGGCCCTAAAGTTAAACTCCCTGGATGATCAATATAGGTCGTGTTGGAAATGCGTGTTTTTTCAATACGTTTTCCATGCTTGTCAAAAATTCGACTATTCATCGCAGGACGAAACAATAAAAAAAATCGTCTTAGAATTTTGTCAATAAATTTTTGTTTGCCCAACATAGGATTTTGATTGCCTAGCGAAGATAATGAAATTTTCCTACTTCCTTCATTCGGGTTATGGACTCCCAAAAAAGAACCAATTCAATCATCGCAGAAAATCAGTATTTTTGTTTGAATTCCGATGGACAAATCAACTGTGAATAAAGAACCCAAAAAGCTAAAAATTGTACACCTAAGTAGTGCACACAATGACCGAGATGTCCGCATTTTCTTAAAAGAATGTCGTTCACTTGCACGCAACTATCCAAACACAGAAGTTCACCTTGTCCTTGCTGGCGTTGAAGAAAGATTAGAAGATGGCGTTCACATTCATTCGGTTCCAAAACGTACTGGAAACATCCTCACCCGAATGTGGAGAACAGTAAATCAGGTACGTAAAAAAGCCTTGGAACTCCAAGGGGACATTTATCACCTTCACGATCCAGAGCTACTCAGAATTGCCATTCGCTTAAAACGAGGTGGAAAAAAAGTCATTTATGATGCACATGAGGACCTTCCGCGTCAAATAAGTGGGAAATCGTATTTACCCGTTAAAGGACTCATTGCTTTTATAATCGAAATCTTGGAGGACTTTGTCAGTGCGAGAGTTCATGGGATTATTGCTGCAACTCCTTTTATTGCTGAACGATTTAAAAAAATACACCAAAACACGATTGACATAAATAATTTCCCGCTTGATTCGGAAATTGAATTCATACCAAACGCAACCATTACAAAAGAAAATTCGGTTTGTTTCATTGGTGGGATCTCACCCATTCGCGGGACCAAAGAACTGGTGGACGCCATGGAATTTGCCGATTGTCGCTTGGAACTGGCCGGCGAAATACCTGTTGATTTCCAACAAACGCTGGAAGCAAGTCCGGGATGGAATAAGGTTCACGCACTTGGATTTATAAATCGTCAACAATCCATGGAAATCAAACAAAAATCCATAGCCGGAATCGTTACGTTTTTACCTTTTCCGAATCACATTAATGCACAGCCCAATAAAATTTTTGAATACATGGCTGCCGGACTTCCCGTAATTGGCTCCAATTTTCCGATGTGGCGCGATTTATTAGAGAAAAACAGCTGTGGGATATGTGTAGACCCCACAAATCCAAAGGAACTTGCTGAAGCTATCAATTACCTAAAGGAACATCCTGAAGAAGCAAAAGCAATGGGGGAAAATGGAAAAAGACTTGTGCGAGAAACGTATAATTGGAAAGCAGAAGAAGTGAAATTATTCGATTTCTACCAAAAATTCATGTGAGCAAATGACCTTTGAAAAGCTATACTTCTATTCATTAGTCCTAATGGTCACGCTGTGGATTCCCATTCCCGGAATTTCCTCGCCGACCATTGCGCTTTTCGGAATAACGGTCATCTACGGTGTCTTCACGAAAAAAGGGACCTTTCAATGGAATTGGTTACTCTTCTCTTTCATCCTGATTTATGTTCTCTATGTTCTCTATTGCATTCCAAGCCATGACCTAGGAAAAGCCAGTAAGGACCTTGAACACAAACTCTCGTTTATCGTTTTTCCTATTTTGTTTTCCTTTCGTCCGAATTTTGAGGTGAATCGCAAAAAACTGTTAAGTGCCTTTACCGTTGGATGTTTGATTCTTGGGACGTATTTCGTTCTTCAGTCCGTTTACCACTACAGCACTACTGGAGATTCCAGCTATTTTCATTCGTCCGCTTTTGCCCCAAGTCACCACCCAAGTTATGTCGCTGCCTTCTTTTCATTTGCACTATTCTTTCTGATTTCAGAAATTCATCCAACACAAGCACGCCAACGAACATGGCTTTCCATTACCGTCATCACCTTTCTGACCATCCTGCATTTACCATTGGAAAGTCTATCCGGCATTCTTGTTTTAGGGTGTCTGACCGCATTTTTAGTATTGCGTTGGGCGTGGGTTACCTTTTCCCGTTGGATTTTTGCTTCCATCATGGCCCTCGGAATCTTGAGTATTCAAGTTGTTTTTTGGATTCAACCTTCCCTCAAAGACAACCTTACTTATACAGCGTCCATTGTTGCTCATTACGTGGAATCCCCAACAAAATTCATCCAAGAAACACCAAGTGGAATGTCTGGAAATCAAGCACGTTTAGTCGTTTGGACGATTACCGGACAAATCATTTCAGACCATCCCTTTGGGATTGGACTTGGGAATCTGGAAGGCGAAATGAAGCAGCGACTCATTCAGTTGAACCAACATGAATTGGTCGAGAAAAACTACAATCCACACAATCAATTTTTGCAAATTGCGGCAGAAATTGGTCTTTTTGGACTGCTCTTCTTTTTAAGCATCCTTTTCTTTGTTGTCCGCTTTGCGATGCAACGAAAGGATGAACTTCTTGTCTTTCTCGTTTTCAGTTTAATCTTGAATTGCCTCTTTGAAAGCATGCTACAACGTCAGTCTGGAATTGTGTTTTACATCATGATGATCTGTGCGATGTTAACGGTTATTCAACTTCCTAAACGTGCTGAAAAATGAAGTTAAGTGTTGTTATTCCGTGTCGCAATGAACGCGCATTCATCAAAGAATGTGTGAATGCTATTTTTGCGTGTGAACTTCCTTCGAACTGCGAGATGCACGTGTATGTCGTGGACGGAATGAGCGATGATGGCACACGTGACCAAGTGCTTGAACTAACGAAAACCAATGCGCACATTTCACTCATCGATAATCCTAAAAAGTTAACGCCATTTGCATTTAATTTAGGCATTCACGCAGGTGGAAAAGTTGATTTTGTTCAAATTGTTGGAGCGAGGCACATTCTCAGTGCAAATTATTTGATCAACTGTTTGAAAGTCCTTCAAGAAAAGAACGACATCTGGTGTGTCGGTGGGAAAATTGCCAATGTTGCCGTGAATAAAACCGGAGAATTAATCTCGGCGGTGATGTCCTCTTCGTTTGGAATGGGAATGGGGAATTTTCGCACACTGGAACAATCCGGTTACACGGATACCGTGACGAGTCCGATGTATCCATATGAAGTATTCGAAAAGATTGGTTTTTTCGATGAGGACTTGATTCGAAATCAAGATGATGACTTTAATTTTCGTGTCACGAATGCTGGCGGAAAAATCTATTTCATTCACGACATTGAATTGAAATATTATGTCAGAGCAAAAGTTTCAGGACTACGGAAACAATTTTTTCAATATGGATATTGGAAAGTGTTTGTCAATCGAAAGCATGGAACCATGACAACGATTCGTCAATTGTTTCCACCCGCATTTGTGTTGTACCTATGTGGCTTACCTTTGAGTTACTTTATTTCTCTTTGGCTTCAACTTCTTTCTATCACACCCCTAATGCTTTATCTGTGTGGAATGACCTTTTTCAGTCTCCGATTGACGGGAATAAAACACTTTTTAAATACCGTTTCACTCTTCCCCATCATTCACGTGAGTTATGGCATGGGCTATTTGCTCGGAATGATTGATTTTCTTTTGCTCAAGAAAAATCCAAGTGACAAGCAGAAGGAATTAAGTCGTTAAGGAAAGGTGTTTATGCGAGCCATCACAATTTGGCATGCGCTTCGACAATCCACAAATACAATCCGTGAGTCCTTTTCCATTCAGTATGCGGGAACGAACGTTTTCGATTCTACTCATGCGCGTAGCAGATTGTTTTGCACCAGAAAAGTGAAGTAAATACCCTCGTTGTCTTCCTGGTGTCAAGGCAAAAAAGGCCGTTTTCAAGGATTCATCTGAATCGAGCGTTGCTTGAAACTCTTCGACCACCTCATAATCTTCATGAGCTTTCATTGCCACTTTTAATCCAGCTTTTTCCACTTCGATGGCTTCGAAAATATACTGTTTCAAGGTGGCTTCAATTCCCTCAATTTCTTGGATATTTGTAAAACGAATTTGTCGGCCTGACTGAACTTGATCTGTTTGCTGATATAAGATTCCTTCCGAATCTTGCAACAATGAACCCTTCATAAACATGATGGCAACATATTCCTTAAATCCATGGATCAAGCAAATATTTTTTCCTTGAAACATGTAGCACGGATGCATCCATTTAAAACCTTCTTCCAAGTGACAATCCAAGGCAATCATGCGCAATTTTGTTAATTCCGCTTGCCATTTTTTTTGAACTGCTAAGAAATCATCTACTTTTTCGTTTCTCATGGAACTTTGTTTTTACAAAAGTAAGTAAAACGGCAACGATGGAAAACGATCCGTTGGTTGAAGTGAGTTTACAATATAAAAAGTAACTTTGTTTTATGATTCCTTTCTCACCCCCTCGCATCGACCAAAGAGTCGTAGATGAAGTAACGGCAGCGCTATTAAGCGGCTGGATTACCACCGGTCCACGCACGAAATTGTTTGAAAAGAAAATCACGGAATACTGTGGCTGTCAAACAACGGTTGCTGTGAACTCATGGACTGCAGGAATGGAGATTTTATTGCGTTGGTGGGGAGTTGGTCCTGGAGATGAAGTCATCATTCCAGTGTACACCTATTGTGCAAGTGCGAATGTCGTTTTGCATACGGGAGCGACTCCTGTGATGGTGGACATCAGTCCCGATGATTTCAATATTTCCAATGAGAAAATCGCAGCGGCTATCACTGAACGCACCAAGGTAATCATGCCGGTAGATATTTCTGGATATCCATGTGATTATGATGCAATCTATAAAATTGTTGAAGCGAATCGTGCTATTTTCCAAGCGTCAAACGAAAAACAAGAAAAACTCGGTAGGATTTTAATCGCAGCTGATGCAGCACATAGTTTTGGAGCAACGTACAAAGGAAAAGTTTCCGGAGCCATTGCCGATGTCACGTGTTTCTCTTTTCACGCCGTAAAAAACCTGACCACTGCGGAAGGTGGAGCCATTTGTTTCAATCTTCCCGCTGGATTTGACCACAATGAAATTTACAAAGAATTCTGTATTAAAATCCTTCATGGACAATCGAAAGACGCTTTAGCAAAAGCACAAAAAGGCGCTTGGCGTTACGATGTGTTGGAGCCTGGATTTAAGTGTAACATGACGGATCTTCAAGCAGCAATTGGACTCATCGAATTGGAGCGCTACCAAGAGAACCTCGATCACAGAAAAACGATTTTTGACGCTTACGATGCTGCTTTCCAACAAACACCTTGGGCAATCACACCAGTATATCATACCGCGGACAAACAGACGTGTTACCATTTATACCAATTGAGAATTGCAGATGTCAGCGAGGAACAGCGCGATGCGATTATCCAAGAGATTTTCGAACAAGATGTCTCTGTAAACGTACATTTTCAACCTTTACCACTCTTGACAGCGTATAAAAATTTGGGCTACAAGATGGATGATTATCCAGAGGCATGGAATAAATATTCTACAGAAATTTCGTTGCCCGTTTATTTTAACTTGACGGATGAACAAGTGCAGCAAGTAATCGCAGCCGTGAAAACAGCCGTTTTCAAGGTCCTTCAAAAATAGTTGATGAACAAAAAACTGTTTTTCTGTGTTATTGCATGTCTGTTTTCGTGGACAAATACATCCGCGCAAACAAAACCAAATCCAATTTGGGAAAAAGACTTTGTCGATACCTGTGTGGTCATTCCACTTGGTGTCGATTTCGGCTTGTGCGCAATGCCACTTGGTTGGGCCTTAAGTGACTCCGGATGCGTCATGCTTTCTGGATGTAGCATGATTGGTTCTAATGGCACAGACTATTCTACTTCTTTTTTCCCAAGTTCCTACCAATGTAATGGCGCTTGCATGCAAGACACAATCGTTATGCTTTCGTGCATCGATAGCACCCTCATTGATTTAAATGTACTGTGTCCTGGTATTTTTGAACCCGTTTGTGGATGTGATTCCATTACCTATTCCAATGCGTGCGAAGCCATGTTTTACGGAGGAGTTGTTTCGTATACAGCAGGACCATGTTCCAGTGCGAGAATGGACGATTCGTGGATGTCGGAAATGAGCATTCTACCGAATCCATTTTCGTCGAAATGGACCTTGAAGAATGATCCATCGTTGCCACTTACGGTTAGACTGATCCAATCCACCGGTGTCGTACTATTCACACAAGAAAGTTCTGATGTTCTCCTTGAATTTGATGGAGAAACCGTAGCTCCCGGAACCTACTTCGTGGAAATCACCAATCGTCAAAATGGACAAAAAGTGGTGAAACGATTGGTGAAAGAGTGATATTTTACTGTAAAACGCTTAATTCCATAAAATTAGTTCTATTTTTGGTTGGATTGTTGGGCATATAGTTGTGTGATTCTTCTTGCTAAACATGAAAAAACACTAAAAACCACGCTATGAAAAAATGGATTTTCATTCTTATTTGTCTTGTATCTACGTTTTCTTTTTCGCAAACGTTTTCTTTCGAAATGTATTTTGAAGATGCAACTGGACAAAAAGACACGATAACATTTGGATACGATGCAACGGCAACCGACAGCATTGATGCATCTTTTCAAGAAACGAATATCATCACACAACCATGGTCAAATCAATTTGAAGCGAGAATTTGTGTTTTTGAGACACCCTATTTTAGCGGCGAAGAATTCGATACGGCGTCGGTAGTTGGACATTTAAAAAAACAGATCAAAAAGGAAGATTGCTTGGATCAAAGTCTTTATGTTTCCGTGATTCAATTAAACAATGTCGTTTACCCAGTCACCATTTCATGGGATCATTCACTTTTCACAGATCAATGTCGTTCCAATAGCATCATAACAGATTGGCATCCTGGTGGATGGTTCGATGCGATCATCGGAAATAATCCCCAATATCCGACTATTTTAAAAGATCTTGACACAGCTTTCTATACGCACACATCAACACATCACATTGACAACAATCAAGACACAACGGATGTTTTATTCTTTGCGCTTGGAAATATAAATCAAGTTTTTGTTGGATTAAAAGAGCTCGAAGAAGATATAAGCATTTACCCAAATCCAACAACAGGAATGATCAACTTTAATTTGAAAGGTAATCAGCAAATTCAATCGGTGAACTTGATTGATGTCCATGGTCATCGTTTCAATACGCCCGTGATTTCAAATGGGATTAATTTAAGTGAATTTTCATCAGGTATTTACTTCATGGAAGTACAGTTCGACTCTGGTAAAAAAGGCCAAATCAAGGTGATAAAAGATTAAGTTTTTTTCCTTTTTTTATCAGCGCTATTAGACCTTAGGAAAGGATGAAAATATCGAATGTATCGCTTCGTTTCATTATTTTTTTAGGAACATTATTTATACTTCTAGGAACCTATGTTTATCTTCAATCTGACGAATTGAAAGTCAATGGTTATTACACCGTAGGAGAAGTGACAGGAATCAGAATTGGCGCCAAAGGAAAAAGGCACTTAAGGTATAAATTTAAGTTTTACGATAGCCTTTGGTATGGAGAATATAGAGAAATAGGTCGTGCTAAAAAAGGCCACAAATACCTTGTCCTTTATAGTAAAGCAGATCACTCTTTAAATATCATTTACCCGGATAGGCCTATGGATAGTCTTGAACTAGGAACTGAAGTTGGACGTTACAGAGATTCGCCATTTCCATTTGATTCATGGCGCATAATGCATGTCTTTAATAATTCACCTGATTAGAAATAGAATTGCATTCCTATAATAAATGAAAATCAATGTTTCAACTTGTGGAATTCCATGAATCCAAACATCTATTCTAAAAATTCCCCTATGAAATTGATGCTTGTTCTTTTACTCACCGCATTCTCCCCTTCTTTATTTTGTCAACAAAAAGGTGAATTCAAAAAATTCTTAAGGCTTCATTTAGTAGGTAAAAAACAACTAGAAATGGATTCAGATTCAAGTAAAATTGAAACCACCTATTTAGGGAAACTTGAAATGCAAGAAGGAGGTTTTCATTCAAAATTTAGTACGTACCATGTGCTTACTCAATGTACATCTGTTCCGGCAGCGATGGGAAAACAGGGACAAAGCCGATTGATTTTCACCGACGAGGAAGGAAAAACCATCAAAATCTACACCTTTAATCTACCAGAGGAACTTCCTACAAGAATAAAGAACAACGGTTTAACCTTTGGTGAAACAACGATTCGATATTTCTCACTTCCGGATGTATTTTGCGTACCGAATGGAGCCTGCTTTGAATAAGTGAAGTAAAAACGATTTATGTGAAAACACGTTCATTTTGGCATCTTACCATAAACATCATGACAAAATTATCCTTCTTTTTACTATGCCTATTCACTATTGAATCTGTCCAAGGTCAACAATCAATCAGTGCTTGCTATTCATGCAATTTCCCCATTATCGGTTGGTTTGGAACACAACTAAAATTGAATGATGATCATAGTTTTGACTATTTGTTTCACGGAGATCTTTATCACGACCACATCGATGGTACTTATGAAATCGAAGGAAACCTCATTAAACTAACTTATAGAGAGGAAAGGGATACCATTGAAATTATTAGTAAGGATACCTTGGGTAATTTACATTCTTTTCAAATTCATGTTCCAGAAAATAATGCGGTAAATTTTAGGCCCAGTAAATTAAAAATACAAGGTGCGAGATTGATTCTTTATGATCGAAAAGGTAAAAGGATCAGAAGAAAAATGAATGCCAGAGAAAAGAGGAGAAAATATTATTTTGTCAAGGTTCCTTGTGAATAATTTTAAGTTGATTCAAGATCTCCGTTACTTCATAATATAAGCAAAACAAAGTTAATTTACTAATTCGAATGATTAATTATTAATCCTATTTTTGATTATTATTTAATCATTTATGCTAGTCAAAACCTACTCCAGTACCGTCTTCGGTATCAATGCCACCACCATCACGATTGAAGTCAATTTAGGCATTGGCGTTAACTTTTATTTAGTCGGATTACCGGATAATTCCGTCAAAGAAAGTCAACAACGCATCAAAGCTGCCTTTAAAAATAATGACCTTAAATTCCCCGGGAAAGAAATCACGGTGAACATGGCTCCCGCAGATATTCGCAAGGAAGGATCCGTTTTCGATTTGCCCATCGCCATTGGAATTCTAGCAGTCAGTGAACAAGTGAAAAGCGATCACCTAAATGAGTTCCTGATGATCGGAGAATTGTCACTCGATGGCTCCGTTCAAGCAACCAAAGGGATTTTACCCATTGCACTACAAGCGAAGAAAGAAGGATTTAAAGGAATCATCGTCCCGAAGATTAACGCGCAAGAAGCGGCCGTCGTTCAAGAAATAAAGGTTTACGGCGTGGAGAACATCCGCGAAGTCATTGACTTTATGAACGATGAATCTGCCTTGGAAGCGACCATCGTAGATGTCTCTGCCTCTTTCCAACAAAATACCGATGTTTTTGACGACGACTTTCGCGACGTGAAGGGACAAATGAACATCAAACGTGCCTTCGAAATTGCGGCAGCCGGATCACACAACGTAATTCTCATCGGTCCTCCTGGCGCCGGAAAATCGATGCTGGCCAAACGCTTGTCGACCATTCTTCCACAAATGACGATTGAAGAAGCGCTAGAAACGACCAAGATTCACAGCGTTGCCGGGAAGATCAAAAATCCGGTCGGACTCATTACCCAGCGTCCGTTTAGAAAACCCCATCACACGATCTCGGACATCGGCTTAATCGGCGGGGGATCCTATCCGCAACCCGGTGAAATTTCATTAGCGCACAACGGCGTACTTTTTCTCGATGAACTTCCCGAATACAAACGTGATGTCCTCGAAGTCATGCGTCAACCGTTAGAAGATCGCGTAGTCAATATTTCTAGAGCACGCTTTTCCATTGATTATCCCGCCGGATTCATGCTCGTAGCGGCAATGAATCCGTGTCCGTGTGGATTCTTTAACCACCCAGAGAAAACCTGCGTGTGCGGACCCGGTGTGGTTCAGAAATACTTGAATCGCATATCCGGACCACTTTTGGACCGTATTGACCTACATGTGGAAGTTACGCCGGTGAGCTTTGATGAACTCTCTTCTACGGTTCCAAGTGAAGGAAGCCGGTCGATTCGCTTGCGCGTGGAAAAAGCCCGAAAAATTCAGCGCGACCGCTTCATGAATCGAGAAGGAATGCACTGCAATGCCCAAATGTCGAAGTCAGAGTTTGAGGCGAATTGCCAACTTGACGATGCCGGAACCAATTTGCTCAAAATGGCGATGAACAAACTTGGACTCTCCGCACGAGCATACGACCGCATCATCAAAGTGGCGCGCACCATCGCTGATTTGGACGCCTCGCAACGCATTCAATCTAATCACATCGCAGAAGCGATTCAATACCGAAGTCTAGATAGAGGGAATTGGGGGACGGTCCAATAAGATTTTTGTACATTTATCCTAAATTAACTCCATGAAAAGCATCCTGTTTCTCGTTCTGTTTCTCGCTCAATTTTGTCACGCACAAGTGAGTATCGGACACACCACACTCACTTTTAACGATCCAACACGTTCAGGTGGAGTCGGTTCAGGTGGAGGACCCGGAAGACAGATTCAAACGGAAATCTATTATCCAGCAACGTCTGCGGGAACAAGTACGCCTGTCGCTAGTGGAACGTATCCAGTGATCGTTTTTGGACATGGTTTCGCGATGACGTGGGACGCCTATTCCAACATTTGGGAACACTATGTTCCCCGTGGATACATCATGGCATTTGTTCGGACGGAAAGCAGCCTGTTTCCCTCGCCAAGTCACGGAGATTTTGGTTTGGACTTGAAATTGGTCGCGCAGAAAATGTTGGACCTGCAAACGACAAACGCACTTTTCCAAAACCATATTTACCCAAAGGTGGGAATCATGGGACATTCTATGGGAGGCGGCGCTTCTTTTTTAGCGGCGAATAACAACACATCCATTCACGCACTGATCGGACTCGCTCCGGCGGAAACCAATCCATCGGCCATTGCTGCTGCACCGAATGTGCAAGTTCCGAGCATTGTCTTTTCTGGAAGTTCAGATGGCGTTACTCCTCCTGCTCAACACCACATTCCCATGTACGACGGTGTGACGAGTACCTGTAAATCTTTTGTGAGCATCATCGGTGGAGCACATTGTTACTTTGCAAATACAAACTTCAATTGTGATTTTGGGGAAAGTACTTCGTCAACGGGAATTAGCATTAGTCGAGCAGAACAGCAAAACGCAACATACTCCATTTTAGATCCTTGGTTGGACTACAACTTGAAAGACATTTGCGCTGCGTATGAAGCAACACAACTTTATTTAGCGAACACACCCGGAACAAGCACTCAAACAACGTGTCCGAATGTTCCAACGGTGGACATCACTCAAAATGGAAATCTCCTTCAGACCACTACGCCTGGAAGTTCTTATCAATGGTTTCTCGACGGACAATTGATCCCTGGAGCCTTTGCAGATTTCTACGAATTAGCTCCAAATGCTAGTGGCGTTTATACCGTTCAAGTCACTTTTCCTTTTGGCTGTGCGACGAGTCCGAATTTGAACATTGTTGGACTCGAAAACATAATGGAAGAATACATCATTGTGTCTCCGAATCCATGCAAGGATTTTTTGGTGATTACGAACAAAGGAAATCAAGCAATCCAGGCTACTTTTTGGACCATGCTTGAACAAAAAACGAAGTCCGTTCTACTGGAAAACGGTGCTAACACCATTTCCGTGAGTGATCTGCGTCCGGGGATTTATTGGATTCAATTTGAGCATTCTTCTGGTGTTTTCTTGCAAAAATGCATCATCGAGTAAGGAATACTCTTGTTCGATAGCTTTTTGTTGGGAACAATTCATTAAATTCGGGAACTCTTATTGAAACACATGTTAAAAAAACTACTTTTCTTCGTTATCACCCTTGTTGGATTCACAACATTTGCTCAAGACTTTTCCATCCGTGGATTTGTATACGACGATTCCAATATGGAGCCGGTAGGTGAAATGAAGGTCAAACTTTTGAAATTGGATAGCACCGTTATTTCCGGTGCATATACCGACAACAATGGTGGATTCTTAATTCCGAAATTAGCGAAAGGTTCATACATCTTAAAGATTGAAGCTGGACGTTTCAACAAAGCGTTTGTCAATGTAAACATGACGGACAAAACCAAAATTTACGATGTTCAATTTAAACTTGTTCGCAACACGCAGAATGTGAAAGAGGTCGTTGTTAGCATCGATTCAAAAGAGAAGAAAAATGAAGTACTCATCGGGACATTAAAATACAACCAAAAATCTCTTGATCGTATTCCAAGTCATGGTGGTGAGAATGATATCGTTGGAGCCATTAGTGTGACGCCAGGAGTAGTAACGACTGGAGATCAAGGTGGACAATTGTACGTTCGTGGTGGAACACCGATTCAAAATAAAGTTTTATTGGACGGAATGACCATCTACAATCCATTTCACTCCATTGGGTTCTTTTCCATTTTTGAGACAGAATTAGTAAAAACCGTAGACGTCTACACAGGTGGATTCGAGTCAAAATACGGTGGACGCGTTTCCTCCGTAATGGACATCACCTACCGAGATGGAAACCGCAGAGAATTTGCTGGACGCGTTTCAGCATCTCCGTTTCTTGCAAAAATGGTATTGGAAGGTCCGATTGGAAAAGTAACAAAGGAAAAAGCAGCGCCAGGATCGTATGTCTTCTCTGCAAAACACAGTTTACTCGATTATACATCGAAATCACTTTACCCGAAAGTCAATGACGGAAACGGATTGCCCTTCAATTTCACCGATTTGTACGGAAAAGTAACCTTCAACGGGGATGGCGGAACGAAAGTGAGTGCTTTCGGATTTCATAACCAAGATTCTGTCAATTACGACATCGCCAACCTTCGATGGGATGCTTCCGGTGGAGGTGTGAATTTCCTAATGGTACCAAGTGGTTCTCCATTGTTCATTCGTGGACATGTAAATGGCAGCAACTACCAAACGACTTTCGCGGAAACAGCACAAGAACCTCGTTATTCGAAAATTGGTGGATTTGACCTTGGATTCGACTTTAGTTATTTCTTGAAAAACGAAAGTGAAATCAATTACGGTTTTAATATCAATGGATTCAACACGGAATTTGTCACCTACAACGAAGCGAAAAGAAAAATTGAAGCCACTAACTTCACCACGGAAATTGGAAGTTACTTCAATTACCGATTGATCAAGAAAAGATGGGTCATTCAAACAGGAATGCGTGTTCAAGTATATGCTTCTTTGAATACTATTTCTCCTGAACCTCGCCTTGGATTGAAATACAATGCGAACGAAAACCTACGCTTTAAATTCTCTGGTGGACGCTTTTCTCAAAACTTTACTTCCGCATCTTCGGACAAGGATGTTGTCAACTTATTCAACGGACTTTTGTCCGCTCCAACCAATGTGCAAGAGCAATTTGTGACACAATTCCAAAATGTGAAAAACACGAAAAACGGACTTCAATATGCATGGCATGCCATCGTAGGAATGGAATTTGACCTCGGGAAAAATTGGTCTTTCAACGTGGAAACGTACTACAAATACTTCTCGCAATTGAGCAACATCAATCAAAATAAATTGTACGATGATGTTTCCCAGTTCGAGCTAATCGACGATGTGTTCAAAAAAGATTTCATCATCGAAACGGGGCAATCTTACGGTATTGACTTCTTGGCTAAATATTCAAAAGACCGCTTGTTTTTGTGGGGAGTTTATTCTTACGGAAAAAATACCCGTTGGGATGGATTTGCGAACTACGCTCCTGTTTTTGACCGACGTCACAACGTAAACCTTGTTGGATCCTATTTATTCGGTAAAGCAAAAAATTACGAGCTAAACATCCGTTGGAATCTTGGTTCTGGATTGCCATTCACGCCTACTGCTGGATATTACCAAGGAGAGAATTTCTCTGGAGGTGTTACGAGTAATTACGTGACAAATAATCCAAGTGCGATCACCACCTTACTAGGCACCTTCAACTCACAACGCTTGCCGTACTACCACCGCTTGGACATTACCTTCAAAAAACAATTTAATTTCAAGAATAAGGATGTGATGGAGATTGTTGCAAGTATTACGAACGTTTACAACAGAAACAACATCTTCTACGTGAACCGCATTACTTCAAAGATTATTTATCAGTTCCCTATTCTTCCTAGTTTCGGTTTGAATTATAAGTTCTAACACAAGATGTCCGATATTTCAGCATTCAAGGCGATTCGTCCTGTTCGTGATAAAGTTCATTTAGTCGCGACAAGGCCTTATTATTCCTACAAAAAGAACGTGCTGAAAGCAAAATTGGAAGATAATCCATTTACCTTCCTGCACATCATCAATCCGGAGTTTAGCACCACGGTGAAAACCAAAGCGAATTCAACGGAACGATTTCAATTGGTGAAAACGCAATTCAACGATTTCCTAGATAAAGGAATACTGATTCAAGATGCCGAAGAACATTTATACATCTACCGTCAATCAAAAGGAGATTTTTCTGTGATTGGAATCGTAGGTGGCGCAAGTGTGCAAGAGTACATCGATAACGACATCAAAAAACACGAGCAAACATTGACCCTGCGTGAAGAAGTTTTCACAAATTACCTGGACCAAGTAGGATTCAATGCAGAACCGGTGTTAATGACCTACGACCCACAGTCTGGACTCAACACACTCATTGAAAACGTGAGCGCTGAGCGACCAGAATACGAGTTTACGACGACCGATTGCATCAAACATGAACTTTGGGTCCTTTCCCCTGCTCAAACGAAGGAATGTCAAACACTGTTCAAATCAGTGGATGCATTGTACATCGCTGACGGACACCACCGCTCGGCTTCCTCCGTTCGCTATGCACAAATGAAAGCCGAACAAGGAACAGCTACTGCGGAAACGGGATACTTTTTAAGTTACATCGTGGCGAAAGACCAAGTGAAAATATTGGCTTTCCACCGTTTATTGAAAAGTTTGAATGGATTTACGAAAGATGCATTCGTTGCTGCTATGAGTGAACTCGGAAGCATGAAAGCCATTCCTGATGCAGCAGAACCAGAGAAGGAACATCAATTCACCATTTGCATGGGAAATGATTGGTACCTTTTCGAACCAAATCATTCGTACATCAATGAATCGAATCCAGTCGAACAATTGGATTCCTTTATTTTAAGTGATTTAATTTTAAAACCCTTGTTGGGCATCGTCGACTTAAAAACGAGCAATCAAGTGGAATTCGTTCCCGGAAACGAGTCCTTGTCTTCCATCGAAGATAAAATCAAGTCCGGTAAGTTCGAAGTTGGATTTATCCTACATCCCGCAACCATTGACCAAGTCAAAGAAGTAGCGGATGCCGGAATGAACATGCCGCCAAAATCTACGTGGGTGGAACCGAAATTACGCAGTGGACTCACCATTTATCAATTGCACGCATGATTGCTGAACGAATAAACGAAATCACAGCCACTCTTCCCGAAACTGTCGCATTAATCGCTGTTTCCAAAACGAAACCTGTTAGCGATTTACAAGAAGCGTACGACGCAGGACAACGTGCTTTCGGAGAAAACAAAGTACAAGAGTTGGTCGATAAAGCCGAAGTGCTGCCCAAGGACATTCACTGGCACCTCATCGGACACCTACAAACCAATAAAGTCAAATACATTGCTCCCTTTGTTCACTTGATCCATGCGGTGGACAGTTTAAAACTGTTGGTAGAAATCAACAAACAAGCAGAAAAAAACGAGCGAAGCATTGATGTGCTTTTACAATTTCACATCGCACAAGAAGAAACCAAGTTTGGACTTTCATTAGAAGAAGCGCAAGAATTAATCGAAAGTGACGCATTTCAATCCTGTCAAAACATTCGTGTGGTTGGCGTGATGGGAATGGCTTCCTTTGTAGACGACGAACAACAAGTTCACCGTGAATTCCAGTCACTCAAACGTATTTTTGATCAGTTGAAAGCAAGTCAATTCAAGGATAACACTTATTTCAAAGAAATTTCCATGGGAATGTCCGGAGATTATCAAATCGCCATCGAAGAAGGAAGTACCATGATTCGTGTGGGAAGTTCGATTTTCGGCGGACGTTAATCCTGAGCTACGCCAAAAATCAAGGAAGAAATCGCATCCTTTGCCAAGTATTCGTTTGTTAAGCGCAAGATATCTGCTCCCGTGATTTTATCAATTCCTTGGTGAATTTCTTGAATCGTATCGATTTGATTAAAGGCCAACATGCTTTTTCCTAATCCTTGCATGAGTCCGGCATTTACATCCATCCCCAAAGCCATCTGACCTTTGAATTGTTGCTTCGCACGCGTTAATTGCAGCGAACTCAATTCCTTGGATCGAAATTTCACCAATTCTTTGTCAATTAAGTCCAAGGTACGGTTGATGTTTTTGTCCTCGCAACCGAAATAGATTTGCCAGAATCCAGAATCCACGAAGGAAGAATAACTCGCTTCCACTGTGTACGCCAAACCATATTTCTCGCGTACCGACAAATTCAACTTGGAATTCAGTGCGGGTCCGCCAAGAATGTTAATCAGCAAGGACATCGCCATGCGGTCATCATCTTTGTAACTCGGCGCGATTCCACCAAGAACGGCATGCGCTTGGTAATTCGCTTCTTTCACGTTGATTTGAAAGGGCGCATACGAAGTAAAGGACAAGAAATCCGTGCGTTGAGCCGTTAACGGCATGTGACTCAAGGTCGCTTCCATCATAGGTTCCAATTTCTTGAAAGGCATGTTTCCAACGTATGAAACCACCATGTTATCAGCAGTGAAATACGCATTCACGTAGCGCTGTAAATCCGCTTGGGTAAAACTAGAAACGCTTTCTTTCGTTCCCAAAATGTTGTTGCCAAGTGGGTGATTTTTGAACAAATGTTCTTCGAAATCATCGAATATTTTGTCGCTAGGACTATCTAAATAGGAGTTGATTTCATCTAAAATCACTTCCTTTTCTTTCTCAATTTCTTTTTCAGGAAAAGTGGAGTTAATGGAAATGTCCGCTAACAATTCCAAGGCTCTTTTCGTATGTTCTTTGGAGAAAGAAGCATGCAAGCACAGTTCTTCTTTCGCCGTGTAGGCATTTAACTCACCACCAACCGCATCAATCCGTGAGAGGATGTGTAATGCGTTTCGTGTCTTTGTTCCTTTAAACAAACAATGTTCAAGGAAATGTGCTAGTCCAACTTCGTGGGCTTGTTCGTAGCGTGATCCAGCCGAAAAGAAAAAGCCTAAATGCGCCACTTGATTGGGAACCTGCAAGTGAACTACTCGGATACCATTCGACAAAACGTGACACGTGGGTTGAAATTTTCGCATTATGGATTTTTACGGATTTGTTTCCATGTATTTTCATGGAATTGAAACACCACACGGTCGTGCAAGCGCGATGGACGTCCCTGCCAAAATTCGATGCTGGTTGCTTGAATCGCATATCCTCCCCAGTGTGGTGGACGCGGGACCTCGTTTGGAAATTGACGGTCGTATTTCTCGAATGCAGCGATTAAGTCTTCGGTTCGTGCCAATTCGCTCGATTGTTGGGATGCCCAAGCACCCAGTTGACTTTCCCTTGGACGCGAAGCAAAATAGGCGTCGCTTACTTCCTCTGAAACTTTCTCAACCGTACCTTCGATGCGCAATTGACGCTGTAATCCTGGCCAAAAAAACAACATAGAAACATGTGGGTGTGCCGCCATTTGTCGGCCCTTTTGACTCAAGTAATTCGTGTAAAAGACAAAACGTTCATCCTTCAGTTCTTTCAAATAAACGATGCGCGAGCTCACTCCTACCTCCGCAGTGGCGGTACTGAGTACAAATGCATTCGCTTCCACTTCTCCGTTCTGCACAGCTTCATCGAACCAGCGAGAAAAGGCGGCAAATGGATTCGAACCAAGATCTGTCAACGATTCACCTTTGTCGAAATCCGCATGATTTTCACGGTATTTTTTCAACCATTCACTCATTCGTCTTCGTCATTCGAAAAATCGTCCTCTAACTCACTTGTAGTATCATCATCAGATTCATCCGCTACAAAAACTTCTTCTTCGGTATCGTCGAAATCAGATCCAGAAGCAGAGAATACGGCACGAACAGGTGTGCGTTCTTCGATGTCGTCTTCAACAGCGATTTTTTTCATAGCTGGACTCTGAACATCTTCCTCGCGGTAAGGGAAAATCTCTACGATTGGAGAAGAAACGATGGAAGCAATCACGAAATCGATCATCATGGTCGACAAACTTTCCACCGTGCGCTCATACGCTTCTTTCACGTTTGCTGCAGAAACCAAGAAGTTTTGAGAAACGGTTTTCGCTTTCTCTCCTTCTTCGTCCATGCGGTCGTAAGTCACCTTACATTTGAACCATGTTTCAGTGTCGTCGTATTGAAAAATATCATGTAAATCCGTTCGTGCAATTCCCGTTACTTGGAACTCACCACGAATGGTCGTACCCAATTCCTCATAGATACGCGCCTCTGCATCCGTAAAGGTCATGGCAGCTAATAAATAAGGTTCGGAAACACGTTTAAACGATCCGTTTTCTAATTGTTTTGTGTATTTTACTTTAACGGTAAACCAACTATTCATGAGGTAATTTTTTAGCTTACAAAGATACTTGCTTTCAAGCGATTTACCTCAATTGTTGATAACATTTCGTGGGGGAAAGTCAAGGTGGTTTTTGCGAACATACATAATTTACGATTTAAAATGGTCGTTGTATGTTTGGAATTTCATTCAGATTATCCAAAGCCTCACCTCTAATGGATGAAAAATAACGTTAACTCAGAAGGTGTAGTATGTTGTATGTCATTTCTCAAAAACAAAAAAATGCGCTGCAATGATGCACTTTGTCATCTTTAGAACATGTTCTAAATATGACACAATGTAGATACCGCATTTTTAAAACATCCATTTTCTTCCTAACTTTCAAATCGGCGAATTCAACATATTATACCCATACCGACTATGCGTTTATTTCATTTTATTTATTGGATTACTGTTTCAGCCAGTTTATTGCCCATTATTACCTACATCCTATTCCCTCATTCCTTAGCAGGATTTAGCAAGGCTGTGCGCAAGGGCTTAATTTGGTTTTTTGTTTACCTAGTGCTGCATCATGTAGCGTGTATTATCCTCCAATATTGGATTCGAGATTCCGAACCTGCGGTACATTTTTCTGTCTTGTTTGAATTTTACATCCTCCTTTCTTTGTTTCACGGCATCCGACCAATCAAACGCATTCGACTGATTTCCATTCTTGGTGTCCTTCCCTTTTTGTTGGATTTGTTTTGGACATCCACATTAATGGAGGATGTGATCGTGAGTTCGGTATTGTATTATTCCACAAGCATCTACTTTTCCTATAAAATCATTTACGAAAAAGGCTTTGAGGGAAAAGAAACCATTTTCTCCATTACGCTTCTTTTATACTTTTTATGCTGCTTGGCCTATTCTGTATTTTATCATTTTATCATCGAAAACATAAGCATTTTTCTCCAAGTGGTGCCTGTTTTTATGGTGGTCCACCTAATCTTTTATTCAGTATTGACATGGGGAGTACTTGAACAGCGAAAAAGACTTTCTGTGAAAACGACGTAATTCCGTTCATACAGGAACTTCATTAAAAGGATATTCACTCAATTTAGACCCTATGGACTTTTTTAATACCATTTACTACTCCACCGTTGCAACAAGCTTACTGCCCTTCATCGCACTTGCCTTGTTCCCCAGAGCGCTCAAAGGATTTTCGAAACAGGTACGAAGGGGATTGATAGCCTATTTTATCTACAATGTCCTGCACCACGCGTCGCAGATCATACTGCTTGATTTCTTAGATTCAAACCCGATTCCCGCAGCACATATTTCGATTTGTATTGAATTTTATATCCTGCTTTACTTGTTTCATGCGATATTGCCGATAAAACACATTCAAGTCATTGCCATCGCAGGTCTTCTTCCCTTTTTAGCGGATGCGTTTTGGGTTACATCTCTGTATGAATTTGTCAAGTTGAGCGGAGTTATCTACTTTTTTGCAAATGCTTGTTTTGCCTTTCGAATCATCTATAAAATCGGATTAAAGAAGAAAGAAAGTAACTTTGTTACCGCCTTTTTCCTGTACTTTTTAGTATGCTTCGTTCATGAGGCTTTTGGAAATTTGATGATCGTCAATCCACTTGTGTTAGACATGGTATTTCCGCTCTTTGCCCTCATCAACGCAGCTTTAAGTGTTGCTTTCATGTGGGGAATTATCCGTTCAAATCATTCATCCGCTGATAAATTCACCAAGCAATCATTGAACTCCGCGTATTGAACATGAAAATCAGGATTTGGCAGAAACGCTGGATTTTTATGGGTTCCAAATGAAAGTGATTATTGCTGTTAACTTTTTCAATAACAAGCAATTGAGGGATACCAAGCGTAAACTATCTGGTTCATTTAAAGCCTGTTCGGTTAGTGAATTCCATCTTTAGAACATGTACTAAAATTGAAGTAAGTGTTTTTTTATCAGTTGATTAAAAATTACATTTAACGAAACGAAATCTAATCCTATGAAACAGACACTTTTAGTTATATCCCTGATGATTTTTTCTTTTGCGTTCACCCAGCAGAACAATCATCCCGATTACTTTGAAAAATATTGGACACCAGCTGCTGGTTTCGTCACTAATGATTATTACGTCTTTCAGTGCTCCGCGCTAATTGCTACAGATTCTACATATATTGGAGCGGGTAATATAGGCTTATCAGGAGGTTGGGATCAAAAATCATATGCTTTTTGCATTGATGAAGAATGGAAGGGGTATGTTTGGGATCACATTACTGAAGGTTACAATAATTCAGGAATCATGTGGTATTATTCTCTTATAACTACTCTTGATGGAAATTATTTGACGGTCACAGATCAGGGTGAACCAGGCATAAACGATGACCCAGCCAATTTTCAACTGGTTATTAGCAAATATGCGCCTAATGGAAATATCATTTTTAGAAAAAAATATTTTGACTCAAATCAAAATGAGATTCAAATTTTTGATGTAAAGGAATTAAAAGATAGCTCAATCCTATTAAGTGGAATAAATAATGTTGACTCTCTGGGAGGAGGGGTTTTATTAAATATAACCCCAGATGGAGAAATCATTAGCAATACTTTTTTTCAACCCAATCTTTGGTCAATGGGTTGGCAACCAATTAATGTTCGTAAATCATTCGAATACAAAGATTCCTCTATTATTTCATTTGTTGATAAAAATGCAATGTTTGGCAATCAATCTTATTGCAAGACCAGAATTTTCACAAGTAAAAATGGCCAGATTTTGTCTGAACAATTCCTTACAGAATCTGATACTTTGAAAGCCACATTAGTTAAAAATGTGCAAGAAGCAAAAAAAAATGAATATGTTTCTTTATCCAGAGATGATGATTGGATGTATGAAAATGGCCAAGTTAGTTTTGGTCCGATTAAAATGATTTTAAGATACGTAGATTCCAATCTTCACATAAAATGGACAAAAGATTTACGAAATAATACCTCATTTCCATTAGATCAATTTGAATTTTCTGCGAATACACTCGTTGTCGACACAGTAAATCAATGGATTTATGTTTCTGGGACAATTTTTAATATTATTGGAAATGATTATAGTTATTACAAGCAATTCATTTATAAATTAGATTATAATGGGCAATTTATATTCAAGAAATATTTTGATTCCAATTATTCAACAACAAAAGAAATATATAAATTGACTATATGGGCAGGAAGCATTTGTCCAAATGGAGACATCGCTTTTAGTGGTCAACTATCGTACGAGGATACTTATGAGTCCCCACCTATTTTCATCATACGATTTACTCCGGATGGAATCACCAAATATGCCGATTACCTAGGCATCGAAGAAACACAAGTCAATCAAAACGAGTTGGGTGTTTACCCGAATCCATCAACAGGAATTTTTCATTTAGAAAGTTTGTCTGAAGAACCAATGGAAGTTGAAGTATATGATCAACAAGGTTCAAGAATTCAGTTAGAAGGTCAATTTACATCAACCATTCAACTAGAAAACCAAGCTCCAGGAATATACTTTATTCATGTAAAACAAGGCGATCAGTTTTGGGTGAAGAAAGTGGTGCTGCAATAAGTTTACCTAACTTTAGAATACACTATAACTACATGAAAAATCCGGAAGAACTCGCTTTATTGATCAACCTTGGAATGCTCTTTTCTCTTGTGATGGGAATTGGGATGGTTTTTCTCGCGGATAAAAATCGGCAGATCAAAGCCTTGGGTGAGCAATTACTGAAGGATGAAATTGAACGACAAGAAAACGACAAACTAGCCTTGACCGTTTCCACACAAGAAGCCGAACGCAGTAAAATCGCACGCAAACTACACGATGAACTAGGCGCCTTACTGTCCATGGCCCAAAAGAACTTGCAATTACTCGAAGATGAATCCCAGTTGTCTTCTCAGCAAGCGCTTACCCTTTCGAATGCTTCGACTTTAATCCAACAAAGCATCGAGGAAATTCGCAGCATGAGCAACGATCTGATGCCCTTTTACTTGCAGAAGTTTGGACTCTCCAAAGGACTAGAGCGCATGGGACAACAAAAAACAAATGTCCTGAGTGATGATTTTCAATTCGAGTCCAACCTCCCCCCAAAACTGCGCATCCAAGAGGAAACCATGACGCATTTCTTTTACATTGCCAGTGAACTCATGACCAACTTGATGAAACATAGTTTGCCAAAAAAGGTCAACATGAAATTGGACTACCATGCACCACAAATGCACTTGACGATACAACACGATGGCATCGCCTTGAGCGGCGAGGACTATGAAAAATTGCAGACCAATACAAACGGACAAGGATTAGATAATATTCGCTATCGTTGCCGACAAATCTCCGCGAAACTTTCCTTTCAACGCCATGCACAGCAGGGGGAGATTCATTTAATCACTGAACTTCAATTCGCTTAAATGACTGAATCCACGCACATACGCCTCGCGCTTGTAGACGACCATGCCATTGTTAGGCAAGGCTTAGCGAGTATGCTCCAGGCCTACGCGCATTTGAATCTGGTGATTGTTGCAGCCAACGGACAAGAATTCTTAGACCAATTGCAGTCAAGCGAGGTGGACATTGTACTCTTAGACATCGAAATGCCCGTTTTAAATGGCATTCAAACGGTGCAACAATTGAGTATTTCGCATCCGGAGGTGAAGGCCATTATGTTATCGATGCACAACGACCCTGAAATTGCGATGGAATGCCTGCGCTTCGGAGCAGCTTCTTATTTATTAAAAGAATGTTCCATGGAAGAAATGATATTTGCCATTGAACAAGTCCAGTTAAACGGGGCTTTTTTAAGTGCCTTTTCCGAAAATTCTTTTGAAAACGAAAAATACAAACACCACAAGCGGCAGCAAAAACAAATTTTCCGTGGATTTTCCGACCGAGATTTAAGGGTCTTACACTATTTATGCGATGGATTAACCAGCAAGGAAATCGGAGATCGCATCAGTACTTCGAAAAAAACGGTCGACTTGATTCGCACGCGCTTGCTCAAGGCTTATCAGGTCAAAACATCGAATGAACTCATGCGTTTGAGCATCCTCGATGGATTTTACACCCCAAGAACCAACGAAGAAATACAGGCAGAAATCGAAGCCTCCGAAATAGAAAAGTTAGAACGACGCATGCAACGCCTCCGGGATCCGAATGCTTAAAAAAGCTGTCAGTAAACAATGAATTTGAACCTTAAAAACACAAGCTATGAAAATACGTGCAATCTTACTCATTTTATGCTTTTTGGCTGCATTCACCAGTTTTTCTCAATCTACTAATCCTATTAGAGGGCTTTACAAATATTCAACTCCGGCCGTAACTACTTTGCCACAGGTTTATACTTATTTTGAAGGTACATACATCTATGAGATTGGAGAACAATATTTCCTTTCAGGTTATGAAGGGTATAATTTTAATCGCTATGCGGGGATTATAAGTCTAGATAAAAACAACCATTCACTCTTATGGAAATACATAGATACAACACATATAAATTCACTATATACTTTAACATATTCAACGGGTCTTGTAAAGCGATCCGATGTTCTAATGATGGGTTATAAAGAAGAAGATGACCAAGTCTTAGATGATTCATTACATTTGGCGTTGTTTGATTACAATACAGGTATCATTCACAAAAATAAATTCTCTATTGATACCCTTCAGCGTTATATGCATTCCACAGAACTTGATTATAATTTATCTGCACTATCAGGATTCAAAACATATTTCAATCCAAGTATCATTTCTCCCGCACTTGGGTCAATTTATACCAAGCCGTATGTTTTGTTACTTCAAAATGATGCTACAATTTTAGATTCCATAGAATTACCATTGGGTAATGTTTATGCAAACTTACCTATTGTTCAAGGCCAATTGCAATATACGTTTCCATTTAAAAATGCTTACCTATCTATTGGTGAACAAATCAGAGCCGATGGACTACATCCAAACAATGATTTTTTTGGTGGCTCTCCAACAATTTGGTATTGGAATCAAGATTCTGTCATTTCCTTCCAAGAAATTTATAAGGACTTTAGCCTTCATAATTCATCAATTGCCTGTGATTGGGTCGTATCTGCTGATTCAAAAAAGGACAAATTAGCATTTCTTACTACACGATCTGAAACATGTAATAATGGTGAAGATGTATTCAAAGTCTTTGTAAACAAAATGGATTCTACATTTAATGTGCAATGGTGTGAAAAAGTTGGAACACTTCCTCAAAGTCAATATTTGTATAACGACAACCCACAACTTGTCATCGACACCTTTACAAATTCAATTTTTGTTTATGGAAATGTTACAAATCAAAATAACACATTCGAGCCTCTGTTTTTTCTAGAAAAACGAAATATGGCTGGAAATCGCATTTTTTGTAAACATTTTTTAATCAATGGTGATCCCCAACAATATTTAACTTCTATGACAATAGCCAATAATGGAGATTTATTGTTTGCAGGTGCAACCAGAGCAAGTTCAGACAGTACCTATTACTTCACCTACCGAACCGACCCAGACGGATACGATCAAGCCGGACAATATTTAGGAATAGAAGTAGTTAATGCCACAGCTACAGAAATCGGAATTTTTCCCAACCCTTCTGACGGAATTTTTCAAGTTTCTAGCTTAAGTGAAGAACCCATGCTTATTACCATGCTAGACCAGCAAGGAAAACAAGTGGCAGTATTTGAGCTCAATAAACTTTCTTCTGATAATTCCTTTGATATGAGTGAACAAGCAACGGGAGTTTATTTTGCGCATATTTCGCAAGGAGAACAGCAATGGGTGAAGAAGTTGGTGGTGAGGTAGGTAAATAATAGAACGAATACAACTTTTGAGTCCCATGAGCTACTTTTATTATTTCGCGTCTTTATCAAGTGTGCTTCCCGTATTTTTTTTCCTAACTACTTGGAAAAAAATGGAGCATTCCAAGTTTAACAAGTTATTACTGGCCTTTTTTCTTTATCGATTTATAACAGATGTGATCAGTCTTTTCTTGGAAAAACAACTCGATTCCTCTTTGCCAATGGCTCACTTTACGGTGGTCTGCGAAGGTCTTTTTTACTTGGAACTTGCCCGAAGTCAAGCACTGTTTAAAACAAGAACCATTCGCTTGTTTCAAGCTAGTGTTTTACTAATTGCTCTGATTGAATTTCTTACAACCTGGGACTTTTGGTTGAATAACTGGTATGCAACAATATACACTTATTCCCTTGTCATTTTCATCAATTTTTACCTCGTAGTTCGTTCAAAAGAATCCCTTCAAAATGGCAAAAAGCTTTTCGCCGTGTCTGTTTTCACCTATTATTCTACACTCATATTGTATTTCATTTTTGAAGACATCATCCGAAGCGACATGTCACTCTTTATGCGCTTATTCCCATATGTATATTCCATCGTCATCTTGTTCAACGTTGCCTTGTCCTATGTGATTTATTTGACAGGAAAAAAATAATTTCACATGACGTACACTCCATATCATACTAGTCATTCTTTGATGGAAACTACTGATCACAATAAAATTCAGGCGGAAAATAATATTTCTGCCTCAACTCCGTTAGTTAGTTGGTTGCCATGTGATTTTAGTATGCCAACCGAATTTGAAAAATTAATTATTCTTGAATGAGATTTATAGCGTTTGCCGCAGTCATGTTTTATGGGGTTTGGGTTAGGTCTCAAACCCCTTCAAGTTATCCGTATTTTAATAGAATTCACTTAGCTTCAGATTCAACTCATCCTTCATATTATCATTTTTATGCCGGAGGAGTACTGTTATCTGAGGACACTGTTTTATTATTGGGTCAACAATTTTTGGGTGGAAATGACCAAATTTATCAACGGACACTCGAGTTTATTGATGTTAATACAGGAGTGCTCCTTGAAAAGAGAATTGAGCCTAACGTTGCATTAATGGGAATTGAAAATCCACCATTTTCATCAGGGTTTGTTGACGACCAGTTCATTGATATGGGAATGCAGGATAACGTTGTAAGAACCCTCCGAAAGTACACGAATATACAACAAGGAATTAGTACAGAATTTGAGTTAGATGCATACCCATCTATAATAGATTCAGATTGGTATTCTGAATTTACCATCCAAAAAAATGGCGATATAATTTGCTTTGGTCGAAGTCCTAATTCACGTGCATTAATTGGTATTTTTGACACAACTGGGGCATTAAAGTTCACCACAGATTTATCACATATTATTCCACATATACCTTCAAATATTGGCACTATTCATCATGTTCGACAATTACTAAATAAATCTTATCTAGTTCAAATACGTTCAAATACAAGTATCAATTCATCAATAGGGCAATTCTTTTTATTAAATGAAGATTTCACATGGAAAAAACAATTGTTTTTGTTGAATCAAAATATAACATCTTGTTCATTTCAGAATTCTGATAGTAGTTTGTTTTTCTTTGGTGTAAGAGATTCCTCAAATTCCGTAAATAATACGCATTTTATAAGTTATATCAAAAAATTTAATCAAGAAGGGAATCTTCTCTGGGAAAACTATTATCCAATTCAAAAATTGCATCTTCAAGACCAAGCAAAACCCTATGCATCAAATATTTGGGGGGCATTGAAGCTCGAATCTGGCAACCTTTTATTTTTCGGTAACGATATTTTTAAAGGAACTGATGGCGACTTTCAGCAAATGGATGGTGACCAAAGCCTACAAACGCGCTTACTTTGTATAGACCCAAATGGCGAAAAAATTTGGGAACGGTCTTTTCATACGTCTAGTGAAAATTCTACTTTAGGACTAGGTTATATTTCATTGCCGAACGATGATATTATCATTTATGGAGGCATTATGGAAGATTTTTTCTTTTACCAAAAAGCCTTCGTAGCCAAAGTCAACTGCCTAGGTAGAATGACAGATATGATGCACAATGTTCAAACCAATGAGCAAGATGGATTAGTCTCAGTTCAAATTGAGGCTGATTCATTTTTTGAAACAACCATTGATTGGGGTGATGGTACTCCTTCGACCAACTTCCAAACTTCTTATTCCGATTCAAGCGAACTGTTTTTTGTCCAGCATCAATATGCGCAGTCTAAATCTTATCAAATGACAGTGAGCACCATAGGCTGTAAAGACACTTTAGTTTATGAATTAATTCAAGAGGCACATGTCCCCGACAACAATGAAGCGGAACTAAACATGTATCCAAATCCTACTTTTAATTCGTTCACGATCCTTTTACCAACCAATGAATTACTCGATATTCAAATCACCGATGAATTCGGTCGCCTAGTAGCCAACTATAAACAAGTTTCGGCATTTAATGGCTTCGAAGTAGACCTAAACTCGGAACTCGCTGGTAAATACCACATTAAAATAATTGGAAAGTCGAGAAGTTGGTTAGGGAAAATCATAAAGTTATAACAAGACACCAAAGTCTTAAGAAGTTGGTGTTGAGGTGATAATTGATTGACTTTTAGAACAAGTACTAAAAAATATCACTCCATCAATCACTACCTTTATAATCGAATAATCACTAAATATAAGCAATATGAAAGAAACAAAAGTCCTATTCCGAACGCTTATGCTAACATCTTTGATGATGTTCATCTTTTCAGCATGCAAAAAAAACAGCATTAAGAACTGTAATCAACATGCTGTGTCTGCCTGTTCAGAAGATTCGACCAAAACAAACATTCGGATTACAAATATCAGTAAATACGATTTTTGTAATGTGGTTTTAGATCCTGTTTCCGGACCAGTTAATTGCGGTATTATAAAAAAAGGTGAAACGACCTGCTATCGCTCATTTGATACTGCATATCATTATGCTTATATTCGGTTTAATATCGGTGACAAAGAATTTAAATTGCAACCAATCGACTATGTTGGAGAACAACCATTAGGGATTGGTAAATTTACGTACGTCATTGATATCCATGACTACGCCGCTGGAAAAATGAATATTGGCTTAATACCGGATTAAATAAGCGGTTTAGTGTCACATGTAATCGTGTTCAATGTTGCCTTATCCTATGTGATTTATTTGACAAGAAAAAAGAGTTGAAAATGTCGTATTGGAGATTTCATTTAGGGATTTCTGGTACACCACCTCAAGTAGGAATTAAGCGTTACTTTATTTGACATTCATACGTGCATTGAATACCCAATGCGAGGAACGTTTTGTCTAAAACTTACTTAAACGAAACACCATGAAATCCTTTACATTCCTATTTTTTCTTTCTTTCCTTTTCTTCAGCTGCACAAAGGAGAAAGTACCAACTTCGGCTATACCGAATGAATATCAGTCCAAGGGGAATTTTTTAATTCTGCAGGTGGGAACGGAATTCGATGCTGCGTATGAATACCAGCTAGCTACCACCGAATTGATCCAAAACAAATTGCCGATATACCATTTGACGATGAACGATGGATTTGAGAATTATATAGCTTGGAAATTCATACCAAATGACCTGGTATTGTTCGAGCAAAAAATGTCCAAACTCACGTATAACGCGACCAAAATTGAACCGAACGTTTTGGGTTCATCCAATGAATCTATTCCCTTCGACTCGACAAAAATTCAGTGGATTGGCAATCCAAGTTCAGCAGATCTTTCCGAAATATGGTCCAAGATTTCAGCACTTAACTTGGTGAAATGCTACCGAAACACACATCCAAACTCGAATGTTGGATTTTACCGAACGTTGATGAATGTTTACGATGAACAACTTGGATTTAGCATCCCTGCCGAAAAATACTTGGTGTATTTGGTGAAATGAGTCGTGTCGCTTGTCTGACTTCTTTTCATTTTCATAAATCTAGATTCGAATAGATCTCAACCCTTGCTTTTCCACTTGAATCGTGTAATTTTATCGAAGCAACTCGAAATCTCTTCCATGAAAAAAGGATTCTTACTCTTTCTCTGTAGCCTTTGTTACTTCGGTGCTTTTGGTCAAATTCCTACGCTTTCTTTTGACAAGCTCGAAAGTTGTAATCTTAAAGGAAAGGTGAAAAAGATCCATACAACTTCCTTTCTTGCTAAAAAAGAAAATAACAAATTCGTAAAAGCGACTAAAGGCTGGCAATATTCCTGGGAATTTGATCAGGAATTTCACTTCAATACATTTGGCTTGCTAGAATTAAAAAAGGACATTAAAAACGGAAGTCCCTACGTTACTTATTCCATTAAATTGGATGACAAAAACAGAGTCGTGTATGACATCAAAAACGGAAACCTTGAATACTTTTTTACATACGATTCGCTGAATAACATCTGTTCATCAAAGGAAATCTTTCGTGACAAACACATAGAGTCAGACTTTAAGTACTACTACAATGATAAAAACACACTTGTTAAAAAAGAGGAATACCTATCCAATCAACTCATTTCAACGGAAACTTTTTCTTATGACTCCTTAAACAACCTAGTTAAAATTGACTACGTAAAAGGAACATACTCCGAAATGGAGACCTTCGAATACGATAGCACTAATCTGTTAGTGAAACATGAATGGTCTGACAACGATGAAGGAATGGTTGAAATAACAACCTATCAATATGTCAATAAACAGAAAACCTTGGAACACTGGTTGGACTACGAAGAAGGGGAACCCGATGGAACCATTGATTACACCTATGAAAATGGGAATGAAATCGAGGTCGTCGAAAAAGATGGTGATGGAGAAATTACGGGAATTCAACGCAACACATACGAATATGATTCCACTGGAAATTGGATCAAAATGTACATTGATGATGGTGGAAAATACTATATTGTGGAACGAACAATTAGCTATTATTAACAAGCATGAATAAAAGAGAAAAGAATTTTTCCAAGGGAATATTGATTGTTCTTTTTCTGATTTTCGTCTTCAGACAATGTTACAATTGGTGGGAAAAAGCCGGTGAAGAAAAGCCTCGTGGACCTTATTCCTCATCCTCCTCCATTCAAGAAGCCAAAAAACAACATGTTTACCTAGGATCCTATATTCCTGATGCAAAAACATACTATTCAGCTGATGCATCAGATTCTTTTCAATTGGCAGAAATCTGGATTGAAAAAAATAAAAATAGTGTCAAGGATTATCCATCGGAATCCGATTACAAATACATTTTGAGCATGTCTTTCGATAACCTAACAAAGAACGATTTGCATAAATTTAGAGTCCTTCCCTATCATCCCATGGAATTTGCCGAGTTCGCAGATGAAAATGCTCGCGTGCGTTTCTTAACCAACGAACTCAAGGAAACCCTTAAAATCGAAGTCCTAGAAAGAAATCCAAGTGACCAAAAAGCCTGGGACACCGAAAAAAGCATCGATACCATCACCTTGATTAGAAAATGAGAGCCTTTCGCATGAATGGTATAGAAGTTATTCTGTAGTTAATTTGATGAAAAAGTCCAACATATTGTCTGCCTTTCAAATCATTCCAATAAATAAGATCACGAATTGTATGAACCTTATGAATTTTTGGTAGTTTTAAGTTCATCTAAAATAATATGAGTAAAAATACCCCGAATGATCTCGAAAATCATTTTGAGCAATTCTTCGCAAATGAACTAACACCTGGAAGTTCCGAAGCAGTAATTGAGGTGATCCGTAAGGCGCTAATTGTTGGTGAAGAAAGCGGATGGGTAGACGATTTTAGTCCTGAAGAACAGCTGAAACTAATTCATTTAAAATATCTAAGAAAAGACTAAAATCAAATGAAAACAACGAAAAAATTCCTTTTATTCCTCGCACTCCTATTCATCAGCATCTCCGGCTTTTCACAGAGTCGCTATATTTCGGAGACGACGAAACAAATCGTGTTCACCCGAGATGGCGGAACCTGTAATTGCTGTGGAAGTTCATCCAATCTGGAATACGATCACATCACCCCTTACTCTTGCGGCGGAAGCAGTGAAGCGTCAAACATTCAACTGCTGTGCATGTCCTGTAACCGAAGTAAATCGAACAGTTGCACCTGCAAAATACACGATAGAACAGTTGGAACCAATTGCTGCGATGGTGGCTCGACAAAACAACCAACAACGACCGCTCGACAATGTACCGGAACCACTCAAAAAGGTGTCCGTTGCAAGAACAAAACAACGAATTCCAGTGGACGCTGCTACCTTCACTAAGATCCAACAAGCTCGCACAAAATGAAAAAGACCCTATTATTTGCCATCGATTTGACCACCAACGAAGTCATCGTCTCGGAATCACAGAAAGGAAGCAAGGAAATTACCTTCATCGAACGGATCCCTCAACGTGAAAACGAACTACTCTTCGATGCCGTTTCCTCCATGACCAAATTGACCACATCCCCGAAATTTGATGTAACGCTGTTTAAAGCGATGGACACCGTATGTCAACTAATCTACGCTAAACACGCAGAGTAAGTCCGCCGCGGCGGAGAGAAAGAGAGCGAGTAAGAGAGCGAGAAAGAGAGCGAGAGCGAACGGACATCTGAAAACGTACATCGAATAACGGAAAACGGAAACTGAACCAAACATTTACCTATCTTTGCGCCGCAACCACTAGACCAAGCACTTATGTTGAGACAAGTAAAGATATCCGTTCTAATGGCTGTTTTTAATACCGATTTCTCTTATATCAAACGAGCAATTGATTCCGTTTTAAATCAGGATTTTCAAGATTTCGAGCTGCTGATTATCGATGATGGCAGTACCCAAAATAACCGTGAAGCCTTGATGCAATACGTGGAGCAACACGAGGACAAAATAATCTACATCCGTCACAGCAACCGCGGACAATCTGCGTCCATCAACCGCGGTGTACTTTACAGCATGGGCGACTACATTACCATCTTGGACAGTGACGATCAATACAAACCAAACCATTTAACGGAGTGCTTGAAAGAAATGGAAAACGTGGATTTGATTTGCTCTACCACCGAAACAATCGTTGACAGCATGGACGATTACTACGTACCGGATAAAAACGACCAAACGAAACTCATCCATTTAGACGAGGTCATCCTTTTCGGTACTTTGTTCGGAATAAAAAAAGTGTTCACGAGCATCGATTTCAGAAATGGATTCGCCGCTGACGCCGATTTTTACGAAAAAGCTGGAGCTCAATTTCGTGTGAAAAAAGCGGACTTAAGAACCTACATTTATCACCGAAACATGCCAAATAGCATTTGCTCAACGATCAAAAAAGAAAACCTTGTCAATTGTTAATGGATGTCCTTTTCCGATAGCCCCAATTTTTCGTCAAACGGCAACGTTATCATGGCCTGTCACATTTCAGGTGTCTATGATGTAAACCGGAATGAAACCCTACACGATGACTCCTATGAATTGGTGCGTGCCTGGGCGGAATCCATTGCGGACAAAAAGCTACACGGAATCATCTTTCACAACAATTTCAGCGTGGAAACCTGTCGGAAATATGAAAATGACCATATTTCTTTTATCCGCGTCGATTACAATCCAGCATTCAATCCAAACGTATTTCGCTATTTCGTTTACCGTGATTTTCTGGAGAAAAATGTAAACTTGTTTGATCACATTTTCGTGACGGATATCTCCGATGTTACGCTCGTTCAAAATCCATTTACCGAAGCATTTTTTACGGAAAATCCACAGTCCATTTTTTGCGGGGACGAGCCCAAAATACTGAATAACGAATGGATGAACGAGCATTCCACGCACCTGCGCAACAAACTTCCGGACTATGCCGACTATGAAAAGTCCTTTGGTGATGAAACCCTATTAAATTGCGGAATCATTGGCGCCAAAGCTCCCCTGTTCTTTGAATTCATTCAACAGTTGTGCGACATTCACGAACGAGGTAACCGCGAGAATAAAACCGCTTTTACTGGTGACATGGGCGCATTTAATTATTTGGTTCGAACGAAATTCAACGAAAACCTTAAGCACGGAACTCCCGTGAATACTGTTTTTAAAGGCTACGAAGACGACCGTCACGATTGTTGGTTTCGTCATAAATAGGATTTCGCAGCATCCGGATTCCCGTAAAAAAAACGACAATCTCATTTCTCTTTCTTAAAATAAAAACGAAACATCTGCGTTAGCTAATTGGACCAATTCGATTCCAAAGGATTCATGAAAATAGCGGTTCATTCATTTTATACGTAATTTTTTTTTATTTTTACACGTAAACCTATGATGATGAACACAAAACTCACCTTAAATCTGAATGCCGAGATTATTCACGAGGCAAAAACATATGCCAAGAGTCATCAGGTTAGTTTGTCTAAATTGATTGAAAACTACTTGAATTCATTGATCTCTGAAGAAAGCAACGACGAGGATCAAATCTCTGATTTTGTCAAAAGCATGTCCACCAAAACGAAGCTTCCGGCAGATTTTGATGCTAAAAAGGAACGTTTAACGCACCTAGAAAAGAAATACAAATGAGTAGATTGTTTTTGGATACCAATGTCATACTGGATTTATTAGCGCACCGAGATCCTCACTTCGATGCCATTGCACGATTGGCAACATTAGCCGATCAAAAGAAACTGGTCCTAGTATCCTCTCCCCTTTCTTTTACTACGGTTGATTTTATCCTGAATAAATATGAGTCCGAGGAATTCGTTCGCACGAAACTAAGAAAGTTTAAAATTATTTGTGAAGTCTGTGAGGTCAATGAAGAAACCGTGGAAAAAGGATTGAATTCTCCATTCAAAGATTTTGAGGATTCCGTTCAATATTACAGTGCTTTACAAGCGAATTGTTCCGTGATCATCACACGAAACGGAAAGGACTTCAAACATTCCAGCATTCCCGTCATGACAGCGGAAGAATACTTAAAAAGATAGTCATCGTTTTTCAACTAAACGTCCCCTCCAGACATTCAACATCTTCCTTTGCGGTGAAAAATTGATTTAATCACCGCATTTTTGCGGTGAATATTTACGATCAGCTGTCGTTAAATTGTTTCTTGAAATTTCCTTCCCCTACTTCCCAAATCCAAATGGAAGCAAGTCCTTAACGGAATGAAGAATGATCGTGCGCTTGTCTTGGTTCACCAAGATCACTCGAATCTTTTTCGCTTGACGGTTTTCGGTTTCCAACATGACTTGACGACAAGATCCACACGGGGAAAGCAAAAACTCACTCGGCATTAAATCTCCACGTGCCACAACGCAAATTGTTTCGATGGATTCCGATGGATAATTTGCTCCGGCGTAAAAAAGAACCACACGCTCTGCACAAAGTCCAGATGGATACGCAATGTTTTCTTGGTTATTTCCTTTCAAGGTGAGTCCATTCGACAAACGAACCGCTGCGCCGACCTTAAATTCACTGTACGGAGCATACGCTAAATCCATCGCCTCATAGGCTAATTCAACCAAGTGAAGGTCCGATTCAGCTAGGTTTTCCCACGTGGAATGAAGCTCGTAATCAAAGTGAAAGGATTTTTGCATAAAGCCTTCAACGGGCATTTTTACATGTTGTTACAATTATTCAAGTATTCGCCTGATTTTTTCAAAGATCTCCGACGCATTTTTCTTAACTTCGTCTCCTTAAAATCAATTAAATGCAATCTTTAGAAGAAAAAGCGAGCTACGGTGTTGGAATGAGCATCGGTGAAAGTTTGAAAAATCAACAGTTAGAGCACATCAACGTGAACTTGATGATGCAAGCCATTCAGGCGGTTTTCAATGATGAAACAACTGCTTTAACTCCGGATGAAGCAAACATTTTTATCCAACAATACTTGGATGAGAAAAAGAATGCAGCTTTTAGTGCGAACAAAACACAAGGTGAAGAATTTTTAGCGGAAAACGCGAAAAAAGAAGGCATTCACCAAACCTTCTCAGGATTGCAATACGAGGTTTTAACGGCAGGTGATGGCGCAAAACCAGGTGCAACGGACAATGTGACCGTTCATTACCACGGGACGTTAATCGATGGAACGGTTTTCGATAGTTCTATGTTACGTGGGACTCCCGCAACATTCGGCGTTCACCAAGTGATTCCAGGATGGACTGAAGCATTGCAATTGATGTCTGTTGGATCTAAATTCCGTTTATACATTCCACAAGAATTGTCCTACGGAGCAAATCCACACCCAGGTGGACCCATCCAACCATTCAGTGCACTTATTTTTGAAGTTGAACTTTTAAACATTAACTAATGATTCGTTATTCCCTATTTATCGCCTTATTCCTGATCCTACAAGCATGTGGTGGAGAAGAGAAAGTTGAATTAAAAACCATGCAAGAGAAATACTCGTATGTATTGGGTTGTGAAATCGCTAAACCATTCATTACAGAAAGTCCATTTAACAAGATGGATAAAGAAAAATTAGTGGAAGGTTTCAAATGCAAAGTTTCTGATTCAGAATTTGAAGGTCTGTCTAAAACCGTGACAAAATGCATCGGAAAAACTGGAAAAGAGTTCAACGATAAATACAATGCAGAAGGATCATTGGCTGTTGGAAAAATCAACCGTCAACGTTTTGAAGGATACTTTAAGGATTTAGATGCTTTGCCATTGATCGACATCAAAATGGTCGAAAGAGGTTTCGCTGATGGACTGAACAAGTTAGATATCGAAGTATTGAAAAACGAGGACCGCAAGAAAATCATGGCTGCTTTCGAAGTGGAAATGAATAAAAAATATGCAAAAATCACAGAGCAGTTCAAAGCAGCTGGAGAAGGATTTTTAGCAATGAACAAAACGAAACCGGGAATCATGACAACGGCTAGTGGATTGCAATACCAAGTGGTAAAAGCTGGAAAAGGAGCACATCCAACAGCAACATCTAGTGTAAAAGTTCATTACCAAGGAAGCATTCCTGAAGGTGGAATCTTTGATAGTTCAATTGGAAGAGAGCCAGTTACCTTTGTCTTAAATCAAGTGATTCCGGGATGGACAGAAGGAATTCAGTTGATGAACATCGGTTCTAAATACAAATTCTTCATTCCTCAAGAATTGGCTTATGGTGGAAATCCACCGCCAAACACAATCATCAAACCTTATTCACCATTGATTTTTGAAGTGGAATTAATTTCCATTGAAAAAAGTGAAACGCCCGATTTAGGAATCGCTCCTCAAGGAATTCGCTAAATAAATTGTATTTTTGATTCAAACTAACTCAGATGATCAAACGTTTTCTCTCCCTTCTTTTTTTAGCAGCATTATTCCTGCAAAGCTGTTCCGAGGATTTGAAACTAGCTGGTGACTTTAAAGAAACCGCTATTGTCTATGGTTTGTTGGATCAGGCGGACTCCCTACACTACGTTAAAATCACACGCGCTTTCATTGGACCAGGAAACGCATTGGATATTGCACAAATTGCGGATTCAAGTTACTTTGACCAAGTGGATGCTACGATTTCTGAAGTCGTGAACGGAACCGTTACACGCACGTGGATTTTAAAAGACACACTCATTCAAGACAAGGACACCAACGGATATTTCTATGGTCCTGAGCAAAAAGTATATTACTTCAAAACACTTCCGACAGGAGCAAACGAAGTGATACAAACGTCAACAGACCCAATGAAATCGTCGTTGAAACCTACTGCTCGTTACCGTTTTTCCGCAAGCATTAACAATGGAGAATTTGAGGTAAGTGGAGAAACAGGCTTAGTTCGTGGGATTACAACGAATTCTAGTTCTCAAAACTACACCTTCAAATTTGCAGATAGTCCCGGAGAGTATTTATCCTCTGGACTTGCCGTTTCGAACTCAGGTAATTCGTACGTCATTAACGGACAACTTGATGTAGCATACAACGAATACATCGCTGGCGTTCCATACACGAAATCATACAATTGGAAAGTCGGTGAAAAAGAAGTTGTTCCAAATAGTGCGTTAACATTCTCCATTAGTGGAAGGTCTTTCTATGACCTCATGAAGCAAAGCATCGTGGAAGACGCTCAAGTGGAAAAAAGAACAATGAAAGGAATTTACATCACAATCACCGGTGGAGCAGAAGAGTTTTACAATTACATTACCGTAAACAAGCCTAGTTCTGGACTTGCTCAAAGCAAACCAAGCTACACGAACCTTTCTGTCACAAACGGGAAACGTGTGGTCGGAATATTCTCCTCTCGTCAAACATTGAAAGTTTTCAAGCCTTTCTATACTTCACCACAACAAGCCTACATTCGCGCAATCGATAAGAAAAGTACGCGTGAGTTATGCCAAGGTCCAATCACCGGAACCTATTTGTTCTGTTCAAATCATCCAGGTGACAACATCGTGAACCAAGAAGAATCCTACGCTTGTCAATAATTTCCTAGGGGAAACTTCTAGGAGTTCGTATCTTTACCCTTGTGAGTGAAAGAATAACTTATTTTGCAGATGTCCTGCTACCTGTTCCCATACATCAGGTCTTCACTTACCGCATTCCCTTTGAATTAAACGACCATGTCCAAGCTGGACTCCGTGTCATTGTTCCCTTTGGGAAAAACAAATTACTCACCGGAATCGTCACGCGTATTCACGAGGAAGTTCCTGCCGTTTATCAAGCGAAGTACATTCTTCACTTACTGGATGAGCAACCCATCATTACACCAAAGCAATTGAAATTTTGGGATTGGATCTCGTCCTACTACATGGCGCCGATTGGGGATGTCATGAATGCCGCACTTCCAGCGAATTTCAAACTGGCCAGTGAAACCAAAATCCGTTTGCATCCCGAGTTTGACACAGCGGTTGATTTACTGCAAGAACGCGAAAAAACAGTGGTCGAGGCTTTGGAAATGAAGGATCAATTAAGTTTAAAAGAACTTTCAGATATCTTAGGAGTCAAGACCATTCAACCATTGATCAAAGCAATGATTGAACGCCGCATCGTTTCCTCCAGCGAGGAAATCAATGACCGCTATGCTCCAAAAACACTCTTGTGCGTTTCTTTAGGCGAAGCCTATTTAAAAGAGGAACTGCTCAATGAATTCATTCAAGAATTAGAAGCGACTTCCCGTGCTCAAAAACAAGTGGATGCGGTTCTTCAATTTCTTAAAATTGCCATGGAACAAGGTGGAATCCACCTTCCGATTTCGAAGAAAACCCTACTCGAAAATGAAGTGAGTGCTTCAGCCATCAGTACCCTTGAAAAACGAGGATTCTTTGTGCTGGAACGTTTTCAAATCGACCGACTTTCTGGACTCAACCGCGAATTAAATGAATTCAAACCACTGACCGAAGCACAGCAAACAGCGTTAACGGAAGTGGAAACGAGTTTCGAAGAAAAACACGTGACATTGTTGCACGGAGTAACAGGTTCTGGAAAAACAGAAATCTACGTCCAATTAATTCAATCCTATTTGGACCTCGGCAAGCAAGTGTTGTTTTTACTTCCAGAAATCGCGTTGACAACCCAACTCATTCAACGCTTGTCCGCCTATTTCGGAGAACAAGTTGGCGTCTATCATTCGAAGTTTAATCAGAATGAACGTGTGGAAATTTGGAATCACGTCTTGCACAATGACCCCAACAAATACCGAATCATTCTCGGCGCACGCAGTGCTGTTTTCCTTCCCTTTCAAGACCTTGGATTCATCATTGTCGATGAAGAACACGAAAGTTCGTTTAAACAATATGATCCGTCTCCACGCTACAACGCCAGAGATGCTGCCATCGTGCTTGGTTCCTTGCATGACGCAAAAGTGCTTCTTGGAACGGCAACTCCTGCATTGGAAACCTATTACAATGCAAAACAGGGGAAATTTGGCTTGGTTGAATTGAACGAACGCTACAAAGGACTCAAATTACCTGAGATTTGGTGTGCGGATTTGAAACGCGAACGAAAATTAAAAAACATGCAATCGCATTTTACCCCGATGATTTTGGAGGAAATGCAATCCGCACTCAATAAAGGAGAACAAGTCATGTTGTTCCAAAACCGCAGAGGATATACGCCGTTATGGTCCTGTGAAGTCTGTAATTGGACACCAAAATGCACCAATTGCGACGTTTCTCTCACCTACCACAAACACAGTAATTTATTAAAATGTCATTACTGTAGTTTCACCACAGCTCCCGTTGGAAGTTGTACCGCTTGTGGTAGCAATCGCCTACAAATGCTTGGATTTGGAACGGAAAAAATTGAGGACGAACTCTCAATCATGTTCCCGAACAAAGTGGTCAAACGACTCGATTTGGACACAACTCGTTCGAAACATGCCTATGAGGAAATCATCGAAGAATTTGAACAGCGTCGAATCGATATTCTCATTGGAACCCAAATGATCACCAAAGGACTAGATTTCGATCACGTTTCCATGGTTGGAATCCTCGATGCAGACATGTTATTGAATCGACCAGATTTTCGTGCTTACGAGCGTTCCTACCAACTGATGTCCCAAGTGGCAGGTAGAGCAGGACGAAAAGACAAGCGCGGAAAAGTGATCATCCAAACAGGTAATCCAGATCATTGGGTGATTCAATTAGTGCAAGAGCACGACTACAAAGGATTCTATCAGCAAGAAATCATTGAACGTCAAAACTTTTTTTATCCGCCGTTTTATAAAATGATTCAATTGACCTTGAAACATACGAACGAACAAATGGTCCATGCAGCTTCCATCGAATTAGCTGATCAATTGAAGGGCGTTTTCAAGGAACGTGTTTTGGGACCTGAATTCCCGATCATTAAACGCATTCAAAATTACTATTTGAAGGAAATTAAGTTGAAAATCGAACGCAGTGCGCCCGAGCGAAAAGTCAAGGAGAAAATCCGCGAAATCATCGATCAATTTTACGCAAAACCGGCAAACAAGTCCGTTAAAATTGTGATCGACGTCGATCCAATGTAAGTATTAGACATAAAAAAAGGAGTCCTTACGAACTCCTTCTCAATGCTATTCAAAGCCGGCCAACAAGTGGTTTACTGGTGGTAGGTGGTTATTGACCCGCCTTGAATTATCCTAAATAACTTTTCAGTACTCTGTTTTTTGTGGTGTGTTTCAAACGACGAATCGCTTTTTCTTTGATTTGACGAACACGCTCACGAGTAAGGTCAAACTTGTCTCCAATTTCTTCTAACGAAAGTGGCGCTTTTCCTTCTAATCCGTAAAACATGCTAATCACTTCGCTTTCTCTTGGCGTTAAGGAAGTTAATGAGCGACGGATATCGCTTCTCAAAGACTCTAAAACCAAATTAGCTTCTGGACTAGGCAATGAATCACCTTGCATGACATCGTACATGCTCGATGTTGATTCGTCACCTTCGATTAATGGTGCATCCATGGATACGTGGCGTCCGTTTTGTGAAAGTGTTTGTTTCACTTCCTCTGGAGTTACGTTCAAGAACTCAGCTAATTCATCCGCCGATGGTGGACGCTCTAACTTTTGTTCTAATTCCGAATAGGCACGGTTGATTTTGTTGATGTTACCAATTTTATTCAATGGTAAACGTACGATTCGCGCTTGTTCTGCTAACGCTTGAAGGATCGACTGACGAATCCACCATACAGCGTATGAAATGAACTTAAATCCACGTGTTTCGTCAAAACGTTCAGCAGCTTTAATCAATCCCAAGTTTCCTTCGTTGATCAAATCTGGCAAAGCCAAACCTTGATTTTGATATTGTTTAGATACAGAAACAACGAAACGTAAATTCGCTTTCGTTAAGCGTTCAAGTGCGACGCGATCACCTGCTTTGATGCGTCGAGCTAACTCAACTTCTTCATCTGCAGTGATCAGGTCTACACGACCGATTTCCTGTAAATACTTGTCTAAAGATGCGGTTTCCCTGTTGGTAACCTGTTTTGCGATTTTTAACTGCCTCATTTTTTTTGATTGTTGCGTGTCCTTTTACTCCATGTAAGAAGAAAAGGTTCTGTTTTAACGCACTTTTTTTCATTAAGTAACGTTTTTTCGAGCCGAAACCACCTATAAATGAATATTGATGGCACTTGAATGAATATCGCAAATGATTGATTGACTTAGTATTAAATTTATTTTTCAAAAAATATATGAAAGCGAAAAAAAAGCAGTTATAGATAAAAAAACTTTCATGAAAAATCGTCAATGTTTAGAATGTGCCATCAAACTGGTGGGAAGAAGAGACCAGAAATTTTGTTCGGATTACTGCCGCAACTCTTTTAACAACCGAATCAATGAAGACGCAAACATGGTTGTTAGACGCATCAATGCCATTTTACGGAAAAACCGGAGAATCCTTGCGAACCTAAATCCGGATGGAAAACGAACCGTTGAAGGCATGCTCCTCGCAGAGGAAGGATTTAATTTTCATTATTACACCAATGTTTATTCCACAAGAAAAGGTTCGAGTTACGTATTTTGTTACGATTTTGGTTATATTCGACTCAATAATGACCAATACATGTTGGTCCAGAAACAAGACTACGTAAAATAAAGACCTTCATGTCAGCGAACGAACAAATCAAGTGTCCAAATTGTGGGACAAACATCGATGTCACCAACATTCTTTCTCACCAACTAGAGGCAGAGTATCAAGCGAAATATCAAGCTCAAATACATTCTGAACAAGAAAAGATGAATGCGCTTGTCGATAAGCTTCGCGAGGAGAAACTGGCATTTGAAGAAAAGAAAAAAAGAGAAAACGAACTTTTTCATGAGCGCTTGGAGAAGTCCATCGTCGAGGAACGCAGTAAAATTGAAGAGAAACTCAAATTGAAAATCGCGGAAGAACAAGGTGCCCAAATGGATGCCTTGCAAAAAGAACTGAATGAAAAGTCCGCACAAGTAAGTGAACTCAACAAAACAAAAGCGGAAGTCGAGCGACTCAAACGAGAAAAAGAAGAGGCACAATCGATTGCACAATTAGCGGCAGAAACAAAAATGAATGAACTCCTCCAAATCGAAAAGGAGAAAATCAAAAAGTTGGTAGAAGATAGCAACGAACTCCGCATCAAGGAGCTACAAAAGAAACTTGAGGATCAAAAGAACCTCACAGAGGAAATGATTCGCAAACAAGAACAAGGTTCTATGCAGTTGCAAGGAGAAGTTCAAGAATTAGCGATTGAAGAATGGTTGGGAGCACAGTTTCCACTGGATACCATCGAAGAAATCAAAAAAGGAGCTCGAGGCGGCGATTGCATCCAAATCGTGAATACACGAAGTGATCAAAATTGCGGAAAAATCTATTACGAAAGCAAGCGCACCAAAGATTTCCAACCGGGATGGATTGCGAAATTCAAAGCGGACATGCGCGAAAAAGGAGCAGATATTGGTGTCCTGGTAACAGAAGCCATGCCTTCGGATTTACAACGCATGGGAATGAAGGATGGTGTGTACGTCTGTACCTACGAAGAATTCAAAGGATTGTCGGGAGTTCTGCGTGAAACGGTGATCCAAGTACACGCTGCGTTGGGATCACAGGTCAATCGTGGGGATAAAATGCACATGTTGTACGATTTCCTGACCAGCACGAATTTCCGCATGCAAGTGGAGGCGATTGTAGAAGGATTCACGTCCATGAAAAATGGACTCGAAACCGAAAAACGTTCCATGCAACGGATTTGGAAAGAACGAGAAAAGCAAATTGAGAAAGTCATTATGAATACCATCGACATGCACGCTTCCATTCGAGGAATTGCCGGAAATGCGATTCAAAGTGTCAGAGCATTAGAGTTACCTGGAGAAAGTGATGAGGAAATTAGCGAATAGTACATACATTGGTTCAGCTGGACGTCCAAGTCTGATTGATCTCGAGCTTCCAGAAACGTTTAATGGTGAACTGATTCTTTTCGTCCACGGATTTATGGGATTCAAAGACTGGGGAGCTTGGCACCTCGTTCAGCAATTTTTCACAGAGAAACACTATGGATTCTGTAAATTCAACCTCAGTCATAATGGTGGAACCATCGAAAATGGCATCGATTTTCCCGATGAAGAAGCTTTCGGAAAGAACTGTTATTCCTATGAAGTGGCAGACATTGAATCTGTCTTGAATTTCTTACTGTCCGAGGTTCCCAACCTGAAAAGCATTCGACTCATCGGACATTCCCGTGGTGGTGGTGCTGTCATTTTAGCTGGACAAAAATACGCAGACTCCTTCCCTATTTCCTCCGTTCATACGTGGGCAGCTATTTCGGATATCGGCATGCGTTTTCCAAGTGGTCCAGAATTGGAACATTGGAAAAACACTGGAGTTCGTCACGTCAAGAATGGACGCACGCATCAAGATTTGCCACAGTATATATCACTTTACGAAGATTTTAAACGCAACGAATCCGAATTGAACATTCAGCAAGCCATTGAGAACTTGAGTATTCCCATGACCATTCATCATGGTGATCAAGATACTTCCGTCCCAATTGCAGAAGGAGAATCCTTGGCGAGATGGGCACATGTTTCTTTGCAGATTATTCCAAATGCAGATCATGTTTTTGGCGCTAGTCATCCCTGGACCCATTCCAATCTACCGAAAGAATTAGCGATTTTGTGCGAGCAGACCTTGCACGGAATGAAATAAAAAAAGGCTGTAGTTTCCTACAGCCTTAAAACGAGGGAGAAAGACGGGTCTCGAACCCGCGACCTCTGGTACCACAAACCAGCGCTCTAACCAACTGAGCTACATTCTCCGTTTTACGTGGGTGCAAATATATTAAATCTTATTTAATTTTGGTAATACTAGACCAAACTCATTTGATTTTTTTTATCATTTTACCTTCATGTGACAAATGTTTCAGTTCATTTTCCAATTTCATCGTAACTTTCAAACTTGAAATCTATACAATCCATCGATGAGAAAAAAAGTCAATTTTTTGCCAGATCAATTAACGAATTGTTACTCTTATGAAGCTTATAAAACATTCGTTTCCGATTTAGTTTCACAAGGAAAAACATCCGGACCCGAGCAACGCGAAGACCTCATCCATTATACCGAGTTAAATGCGAAGCGCATGAAACGAGTAGAGAAAACAACCGTTCTTACGGAAGAAGTAAAAGCAAATCTTTTAAAATTAAGTCAACCATTGACATGGCTAGTAATCAGCGAAGCATGGTGTGGGGACGCTGCCCAGATTGTTCCGGTCATTGGGAAAATCGCCGCAGAGACCGAACACCTCGATTTAAAAATCATTTTGCGCGATGAGCACTTAGACATCATGGACCAATATTTAACGAATGGTGGAAGGTCAATTCCGAAATTAATTTGCCTAGATGACCAGCACCGAGAGGTTTTTACTTGGGGACCACGGCCAAAAACCATTCAACAAGTAGTAATTGATACAAAATCGGAAGGAATCACTGATCATGGGATTCTCGTGGAACGCATCCAAAATGCCTATAACCAAGACCGAAGTACTTCCATTCAACAAGAACTATCGGAACTGATGTCGCTGCATTTTTCTTGATCCAAAACAATCAGACATAAAAAAGCCCTGACAATTCTGTTGTCAGGGCTTTTTAGTATGTCGAAAGTCAAGCTATTAAAGCGTTCCTCTGTTTTCTTGTTCTCTTTCAATCGATTCAAACAATGCTTTAAAGTTTCCTTTCCCGAAGGACTGTGCGCCTTTTCGTTGGATGATTTCAAAGAACATCGTTGGACGATCTACGACTGGTTTCGTAAACAACTGCAACAAGTATCCTTCCTCATCTCGGTCAATTAAGATTCCGTGTTGTTTTAACACTTCAACGTCCTCTTCAATGTCTCCAACACGCTCGATCAAATCATCGTAATATGTTTCTGGGACATACAAGAATTCTACACCACGATCGCGCATGGCAGAAACCGTTGCGACGATATCGTTGGTAGCTACAGCAATGTGTTGAACACCTGCACCTTTGTAAAAATCAATGTATTCTTCAATCTGAGATTTTTTCTTTCCTTCTGCTGGTTCGTTGATCGGAAATTTAATTCGACCGTTACCGTTCGACATCACCTTGGACATCAAGGCAGTAAATTCTGTAGAAATATCGTTGTCATCAAAGGAAATGATTTGAGCAAATCCCATCACTTTCTTGTAGAAATCACACCATGTATTCATTTCATTCCAATCCACATTTCCGACCATGTGGTCAATGAACTTGAGTCCAGTTGGTTCTGGATTGTAGTGAGATTCCCATTTTTTGAATCCTGGCAAGAAAATTCCATCGTAATTTTTACGTTCCACAAAAATGTGAACCGTTTCACCATAGGTATGAATTCCTGAACGAATCACGTATCCATTTGCATCTTCTTCACGCGTTGGTTCCATAAATGGTTTCGCTCCGCGTTTTGTTGTTTCCTCAAATGCTTTCGTCGCATCTTCTACCCAAAGAGCAATCACTTTCACGCCATCCCCATGCTTGTTGATGTGCTCGTTAATCGGTCCGTCTGAAGTCAAAGGAGTGGTAAGTACCAATCGGATTTTTTCCTGTTTCAATACATACGATACTCTGTCCTTCATTCCGGTTTCTAATCCAGCATAAGCTTCTGATTGAAATCCAAAGGCTGTTTTGTAGAAGTGTGCGGATTGCTTCGCATTTCCAACATACAATTCCACGTAATCGGTTCCCAAAAGCGGAAGGAAGTCTTCTGCGTCCGAGAATAATTTTTCTAAACTATATTCTACGTTTTGTAGATCTTTTAAATTTTTTATTTCTGCTGCCATGTTCTTAAATTCTTTGCAATATTATTGAAAATTTAGGACTTAGTGAATCCATGATTTTACGTATTCAGGTAATTCCATTTCCATTGCGCGTTTGGTCAATTTTAATGGTTTAAAGGTATCAATCATTACGGCTAATTCCTGTGTTTCCGTTTTTCCGATTGAACGCTCATACGCTCCAGGGTGTGGTCCATGAGGAATTCCTGCCGGATGCAAGGTAATTTGTCCCTTTTCAATGTTGTTTCGACTCATAAAGTCACCATCCACGTAGTACAAAACCTCATCCGAGTCGATATTACTATGGTTATATGGTGCCGGAATAGAATTTGGATGGTAATCATATAAACGTGGTACAAACGAGCAAATGACAAAAGCACTTGTTTCAAAAGTCTGGTGAATTGGCGGAGGTAAATGCACGCGTCCGGTGATTGGCTCAAAGTCGTGAATCGAAAATGCGTAGGGGAAATTGTATCCATCCCAACCAACAACATTGAAGGGATGATGCGCATAAACATAATCGTACAAGACATCTTGTTTTTTGATGCGAATCAAGAAATCACCTTCTTCGTTATGTGTTTCAAGTTCATGCGGACGACGCAAATCGCGTTCACAGAAGGGAGAATGTTCAAGTAATTGTCCAAACCAGTTTCGGTATCTTTTTGGTGTAAAAACAGGATGAAATGACTGAATGATAAATAAGCGATTATCACTGTCATTGAACTCCAGTTGATAAATCATCCCACGAGGAATAACCAAATAATCTCCGTAACTAAAATCGATATTTCCTAATTGTGTGCGTAATTTTCCCGATCCACGGTGAATGAAAATCACCTCATCGGCATCCGCATTTTTATAGAAATAATCGGTCATCGATTTCGATGGTGCTGCGAGTTCAATGTATACATCACTGTTGATTAAAACCGGTACACGGCTTTCCACGTAATCTTCGTTCGGCTGTAAATCGTAGCCGCGAAAACTGCGCATCAGCATGTTTTTCTCGATTGCAACCTCTGGAGTAATATCTGTTTGTCCAAGAATTTCCTTGACAACGGTCGGAGGTTGAATGTGGTATAAAAGGGAGGACATTCCGTCAAATCCAGCTGTACCGAAAAGCTGTTCATGATACAATTCACCATTTTCCTGACGAAAAACAGTATGTCGTTTGTGTGGAATTTTCCCTAGTTGATGATAAAAAGGCATAGTTCTATTTTATGTTTGTTCAAACAATCCGTCTAAAATTAGTTAAAAAGATCATTTCACAGCAAAACTAAAGAGCTCTGAATGACTAATAAATGATTTTAATCAGTTTTCGAAGAAATAAAAAATAGATTAGAATCTGATTTATACCAATTGCAAAACTTAAATTTGTCTAAATACTTTATACATGTCAAAAATCATCGTTATCGGTTCTTGCGGACAAATTGGAACCGAACTCGTTCTAGCGTTGCGCTCGTTAAATGGCGCGCAAAATGTCATCGCTGCAGATTTGAAAGAGGAATGTCCACCAATACTTGCCAACGGACCTTACCTCAAGATGGACATATTAGATCGTGAAGCAGTTCGAAAGTACATCATTGACGAACACGTGGAAGAAGTCTATTTATTAGCGGCTTTGCTTTCCGCTACGGCAGAGAAAAATCCAGATTTTGCATGGCGTTTAAATATGGAAGGATTGTTCACCATATTAGATTTGGCAAAAGAAGGACATGTGAAAAAAGTATTTTGGCCAAGTTCGATTGCTGTTTTTGGTCCAACAACCCCTGCTGAATTAACTCCTCAACACACCGTAATGGAACCATCCACTGTTTATGGAATTTCCAAGCAAGCTGGTGAACGTTGGTGCGAATACTACTTTAATAAATTTGGTGTGGATGTTCGCAGCATTCGTTACCCTGGATTAATTTCCTATAAAAGTTTACCAGGCGGTGGGACCACCGATTACGCTGTAGATATTTTTTACAAAGCAAAATCCCAAGGAAACTTCACGTGCTTTTTAAAAGAAGATACCGCATTGCCGATGATGTTCATGGATGATGCCATTCGCGGAACCATTGAATTGATGCAAGCTCCAGCAGAGCAAATCAAGATTCGTTCTGCGTATAATTTAGCTGGATCATCTTTTACTCCGGCAGAATTAGCAACATCGATTCAAAAGCACCTTCCTGACTTCACGATAGATTACGTACCAGACTTTCGTCAAGCAATTGCCGACAGTTGGCCAAATAGCATCGATGATTCCTATGCTCAAAAGGACTGGGGATGGAAAGCGGAATTCGACACAGATGCGATGGTGAAGGTGATGCTCGAAAATGTGCAAGCATAAACTACCTGGATTTTTTTTTCGGCCTGAATCCTTTTCCCTGCTTGATTTTTAAGAATATTTTTTGAAAAAATATTATTTTGTTTAACCTTTTTTGATTTTGATTAAACATTTTTGTTTAACTTTATCACTCAATTGTTAAACAAAGTAATATGTCAACCTTAGAATTTAATGAAGCACTCGTTGGTTTAGAGAATAATCTAACATCCTTTGCTATGAGTTTTACTCGAAATCAAGAGGATGCGAAAGATTTAACGCAAGAAACCATGTTAAAGGCGATTACCTATCGCAACTATTACACACCTCAAACGAACTTTAAAGCTTGGGTGTTTACGATTATGCGTAATTTGTTTATCAACCAATACCGCCGCAAGGTGAAATCCGGTGCTATTTTTGATCATTCAAAAGAATCATTTTTGGTTTCAAATACGCCGAGTCATGAAGAATCTGCGATAGAAATCATCTCGGTGAAGGATATTCAAGAAAAAATTGATAACTTAGGAGAAGATTACAAGGAACCCTTTGAAATGCATTTCCAAGGATTCAAATACAAAGAGATTGCGGACAAATTAAATATTCCCATCGGTACAGTGAAGAGTCGTATCTTCATTGCACGAAAAAAGTTGATGGAATGTTTACCAGACTTTGCCTTTTCAGCAAATTAATTTATGAGTAAAAAAGTCACCATTCTTGGAGCCGGAATTTCTAGCTTGTCCACTGCTGCTTTCCTCGGTAAAGCAGGTTACGACGTCACCATTTTAGAGAAGAACAGTCACATTGGAGGACGCGCACGTCAGTTTGAATCCGATGGATTCACATTTGACATGGGCCCAAGTTGGTACTGGATGCCGGATGTATTTGAGCGTTTTTACAATCAATTCGGTCATACAGCCAGTGATTTTTACGAATTGAAGCGTTTAGATCCTTCTTATCGTGTCTATTGGCCTGACCATAGTTACACAGATGTCCCTGCTTCGATGAAGGAACTCGAAGAGTGGTTCGAATCAATGGAGCCAGGTAGCGCAATTCAGTTGCGTAAATTCCTGAAAGACGCTGCATACAAATACCAAGTCGGCATGCAGGATTTGGTGTACAAACCAAGCTTAAGTTTATTAGAATTTGCGGATCGACGCGTTTTAGGTGGCTTATTAAACATGCACTTACTATCGTCCTTCTCAACCTATATTCGAAAATATTTCAAACACCCAAAAATTTTATCTCTGTTAGAATTTCCCGTTCTGTTTTTAGGAGCGATGCCTAACGAGACTCCCGCACTTTATTCCCTCATGAATTACGCAGACATGTCCCTTGGAACATGGTACCCGATGGGTGGAATGCATAAATTCATCGAAGCATTTGCGGAAATCGCGAAAAGTCAAGGAGTGAAGATCTTAACAGACCAAGAAGTTACTGGATTCGAAACCGATCAAAAATTGGCCACGGCAGCACGAACTGAAAAGGGATTATTCGATTCAGATGTGATTGTTTCTGGAGCGGATTACGAGCATACCGAAAGCAAACTACTCAAGGACAAAGCGAATTATTCTGAAAAATATTGGGACAAACGCACCATGGCGCCATCCTGTTTAATTTTCTATGTTGGAATCAACAAGCGTGTAGAAAACTTACAACACCATAATTTGTTTTTTGATGAATCACTTGAAGAACATGGAAAAGAAATTTACAAGGATCCAAGTTGGCCGACGTCTCCCCTATTCTATTTGAGTGCTCCTTCCCTTACGGATCCATCCGTTGCACCAGAGGGATGTGAAAATTTATTTTTTCTCGTGCCAATCGCACCAAATTTGAAAGATGAGGAGGAAATCCGTGAAAAATATTTCGATATCCTAGTGAAACGTTTGAAAGACATCACAGGAAATGATATCAGCGAAAACATCGTTTACAAAAGAAGTTATTGCATTAACGACTTCAAAGGTGATTACCATGCGTTCAAAGGAAATGCTTACGGACTTGCCAATACCTTACTTCAAACAGCGATTTTGAAACCGAGTTTGAAAAATAAAAAATTAAAGAACTTCTACTATACTGGGCAATTAACAGTTCCTGGTCCAGGAGTTCCTCCATCCATTATTTCCGGTGAAGTAGTGGCGAAACAAATCATGAAAGAATTTCCGCTAAACTAACGGCTATGAAACAATTATTCGACGATGTCAGTCAAGAAATGAGTCAACTGACAACCAAAAGGTATAGCACATCATTCTCATTAGGAATTAGCTTTTTAGATTCCGATTTACACAAACCCATTTATTCAATTTATGGCTTTGTTCGTTTTGCGGATGAAATCGTGGATTCCTTTCATGGATTCGACAAGGAAGCGTTATTAGCTGATTTTAAGGTTCAAACCTACAAAGCAATTGCAGAGGGAATTTCATTAAATCCAATCCTAAACAGTTTTCAATGGGCGGTGAATAAATACTCCATCCCAATGGAATTGATTGATACGTTTTTAAATTCCATGGAAATGGATTTAAACAAACAGTTCTACAGCAAGGAGCAATACGAATTGTATATCCTTGGATCTGCTGAGGTTGTTGGACTCATGTGTTTGAAAGTATTCGTGGAAGGAAATGATGCCGAATATGAGCGACTTAAACCGAGTGCCATGAAACTTGGTTCTGCTTTTCAGAAAATCAATTTTTTAAGAGATTTAAAGGACGATTTTCAAACATTAGGCAGGACTTACTTCCCTGGGATCAACATGGAAGAGTTTAATGCTACCGTGAAAAAAGAAATTGAAGCAGACATCGAAGCTGATTTTCGTGCAGGATATGAGGGAATTTTACAACTTCCGAAAAATGCGCGATTTGGAGTATATATGGCGTACAAATATTACTTCAAGTTATTTAAGAAAATCAAAGCGAAATCTGCTCAAAACATTCTAACAGAACGCATACGCATTCCAAATTACCGTAAAATGCGCATCCTTCTCACCTCATACGTTCGACACAACTTGAATATGTTGTAGTATGCAAGAAGAGGTCATTTTAGTAGATGCGAACGATTTGGCCATCGGAACGATGGAAAAAATCGAAGCACACGAAAAAGGATTGTTGCACCGTGCTTTTTCGATACTACTCGTTAACGAAAAAGGAGAAATGTTACTCCAACAGCGGGCATTAGAAAAATACCATTCACCCGGACTTTGGACCAATGCGTGTTGCAGTCATCCACGTCCAAATGAGACCAATCTAGACGCTGCTCATCGACGTCTTCACGAAGAATTAGGCATGTCAGTAGATTTGGAAGAGATTTTTCAATTTACCTATCACGCTGAATTAGAACATGGATTAATTGAACATGAAATTGACCATGTTTTTTTGGGATTAACACATGAAAATCCTACGATAAATTTGTCAGAGGTCATGTCCTACAAGTGGATAAACCTTTCTGAATTACAACAAGATATGATTACCCATCCGGAAAAATACACCGCATGGTTTAACTTATTAATGGTTGATCATTATTCCTCCATTGAAAACGCACTGAAACATGAAAGTAAGTAGAAGAGCTACCTTTAACGCAGCACACAGATTGTTTCGCCCAGACTGGACAAACGAAAAAAATGTCGAAATATTCGGGAAATGTAGTAATCCAAATTTCCATGGACACAATTACGTACTAGAAGTCATTCTAGATGGAGAAATTGACCCAGAAACGGGATATGTCATTGATTTAAAAATCGTGAAGAATGCCATTAAATCTGAAATCGACGAGCGTTTTGACCACCGAAATCTAAACCTTGACTGCCCAGAATTTAAAGACTTGAATCCAACCGCAGAAAACATTGCCGTTGTTATCTGGGACCTCTTGAGAGCAAAATTACCCATGCATTTGGCATTGACCATTAAACTATGGGAAACTGAAAATAATTGTGTGGAATACACAGGAAAATAATCATTCATGGTACTTTTTTGGCACCGCAGAGACCTGCGAATTGAAGATAATGCCGGATTATTTAAAGCACTGAAAGAAAATGATCAGGTTCAACCTGTATTTATTTTTGATTCAATGATTCTTTCAGAATTGCCACGGAATGATCAACGCGTGCGCTTCATTCATCAAGAAATTCAATCCCTGAAAAAGCAATACCAGGAGTTGGAGTCCGACCTCATGGTTTACTTCGGAAATCCCCTTGAATTGATTCCTTCCATTGCCAAAGAACTTGGATGTTCAGCCGTCTACACCAATCGAGACTACGAACCATATGCCTTGGAAAGAGACAAAAAAATCTTTGCCTCCTTGGAAGATTTAGGTATTTCCTTTATTGGAACAAAAGATCATGTGATCTTTGAAAAAAACGAAGTAACAAAAGACGACGGACTTCCCTACACCATTTTCACGCCGTATGCGCGAAAATGGAAAGCTACCTTAACGGAATCTTCTTTGGGAACTTATTCAACTTCACTTTATTCAGCAAATTTCGCGCGAAGAGACAAGTTTCAAGTGCTCATTTCCATGAAAGATCTTGGATTTGAAGATGTACAGTTATTCCCTTTTCCAGCTCGATCTTTACCAGAATCGATTATCAAGGAATACCACGAGAACCGTGATTTTCCAATGGTCAATGGTACAAGCAGGTTGAGCCTCCACTTGCGTTTTGGAACGATTAGCATTCGTCAATTGGCAAGTTTCGCACGTGAGCGCAATGAAACATACTTAAATGAATTGATTTGGCGGGACTTCTACCAAATGATTATTTACCACTTTCCACATTCCGTTAAAAATGCCTTTAAAAAGCAATACGATAAAATTGAATGGGAGCAAAACGAAGCACATTTCGAAGCATGGTGTGCGGGAAAAACAGGTTATCCACTTGTCGATGCTGGAATGCGCGAGTTAAACGAAACGGGATTTATGCATAACCGTGTTCGCATGGTCGTAGCCAGTTTTTTAACAAAACACCTACTGATCGATTGGCGTCGTGGAGAATCCTATTTTGCCGAAAAATTAATGGATTTCGAATTAGCCAGTAACATAGGTGGTTGGCAATGGGCAGCGGGTTGTGGTTGCGACGCAGCACCTTATTTCCGTGTATTTAATCCAACTGCTCAGCAAGAAAAATTCGATAAACAAAAAAAATACATTCAAAAATGGGTTCCTGAATTTGGAACACCTGCCTATCCAAGTCCAATAATTGATCATGTTTTTGCAAGAGAACGTGTCCTCAGTAGATTTAAAAAAGCACTCAATGACTAATCCAATCCAACTCGGCGATAAATGTCCAGACTTCAGCTTACCGAACCAATCCGGTAAAGTAATCCATCTTTCAGATTACCTTGGAAAACAGAAACTCGTCTTATTTTTCTACCCGAAGGATGACACACCTGGTTGCACCAAAGAAGCGTGTGAATTCAGAGATCGCTATGCTGAATTTCTTGAATTAGGCTGTGCGGTTTTTGGCATATCCTCTGATTCAGAAGATTCACACATTGGATTTATTGAAAAACACGCATTACCTTATCCACTATTATCCGATCGAAATAAAACGGTGCGAAAATTATTTGGAGTCCCAGGAAATCTTTTTGGTCTGATTCCAGGAAGAGTCACTTACATCATCGATGAACAAGGAATAGTTATTGGGGTTTTCAACTCCCAACTAGATCCAATTGGACACATTGATGCTGCGTTGAGGTTATTTCAAGCAAATCATTAAAACCATAACAATAACGAATTAATGTTTTAATAAACGCGACAAGCAAAACTAAACTGAACAGCTTAAAATAAAACAGATTTATTAAGTCGAAATATTCGAGGAGTTTAATTCTTATTCATCCTTGATGATTAAGAATTACTAAGCTAAACCATAGTATTTCTATTTTTTGTTTTTATTTATAAGTTTATATTAAGCTAAAATTGTAACTTTCTGTATTTCTTTTATTTACAAATCTGATGAAACATTATTAATACTTGTTTTTATGCGGGTTTATATTAATTTTTTAAAGATAAATGTAAGTAATTGTTGTTTGAAGTAATGTAGTTTTACTACGTGAAAAACATGGTAGCAGAAAAAATTCGCTTAGAGCGATTGAAACAAAATCTTAGTCAACAGAACATGGCTGACGAATTGGGTATTACGGCCGCGGCTTATTCCAATTTAGAAAGGGGAGTTTCAGATATTACGATTTCTCGCTTATTCGAAGTATCTCGTATTTTAAAAAAAACGCCGCAATGGTTTATAGATGAGATTTCATCATCCACAGATTTGTTTGATTCTAATTTCATCGAATCAGGTATAAAGCATGATTTGTTGATTCTACAAAACGAGATGGAGTTTATGAAGCATCAACTTGCTCATGTGCAATTTCAATTGGCTAAAAAATAAAAAAGCCGCCCGAGGGCAGCTTTCTATGCTGATTGTCGTATGATTATTGTTTAATCAACTGTACTTCACAGTTCAAGCTAATATCGTCACCTAAAACGATGTTTCCTGCTTCTGTAACTGCGCTCCAAGTTAATCCAAACTCACTTCTTTTGATTTTACCTGTGATTGACATTCCTGCTTTTGTTTGTCCGTAAGGATCAACAGCGATTCCAGCGAAATCTGCGACTAATGTTACTGGTTTAACAATTCCTTTGATTGTCATGTCACCAGAAATCTCTAATTCACCTTCGCTTAATTTCTTTACTGAAGTTGATTGAAACGTTAACTCTGGATGAGCTGCCGCATCAAAGAAATCACCTGATTTCAAGTGTCCATCTCTATCCGCTACTCCTGTGTTGATGCTATCAATTGAAGCATTAAACGAGAAATTTGCTGTACTGAAGTCGTCTCCATTTGTTGAAGCTTCAGCTGTGAATTGTCCGAAGTTTCCACTTACATTTGAAATCATCATGTGACGCACTTTGAAACCGATTTCACTGTGCATTCCGTCAATTGTCCATTTAGTATCCATATTTTCTTTTTTTTGACAAAGGTAGAAACCATTCACGCTTCCCACACTTGACCTGTGTTAAGAGATTGAGTCTGCAGCATTATTTTTTTCGTATTTTTGACTTATGAAATTACTGCTACTTTTATTGGTCCTTTTGGCTCATTTTTACACGCAAGCCCAAATCATTTCGACAACGCCCACTCCCATTGCTAAGAAAGGTAAGAGTCATGACAGCTCTTCCATTCTATATGTTGACTTTCAACGCTTCAATTCGCAACCAAACCTAATTCAAAATACGGATTTCCTTGCAATACCGTTGGGCGAACGCGCAAATGAATCCGCTCTTAAAGTGTGGTCCTATCAGTTTGGACTTTGTTCTCCAATGACCAAGCACCTATACTTTGACGGTGGATTAGCATTGATTCAGACTGGTGAGCAATATTCATGGAATTCAAATTCAACTGATTCCAGCTACCGATACACCACAAAGTACCGTTATTTCGGAATGCCCTTGCAAGTAAAATACCAAACGGGGAAGGATGTCGTCTTTTTCGTTGGAGCAGGAGTCGTTCCTCAACTCTTTCAGTCGTATGAACAAGCGATTAATTGGACCGATTCATTAGGTAACGCCGGGAAACAAACCATCAACGATGAATCCATGTGTCAGTCTTTTGTCCTTTCTGCCATTGCATCAACAGGACTTCAAGTTCACTTTAAAAGTAATTATGGTTTACGTTTTAGTGTTTATTACCGTCAGCAACTGACGAATTCATACGGGCCGTATCAATATTTCAAGCATTACTCTTCTGGTTTAGGTGGTGGAATTGCTTTAACACGCAAATTATGAGCACACACGTAAAGGAAATCGTTCATTTTTTAGAGGAATCGTTTCCGCTTTCGCTTCAAGAATCCTATGATAACTGCGGATTAATCTATGGCAGAATGGACCAAGAAGTTCAGGGAGTTTTGCTCTGTTTAGATAGTTTAGAAGCAACGGTAGATGAAGCCATTGCTAAAAACTGTCAATTGATCATCGCGCATCATCCAATTGTTTTTAAGGGCTTAAAGAAAATAACCGGGAATTCTTATGTGGAACGAGTGATCGAGAAATGCATTCAGCATGGTATTTCACTTTATGCCATTCATACGAATTTAGACAATCACATCAATGGAGTGAACGGCGAGATTGCCAATCGCATTGGACTAAAAAACCGTAGAATTTTACGTCCAATGACGAATCAACTTTATAAATTAGTTGTTTTCGTTCCAAAAGAATCCTTATCGGAAATTGATTCAGCACTTTTTAACATTGGTGTAGGTTCCATCGGAAATTATTCTGAATGTCATTTTAGAACGGAAGGAATAGGAACGTTCATGCCAAATGAATGGGCAAATCCAAGCATTGGGACAAAAAATATCCGTGAGGAAGTGGCTGAATTTCGAGTAGAATACCTTGTTCCAAAACCACTGATTGGCATTGCCTTGCGTGCCCTTTTCGAAGCACATCCTTACGAAGAAGTTTCACATGAAATTTACCCAATTGAAAATCAAGATCAACGTCTAGGCGCCGGTATGATTGGGGAATTGCCTGTTGAGACGGATGCTCTAGAATTCCTAAAATCATTAAAAACGACGTTTAACTGTCAAGTGATTCGACATACCGAAATACTAAACAAACCCATCAAAACGGTTGCGCTTTGCGGTGGATCGGGAAGTTTTTTACTGACCGATGCCATACGTTCCAAGGCAGACATCTTCATCACTGGAGACTTCAAATATCATGAGTTTTTTGACGCAGAAAATCACTTAATTATTGCGGATATTGGTCATTTTGAAAGTGAACAATTCACTCCGCAATTATTAGCTGAAAAACTTAAAGAAAAATTTACTAAATTTGCAGTCCATTTAACTGATTTAAATACGAATCCTATTAACTATCTATAGAATATGGCAGCAACGGCAACAAAAAAAGAGGTGACCATCGCACAAAAATTGGACGCGCTTTTTGAGCTTCAAAAAATTGATTCTGAAATCGACCGCATTCGTACCATCCGTGGTGAGCTTCCATTAGAGGTTCAAGATTTGGAAGATGAAATCAGTGGACTTACAACACGTGTTGGAAAAATCAACGACGAGATTCAAGAGTTAGAAACAGAGATTTCTGACCGTAAAATCGCAACGAAAGATTCTGAAGCAGCTATTCTTAAGTATAAAGAGCAACAGAATAACGTACGTAACAACCGTGAGTTTGAATCACTTTCTAAAGAAATTGAATTCCAAGAATTGGAAATTAAATTACACGAGAAAAAAACGAAAGAATCACGTTACAAAATTGATTTGAAAAATGAAACGTTAACAGAAGCAACGGATCGTTTAAATTCAAAACAAGGTGATTTAGATTTGAAACAATCTGAATTAGATGCAATCATCAGCGAGACTCAAAAAGACGAAGATCGTTTAATGAAAGCTTCCGACGATGCTAAAAAGAAAATCGAAACTCGTTTGGTTTTTGCTTATGACCGTCTTCGCGAAAATGCGAAAAACGGATTAGCAGTTGTTCAAGTAATGCGTGGATCTTGTGGAGGATGTTTTAACAAAATCCCACCGCAACGTCAACTTGACATTGTTACTAAAAAGAAAATCATCGTATGTGAACACTGTGGACGTGTCCTTGTTCCAGTTGAAGGTACAGAAGAATAATCATTGAAAAGACAAAAAAAAAGCTTCCAATCGGAAGCTTTTTTTTTGTCTTTTAGTTTAATCGAAACTCTACATCCAATTTCGCTAATTCTTTGAATAAGTTCGATGAAGGTTGAATTTTCACCGATCGGGAAGGAAGATTTACTTCGTATCCCTCGATTGGATCGAATACCGTAAAATGCAATTGGCAATTTCCTTGGTTTTGGTTGAACAGTTCGTTCAATTTATCAATCATCAAGTGATCAACCTCTTTGGATGAAAATTTCAAATGAAGGCTTTTCGTACGTTTCTCTCTCAAATCTTGCAATAAATCGATACTGTGCACGACAAATTCTGCTTGTTGACGGTAGCGCGGCACTTCAATTCTACCTTTCATCGTAATAAACGTTCCTGGCTCCATGAAATGTTTAAACTTCAGGTAATTTTCCTTGAATAAATTTAAACGAAAGGCATCTTGGTAATCCTCTACTGTTAAGGTGCCAAATCCATCGCCATGTTTCGTGAAACGATGCTCGGCATTCGTCACAATTGCAGCAATCAGAATATCTCGACCCATGTATTGACTTAAGTCACTCAACATGGCAATATTCCCCGTGCAGAATGAGTCAATTTCGATTTTAAAATCATCGAGTGGATGTCCAGATATGAAAATTCCTACCACTTCTTTCTCTCGATTTAATTTATAGATTGCTGGCCATTCTTCGCAACGCGGAACTTGAGGTTCTGGCATACTCGTACCCGTTGACTCTCCAAACATAGAAGCTTGAGCAGAATTTTCTTGCTCTTGGAAACTAGCACCATATCGTACCGCATTTTCTAAGAAGCTTCTTCCACTCGGGTCCATGGCGAAATATTGCGCACGATGTACTCCTGGGAATGAATCGAATCCACCAGCATATGCTAAACTTTCGAATGCACGCTTATTACATACGCGCAAACTCACACGTTTCGTCATGTCAAATATGGACGTAAATGGCCCATTCTTACGCTCTGCAACAATTGCATCCACTGGTGCGGAACCAAGTCCTTTCACCGCTCCAAGTCCAAAACGAATGGCGCCAGCCTTATTTACGGCAAAGGTGAAACTCGATTCGTTTACATCTGGACCCAAAACAGGAACACCCATGCGACGGCATTCTTCCATGAAGAAAGAAACCTGTTTGATATCACTCATGTTATTACTCAACACCGAGGCCATGTATTCTGCTGGATAATTTGCTTTCAGGTAAGCGGTTTGATAAGCGACCCATGCATAACACGTAGAGTGAGACTTATTGAAGGCATACGAAGCGAACGCCTCCCAGTCCTTCCAAATTTTCTCTAAGGTGTCCGATTTGTGACCTTTGCCACTTGCACGTTCAATAAACGTCGGCTTCATTTTATCAAGTACCTTGCGGTCCTTTTTACCCATCGCTTTTCGCAGGGTATCCGCTTCACCTTTCGTGAAATCTGCTAACTTCTGCGACAAAAGCATTACTTGCTCCTGATAAACAGTAATTCCGTATGTTTCTTTTAAGTATTCCTCACAATCATCTAAATCGTAGATGATTTCTTCCTCCCCATGCTTGCGCTTACAGTAGGACGGAATGTATTCCATTGGACCAGGACGGTACAAGGCATTCATCGCAATTAAATCCGCAAATGCTGTCGGTTTCAATTCCTTCAAGTGTTTTTGCATTCCGGGGGACTCGTATTGGAATATTCCAACCGTTTCTCCTCGCTGAAACAAGGAATATGTCAATTCGTCGTCAATCGGAAATTCATCTGGATCTAAGTCAATCCCTTTGTTCTCTTTCACTAATCGGACCGCATCCTTAATCAAGGTCAGTGTCTTTAAGCCCAAGAAGTCCATTTTCAACAAGCCCGCTGATTCTGCCACCGAGTTGTCGTACTGCGTACAAACCATGTCGGAGTCCTTGGCTGTTGCCACCGGAACGAAATTGGTTAAATCATCCGGAGTGATAATCACCCCACAGGCATGAATTCCGGTATTACGAACGGATCCTTCAATCTCCGTCGCTTTCTGCAACACACGTCCTTGTAAATCAGAACCAGCAGCAATTCGACGCAATTCTTTTGCATTCGCTACCGCTTCTTGATTCTTCAGTTTATCGATTAATTCTGTTTCCGAAAAAGAGAACAATTTCTTCAATGAAATATCCGGAATTAATTTCGCCAAACGATCAGCTTCAGGCAAAGGTAAATTCATCACTCGAGCCGTATCGCGAATAGCAGATTTTGCCGCCATCGTTCCATACGTGATGATTTGTGCCACCTGATTTGCGCCATATTTGTTGATGACATAATCGATAACGCGTCCACGTCCCTCATCATCGAAGTCAATATCGATATCGGGCATGGAAACACGGTCTGGATTCAAGAAACGCTCAAAGAGTAGGTCGTACTTGATAGGGTCAACATTGGTGATCTGTATGCAATACGCAACCGCTGATCCCGCCGCTGATCCACGTCCGGGTCCGACAGACACGTTCATTGCTCGTGCGGCATGACAAAAATCCTGAACAATTAAAAAGTAACCTGGATATCCAGTCTTTTCAATGGTCGCTAATTCAAAATCAATGCGTTCTTGAATTTCCGGAGTAATTTCTTTGTAGCGCTTTTTCGCTCCTTCATAAGTTAAATGACGCAAAAAAGCATTTTCACCGCGTTTTCCGCCATCGAGGGCATCTTCCGGTGAAATGAACTCTGTTGGAATGTCGAATGCCGGAAGTAGTACCTCACGAGCCAAGGGATAAGGTTGACATTTCCCAATGATTTCTTCGACATTTAATATCGCTTCGGGAAGGTCTGCAAAAAGGGAGACCATTTCCTCGGTGGACTTAAAATAATACTGGTCATTTTCTAAGCCATATCTGAATCCTCGTCCTTTACCTTTCGGCGTTTCTACCAATTCGTTGTCCTTCACACACAACAAGACATCATGTGCCTGTGCATCCGTTTGATTCAAGTAATAGGTATTATTCGTCGCAACAATTTTCACCTCATGTTTGCGTGCTAATTGAACGAGTATTGGATTCACCCTTTCCTCCGTTTCCAATTGATGTCGGCTCAATTCGATGTAGAAATCATCTTTGAATTGTTCTTTCCACCAAAGCAACGCAGCTTCGGCTTGATTTTCACCTACGTTGAGGATTAAATTTGGGATTTCCCCATATAAATTTCCAGAAAGGACAATGATGTCCTCTTTGTATTGTTCAATAACGGCTTTATCGATGCGCGGAACATAGTACATTCCTTTTGTGTAGGCAATCGATGCAAGTTTGATGATGTTTTGATACCCGTTTTTGTTTTTTGCCAATAAGACGACTTGGTATCCATTATCCTTGACACTTTTATCTTCCAAGTTTCGGCAGACATTGAATTCACATCCAATGATGGGAATAATTTCTTCTTTATCGAACGACTCTCCGTTTTCTTCGGCTAATTTACGTTCCTCTCGTACTTTCGCATTATACCCGCTTGCTGCTTTTTCAAAGTGAAAGGCAGCCATCATATTTCCAGTGTCGGTTAATGCAACTGCTCGCTGTCCGTGCTTTGCGGCCATTTGAATCAATTGTCCAACTTCTGCGGTGGACTGCAAAATCGAATATTGCGTATGGTTGTGTAAATGGGCGAATTTGACACCTGATAATTTTTCTGTTGAAGCAGGAGAAACCGGTGTTTGAACCACCTCTTTTTCCTTTTGTGCTTCTCTGAGTTTCGCACTTTCCGCTTTTAAGTTTACGTGCTGTAATCCGATGGTTTGAATCTCCGCGGGATTCGCCGTTCGATATGATTCGAAATATCCAGGTTCTTGAAGGAGTTCCTCTAAGGTGTAATGCTCTTTTCGAACTAACTCCAAGAAACAACGCGTAGTTGACTCCACATCGGCAGTGGCATTGTGTGCTTCATTAAACCCAACATGAAACAGAAAATCGTGTAATTCTGTTAAGGTTGGCAGCTTGAATTTTCCGCCTCGTCCACCAGGTAATTGACACATCTCCGCAGTTCGCTCGGTACACGTATCCAAAATCGGAAGGGTCAGTGGGGTTTCTTCATTGATTCGCACATATTCACAGCCCATCACATTGATGTCGAATCGCACGTTGTGTCCAACCACGAAATCTGCTTTTTCCAATGCCTTCTTGAAAAGGAACAAGACATCACCGAGATCCTCCCCTGCTAAACTTGCTAATTCCGTTGAAATACCATGAATTTGCTCCGATTGAAAGGGAATGTTGAATCCATCGGGACGAATTAAAAAGTCCTTTTGCTCAACCAATGTTCCATCCGCCTCATGTAATTGCCAAGCCAACTGAACAACACGTGGCCAGTTGGACGTATCCGTAATTGGAGCGTTATAATCTCTTGGTAATCCAGTGGTTTCGGTGTCAAAAATCAGGTACATGTGCGGTCTAAAAAAGGAACTTTAAAGTTAGGGATTTGTCTGTCAAGTTTCCGCCATTGTTGAAAACTATTCTTATGTGTTTTTGACTACCTTTACTTAAAATCCACGCATGCGCTTTTTGATTTTAATCACTCTTTTATGTTTGCATTTAAGTACCCTTGCGCAATTCAAGGAATCGGACTTTCATTGCCGCAGAGATTCCATTATTTCTCAAACGACTTATGGCAGTGTCTACCTCACCAAGGACCATCAATGCGAGTTGTATGATTGGCTTTGTCCAAATCCAAAGGAATGGATGAAAGCAGAGGGAATAGTTGAAAATTTTCCCGAGTTAAGCGATGCTTGTTCACCAAAAATCTCCATTGGAAACATTCCACGTTATTGGAATTCACTTCAGGATTATAAAGGTCAATATTATGTTTATGGTCCAAGTGATTGGATGGGAAATCGACCCGAATTTATTTCAGACTCTTTTCTCATCGAAATCGCCTCCGACTTCGCCTACTTTTCGATTAAAAAACAAGCATTAGTGAGTCCTAATGAACTTCAGTTAACACTTGATTTATACGGTGAAGTGGCACAATTGCGGATTCGCATGTTGAGTTACCCAAAAGGAGCTGCATTGTGGGAGTATTCCATTAAAAGTGAATCTTGGTCGGAACTAAAAATTTCGAGTGAATTCGTTCGAGAATTCGACTTCATCAACAACGATTGCGTCAATCAAAAGTGTTTTCAAGAATTTCATTTTGACCAAACCGATTTAAGTCGCTTGAAGTTTATGGATTAAAGTCCTAATTGCTTTTCCCAATGATCGTTCAACAAAACGACCAACTTACGCGCCATGTTGTTGTGGAAGCGTTTCGTTCGGTATCCACCAATCCAATTTATTCCACGAATGGCATTCGTGACAAGGATTTCATCTGCTGCCAAAACGTTCTGAGGTAGAATCGCACATTCGTACACTTTGATTCCATTCGCCAACGCTAAATTGATGATTTGCATGCGCATCGTTCCAGCCAAACACGCTTCATCTAATCCTGGTGTGTACAACACGCCATTGCTGACAATAAAAATATTACAGCAAGATGTTTCCAGAATATTTCCGCGTTCGTTAATGAGGAATACATCGTCTAGTCCTTTCTCTTTTGCCGACAATGCCGCCATGACATAGGTCAATCCGGACTTCGTTTTGTAATTGGATAAAAAGTTCTTTTGAAGCTTGATGTCCTGATAAATATCTACTTCGAGTCCTTTTGCGTTTAACTCGAAATGATTCACATCGTACGGATAAACCTCTATGTAAAAAGTACATTCGTTCGATTCAGGCAAATACGCGCCACCTGAAACACGGTCTAAAGAAAGTCGACAACGTCCACCTTCCAGAATACCAGAGCGCTGACACAGTTCAAGTACTTTTGATTCGAAAAATTCAGTGGTGTAGTAAGACGGTGTTCTCATCTTGATTACCCGAGCACCATCCAACATGCGTTTTATATGATTTTCCAAGTTCAACGGTTTCCCATTGATTAAGCGGATACTTTCGAATACCCCATCTCCGTACAAATGCCCACGATTTCCAGGATGGATTGTTGGCGCATCGTTGGATAAAATCGTTCCGTTGTTATTGATGTAAAGCAAAGCCATAGCGTCTCAGTCGCGAATTAGTGAAACAAATGTACAAATTGAATTCCTTTTTGTGGGTCCAACATCAGGACAAATAAAATGCCAAAAATGGCCCCTCCCAGGTGCGCATCATGTGCAATTCCAGTATTGCCTTTTTTCAATGAAAAATATTCAAACAGCAAATAAAGCGGACCGAAGATATATGCGGGAATCGGAATTGGAATAAACATCAAGGAAAGGGATAAGGTTGGATTCCATAGAATCACTGCGAATAAAACAGCAGAAACAGCTCCAGATGCACCAAGACTTCGGTAACCGGGCTGATCTTGGTGTTTCACCATTGGGAAAAACGTTGCGGCTATCATTCCGACAAAATACAGGACACAGAAATAAATAATTCCAGCGTTGCCATATACATTCATCCACTCTAGGTAGAGGAATTCTCCCATGAAATACAAGGTCATCATGTTGAAAGCGAGGTGAGGGAAATCAGCATGAATAAAGGCGTGCGTAATGAAACGATGGTACTCCTGTTGGTGTTTTATTCGATACGGAATAAACAACATTCGATCTTTTACGGCTTCATTTTTATCGGCCCAAAGTGAAATAATAATTGTTGCAACAAGAATAATTAATAACATAAGTGAATTTCAGTGAATTGTTTTACCTTTCAACAAGTTATCGAAGTTAATGATAATCCCTTTAGTCATGAAAGTATCCTGTTTGATTTTCATTTTACTTATTCTTTTTTCGTGTAGCGAGAAGGAGGCTGTCAGCAAAAAACCCTTTTTGCTTGATAAAAAAATAAGTGTTCCAGAGAAAATGCAACGAATTTTGACATCTGAATACCTGACTCACTTGCACATCGACTCATCGCTTCACAAAGGAATCCGTCAATTTTATGCCACACGTCGTTACTATGCTGTCTTGACAGCGGATTCCGTATTTTCTGAACGTGGCGAAGCTTTAAAAAAATCACTCGATCGTTGTATTCGCTTTGGAATTCCTGCTACGCGCTTAATTTCCATTAACCCGAAATTACATTCGCTCGAAAAAGAAGTGATTTTAATGAGCAATTTAGCGATTGTTCAACACGATTTAACGCATGGATTCATCGATTTTGAACAGCAAAAATTACGTCCAAAGAAATTGGATTTTAGCGGATTAAATCGCTTGTGGAATCAAAGTAAGGTACGTGAATTCGACAGAGTAATTCTGGCACAAGGTCCGGTTGATACCAATTATCGCTTCATGGCGCAACACTTTTTTCATTTTTGCGACACCGCTTTTTTGGACGCAGAAACATTCACGCTGCTAACAGAAAAAGAAAATAACGAAACCGCATTTTCAGGAATGAGGACCGCTTTAATATCCAAAAAATACATAAGCGAACAAGCCGATAGTTTAGCCATTCGCGAAGCGCTTCGACACTTTCAACGAAACAACGGACTCACATCCGATGGGAAAATTGGAGACGCCACGGCAAAAGCACTTTCGGAAAGTTCCTTGGCTCGAAGTTTACGCGGCGCCATTGCCCTCGATCGACTACGACAACGTAACGATACCTTGGTGAAATACATCCGCATCAACATTCCGTCTTTTGAACTTTTTTATTTTGCCAATGACACGTTAAGAAGTCAGCACCGCATCATCGTGGGGAAAGTAAGCAATCAAACTCCGACTTTACAATCAAAGATTAATCGAATTATTTGCTATCCATTCTGGAAAGTGCCTTCGTCGATCGCACAGAAAGAAGTACTTCCTGCCCTAAAAGTTAACCGCAACTATTTGACACGAAATCACATGAAGATTTTCAAAGCCAAGGAAGTGGAAGTAAATCCAGACAAAATCAATTGGAAGAAAATCAAAGTCAATACGTTTCCATACACCGTTATTCAACAGCCGGGGTCAGACAATAGCCTTGGAATCATCAAATTTGAATTCCCTAATCCGTATAGCGTTTACGTGCACGACACTCCTTCCAAAGGCTTGTTTAACCAAAGTTACCGAAGTTTCTCTCACGGATGTATGCGCTGTGAACGTCCACTTGAATTGGCGAAAGTCATGCTGCAATTCGATAGCCTCGGCAAAAAGTCGAATCCAATAACGGGAGATTCCTTGGACAGTCTAATGAACCTACAAACGAATCACCCATTGCGTTTATTGAGTCCTGTTCCGATTTTTGTCGAGTACCAAACGGTGGTCGCCGACCGACAAGGGATTTATTTTCATCACGACCTTTATTCAAAAGAAACAAGCTTGGTGAAAATCCTCTTGAACGGCAAATAATTCCTAACTTTGTCAAAAAAAGTTATGATCGTTTCTCCATCTGTTTTATCGTGTGATTTTGGTAACATTCAACGCGACACTGAAATGTTGGATCAGTCTCAAGCTGATTGGTTACATATTGATGTCATGGATGGTGTCTTCGTTCCAAACATTTCTTTTGGTTTTCCTGTTTTGGAAGCCATTCGCAAGCACACAAAAAAAACCTTGGATGTACACATCATGATTCAAAATCCAGATGATTTCTTGGAGCAATTTCAGAAATCAGGGACGGACATTCTCACCGTACATTACGAAGCATGTCGTCATTTACACCGCACCGTTTCTCGCATCAAAGAATTGGGAATGAAAGCAGGTGTTGCCTTGAATCCTCATACGCCCGTTAGTGTTCTAGAAGAAATTGCTGCGGATTTAGATTTAGTGTTGATCATGTCTGTGAATCCAGGATTTGGTGGACAAAAATTCATCCACGCAAGTGTGGACAAAGTACGTTCCCTAGTAGCATTAAGAACGCATAAAAACGCATCTTTTATCATTGAAGTAGATGGTGGAGTGAACATGGAAACTGGAAAGCTTTTAGCTGAAGCCGGAGCCGAAGCATTAGTTGCTGGAAGCTTTGTGTTTAATTCCGCATCTCCACAAGAAACGATTTCAAATTTGAAATCCCTCTAAAGCGTAACAATAAACGGTTTTCAACGTTAACTCACTCGGTATGAAATTCGTTTCACTTTTCTTTTTTTTGGTCCTTGCTCAATTGTCCTTCACCCAAAGTGAATTACAACAGAAAGAAGCGCGCCTAAATGAAAGCTTGTTGAAACTTCGCAGTGCCAAGACGGACGAAGAAATGGACCGTCTAAATATCGTTTTCAAAAAAGAAATGGAAGCTTTTTTAAAATCCGAAGGAGCTTTCGATTATCCATTCACCTTATTAAAAACGATTGCTGTTTTGGACAGTGAAGACGAGTTGGTTCGCATCATCAATTGGAACATTGAATACACGGATTACTCTTACAGCTATGGTGGATTTGTTCTGAAAAAAGAGGAAGGAAAAGAAAAAGTAACTGTTACTGAATTAATCGATAAACTTGATCCATACGCGCCAAAACCCGAGGGAATCATTGATGCGAAAAACTGGTACGGAGCATTATACTACAAAATCATTCCATTTGGACACCATGGAAAAACCGAATACCTTCTCATTGGTTGGGACGGTGGAACAACGGGGAGCAATTTCAAATTAATGGATGTCCTTACGTTCTCCGGAAATACACCGAAATTTGGGAGTCCGGTTTTTAAAGCAAATCGCACAACCTTGAAGCGCGTTGTGTATGAATATTCGAATCTTTCAAACATGAGCATGCGATTTGATCCTAAAAACGGACGCGTTGTTTTTGATCATTTATCTCCTGAATCTCCTGTTTTGGAAGGAGTTTACTCCTACTACATTCCCGACATGAGCTATGATTGCTATCGTTATGATTACGACGCAGAAAACTGGGTTTTGCAAGAAGATGTCATCATGACGAATCCGGATGACAAAAACGTTGAGAAATCCTTTTACTCGTTGAATTCACGTACCGGAAAAGTAGAGAAAAACCGAATGAATGCCGATTGGATTAGTCCAAAGGACGAAGGTGTAGAAAACAACGGAACACATGTCGCTCGAACAGAAAATACACCAGAGGACCAAATGACAACGGAAGATTTTCGTCTTCCCAAAGTTCGTCTCTTCAGTCGAAGACACAAGAACCCTGAAATAATGCCGGTTGGTCGCGGTAAAAAAAATAAAAAAACTACCACGAACTAATGCAATTAGGAAGAATCAATCAACTTACCATAAAGCGTTTTGCTCCTCCGGGTGCTTACCTTATCGATTTACAAGACAATGAAGTTTTGTTGCCCAATAAATACATCCTACCTGAACACGAAGAAGGAAGTGTGGTAGATGTTTTTGTTATGAAAGATTCAGAAAACCGAATTGTTTGTACAACGGAAGTACCTCTGATCCTTTTAGGTGAATGTCGTTACTTGGAAGTTATCCATGTCAATCCATACGGAGCATTCGTAGATTGGGGATTGGACAAAGACTTGCTTGTCCCGTTTAGCGAACAATTGCATCGTCTCGAACAAGAAGAAAAATACTTATTCACCTTGCGTTACGATTTTGAAACAGACCGACTTTTCGGTAGTATGAAGGTTCGCAAAGTGTTGGATCTGTGCGAAGATCAAGAGATGGTTGGTCAAGCCGTTGATTTATTAATTTGTGAAGAAGGTAAACTTGGACGCAATGTCATTGTCAACAACCGCTACGAAGGACTCATCTTCAAAAATCAACAGACAAAAGTCCTTGAACGTGGACAAGAAATCAAAGGCTTTGTCAGCGTTGTACGTCCAGATGGAAAACTAGACATCCGTTTAGAACCGATTACTTTTGAAAAATACGACGAAGCATCTCAATTTATCCTCGATGAATTAACAAAGGTGAAAGTTCTACCGCTAAGTGACCGTTCTTCTCCAGAGGAAATTCGAGAACAATTAGGGATGAGTAAAAAGACCTTCAAACAAGCGATTGGTAAATTATACCGTTGGAAAAAAATCATCATTAAAGATGATTGCATCGAGTTGAACGGCTAATTAAGCCCCATCTCCATCCAATAAGTTACCGAGTCCGCCGAGGATACTTCCCTCCTCTTTACGTGGACCAACTCCATAGGATAAAATACGCGAAGCAAGTCGAGAAATTGGCAAGGTTTGTAACCAAACTTCACCTGGCCCTCTTAACGTAGCGAAAAACATTCCTTCGCCTCCGAATAAGGTGTTTTTCACTCCTCCGATAAATTGAATGTCGTAATCTACATCTTGGGTGTACGCAACGATGCATCCGGTGTCTACACGAAGTACTTCACCTGGATTCAATGTTCGTTTCATCACGTGTCCACCTGCATGACAGAAAGCCATTCCGTCACCCTCTAATTTTTGCATGATAAATCCTTCACCACCAAATAGTCCAGTGCCTAATTTCTTTTGAAATTCAATTCCAATGGCTACGCCTTTTGCTGCACATAAAAATGCGTCCTTCTGACAAATAATTTTTCCTTGGTATTGCGCTAAATCTAGTGGAATAATTTTTCCTGGATAAGGAGAAGCGAAGGCTACTTTTGCTTTGTTATTACCGTGATGCGTGAAAGCGGTCATGAACAGACTTTCACCTGTTAGCAGTCGTTTTCCAGCGTTCAACAATTTGCCCATGAATCCCTTTTGTTGGACAGAACCATCACCGAAAATCGTTTCCATTTGGATTCCATCATCCATGTACATAAACGCACCCGCTTCTGCAATGGCCGTTTCTTGTGGATCTAGTTCAATTTCAACATACTGCATTTCCTCTCCGTGAATGTAAAAGTCGATTTCGTGATTTGTTTTCATCGTAGTTTTTTTTATCAAAATTAATCGGAATCCATCAAAGAAAAATGAAAATAAAAAAATGTTTTGTGGATAACAATAATGTTTACTTTTATGGTACTAGCGATACGCATATGGAGGACTTTCAAGATCAACAAGGAGCATTGGACAAGGAATTGGAGCGATTCATTGAATTGCTTCACGAGCTATTGCCGAAATACCACGCTTTATTGAAAAAGGATCAATTGGATCAAAAAGAACTGCTGCGACTTGGAGAAATTGAATCGTATTTATTGAGTCTCAACTCGAAAATTATGAAAGTCAAAGGTGAGCTCGAACAAAATCTATTTGGTAAATCTTTGGATACGTATTACAAGTTGAAAAATCAAGCCATTGAAGGAAATCCACAATCGCGCTTAAAAATGGAGAAGATGCGCGATGCTTTTTCAGAGGCTTTACAGGCCGGCGACATCATCAATTTGAACTAGTTTGTTCGAAATCGGTCTATTCCATCAATCTTTTCTATTTTTGCAGCGATGAATACAGCTAAAAGAATTGCCGTAATTGGTGGGGGAAGTTGGGCAACTGCCATTGTGAAATTGCTTTGCAATACACAAGAAAAAGTGAATTGGTGGATGAGAAGCCAAGAATCTGTTTCACATGTCCTGCATTACAAACACAATGCGAAATACTTACAATCCGTTGAATTCGACCTAGCTAAACTGGAGATTTCGACCGATTTATCTCGCATGATTGAAACAGCAGACGTGGTGATTATCGCAACGCCATCCGCTTTTTTAACGGAAACATTTGCCTCTATTCCAGCTGATTTATTCAAAGGAAAAACAGTCTTTTCTGCCGTCAAAGGAATCATTCCAGAGTTCAATGCGATTCCAGCGCGCTTTATCCATAAAACATTGGGAACACCGTATGAGCAGATTGGCATCATCTGTGGACCTTGTCATGCCGAAGAAGTTGCACTCGAACGCTTATCCTATTTAACCATTGCTTGCAGCGACCAATCCATTGCCAAACATATGGCAGATGCACTTGCTTGTCGTTACATTAAAACAACGCTTTCGGATGACTTATTCGGTACAGAAATTTCTGCCGTGTTAAAAAACGTTTACGCCCTTGCCGCTGGAATTTGTCACGGTATCGGTTACGGTGATAATTTCCAAGCTGTATTAATTTCAAATGCCATTCAAGAAATCGAACGATTCATCGATGTGGTGAGTCCCGTACATAGAGACACCAAGTCAAGCGCGTACCTTGGAGACCTGCTCGTTACAGCGTATTCCAATTTCTCACGAAACCGTACATTTGGATTCATGATCGGTAAAGGCTACTCCGTTAAATCCGCTCAATTGGAAATGAACATGATTGCAGAAGGATACTATGCAACTAATAGCTTGACGGAAATCAACAAGAAATTTGACGTAGACATGCCGATTTTGAATGCTGTTTACCGCATATTATACGGAGGAATTTCTCCTGTAATCGAAATGAAACAACTCGCTGAAAAATTATCTTAAATTCGACCACATGCTTGTTTTTAAATTTGGTGGCGCATCCGTAAAAGATGCAGATGCGATTCGAAATGTCGCGTCCATTTTATCCCTTTATCCCGGTAAAAAACTCACTGTCGTAGTTTCTGCTATGGGGAAATCTACGAACAAGTTAGAGGAAATCGTGACCGCTCTAGAAACTAAAAACCACAAGTTGTTTGTGGGATTAGTCGATGAACTCGAAGCCTTCCACATGGACATCATGGCGGCATTATTTCCCGAAAAACATTTTAGAATCTACCAAACGATCGAAGAACTATTCGAATCCTTGAAAGCTCGATTTGAGTTAGTTTTTTCTGAAAACAACAGCTTTGAATACGATCAAATTGTTTCTCTGGGCGAAGTTTTGTCCTCGCACATTGTGAGTGCATTTCTCCTTGAACAAGACTTTTCAGTACAATGGATGGACGCGCGAAAATTGATACGTACCGATCATACCTACCAAGAAGGGAAAGTTGATTGGAAAAAAACGGAACAACTCCTTCAAGAACGCATGATTCCGGCATTTCAGGATGCAGATATTTTGTTGACTCAAGGATTCATAGGTCATACAACGGAAGGATTCACGACAACGTTAGGAAGAGAAGGATCGGATTATACCGCTGGAATTTTAGCTTATTGTGGTCAAGCGGAAAGTGTGACCATTTGGAAAGATGTTCCCGGAATGTTGAATGCGGATCCAAAATACTTTGCGAATACGAAAAAACTAGACGCTATTTCGTTTAAGGAAGCAATCGAACTCTCCTACTACGGAGCAAGTGTAATCCATCCGAAAACGATTCAGCCCTTACAAAACCGAAACATCCCGCTTTATGTAAAATCCTTTTTGGATCCAAAAGCAGATGGAACAGCCATTCAGGCTTCATCGAGTAAAGACCATTTGATTCCTTCCTACATTTTCAAGTTTGATCAAGCCTTGTATTCATTTACACCTAAAGACTTTTCTTTTATTGTAGAAGAAAATCTAAGTGTCATCTTTGGAAAATTATCCGCATTGAACATCAAGATCAACCTCATGCAGAATTCAGCTTTGAGTTTCTCGATTTTAGTGGATCAGAAAAAACTGAAAAGAGAAGAATTTCTTGCCTTATTTCAGTCTGATTATGAAGTGAAATACAACGAGAACTTATCCCTCGTGACCATTCGCCATTATGACGATCAAACGATTGAACAAGTCACACAGGACAAAGAAATCATCCTCCAACAGCGCACCAGACACACCGCTCGATTCGTACTTAAATAATAGACAAATACCATAAAAGTGGTATTTCAATTGAGCGCAATTGAACGTAATTTTGGCGCATGTTGAACACATTGGATCATATTGAATTACAGCGCGTAGTAGAAATTGTTTCTGTTGACAATTCCCCTATTTCATCGAAGTTGACTGAAATGGGATTAGTAGCGGGACAATTGATCACCACATTGTTCAAAGCGCCATTTGGTGATCCAATTGCCATTGAGCTGAACGGCACCATTCTTTCATTACGCTTAGAAGAAGCGCAATTTATTGAAGTGAAAGCGTAATGCTTTGACTCAAAATTAATAAGTTTGCAAACCATGAAAATTGCGTTACTCGGCAATCCGAATACGGGCAAAAGTTCCGTATTTAATCTCTTGACAGGTTTGCGTCAACAGGTAGGGAATTTTGCCGGGGTTACTGTCGAAAAACGAAGTGGCTCCATTCAACTAGATCAAGTTCAACATGAACTCATCGATTTCCCTGGAACATATAGCATTTATCCGAGATCCAAAGAAGAATCAGTTGTCTTTGATGTACTTTCCGATCCAAGTCATTCACAACATCCAGATCAGATTGTTTTTGTGGTTGATGCTAGTAATTTACAACGGAACTTACTATTCTTTTCTCAAGTATACGATTTAGGAATCCCGTGTATTTTGGTCTTGAACATGTGGGACCTGGCGCAAAGAAAAGGAATTGTTATTGCGACTGAAGAATTAGGAAACATGTTTCCAGGTGTGCCCATTATTCAATCCAATGCACGCATCGGACTTGGAAAGGACCGCGTCCTAAAAGCACTGACAAGCGAGCGAATCGTTGAGCGAAACCCAGCAAAATTCCTCGAATCAGCTGAACTGTGCGCAATCGACGATGTTCAATGTCAAAAATTAGAGGCGGAACAACGTTTAAGAAAAATCAAAGATGCGTTGAAGCATATTGTGCAAACAAAAGCGCCAGAAGGCGATAGTGTTTCGCGAAAAATTGACCGTGTTTTGGTGCATCCCTTTTTGGGCTATGTGATTTTTGCATTTGTTTTATTGACCATTTTTCAATTTATTTTTACGTTTGCCAATGCTCCAATGAACTGGATCGACTCCATGTTCTCCCATTTTTCGACTTGGAGTAGTGAAACCATTCAGCCCGGACTAGTAAACGATTTAATATCACAAGGAATCATACCTGGAATTGGCGGTGTAGTGGTGTTTGTTCCGCAAATTGCCATGCTTTTCTTTTTCATTTCCATACTAGAAGAGAGCGGATATTTGTCTCGGGTTGTATTTATCATGGACCGACTCATGCGTCCTTTTGGACTCAATGGTAAAAGTGTTGTGCCACTGATGTCCAGTGTGGCTTGTGCCATTCCGGGAATCATGGCAACACGAACGATTTCCAATTGGAAGGAACGACTCATTACGATTTTAGTCGCTCCGTTCATGAGTTGTAGCGCACGAATTCCCGTCTACACCCTATTGATTTCATTGGTCATTCCGAAAACCTTTGTTTTTGGGATCATCAACTTACAGGGAATTGTCCTATTTGGATTATACAGTTTAGGAATTGTTTTTGCGTTGTTGGTTTCCTTGCTTTTAAAGTTGATGATCAAACAAAAAGAAAAAGGATTTCTGCTTTTAGAATTGCCAGATTACAAGAATCCTCGTTGGGGAAATGTGCTCATTAACGTACTTGAAAAAGTAAAAATATTTATCCTCGATGCCGGTAAAATCATTTTAGCGATTTCCATCATTCTGTGGTTCCTGGCTAGTTTCGGTCCAAACATGAAAGAATCTATGCATGGATTGAGCAAAACAAGGGTTTATCAGTCTATGACTAAAAAAGAACAAACAAAAGCAATGGACGCCTGTAAACTTTCCAATTCCTACATTGGCATTCTAGGCAAAGGAATGGAGCCAGTTATTGCACCGTTAGGATACGATTGGAAAATTGGCATTTCATTGATTACTTCGTTTGCAGCTAGGGAAGTATTTGTTGGGTCTTTGGCAACTATTTATGCTGTACAAGACGACAGTGAAGAGCAATCCTTGCTTATCGATCGCATGCGGAACGAAGTAAAAGCAGATGGGACTCCCGTTTTCACTTTGGCAAGTGGCGTTTCATTAATGGTCTTCTATGTGTTTGCGATGCAATGCATGGCAACGATGGCGGTTGTAAAACGCGAAACAAATTCATGGAAATGGCCCGTTATTCAATTGGTTTTCATGGGATTATTAGCGTACTTTTCAGCATGGTTTTGCTTTGTTCTCCTCTCTTAATTCACGGATAAATCGTATATTCGTTTAGTTATGCAAACAATCATCATTCTTTTGGCACTTGGACTTTCCGTATACTACATCGCAAGTAGGACTTGGAATCAGTTTTCCAAAAAGAGCTCTAGTTGTGAGGGATGTGCATTAAATCAAACACCGAAGAAAGAGCAAAACAACCATGGGAAACATTCAGCTATATAAGTACAATGCTACTTTTTACTCCGTTAAACAGGAGTCATCTTCGTATTTTGCCGATGAGTTTTTAGAATCCGAACTAGACAATGATCATGTCGCTTGGTTAAACTTTCACGGCATCGAGGATGAAGAAGCGATTGAACAATTATGCCATAAACTGGGCATCGATAAATTAACCATCGAGAGCATCTATAAACAAGTACGTCGACCGAAAGTCGAAGAATATAGCAAGTATATGTCCTTCCATGTGATGTCTGCCTTACCGAAGGAACTTGGGAATCCATTTTTACATCAGGATCAAATTTCGTTTTTAATGGGCGAAAATTATTTGATTTCCTTCCAGGACAAACCTTCTGATCACTTTCCAGATGTACGAGACCGCATAGAAAAAGGGAGAGGAAAAATTCGCTCAAAAGGCTCCGATTTCCTCATGTTTCGCATGTTAGAAGCCATTATTGATAATTACTTCGAGGTTCTTGAGGAAATTTCTTCTCAAATCGAAACGATTGATACGCAACTTCACCTGACACAGGACAAGTCTATTTTGGCAAGCATTGAATTGGAAAAACGCAAGCTGATTGAATTACGGAAGATTGCTCAACCCATGCGTGACGTCACCAATCAATTAGAAAATAGCGAGAGTCCATTTATACAAAGTAGCAATCGCCATTACTTTCGAAGTTTACGTTCCTCATGCATGAGCGTTCTCGAAGAAATTGATGCGAATAAGCAAATTTTGGAGGGAATGGCTAATTTATATTACGCAGCACAAGGACAACGCATGAATGAAATTATGCGTGTTTTAACGGTTGTGAGTTCCATCTTTATTCCCTTAACCTTTATTGTCGGCGTTTACGGAATGAATTTCGAGTATATGCCAGAGTTAAAGTATACATATGGTTACTACTCGGTGATTGCCTTTATGTTCGCGCTTTCCATCGGACTAGTCGTGCTTTTCATAAAGCGCGGATGGATTAAGAAATAGACTTTTGAAGCACAAATCAATTGACAGGTACAGAAAATTAAATCTGTTAACATTTAGTTAAATAAAAATCGGACGATTGAATCCTCCGTAAGTTTGGTTTATAAAATTAATCGACCATGAAAAAACTATTTTTATCTTTTGGAATTATGTTCATCGCCGTTTTGGGAATGAACACAGTAAACGCACAAATTGAGAAAGGTGCAAAAATCGAATTCAGCAAAGAAACGCACGATTATGGCAACATCAAATACGGTGGAGAGCCTTATTGTAATTTCGAATTCAAAAATACAGGAGACGAGCCTTTGATCATTTCAAATGCGAAAGGATCTTGTGGATGTACAGTTCCTGAGTGGCCGAAAGACCCAATTGCACCAGGAGCGAAAGGTGTTATTCGTGTGAAATACGATACAAACCGTCCAGGTCCAATCAACAAAAACGTAACCATCACGTCAAACGCTATCAACGAGCCGAACAAAGTGATCCGTATTAAAGGTGAAGTTGGTCCTGCTCCAGAAGTTGGAACTCCAGTTAACAACGCTGGTGCACCAATCAACAACTAAGAAAATACTCTTATCAAAATGAAAAAGCCGATCACTTGATCGGCTTTTTTTATGTCTAAAAAATCGTTTGGACTTAAATCTCGTTGAAACTAGCCACCGTGTTTTTCCACGATGCCTTCGTTCCTGGTCGAACCAATTGCATGGTTTGATATCCCATTCCATCAGCAGCTTCCAATTCTTCCGTAATATCCGATAAGAACAAAATTTGCTGTGGCTCGAGGTCTAGAATTTCGGCAATCGTTTTATAGGTTTCCGGATCGCGTTTTGCTCCAGTCTTCGTATCGAAGTAATTGGAGAGGTGTTTACTTAAGTCGCCAAAGCAGCTAAATTGAAACAATAATTTTTGAGCATGAATAGATCCCGAGGAAAAAATACCAATCTTCAATCCATTCGCTCTCCATTTATTGAAACACGTTGGCACATCGTCGTAAACGTGTCCTTTGATATCACCGTCCTCGTATGCTTTTTTCCACACAAATCCCTGTAAGGTTTTGAGCGGAGTTACTTTTCTGTCCTCTCGACTCCATTTGTCTAGGTAAGCGATGACTTCTTCTGTCGTTGTGATGCTTTTACCTTCCTCCTCTTTCACTAGTTTAATCACTTGGGAGAAAGATTCCTTCACTTCACTTACTTGAGCCATTTTTGGCAACTCTTGAATGTGTTCTCTGAAATACGGAAACAATTCATCCACAACGAAAGAAATGGAAGATGTTGTTCCCTCGATGTCACTTAAAATATACTTAATTTGATTATCCACGCGTTGGGAAATTAAAGGCTAAAAATTCATTTTCTTTTCCTGATTCGGTGTAATGCGGCACCCAACCGGACATATCGATAAAAATCCGAATGGCTTTTACAAAGGGATTTGTTTCACCTGCATCGAACCAATGTTTTGTTCCAGCAGGAACGGATATTAAGTCACCACGTTCACATAGTAGATTGAAGACATCCTCATTTTCTAAATGAAACCAGAACAATCCTTGTCCATCCACAAAAAAACGAATTTCATCCTCTGAATGCGTATGTTCCGCCAAAAACTTGTTACGAATTGCCTCATAATTTTCTGTCAAGGAATTGATGGAGATCACATCCGCAGTTTCATAGCCGCCATTCTTCATAAATGGATCTAAATCCGCTGCGTACGCCGCTAGTATCTCTTCCGTGCTCGCTGTATCGTCAAAGTGGACGGCACAAGACCATTGGTCAAAGAAAATACCTCTTTGGTTCATGAAGGTCCTGATTTCTTGAGGATCCGTCAATTGTACTTGTTGATTTGGGATAGATAATATGGCCATCAGATTTGTTCTAATTCACATTCACAAAGATAATCCAAGGATTCCAAATGTCTCTTCGCAGCGAAAAGATTTTCTCCCCACGCATACGTTCCGTGTTGACGAATCAGAAAACAATGTTGTTGAATAGCCGCTTTGCGTTCCGGAAGTACTTGCTCGAAATAGCTCATGTCCTGTGCATTTTCAAAAATGGGAATTTCAATGCGGCATGCATGTGTTTTCACACCAGCGAATCCTTTTTGAAGTTCATAATTTTCGACCGCAAAAAACCGATCCTTTTTCATCGAGATTAATACTGGGTTTTTTGAATGACTATGTAAAATAACTTGAGCTTCGGGAAATAATCGATAGATGAGCACATGAATCATGGTTTCGTCGGACGGTTTTACGCCTTCGAACGGCGCTTGAACGACTCCGTTTTCATCAATGGGAATAAAATCCTCCGCACTAAACGTGGACTTATCCACACCAGACCTCGACACCCAAATTTGGCCATTCTCCTTAAACGAATAATTAGTGGAGGTTGCTGGCGACCATCCTTTCTGATGGTAAGCTCGAATTGTTTCCGCTAAGCTAACTTTCATTTGACTAATCTTATATAAACGAAGAAAAACGCACCAAGCGATGCGTTTTTCTTCGTTTGTTGTTTGTTATCATTATTTCGCCAATAGTTCTTTTACTAAGGAGGCGATTAATTTTCCATCTGCTTTGCCAGCCAATTTTCCACTGAGAAGACCCATCACTTTCCCCATGTCCTGAGGTCCGCTTGCGCCTACAGCTTCAATAGCGGCAGCCACTTCTGCTTTCACTTCTTCCTCATCCATCATTTTCGGCAAGTAAGCCTCAATGATCTTTGCTTGAAAAAGTTCATCATCTGCCAAATCTTGGCGATTCTGAGCAATATATAACTCATAGGTTTCCATGCGTTGTTTGTGCAACTTCATGCAAATTTTAATACCCACTTCATCACTCACCTCTCCATTACCAGAAGTTGCTTCCAGTAAAAGTTTGGATTTAATATCTCTCAAAGCAGCTAACTTCTCTTTTTCTCTCGCTAGCATTGCTTTTTTGATATCCTCGTTAATCAGTTCAGTAAATCCCATTAGTCTACGTTATCGTGTAAGAAATTATTTGTTCGTAATCCAACTCTACCGTCCTCATCTTGAGATAAACCGAAGCGTGAGAAACGTTCTTCTGTACTTGGAGTCGATTGTTGGATACTTATATTGCGACGAACGAAAGCAGGCTCATTTTCAAATTCAACGATACCTTCCGCTTTTTTCAATTTCGCTGTGTATTCTTGGATACGAGAAACACGTTCTTGTGCTTTGCGTTGTTGTTCTTCTGGAGAAAGGATACGTTTTGCAGGTTCAATGCTCATGCGTTCCTCTGCATCATCTTCCAACATGTGGCGAACGATTGTTTCAGGTTCTTTCACTTCGGATACCGATTGAATCGGAGCTTGGTAAACGATTTCTTCTTCTACTGCAGATGAACTTGCGTCCATTACATCCCAAGAAAAAGCATTGTTCTCCTCAAAGCTATCCACTGAAGCTTCCACATCTAAAGCCGGCATATCAGATACTGAAGTTACTTCCTCCATGTGGTAAGAAAAGTTCTCACTCACCGTTGGTTCATCCAATTCAAAACGTGTTGTTTCAAGGATTGGAGTTTCCACTGTGTTTACTGGAGTAGGCTCTGGCATCGCGATTGGTGCTTGGCTTACAAACGTATCATCTGCTTTCAAGAATGGCTCTTGACTTATTTCACTCTGGATCGTTGTGTGTTGTACCGGAGATTCTAATGGACTTACAATCTCTTTTCTGTTTTCATCCTCCAGCGCGACGATCTTGCGCTCTGGAGCTCTCTCAAAACCCGTAATTGGGGAGGAAGAGAATCCTGTTGCGATTAATGTAATGGAAATTTTATCACCTAAAGCAGCATCATAACCATGACCCCAAATAACATCCGCTGTTGCACCTGCAGCATCCTGAATGTAATCCGTGATTTCGGTAATTTCATCCATCATCACTTCATGATCTCCATAAGTAATGTTTAACAACACATAACTTGCGCCATTGATGTCGTTATCGTTCAATAATGGAGAAGTCAAGGCTTCTTTCACTGCAACAAGCGCACGGTCTTCACCCGCTGCAACAGCGCTACCCATGATTGCTTGTCCACTGTTACGAAGAACGGTGTTTACATCATTGAAGTCAACGTTGATTGTTCCTGTTACTGAAATTACTTCCGCAATACCTTTTGCCGCTACTGTCAATACATTATCTGCATGAGAGAACGCACTAGAAAGCGACATATTTTTTCCGAATTCACGTAAACGCTCGTTGTTAATGATCAACAAGGTATCTACGTTTTGACGCATTTTGTCTAATCCTTCTTCCGCTTGTTGACGGCGTTTTCTTCCTTCGAAATTAAAAGGTACAGTGACGATTCCAACCGTTAAAATCCCAAGATCCTTCGCTACTTGTGCAATCACTGGCGCAGCTCCCGTTCCGGTTCCACCACCCATTCCTGCGGTAACAAACACCATTTTGGTGTTTTTCGAAAGGATTTCGCGAATTTCTTCGATGTTTTCGATCGCTGCATTCATTCCCATTTCAGGAATCATTCCAGCTCCTCTGCCTTCCGTTAAGGTTGGACCCAACTGAATTTTGTGTGGGACTGGAGAGATATCCAAAGCCTGACGATCCGTATTACATACGATAAAATCTACTCCAACAATTCCTTGCAAGAACATGTGATTTACCGCATTCGAACCACCACCTCCAACACCAATTACTTTGATGATTGAGTTCGCGTTACTTTCTGCTGCTGCACCCATTTTAGGTAAGTCAAATTCCATATCCATTATTTTTTTCTATTAATCTTTATCATCAAAAAATTCTCCAACTGACTGTTTTAGTTTTTCTAAAAACCCACGGTCTCTTCTTGGATTTGAGTGTGTTATTGCTGTGTGAGTCGCCGCGGAAACTTCTTCTTTTTTAGGGATGAAATCTAGTCCGGACTTCTCTGCTGCCTCGAATCCTTTCAACACAAGTCCAATACCCGTTGAAAACATTGGACTAGCCAGTTTATCTAAGTCATTCGTATTTGCTAAATGTTCTGTTGGATAACCAATGCGTGTATCCATTCCAGTCATATATTCGAAAAGTTGCGTCAGGTGCTTTAATTGAGCTCCACCTCCAGTAACAACAATCCCACCAATGATTTTTTTAGAATATCCGGAGTTAATGATTTCAAAATTAACCAACTCAATGATTTCTTCCATGCGCGCTTGAATGATGCTCGCAAGGTTTTTCAAGGTAATTTCTTTTGGATCGCGTCCACGCAAACCTGGAATACAAACCACTTCATTTTCTTTGCTTTCTGAAGCCAATGCACTTCCGAATTTCACTTTCAATGATTCAGCGTGACGTTGCATGATGCGACATCCTTCTTTGATATCGTCTGTAATCACGTTTCCACCAAATGGAATAACAGCGGTATGACGAATCAATCCATCTTGGAAGATCGCAACATCCGTTGTTCCACCACCGATATCCACCAAAACAACTCCAGCTTCTTTTTCTTCGTCGCTCAACACTGCCTCTGCTGATGCAATGGGCTCCAAAATAATTTCTTTCACGTTTAATCCTGCACGATCCACACAACGCTTGATGTTTTTAACGTTGTTGACTTGTCCGGTGATGATGTGGAAATTCGCCTCTAGACGTACTCCACCCATTCCGATTGGATCTTTGATATCTGCTTCATTGTCCACGATGTATTCTTGAGGAATCACCGTAACAATTTCCTCTCCTGGTGTCATCACCAATTGATACACATCATCAACGAATGCGTCGATATCCTTTTGTGTAATTTCTCCTTGTGCATCACGACGGGTGTACATGCCTCTGTATTGAATGCTGCTGATGTGTTGTCCAGCAATACCCACATTGACATTCTTCACTTTCAAATCGCCATCTACTGATTTCTGCGTCAATTCAACTGCCGTATTAATCGATTGAACAGTACGCTCAATATTTGAAACCACTCCGCGCATGACACCAAGTGATTCACTTTTTCCTAATGCAACGATTTCAATTTTATTGTGCTCGTTTTTACGTCCAACGAAACAAGCAATTTTCGTTGTCCCGATATCGAGTCCAACAACAATCTTGCTACGCTTCACTTCGCTAGTTGGCTCTTTTTCTACAAACGATTTGTCCTTCATACTTTACACTTATTTCGCTATACTTATTCCACCCTTCAAAGGGCATGGCTTCTTTGTAAAATTCCAATATTCGTTCAAACTTATCCTTCACATCTGCATCCGAATTGGCTGTTCCGAGATTGATTTTTTGATCGCCTACAATGGGAATTAGTACAAAATCACCGTTCTTTTCACGGTAAACTTGACCAATCATTTTATGCAATATTGGATCATTACAAACATAATTTGAAATTCGATAGATATCATCTAAATTTCGAATACTTTTCAAGGAATCGTTGTTAATAATTTTAAAGATGGAATTCGGTGAAAATCTATCCGAAATTACACCTGAAAAAACGAGCACACGTGCGGTGTGAAGGCTCGATCGATTCATCAAATATCCATCTTCATCTAAGTAAAAACTTTGACCTGATTTATTGAAGATTCGAGCGATCGGTTTACGTAAATTCAATTGTATATCCCACTCATTTCCAATACGTTTGAAAACCTTCACGTTTTTCACTTCTGGCATCAGTGAAATGACGTATTCAATTTTTCGAATATTTAAGTTTCCAACTTGATCATTTTTTTGAATCAAACGATGCAATTTAAGTCGGTCAATCAATTCTGGCTCGGTTAAAAAAGCATCACCATCGACATGGATGGAAATTTTAGGTTGAGTATATTTTTTTTCTTTTTCCTCCTTGTTCGCGAAGACCAAAACGGTCACAACTCCCGCTGCTACCAAAATCCACAAACTAATTTTCATCCAATTCTTCATGTCAATCAGCTAGATTTATCGTTAACAATTCTTTTAAAGATGGAACCAATCGATCGATGTCTCCAGCGCCAATTGTCAGCAGCACGCCATCGGTATACTGACTTAAATAAGGCAATAATTCACTTGGTTTTTTGATCGTTTTTTGTCCATTTTTACATTTCGAAAGCAACCATTCACTGGTAATTCCCTGCATGGGCTCTTCGCGCGCTGGATAAATGGGAAGGAGGATTAATTCGTCTAATTCGGAAAGTTCTGTTGCAAAATCATCTGCAAAATCTTTGGTTCTCGAAAACAAATGCGGTTGAAAAATTCCGGTTATTTTCTTTCCTGGATACAGTAATTTGATGGAGCGAACCAAAGCTGCAATTTCCTGAGGATGATGGGCGTAATCGTCCACATACACCAATCTCTCTGTTCGGATGATGTATTCAAATCTCCTCTTGACACCAAGGAAGTTTTTTAGTCCTGAACGAATTTGTTTTTCATCCATTCCTAATTCATGCAGAAGTCCAACGCAAGCGAGTGCATTTTCTGCATTGTGAATACCCGGTAATCCAAACTGAACAGTTCGCCACCAACTATTTTTTAAGCGAATATCTCCACATAAAAACCCATCAATCCATTGTAGATTAACTACGGTATAGTCTGCGCTTTCGGACTCTACTGCATACGTCAAGGTTGTTCCCAAGGACGGTAAATTCAGTCCTTCTTTTTGCAAACAAATTCCTTTAGGATCCAGTTTCATGGCAAACTGACGAAATCCTTCTTTGAATTGTTCTGCTGTCCCGTAGATATCTAGGTGATCAGGATCTGCGGAAGTAATAATCGATGCAAATGGTGAAAGGTGGAGAAAAGAGCGATCAAATTCATCTGCTTCGATCACCGTATACACGCTATCTTTGTTCAAAACCAGATTCGATTGAAAGTTCGTTGCAATTCCTCCAAGAAAAGCATTGCATTTCATGTCTGATTGATCTAACATGAACGCCAACATGCTACTAGTTGTTGTTTTTCCATGTGTACCCGCAACACATAGTCCTTTGGATTGACGAGTCAACATTCCCAAAACTTCTGCGCGCTTCAACAGGATGAATCCCCCGGTTTTAAAAAAGGTTAATTCTCCAAGATGCTTGATGGCAGGAGTGTAAACGACCAATGTATTCGCTTTGTTTCTGAATTGTTCTGGAAGCTGGTCACCCAAATCATCAAAGTGAATCATGCACCCTTCTTCCTCAAGCAGTTTGGTCAGTGGTGATGGTGTTTTGTCATAGCCACCAACCGTCAATCCGTTTTGATTAAAATAACGTGCCAACGCGGACATGCCAATACCACCAATCCCGATAAAATAAACCTGTTTATATTGCTCGAATTGTTGCATTTGTTTAGATAATTGATTCACACGCATCGACTATTTCCATGCATGCATTTGGTTTGGCTAAAAGTCGAATGGATTTTGCTAATTGCTCACAGGAAGCTGGATTGTTTAACAATTCAATGGCCGTTGGAACTAATGTTTCTTTCGATTGTACATCCGTTACCAATACAGCAGCATCTTGCTTGACAAGTGCCATGGCATTTTTTGTTTGATGGTCTTCTGCAACATTTGGTGAAGGAACCAAAATGCATGGTTTTCCAATTAAAGTCAGTTCCGAAACGGATAACGCACCTGCGCGCGAAATGATGACATCCGCTGCAGCGTAGGCTAAGTCCATTCGCTGAATAAACGCATGAACTTGTACCGTAGACTTCCAAGAATCTTCGAATTGTTCTTCTATTTGGCTTAAGTAGTTTTTACCACATTGCCAGATCACCTGTACATTCGATGCAGCTAATGTTTGGATGTGATTCAAGACACTTTCGTTCAGTGTGCGTGCGCCTAAACTTCCGCCAATCACTAGAATGGTCTTTTTGGACGAATCTAGGTGAAAGAAGGCCTGTGCTTCGGTGAGTAACTCTGCGTGTTTCGATACCAAATTACGCACTGGATTTCCTGTTTGGATAATCTTTGACGTTGGGAAAAACTGATCCATTCCGCTATACGCTGTGCATATTTTCGCGGCCTTTTTTGCTAATAATTGATTGGTTTTCCCTGGGAATGAATTTTGTTCTTGGATGAGTGTTGGGATGCGCAACATATTGGCCATTTGTAAGGTTGGACCACTTGCGTATCCACCTACACCAATGACTAATTGCGGTTTAAAGTTCTTGACAATGGAACGTGCCTTCCACAAACTATTCAGGATTTTAAATGGAAGCAAGAAATTTGACAAGGTCAATTTTCGTTGAAATCCAGCAATGGGTAATCCGACGATTTCGTAACCAGCTTGTGGAACTTTTTCCATTTCCATTTTACCAACTGCTCCAACGAACAATATGGACACAGATGGATTTCTTCGTTTGATTTCGTCTGCAATGGCCACCGCTGGGAAAATATGTCCACCTGTTCCACCACCTGAAATAATTACCCGTTGAATACTCATTACTTGATAAATTTTATGCTTGCTCGAAAGTAGCTTCGTCTTTTTCTTTTTCTAAATCTTTTGCAAATGCCTGAATCACTCCAATGGAAACACAGGCCATAATCAATGCGGATCCACCCATCGCAAGGAAGGGCATGTTTTGTCCGGTCACCGGAAAGACACCTGTACAAACCAACATGTTAATGCTTGCCTGCGTCAAGAGGTGAATACCGATTCCCAAGGAAACATACGATTGAAATAGATCTGAAGTTTTTAGCGCAATCTTGATGATTCGATGGAGTAAAATCAAGTACAACAAGGCTAAAAAAGCCGCCATTAAAAATCCAAATTCTTCTACGAAAGTCGCATAGTAGAAATCTGCATAGGCTTCCGGCAAGTACTCTTTCAATTTTCCATCACCAACACCTTGACCGAATAGAGACCCAACGTGTATGGCTAATTGCGCATTTTTTGCTTGTGCATTCGCTTGAGCCGTTTTAATGTCTTGGGAATCACTTTCCATGCGATTGGTTAAGCGATTCTTCCAAGTATCGAAACGTGGAAGGAGTCCAACCTCTGGAAAAGTAATGTGAAAGAGAACAGCTAAGGATGCTAAAGCGATTCCAACACCGGCCATGGCGAATAATTTCCCCCATGGAACTTTCCCAATGTACAGTAAAGCCATACAGAGCAAGAACAACATCGCAGCTGTAGAGAAGTTGTCTTTGACGATCAAGGTACAGATCACTCCAATTGGAATCAACAAGGGAAGAATCCCTTCTTTCCAACTGGATAGCTTATCTTTCTTTTTTACCAAGATGCGACTGACATATATGATCAGGGCAAATTTGGCAAAATCAGAGGATTGAAAGGTTAGTTTCACAAATGGAATCCGGATCCAACGTCCAGCACCATTGACTTCTGTTCCAAAGAACAAGGTGAAAAGCAAGAGCGCAATCGCGAGGTAATAAGAGAATTTCGCGAGTTGACTAATGTATTTTGAATTTACACGGTGAATTGCAAACATGGATGCGAATCCAATGACCACGTAAATTAAGTGTTTAAATAAATATTGAAAAGGTGAGCCACCTTCGATTTTCACCAAAATTGGAACAAAACTATAAACCGTTACGAGGGAGAAAGACATCATGAGGATCGTAATTATCCAAATGACAGGATCGCCTTTCAAGTATTTTAAGTATTCTCTCATATCAATTGTACCAAATTGAGGTAAGCTGCTATTTTCAGGGCAACGTATTCACTATCACTTTCTGTGCAGGTAAATAACAAAGTCCCGGTTGATGTTAATTCTGTCATTAATCCATTCAAAACATCTTGGATGTCAACAAACTCGTTTTCCAACATAAAACCAGTTCGATTCTCTCCAAATGAAAGGATACTTTGAAACTTGTTCATTAATTGTGGGTGGACACTCAAAACTGCTTCAATTTCTGTCGGATTTCCTACCCAAATGATTCCGGATGGAATGGATTCCATGAAATTAATCAAAGCATTTTGTTCTGGTTGCATCCACGTAAATACATCAAGTCCTTTCAATTTTCCGTGCGCGCGCAAGCCCACACCCTGTGATCTTGACAGGGAATCATTGATGGATTTTCCTTGAATATGAACGTGTTTATTCTGCATCTCGAAACAGAAAAATTACAGCATTCGAACTGCTTGTTTGAACTGATTTCCTCTGTCCTCGTAGTTCTCGAATAAATCGAAACTTGCACAAGCTGGAGAAAGAAGTACGATCTCATCTTTTTGTGCCAAGCGGTATCCATAAGCAACCGCTTCAGCAGCAGATTTCGCTTCCACAATCGTTTCTACGATTCCAGAAAAAGCCTCTATGATTTTAGAATTATCCGTTCCTAAACAAACAATTGCTTTCACTTTTTCGCGAACAAGTGCTGTTAATTCAGAATAGTCATTTCCTTTGTCAACGCCACCGACGATCCAAACTGTTGGATTCTCCATACTTTCCAAAGCAAACCATGCAGAATTGATGTTTGTTGCTTTTGAATCGTTGATGAATTCAATTCCGTTCACTTTTGCAACGAACTCAAGTCTGTGTTCTACGTTGGTAAAGTCCTCTAAACTCTCGCGAACAATATCCTTGCGGATTTCAACTAGTCTCGCTGCGATCCCTGCGGCAAGAGCGTTTTGGGTATTGTGCTTACCCTTTAAAGCTAATTCATGTATTGACATGGCAAATTGTTGGTTTATATTGATTATTAGTTGTTTGTCTAGTGCATACCCTCCTGGATTTTGCTCTTCCTTCATGGAAAAAGGAGCTAAATTCACAGAAGGAGTTCTTTTTTTCATTTCCGCTGAAATGAGGGCATCATCTGCATTATAGATGAACCAATCGCTTGTGCTTTGATTTTGCAAAATGCGGAATTTCGAATCCACGTAGTTTTGCATTTCGTAATCGTAGCGATCTAAATGATCGGGCGTTATGTTTGTTAAAACCGCGATGTTTGCATGAAAATCATACATATCATCTAATTGAAATGAACTCAATTCAATCACATACCAATCGTGATCACCTTCGGCTACTTGTTTGGCAAAACTGTAGCCAACATTCCCGGCTAATCCAACATCCAATCCTGCTTTTTTGAGGATGTGATGCGTCAACATCGTTGTGGTCGTTTTACCGTTGCTACCAGTAATACAGATGGTCTTTCCTGTTGTGTGGTAGCCACCAAATTCAATTTCCGAGATCACCTTGATGCCTTTCTCACGGATTGCCTTCATCACCGGAGCCTTTTCTGGAATCCCCGGGGATTTGATGATTAAATCCGCAGCTAAAATCACCTCCATGGAATGTGTTCCCTGCTCCCATTGAACGCCTAGCTTGGTTAATTCTGCTTGGAATTCCTCCTTGATTTGGGACATATCGGACACAAAAACCGTCCATCCTTTTTGTACTGCAAGAATTGCAGCACCCACACCGGATTCACCAGCGCCAAGAATGACCATATTTTTGTTTTGTGTGCTCACGTTTTTATCTCAATTTCAAGGTGACAATCGTTACTACGGCTAACAATACTGCGACAATCCAAAAACGAGATACAATCTTAGCTTCATGAATTCCTTTTTTCTGATAGTGATGGTGTAGTGGCGCCATTAAGAAAATTCGCCGTCCCTCGCCAAAACGTTTTTTTGTGTATTTGAAATATCCTACTTGCATCATCACGGATAAGTTTTCGATGAGGAAAACGCCGCACAAAACGGGGATCAATAATTCTTTTCGGATTGCAATCGCAAATACGGCGATGATACCACCCAATGCTAAACTTCCCGTATCTCCCATGAATACTTGCGCTGGAAAAGAGTTGTACCACAAAAATCCAACACATGCACCGACAAATGCCGCAATGAAAATCACCAGCTCTTCGGCATTCGGTATGTACATGACACCCAGATAATCTGCGAAGTTGGCGTGTGAGCTGACGTACGCTAGAATGGCTAAGGCGATTCCGACAATCGCTGACGTTCCCGTTGCAAGTCCATCGAGTCCATCGGTCATGTTTGCACCATTCGACACCGCAATCACGATAAAAATGACAATCGGAATGAACAATAACCAACCGTAGGATTTTTGCCAATCTCCAATTAACCAGTTGTAGTTAAATTCATTTCCACGAATAAACGGAATGGTCGTTGTCATGTCATCCGTTTTTATCCATTTGAAATGTTCCCCCTCGTTTTGCACGTGTAAATGGGTTACGAATTTCTCATCTTGTTGCAACTCATAGCTTGCGGATACACGTTTGTGCACAACCACCTCATCAGAGAAATACAAAATGCAACCAACGATTAATCCAACTCCAATTTGACCAATCACCTTGAACGTTCCTTTTAATCCTTCTTTGTTCTTTTTAAATACTTTGATGTAATCATCCAAGAATCCAATTAATCCAAGCCAAATCGTTGCAACGATCATCGTGATCACATAGATATTGTGAAGTTTTGCAAATAAAAGAACGGGAATCAGAATGGCCGCAAGGATGATGATTCCCCCCATTGTTGGTGTTCCTGATTTCTCAATTTGTCCTGCTAATCCCAAATCGCGAACGGTCTCGCCAATTTGTTGTTGACGTAATTTATTGATGATTTTCTTCCCAATAACGATGGATACAATTAGGGAGAAAATTAATGCGAGTCCTGCCCTAAATGAAATATACTGGAACAATCCTGCACCAGGAAAATTTAAGGAATCGAGATAGTCAAATAGATAGTAAAGCATCTGATTATTTTTTCAATTGATTAAAAAATTCTTCTGTTAATTGGAAATCATCAAAGTCGTGTTTGACTCCATTGATTTCTTGGTATTTTTCGTGTCCTTTCCCTGCGATTAATAGAATGTCACCCGCTTGAGCCAGCATAATAGCTGTTTTAATTGCTTGAGCACGGTCAACAATCGTTAATGAATGGGAACGGTTTTCGTCGGATAATCCAACTTCCATCTCTTGAAGGATGTGCATTGGATCTTCTGTTCGCGGATTGTCGGAAGTCAAAATTACTTGTTGGCTTTTTTTCGCAGCAATGGCAGCCATCACTGGACGTTTATCGCGGTCACGATCTCCACCACAACCAACAACGGAAATTACTTTTTGTCCTTCTTTACGAATCGCTGCAATTGTATTCAATACGTTTTCCAATGCATCTGGTGTGTGCGCGTAGTCGATGATTGCTGTGATTCCACCTTGACTTCGGATGTATTGAAATCTTCCTTCTACAGAGGCCAAGTTGCTCATTCCTCTCAAAACATCCATGGAATCAAGTCCGAGCAGGGTACTAACGCCGTAAACAGCTAATAAGTTCAGTGCATTAAACTCACCAACTAAACGGGAACAAAGTTCCACGCCATTGATGGTTAAGGTTAATCCAGAAATTTCATTTTCCAAGACTTTTCCTTTAAAGTCGGAAGGGGTTTTCAACGCAAAACTTCTTTTTGCTGCTTTCGTATTTTGCAGCATAACGGAACCGTTGCGGTCATCTCCGTTAATCAAAGCAAACGATTCAGGACCAAGGTCATCGAAAAACTGTTTTTTCACTCGGATGTACTCCGCGAATGTTTTATGGTAATCTAAGTGATCGTGTGTGATGTTTGTGAATACTGCTCCTGTATATGAAATTCCATGAATTCGTTGTTGGTGAATGGCATGGGAACTTACTTCCATAAAGCAATGCGTACATCCTTGCTCAACCATACTTCTTAAGAGTGCGTTTAAACGAATTGGATCTGGCGTGGTGTGTGTCGAAGGACTTGTCACTGTTCCAATTTTATTCACTACCGTTGAAATCAGTCCACAAGAATAACCAAGGCTCGTAAATAAATCGTGAAGCAAGGTTGTTGTAGTCGTTTTGCCATTCGTTCCTGTGATGCCAACTAACTTTAATTCCTTGGACGGTTGATCATAGAATGCACATGCCAAGTCTGCCAAAGCACGATCCGTTTTTGAAACGTGAATGATTGTTGCATCAGATGGAAGGCTCACGTTTTGCTCGACCACGAAGGCACGACAACCAAGTTCGTAGGCAGCTTGCACAAAATCGTGTCCATTTGACACTGTTCCAACGATGGCAATAAAAACACTTCCCTTCTCCGCTTTTCGAGAATCGAAAGTCAGAGAAGAAATTTCCATCGCTAAATCACCTTGAGTTAACTCAAAGGACGTTTGCTGTAAAATGGATGAAAGCGTTTTCATATTAGTTTAATGTGATTTTGATTAATTGTCCTTTCACCAAGGGATTTCCCGCTTGAATTGACTGACTTTTCACTGTTCCTTTCCCTTGCATTCTCACAATCATTCCTGCGGACTCCAATAGATAAATGGCATCTTTCGCAGTTAGACCAGAAACATCAGGGACTAATTTTTTGTGAATTTTTTTACGATTTAAATGGATAGAACCTTTCAATGTGTCAGACTGAATCCATTCTGTGTCGTCATTTAATTGGTAGCGAAGATTAAAGGACTTTAGAATTTGAGTAATGTCGCGATTAGAAGCAGCCTTTACTTTCGGAAGATCTGCAGATTTAACCGCTCGTTTTGAGTTCACTGCTTTGTGATACTGAAGTGCTGATGCATAAACTTTATTCGCGATTTCAGCGAACACCGTTCCGGAAACTCGTGCTCCGTAATATTCTCTTTTTGGTTTTGAAATAACCACGATACACGAATAAATCGGCTTATTTGCGGGGAAATAACCAACGAAGGAAGCTTGATAAAAGCTCATTTTTTCGTCGTTGTATTGCTTGTTATCTCCCATTAATTTTGCAGTACCCGTTTTACCAGCAATAGTAAAAAATGAACTTTTCAAATCGTGACCGGTTCCATTTGTCATCACTCCTTCTAAGCAAGCCTTCATTACTGCCAGCGTACTTTTCGAGCAGATTTGATCTTTGATGATCACCGGTTTAAATGTTTTTATCACATTTCCAGATCGTTTTATCTGTTGTACGAATTGTGGACGAACCAGTGTTCCGTTATTGGCAACAGCGTTATAAAAAGCTAAGGTTTGAAGTGGAGATTGTTTCAATTCATATCCAATGGACATCCATGGAATAGACATGGCAGACCAACCGCTTGTTCCAGGTTGAGGCACGAATGGTTTTTTCTCTCCTTCGATGTCGATACCTAATTTTTCTGTCAGTCCAAACTGAGCCAAGCGATCTAAGAATTTTTGAGGTTCAGAACGGTATGCTCTGTACATGATTTGAGCGATCACGTTAGAGGATTTTTCGAATGCTTTTTTAATGGTAATTCTTCCGTAACCCATTCCATGGTTTGAATCAGACAATTTTCCTCCAGCAATAAAGTAGGATCCATTTGCATTTACCAGGTCCGTGATTTTGAACTTATTGTCCTCAAGTCCAGCCATGACAGAAGCCAATTTATAGGTGGAACCTGGAACTTCAGCGTTACCAATGGCGAAGTTGTACGATTCCGCATACCCACCTTTTTCTTGTTTCGATAAATTCGCGATTGCGCGAACGAAACCTGTTTTCACATCCATCACGATCACGCAACCTTCTTGCGCATTCATGTGTATCATTTGCTTTTCCAATTCGGAATGCGCAACTTCTTGAATTTCTTTGTCGATGGACGTAATTACATTTGCGCCTTCAACAGCATCCTTAATGATTTTTCCGGTTTTTTTCCACCCAGAAGAAATGCGTTGTTCTAGTTCTTCTCCGTCCTCACCTTTTAAGTAATGGTAGAACGCACCTTCGATTCCTACTTTCAGTTCTTTCTTATCAAACTTGTAGTAACCAAGGGTTCTACTCAACATATTTCCGTATGGTTTTTTACGCAAAATGGTTTCCTCGTTATCAATGATTCCGCCTTTCATTTGTCCTTCTTTGAAAATCGGAAGTTTATTGAGCATTTTGCGCTCATCGTTGGTGACACGTTTGCGAATCAATAAGTAACGAGACTTGTTTTCGCGTGCACTGCGAATTTCATTCTCATATTCTCTTGCGGACTTATCAGGATACATTCTGTTTAATCCAGCTGCGAGTCCAGCCAATTCCGAATCGAACAATTTCTGATCAACTACAGTTGGATCCATGTGGATATCATAAAAAGTCACAGAAGTCACCAAAGGAATTCCATTCATGTCTAAGATTTCACCCATGCGGGGAACTCTTTTCACAATTTGAACCGGTAATTTTTTATCTACGTCATTGAACAAGCTGCTTCGTCCTTCGATTTGAAGTTTAGCGGTAGAATAAAGCACAACTAAAATCAGCGCCACGAAGGTGAAGTAAACCGTAAAGGCACGACGTTTCAAGAATTTTTTATCCAGGTCCTTACTCATGATCTTTTCGTTTCAAGCGAATGACTTTCGTTGCGTTTTTCGTTTCTTTAATTTCTCTTTTTTCTAACTTTTCAGCTAGTTTGTATCTTCTTGTTCTGAGTTCTAAGCGTGCTTTTGCCTCGATGTACTCAGCAGCATTTTGATCTAATTCCTTTTGAGCGTTATCAAGATCCTTGTTCACTTGTTTTCCATAATATCCTTTCGCTACAAGTAGAATCAAAAGGAACATGATGAAGAAGATGTAGTTCAAGTTATTCAGGACAAACTCCTTCGTCAAGAAGTCTCCATTCAAAATCTGAGTAAAAGCAGAAGCTTTCGAGCTGCGTTTTTCGCTTTTCGAAGCTTTCGGCTTTTCCGACCTTGGTGTTTTTGCACCTGTTATCAATTCATCTTCATGCATTCTTCTCAGCAATTCTAAGTTTCGCGCTACGTGCTCTTGGGTTACGTTCATTCTCCTCATCGGAAGAAACAATGGGATGTCGAACGATTTCCGTTAATGGTTTTTGGACATTTCCAAAAAAGTCTTTTTCAATTTCGCCAGAGAACGAACCACGTTTCATGAAATTTTTCACTGGACGATCCTCTAAAGAATGATAAGAGATCACTACCAACCTTCCACCCGGTGCTAATACATCCGCCGCTTGAGTCAACATGTCCTCCAGTACTTGTAATTCTTGGTTAACTTCGATTCGGATTGCTTGAAAAACCTGCGCGTAAAATTTATGATCCTTAAATTTCGGAGCGAAGCGTTTCAACATGTGCATTAAATCACCGGTTGTTTCAATGACACCATCTGCTCTTTTACGAATGATTTCCGAAGCGATGCTACGGGCATTTTTCAATTCGCCATAATTTCTAAAAATGCGAATGAGCTCATGCTCTTCGTATTCATTGACAACATGATGGGCAGATTTTCCAGACTGTTGATTCATGCGCATATCTAAAGGAGCGCTTTCACGGATTGAAAACCCACGTTCACCTGTATCAAATTGATGAGACGAAACACCTAAATCTGCAAGGATTCCATCCACATGATTGATGCGCAATAACTGCAAGTGATTTTTTAAGAAGGCGAAATTTGCCGCGACGAAATGAAAATTCGGAGCTTCCCACGCATTTTTCTTAGCGTCGGAATCTTGATCAAAAACGATGAGTTTTCCTTCCGGATTTAATTGTTCAAAGATGGCACGTGCGTGTCCACCGCCACCAAAAGTCACATCAACATATGTACCATTTGGTTTAATCACCAAGGCATCTATGCTTTCTTGAAAAAGAACCGGTATGTGATAGTCTATATTATTCTCCATTGTCCAAATCACCCATTACTTCATCCGCCAAATCAGCGAAGTCTGCCATGTTTCCTTCAATCATATTGAAGTATTTGGATTTGTCCCAGATTTCAATTCTGTCGTTGTATGCGATAAGCATCACTTCAGAAACCAATCCCACGCGCTCCATGTGAGCAATTGGAATTAATAAACGTCCCGCATTGTCTAATGCCAATTGTTTCGCTCCTTGATGGAACAATCGATAGAACATTCGATTTTGCGGTTTAAACAAATTCAATTTAGAAAGTTTCGCGCTGATCTGCTCCCAATCGGAAAGCGGATACAGCGTCAAACAGTCTTCGAATCCTTTGTTCAACATGAAATCTCGCTGGGACGCAGGAGGAAGTTGCTTCCGTAATCCGGAAGGCAAAAGAAATCGGCCTTTTTCATCCAATTTCACTTCAAATTCTCCTACTAATCCTGCCATAGCTTTATAATGGGTAAAATTAGTGGATTTCTACCACTTTTTACCACTGGATTTTTAAATGTTAATAACTTCTAACGTTCAAAGGTATTATATGTTTCGTTTTAAACAAAATATATTTTCAAAAAGCCTTTATTTAACTATGTTTAATCGAAATTGTGGGAATATGTGGGAGACTTTTTAACACTGTGTTCATTTCCCTTGTTTATACACAATTTCAAGCCTGAAATAATGCGTACTTTTGTCCCATGAAAAGCAATTTAAAAAGTTGGTTATTACTCGCCTTACTCGCATGTATTTGGGGAAGTTCGTTCATCCTCATGAAGAAAGGAATGTACAACGATCAACACCGTCAAATCTTCTCTTCCCTACAGGTTGGGGCGCTTCGCATGCTACTAGCTGGACTCGTACTACTACCCTTCACTATTCAAGTGTTGCGTCAATTAAAATCCAGAAAGGACCTTTTTTACTTTGCCACGGTGGGAGTATGTGGAAATTTCATTCCAGCCTTTTTGTTCACCTATGCAGAAACGCACATTTCTTCTGGTTTGGCAGGAATCATGAATAGTTTCACTCCCATCTTTACTTTACTTGTAGGTTATTTATTCTTCTCTAATAAAATCACTCGTTACCAGTTAATCGGGACGATCATTGGATTTTGCGGGATTACGATTTTGGTATTCAATACTGGTGGAGTTCAAACAAACGGACAAGAACTGCTGCCGTCGCTTGCGATTGTGTTGGCAACGTTTTTATACGGAATCAGCCTAAATACGATCAAATTTAAATTAGGGGCCTACAAGCCAATTCACGTTGCTGCAGGTGGATTCGGGATGGTCTTTATCCCATCGATTATTGGATTATTTGCATTTGATACACTTGATGTTTTCAACCATCATCCCGATGCTTGGAGCGGATTTACAGCCATTGCTATTTTGGCTATTGTCGGAACAGCTTTTGCCGTTTTCTTATTTAACGGAATCATTCAATCCTCTTCCGCGCTATTTGCAAGTAGCGTCACCTACCTCATTCCAATTGTCGCTGTGATCATTGGTACTTATTTCCACGAACGCATTACGAGCACACAAGTAATCTCCATGTTTATCGTCATTTCTGGTGTGATTTTAGCCAATTACGGACAGCTCCTTTTTAAAAAAGGCAGTCAAAATCCGTAGGTTTCGTGTGAAAAAAGTGGAATTCGTTTGGCATATGAAATTAAATATGTATATTTGCCCTCCAATTTTGGGCGAAATAACAAATTAAAACAAGCTATATGTACGCAATTGTAGAGATAGCAGGGCAGCAGTTTAAAGTGCAAAAAGACCAGAAGGTTTTTGTACATCGTTTAGCAGCAGAGGCAGGAGCGAATTTAGAATTCGATCGTGTATTGTTAGTTGACAATGATGGCAAAATCACACTTGGCGCCCCAGCTATAGAAGGTGCAATCGTTACCGCAACGGTAATTGACCACGTGAAAGGAGACAAAGTAATTATTTTCAAAAAGAAACGTAGAAAAGGTTACAGAAAAAGAAACGGTCACCGTCAGCAGTTTACTGCAATTACAATTACAAATATTAAAGCATAATCATCCTGAATTCAGGAATAATATAGAGAAACCATGGCACACAAAAAAGGAGTCGGTAGTTCGAAAAACGGTCGTGAATCACATAGCAAACGCTTAGGTGTGAAAATTTTTGGTGGACAAGCAGCAATCTCTGGAAACATTATTGTTCGTCAGAGAGGAACGCAACATCACCCAGGTAACAATGTTGGAATTGGAAAAGACCACACATTGTTTGCTTTAACGGATGGTTTAGTAGAATTTCGTAAGAAAAAAGACAATCGTTCATTTGTATCTGTAGTTCCATTTGAAACTGCAACTGCATAATTAACAGATGATATCATTGAAAAGACCGCAATTGCGGTCTTTTTTTTTGCCCACGAAATTGGCGAGTCCTTCATTTAGACAAATTCACTACCTTTATTCAAACAGATTACATGAACTTTACCCGAGCGCAACGTTACCTATTAAGTCTTTGTTCTGGAATCCTTCTGAGCATTTCCTTCCCCTTTACTGGAAGTATCACACCCCTCGTTTTTATTGGCTTTGTTCCGCTCTTGTTTCTGTCTGAAGATTTACAAGCAAAATCCAAAGGTGGATGGCACTTGTTCCTTCAAACCTATATCGCTTTTTTAATTTTCAATTTAGGAACGACTTGGTGGGTAGCAAATTCTTCCTTCGTTGGCGCACTTTTAGCTTTCGTCTTCAACACCTTGTTCATGTCGCTGACCTTTGTCCTTTTTCATTTCGTGAAGAAAGGACTAAAGTCTAATTGGGCAGTCTGGACACTCATTCCACTCTGGATCAGTTTTGAGTATTTTCATTTCAACTGGGACCTTTCCTGGCCTTGGTTAACATTGGGTAACTTTTTCAGTATTCGCATCAGTTGGATTCAATGGTATGAATACACAGGTGTTTTCGGTGGTAGTGCTTGGGTGCTTGCTGTAAATATTTTACAATTTCAATGGTTCCAATCTGTGTGGATACATAAAAATAAAAAATGGAATAAATGGTTGATTAGCTCACTATTCATTTTTGTGCTTCCAATTATTTTTAGCTGGAAAAAACTTCCTGTTTTACCTTTCAAAGGCGCACGACTTTACACAGTAGCGGTCGTTCAACCCAATGTGGATCCCTACAACGAGAAGTTTGCTTTAGGAACGAGCAACGAGCAACAACTTCAACGCTTTTTTAAGCTTGCCAATTCCGTTGTGGATTCCACCACTGATTTGGTCGTTGGACCAGAAACAGCCATTAGTCAGGGATTTATCGAGTCTCGTTTGCCAGGACTACCGTTTTACTCGCTGATTCAATCCGAAATGAGAAAATGGGGTAAGGCAGAATTGCTTATCGGAGCATCGACCGTAGAATTGTTTGACACCAAACATTCTCGAGCAAGTGTGTACATTCCAGGACAAAGAATCTACTATGAAAGTTACAATAGTTCGCTACACATTCCTCAAAAGGGAGAACCGGCTTTCATTCACAAGTCCAAACTAGTTCCAGGTGTAGAGATGATTCCATTTTCGAATTTATTTCCATTTTTAGAGACATTGGCCATTGAAAACGGCGGAACATCCGGAACCTTGGGGATTGAAAAGGAACCGAGAATTTTTCGCGCAAAACAAAAACTGGCGCCGATCGTTTGTTATGAATCCATTTATGGTGACTTTGTTTCGAAACAAGTTAAAAAAGGTGCGCCTTTTTTAACTGTTATCACCAACGATGGTTGGTGGGGAGATTCACCAGGGTACAAACAACATTTTTCCTTCTCTTCTTTGCGTGCCATTGAAAACAGACGTTGGGTAATCCGAAGTGCGAATACCGGAAAAAGTGGGGTTTTTGATGAATACGGACGAATTCAAAAAGAAACGAAGTACTGGAAAGAAGCTGCTTTCTCGTATTCCATTCCACTGTTGGATCGCATGACATTCTATGCTAAACACGGAGATTATATTGGGGTTTTATCCGCATTTCTCTTCATTTTGATCTTCATCACTACCATTGTTAAGGTTATATTAAGTAAAAAGAAATAGGTATCTTTGGCTTAATGAAGTTTTTGCGTCTTTCCATTGTATTCTTGTGTCTTTTGTTTTCTGTTGCACACAGTCAAGTGCATCATTGGGAAACGATTGTAAAGGATAACAGCTCCTGGTATTATCAGGTTCCTACTGCTGCGTCTTCACCAGAATGGATTACACCCTCATTTACCGTCAACTCATGGTTTCAGGGAACAGGTGGGTTTGGATATGGGGATGGAGACGACAACACCATTTTACCAAGTTCCTCTGTTTCAGTTTACACCCGAATTGAATTCACTATTGCAAACCTCAATCAAATCGTTGCGATGGCGCTTCACTTTGATTACGATGATGGATTTGTCGCCTATTTAAACGGTACGGAAGTTGCCAGAAATGGACTTTCCGGAACCAATCAACCTGCATTCAATCAATTGGCTAACATATCACATGAAGCCAAATTGTATCAGAATCAACAGCCAGATCAACTCATCTTTAACCAAAACCAATTAAACGGACTTTTGGTGAATGGCACGAATGTTTTCTGTGTGGAGGTTCATAATCAACTCGCAAATTCAACTGACTTCACCTGCCGAAACTTTTTAAGTGTTGGGGTGAATAATCCGAGCATCACCTACGGACCCATTCCAAGCTGGTTTACACCACCTTTTAT
>CANGJM010000001.1 GCA_947454525.1 Flavobacteriales bacterium | reverse complement strand
TTATTTGTTGTCGGCGTTTGCGTCAAGGAATATAGAAATGGTGTATTGGTCGGACAAACGATTCGTGATTTCTTATTTCGTGTGTTTGACTGTAATATCGTCATGCAGGCTTTGTTGCCACTTCAAACACAACTCCCAACTTTCGTATCGTATTGTCAAGGTTTGAATGTCCAATTTGTGAATAACTCATATGGCGGAACCTCTTATGCATGGAACTTTGGGGTGCCAAATATCACTAGCGATGTAAGTGCTCAGTTTGCTCCGAATTATACGTTTCCCTCACCGGGAAATTACAATGTTCAGTTAATTGTCAACCCTGGAATGCCTTGTACGGATACTGCGTACATGAATGTGATTGTAAATAATCCACTCAGTGTTTCTTGGTCTGCGCAAGATTCCTTATGTATTCTTGGAAATAACTTCGATTTTATCGCGAATGTGTCCAATCCAGCTGCTAGTCTTTCGTGGGTACTCGATCCTACAGCGAGTCAAACTTCTGGGACAGGTAATTCCTTGTTCAACGTGACTTTTTCAACGCCTGGCTACCACACGATTGAAGTCATTGCGGATGATGGATTTTGTCAATTAAGTTATGTGGACTCCGTGTTTATCTTTGATGTACCAACAAGTGGCATTTCGGTACCTCCGTTAGTTGAGTGCCTCGGATTCACCATTCCATTTGGCAATAGCTCCAGTTCGGCAATCAATTATTCATGGGATTTTAGTTTAGGACCGAATAGTGTTGGACAAAGTAACCTAACTGCACCAACCTTTACCTTTCCAGCACCTGGAGTTTACACCGTTCAATTAATTGCTAGTTCTTTTTCTACCTGTTCGGATACTTCTCAAGTTCAGGTAACCATTAAAGAACCATTGGTCATGTCGATTAGTCATACCGATTCCTTGTGTATTGATGATACTTTTGATTTCTTTGCCACGGTTTCGGGACCTAGTAATGCGACTTATCAATGGGATTTCGGTATGAATGCGAATCCAACTTCTTCTTCCAATCTGAGCGTTCAGGGTGTTTCCTATACACAGTCGGGAGCAATGCCAGTCTACTTTATTGGACAATATGACAACTGTTCCGACACCATTCAAACGAATGTCCAGATTTTTGGACACGCGACCATCGGTTTCATGTTTATCAATACGCTGCAGTGCGCACCTTCTCTTGCACAATTCGTGAACTTAAGTCAATCGGATGTGCCCGTTCAATACTATTGGGACTTCGGTGATGGAAACACTTCTACAGCGGTGAATCCCAATCATATTTACCTTACTCCAGGAAATTATAGTGTTGGATTAACCTTGAATCAGCTTTATGGATGCATGGATACACTTTTCTTGTTACAACAAGACTTAGTCACCGTTAATCCTTCCCCAATTGCCGGATTTGTCGTGAATCCAGATAAGGTTGATGTGTGTCAGAATACCGTTTCTTTCTTCGATCAGTCTAGTGGAGCAGCAAGCTATCAGTATGTTTTTGACCATAGAGAATATACATCAAATTTGGCTAATTTTAGTCACGATTACATCAATTCAGGTTCAGATTATCCGATACAGATTGTATCCAATCAATTTGGCTGTCGAGATACCGCAAGAAGAACGGTGATGGTGGAACCATTTTCGATTTACATTCCAAACACATTTATTCCCGATCAAAATAATCGAAACGAGTTATTTATTCCAGTAACAGATTTTGATGTGGTTGCATGGGAATTCAGTATTTACAACCGTTGGGGAGAGGTGATCTTTCAAACCAATGATCCAAAGCAGGCATGGGACGGTCAGTTAGATGGCGTCATGTGTCAAGATGGACTCTATAGCTATAAGGTAAAATTCCGTTCGTGTGACAAACCCTATATATGGCAAGTACTGGATGGATTCGTGACCTTGATTAGGTAATTCTACTTGCGTAGAACGAAGTTTTGCCCAAGATATACTTTTCTTACCTGTTCATCAGATGCTAATTCTTCCGCTGTACCGGATTTCAGGATGCTTCCTTCAAACAGTAAATACGCACGGTCTGTAATCGACAATGTTTCTTGTACGTTGTGGTCCGTGATGAGAATACCAATATTCCGTTTTTTAAGTCCCGAAATAATGCTTTGAATGTCTTCTACTGCAATTGGATCGACTCCCGCGAATGGTTCATCCAACAGGACAAATTTCGGATTCGTTGCTAACGCTCTGGCGATCTCGGTTCTTCTTTTTTCTCCTCCGGATAAGCGATTACCCAGATTCTTACGTACATGCGTCAGGCTAAATTCTTCTAGCAGTTGTTCCAATTTTTCGGATCGTTCTACTTTGGACATCGATGTCATTTCGAGAATCGCCATGATGTTATCTTCTACACTCAGTTTACGAAAAACAGAAACTTCTTGTGGAAGGTAGCCAATGCCCATCTGCGCACGTTTGTACATGGGTAGCTTCGTGATTTCAACATCGTCTAAAAACACGGATCCTTCATCTGGACGAACCAATCCGACCATCATGTAAAAGGAGGTGGTTTTTCCTGCTCCGTTTGGACCTAAAAGTCCGACAATCTCACCTTGTTTCACTTCCACTGAAACACCGTTTACGACAGGTCTTCCTTTGTAGGTTTTTCGAATATGTTCAGTGTACAATTTCACGATACGAAGGTATTAAAAATTCAAGGCATAGCGCGCACGTATTCCAAACGGACTTTGTCCGGGAATAGGGTGGGTCATTCTCCATACGAGGTCAACACGAATAACTTTAAGTATATTCTCGATACCAATAGACGTTTCCATGTAAGGAACACCATTAAATCGCTTCACGAAATCAGGAATTAACATCGCTTGTTCATGTTTTTGACTGATGTCACCGTACAGAATTCTTCCAGTTGATACAAGACGTAGGTTCAGTTTTTTCACCAAAGGAATGCGGTCAAAGAACAATCCTTCCCAATGATTTTCAATAAAACCAGTAACGTACTTGTCGCTAATGAATTCCATGAAGTTTAATTTATTAAAGGTACTCGTCAACAACCATAAGGATTGATTCCCTTCATGAACCTTCAGGAAAGGATAGGCAGTCGTTCCGAAGATGTATCCAGCTGTCACACCGTAACGCATGCGTCCTAGGACACCTAATTGTGTATTATGCTCCATTTGGAATTCCAAGCGTTGGTAGTTGTACTCGCTGCCAAAAATATTTTTCATCCCAATGATGGCTTGAAGGGAAAAAATTGGATAGACAGACCTCAAACTGGTTCGATCAAAATAACCGGATAAAAATTCTTCTCCTTTGGTCCATCTGACGCGACCAATAAACTCAAAGGTTTTAATGTTAGAGACATTCACGGTATCGAAATTGAGCACGCGTTGGTAATTCGCTAAACCAAGAGGAGTATAACTTTTCCATTCGAATCCACCATATAGAATGAGGTCCTTTTTGATGTCTTTTTCTAAATTCAGTCCAACTTTATTCACGAAGGTCAATTTATCGAAAGGCGCCGTGTTGAAGACCGTTGCAAAGGTACTACCCATCGAAGCAGCAGTGGGAGATTGACCAATTTGTTCAATGTCATAGGAGTAAATTCCCGTGAGCATTCCTCGTTTTTTCGGCGTGATGTTATATCGGATTTTTCCTGCATACTTCAATTTCTCATCTCCAAAACCGTAGGCTACTCGTCCGCCAAGTTCCAGTCGTTTGGAAAAATCGTTCGAAGTTCTCAGGGCAAATGCTACGCGGTAATTCTCCACTGGGTTCTTACTGATTAATGAAGTAGCATTTCCTAGCTCTATTTTATTGAATTGAAAATACCCCGTAGTTGCGAAGTACACCAATTTTTTCATCGACTTGTAAAAACTCGTTTTACTGAGTGAATCGACCATTTCCTCAATGTGTTTTTCTTGCACATTTAGCGTAATTGGACGATTACGTTGCCAATACTCAGCACTCCTCACTTTTGCACTATCGCTCATTTCAACGGAATTATCGGTGTAAAACGAGTTGTCTTTTGCTTGATTAATAACAAAGTCACTTCGTTTACTGTATTTCCGTCCGAACATCCCGAGAACTTTGGATTCCTCCGTCAAGCGAAACTCCAAAATAAGTCGTTCCTCAGTGAGCATCCACACTTCATTTTGAACTTGATCGAAAACGTGTTCAAAGTAAAAATTTTGAATATAGTTGAGATTTGCATCCGGAGAAATAGAGGCCTTGATTTGTTTTACAGCGTAGGTTGTGTCGTTGATCCACATTTCACCAGTGAAGGCAAGGTCACCCGTTCTTTTGGGCTCAAAACGCAGTTTGTAACACCAATCCGAACCGATGAATGTAGAATCTTCGAGCACGAATTGATAGTAGGACCGTGCGAAAGGTGCCAATGGACTGATAAATGATTTATTGAACAAATCATAGATGTTATCATAGACGTTAAGGTCGAGGTACATGTCCCCAAGAAACTGATTCACTTGAACATTTTCGATTCCGGTAATCTTCGTGGCTTGAACTACTTCCTTTTTTTGTTTCGGTTGATTTTTAAAGTAGAAATCAGAAAGTGATTCAGTGAGAATAACTGGCAAATAGGTATTTCCATCTTGTGTTGAATCCAAATAATTCATCACCAGATCCATGCGTTTTACGAGTCCGTTTTGCTGAAACTTGTCCCCAAGGTTGTTGAGGTCCAACTGAATCTTGTTATAGAGTTTGTATTGGTATGCACCCAATTTCTCTTTGTTATTGATCGGTTTGTTGGCAATGACTTTTTTATGTAACGCAACGGCAGGTGATTCTGACGATATGAGAACGACTACGTCTTTGTGATCCGTAGACTGAACCTCTAAATTAATTTTTAGCGTCTGTTCACTATCCTTTTTTATTTTAATGCTTTTGGTCTTATATCCGATGAACTGAACCTGGATAGAGTCTGTGGCGTAATAACTTTGTAGGAAAAATGCACCAACCGAGTCTGTTAGTGTTCCGATTTTCGTCCCGGTGAATCGAACACGAACAAAGGGGACAGGCTCTCCCTTCTCATCCGAAACGGTTCCTTTCACTGTTGTTGTTTGACCGAATGATAGCATTGGGGCGAGAAGCAACAAAAAAAGCAGCAGTCTTGTTTTCATAAATAATCGCTTATTCTTGCTGTTTTTTTGCAACGCGTTTTGCAACAAGTACACTGATTTCAAAGAGCAGGTAAATCGGAATGGTCACAATCACTTGCGAAATCACATCGGGAGGTGTAATGATGGCTGCCAAGATTAAAATGACAACAACAGCGTGTTTGCGGTATTTAACAAGAAATTCAGGAGTGAAAAGACCAATTTTCACCAATAAGTACGTCACAACAGGCAACAAAAAGAACAACCCCGTATAAAACACGGTCGAAAGAATGGTGCTCATGTAAGAACTGATGGTAAAGTCATTTCTGATTTTATCGGTGATTTGAAACGCACCGAAAAATTGGACGCTCAATGGAGCAACGACGAAATAACCGAAAAGGATTCCCGTAAAGAAAAGGATGCTCACATAAAAGACGATTCCTTTGGCCATTTTGCGCTCCTTGAATTTTAGTCCAGGTTTGACAAATGACCACAGTTGATAGAAAATGTATGGAAAGGCTAAAACGGCTCCACCCATGATGCTCATCATTAAAGCATAGGAAAATTGGCCCGATAAGGTCATGCTTTGAAAGTTCACCGGAATTTTGTCGATGCAAACGTTTAAGTATTCGCAGAGTAGTCTGAAGGTTACGAAGTTCGGGTCCACCATGATCAGGAAAACATTTTCCATGATTTCCTTCTGGTAAATCCAAATAACAATCGCGAAAATAATGACGGCAATTGCAGAACGCATGAGCCTCCATCTAAGTTCTTCTAAGTGATCAAGAAAGGACATTTGCTTATTGTCTGACATGGTGCAAAAGTAGTGATTTTCCCGCTCCTACAAATGAAGTTTTTAGAACGTAAATACTTTACGACCTAAACCCTCAACTTTGTTTAAAATTAACGGCTATGGAAAAGAAATTTGAATTAAAAGAAATGTGGTTTAACAATACGGACACAGAAGTTGTATTAACTGGAATTTTACACAAAGAATTTCTACAGTACGATACGAAGGTTCGTATGCCGATTGCACGATTGAATGCTTTGGTAAATTTGCTTCAAAAAAACAACGAGCAATTTGATCTTTACGACCATATGTGTTGTTTTAATCTAGGATTCGTTACCGAATACAATGTGGTATTGCCAGCGGAATTAAACCGAATGTTTACACAACAGGAGCTAGAAGGCGAAGCGTTGGTTCCGTTAAAACAGATTCGAGCTTAAGGCTGGATGTAAACGGTTTCTTCGTTTACTTTTTCCGCTTCGATTTTGATAATCCCAGCACCAGATTTATTGCCTTTTTTTGCATCGATATCAAGAACTGCCACACCTGCTTGTCCAAGTTGGTAAAGTTCATTGTAGTTGAATGTTGCCATACCGTTTAAATTCGTGTATGCAGTATCAAATACAGCAACTTGCTGAGGAGTTCCTTGTGTATTTGTACCATACAAAACAACCATCGCGTTACTCACACTTGCATTGTTTTCATCCTTGATATAAATGTTAGCAACAGTATCTAATTTTTTTCTACATGAGGTAGAAACGACAACAGAAAGGATTGCTAGAACAATGATATTTTTCATCTCAGTTTAATTTAGTTCGGTAAGTATATTGTTTTTACCGTTGTAGTGTGTACACGACAACGTGCATAATCGTATGCTACTTTATTGTTGTATTTAACAATGATATCAAAATAACCAGTCGTATTTTCTTCTCCTGAAACATTAAAATACTGGTCCATGTCAACCACTGCGAATCCAGATGCATTCGAAAATACGGTGTCAACAAAAGGAAGTGTTGCTGGATTAGATTGTTGATCGCCAATGACAATCACTTTGGCTCCATCCATAAGTTGATTCGATGATGAGCGAACAAATACCTTCAATACAGCAGGATCTTTGGACTCACAAGAAACACTGATAAGTATAACTAGGCTCAGTGTAAGTAGGTTAAAAATGGTTTTCATATTACTTGGAAAGTTTCAAATTTACATTATTTTTTTTAAATGCTCAAATAGCATCACTGGATCATTACAACTACACGATTTCGTTTTTCCTCTTCTATCTGAATCACTTGGTTTCCAGTTAAGCCGAAATAAAAGGCATTCACCTTTAAAACTGCCACCCCAACTTGACCTGATTTATAGTACTTATCCATTTCAAAGAACGCTAGTCCACCCGAATTTGTTGTTGTACTGTCGTTGATAATGGATACTTGATTTGTATTCGTGGTAGGTTCCACAACTAACTTGACCTTGGCGTTTTTTACGAGTTCCCCATTCGAAAATTGAACAGCAACCTCCAGCGTAGTTGGTTCTTTTTTGTAACAAGAACTCAGTATCATGGAACTCAACAGAACGAGGGGAATAATTCCGTAGAACAGCTTGATTTTACCAATAAAATTCTTGTACATTTGCATGTTTAGGGCTGTTTAGCTATCAGTTAAACAAGTATTGGGTCCGAAAAGTTACACTATGTCACAAGAAAATGAATATTAAAGAAATTTTAGAGGCTGTTCATGCATTCGAAATTCAATCAGCAAATGATTTAGAAAACTTTCGAATTCAATTTTTAGGATCAAAAGGTCAAATTAAGGACCTTTATGGCGCATTGAAAAGCGTTCCAAATGAGGAAAAAAGAGCTGTTGGACAACAAATCAATGAAGTACGACAACTCGCTGAAGATAAATTAGAATCCTTTAAAATCGCCCTTTCTCAAAGCGCATCTGCCAAGGATAAAGAGGATTTGAGTAGACCTGGATCGGATTCACTGATCGGAACTCATCACCCGCTTTCACTTGTTCGCAAAGAAATCATCGACATTTTTAATCGCATCGGTTATGTTGTTTCGGAAGGACCAGAAATTGAAGATGATTGGCACAATTTCTCCGCTTTAAATTTCCCGCCTGAACATCCGGCAAGAGATATGCAGGATACTTTTTTTGTGGAAAAAGGAGAAGTAGAGATGGCGCTGCGCACGCATACAAGTAGTGTTCAGGTGCGTGTCATGGAAAATTCAAAACCGCCTATTCGAACGATATCACCGGGAAGAGTATACAGAAACGAAGCAATTTCTGCTCGCGCTCATTGCTTTTTTCATCAAATTGAGGGCCTGTACATTGACAAGAATGTGTCATTCGCAGATTTAAAACAAACATTATTGTTTTTTGCCAAAGAATTATTTGGTGAAAAAGCTTCGATCCGCCTTCGTCCATCTTATTTTCCTTTTACGGAACCAAGTGCAGAAGTAGATGTTTCCTGTACGCTTTGTCATGGTAAAGGATGCAATGTGTGTAAATACTCGGGATGGCTTGAAATTCTCGGATGCGGAATGGTAGACCCAAATGTACTTGATGCTTGTGGAATAGATTCAACTGTCTATTCAGGTTTCGCTTTCGGAATGGGTGTTGAACGCATTGCACAATTAAAATACCGAGTAACCGATCTTCGTTTATACTCGGAAAATGACATCAGATTTCTCAAACAATTTACTCCTGGAACATAATTATGGCGTGGAATATCATTTCGGATAAGGAACAGGTCCAAAAAATAATTGATTCAAGTAAGAATAAGCCTCAGGTTTTCTTTAAACACAGCACTCGCTGTAGCATTTCATCAATGGCATTAAGACGCTTTGAAGGTTCTGGTATTTTGGAGAATTCGACTGTGGATTGCTGGTATTTGGATCTTCTTTCGTACCGTGCGATTTCAGAAGAAATTACGCATCAATCACACGTAGTTCATCAATCACCACAGGCCATTCTTTTCGTGGATGGTCAAATGTGTTACGCGGAAAGTCATGGAATGATTGATGCTGAACAAATTCTACAAATTATAGCTTAACGACATGAAAAAAATTCTCGTTATTGTCCTCGTAATCGGTCTGCTTGGAAGTTATTTGGTTCCAATGTTCATGAAAGATTCAGCGAATACGGAGGCGCCTTTTCAATTTGGATTCTCTGATAATCTCGCGATTAAATACGGCGATGTTGTTTCCATACCTGTCGAAACCAATGGAGAAGCAAAAAATGTCACCATCACTTTTGGAGGAAAGGTCATTCTGAAATTTGCACAACCGAAAGAAAAGCTCAGCATTCTATTAGATTCAAAAAAGTACCAAATCGGAGCGTATGAAATTGAAATGCATGGTGTAGATCAACAAGGACAATATTTCACTGAAATCCGTAATGTGAGAATTCTCTCGGATGTGACACCAGAAAAATGGAAGCTTGAAATCGTTCGTCGTCTTCCTCACAATGAAAGTAGTTTCACTCAAGGACTCGCTTTCTCTGGAGACCAGTTATACGAAGGAACAGGCGATCCAAACCAAACAGGCGCATCTCTAGTCGCTAAAGTGAATTTAAACACAGGGGAAATTGGACAGAAAATAGGATTAGATGCCACTCGTTTTGGCGAAGGAATCACCATTCTTGGAGATCAAATTTTTCAATTAACTTGGTTAAATCACAAATGCCTTGTTTATAATAAGGAATCCCTTGAATTATTAAAAGAATTCGATTATTCAACGGAAGGATGGGGTATCTGTACAGATGGAAAAGTACTCTTTATGTCCGATGGCTCCGAACGAATTTACGTGCGTAATCCGAAAAACTTCGACATCATCAAAACGATTGAGGTGTATACGAACGAATTCGCCATTCCTCGTTTGAACGAACTAGAATTTGTCAACGGACTCATCTACGCGAATATATGGACCTCCAACGAAATCGCGGTAATTGATCCACTTTCAGGAAAAGTTCTTGCCCTTATTGACGCGACTAATTTAGTGAACGAAGGAAAAGGAAATGGAGAGGTACTCAACGGAATTGCTTATCATGCGAAATCGAATAAAATGTACATGACGGGTAAATTTTGGCCAACAATGTTCGAAGTAAAGGTCCTGAAATAAGAGACTTTCCGTTAACGATCACACAAAAAATGCCTCAATGGCAATTTTTATTGGTTTTCTTCGTTTGAAAAATTGGAAACAAGAATATGGAGCAGACATCAAAAGATTGGAATGAGTTAAAAAGCAACGACAGTTGGTCGATTTTTAAAATTATGTCCGAGTTTGTCGAAGGATTTGACCGGATGTCTAAAATTGGACCCTGTATTTCGATTTTCGGATCGGCACGAACAAGTCCTGAGAATCCCTACTACTCCCTCGGAGTGGAAATCGCTGAAAAGTTTGCCGGTTTAGGTTATGGCATTATAACAGGTGGCGGTCCAGGTTTGATGGAAGCAGCAAATAAAGGTGCTCAGCAAGCCAAAGGAAAATCTGTTGGGCTCAATATAGACTTACCTTTCGAACAAAACCACAATCCATTTATCGACCAAGAACACAACCTCGAATTCGATTATTTCTTCGTTAGAAAAGTGATTTTTGTCAAATATTCTCAAGCATTTGTCATTTTACCAGGTGGCTTTGGAACGCTTGACGAGTTTTTCGAAGCAATGACCCTAATACAAACAAAAAAAATCACCAAAAGACCGATTGTACTTGTTGGAACATCTTATTGGATAGGCTTGTTGAAATGGGTAGAAGAAACCATGTTGTGGAAAGAAAAAAACATTTCTCCGGATGATTTAGACTTATATAAATTGGTCGATACAGCGGATGAAGCGATTGAATACATTGAAGATTTCTACCGATCCCACGCACTATCTCCAAATTTCTGATAATTTAACGAAAAGGAAAGATTAACTTTGACTATTGAAAACTGAAAAACTGTGTTCCAGAAAATTAAAAATTTTATTCTAACAAAACACTTCCTCAAACATATTGGATTGGTGATTTTGTTTTATTTAGTCCTTGTTTTTGCGACAGTAATCTATTTAGATTTAGCGACAAATCACGGTGAAAAAATCGCTGTTCCCAACTTTGTGGGGATGAATGGCGAAGAGGCGAAAAAGAAAATCGAGGAGCTCGACTTGCAATATCAAATTCTAGATAGCATTTACAACCCTAAAATGCCGGAGGGAACCGTACTAGAACAATTGGTTGAACCAACAGGTATTTCAGGAGTCCATGTGAAATCCGGACGCATCATTGGACTTCGTTTAACGAAGAAGAATCAAATGGTCGAAATGCCAAGTTTGGTGCACAAACAATTGCAGTTCGCCGAAAGTATTCTCGAACAACGCGGACTAAGATTTAGCATACAATACAAACCTACAAGCGAAGCAAACGGTTCCGTATTAGACCAACTCTACCGCGGAAGAAGAATCAAAGAAGGAGAGCGCCTTCCAATTGGAGCAGTGGTTACGTTAGTTGTTGGTCAAAATGATCAAGGTGAGCCAATTACGATTCCAAATCTTGTTGGACTCACAATGGCAGATGCACGATTCATTATGGATACATTAGGGGTCACATCCTACAATTTTGTTTGTCCGGATTGTAGTACTTCACAAGATTCATTAGCTGCAATTATCTTTAGTCAAACGCCAGAATTTATTGACGGTTCAACGGTGTTTAAATCGACGCAATTTACCCTTTCCATGAAACGAAATTTTTCAGATATCGAAAACCCTGAATAACATGAAACTGTTTCTTATATTTTGTTTGTTCACCATCACTTCTTTTGCACAACAAATGGAGGTGGGACCGATCACACGCAATGTTCATCTTCCAGAAAAACCTTCCATTTTAAAATCTGGGAATGGAAATATAGACAGTACGTTCATCTATGTATCTGACACACTGAATTTGCCATTTTATGATGATTTCTCCTCAAATAAATTCCAGGTCTACACTGCGCAATTTAATGATCCAGGAGTAACGAGTCAACTTTATTACCACTTGCTCAATTCAGCTACAATGCTTCCCTTTAGTTCAACGGCAAGTTTTACGAATGGTGCAACCTTTAAACGAACGTATGATAGCACAACTGATACGTTTATTGATAGCGTTTTCGCAACCACATCTGTAAAAGTGGGTGATTTCTCCGCATATCCAGTAAATTATCAGACTGAAGATTTATATCCACCCTATTACATTTACGATACAGTAGGTGTTCCAGATGTGAGAGATACCATTTGGGTAACGAATCCTACGTACCTTCAAGATTCAGCGCGTGTCTTTTTTTCCACTTTGGCAGATCCAAACGCACATTGGTTGGATCACCAAGCATACTTAAACGAACGATTTGGATACAATCCAAGGTCGTTGGGAGTCGTTACCTTTGACGGACTAGATGAATTCGGTTATCCTTACCAAATTGGAACAGCGATCACGAACTACGCAGATCGTTTAACGAGTAAACCATTGAATTTAGGTAGTTTATCTGCTGCTGATTCCGTTTACCTTTCATTTCTTGTGCAGCCTGAAGGACTGGGCGACATTCCAGAAACGGGAGATTCATTGGTCTTGGAATTATACGCTAAGGATTTGGATCAATGGTTCAGGGTTTGGTCGATTAACGGTGACACAACCTATGCATTTAAACCAGTTCATATCTCAGTAAAAGACGCGAAGTACTTCAAAAAAGGATTTCAGTTTAGGTTTAAAAATTACGGTTCATTAGCCGGAGCTTTAGATCATTTTCATATTGACTACGTTCACCTGCGCACTCAATCCTTTATGGCAGATACCTTGTTTAAAGATTTCGCCTTGGTGTATCCGTTGAACACATTGCTCAAAACATACACATCCGTTCCTTGGGATCATTACAAGCAAACAACCCAAAACAAGATGAGTGACGCGGTAAAAGTTATGGTACATAATGGAAGTCCAAACCCAGAAAATTACCAAAATGGAACAATTGTTTTCGGACAGGGAGCTACCAATTATGGTAATTTCACCCTTCAAGGTTTTAATTTAGCTGAACAACAAATTAATTACGCACCAGGAACCACGCACACTTCTTTCCATGATTTATCATCAGGTTCGGAATTCCCCAAGAATTTATCTGGTAACGAGCAATCATTTGAAGTAACGACCACTGTATCTGCTCAATTCCCAAATGACGTGAACAATGACCAGTCAACGTTTATCCAACACTTTTACAATTATTACAGTTATGATGATGGAAGTGCGGAAGCGGCTTTTGGACCAACAGGAGTACAATCAAGACTTGCCATTTCCTATGAAGCATATGAACCAGATTCTTTAATTGGAATTGCGATGCACTTTGTTCCTTCGGTGACGGATGTGAGTACCAAGTTGTTTTTAATGACTGTTTGGGCTGATGATGGAACAGGTAATCCGGGACAAGTGTTGTATGAAGACGATGTGTTCAATACGAGAAGTCCAATTTATGGTTCGAATCAAAACATGTTCTTCAAGTATTATTTCCCTGACACCATGAAAGTTGCTGTTCCAACCAAATTTTTTGTTGGCTGGAGACAATTAGATCAACAACGATTAAACCTAGGCTTGGATAGAAACATCGATCATTCGGATAAAATAAAATTCAGTGTTGATGGTGGTGGATCTTGGATGTCCGCTCCTTTTGAAGGAAGCGCGATGATGAGGCCCATCTTTTCTACTTCCCTTGACCCGATTTTAGGAGTAAAACCAACGGAACATCTTGCAAATTTCAACTGTTATCCAAACCCAGTGACGGAAGAATTACATTTTCAAAGTACTAGTCAGTTGGAAAATGAACAGAAAAACATTTACGATGCTTCTGGAAGATTGATTCTTCAGACCACAGAGAATGTCGTTTCATTTGTCGGTTTTCAGACAGGGATTTATTTTGTTTCCATTCCGACGATTTCACCAAAACCAGTTAAGATCATTAAACAATGACAGAGGAACAGGTTGTTGACCTCGAGAATGAAGAGGAAGAGCTCTTCGAACACCACCGATTTAAAGCTGATCCAGGACAAGAGGCTATTCGAATTGATAAATTTCTTATTGACCGAATGGCAAATACTTCTCGGAATAAGATCCAAGTAGCTGCAAAAAACGGAAACATTCTTGTTAACGGAACAAAAGTCAAACAAAATTATAAGATTAAACCTAGTGATGAGGTTTCCATTGTTCTTCCATATCCCGTAAGGGAGATTGAACTTATTCCCCAGGACATTCCTATTGAAGTAGCGTATGAAGATGAGGATTTACTGGTTGTAAATAAACCATCGAATATGGTAGTTCATCCAGGATATGGCAACTACTCGGGAACATTAGTGAATGCATTAGTCTTCTATATTCAAAATTTGCCTTCACCTCCGAAGGATTATTATGGAAGACCTGGTTTGGTTCATCGTATCGATAAACATACAACAGGATTACTCTTAATTGCAAAAACAGAACTTGCATTAATAGAACTTGCGAAGCAGTTTTACAATCGGACAACCGAACGCCGCTATCACGCACTTGTTTGGGGTGATTTAGAGTCCGGAGGAACGATTGAAGGTCACATTGGTCGATCCTTGAAGAACCGCAAAGTGATGGCTGTCTATCCTGATGGCGCACATGGTAAATCTGCGATTACGCACTTTAAAGTGTTGGAACGATTCGGATTAGTTACCCTTGTAGAATGCAAGTTGGAAACGGGACGCACCCATCAAATTCGGGCACATTTTCAATCCATGGGACACCCGTTGTTTAACGATTTGGAATATGGCGGAAATAAAATCGTAAAAGGAACAAGGTCTGCAAGTTACGAGCGTTTTATTCAAAATTGTTTTGATTTATTGCCAGGACAAGCATTGCATGCGAAGACACTTGGATTTATTCAGCCTACAACCCAGGCTTATCTTGAATTTGATTCGCAACTACCTGAGGGCTTTGCGGAACTCGTACAACGCTGGAGGAACTATTGTTCGGATTTTAAATAAATATTTCTTATTTTTGCTTTCCTTGGATGAATATCCGAGCTTAAACCACGCTTTATGAAACAATTTTTTATTTTAGCATTTCTTACGCTTTCCTTTACACAGGTTGCATTTGGACAGAATGTTCCAGAGCCCAAGTACATCAGAAAAGCAAATGACACGTATTATTCAGGTAACTATTTTGAGGCAATAAAAGTTTGCCAAGATGCATACAAAACACTTGGATACAAGGGTACAATTCGTCAGAAAGGTGAAATGGCGTACAAAATCGCAGATTCTTACCGAAACATGCAAGTGTATGACAAAGCAAACGAATGGTACGGAACATGTATCGAGTTAAAGTATTTCGATGTTGTTCCTGAGGTTTATTTCTACCGTGGTGACATGCAACGAATGTTAAAGGAATATGATAATTCATTGAAAAGTTACCGTGAGTATAAAAGAATCGCACCAAATTCCCGAACGAAGGAGTTGGAAGCAGCAATGTCAGCGATTGAAAAATACCGTGACTTTGAATCAGAAGAATCGAATTACGTGATTAAATGTGAGGAGAAAATCAACTCCAAACAATACGATATGGCTCCTTCATTTGGAGACAAAAAAGGAAAAACGATTTACTTTGGAACGAGTCGTGATGAAGCAACAGGTGCTGATCGCGATCCAATTTCAGGTCAAAAATACATGGATATCTACAGCGCTGAGTACGATGTAAATGGCAATCCAACGAATGTAAAGTCCATCGACACAAAAGGTGTAGTGAATACGACACAAAATGAAGGAACGGCTTGTTTCGATTCTAAAAAGAAGAAATTATATTTCACACGTTGTCCAAATGCAGAAAAGATGGATTTAGGTTGTGAAATTTGGACAGCTGACTTGAGCGGTGAGGATTTCGAAAATCCAATGCGCATTTCGTTGAAAACGAATGACACTGTTTCTGTTGGACATCCTTGTTTAACTCCAGATGACATGATGTTGATTTTTGCATCTGACATGACGGAAAGTGCGAACGGAGAAAAAAGCTTTGGTGGACGTGATTTGTGGTATGTAACTTACGACAAGCGTTCCAAAATGTGGGACTCAGTTCCACACAACATGGGAGCCATGTTTAATTCAGCTGGAAACGAATTGTTTCCAGCTATTGGTCCAAAAGGACAACTTTACTTTGCAAGTGACGGCCTTCCAGGAATTGGAGGTTTAGACATCTTTGTTGCACAACGTGAAGGAGAAGAAAACAAATGGTCTGGAACGAAAAACATGGGTGTGCCTTTCAATTCACAAGGAAACGACTACGGAATGTGTGACTTTGATGGAAGATCTGGTTTCTTTACTTCAGAACGTAAAACTTCTTCTAGTAACGAGTATACTTCTGATATCTGGAGCTATTCTATCCCACCAAATTTATATGACCTTCGCGTAATTGTATACGAATCAGGTAAGAAAACGAAAAAGTTAGCTGGAGCGAAAGTAACAGTTACTGTTTCTGATGGTACTACTTGGGAAGGAACAACAGATGCGAGAGGAAAAGTTAGCTGGAATGAAAAAGCTGACAAAAAAAGCAGATGGATTCTTGTAGGTAAAGATTATACCTTGAAAGCAGGAAAAGAAGGATACTACGAGGATAAACGTGGAGCTAAATTTAGCACGGTTGGACTTGATCAAAGCCAAACGTTCATCTTAGAAATGCCTTTATTACCAATTGGTGAAATCCGCACTCCAGAAGTTCGTTACCCAGTTAGTCAATGGACATTCATCAATGATGCAACATGTATGAGTTTGGATTCATTGAAATTCTTAGACAGTATGTTAAGAGAATATCCAAACATTACAATTGATTTATTCTCTCACACGGATGCTCGTGATACAGATGTGAAAAACCAAGTGTTGTCTGAGAATCGTGCGAAAGCAGTGTACAAATACTTAGTTGAACAAAAAGGAATAGATGCACGTCGTATTCGTCCTGTTGGTAAAGGTGAATCTGAGCCAGCTACATGGGAAGATGAGACTGGACAAAAAGTAATCTTAACGGAGGCTTACATTAATCAGTTTAAAACAAGCGATCCTGCGAAATTCCAGAAATTGCATCAGATCAATCGTCGAACAACAGCGAAAATTACAGGAACAGACTTTAATCCTGCAACTGCGCCACCGGCTAATCCAGAATACTCAGTGTTCAAACCACTACCAAGATAAGAGAAAGGCGTTCATATGAACGCCTTTTTTTTGTAACTTAAAGTAATCAATTCAGATTACTTTGCTCGAAATACACCTACAACAACTTTGGTCGGATAAGCGACTTCCTTTTCACGCCTTTCATTTGATGAATGGAAGTCCAGTAGAAATTTGTCAACCTGGCATTTGGAATAAGGCAGGAAGTGGCCCAGATTTTCAGTTGGCAAAAATTCGCTTTGATGGCTTGACTTGGTTCGGTTCCATAGAGTTTCATTTGAAATCATCCGATTGGTATAAACATCAACACCATACAGATCAAGCATATGAAAATGTGATCCTTCATGTCGTTTATGAATATGACCAACCTGTTTATACAAATCAATATTTGCTTCCAACATTAGAGCTAAAACCTTATTTAGCGGGTGAATTTAAATTTCCGTCGAGCTATCGTTGGAAAATTGACCCAAAAATCCATTGTAAACATCGAATTAGTGAGTTTGAGAGTCATTTTCGTGTAATGCAACATCGTGCAATTAAAACACGCTTAAAACGAAAGTATGAAACAGATTACTCCAAAGATTCCAATGCGCTTAATCGTTACGCACTTATTTCAAAAGCCTTTGGCTCGAAAAATAATAGTTTGTCCTTTGAACTTTTGACACATCAAATACCCTTATCAGAACATTTTATCCGCACTGAAGAGGAAATCCTGAACCTTGTCCTAAAGAATGAACAGGGATGGAAGGGCAAGAATTTACATGTGACAAAGAATCTTCAAGCGAGAATCGCCTCATGGATCAAATTTATTCGATGGTTTTTCCATGAAGACAATGCGCATTTATCTGAAGGTGATTGGAACATTGGTTTTAAACAAGCGCAAATTAAAAGTAAAATGCTCCAAAATAATTTGTTAATCAATGCCAAAACATACATCGATTTACACACTTTTCGATTGCAAAATGACAAGCAGCATGGCTTCGTTCATGCCATGAAATTCTTGCAATCGCTTCCTCCTGAGTCTAATCGAATCAGTTCAATTTGGAAGGCAGAAGGAATTGTAGCTAAAAATGCCTTAGAGTCTCAAGCCAATCTCGAAATTTATCAGCAATTTTGTACGCGTAAAAAATGCTTGAATTGTAGCGTTGGGCGACAAATAACAAAAACATGAGACGACTTCTTCAGAAAATCATCTTTTTCTTTGAAATGCAATCCTTCGGAGTATGTGAATGGTGGGCGAGAAGACTGGGGTTTAAAACGAGTAAAGTACGACTTGCGTTTATTTATGTTTCCTTCATTGGTTTGGGTTCCCCCATCATTGTGTATTTGATCATGGCTTGGATTTTAGAGCACAAGCATTACTTTAAACTCCAACATAAACAGAAAAATTCTATTTGGGACTTATGAGAATTCTAATCACAGGAAGTAACGGACTATTAGGACAAAAAATAGTTTCCCAATTGCTTCAATCTGACAGCTTATTTTTAGCCACATCCATAGGAGAAAATAGAAATCAAGATTGTTCAATGGAGTTTTACACTCCAATGGATATCTGTAATGCCACAGAAATTGCAGATGTTTTCGCTGCATTTAAACCAACACACGTCATTCATACAGCCGCCATGACCAATGTCGATACGTGTGAACTTGACCCTGAATCATGTCGAAAAGTGAATGTCGACTCTGTTCAATTGCTCGCAGAACAATGCATCAAGTCCGCTTGTCATTTGCAGATGCTTTCTACGGATTTTGTTTTTGACGGACTCACGGGAAATTACAGCGAGGAGGATGAGCCGAATCCACTTAGCGTTTACGCAGATTCCAAAGTTCAAGCGGAGGCAATTGTCCAACAGATACCTGGGTTAAATTTCTCCATTGTTCGAACAATCATTGTCTACGGAACTGGAAATAACTTGTCACGATCAAACATTGTCCTATGGGCAAAAGAAGCGTTAATAAACGGACAAGAGTTAACAATCATCGATGATCAGTTTCGTGCGCCTACATGGGCTGACGACCTAGCTTGGGCATGCATTCGCATTTGTGAATTGAATGAAAAGGGAATTTTTCACATTGCTGGACCTGAAACGATGTCCATCTTTCACCTCGTTGAACGCATTGCACAATTTTATAAATTACCGATGAGTCAAGTCAAAAGAACAGATAGTTCTACCTTGAATCAACCTGCGAAGAGACCACCCAAAACAGGATTTAATTTATCCAAAGCACAATCTCGATTGGGGTATAATCCAAAAAAACTCGAAGAGACCCTCGATTTACTTTAATGAATTACGGATTTCTTCAAATCATCCGACGAAGTACTTTTATCTATTGCTGTTTTCATTGAAAATGATATATTTGTTTTCACTAAATTCATGCTATGTCACTTTGGAGAAAAAAATCACTTGTAGATTTACTGGCGCAAGCCGAAAATAGTCAAATGAAACGCACCCTTGGTGCAGGTAGTTTGATCGCATTAGGTATCGGTGCAATCATCGGTGCTGGATTATTCGTTCGTACCGCTGCAGCCGCTTCAGAAGCTGCGGGATCAGGAGTTACGATTTCATTTATTATTGCGGCAATCGGTTGTGCTTTGGCAGGACTTTGTTACGCAGAATTTGCATCGATGATCCCAATTTCAGGAAGTGCATATGCGTATTCATTTGTCACAATGGGAGAATTAGTCGCATGGATCATTGGTTGGTCATTAATCATGGAATATGCCTTAGGAGCTGCGACCGTTTCCATTGCGTGGAGCGAGTACCTCAATAACCTCCTCGGCAATGCCATACCATATGAATGGTGTCACTCACCATTTGAAAGCATGTACAAGGTTTCTCAAGACATGGTAGCTCAAATTCAAGCCTTGCCTGGACATTGGGAAGGAATTGAAAGAGGTATTTTAAGTGCTGCGCAATACGAGAACTTGCCAGCGGATATCATGAGTAAAGTTTCCATTACCAGTGGATTTATTAATGCTCCTGCCTTAATTATTTTGTTGGCATTAACCTTGCTTTTAATCAAAGGAACGAAAGAATCAGCAACAGTAAATGCGATTATCGTTTTTGTTAAAGTGGCGATTGTATTGGTGTTTATCATCATCGGATGGCAATTTATTAAACCAGAAAACCACACACCATATTTAATTCCTGAAGGAACATTCGGACACGAAGGATTCTTTAAATGGGGTTGGGGCGGAGTTCTTGGTGGAGCAGGAATTGTCTTCTTTGCATTTATTGGTTTTGACGCAGTAAGTACAACGGCGCAAGAGGCAAAGAATCCAAAACGAGATATGCCTATTGGAATTCTTGGGTCTTTAGCAATTTGTACGGTGCTCTACATCCTTTTTGGACACGTTTTAACAGGTGTTGCAAATTGGAGTGAATTCGCAACAGCAGGAAAAGAGGCATCTGTTTCTTATGCGATCAAAACATACATGGCTGGTTACGAATGGTTAGGTACCGGTGTAACGTTGGCTATTTTGGCTGGATTCTCCTCTGTTATCCTTGTTATGTTGATGGGACAAAGCCGCGTGTTTTTCTCTATGAGTCAAGATGGATTGATTCCGGCAGCATTCGGAAAACTTCACCCGAAATTTCAAACTCCTTACATCGCAAACTGGATGTTATTCATCTTCGTTGGTGCGTTCGCAGCACTTGTCCCGGGAAGTGTGGCTGGAGATTTAACTTCATTCGGAACATTGTTCGCGTTTATTCTAGTTTGTCTTGGAATCCTCATCATGCGTAAAAGCAATCCAGAGTTAAAACGTCCATTCAAAACTCCATTGGTGCCATTGGTACCAATTCTAGGAATTCTAGTATGTACAGCGATGATTGTTTCATTAGACATCGCAACCTTACAAGCAGCAGCATTGTGGATGGGACTTGGATTAATCATCTATTTCACATACAGCCGCAGAAACTCACATTTGCACCCGAAAAAATAGTCGAACATTCGGACTTATTGATATAAAATTGAAACTGTCTTCTCCATAGGAGGGGACAGTTTTGTTTTAACTAAACAGAACTACTATGGAATCAAAATTAAAACAATCACTCGGACTATTAGACGCTACCTTGTTGGTCGCTGGGTCAATGATTGGCTCAGGAATTTTCATTGTAACAGCTCCAATGATGCGCGATATTGGTTCTGCCGCATGGATGATTGTCCTTTGGATCCTCACCGGCTTAATTACCATTTTTGCCGCGCTGAGTTATGGTGAACTAGCTGGAATGATGCCAAATGCAGGTGGACAATATGTTTACATTCAGCGAGCATATGGCAAAATGATGTCGTTTCTTTACGGCTGGACAGTCTTTACGGTCATTCAAACAGGAGTCATTGCTGCAGTTGCCGTTGCTTTCGCAAAATATGCAGGAGTTTTCTTTCCGGTATTGAATGATGTCTTTTTGAAAACACCAATTGTTAATGTTTCCTATGGACAATTAGTCGCGATTGGGAGCATTATGGTCCTTACTGTCCTGAATTCCAGAGGTGTTCAAAATGGCAAAATCCTTCAGTTGATTTTTACAGCAGCAAAGTTATTTGCCCTGTTTGCCCTCATCGTTTTAGGCCTAGCGATTGGATTAAAAACCGATGTTTTTACACAGAATTTTGATCACATGTGGAACGCTTATAAAACCGTTCAATTACCAAGTGGAGCATTAGACACGATTCCATTAACTGGATTCGCGTTAATGGGCGCTTTAGGGGCAACAATCATCAATTCCTTGTTTTCTTCTGATGCATGGAATAACGTAACGTTTATTGCAGGAGAAATTAAAGACCCGAAAAAAAACATACCAAAAAGTTTGTTTTTTGGAACGACCATTGTGACCATCATTTACATTTTGGCAAACCTTGCATACCTCGCACTATTGCCAAAAGGAGGAGATCCGACGGCAACTGATGCAATCGGACAAGGAATCATGTTCGCGGCAAATGACCGAGTTGGGGCGGGAGCTGCTTCCGTTATTTTTGGTGGACTCGGAATTTCCATGATGGCGGCATTAATCATGATTTCAACCTTCGGCTGCAATAACGGACTCATTTTGGCGGGATCGCGTTTGTTTTATGCAATGTCTTCCGATGGACTCTTCTTCAAGCAAGCGAAAAAATTGAATCAATTCAATGTGCCTAGTGTTGCCATGTGGATTCAAGGAATTTGGGCAAGTATTTTATGCCTGTCTGGTAAATATGGCGACCTTCTGGTGTACAGTACCTTTGCAAGTCTCTTGTTTTACATCCTGACAATTTTCGGCATTTTCATTTTGAGAAAAAAAGAACCGGATACAGAACGACCATACAAAGCATTCGGTTATCCATTTATTCCGGCTTTGTACATCCTTGTAACCTTGGCGATATGCATTGACTTGCTTGTTTATGATTTAAGAAATGCGGGAATGGGCTTGCTGATTGTCCTGCTAGGAATTCCAATCTATTTCATTGCGGATAGAAAAAAGAGGTAATTGATATACTTTTTTAGCAATTCCATCGTTTAGTTTTCGGGGAAAGATTACTTGAATAGTTTGTTTGACTTAAATTTTGAACGCACATGTTTCAAGGTAATCCATTTGATATGTCTATCCGGCATCAACGCGGTATTTGGGTGTTATTAATAGCATCTGTTCTGATCATTTTCGCACCACGTTTTTTCTTATTCCTTCAAAAGGATGATTCAGCGACGAAACTAATCTTGTTACCTGTCGAAGAGAAGCCAAGATGGGATTCAACACGAAAATTCAATGGTTGGAATACTAAATATAAAAAAAGAAAGTGGCCTCATTCAAATAAGACCTTCAAAAAGCCAACGAAGCCCTTTAATCCGAATGAACTGTCTATTGAAGAATGGATGCAATTCGGATTAAGCGAAAAACAGGCTTCCATCGTACTTAAATTCACTAAACGCGGGATACATTCCAATGAGGAACTGCAGAAAATAAAGTTTATCCCCAAAAAAACATACGATAACATTAAGGATTTTACACAATATCCAATGCAGGGAAATGAATCAACAAAGAAACTGCCGTCCCAAGGAGCAAGTTCTCCTGCACTCGTGAACGCAAATGAAGCAAGCGAAGAGGAACTGCAGAAAATAAAGGGACTTGGTCCATTTTATGCACGACAGATCATCAAATACCAAAAACAATTAGGTGGATTCGTTCGAAAAGAGCAAATCCTTGAAGTTTGGAAAATGACACCAGAAATATATGCACAAATTGAAGCACAAATAAGCTGTGAAGCATCTACCATTAGAAAACTCTCTATAAATCAAGCAAGTGCAGAGGAATTACAGGCCCATCCATACCTTAATTGGAATCAAGCAAATTCAATTGTCAAAATGAGGATGCAAAAAGGAGGGTTCAAATCCATTGAAGAAATACGTGAATCTGTAATTATTGACCAAGAAACATTCGAAAAAGTCAGACCTTACCTATCTTTGTAGGTATGAGTATTGAAAATAGACTAAAAACATGTATTCGAGATGTGGCTGATTTTCCGAAACCAGGCATCTTGTTCAAGGATATTTCAACAATTATGTTGGACGCAGAATTATCCGCCGATGTACTTAATCACCTCGTGGAAACCTATAAAGATGCGAAGTTAGACGCTGTGGCGGGAATTGAAAGCCGAGGTTTTCTATTTGGTTTTCCGTTGGCGATTAAACTAGGCATTCCGTTTATTCTTATCCGCAAGGCAGGAAAACTTCCCTATAAAAAAATTAAGCACGCCTATGACTTGGAATACGGCAGTGCGGTCATCGAAATGCATAGTGATGCAGTTCAAGCAAATCAACGCGTATTGATTCACGATGATCTTTTAGCCACTGGTGGATCAGCAAGCGCAGCAGCAGAGTTGATTCAAAAGAGTGGGGCAGAGGTGGCTGGATTTAGCTTCCTAGTAGAACTAAGTTTCCTAGAAGGACAAGAAAAATTAAAGCAATACTCATCAAATATTAATGGAATAATCTCCTATTGAAATAAGCTAAAACATCAATCAACATCAATCAACAACCATGAATTTCTCTCTTAACGAAAACCAACTAATGATCGCGCAGATGGTGCGTGATTTTGCAGAAAAGGAAATCAAACCTTTTTATAAACAATGGGATGCCGATGAGCATTTTCCAGTTGAAACCATGAAAAAAATGGGTGAACTTGGACTACTCGGTATTTTTATTCCGGAAGAATACGGCGGATCCGGATTTACCTATTTCGAATACGCTACCGCATTAATAGAACTTGGCAAAGTTTGTGGAGGAATAGGATTAAGTGTTGCGGCACATAATTCCTTGTGTACAGGACATATCTATTACCATGGAAGCGAGGAACAAAAGAAAAAATACCTTCCAAAATTAGCTTCCGGCGAATTTATTGGCGCTTGGGGCTTAACCGAAGCAAATACAGGTTCGGATGCGATGCGCATGCAGACAACTGCTGTAAAAGATGGCAATGACTGGATTATTAACGGAGCAAAAAACTGGATCACACACGGATTGAGTGGTGATGTTGCTGTTATTTTAGTGCGTACCGGTGAATTATTAGATTCAAATGGAATTACTGCGTTTATCATTGAAAAAGATATGCCTGGTTTCTCCGCAGTGAAAATCAAAGACAAACTTGGTGTGAGAGCGAGTGAAACAGCTGAATTAATTTTCGATAATGTGCGTGTTCCTCAAGAAAACGTCATTGGAAATATTGGAGAAGGATTTAAACAAGCCATGCAAATCCTCGATGGTGGTCGCGTTTCTATCGCTTCGTTAAGTTGTGGAATTGCACGTGGTGCGTATGAGGCATCCGTGAAATACGCAAAAGAGCGCGAGCAGTTTGGACATCCAATCGCTCAATTTCAAGCAATCGCATTCAAATTAGCTGACATGAAAACCCAAGTAGAAGCGGCAGAATTATTGACGTTTCAGGCAGCGTATAGAAAAAATGAAAAATTACACATGACCAAAGAGGGAGCCTTTGCAAAGTACTTTGCGTCTGAAGTTTCGGTGAAGTGCGGGAATGAAGCGGTGCAAATTATGGGTGGATACGGATATACAAAAGAGTATCCAGCAGAGAAATTCTTACGCGATGCAAAACTCATGACAATCGGTGAAGGAACCTCTGAAATTCAAAAATTGGTTATTTCTCGAGAAATATTGAAATAAATTTTTGTGAATTAGGATTAATGTCCTATCTTTGCCCACCTAAGTTTAAATGTAAATTATAACATATGTTGATCATTCCAATTAAAGAAGGCGAAAACATCGAAAGAGCTTTGAAGAAGTACAAGAAAAAGTACGAGAAAACAAATATGATGAAGCAATTGCGTGGACGCAAAGAGTTTATTAAACCATCTGTTTCTCGTCGCCAGGAAATCATACGAGCTGCTTACAAACAAAGAATGCAGTCGGCTGAACTGTAACATTTGTTCAAAATATTCGTTGAAAAGGAGCGTAAGCTCCTTTTTTTATGCTCGAACATTTCATCCAATACCTTTCTTTTGAAAAAAGATACTCTCCTCATACCATTGGAGCATACGAGCACGACATACAGCAATTCATCGATTTTGCTGATATATCCTCAAAAAAAGACTTTCAAGAAGTAAATTCCTTTATTATTCGCGGTTGGATTGTTCAACTCATAGATGATGGAATTAGTAATCGCAGCGTCAATCGAAAATTAGCTTCCCTAAGAACCTATTTTAAATGGCTGCGAAAAGAAGGCGAAATCACAAGTAATCCACTCGCGAAAATACAAGGTCCAAAAAACGAAAAACGCTTACCTGTTTTTGTGAAGGAGTCCGAATTGGATCCGGCGAAAACAAGTTTGCTGTTTTCATCCGATTTTAATGGAGTACGCGATGAACTGATGTTTGAACTTTTCTATCAAACAGGAATTCGTTTGAGCGAGCTTATCGGACTTAAGGATTCAGATGTGAGCGAGCAACACATCAAAGTACTCGGAAAACGCAGCAAAGAGCGTTTAATCCCCATTTCTAATCAATTAAGTCAAACGATTCAGTTGTTTCGGAAGATGAAGTCAAAGATGAACATTGAATCTCTGAAACTTTTTACCCGTGAAAATGGCAAGGACCTATATCCAACATTGGTTTATCGAAAAATCAATGCCATACTCGGAACGCTCACGACTTCCGATAAAAAAAGTCCACATGTCCTTCGGCATACCTTTGCCACCCATTTACTAAATCGAGGAACAGGATTAGAAACCTTGAAAGACTTACTGGGTCACGCAAATTTATCAGCTACTCAAGTGTATACACACAACTCTTTTGCACAACTTACCGCCGTTTACGCACAAGCTCATCCACGGGGATTGCAGAAAACAAAATAGTTGTAGAGTCCCTATCTGAAAATCCATATCTTTGCAGTGAATTTTTTGTATATGAAGTTAGTAACTGTAGGAAGTGTAGCGTTTGATGCTATCGAAACGCCGTTTGGAAAAACGGATAAAATTGTCGGGGGTGCCGGGACATTTATTTCATTGGCCTCTTCGTTTTTCGCGAAAGAACAAGGATTAATCTCTGTTGTTGGAGAGGATTTCCCCAATGAAACATTGTCTTATTTGACATCTCGTGGTGTGAATATCGAAGGTGTTCAAATTAAAAAAGGAGAAAAAACGTTCTTCTGGTCAGGAAAGTATCACAACGATATGAATTCACGTGACACTTTGGTTACTGAATTAAATGTACTTGGAACATTTGATCCAATTGTCCCTGAAGTTTGTCAAAATGCAGATTACCTCATGTTGGGTAATTTAAGTCCACAAGTTCAACTTTCTGTGATTAACCGAATGACCAACCGTCCAAAGTTAATCGCCATGGATACCATGAATTTTTGGATGGACATCGCTCTTGATGACTTGAAGGAGACCATGAAACATGTGGATATTTTAATCATAAACGATGAAGAGGCGAGACAACTTTCAAAAGAATATTCCTTGGTTCGTGCAGCTAAAATCATTCGTGCCATGGGTCCAAAGACCTTAATCATCAAGAAAGGTGAGCATGGAGCATTATTATTCCACGGAGAAAATGTTTTCTTTGCTCCAGCCTTACCGTTAGAAGAAGTTTTCGATCCAACCGGAGCGGGTGACACATTCGCTGGTGGATTTATGGGCTACCTTGCGGCAACAAATGACGATTCATTTGAAAACATGAAGCGCGCGATCATCGCTGGGTCAGCATTAGCTTCTTTTTGCGTAGAGAAGTTCGGGACACAAAGACTTACAGAAATCACAACACAAGATATTAATCATCGAATTAGTCAATTCGTGGCATTGTCTAACTTTGAAATGAACCTATAATGGAACTCGCTAACTTTCAAGAAAAAATACAAGCATTAGAAGCGTCAGAGGATTTAATCGGTCTCGGAAGAGATGCTTCAGAATTACGTCAAGAATTCGAGGATTTCATGATCGAAGCTGAACGTGTTGAACAAGTGAAACGTTTAGAAGCAGCGGATCAAGGTACGTCCTACGATGAATTCGATTACTCCCCAGTAAAAGAAGCTTTTTTTGATGTTTACAAAGCTTTTCAGGAAAAGAGAAAAAAACAAGTGGAGTTAAAATCTGCACTTGAAAATGAGAATTTAAAACAAAAGAAAGCGCTCGTTGAACGCTTGAAGGATGTCATCGAAAACGAAGAGAAAATAGGAACAGCATTCAATGCTTACAAAGAAATCCATGAAAACTGGAAGAAGGTTGGCGATATTCCGCGCGATAAACGAGAAGCCTTGCAAAAGGAATATTCCCGCTTATTGGAGATTTTCTTTTACAACATCAAAATTTACAAAGAACTGAAAGACCACGATTACAAGCGTAATCAACAGTTGAAAGAGGCACTTCTATTCAAACTAAAACAACTGCGTACGGCAAATTTACCTGTACGTGAAGCAGAGGCTAGTTTGCGTTCGCTTCAAGATGAATGGGAAGAAATTGGTCCTGTTCAAAATGAAGAATGGGAATCGTTGAAGAATGAATATTGGGAGACCGTTCGTGGAGTATACGAGAAATTCAATGAGCATTACGAGCAACAAAGAGTCGTACTCAAAGAAAATATCGATGCGAAGAAAGCGCTAATTGAGAAATTAATAGCTGTCAACGAAACACTTGTAAACGTTTCTTCTGCAAAAGAATGGGAACAAAAAACGAAAGATGTTTTAGGATTACAAGAAGCATGGAAGAAAATTGGATTTGGTTCTCGAAAAGAAAACGAATTGGTTTACCAAGAATTCCGCAAGCATTGTGATGTATTCTTTCAAGCCAAGAAAGAGTTCTCAAAAGACATCGAAAGTAAGTTTAAAGATGTCGCAGACAAAAAACGTAAATTAATCGAGGAAGCGAAAGCATTGAGTAACTCTCAAGAGTGGAAAAGCACCTCGGAAAAATTAATCCAACTTCAAAAAAGATGGAAAGAATCTGGAAATGCTGGACACCGTTTTGAGAATAAGTTATGGTCAGAATTCCGAGGAGCTTGCAACGTCTTTTTCGAAGCGAAAGAAGCGCACTTTAAAGGTCAAGATGAAGCGAATGCTTCGAATCTTACCGCAAAAAATGAGTTAATTTCAGAAGTTCAAAATTGGGAGGTCCCAAGTGATAAGCAAGCAGCTATAACAGCCTTGAGAGCTTTCCAAAATAAGTTCAATGAGCTTGGACAAGTGCCAATGAAGGATAAAAATGCTGTTTATCAAAATTTCAAGAAAGCGATTGATGACAAATATGCCGCACTGAAATTAGAAGGACAGGAAAAAGAAAACATCCTCTTCAAAGCGAAACTGGACAATTTAGAATCAAGCCCTGACCGCGCTAGATTGTTTCAAGGAGAGAAAAATGAAATCCGTAAGCAAATTGATACGCTCACCAAGGAAATCATGTTATTAGAAAACAACCTTGGGTTCTTTGCTAAATCAAAGGGAGCGGATGCGTTGAGAGCAGATGTTGACAAAAAAGTGAAACATGCTCAAGAACGAATCCAACAATTGAAGCAAAAACTTAAATTAATCCCGAATGAATAGTTTTATCAATGTTTTATTATTGGTGGTCACATTTCCAACCATGTTATTGTCGGTTTTTGTTGGCTTCGATTTACCCATTGATTTTCTGAATACAACAGGTGCAAATTTGTTGTATCGTTTTGAGGTTTTTTTAGGACTAGGGATGGTTTTTGCGATCATCAGTTTGCGTCGTTCTGTTCGTCGATGGATGGGCGTTTTTATGACCGCTAAAACATCAAAATTTGCTTGGAATGGTACCATTAGCCGTGAACGCAAACAACGCGTGATTCTGTATACTTCTATCGAGTCAATCGTGCTCTTTTTCCTCGCTTTATCTTATTACTACGTAACGAAAGAAGCCATTTTTATTAGTGGTGTCTTGGTGTTTTTCGGACTAGAATCCATGTTGTTTTTAGCCATCAATGTTAAAAACAACTTTAGAGTAGGAATTACCTCTAAGGCCGTTTTGGTGAGCGATCGTGAAATTATATTAATCTACCTTGCCGGACTCCGAAAAGTGAGTGTGAGTCAACAAACAGTGTATTTTGATTACATTCAGGACCTTCAATTATCTTTTCCAATAGATTGTGTAGAAAAAGCAGAACGTTCAGCATTTTTTACGAGTTTGGAAGCACAATTGGATCCTAATCGTGTGCTTTTCCAAAACACAAGTCCGAAGTAAATTTCGTACTTTCGAAGGAACATTTAATCTACAAACGCTTGAAAATTCTACTTATTCGCTTCAGTTCTATCGGTGATATCGTCCTCACTTTCCCGGTTGTGAACGCGATAAGAAAGTCCTTCCCAGAAGCAAAAATACACTTTGCGAGTAAAAAAAGCTTTGAAACCTTACTGCTCGGAGCAGAGGGAATTGATCAATTTCATTTACTTTCTGATTCCTTTTCTTCGTTCAAGGACGAGGTGAAAAAGGAAAAATTTGACTACATTATTGACTTGCACAATAACTTAAGAACCAGAAGATTAACCTTTGGTAATTCTGCGAAAATAGTGCGTTTTGATAAACTGAATATACGCAAATGGCTTTGGACCAAATGGAAGTTGAAGGTCATGCCTAATGTACATGTCGTAGACCGATATTTGGATACATTGAAGGTCTTGGGTATTCATTCTGTGCACCAAACCAGAAACACTTTTAATGTTCCGTTATCAGAAAGAGTCATCATCCCGGAACGCTTCCCGAATATACAAGGTCCGTTTGTTGCTATTGCGATCGGTGCGCAATTTAGAACGAAACGAGTTCCCAAGGAAAAATGGGTGGAAATTCTTCAAGAAATCGATGGAAATATTGTGCTCGTAGGAGGAGATATGGACCGAGAAATCGGCGATTGGTTGATCGGAAAATGTCCTACTAAACACATGGTAAACACCTGTGGGAAATTAACAATTTTAGAGTCTGCAAGTGTGGTTTCTCAGGCCAAAAGTTTACTGACAAATGATACCGGAATGATGCATATTGCGGCTTGTTTTGATACGCAAATCATTTCTATTTGGGGGAATACAACGCCGGAATTTGGAATGAGTCCATATCGACCAGAAGGAATAAAAAACGACCAACTATTTCAGGTTGAGGGACTTTCATGTCGCCCGTGTTCAAAAATAGGATTTCAGGAATGTCCAAAAAAGCACTTTCATTGCATGACCAAGCACGATGCAAAAGCGATTGCGTCTAGCGTTATAATGGATTAGTCTACCAAGAATAATTTTCTTAATTCCGTCGCCTCCGCGGGTTTCATTTTTCCAGCCAAAATCAAACTCAATTGTTTGCGTCGTAGCGCGCCTTCGTAACGTTCAATTTCTTCTGCCGTTTCAGGGATTAATTCAGGAACTTGAATAGGACCTCCATTTTGATCCACCGCAACAAATGTGTAAATGGCTTCGTTGCATTTTTCTTTTGCTCCCGTTAAGTTGTCTTCAACAAAAACATCGACAAATATTTCCATCGAGGAATTAAACGCCCGTGAGACTTTCGCTTCCAAGGTAACAATGGATGCATGATTGATTGGTTTTTGAAAGGAAACATTATTCACGGATGCCGTAACAACCACGCGTTTACAATGACGATGCGCCGAAACACTCGCAATGACATCCATCCATGCCAATAATTGTCCTCCGAATAAATTACCCAAGGTGTTCGTGTCATTTGGCAATACAACTTTCGTAGAAATCGATAAGGTATCACATGCTTTTACTGCTTTCATATCGACAAAATTAGTGAAATATTAAGCGCTTCGAAACAATTGTCCTTTTTGATGTATTCGTTATGTGAAATAATTGTGAAATAGTGAATAATTCACTAATTTTAACGCTGAACTATTTTGCTAGAAAACAACACACCTATGAAAAAAAGACATTTACTCCTTTCTTTTTTATCAGTTTTAACTATTTCCTTGAATGCTTTTGCTCAGCAAAAACGCGTTCTAGATCCAGGGAATATGCGCCAAGGCGAAACAATTGAATATTGTACGCAACACAAGAAACAGGCCGAACTGATGAAGAATCCAGCCTATGTGAAAGCCAAGGAATTGGATGATGCAGAATTCGAGATGCTGTCCAAAAAAGGCGGTTCTGAAAAAGCAACGATTTATAAAATTCCAGTTGTATTCCATGTATTGCACATGAATGGAGTGGAAAACATTTCTGACGAACAAATTATGGATGCCCTTGCCATCCTAAACAGAGATTACAGAAAACAAAATGCAGATACAGCGAATGTTCATCCTGATTTTGCTGGAATGCCAGCGGATATCGAAGTTGAATTTGTATTAGCAACGAAAGCACCAAATGGAACATGTTTCAAAGGAATCACACGCACATACAATACAATCAGTTATGATGGGTCAGTAGGAAATAATCAGGTAGATGCCATTGTTGCAGGAAACGATGTGTATCAAGGACAATGGCCAGGGAATAAATACATGAATATTTTCATTTGTGGAGATATTGGTGGTGCAGCTGGGTATACATTTAATCCTTCCGGATTCGCCGCAAATCAAATGACAAATGGTATTTGGGTATTACACGATTACGTTGGTTCAATTGGTACTAGTTCAGTTGGAACAAGTAGAACGTTAACACACGAGGTAGGGCACTGGTTAAACTTATCTCATACTTGGGGTTCCAATAATAATCCAGGAACGGCATCGAGCTGTTCTGGAAATGGTGATCAAGTACAGGATACACCAACATGTATCGGAGTATCAGCTTGTTTACTGAATTCCAATACCTGTAGCAACGATAATGCGTATTGGGGTTTTGATATGCGTGATAACGTTGAGAACTACATGGACTATTCTTATTGTTCTAAAATGTTTACACAAGGCCAACGCACGAGAATGCGAACAGCTCTTCAATCTACGAACACAGGTCGTGCGAATCTATGGACAACCGCGAATCTTGCTGCGGTAGGAGCAAACGGAGTTCTGTATTTGTGTAAAGCGGAATTTACTGCCGATAAAACAACGATTTGTAATGGTGATGAAATTGCATTTACAGACGATTCTTACAACATTGCAAATTCTTGGACATGGACCGTTACTCCGGCTAGCGGTTGGTCATACTCTAACGGTACTTCTGCAACAAGTCAGAATCCATCAATTATTTTCGATACACCAGGTCTCTACACAGTTCAATTAACATCCTCAGATGGAACCTTGTCTGATACCGAAATCAAAAATAACTTTATTCACGTTCTCAACACTCCTGCATCTCTGCCATTCTGGGAGGGATTTGAAGATTATTCAAGTTTATCGAATATCCAAGAATGGGACGTATTTACTTCTTCGGCTAACAACGCCTGGACAATCGAATCAACAACGGGTTACTCAGGTGCGAAATGTGCCAAATTGATGAATTTTGGACAAGGAACAGCAAATATTGATGAGTTAACTTCTTCTCAAATTGATTTGTCAACGATTCCTTCAACTGGTACAGTTACCTTAAGTTTCCGCTATGCTTATCGCAAAGTATTAACCGCTAATTATGAATACCTAAAAGTGTTTATCTCTGGCGATTGTGGAGCAGATTGGATTCAACGTAAAACGATCCAAGGAAATCAACTTTCATCCTTGACGTCCACAACTTCGTGGAAACCGGCGTCACAAACGGATTGGGTTACCGTGCACATGACAAATGTAACGAACACCTATTTCACAGATAAATTTAGAGTTAAATTCCGTTTTGAAGGCGAGGGTGGAAATAACATTTACCTAGACGACATCAACTTGTATAACGGTGGTCCATCCAACGAACTTGTTACGGGTATCGTGGAGCATTCTTCCATCTTTCATTTGGAAATGTTCCCTAATCCAGCGGATGATGAATTGAATGTTTCGTTTGATCTTCCGAATTCAGATGACTTGACGATTTCGATGATTGATCTTTCAGGGAAAGTTATTCAAAAACACTTAGTGAAAGCGAAAGAAGGTAAAAACTTAGTGATGATGAATACACAAGAACTTGCTGCTGGAATGTATCAGTTAGTGATGGTGAGTTCAAACGGACAAAAAACACTACCGTTTATCGTGAAGTAATCATTTCTCGTTAAAATAATTCAATAGGACAAGCGCTTTTGCTTGTCCTATTTTTTTTGCCAATTCTTCTTGAGAACATGCTTTTATTTTCTCAACTGACTTGAATTCTTGAAGTAGTAGCGTCCACGTTTTTTCGCCGATGCCTTTAATGTCCGATAATTCTGTCTGAAAGGAATTTTTACTGCGCTTATTACGGTGATGGGTAATCCCAAAACGATGGGCTTCATCCCTCATATGCTGAACTAATTTCAGTCCTTTGGAACGACGATCTAACACTATGGACTTCGAATGATTTGGACGAAATAATTCCTCCATTCGTTTCGCCAGGCCAAATACGCTGACTTGATCTGAAATTCCGAGTTCCTCTATTGATTCCATCGCGGCGCTTAACTGCCCCTTACCACCATCAATGATGATTAACTGAGGCAATGTTACTCCCTCGTCTAATAAACGTCTGTAGCGTCTGAAAACAACCTCTTTCATCGTGCTGAAGTCATCTGGACCAACAACGGTTTTCACGTTGAAATGTCGGTAATCATTTTTACTTGGAACACCCTTCTTGAAAACTACACAAGAAGATACCGCATTTGTACCTTGTAAATTCGAATTATCGAAACATTCAATGTGCTCAGGTAATGACGGCAAAGCCAATGCTTGTTGCAATTCAAGCAAGGCATCGAGTCCACCATGTTCCGAAACCTTGTTCATTTCTCTTTTTTTCAATTGCAAGCGATAATGCTTGACATTATGCATGGAAAGTTCAACCAATTTTTTCTTTTCACCAATTTGCGGACAATGGAAATGAAAGTCCGGAAAAATGGATTCAATTTTGTCAAAAACCAGGACTTCCTTGGAGCTACTTTCAAACTTTAACCTTAATTGAGGCAAAACATAAGTGAAAACGTAAGCGATATTTTCTGAAAGTTTTAATTCCAAATGAGAAGTATAAGTGTGTACAATCGCTCCATCGCGAATCACCAAATAGTTGAAAAATAAAAACTCCTCGTCAAGCTCATACGTAATCACATCCACTTCGTTTAACGTGTGTGAAACAATCATGGATTTGGATTGATATTTCTCTATTTGTTCTAAAATTTCCTTTACTTTTTGAGCACCTTCAAAATCATATTTTTCTGCTAGATCAAACATGTTTTTTTTCAAGCTCAAACAAAGTGCATACGTTTTTCCTTGCAATAACAATTCGATGGAATTCATCATCTCGTCATATGCCTCTTTTGATTGATCCCCTACACATGGACCTGCACATTTTCCAATGTGATACTCCAAACAAACCTTGTATTTTTCTTGCTTGATTTTATCTTGACCTAAGTCCAATGCGCACGTTCGCAGCGTAAACAATTCTCGAATTAATTGAAGCAAGGTTTGCATTACTCGCCCATTGGGATAGGGTCCAAAATACTTGGAGCCATCCTTGATTTTCCTTCTGGTGCTAAAAACACGTGGAAATGGTTCGTTTTTGACAACAATCCAAGGATAGGTTTTGTCATCCTTAAGTAAAATGTTGTAGCGTGGACGATACGATTTGATGAGGTTATTTTCCAGTAGTAAAGCATCTAACTCTGAAGAAACAACCGTAAACTTGATATCTGCAATGTTTTTCACCAATGCACGCGTTTTTCCATCCGTAATATTCGCTTTGAAATAAGAATGAACACGTTTGTTTAAATTTTTAGCCTTCCCAACATAAATAATCACACCCTTTGCATCGAAAAACTGATACACACCAGCATCCGTTGGTAGTACCTTTATTTTCTCTAAGACAAGTAGGGAATGAGTTTTCATCGGATAAAATTAATCACAAAGTTTCAGAAGAACACGAGCTATGCTATCTTTGTTCTATGTTAGATGAATTCATTCGAAAATCTTTACAAGAGGATATTGGTGACGGAGATCACTCTACTCTTGCGTGTATCCCCGCTGATGCACATGGAAAAGCAAATTTGCTCGTAAAAGAAAAAGGCATCATTGCCGGAATAGACGTGGCAAAAAGAATTTATGAAATTGTGGATCCATCACTTGACCTGATATTTTACAAAAAGGACGGAGATAACATTGAAATTGGAGATGTCGTTTTTCAAGTTTCCGGATCTTCTCAGTCCATTCTGACTTCGGAAAGATTGGTTCTCAACTGCATGCAGCGAATGAGTGGAATTGCCACACAAACTGCTCAAGTTCTTCAGGTTATCAAAGGATGTGGCACCAAGATTTTAGATACTAGAAAAACAACTCCGGGTATGCGTTTTCTAGAAAAATGGGCTGTTAAAATTGGTGGTGGTGAAAACCATCGCTTTGGCTTGTATGACATGGTTATGTTGAAGGACAATCACATCGACTATGCAGGTGGAATTAAAAACGCCATTGAGAAAACGAAAAAATACCTTGATGACACGAAACGCTCACTGAAAATTGAAATTGAGGTGCGTAGTTTAGACGAATTACAGGAAGTTCTTCAAATTGGCGGAGTAGACAGAATCATGTTAGATAATTTCACTCCAGAAAGACTTAAAGAAGCGCTCGTACTGATCCCTAATTCCTTTGAAACAGAGGCTTCTGGTGGAATTACGATTGACAATATTCGTCCGTATGCCGAAACAGGAGTTCAATTTATTTCCATCGGCGCATTAACTCATTCAGTGAAAGGACTCGACTTAAGTTTGAAAGCAAGTTTTTAGCTTGTAGAAATTAGGTGTAACTGCAGGCTGAAATCACTAACTCATCTAGTTTAAAACATTCTAGTTTAACTTGTTTCCAGCCATTTTCGGTTAACATTTTACCCGAATAGACATTGCCTGACTTCTCCTCGATGATTAATTCAGTTTTGAATTCAATTCCGGCTCGATTATTTAACTTGAACATGGCTTCTTTCATCGTCCAAATTTTTGTCAAATCAAGTGTTTTTTGTTCACTAACGAACCGTTCTTCGCTGCTGTTCATAAAACGAGTTGCAATGCGTTCAATTCGTGGACTAATCTCCTCGATGTCAATACCCAGTTCATTTGAACTGACTCCAAGCGCACAATAATGTTTAGAGTGACTGATGGAAATAAAAGTGTTTAGTTCCTTTTTTAGAAAAGGTTTTCTTGATTCTGAGTAGTAGATAGGGGAGGGTAAGCTTGTTTCGTTTCGGAGACGACGAACACCTAAATATTCAATTTTTCTAAAGTCATTTGAGAGTTCGTTCAATTGTTCCCTTTCTTCCGAGAATAACTGTTCATTCAGATAAGACCCGATTGGCTTTTTTTCTTCAATAGCAACTGTACTCAATTGATCGGATAAATAAATTTTATGAATCGTTTCGGACATTTATCAATTCGTTAACAGTTAGTTCATACGCATACCGCAAAGTTGCTAATTAATTTTCACATATATTTTTTCAGTTTTGTGAGGGAATCAATATGGAATTTTCTATATTTACAATCTTTAAAAAACGAGATATAGTAAAATTTATACGCATTCTTATGGTGGGTAAACTAAAGTTATTGTTATTAAGTGTCCTGTTTGCAGGAACTTATGCATTTTCTCAATCGGGTCTTGGTACCCTAAAAGGGACAATCAAAGACGAATCAACTGGGCTTCCAATTGAGCTTTCGAAGGTCCTTTTGAAACAGGGAGATCAAATCAAAAGTGGAGCACAAACTGATGCTCAAGGAAAATTCCAAATCAATGGTATTCCTCCAGGGACCTATGACTTGCATTTTTCGAATGCAATATCAGGTTACAGCATGTCCGTGATGACAGGTGTTGCTATTTCCCCAGATCGAATTACCTTCTTGGACAATTTGACACTAGCGAAAAAAGTAAAAGATGAGCAAGAAGTAAGAGTTGTCATCTATAAAGTTCCATTAATTGATAAAAATGGTGGTGCTTCCGGAGCAACAGTGACACGTGAAGATATCAATAGAATGCCAGTTCGTTCAGCGGAGGGTGTTGCAAGATCTGTTGGAGGTGTGAATTCAAATGAAGGTTCAGGAGCGATTTCTGTTCGTGGTTCGCGTTCTGATGGTACATATTACTATATTGATGGTATTAAAGTTCGTGGTTCTGCCAATATCCCGAAATCAGCATTAGAGGAAGTTGCCGTGATTACCGGTGGGGTTCCAGCGAACTACGGTGATGTTACAGGTGGTATCATCTCCATTACAACACGTGGTCCTTCAGCTGTTTATTTTGGTTCAATCGAAGGAGTATCATCTGGAATCTACTTCAAAGGTGCTGACCCAGATGGATATGATGGAAAAGTATTTGGATTGGACAAATATGGATATAACCTTGTGGAAGGAATGTTGTCTGGTCCGCTTTGGATGCAGCGTGATTCAACAGGTAAGAAAACAAAACCGAAATTAGGATTCTTGGTTTCTGCCAATTTAACAGATCAGTTAGATAGTCGTCCACTTGCAGGTGGAAGCTACCGCATTAAAAAGGATGTTCGCGATGAGTTATTAGCAAACCCGTTAAGACCAAACTCTACAGGTTTCGGTACATTCCACAACGCTTTGTTCTTGCGTGAAAGTGATTTCGAAAAAACAGCATGGAGAATGAACGCGAGAAATACTGTTTATTCTGGTCAAGCGAAAATTGATGTGAATACAGGACCATCTGTGAATCTTCAATTTGGTGCATCCATGAATTACAGTAATGGAAATAGCTATTCTTACGGAGGTTCTTTGTTGAATTTTGCAAATTTCGGATACAGTAAGTCCTACGATTATCGTGTATTCGGTCGTCTAACACAACGTTTTAATAACGAACGTGAAGGAAGTAGTTCAAAAATCAAATCCGCACTTTACAGTTTGATGGTTGATTACTCTAAATCGTTTAGTGAGTCTTACGATCCAAAACATCAGTTTAATTTGTTCAATTATGGATACGTAGGTAAGTTTGTCACAACACGTAGACCGTCATACACATTCAACGATGCCACTCAAATGTATGTACATGATGGATTCAAAGATGTACAAGTTGATTTTACTCCTTCTCAAACGAATGCTGCTTTAGCTGCAATTACTACACAGTACTTTGATATTTACGATGGAGCTCCTTTTGGTCATTACGAGAACTTAACTCAAATTAATCAAGGAAATGCTCTTCGTAATGGTGACTCACCTCAAAGTGTCTATGGAATTTGGAGTAACATCGGTTCGCCATACAATGGATTCGGAAGATTTGAAAATGATCAATTCCGTGTAACAGGTGCTGGATCTGTTATTATTGGTGATCACAGTATCTCTCTAGGATTCGAATACGAACAGCGTGTTGACCGTGGATGGTCAAGTGGTGACTATGGTCCGACTGGAATTTGGAATATTGCACGTTTGTTGACTAACTTCCATATCAAAGAATTAGATTTAAATAGTGGTGTTGTTTCCGATTCGGGTTCATTTAAAGCAATCACATACGACCGTTTAAATTCTGGATATGCACATACAAGTGGTACAGGAGAATTCGGTGGGCAATTAAATAATGATAATCAGTCATTCTTCGATTTTAACTTACGAAACAAACTTGGACTAAACGCTTCTGGTGATGACTTTATTGACATCGACCAATATGATCCAAATTTATTCCAATACGACATGTTCTCTCCGGATGAGTTGTTGAACAGTGGAAATTCTTATGTATCGTATTACGGGTTTGATCATACAGGTCAAAAAGTGAAAGGCAACACAGATATCAACAAGTACTTTAATGAGTACGATCAAAACAATAACTACAAAAGATTTGTAGGGGCATTCCAACCGATTTACATGGCTGGTTACATCATGGATAAATTTGCGTTCAATGATATCGTTTTCAACGTAGGTGTTCGTGTTGACGTATTTGATGCAAATCAACCGGTCTTGAAAGATCAGTATTTGTTCTATAATGCTAAAACAGTAAAAGAAGTTCGTGCCTTGAAAGAAAGCGACCCAAATCAATACGCTTGGGTTAACTTACCTGCGGGAATGGCCGATGACAACATCGTTTATGTTAATGATGTGCAGAATCCAACAGAGATCAAAGGATTCAGAACTGGTATGACGTGGTACAACTCTGTTGGAACGCCTATTGAAGATCCTAAATTAGTGGAAGGTCCAAATGGTATTGCACCATGGTTGCAAGATCCTTCTTTAGAAACACCAACTGCGGATGCGTTTACAGATTATAAAGCCCAAGTGAATGTAATGCCTCGTGTAGCGTTCTCTTTCCCTATTTCAGAGGAAGCATCTTTCTTTGCTCACTATGACATCTTGACAAAACGTCCAACTTCAGGTTATCGTTTTGATCCATACGAATACCAATACATTCAGTCGAGAAATGCGGTAATCAACAACTCTAATTTGAAACCAGAAAAAACGGTTGATTACGAGTTAGGATTCCAACAAGTTTTAACACGCACCTCCTCCGTTAAGATTTCTGCGTTCTACAGAGAGCAACGTAACAATGTACAGTTGGTAAACATTTTCCAAGCTTACCCAGCGACATATAAGACTTACGGAAACAGAGATTTTGGAACAGTAAAAGGTATGACGATTTCTTACGATTTAAGACAGACAGGAAACATCCGTATGACGGCAAATTATACGTTGCAGTTCGCAGATGGAACAGGTTCAGATGCCACATCCATGGGTGCGCTTGTGAATGCTGGACTTCCTAACTTAAGAAATATTTTCCCATACAGTTATGACCAACGTCATGCATTCGCAGTAACGTTTGATTACCGTTACGGGGAAGGTAAAGACTACAACGGACCAATTATTGGAAAATCTAAAATTTTAGAGAATACAGGTTTGAATATTTTCTCTAATTTCTATTCAGGAAATCCTTACTCTTCTCAAACATTTATTACGGATGAAGGTATTGGTAATCTTAATGCAGGTATTAACGGTACCTTAAACGGTTCAAGATTGCCTTGGTCTTACCGTTTAGATATGCAATTAGACAAAACAATTAATATTCAATACGGAAACAAAGACAACAAGAAAAAAGTAGCATTCTTGAATGTGTATGTTCGTGTGACGAATATGTTTAATCAGTTCAACCGTTTGAATGTATACCGTGCAACAGGAAACTGGGATGATGATGGATACTTGGCAGCAGCTTCTAGTCAAACATCTATTCAAAACCAAACTGATGAGCAATCTTTCCGTGACTATTACATGATGAAGATTCAAAATCCATTTAATATTAGTTCTCCAAGAACAATTCGTTTAGGAGTTAAATTTGATTTTTAAGAAAGCAATAAACGTAGAGATATGAAAAAGCAATTACTTGCAACGTTTTTTGGAGTTACCGTAGTGTTTAATGCACTCGCTTATCTAGGTCCTAACGACAAAATGGATAAGCCGACTCCAACAACTAAAGGAGCCAATTGTAGTCCAGCGACAGCAAAACTATACATGGAATTCAACGACGTTAGAGCGTTAATTGAACAAGGTGGAAGTATGTTCCAAAACCGCGCAGCTGGTGTAGCAGCTTACGAAGTACCAAAAAACAGTAAGCGTTATGCGATCTTTGCTGGTGCCTTATGGATGGGTGGAACAGATGTAAATGGTCAATTGAAATTGGCCGCTTTGCGTTACCGAAGTGGAAACGATTTTTGGCCTGGTCCATTAACAGTAAACCCAGGAACTGGAACAGGTAATCCAGGTTCTGGTCCATTAGGAGCAGGAGTAACAAGAGATTTCGGTGAAGCCAATATTGATCCAGACCAATGTATCGCTTACGATAAATTCTACACCATTCGCAAAGCAGAGGTGATTCGCTTCAATATTTGGTGGGAGTGTTCTCAGGGTATAGTTACCCAAGGATGTAACGATGTTCAAGCCTTGACTAACGACGAACTAAACAGAATTTACGGTTGGCCAGCTCATGGTGACGTATCTAGAGGACAAGATTATTGGTTAGCACCGTTCTATGACCGTGATGGTGATGGATCGTATAATCCAGATAATGGTGACCACCCTTGGTATGATGATATCTTAGGACGTGATGATATCGAGTGTGGTGTAGATCGTCGTGTTTCTTTATATGGTGATGAAACGCATTGGTGGGTATTCAACGATAAAGGAAACATCCACACGGAAACAAGTGGAGATCCTATCGGAATGGAAATTCGTGCCCAAGCGTTCTCTTTTGCTACGAATGATGAAGTGAATAGAATGACATTCTATAACTACGAATTAATTAACCGTGGTACACAAACACTATATAATACTTATTTTGCACAGTATTTGGATGCGGACGTTGGAAACTACGCAGATGACTACGCTGGATGTGATGTTTCCCGTGGTTTAGGTTATATGTACAACGGTGACTTAAATGACCAAAGTGATGGTGGACGTTTAGGATATGGTGAGAATCCTCCGGCAATTGGTTGTGACTTCTTTGAAGGACCCTACCAAGATGCAGACGGAATTGATAACCCTGGTCCATATTTTGATGAAGTTGCTCAAGTGGAAGTAGTGCCAACAGTTGTTGATGCACTTGCTAATGGAGGAATTGTCTACAAAGGAATCGGTATTGGTTACTCGGATGGTATCATCGACAACGAACGATTTGGAATGAGACGTTTTACTTATTATACATCAACTTCAGCATACCCATACAATGACCCGGGTCCAGCAGCGGAATACTACCGATTCATGGAAGGTAAATGGGCGAATGGTGCTGAGATGTATTATGGTGGAACAGGTGCACAAGGAACTGCTTTAAGTGATTATATGTTCCCTGGAACATCAGATCCATTACATTGGTCAACTGCGGGACAGGATATGTCTGGTCAATTTCCAAACGGATGGGATGAATCAACAAGTAACAATCCTCCTGGAGATAGACGTTTTGTTCAATCCGCAGGACCATTTACGTTACGTCCAGGTGCAACAAACAACATTACTGTAGGTATCGTTTACGGTAGAAGTTCTGCAGGTGGACTTTTGGCTTCTGTAGATGCAATGAAACGTGCAGATACAAAAGCACAAGCATTGTTTGATGCTTGTTTTAAAATTCTTTCTCCACCAGACGCACCGAAATTAACGATTCAAGAGTTGGAGAATGAATTGATTTTAATGGTAGAAAATCCTTCATCTTCGAATAATTACCAAGAGAAATACGAGGAAATGGATGAAGTGAATATTCCAGACCCTACTGTAGATCGTTACTACCGTTTTGAAGGATATCAAATCTTCCAATTAAAAGATGCAGAAGTGTCTATTGCAGACATCGCTGATGCAGATAAATCTCGTTTGGTTGCACAATGTGATAAAAAGAATAATATTTCAAGAATCATCAACTTCGTTTATGATGAAGCCTTAGGATTTTCTGTTCCTGTAGAAAAGGTGAAAGGTGGAAATGTTGGGATTCAACACACATTCCAAGTGAAAGAGGATGCCTTCGCTCAGGGAGAAAGAAGTTTGGTTAACCACAAAACATATTATTATGTGGCGGTTGCATATGCATACAACCAATTCAAAGAATACAATCCGAATGACCCATTGTTGTTGGATGGACAAAAAATACCTTTTATTTCATCTCGTATTAGTTATGACGGAACGGCAATTAAACCTGTTTCTGCGGTCCCTCACAACCCAATGCCAGAGGCAGACGGAACGGCACAAATGATTGCTTACGGTTCATCGCCATTGATTACGCGTTTGGATGGATACGGAAACGGAAACCGTTCCTTGGAATTAACTGCAGCATCTGAAAAAACAATTTTGGAAACTGGTTTCATGGAAAATCCAACGTATGATTACGGACGTGGTCCAATCAACATCAAAGTGGTGGATCCATTGAACTTAGCGAGTGGGTATTTTGAATGTAAATTCAATGACTATACAGCAAATGCTTCTGGAAATGCTGCAGATACTGCAAGTTGGACTGTTTACCGATATGCGAATAAAGGAGATGCAACACCCGTTGATTCGGTGAGTTCAGAAAACACCATTGCCGGAGACAATGAGCAAATCATTCCAGCATGGGGAATCTCTGTTCAGATTTATCAAAACAAATACTATTTTGCTGTTGGAACAGGAAACTTAGCTAGTAAGACTACGGACATGATCGAGTCATCGATTGAGTTTGCTGATTCTTCGAAACGTTGGTTAACTGGAGTTTCAGATAATGATTCGTATTTCCCAACAAACTGGATTCGTTCGGGAGACTACTCACCAAACACCACCGTTGGAGATCAAGGATACGAATGTTTGCCTAATGGCCCAACGTACTTGAATCCATGTAACTACCCAGATGAAGTTGGTGTTGATCCAAAACAAGCATATGAAAGTATCTTGGAAGGAACGATTGCCCCACATCGTTTGGTTGGACATCAAGCAGATTACATGCCAATGGCTTATTATGGAAACTATTCTGCATCGAGTAAGCAAAATGCATCGATTAGCTTCTTGCCAAGTGTGAACATTGTTATTACTTCTGATAAGAGCAAATGGACACGTGTTCCAGTGATTGAACTTGGACGCAACGCAGGACTGAATATTGGCGGATGTGCTCCAGGAGCAATGCGTAAGAGTCCGAGTGTGGATAAAAACGGTAATCCGGACGGAACAGGGACAACAGGAATGGGTTGGTTCCCAGGATATGCGATTGACATTGAATCAGGTGCACGTTTGTACATGGCCTTTGGTGAGAATTCATTCTTGGGTGGTGAAAACGGAGCTGATATGATCTGGAATCCAACAGACCGAATGGTGAGTAACGTTGGAACACCATTGATGGGAGGAATGCATCCAGTGTATGTATTCAGCTACAAACAAAAAACCATCAACGGATTTAGCAATGGATTTGATTTCCCTGCATATATTCCATCTGAAGGAGAACTTACAAGCACAAACTTCTTGCGCAACAAATGGTTGGAAGTAGAAGCAAATGACAACACGGCAAAACGTGAAATGTACGGATGTTTAACATGGATTTCTTATCCCATGTTACGCACGGGACAATCCTTGATGTCAACAGATGTGACCATCAAATTGCGCATCAACAAGGAATACAAAAACTTTTTTGGCTCTGGAGAAAACGATGGAAAACCAATGTATGGATGGTCCATGGATGACATCGCAACGAAAGTTGGTTCACAAGACCAACTAAAAGAAGCATTGTCAATGATTAATGTCGTTCCGAATCCATATTTAGCATTCTCAGAATATGAGCGAAATAAACTAGATAATCGGGTGAAAATTACCAATTTACCAGAACGATGCACGATTAGAATTTACACATCCAATGGGAAATTGGTGAAAACCATTAAAAAGGATAATCCATTGACCTATCAAGACTGGACGCTAACAAATCACGCCGATATTCCAGTGTCCGGAGGAATGTACCTGATTCATATTGAAGTTCCAAATGTTGGTGAACGGGTATTAAAAGCCTTCATCGCGATGCGAATGGTTGACCTTCAAAATATTTAACGAGTCATTAACACTCCTTCCCGTTTTTGGCCTTTGTTTTACCGTAACTTTGTTAAAAAACAACGCATGAAAACACTATTTTCCATTCTGTTCATTTCCATGAGTACCTTGCTCTTCGCGCAAGAATTCAAACTGCCTGCATTAGCACATAGTTATGCGAGTTATGAACCTTACATCGATGCACAGACGATGGAAATCCACCACAGCAAGCACCATCAAGCATATGTGACGAATTTGAACAAAGCACTTGCTGGAACGAAGTTAGCAACGTTTAGCCTGAATCAATTATTGATGGATGCAAGTTTTCGATCAGATGCCATTCGAAACAATGCTGGCGGACACTACAATCACAGTTTGTTTTGGGAGATTTTAGCGCCCAAGGAAAAACAAACCACAGTCATTCAAGCATCCTTTGAAGCAGCCATTAAAGCGCAATACGGAAGCATGGATTCCTTAAAAAAAGCATTAACTCAAGCAGCAAGTACACGTTTCGGTTCCGGGTGGGCTTGGTTAATTGTTACTCCAGATAAAAAATTAATGGTGACGAGTACAGGAAATCAAGATAATCCAATCATGGATGTGACAAAAGACCGTGGAATTCCAATTTTAGGGATCGATGTCTGGGAACACGCGTATTACTTAAAATACCAAAACAAACGCGGAGATTATTTAAGCGGCATTTTTAACCTCATCGACTGGGGGATTGTTTCTGACAAATACACGAACGCTTTAATTGATCCTTTGTTAAGTGAACTTGAAAAGGACAATTGGTTGGCATTAAAGGATTTTCACAAAGTCATGGCACAAACCTTTCATCCATGCGAGGATGGGAATTTCGTTCCGCTAAGAACACGTTCCGGAGAACTTCTAGCGAAGGCGATTTTATTCAGTGCTTCAAAACCACCGGTGTCCAAAGATAAACCGAACGTTCACAAAGCGTTAGCTGATTTGGAAGAACAATGTGAGAAGATTCACGAATTGGTTGGGAAAAATGCAAAGGATGAAGTCTTGCTTAAAGAAATGACCAAAGCACACGATCTTTTCCATCAAGTAGAGGAACTTTGTCACGATTAATCGCAAGGATTTCCTTCCTTAACGATTTCATCACGTCATAATCTAAACCTTTCAAAGGCAAATCCGTATCTTTGGCAAAAAGTAGAACGTGCGTTTCGAACTGACCAAGGAATTTATTCAATTGCTGCGAACAAAAATCGCAGAACAAGATTTATCTTGGATTCACGAAAACGTCCTTGAACTTCACCACGCAGAGGTTGCTGAAATCATCGATACACTCACCAACGACGAAGCAAGATACCTTTACTTTTTAGTTGACGAAGAGACACAGGCCGACATCCTCATGGAGTTGGACGAAGAAATTCGGGATCGATTCTTAGCCTCTTTATCATCAAAAGAAATTGCCGACCAGCTCGAAAATCTCGATTCCGATGATGCCGCCGATATCCTAGGAGATTTAACGGAAGAAAAAATCCGTGAAGTCATCTCGCAAATGGAGGATGATGAAGCAGCAGAAGATATTGTTGACCTCTTAAATTACGACGACGATACAGCGGGTGGACTCATGCAAAAAGAGTTTTTCCAAGCACATGTGTCTTGGCCTGTGAACCGTGCGATTATTGAGCTTCGCAAACAAGCCGAAGACGTTGAAAAAGTATATAACATTTTTGTGGTGGATGAGCAAGATCGCCTTTTAGGAGTGCTTTCCCTAAAAAGATTATTATTCGCTAACGCCAAAACAAAAATCGCTGACATTTACCAGTCAAAGAAAATCATTTCTGTCAAAGCAAGCGACTCCGCAGAGGTCGTTGCGATGGTGATGGAGAAATACGATTTAGTTTCCGTTCCTGTAGTTGACTATCAGAACAAATTAGTGGGACGCATCACCTTAGATGACGTTGTTGATTACATCAAAGAAGAGGCGGACAAAGATTTCCAGATGGCAACGGGTATTACCGACAGCGTTGATTCCAATGCAAGCACTTGGCGCATCAGTCGTTCTAGACTACCTTGGTTGGTCATTGCCATGGTTGGTGGAACCATCGGAGCAAAAGTTATTTCAAATTTTGAGGGAAGCATTACAAAAATCCCAGCGATGGCATTTTTCATTCCCTTAATTACTGCCATGGGAGGTAACGTAGGTGTGCAATCATCCGCGATTGTTGTTCAATCATTGGCTCGTGGAGATAAAGATTTAGGAAGAATTCTACCAAAATTATGGCGAGAAGCGAAAGTGGGCTTATTAAATGGACTCTTTTTAGCAACCTTAATTTTTGGTGTTGCGTCCGTTTTTGAAAACTCAGAACTAGGTATAGTAGTTAGTATCTCCTTATTTACTGTCATCTTATTTGCAGCTATTTTCGGGACATTATTCCCCCTTGTATTAAACCGCTACAAAGTAGATCCAGCCTTGGCTATTGGTCCATTCGTGACCACACTAAACGACATCATAGGTTTATTTATTTACTTCTCCATAGGACTTCTGATCTATGGTTCTTGAGAAATCAGAACTTTTCATTACTTTTGCACTCCATTAAATACCTGGAGAGGTGTCCGAGTGGTTGAAGGAGCACGCCTGGAAAGTGTGTATAGGTCTAAAGCTTATCGCGGGTTCGAATCCCGCTCTCTCCGCCAAAGAATCTAAAAGCTAGCCGTTAGGCTGGCTTTTTTTTGTTTCCACTTCCATCAAAAGCTTGCTTTTGTAAGCGAAGTGAAACAAAAAAAGCCAAAGTTGCACAGCAACTTAGCTTTTAGATTCTTTGAAGCGACGCCCCCCTACGGGTTCACGAGCGATAGCGAGTAATCCCTGTTTAATGTGCTAATGTGCCAATCTGCTAATGTGCTAATTCCCACAACCGATAAACCGTTCGTTGAGCTAAGCGAAACCTCGATCAGAGTGAGAGCGGAGAGTGAGAGCGAGAACGAGAGAATGTGCTAATGTGCCAATCTGCTAATGTGCTAATGCCCCAACCGATAAACCATTCGTTGAGCTAAGCGAAACCACTTTCAGAGTGAGAACGGAGAGCGAGAGCGAGAACGAGAGAATGTGCTAATGTGTCAATCTGCTAATGTGCTAATTCCCACAACCGATAAACCGTTCGTTGAGCTAAGCGAAACCACTTTCAGAGTGAGAGCGGAGAGTGAGAGCGAGAGCGAGAGAATGTGCTAATGTGCCAATCTGCTAATGTGCTAATTCCCACAACCGATAAACCATCCGTTGAGCTAAGCGAAACCACTTTCAGAGTGAGAGCGGAGAGCGAGAGCGAAGAGCGAAGAGCGAAATCAACACTGAGCACTGAGCACTGTGCACTGTGCACTAATCAACTATTAATAAATTCCCTCATTTTGTTAATATCATTCGCAGACAGATATATTGGTTCTAAAAGCCATTCACTACCTTTGTTTTTATGCGCAATCTCATCGCCTTTTTACGTCGATTTCAAATCTTTTTGGTCTTTGCTTCTTTGCAGATCATTTCCTTGGTGATTTATGTGCAGTTTTTAAGTTTTCCTAGGAGTCAATACCTAACCACAGCATCCAATGTGACAGCAAAAGTACTTACATGGGAAAACGACGTAACGAAACATTTTGATTTAAGTAAAAACAATTACGCCTTGCAACGTGAAAACATTCGTTTACGCGAGCGTCTTCCGGAGTTCATGTATACCTTGAGTGCGGGAAAAGTTAAGGTTGAAGACACGATTTTTAAGCAACAGTACACGTATATTCCTGGGATGGTAATCAACTCTTCCGTGACAAGAAGAAATAACTATTTTACACTAAACATTGGTAGCAAGCAGGGAGTCAAACCGAATATGGGCGTTTTTTCTGATAAAGGTGTTGTAGGAATCGTTCATAATACAAGTGAGCATTACTGTGTGGTCAAGTCGGTTTTAACGAAAGACATTAACGTGGATGTGATTATTGAGCCCATTCACTTGGCTGGAATCTTGAAGTGGGACGGACACGATCCAAGACGTGGTTCGATCGATGGAATATCGAATGATTTACGTATTAAAAAATGGTCACGCGTCATCACGCGAGGTGGATCCGGGATTTTTCCTAAAGGAATTCCAGTTGGAAAAGTGGAGCGCATTGAATCGATTGAAGGAGAACCATTATGGAACGTCGTGGTTCGCTACTCAGAAGATTACCGAACTTTACAACGAGTTTATGTTGTGAAAAATGTCATGATTGAAGAACAACAAGCATTGGAGGGACAAATTCCGCCAGATGAAGAGGAAGATGTATTGAGATGAATAACCTAACGAAAAATATCATTCGCTTCATTGTGTTTGCCGTGTTGCAAACCTTGATTTTTAATCAATTAGAAATTGGATACGGATTTCACTTGATGATCCATCCGCTTTTCATCATGTTACTACCTTTTGAAATGGGTGTGATCTCCTTAATGGGGTTGGCCTTTTTAATGGGAATTATCATCGATATTTTTTCCAATACCTACGGACTACACGCTTCGTCACTTGTCATGATGGCGTATTTTCGTCCGCTCGTATTTAAGTTCTATGGTCCGCGTGAAGGATATGATCCACTGAAAGAACCCAGTGTTTTTGACATGGGGAACCGTTGGTTTACGTATGTTTTTGGAATTTTATTATTGATTCACCACTTATGGTACTTCTTAGTGGAGATTTTTCAATTCAATCAATTCTTTTTTATTCTCCAAAAGACAATCTTTAGTGCCGTTCCATCCTTTTTGATTTGTTTATTACTGCAAAGCTTTTTGATCAAAAAATCTAAAACCAAATGAATTTTGACATCCGACGTTATGTAATCTTGGCGTTCATCATTTTGGTGGGATTCCTTTATACATTTCGGTTGTTTTACATGCAAGTAGTGGACGACACCTGGACACTACGCGCGCATGAAGTAGCGGAAAAACGAATTGAAATTACTCCGCCTAGAGGCGTTGTTTTCGATCGAAATGGCATGAAAATCGTTTCCAATCGTACTTATTTCAATTTGATGATGGTCGAAGATGAAATCAAGCACCTCGATACCGCGGCCTTCGCAAAACTCATCGGATGGACTGTAAAAGATGTTCGCAATCGATTTAAAGAAATTGTCAAGGGAGAAGGAACTTATTACAATAAAATCACCGGTAAACGCACGTCGAATTACCAAAAAATTCGCAAGTATCCATTTTTAAAGGAATTAACCCTAGAAGAAATTTCTAGTATCGCACCACACCTTGAAAATTTCCCAGGATTCTATGAGAAAGTGACAAGTATGCGGAATTATCCGTTTAAAAGCGGAGCGAATATCATGGGTTACTTGTCCGAAGTCAACCGCGAAGAAGTAGAAAGTGATCGTTTTTATCGACCAGGTGATAACATTGGTCGATCTGGAATCGAGAAATTCTATGAGCGTGAACTGCGCGGACGAAAAGGAATTAAGTACATCGTTACGTCAGCATTGAACAATGCCATTGAACCATTCGCTGATGGGAAATACGACACCACTGCTCGTCAAGCCGACCCATTGAAACTTGGATTGGATATGATTATTCAGTCCTACGGTGAAAAATTAATGAAAAACAAAAAAGGTTGTATCGTTGCGATTGAGCCTTCTACCGGAGAAATCCTAGCCATGGTTTCAGCTCCGTCATACGACCCAAATATGCTCGTTGGGAAACGAAACATCAGCGAAAACTATCCGAAACTTGCCTTGGATAAAAACATGCCGTTGTTTCCTCGTCCCCTTCAAGCGGAATATCCACCTGGATCGATTTTTAAATTGGTGCAATCCCTAATTGGTATGCAGGAAGGTGTCATTACGGAGAACTCTGGATTCCCCTGCGACAAAAGCATGGTTGGTTGTCACAACCACCCTTCTGCACGCAATGTAGCTGAAGCAGTTCAATATTCTTGTAATCCATATTACTACGCGGTTGTCCGACGCATTATTCAACAAGGAAAGAAAAAAAGACTTTTTGCCGATGCCGAATACGGACTCAATAAATGGCACCGATACATGACGAGTTTTGGCCTAGGTAAAACCTTGGATGCCGATGTTTCTGGACAACGTCCTGGATTAATTCCCGATGCGAAATACTACGATAAATGGTATGGACACCACCAATGGGCATTCTCAACCATCCGCTCTATCTCTATTGGACAAGGAGAAGTGAAATTGACTCCGTTACACATGGCAAATATAGCTGCCATTATCGCCAACAAAGGTTGGTACTTTGTTCCGCATTTTGTTAAATCCATCGGACGCAAAGGTCCCTTGGTTGAGTACCGCACGAAAAAACGAACAATGGTGAATGCGAAACATTTCTGGCCAGTCATTGAAGGAATGAGACGCGTAGTAAACGAGAATGGTGGAACGGCCCGCATGGCGCGTTTAGAAGACATCATGATTTGTGGAAAAACGGGGACAGTACAAAATCCACATGGAGAAGATCACTCCGTTTTCATTGCTTTTGCGCCAATGAATAAGCCAAAAATCGCTATCGCTGTATTCGTTGAAAATGCTGGATTTGGTGGAACATGGGCTGCACCAATTGCAAGTCTGATGATTGAAAAATACATCAAACGAAAAATCACAGACAAAGAAAAAGAAAAACGCATTTTGGAAGCTAAATTGGCCTACATATCAACTCCCGGACAATGAGAAAGGAAGAAAGTTTAGTTGAGCACTTAGATTGGCCATTGTTTATCACCTTTATGGTGATGCTGGTGACGGGAATGGCAACGCTATACTCGGTTGCATACGATGATTTACATCCTGCCATTTACGATGTATCCATGATGTATGGAAAACAATTAATATGGATTGTCGTTTCCCTGTTTCTTGGTCTTATCGTATTTTTAATTGATTCCGATATTTACCGGCGCTTTGCTTTTCCCATCTATGGATTTACGCTGTTGCTTTTAGTAATCGTACTTTTCATGCCTGCGGTGCATGGAGCGCGTGCATGGATTGGCATTGGTAGTATGGGGATTCAACCCGCAGAATTCGCCAAAATATCAACGGCACTTTTACTCGCCAAATACATCAGTGGAATTAGTGTTAAACAACAAAACATCAGCAGTGTCATGACTGCAAGTGCCATTTTACTCGTTCCAATGGCGCTTATTTTACTTCAACCAGATGCTGGAACATTTGTCGTTTTCACCTCCTTTTTGTTTGTGATGTACCGTGAAGGACTAACCTTCGATCCCATTATTTTAAGTTTTGTCAATAGCATTCCTGGTGTTCGATTCAAAGAAACATGGGTTGGAAGTCACTTCATTCCCATTTTATTTGTGATGATCTTCATCAGTGTAATCACACTGTTACTAAACTCCGTACAATTGGACTTTTTCTTCCTTCCGTTTACTGTTTCTGGTTCGATTGGAGTCATTTCTACCTTATTGATTTTCTCCATTTTGTCAATCCTATTTCTTCAACGTTTTTCTGCTAAGAGGGAACGAACAAGAGGAACGGTTATCATCGTTCTTGGATTTATTTTAACCAGTGGCTTATCCTTTATCGTGGATAATGGCTTCAATAGTTTAGCAACGCATCAAAAGGATAGAATTGAATTGTTTTTAGGACTCCGAGAAGATCCAAATGGAAAAGATTATAACCGAAATCGGGCTATGGCAGCAGTTGGATCAGGCGGCTTACTCGGAAAAGGGTACAACAAAGCATCAGTTTCAAGTGTGGAAAGTAACCACGTTCCGGAAAGTGAAACAGATTTCATTTTTTGTCCGTTTGCGGAAGAATGGGGATTTGTTGGGATCATTTTCTTATTTGGACTCTACTTATTTATGTTAATCCGAATCATTCTTATCGCAGAACGACAACGGTCCATATTTAACCGAGTCTACGCCTATTGTGTTGGTATGATTTTGTTTTATCACTTCGCCATTAATATTGGAATGAACATCGGTTTTGCTCCAGTAATTGGAATTCCCTTGCCGTTTTTTAGCTACGGAGGATCTTCAATGATGTCCTTTTGTATGATGATGTTTATCCTACTGAAATTGGACAGTCAACGAAAAGATGTGTTAAGATAATTGTCGTTAATTTTGAATTATGAAAAATAAGGAAGCAAAAATGACCGAAGAAGAAACAAAAAAATACACGAAACTATTTTGGGGTATTTCATTAATCCCATTCATCTTGGTTGCAGCACTATTGCTTTTGCAATCAGAAAGTGTATTGCCATCTGTCGCAAGTTTAGATAATCCACCAGAATTACAAGCATCTTTGATCATCGCGAAAAAAAGCGTGAAAGAAGACACCGTTATCGGTCGCTTTTGGGCTGTCAATCGCACCAGTGTCAAATACCGTGAAATCTCTCCTTATGTCTTTGATGCATTGATTTCAACAGAGGATGAACGTTTTTACAGTCATTCAGGTGTAGATTTTAAAGGGCTTCTTCGCTCGTTTGCTAGTTTGGGTCGCAAGGGTGGTGCTTCCACAATCACGCAACAATTAGCAAAATTAATTTATACTCTCAGACAACGTCAGTTAGCTGAATTAGCTCGTGCCAACGGAGAAACTTTCGACCTTCCATTGGGTGGATTTCTTGGTAAATTCCGTCGATTGAATGAAAAGGCACGCGAAAACATCATTGCGAAACGTTTGGAGGAACGCTTTACCAAAGAGGAAATCATTACCATGTACTTAAACCAATTTGATTTCTTGTACAATGCTGTGGGAATTGAAAATGCTTCCCGCGTCTACTTTAATAAAAGACCAAGAGAGCTTTCCAAAATTGAAGCGGCTGTTCTTGTTGGGATGTGTAAAAATCCAGATTTGTTTAACCCATACAAATACAAAATTAAAAACTACCGAAACAAAGCAGCGGACCGTGCAGGAATTGCTCCTGAGAAAGTTACTGCAGCTCAAATGGCAGAAATTCGTGCAGAGGATTCTTTGCGAGCGCTTTCCCGAAGAAACCAAGTGTTGTTTCAATGGTTGAAAAACAGCAAAGGTGAAAACGAAGGCATCAAAAACAAGTTAACGCAAGAAGAATACGACCGTTTGAAAACCGTTCCGATCGTCATCAACTACAAATCCCTAGATCACAAGGAAGGAATGGCGCCTTATTTCCGTGAGTCATTGCGCAAGGAAGTTACGGAGATTTTACAAACGAAAAACGAAGATGGTTCCTTTAAATATGTGAACGAAGAAGGCGAACCTTTCGATATTTATAGTGACGGACTTAAAATCTATACTACCTTGAATCCTTCGCTTCAGCGCTATGCAGAATACGCGGTTGAACGTCACATCAAGGAAGAATTGCAACCACAATTTGACCTGAACAACCGTCGTGTAAAAAATTATCCTTTTTCGAATGCCATTGAGACAAAAATGGTGAATCAAATCATGGAATCGGCACGAACTTCTTCTGGACGCTTTCAGAACATGACTTTAGCTGGATATTCAGATAATGACATCAGAAAAAGCTTCGATACTCCAACGGCAATGACCGTTTTTTCTTGGAGCGGAGAACGTGATACCACAATGACTCCTAATGACTCAATCCGCTATTACAAAGCATTTTTACACGCTGGTCTTTTATCAATGGATCCTTCCTCAGGATTTGTACGTGCTTGGGTTGGTGGTGTGAATTTCAAGCACTTCGGATACGATCACGTGCGTCAAGGTAAACGACAAGTTGGATCAACGATTAAACCGTTTGTATACGCAGCTGCGCTTTCCATGAAAGTTGTGAATCCATGTACTACTTTTTCTTCGGGTGAATACTGTGTGGATTTAGTCGATGACCAAAATAAGGTAGTTGGTCAATATTGTCCACAAGGTACACCAGCTGGTTCGGTGAAAGATGGATTAGCGCAATCTTCCAATCCAACAACCGTGGCCGTGATGGCACGCATGGGTGCATTTAATCCCGTTCAAAAAATTGGTGGACCGTTCCAAATCGAAAAGTTATTGAAGAAAACAGAAATCGAATTAAATAAAAACGATGTCGTTCCTTCCATGTGTTTAGGAAGTATGGACCTTTCCCTTTATCAATTGGTAGCGGCACAATGTATCTTCCCGAATAATGGAATTTACGTGCGTCCAACGACGATCGAGCGCATCACGGATCGAAATGGAAAAGTAATTTATAGTGCTACAGAACACCGCGAGCAGGCCTTAAACTCTACGGTTGCCTATGAAATTTTGAAAATGATGAAAGGTGTTGTTCAGTATGGAACTGCCGGAAGTCTCCGAAGTGGAAGAAGTTGGGGAAATATTACTGCTCCAACCGCCGGTAAAACGGGAACAACTCAAAATAACTCCGATGGATGGTTTATTGGAATCACCCCAGAATTAGTAACAGGTGTTTGGGTCGGAGCAGAAGATCGCGCTGTCCGATTCCAAAGCATGACTTGGGGTCAAGGTGCACGCATGGCCTTGCCGATTTACGGATATTATATGCAACGTGTTTACAAAGATCCAGTCATTGCTTTGTCCACTAGAGATTTCCTTCCTCCTGATGATTACGATCAAGAAGCGTACGATTGCACGGACGCTCCACAGCCGGAAACAGTCGATGAATCTGAGGTACCATTTGAATTTTAGCACATGAACAAAGTTGTAAAGAACGTAGAAGAAGCATTAGTTGGTATTCAAGATGGGATGACACTCATGTTAGGTGGATTTGGCCTTTGTGGTATTCCAGAAAATTCCATTGGACAATTAGTCAAACTTGGAACAAAAAACCTGACTTGCATTAGCAATAACGCAGGGGTAGACGATTTTGGTATTGGACTCATGCTGCAAGCGAAGCAAGTGAAAAAAATGATCAGTTCATATGTCGGTGAAAACGATGAGTTTGAACGTCAAATGCTGAGTGGTGAACTAGAAGTTGACCTAATTCCACAAGGAAGTTTAGCTGAACGATGTCGTGCAGGTGGTGCCGGAATTCCCGCATTTTTCACGCCCGCAGGATACGGAACGGAAGTAGCTGAAGGAAAAGAAGTGCGCGTATTTAACGGCAAACCACACATTCTAGAAAGTGCATTAACTGCAGACTTTGCCATCGTGAAAGCATGGAAAGGTGATACAGAAGGAAACCTTATATTTAAAGCGGCGGCTCGCAACTTTAATCCGATGATGGCCATGGCCGGTAAAATTACCGTTGCTGAAGTCGAGGAACTTGTTCCAGCAGGAACATTAGATCCAAATCAAATTCATACACCTGGAATTTTCGTTCAGCGCATTTTCCAAGGAGAGCGATTTGAAAAACGAATCGAGCAACGAACAGTTAGAAAAAACGCATAAGCAAGACGATATGGCACTGGACAAAAACGGCATCGCGCAACGCATTGCACAAGAATTAAAAAACGGTTGGTACGTCAACTTGGGAATTGGAATTCCAACGCTCGTTGCGAACTACATTCCACACGGTATTGAAGTTGAATTTCAATCAGAAAATGGCATTTTAGGCATGGGTCCCTTTCCTTTCGAAGGAGAAGAGGATGCTGACCTAATCAATGCAGGAAAACAAACGATAACGACTGTTCCTGGAGCTTCTTTCTTTGACTCCGCAACGTCATTTGCCATGATTCGTGGACAACATGTTCAATTAACGGTGCTTGGAGCCATGGAAGTTTCACAAAACGGTGACATCGCCAATTGGAAAATTCCGGGGAAAATGGTCAAAGGAATGGGCGGCGCAATGGACCTCGTAGCTTCAGCAGAAAACATTATCGTTGCTATGATGCACAGCAATAAGGCAGGAGAATCAAAAATCCTGAAAGAATGTACCTTGCCGCTAACAGGTGTTGGCTGTGTGAAAAAAGTCGTAACGGAATTAGCTGTATTGGAAATCAAAGACGGTAAATTTCACTTAATTGAACGTGCACCAGGAGTAAGTGTAGAGGAAATCATTTCAAAAACGGAAGGTGACCTTGTTGTTCCTGATGTTGTTCCTGAAATGCACTTTGATTGAATCCTTTTCACGAAAAATACATCGCCGCCATTCTTGCGAGCATCGCTGCTTCGGAAGCGATTATGCAGATTTATCAAAACGATTTTGAAGAAATCATCAAATCTGATGGCTCTCCATTAACACAAGCAGATCTTGCTTCATCGGATATCATTGATGCTTTTTTACGTCCCTTTGGCATACCAATTACCGGTGAAGAAACCGAGAAGATGCAATTCGAAGAACGGGCAACTTGGACAGAATGCTGGTGTGTGGATCCATTAGATGGAACAAAGGAATTCATCAAAAAAAACGGAGAATTCGCCGTAAATATCGCATTAATCAAGGATAGCAAAGCACATTTTGGACTCATTGCTTCACCAGTTCGACGTGAAATTATTGTTGGATCAAAAGAAACCGGTGTCTACATTTTTTCATTCGACGATGCACATGATTTTTCCGCTTGGAAGAAACTTTCCATACCTGAAAAACACAACAATCCCATTGTTTTAATTGGATCCAGAAGTCACCATTCTGGTTCTATGATTCAAATCATCGAATCACTAAAATCCATTTCTTCGGGAATCGAATTCATACAAAAAGGATCTGCCCTTAAGTTTTTCGATTTAGCCCTGGGAACCGCTGACATTTATCCCCGTTTTGCACCAACCATGGAATGGGACATCGCAGCAGGACAAGCCATTTTAGAAGCGCTTGGTGGATCTGTTGTTCATGCAGAAACGGGTGAAGCACTTCGATACAATAAAGCGAATCTCTTGAATCCGTTTTTTGTTGCGAGAACGGCTGCTATGAAATAATTAAAGTTCCGTTAACGACTTTAAGAAAATACTTTTCTAAAACCAATTTGCGCACCAACTATTCCTGTTCCATAATGGTTTGTAATACCCATCGTTTGGTTTAAAACACTTTCGCTATATGGGGAATATACATATGGCGCATAAGAAACTGCCAAAAACAAGGAGCCTTTAATTCCCGCGAAACATGGTAGTTCATATCCAAACTTCACTTGTATATCAGAACCTATTCCGAATGCCCTTGTTTGCGTTTCATCCACTAGCATGGGTTCTTGGTTTATTCTACGAAAAATCCCACTTACAGTCAAGGCCAATCTTATTTCAGTATAACAATTCGAGTGAAGAATACGGAAGTCCTTGCGCACAAAATACCCCATATTGCTGATGTACAAATTGATGGCATTCACCATGTTTTTATTTTTCGAAACACTTCTAAAAAAGGAAAAGTCAACTGAGAGTCCGTGATTAAACTCTTTTTTGGAAGAAACATCGTAGGAAAAACCAGCATTTACCCCATGCATAAATAACGGCTGTTTTTCAATTAACCAAGGTCTGCTGAAATTGTACAGTTGAATGGAACGGTCCCATTGTTTGGCATACATGTACTTGTAAGATACATCCAAGGATAATTTTTGGGCATGCATCACATGGAAAAAGAAAAAAGAAAAAAATAGGGCGTTTTTCATAGTTTAACTTGAAGTGATGAGATCAAGAACTGCTTTATACGCAGACTCTACTGCGCCATGAACGGTTTGATGATGACCGTTTATGTTCATCGCTTCCCCTGCAAAGAAAACTTTATTGTCAATCGGCTCCGCTGCGATTTGACGCGCATTGTCCATGCCAATGGTACTGTACGAATAAGCACCTTTAATAAATGGTTTGTCCGTATAATCTTGAACAAATGATTGCATAAAATATAACGATGCTTGACCGTTAAACATGAGGTCTAATTCTTGAATCAAAGCGTTTGTAATAGCAGCATCGTTCCCTAATGCATGTAAATTTGCTGCTTGATCTCCCATAACAAAGGCTATCAATACGATATCATTTGTGGTTTTCCCTATCGAATCATCTAAGTATGCAGCACATACAGATCCTCCATAAGTATTTTCCGGAAAGAATTTCACGTTAAATTTCAAGAACACTTTCAACCCAGGACCCATTCCAAAACGAGCAAATACGTCTGTTTTTCTCACCGGTAACGCAGGATTAAATTGAATCTCATTTAACTTCAAAATGGAAATGGGTACGGTCACAATTAGTTTATCACAGAAATATTCATCACCAGTTTGATCAGTTACTTGAATTTGAGTTCCGCTATAATCGATCGAAACAACGGGCTTATTCAAATTTATTTGATTCACTATTGGCTGAGCAAATTGCTGATAGATGAAATCGTAATAAGTTCCAGAGAATTTAAAGTCTTCATCACCTGAAACCCAATTCTCCTCATCCTTGCTATTCCAATAGGCAGATAAAAGGGAAGCTGACGCTCCTTGGTCACCTGCAATAGCCTCAACGATTTGATCATAACTGTTATCTAGTCCTTGCTGATGCGCGTAATCTTTGAAGGAAATATCCGGGAGATTTTTATGTTCGAAAATATATGGGTCTTTTGGTAATTCAGTAACCATATTATTTTCAAACCAATAACTCATCGTTGAATCATCTATCGTGATTTTTGTTTTCGTTTGAAGTATTAAATCCCCTAAAATATTATTCGTTCCATGTAACCATTGCGCACCGGTATCTACATCGTAATCTGCGAAACCTGTTAGTTTACCCAAACGACCACCGATCCGATCACTAGCCTCTAAAATCTGAAAAGAAATTCCTTTTGAACGCAACAAATATCCAGCGTATAAACCCGCTGCCCCTGCTCCGATAATGAGTACCGAACCCTTAAATTCTTCCTGATCAAAAAAAGAATCTTTGCGGCATGAATTTAATATCGTGGACGGAACCAGAATACTACCAGCCGTGAGCAAACAAGATTTTAAGATAAAATCACTTCGTTTCATTGACTAAAGATAGCATAAATGACGAATGATTCGGATATGAAAACTTATGTCAAACGACAAATAATCTCCTCATACTGCGGAAATTTATCCAATAATTCTTGTCTCGTAAACAATTCAAAATCCCGGAACATGAATCCAGGTGCTACTGCACAGGAAACAAGTGCATAAGCGTCTTCTTCTTGTACTTCGCTGCCAAATATGTCTTGTTTTTGAACCAAATGATAGGGACTTTGTCCCGCAGATAAATCGAGTCCTAGCAGTTTTTGCTCATGACCGTTTTCACCGATGACGTGAACTATGAGTGGACTTCCTTCATGGAAATACCAATGTTCATCACTTTGAATGCGGTGAAAATTAGAAGCGTTTTCGGAGGTAAGTAAAAATAAAATGGACGTCATTAAGGCTTGTTCTCCATCTATCGTATCTACACTTCGATACGTTTCCTTGTAGTATCCCCCTTCCGGATGGGAAAGTAGACCAAGTGATTGAATAAGTTCTTGGACGCGTTGCGTATGTTTCATTTCAGTCAAATTAAAATCAATAGTTCTGTACACTTACTAATTCCGAATCTATTTTTTGCAGATATTCATCCGCGGCGTTTAAGTGGGCCATTTTCTTGTCTTCCGTCATTTTGTCAAAACTATGAACCAACATTCCTATGCGTGGATTGGACAAGAAAAAGGTGCGTTGTTTATCCATGAATCGCCAAAAAAGTCCATCCCAAATCGTTTGCCACTCCCCTTTTTCGTAATCACTCATTTTCATTAAATAATTACTTCCACTAATGTACGGTTTTGTCGACATGAGTCCACAATCAGCAAATTGACTCATCCCATAAATATTTGGAACCATGACCCAATCGTATGCATCAATAAACAGTTCCATGAACCATCGGTATACCTCATCGGGATCAAATTCGCACAAAAGCATGAAATTACCCAAGACCATCAATCGTTCGATGTGGTGACAATATCCAGTTTCTAAAACTTTTTTAATCGTTTCATCAATTGGCGGAATCCCGGTGTTTCCTTGCCAAAATGAAGCTGGAATCTTCCGGGTAAATCCCCAATAATTTCGCGTTCGTTCCTCACTACCTTTCAGTTCATAGACCATGCGAATAAACTCACGCCAACCGACGATTTGACGAATAAATCCCTCGAGGGAATTCATCGGAATATCATGTTCAGCTGCGTATCGAATGGCTTCATCAACTACGTATCGAGGAGTCAATAAGCCAATGTTTAACATCGGACTAATCACACTGTGATTGAGCACCAATTCCTTTTTCAAAATGGCGTCCTCATACGTTCCAAATTGCGCAAAACGCGTTTCGAAAAAAGCGTTTAAAAAGCGTTTGCTTTCGTTAAAAGAACTCGGATAATTCCAAGAATCACTCAATGAACCAGGATTTGCAGAGAAGTGTTTCTCCACGTACGCGAAGGCTTCTTCATCGAAAGATGACTTCATCGGTATGTCCACAAGAGGTGGATTGAGTCCTTTTGGATACCGTTTTCGGTTGTCCTCATCAAAGGACCATTTTCCTCCTTGAGGACCTCCATCCGCAACCATCAAAATATTGCGTTTGATTCGTTGTGCTTTGTAAAACTCCGTTTGAAATAATTTTTTTCGTGTGGTAAAAGCAGCAAAATCTTCGCTGTCGTTCAAAAACAAGGGAGAATGGTGTTTTTCCAAGGAAACATTGAACGTAGCGGCAGTACTTTGCAATCTTTTCTCAAGCCAATTATCCGTCGGATCGATATAGTGAATGATAGGAGGATTGCTCGTCGATAAAGACTGAATCAATGTGCGAATATCTGATCGTTCGTCGTTTGTGTCAATATAATTCACCCTGAATCCTTTCGATTTCAGATAAAACTCATACTGCTTCATTGTTGAACGATGGTAGGCTAATTTTCGTTTGTGAAAAGAAAATTGACGGAAAAATAAAAATTCTTCAACTAAAATCAATTCATCACAAGCAGCGAAAACAGTAGTATCCTCTAGTAATTGATGCGGGAAAATTAATCCGACATTCTTCATCATTTTGCTTTATTCATTCGACATTTATCACTGCAATATTTTACTTCATCCCAGACTTTCTCCCATTTCTTTCTCCAAGTAAAGGGACGCTGACAAGTCTGACAGATTTTCTCAGGTAAATCGCTCTTTTTTCGTTGTTTCATTTGCGCGGATTGACGTGTTTTTTTACAATGCGTTTGGCGTCCGCTTTTACGGCTAATCCCTTCCGAAAGGACCACACCTCTTCACTCGAACTTCGTTGGGTTTCTTCCAAGTCAACGATTGGTGCAGGATAATTTATTCCTATTCTGAACGAATAAAGTGTTTGTTCCATCTCACTTAATAACCAAGGTTCATGAATAAATTCGACCGGGATTTCCGCCAATTCAGGCACCCATTTTCGGATGAATTCCCCATCGGGATCATGCTTTTTAGAATTCTTAATTGGATTGTAAATGCGGATGATGTTGATTCCGGTGAGTCCGGCTTGCATTTGAATCTGCGGGTAATGAATTCCTGGTTCGTAATCCAAAAAGAGTCGCGCAAGAAAATGAAGTTCTCTCCAGTCCTGACGTAAGTTAAAGACATAAAACGACACCAACATCGCACGCATTCGAAAGTTGATGTATCCCGTTTCCATCAAACAACGCAAACAAGCATCGATCAAGGGAATTCCCGTTTTCGCCGAATGCCAAGCATCTAAATAATCGTCATTTTTTGGTTTTTCTACTCCCAAATAGGCCTTGTTGAAGGGTTCAAATTCGATGCGACATTCATCCTCGAACTTTTGAATAAAATGACAGTGCCAATTCAAACGAGAAATAAACTGGGACAAGGCACGTTTGTGTGTCGATGTCTTGTAATGCTGCATCGTATATTGATAAACCATCCGCATGCTGATATTTCCATAACTCAAATACGGAGAAATACGGCTACAACTTTTACGACTCAATGCCGGTTTTGAAATGTGATTGGCGTAGTTCACACTTCGTTTTTTTAAAAAACTGTCTAAATATTTCCATGCAACGGACTCTCCTCCTGGCTGAAAACTGGAATGATCTGTAGTGATTTCCGCTGACAAAGGAATTCCCTTCAATTGCGCATAGTTTGTTTCACTTAAGGATAGAATGTCCCAATCAGTTTCGGAAACTAAAAAGGGTTCTTTTTCCATGATGGATTTCCACCTTTTCTCCCAGTCCAAACGAGAATTTCCACCGCGTTGCACGGCATTGTGGGTGTACTCATTCCAAGTAATTTGATGCTCGTCACAAAACTTCTGAACCGATTTATCCCGTCGAAAAGTCAAGTTATTCCCCACCTCTTGATGTGAGTAAATCGTTTTAATGGTGTACGATTCTTGTAAGGCGTCAAACAATGGAAGTGCTTCCGAATGAAACAAATACAACTGTGAATCAAGCTCCGACAGTTTCTCATTCATTTCGCGTAAAGACTGATAAATAAAGCGCCAATGACGAACATCGCTATCGTGGTAGGCCATGACAGAAGGCTCAAAGCAGTACATTAATAATATAGGAAGTGCTTGCTTTTGTGCATGAAACAAAGCCTCGTGATCCGTAAATCGTAAATCACGCTTAAACCAAACAACAACAATTTCTTGTTTTTCTATAGTTTGCTCGGCCATTTATCTGTTTTAGCATAAGATAACCGATGTATGAGACGTGTTTCGTAATAGGCATCTAATCCCGAACAATTGAGCAGTTCGGCCTGATCTAAATGAACAAATCCATCGGGCGCTATGAGTTTTTCATCGATATCGATAAAGGAAATACTTCCAATTACGAGTATCGTTCCGTTAATAGCAATGTCTACCTTTTCCACGAACTTCATTCCTATCTTGATTGGAGCATCGGCCACAAACGGAGCGGAAAATCCTTCGTAGTATTGTTCCTCGAATCCAACCGCAACAAATTCAGATTCTTCCTGTGCATATTTTGCGGACGTTTGATGTGCTTTCTCGGAATCCGAATGCGAGACAAAATTGAAGGAGTACTCACCTGTCTCCAAGATATTTTGAAGAGTGTCACGTTTTACCGTATCGGGACGACACAAAAATCCCCACAATGGTGGATTCGCACCAATGTGAATGAGGGAATTAAATATCGCCAAGTTTGAATGCCCCGCAGAGGATTTACTGCCAATCAAAAAAGCCTGTTTCACACCAGCTAATGAATTGATGAGCGTTGCGCGGTAACGACTATCTTGGGTTTGTAGGATTTCACTATCTAGGATCATGCAGTAGGTAGATTACTGGTTAATTGCTTTTTAACTTGTTTCCAATAGGCAAAAAAGGAAGGGTAATATCCTGTGACTTCCGGACAAATCCAATCTCTCGATTCGGATTTCCCTTGAAAATGTTTGGTTAATGGGTGTTCTTTGAATACACAGTTGGAGAGTCCGTATTCAATCACTAGTACATCAAAAGAACCGACGTAAACTTGAATTCCAGGAATATTCTCGCCCAACTTCAGTAAGAAATCAAGGCACTTATCGCTAACTGGATACTGTTCGAAAAACGAAGGTTCAAGCAATAAAATACGGTTGCCGTCAATCCCTTGGTGCCATGTTGGATCCATGTTGTAATACGTATACAAGAAAGTAGGAAGATTCTTATCCACTTTCAATGGGCCCTGCGAGGGAAGATTCACTGGGAAAGATGTGACTTGTGTCGTAGCCAATTCTTTTGGTACAGACATCGACTCAAAAGACTCGTAGCTTCGATCCATGAAGGTCCCGTGTTGTTGGGTGGACATATACCGATTGATGTTTTCTTGATTGGCATAGTATTTCTTACTGCTATTCGATCCAGCGACCCACTGCCAACTACACGCGTTACTCGCAAAATCTCCATCTAGTAAATGGTAATACATCCATTTCGACGGCAGTTTCCAACGAGATTTTGCCACATTACACACGAGGGATGCCGTATACATTCGCGCATGATTGTGCATGTATCCGTGCGCATACAAATCTCGAATCGCCTGGTCAATTCCTTGAATTCCTGTTTCAGCAATGACAACGTTACTGGGGATTTCATCGTGAAGTACATCGTACTGTTGAAATTTCAGGTCCTCCTGTACGTCCTTTACTTGCGCCACACGTTGGAAGTAATCTCTCCAACACAATTCTTTAGCTAAGCTTTCTATTTCTTCGAGTTGAAATCCTTTTGACAACATGGATTCCAAAACCATCTTTGTACTGATGACTCCCCGAGAAATATAGGGCGACAAATAACTGACATCACCTGAAAGGTGATTTCTTGTCTCGCCATAACGAATCGGGTCAAGGTTCTGTATTCGTTGAAGAATTTCGGAATATGTTGTGGGGAATTTCATCAGCGCTTACTGATTTTGTTCATCGAAATACTTGTTTGACGAGAACATTTGAAGCGTTGAATTTCTGGGTTTCGTTTTTTGGCATGTTTCAAACTCACACCACTATTCACACGGTCGCGCCAAAGAATAAAGCTACTTCGCTTTAATTCCTTGCGCATCAATGCAATAACCTGAGTTTCCGTTTTTCCAAATTGGGCGAAAATAGCCTCAAATGGCGTTCGGTCTTCCCATGCCATTTCGATGATGCGATCGATGTCGACTTGTGTGAGTTCCATGGTGTTCAACATATTCAGTTGAATAACACAAAGACAAGATTATTTGTTTACGCAAAATCTATATTATTGAAAATACTTCGCCTTAATGCGAATGTCACGGTCTTCAAATGGACCGGTGTGAAATGGATAAAAACATAAAACAGTTTGATCGTCTTTTGATGCCATTTTTTTCGCTTCACGGAAATCTTGATTTATTTTCGCCAATTGACCAAAAAATTCGCTTTGAGCCAATCCCATTTCAAGTGATTCTTCAGACTGATTCTGTTGTAATTCTAGGGAAATCACTAGTTGTTTATCTCCTTCATCGTTTTCATTGATACCGATGCAAAATGAGTTCACTACATCGGAAAACATGCTTGAATTGTATATTGTTTCTTGAATATCCGTTGGACTAATATTAGCGCCAAAAAAAGAAACCGTTGAATCCGCTCTTCCATAATGCAATAATAAGGGTAAATCCGTTTGAGCCTTCACTAATTGAGATTCGTCGATTGCTAGTTCTTTAAGGATGGCCTTTAATTCCTTCATTGGCAAAACATGTCCACGATCGTGAATGTTATAGCGGATTTTGGGCGCAATATAATCTGGACGACCAATGGAGATAACCAATTCACCTTCTTCAGTCGTTTCGATTAAAAAATCTGTCGGATTATATTGAAAGATCATTGGTAAAGCGCCTGTATGACGTGTTATTCGATTTCGAAAAACCTCATTTGAACGCAATAAGCGGCGCAAACTAATCGTAAAGTCATTTTCCGCAGAAATGTTTAATTCTAAATCTGACGCCCCAAGTGAACTATATATACGTCGAATTCCCTTACTCATTAAGTAATCGCGCATGCCTTCAGACATGGATTCACCTCCGAAAATGAAGGAAACGTTGTATTCTTTCCAATTGATGTCCGAATGATCAACCAATAATTTTAAAAAGGGTGGATATCCCATGACCACATAATGATGATCAGTTCCAAATTGTTTGATGGTATTCTGAATTTTCGTTTCATCCGGGCCCAGCGATTTCAATTTGGAAAAAGTCACACATCCCATTGTAATGTTTACCCCAGTGGCCCAAGGACCAAGTGCGAAAGCATTAATAATGAACAAAGGGTTTCGTCCCAACAAATTCTTCATTCCAAATTGAATAATTCGTGCATTTCGTTTTCGTTCTTTCTTTCCTCTTGCCCAATTTGTTGCTGTACCACTACTTCCCGAAGATTCATCAATGATGACATTTTTTATCGGCATTTTTCCTCCTACACAACGTTGATCCATGGAGTAAATTTTCACATAATTATCTTTGTCAGTTATCGGAACATCCTGCATATTTGGAACCAGGCCATTAAATCGAACTCTTTTGAATCCATTTGCTTCCAAAAAGGCCCGATAAGCAGGAACCCGTCTTTTCGCTTTGATAAATTCCGCATAAGCCCGAGCTTTGGCGTTATACAAACGCAAGCGATTAAATCCTGGTAAAAATATCAAGGCCATTGCTCGATCGGAATGCATGAGAGGTTTGCGGTAAAGTTCTAACAACCACGCATAAAAAAGTACGAATAGGTGTCGCATATGATAGGTTTAGGTTTTATTTTAAAATGATTTCTTCTGTGCTTAAACGAAAACTTCGCACTGGTTCGTTTGAGTAACCAGCCCGAAAAATCATCCATATTTTCTTTGTGCCAGACGCCTGGGTCAGCTTTTCATTGATTTGAGCATAAGCACCTTGATTGGTTATTAAAGATCCAAATGGATGAATATATGCATTATCTTTTGTCATGATTAACCACGTTCGGGCAAACATTTTTCCAGCGTTGATCCAATCTTTTGGACGGTCAAACGCGCCTCCAAACCAACACACTGAAGCTGTTCCGTTAAATGAATGTTGATAATAATTGCCAAGAACCAACTTTCGCGCACCTTTTTCCCAACGTTGATGATTTTCGAAAACGGAACGCATTAGGTTCCCTGGAAATGCCATAGCCTTGTACCATAATCCGTCCTTCAAGCGCGCGGCATCTTCATCAGTGTAGCGAAATAAGCGATGTAATTCTTCTCTTCCCTGTTTAGATTCTAAGTCTTCAAACAAGGTTTGTTGATTCAAATCGATGACAAAATCAACAAATTCTTGATCCGAAGAATGGAAAAATTCATGTTCAAAAGCAAGGGCTTCTTGACGAATTCGATCGATGGTTTCTTTTGACAATGACCTTCCGTTGTAATGCAGCCGTGAGGTACGTCGTTTCATAATCAACGATGCATGCAATGATTCCTTTTCGACAGTTGGAATCAACTTTAATCGCGCAAAACGAGTCGATTCGGTAGCTTTAGTTGACACTGCTTCATATACTTCATCTATTTCAACTTTAAACCCGTCAAGTCCAGCAGCGATAGACAGGTGTTCCACGAACATGGCTAAGGCAATGGTAACAAAAACAGCATTGGGATCTCCAATAGGTAGAAGACGCTTAGGGTCATAATACAGCTCAGCTTCTGTTTCTGAGATGATTTTAAGTTGATGCGGCTGAAGATTATGTATGGTCGGGCACCAACGGGCAATTTCAACCAATTGATTCCATGTAGGAAGAGCATCCGCCATTTTTGGCGCTGCAAACAATCGTTGAATGGGATTGAAAGCAAGCAAAAAAGTAGCCTGTATTCCATTTTTTAAGAATTTTCGGCGAGGATAGTATGACATGTAGCTTGTTTAGGTTCAGTATTTTGTAGTGTTACTTTCAGGGAAACACGTTGATTTACTGTGCCTAAATTATACAATTATTAAATTGAATCCAAATGGACTCTGCTAAGCCTTTTTTACAAACTCTGATTTTAATCCCATGGCACCGAATCCATCGATTTTGCAGTCAATGTTATGATCGCCAAACGTCAATCGAATGTTTTTCACTTTGGTTCCTGATTTTATGGATTTTGGCATTCCTTTTACAGGTAAGTCTTTGATGACAACAACGGAATCCCCGGTTTGTAATTGAACACCATTGCAATCCATCACAACCAATTCATCAGACGAAGTTGGAGTTTGTTCAATGGTCCATTCAAATGAACATTCAGGACACATGTATTGATTTTCTCCCGTTGCGTATCCGTATGGTGATTCACACGATGGACATTCTTTTAATTCCTCTGACATAGTTGTTGTATTTCAAACAAAGGTAGCATTTTATGAGGAAAGACAGAAGATATCCCATAGCGCTAGGATCATTTCTAGCATTTAGGGCAAAAGAAAAAGGGCAAAAACGCTTTCGTTTTTGCCCTTTCTTAATGTAAGTAGATGTGTTTAGTCCTCTTTTCTGCTTAATGCATAAATAACCAAACCGAATCCGATTTTATTGATCGCATCTGCAATGTTGTAAACGATATCCATCGCTTTAACAGCCGCTTCTGGATCAGAAACTAATTTAATTCCAAATAATCCACCTGGAGTTCCAAGAATATATCCTAGTGGATAAATCGCCCATCCAACTAATACAAACCAAGCAAGGATTTTTGTTGCTTTCGCAACTTGTGGTCCAGCTGATTGTGCTAATTTAGATACTTCACCGAACCAAACTAGGTAAGCGATGTAGAAGTAAGCTGCTCCAGAAAGAACACCCCACATTACGCTGTTCCCTCTGTCGATTGTTTCTCCAAAATATCCAGTAACAAGCATCACTAATGAAGCGAAAATCAATTTCCAAAGTAAGCTGATTTTAGCACCTGCTTTTTTGGTAATTAAGTAAAACTCAACACACATTAATGGCACTGTTAAGATCCAGTCAACATAACGGAAGAATGTTGGTGAATCTCCTGTCTCTAGGTTATACCCTCTCATGTAGTAGTAATGTACTGCTGCAATGAAGGTAATTAGTCCAGAGACTAAAACGGATGTTCTCCATTTTTGAGGCGTGTTGTTTAACTCAAAAAAGAAGAATACTGATGCGGCCATCATGGCCATTGTTCCGATAAAAAACGTAAACGCTACGTAATTATCACTTGCAATCTTTAAATGTTCCATAGTAAATAGTTTAAGTTAGCCCTACTCTTAAGGATTTTCGGTTTCTCCATTTATCAATTGTTGGTTGGAACCCCAACTAATTGAATAACAATATACTACAATTTTTGTTTAAATTAAAATAAAAAAAGTTCAACAATCCGTTTTTTTGTAAAATTTATGCATCCATATAATGTGCGGAAAGCTAATACAAGAAAGGAAAACAAAAAATATCGTAGCCATTTCAAAATTATTTTTCAAATCAAAATAATTTTCATTCAACCAATATGAAATGACCAAAATTCCGATGGCACCCAGATTAAACGGCAAAGATTTCAAATACAATGTTTTACTATTTGTCTGAAGTCCATTTTTTAAATGTCGCCAACCGTTTAAACTATGCTGACCAATGAAATACAAACTAAAGGCACTTAACAAGGGTAGATACATCCCTACAAACAACATACATACCGTTAAGAAAAAAGATACTTTCCGTTCAAGGATGCTCCAAATGAACGAAATTAAGATCAAGATCCGAGAAATATGAATAGCTTGTTCATCCGTAAATGGTAATTCAAAGGTCTGAAGACTCGCTAGTATTTTATTCGTTTCCGTCTGATGTCCAATTAATAGGGTCCCAAATAGTAGGGTTCCCCAAAGGATATTTTTCCATGTGTTCTGTTTGTTGGGAATCCATTCTTTAAAATCACATTGTCCAAAATGCCAAATAGAATAAGCTAAAAAGAACAGCAATGCACTATCCGCGGAAAGAAACCAAAGAAGGAGAAAAATGAACGACACGCCAAGATACTTCAAGATAAAACTAAGTTTAACCCCTTTAACATGCACTCCACTTTCGAGTAAGTGATCTACCGCTCCATGTGGAAGTCCAACCGCTAGAAATCCAACTGAAAAAAGGATGAGTTGAATAGCGAAAGAATACGATTCGGCAAATGTTTGAACCAATAATAGGAAAACAGACAGAAGTAACATACAAAAGGGAGCGATCACTCCTTTGCTCGAAACGCTTAATTCTGTTTTAAGCACGCGCAAAAAGGGACGGAATGGAAGTGTCAACAATATGCGAATGTCCTGAAAAATGCTTGTTTTTCCCTCAAGGAAGCGAAACACTGAAAATACATGATTCTTTTTGAATAACACACTGAAAATCGGTTTCCCCAGCGCTGGAAATTGTAGTAGAATCAAAAGCAATAAACGATCGTAGAACTGAAATCGTTTCGGCTCCATTTTCAATGGAGTCAATTCTTTTTTCGTCATCAACTGTTCAGCAAGGTGTTCTGCTCCTTGAAACATTTTTTTGAATGCGTAACCCGTGCTGGGTTTAATGGCTCCAGACCTTCCGCCAATTGAAATAACTCCCTCAATTTTTTCACGGACGATTTTCGCCGTGGACATCGGAATGGTTCCTTTCTCTGTTTCTAATATCGTATACGTACCAAAGCGTCTTTGAATGTATGTATCTAAAATTGGCTCTGCTTGCTCCGATGTGATTGGTTCAATACCAAAACGTGTGACTTCTACAAGAATTCGATTGTTAGTCAAAGGGAGGACGTACATAAACTGTGTGTAGCCATTCTGCGGAATATCAAAATCCATTAAGTCGACACAATCTGACTGTTTATGGGATTCACTCGGAGAAATGATGTGTCCAATAAATGTTTGCCACAACAACGCTTCGTTTTTTTCAGTCAAGGAGAATGCTGGTGGACGACTGTCAAAAATTGTTTCGGCATGAAATTCTCCGTTTTCAGTTATTACTTGAACCCCATTTTCTGTCCTAGCAATACTTGAAACCGAACTATGTACGCGAACCAATTGATGTTGCTCAACGATCCTGCGACATTCGTCATACAAGGCAATACTTGAAATGTGTACGTAACGAGAATTTTCGAGTGTTTCAGGTTCTTGTCGATTGACACTGATTTTGGACCACGTTTGGGAGAAAAGATGTTGGCAATTCTGTGCAATGTTGTCATCCATAGAAGTCCAAAAACAATATGTTTTATCGTTTTTACGTTTGTCATCCGCATCGATCAACGCAATCTTTTTATTGGCCAACAAGCCACGGGACTCTAAACTACGTAGCAACAGGGTTGCTGATGCACCCGCTCCAATGAAAATGTAGTCGAAAAAGCCGTTTTTTTTCAATAGAAAAATATATTTTATTGATTAACAACAAATTATAATTGACAAATGTTCATTGGAATGAATCAAGTCCTTGCGTAAACACCCTTCGACGGCTGATCCATAAAATGAAAACGGCAACCAAGGCTCCAAGAATGATGGTAATGATTCGCTCCCATCCCTCCAATGAAAATGATATTCTTGTCAAAAATGTCGCCAAGACGTACCCTGAATTCCGGATCACCAAAATCGTGTTTTTCATGTGACGAGCACTACTAAGAAGCAGCAGGACATCCACAAAAGTCAACAATGTAAAAAACTCCGTATAGAAAATATGAGAAGGATCACCTAAAGAAATTTTATTTGTTGAAAATTGAATAAGGTCACCAATCCATGTAGAAAAGGAAAAAAACGAAAGTCCAAAAAATACGATCATCAGAAAAACCGCTAACCGCTCTTTCAAGTTGATGAATTGTTGACTCATTTCTTGTTTAATTTCACTACGCTTGGAATCTAAGTGATAAAAAAGCCATACAAGAACAAGAATGACAATGAAACCAGTTAAATCCTTAATCAATTCACTGTTTAAAAGAGAAGTATGTCCTTCGGTTAAATGTCCAGTATCTTTAAAACAATTGCGCAATAAAATAAGTGCCATTATTTCTAATTGTTTGGCAACACTTTTCGTGTAACTGATTCTTAAATAGTAAATCAACAGGTACACTTCGTACACCAACAAAGAACTAAATGGGGAGAACAGTGCAGAAAAAGGATTTCCAAATAAGTTTTCTGGGAAATATTGGATGTTTAATAAACCAATCTTTATAGAGAAAATGAGCGCAACATGTACAATGAAGGCAGTAATACCGAAGTACAAAGTGATGCGTTCGATGCGTGACTTAAAAGATTCCGTGAACATATATCTAAGATTTAATTCCTTGAATATAAGCTTTTTATTCTTTATTTACATACTACATGAATATTTCACAAAATGGAAAAAAGTAATGACAGGATAATCCGTCAAACTTGGTCTAAGATGATTTAAAATACTTAAGTCGTTTGAACGACTCAGTTCCAATTAACCATCATAAGAATGAAAACAAAGTTTGAAGCTAATTATCAATTTTCCTTGATAACATCAGTTAGTTTCTTGTCATCTTTATTTGACCTAAGTGTTGTAAGTCCGAAACCTATTCCAAATATCAGAGTGATAATTCCTGCAAAATAGGGTAGAACCTCACCTATTTTTTGATTGATTAATCAAATAAAGTGTAGTAAGAGGAATAAACGATTTCATTTGGAAAAAATACAGATCAAAAACCTTAATGATTAAGACCTAATGGAAATTTCGTAAACTTCGCTGCATTCCAAATAATCAAACTATTTTTCAGGAGAACCATACTATCGCAGTAAGGATGAAACATTTGATTGGAAGGAATTTCCCAATAGATTCTTTGCTTTTTTCTTGTCACTAGGTTTTCAACGGCAAAACATACCTTTTTATCCATGAATTTATCTGTGTAGACAATTCTATTTTTCTTCAAATCATGTACATGAATGCCATGCTCGAAATACATAAATGGATTCTTCTTTTTTTGAACTGGGATAATTAAACTAGAGAAGAAATCAGCAGACCACCAAGTGGTTAAACAAATAAATTGATCATTCATCGACTTCAATTCTGGCGATTTTACTTGTATGTTCTCTTTGTCAAAATCAATCGAATCCTTCATGCCAAATCGATTTACAAGCATCGAAAAGTGTTCTGCCGAATTGATGATGGATACGTTAATCCATTTTTTATTGACTAATTCATAACTAAAGGTTGAATCATTTATTGTTCGAAGGTTGAGTTCTTGCTGTTCAGAAACTGGAGCTTTTTTGTTCGTTTTTAACAGTTCTGTTTGACAACTTGTGGTCATTAAAATAAGACTTACAAAGAATACTATTTTTCTCATCATCTAGGCTTTACGTAAGATTTTATCCAAAGATTTCCCATTCGCCAACTCATCTACAATTTTATCCAAATAACGAACTTTACGCGTTAAGGGATTTATTAGTTCCTCCACACGATAGCCACAAATTGTACCGGTGATTAGGTGTGCATTTGGATGCAGCGTTGCTCGTTCGAAAAAGGTTTCAAAGGTCACATTTTCTTCTGCCAGTTGGTTTAATTTAAGCTCATCAAATCCTGTAAGCCATTCTATGACTTGCAACAACTCCGCTTTTGTTTTGCCTTTTCGTTCCACTTTATTGATGTAATGCGGATAAACAGAGGCAAAGGTCATCTTGACAAATTTCTCGTTGTGTTCTGGTGTGGTTTTCATGTACTCGCTTGTTGTTTTTGTCCAATAAAGACTCCGAAAAATAATACGATGAACGTGGAAAACCATAGGTAAAATCCAAGGCCTCTACTTGTAATTTCTGCGGTAGAACCTGACTCACTGGTTAAAATGCTAGGAAGCATCATAAAAACAGACGCAAGAATTATCGGTGTTAAGGATAAAAACAAAGCTGACTTATCGTGTCGAACAGTAAAAATGATGGTCAGGAAATAAAGTGGATTCGCCAACCAAATAATAAACGGTACCAAGCCACCTCCAAGGAAACTCATCCAACCTAGAAAAAACAAAAAGGAACTATCTAAATAAGCCTTTGGACCCTCCGGCCGATCAATATAAAAAGCATCTTGACTTAATGATAAAACCAATAAACACAAACTAATGCAAATAGAGGCTTTCGTTATCCATGATAATTGCAGAAATAGGGAATAATATTTTTTCATCTTTTTATCGGCTAAGAATTAAGATCCTTTTTTGGAACAGATAATTAAACTGGCAATGACACCAGGAATCCAACCCATCAATGTTAATAAGAATACGATTAAAAAAGAACCGCAACCTTTATCAACAACGGATAACGGCGGAAAAATAATACATAAAATTACGCGAAATAAAGACATAACAAAAAGAATAAAAGTAGCAGATTCTGTTAAATTATCGTCAATCCACAAAAATTTCCCGGATCACCTGTTTACACGATTTGATTTCTGGTTCTGATAAAAATCCAAATTTCTTAATTATTCGAGCCTTGTCAATCGTCCGGATTTGATCCAAGACTACCCATCCAATTTGATTGTTATGTTGAACTTTTATTCTGGTGGGATAATTCTTACTTGTAGTGGATAAAGGTGCAATGGTAATCGTTCGTAAATGATGATTCATTTCGTTTGGTGAAATGATGACACATGGTCTCGTTTTTTGAATCTCACTGCCAATGGTTGGATCCAACTGCACCAAAACTACTTGGTATTGATTCAATTCCATTCGTCAAAATTTTCGTCGTCAAATACGTCATCAATCAACAATTGATCATCACCAGCGAAATGCATTTCTACAAATGCCTCACTCCAACCTTTTCGAGGTTCCTTGAATGGACGTAAAATAATATGGTCATTTTCTAAAATCATTTCTAATTTTTCCTTGATTTGATATTTATCTAATACGGTTTTCGATAATCGTAAACCTTTAGAATTTCCTATTTGAATGATTGACACTTCCATGATGCACATTTATGTAATTACAAAGTTATTACTATATTTCATAAAAGTTAAAAAAAGCGACCCGAAAGTCGCTTCTTTTCTTGTGCACGTTTGGTCGATGTTACAAGCCTATGATTTGTCGAACTTCCACTTCTTTTAAAACTCGTTGAACACCATTCTTTGTTAAATACGTGCGCTGTACTGTGCGGCCATGGATAGCGACTTTTTTTCCCATCACTCCATATTTCTCGATAAACTGAGCCATATTTCCCCATGCAAAAAGTCGATGCCATTCCACCGCCGCTGTGTACCGGCCATTATTTTTACGAAGACTTTTTTCTGTGGACAATTGAAAACGCGCTACTCGTTGACCATTGTCAAATTCTGTGATTTTTGTTTGACTCCCAATATTTCCAATGAGGGTCACATAATTGCGTATCGGATTCATGATAAATGATTTTTTAGACTACATAAAGACAATATCGTTTACCTCTACTTCGGAAACCATTTTTCGTTTTCCGTTGGTTTGGTAGAAACGCGTTACCAGTTTTCCCTCGATGGCCAATTCAGAACCAACATTGCCGATTTCTTCCAAAACTTTCACCCAACGTCCCCAAGCGCTTAACATGTGCCAATTGCGTCGTGTTTTTGTGTTTCCATCCGCGTCGAGGTACTGTTCTTTGGTGGACATCGTAAATTTTGCAATGCGTTTACCATTTTCCAATTCCATGATCTTAGGGACAGAACTAACTTTCCCAATCAAATTCACGTGGTTCATATCGTTTGTCATCATGATTGTTTTACAGATTTTGGCATTAATAATAGAAATTCGGATATCTCCACAACGGTCGTGAAACGCTTTTCTCCACTTTTATTCTCATAGGACTGATTGACTAATCTTCCTTCAACAAATATTTCTTGTCCTTTCGTTAACAATGTCTGAACCAGTTCTGCCAATTTTCCCCAAGCATTGATCGTATGCCATTGGGTGATGGACTGCCATTCACCATTTTTGTTTCTGTAATTTTCGTTGGTTGCAAGCGTAAAACGTGCAAGCTTGCGTCCAGATTCCAAGCTGACAAATTCTGGCTGAACCCCCAGTCTTCCAATTAAATTCACTTTGTTTTTTACTGCATTCATTGTTTTGTTTTTAAAAAGGTTGAAAAATTAGTTTGTCGCTCTTCCATTCGTTCCTTGAATTCGACTCTGCAAAGTTTCTTACTGAGCCAATTTTTATTCGGTTGTTTGTCACTTGGTTTCGATTGTTAGTTGCTTGTAAACGACAAAATCGCGTTAAGTCCGTGCTAATAAAAGCGTTATTATAATTTTGAAACACAATAAAAAAAGCGCACCTTCGTTGTAGATAAAAACTACTCCTCATGAATAAACTAAAATCAAACCTCTATTTTAAAATAGGAACGATCGTTATCATTGCCTTGTTGTTGTTAATTCCAACTTCAATGATTCGTGGAATTATCTACGAAAGAGAATCTACTCAAGAACAAGCGATACAGGAAGTTAGCTCGAAATGGGGCGAGGCTCAAACGATTAAAGGTCCAATCATGAGTTTACCGTTTATGCGCTACGCAAAAGAAACGGATAAGGAAACTGGGAAAGAGAAATTGGTGACTGTTCATGAGAAACTGCACATTCTTCCAAGTAAATTGAAAATCGTTACTGAAATGAAACCAGAACGTCGCTACCGTGGCGTGTATGAAATCGTTGTATACAATTCCATTATCAAGGTCAGTGGTGAATTTAATAAATTGAACTTCGAGGAATTAGATATTCCTGCAAGTAATTTCGATTTCACGAAAGCACGCCTAAACGTAGGAATCGATGATCTTCGCGGCATCGAAAAACAAATCGAATTATCTTGGAATAATTTAAGTTTCCCGTTTAGTCCTGGGGTTTCTACTTCGGACAATTTTACATCTGGAATCAATGCACAAATTGCTTTGAGTCCGACAGATAATCACATTTACACCTTTTCTTTTGAATTGAAATTGAAAGGAAGTCAGCAATTGTACTTCACGCCAGTTGGAAAAGAAACGGATATCAATGTTTCCTCTACTTGGACCACTCCTAGCTTTAATGGTTCGTTCTTGCCGGATGAAAACAAAGTGACAAAAGACGGATTCACTGCACATTGGAACGTATTGAATTTGAACCGAAACTACCCGCAATCATGGGTTGGAAGTCGATACAACATCAATTATTCAGCTTTTGGTGTAGATTTAATCTTACCTGTTGACAACTACCAAAAATCGCATCGTTCAATTAAATACGCCATCCTTTTCATCGGATTAACATTCTTGGTTTTCTTCTTTATTGAAGTATTCCAATCGGCATTTATTCACCCAATTCAGTACATTTTAGTCGGAATTGCCTTGGTGATTTTCTATACCTTGCTCTTGTCTATTTCAGAATACTTGAAGTTCAACATGTCCTTCTTTATCTCTGCTCTAGCCACGTTGATACTCATCTCCGGTTACGTGAAAGCGATTTTAAAATCAACGAAATTGACCGCCTTCATTTCTGGATTATTGAGCATCCTTTACATCTTCATTTTCGTGATCATTCAATTGGAAGACTTCGCGTTATTAATTGGAAGTATCGGCGTATTCATCATCCTGGCATTGATCATGTACTTCTCCAGAAAAATTGACTGGTACAGTATTGGAAATAATGGAAATAACCCTGCGGCTTAACGCGGGGTATTCCAAATTTCCCAACTTTTCAGGGCCTGATGTTGTAACATGGAAAGTCCGTTCATGGACGTTGCTCCATTCGCTCTACCCTGTTTCATGAATGAGGTTTCCTCTGGATTGTAGATTAAATCAATCAGTAAATGTTCCTCACTAAGCGCCTTGTAAGGCATCTCTGGTGCTGAATCCACATTCGGATACATACCAAGAGGCGTACAGTTGACAATGACTTTACACGCATTGATCATGTGCTCGTTAACATCTGCATACGTAAAGTGATTGCTTTCGCTTGATTCCGTTTGAGAAACAAAGATCACATCGATTCCGAGGGACTTAAACACATATGCGACGGCTTTCGACGCACCACCTGTACCGAAAATCAAGGCACGCTCATGGTGGAAAGTTAAAAAGGGTTTGATGCTTTGTTGGAATCCGAAAACATCGGTATTGTATCCCTTCGTTTTGCCGTTTTCGAAGGAAACGACATTCACTGCTTGAATTTCTTCCGCAAGTGGATCCAATTCATCTAGAAATGGAATAATCGCTGTTTTGTACGGAATGGTGACATTCAATCCGCTAAAATCATGATCCTTTAACAATTGGGAAAAGTCCGAAATTTCTTGGAGTTCATACGACGCATAATGTGCCTCAATTCCTTGTTTTTGAAAAAAATCCGCGAAAAACGACGGTGAAAAAGAATGTGAAAGGTGCTTTCCGATGAGTCCATATTGTTTCATGTCTCAAAGGTAGGGAAATTTAATTTCCACTTTGTTGCCCTAAATCCGCTAATCCACCACAAAATTGATCGGCAAGCGAATACACGTACTCACCGCTTTTCCCTTTTCGTAAGCTGGTTTCCAAGGAGGCATGTTTTTTATCACGCGCAAAGCTTCTTGATTGCAAGGTGCACAATGTGGTAATTGCTCTTCTAATTCAACATGACTCACTCGACCGTCTGCTTCAACTTGAAAAAGAACAATCACTCGGCCTCCGATAAGAAGTTCATCCTCTGGAATCGATTTTTTCCTTTTAGGATTTCCAATCAATTTGACGTTTTTCTGAATATACTCTCCCAGTTTTTCATCACCTCCCGGAAATTCAGCTTCTACTGGTACAATACACACAGTGAAAGGCTCATTTTCTTTTTCTAGTTCGAAGATGATTGGCATGCGAACATAGTTAGAAATGATTTTTCCATTCAATTCAGCGGGTTTCCAATTTGGCATGCTTTCCACTAAACGCAACGCTTCTTGGTTGCAAGCTTCACAATGGGGTAATCCGACTTCTAAAACCACGTTAGTCACGCTGCCATTCTCAGCAACAATAAAACGCACAATGACCCGCTCATATGCACGTTTTTCATCCACTGTATATTCACTTTGGGTCCTTGGATTTATAACGTTTCTTTTGTTTTCTTCCAGATACTCAAGCATTTTTTCATATCCTCCAGGGAATTCAGGTCCAATTTCCCAATGTATGTATGTCGTTGTATCGACATTAGGACTTCCCACTTGCGAAAATCCAAGGTGAGGGATTATACATGTTCCTAAAAAGAAAAGTAGCTTCATACAATTAAAAAGAAAAATCGATAGGCAATCGAATATAAGAACGTACCGCTTGACCGTGATTCAAAGCGGGGATCCATGTCGGCATTTTATTAACAATACGTAGTGCCTGTGAGTCACATAATATACAGTCTGAATTTTTTTCAACAATCGCATTCGAAATTGCACCATCTATTTCTACAACAAATCGCAAAATGACGACCCCATTTATTTCGAAACCGGTACCGCAAGGTGCTCTGTAGTTGGAATAAATGTACTCGATGAGTGAATCAACTCCACCGACAAATTCCGCATTCTGCTCCGGAGTAAAATAAATTACCGTATCCTTTAATTGATTAGACACTTGTGCAAACGACAAGGTAGAGGTCAAACATAAAATGAATATCAACAAGCTTTTTATCATGACTAATTTTAAATCGAATTATCAGGAATCGAACGGCCAAGCAAGCACTGTCGTTTAGGTTTCATTACTTCTACTTTACGCGCCTGTGTGATCGTTCGTAATGATAACGTGACTATTTCGACAATCTAACACTACACATTTAAATGCTAAGCTCTTTCGTTCAAAATGTTGAAAATGACCAAATGGTGTATGAATGAGTTTACCAAGGTACTTAAACTTCAAACCTAATCGGCAAGCGAACATACGTACGAACGGCTTTTCCATTTTTTGAGCCAGGTTTCCATTTCGGCATGTTTTTTACTACGCGAATAGCCTCCCGATTACAGGGCTCACATTTCCGCAAGCGCTCTTCCAAAACAACATTACTCACTGTTCCATCTTTTTCAATGATAAACCGAACAATCACTCTTCCACCCTCAAATAAATCTTCTTTGGGAACTGATCTTTTCTTTTTAGGGTTTGAAACGCCTTCTAAATTCGCGGTGATATACTGGGCTAAAGCCTCAAATCCACCATTGTATTCGGGATCTTTTTCCGGAGTTGTCACAATCGCTGTATCGATGGTAGATTCAGTTACCTGCGTGAACGCCATTTGACTGAAAAGCAATAGCGAAAAAAGTAGGCTGCTTTTCATGTAACGATTAAAAAGAAAACATGAGCGGAACACGGACAATTGAACGCACCGGAATCCCGTTTTTCATGGCTGGGGTCCATTTTGGCATGGCAACTACCACGCGAATAGCTTCCTCATTACATGGTTGACATTTGGGAAGTTCCTCTTGTAAGCTAAGATGAGTTAAACTTCCATCTTTTTCTACTACAAATCGTACAATGACTCTTCCACCCTCAACACGTTGTTCTTTTGGAAGAGATTTATTTTTCTTAAAATCGATGTCTACCGATACGTTGGATCTCAAATATTTCTCGAAAGCATCATATCCGCCAGCGAATTCGGCATCAACATCAGGAGTGGTAACAATCGCTGTATCACTGATAGATTCTGTCACTTGCGCATACGACAAGGAACTAAGAATCAAGGATAAAAAAAGGAAAAGTGTTTGTTTTTGCATGCTTCAAATGTATTAATTTTTTTTCTTGCGTGGTGCTTCTCGCTGTTTGATTAACTTTGCATCCATGCACGGAATCGTTTTAAAATCAACGGGTAAATGGTATCAAGTCTTGTTGGAGGACCAACAAGTCGTGCAAGCTAGTATCCGCGGGAAACTGCGTATCGAAGGACTCAAAACAACGAATCCAATTGCGGCCGGTGACCGAGTAATTTTAGACGAAAAGTCGGACTTCATTGAAGGACGAGAAGAATACTACACGATTCGTTCGATTGAAGACCGACACAATTACATCGTGCGAAAGTCCACCAACCTGAGTAAACAAATGCAAATTTTGGCAGCGAATATTGATCGCGCCTACCTCGTTGTGACCTTAAAATCACCTGTCACTCAAATTGCGTTCATCGATCGTTTTTTGGTGGCGGCTGAATCCTTTCGCATTCCAACAACACTTCTGTTTAATAAAGTGGACCTCTACTCCGATGAAGAAAACGTGCAATTTCATTATTTGAAAGAAGTCTATGAAAAAGTAGGTTATCCCTGTTATCCGATTTCTGCGAGAAATGAATCCTCGGTGGCGTTTTTACGCGATGAAATCATAGACCATCAAGTCATGATCTCCGGGAATTCTGGTGTTGGAAAAACAACATTGGTCAATGCATTAGACGACAGCCTTGATTTACGCACGGGAGAAATTTCCACCGCACATGAACAAGGAAAACACACCACAACCTTTGCAGAAATGCATCCCCTTGCAACTGGTGGATTCATCATTGACACCCCAGGAATTCGTGCCTTTGGAATTGTCGACCTGGAAAAAGCACATTACGCACATTATTTCCCTGAAATGCGGGAATTATTAGGTGAATGTCGTTTCAATAATTGCCAGCACATCAATGAACCGCATTGCGCCGTGAAAGACGCCGTAGAAAGCGAAGAAATTGCGCCACATCGCTATAATACCTATTTGCAATTGATGCACGAAGACGCAAGCGATCCACACCGAAGAAGTGATTACTAATGAGAGTCGTACTTCAACGTGTCAGCGAAGCAGCCGTGAAAATTTCCGGTGAATCAGTGGGTGAAATCCAACATGGATTCCTCATTTTACTCGGCATTGAAACCGAAGACGATACGTCGGACGCCGATTACCTCATCCAAAAGGTCAGTCAAATGCGCGTGTTTTCAGATGCCGACGGGAAAATGAACTTAAACATTCAAGAAGTCGATGGATCCATCCTGGTAGTCAGTCAGTTCACATTACACGCCTCCACTAAAAAAGGAAATCGTCCAAGCTTCATTCGCGCTGCGCGTCCCGAGCAAGCCATTCCGCTTTACGAATACTTTCTGCAGCAACTTCAAACGATGTTTCCCGGTAAAATCGCTAGTGGAAAATTCGGTGCAGACATGAAAGTCTCCCTTGTCAATGATGGACCAGTGACGATCATCATGGATTCGAAGGAGCGGGAGTTTTAATCCCCCGCCAACAACAAATGCTCTTTCAAAGAAGCGAGCGCATGATCGATGATGAGTGTGTAAAAATCGGTGCTATCATGATTTAATTGTACTTTTTCAAGTGCAGCATAATAGGCCAAACGATTTTCAAGGTTTCCTTTTAAATTGGCAATGGTATAGCCATTTTGCAATAAAATAAAATTCATAACCAAACGCGAGGTGCGACCATTTCCATCGATGAATGGATGGATCGTTACCAAACGCTCATGCATTTCCGCTGCCAATATAACAGGATGTAAACGCTCACGGTTTTGCTCGTAGTAGATAAAATAATCTTCCATGAGTTTATCGAGCATATATGGCGCTGGTGGAGTGTGCTCACTGCCAGAAATCATCACTTGTATGTTTCGGTATTTTCCGGCATTGCGCTCATCAATTCCTTTTAAAACGAGGTGATGAATTTGCTTTAAACGATACTCATTGAAGGGAACTTCATTACTCACTAAATCTTGTAATAGAGCTACTGCCTCTCCATGATTAATTGCTTCCAAATGCTCACGTACGCTTTTGCCTCCGATGGTAATTCCCTCATTAACGACTAAATGCGTTTCTTGTAAACTTAGGGTATTGCCCTCAATACGATTCGACTCATACGTGTATGCAGTGTGAAAATATTCTTGAAGCTTTTCTAATTGAACGGAATCTAGTGGCTTGATTGAACGCCAACGTTTGGACAAGGCACTTAATTCATTTAATTTTTCTTGAAGTTCCGTGCCAATGTCGATATTTTCAAAACGGTCATCACTGAGTAAATAACTCACACGAGCTTCTGCCATCACTAAAATGCTATGCGCTATTTGTGGATATTCTTTGACTATTTTAACAACCTCACTCGACAAATAATAAGTCAATAATTCACTATACGGTAGGTCTAATGCCTCCGAAAGCTTCTTGATTTGAACCTCGCTAGGTTTGCGTTTATTCGCTAAAATGCGACTCATTAAACTTGCATCTATGCTCAAATGCTTAGCTAATTCATGGATTTTTATTCCTTTTCCCTTAAGTTTTTCGTGAATAATCGTTTTCATGTCTTTTTTTGTCATGACTAATTTAGTCATTTTTTTTCGGTCCTGAAATTCTTTTCCTACATTTCTTCCTTCAATAGCAAAATAACTTCATCACTAGACTCGATATGTGACATATGTCCGGCATTTGGAAGAAAGTGAACACGCATTCCCGGAACACGCAACAGCAACTGCTCACTTGAAACGAGCGTATCCAATTCTCCATGGATAAACACATATTTACTTGAAGTCGCCAATACTTCTTCCGTATAATCTACACGTTCACGCATCGCTAACGCGGCATAGGCAATCGCATCGGCACTCATGTGATTCGCTTCGTCAATTAACTGGTTGATTTCAGCTTGAAAATCATTTGGACGCCCGAATAAACCAGGAATGGCTTCGCGAATAAAATGTTTTTTTGCTGAATAGACCAAATCTGCTACACGTAGTCGATCACGACGTTTTTGCTCGTCATCGCTCCAGCAATTAGAGTTTAATAAAATAAGTTTTTGACAAGATGCTAATTGGCAGATTTCCAGTCCAACATATGCTCCAAGTGAATGTCCAACGAGGGTGAATTGAGTTATTTTTAACTCCTTCAAGACTTCAAGAACTTGTTGTGCCATAAAGCGAATACTCGGAATCTCCGCAGTATCTGTTAACGGTGATTGTCCGTGCCCTGGCAAGTCGATGAGTACGCAACGAGCATTTAGCTCATTCAATGGAATGTAAGACCACATCGTGCTCGATTCCAAGAATCCATGGAGGAAGACGAGGGTTTCACCTTCCCCAAAAGAACGGTATTGCAACATGAACTATGCGTTCATCAAGTCTTCAATCGCTTCGGCTTCAATTGGAATATCACCCATTAAGTTAAATGGCGCACCGCTCGATTGAACTACCAAGTCATCCTCTAAACGGATTCCAAGTCCTTCTTCTGGAATGTAAATTCCTGGCTCACAGGTAAAGACCATTCCGGCGGAAATCGGTTCATGCCAAATTCCAACATCATGTGTATCTAGTCCCAAGAAATGAGAAGTTCCATGCATAAAGTATTTTTTATAGGCTGGCCAATCTGGATTTTGTGTTTTGATATCGTCCATGGAAATTAATCCAAGTCCAACTAATTGTTCTTCCATCAAGGATCCCACTTGCTTGTGGTACTCCGCCATAATTGTTCCAGGCACCAATAATTTTTGCGCTTCGTTTTTCACATGCAATACAGCATTGTACACCGCTTTTTGTCGAGCAGTGAAGCTTCCGTTTACAGGTAAACAACGAGTTAGATCGGATGAGTAATTCGCGTATTCCGCACCAACATCAAGTAGAATAACATCTCCGTCCTGACATTGTTGGTTGTTTTCAATGTAGTGCAATACACATGCATTTTTTCCAGAGGCAACGATCGGTGTATAAGCAAATCCTTTGGAACGATTACGCAAAAATTCATGCGCCAATTCTGCTTCGATTTCGTATTCCCAAACACCTGGTTTGATGAACGCCAATAGACGTCGAACACCTACTTCGGTAATTTTACATGCACGCTGCATTAATTCCAATTCCACCGCTTCTTTGATGGAACGAATTTTATGCATAATCGGTGCTGACTTATGTACTTGATGTGCTGGATAATCTTGTTTAACTTGTTTGATGAAGCGATCTTCACGCGTTTCAACTTCGGTATTTGCACGCAAATGTTCGTTCGTGTTTAAATACATTCCTTGTGCTTCGGCCATCATTTGTTTGAAGATGGTCGGGAATTGCTGCAACCAATAAACGGTTTTGATTCCTGAAGTCAGAAAGGCTGTCTTCTTCGTCAATTTCTCCCCTTCCCAAACGGCAATTAAATCACTCGTTTCTTTCAAGAACAACACTTCTCGGTGAGCGGGATTACTTGCATTTGGAAAAAGAACCAAAATCGATTCTTCTTGATCCACCCCTGACAAATACAAAATGTCACGGTGCTGTTGAAACGGCATCGTGCTATCTGCACTGATTGGGAAAATATCGTTGGAATTAAAGACCGCTAAACTGTTAGCTGTCATTCGTTCGGTGAATTTCTTTCTATTCGCGATGTATAGATTGGAGTCGATTCGATCGTATTTCATAGTACTCAAATTTGTTGAGTAAAATTACGATTTCTCCATCAGAAAGAAAGAAAAACAAAGGAATTATCGATGAAACTGCTTATTTGGAAGCGAGATCTTGCTGTTGAACAGTTTGCGAAAGACTATAGGATTCACACTGTACTTTCTTTGTGCCTTTACACGCGTTTAATACAAGGAATGCACCAAGTGCACAGATAATGGTTGTCAGTTTGGTTTTCATAATCAATCGTTTAATCGTTTAAGTTAGTCTTTTTTCTCTTTAAACCAACCGGAATACATGACGTAATTATTGGAAATGCGTTGCACCTCGCCAGCAAATAACTCTGGACTCAAGGTTTTGACTTTTTTCGCCGGAACTCCAGCGTAAATACTCCAAGACTCGACACGTGTTCCTTCCAATAGTACCGCACCGGCAGCAATGATGCTATTCGCTTCGATGTAACAATCATCCATAACGATGGAGCCCATGCCAATGAGCACATTGTCTTCTACCGTACATCCGTGGACCAAAGCGTTGTGTCCAATAGAAACGTGATTACCCAAATTCACTTTGGTTTTTTCATACGTGCAATGAATGACCGCTCCATCTTGCACATTGACGCGATTTCCCATGCGAATGGAATTCACATCGCCTCTCACCACCGCGTTGAACCAAACGGAACACTCAGATCCCATGATCACATCGCCAACAACAGTTGCATTCTCTGCGAGGTAACAATCCTCCCCAAATTGTGGAACAAAGCCACGACATTCTTTTATTAAAGCCATGTTTCAAATTTAGCGATTCTGAGTAAACGTCATTGGATTATAAAGAGAAATATCCATCAACGTAACTTGTTTCTGACATATCAGTATAAAGCCCTGTTAATCATCGAATATGCGCGCCTTTTTTCAGAAAAAATGGATTAAAATCCCTTACCAAATTACCCTTTACAGTTTTGCGATTTATGGGTTTTTCTTGGTAGGAACTTATTTCGCCATGAAATTCAAGTTGACTAATGACGCCGGACTAGTGGATGTCAATACACGCTACTACCAACAAATTCACGACAAGTACAACCAATCGTTTAAAATCGATAGTTCGAACATCGTTCAATACCGCAGTGAAATCCTGGGGCGCATTCACTTGTTGAACGAATACTATCCGAAGAATGCCAGTGACATCATGGATGCTTGGGTGAGTTCAAAAGATGAGAAATTGGCCTTGCAAATGTTGTCGGCCATCGATTTGAAGTTAAAAGACAAAAAATCGTACCAAAAAGCTTTGCAACGCATCATTGCCAATCGCAAGTTAGATGCCAAAGCGAGCGGACTCAACGCTTTCGATTGGATGAACATCATGGAATGGAAATACTTCAAAGAAGCCGTCGCCAAAGACAAACGCTACATTGATTCCGCCGCAAAAGCAGCAGGAGTAGAATCACACATGATTGTTGCCTGCCTTGTTGGAGAACAAGTTCGACTTTTCAACTCAAGACGTGAACGATTCAAAACCTTTGTTGCTCCGTTAAAGACGCTTGCCCTTGAAACAAATTTATCTTACGGAGTTACCGGAATCAAAGAAAATACCGCTAAACGCATTGAACATTATTTAAAGGATTCTACTTCAATGTATTATTTGGGAAACAAATATGCTCATCTATTAGACTATGATTCCACCATCAATTACAACAACCAACACAACGATACCATGAGTGTCCGAGTGAAACGTTTGGTGCAATACAAAGATCATTATTACTCCTATTTGTATGCAGCGATTTACATCAAACAGATCAAAACGCAGTGGGAAAAAGCAGGATTCCCGATTGACAATCGTCCGGAGATTTTGGCTTCATTGTTCAACTTGGGTTACCAAAAATCCATTCCAAAAAAGAACCCAGCGGTTGGAGGTTCAAACTTTAAAATTCGTGAGCAGGATTATACATTTGGATCAGTCGCCTACGAATTCTACTACTCTGGGGAAATGTCCAACATCTTCCCATACAAAAAGGAAAAATTTAAGGATTGATTCTAAACTCTATCAGTTCAGACATCAGTCGTTCTTGAGACAATGGAATACTCACCATAATGTGTCCGTTTTCGGCTAATTCTTGGCTTACAATAGTACATGGATACGCTTTTAAGGTTTTCATAACGCCAGGCATATCCGAATAAGAAAACTGTAATTCCCACACCACTTCCTCTTCACATTCGATGATTTCTGCTTGTTCCAAGGCATCTTTTGCTGCTGAGCGATATGCCGTGATGAGTCCACCGACGCCTAAATTTGTTCCACCGTAATAACGCACGACTGCAATGAGCACATTGCTCAAATCAAAGGATTGAATTTGTCCCAATATGGGAGGTCCGGCGGAATTCGAAGGTTCCCCATCGTCACTCGAACGGTACAATTTCTTGTCACTTCCCAAGCGAAAAGCGGAGCAGACATGAACAGCCTGATGGTGTTCCTTTCGTTTGGCTTGAATAAACGCCTTGACTTCCTCTTCCGTTTTACAGGGCACTGCGAATGCAAAAAACTTGGATCCTTTTTCCTTGTAGAATCCTTCGCTGATCTTCGCTATGCTGAGGTATTTTGACACGCTGCAAAGGTAGGGATTCCTCAAGTAATGGAAAATTCACAGATTTGACTTATTTTTAGGGCAAATTATCAGCACATATGTTACGAAACATCCTCCTTTTGACACTCGGCCTTTGTTTACAGCAAACGAGCTCCTTTGCACAAACGAAACCAAAACAAGTGGTCGTATATGACATTGTCCATTTGAAAACAGGAAAAGTACTGTATGGTGAAATCATCGAATTCAATCAGAAGGATGGAGATTTGACCTTTCGCGACAACTACAACCGAAATTATTCCCTTTCCCGTGAGATGTACGATTATTTCGAAGAGAATGTCACGTATAACAAACGCATACGCGATACGCTTGTGCGTCCAAGAAAAACAGATGAATTTTCCTTTATGCTGGGACTCACACAATTTGCTGCAGGAACTGATAACGGATTCGTTCCCGACGATTATTACTTATGGTCATCAGGAAATGGATACTTTTTCGACTTGCCGCTGTGCATGACTGTCGGAGCAGGAAAATACTTGAGTCGTCAGCACTTTGTTGGACTCCGAGCAGATGTGAAGTTACTTTCTGGACTAGATCATTTTTATTCCATTGGAGCCAATTATCAATTCCAATATGACGGCATGAAATCCAATGTCGCTAAATACATTCCGATTCGCTTGAATTACGGCGTGCGTAGTTCAGAAGATTGGGTAGATGTTCAGGATTTAACGATGCCTCCCATGACGAACAACATTCAAGAAAGATTCGACATCAACATGAGTTCCATCGGACTCGAGTTCGGACATGGTTTTTCCTTTATTGGCAACAACAAGCATTCTTGGAACCTTGAATTTTGTTTCTTTAAAAACATGGTGCTACAACAAACAGTCACACCATTGCCGTTGGGTTCAGCAGGACCCCAATTCAACTACTCACAAGCAGGAGCGAAGTTGAGTTTGACCTTTAATTTTTAACTTTTTCAGCATGTTTAAAACCATCCTGTTATTCTCTATTTGCTTAATCCATGGATTAATCGTTGCGCAGGTAGACCTATCTAAATTACACAAAGCCCAACCGACTGATTTGGACTTTTCACAACCACTAATGTTAGATGGTAAATCCATTCCGGTATGTCTTTCAACTGGTCGTCAGATTCCTGCGGATAGCCTCGACTTTTATTTAGGGTCAGGCAACCTCATTCCTGAGCCATTTATCAATGACCGAAAAGAGGTCAAAGCGTTCGTTCTTCGTACGGCATCTGAGCAGGAAAAAGGGATGATGATGCGGATGAGTGCCCCCATGGAGAGAGTTGATTTAGCAAACGAGTCCATTCCTGGCAGTCTTCCGTTGCGCACCATAAAAAACAAAGAAGTTCAATTGTCCGATTTCAATCCCAAAAAGGAAAAAATCACGGTCATCAACTTTTGGTTCATTGAATGTAAGCCTTGTAAGATGGAGATTCCGGATTTGAATAAGTTAGTCGAAAAATACAAAGATTACGACGTGGAATTTTTAGCCATCGCTTTAAACAAACCGGATCAATTGAAGGACTTCTTAAAAAAAACAGATTTCAATTACACGATTCTTAGCATCGCAGAACAGCAAACCATTGAATTAGGAATTCAAGGATATCCAACACACTTCATCCTTAATCGACAAGGTCAAGTTGTCTATAAAGCAACAGGTCTAGAACCGGGATCTATAGACAAGTTAGATAAAGCAATAGAAGGACAGTTGCATTAAACCCCTCACTCCTTCCCTTTCAGAAGCGAATAGTATTCTTTGAGGATGGTATTTTCGTCGCGCAGTTTTTGCGTTTCTTCGGACATTTGTTGGTAGGAAGAACTGAATTGCATGAAGAAATCATGACCTAGAACGGTGCTGATGGTTTGCAGCAAACCGGTATCGATGGTCTTTCTGGCAAAAATGGAATAGCAATTCTCTCTGGATTTATTGATGCGCTTGGCAAACTCCGTCACAGACATCCCCCTGGACTCCAAAACAGCTTTAATCTGTGCACCAATATTGAATTCTTCCATGAAGCAAAATTCCGCAATGCTGTGAAACACACACCTATAAAATAGGTTGTTTTATTGCACACTTTCGGTTGTTTTATTTTACTTTTATTGTAGATTTGTTAGAGATACGAAATTATGAAGCTTTTAATCACCTTTTTTATTCTAATCAATTTTTCACTTTTTTATACACAAGTTCCAACCCTTGATTGGGCAGTTGCTAATAGTGGTAACGGTTATGATATTGGTACTGGAGTGGTGGTAGATGATTTAGGTAATTCATATTCCATTGGTTCATTCACAAGTCAAACTGATTTTAATCCAGGTATTGGTGTTTTCAACTTAACTCCGGTAGGCACTGAAGATATATTCATTCAAAAACTTGATAATACGGGGCAATTTGTTTGGGCTATTCAAATCGGAGGGGTTGGTTTAACTACTAGCGCAGATGATGATAATGCTGCCGAAATATGTTTAGATCACAATAATGATATTCTAATTACTGGTCAATTTGGAGGTGCTGGAGATTTTGATCCGAGCAATAACAGCTACATTTTAAACAGCAACGGCTATGCAGATTGTTTTGTTGCAAAATACACCAATAATGGATCTTTAATTTGGGCAAAGTCTATTGGCGGAAACAACAATGATACTGGACGATCTATTGCAATATTAAGCAATAATGATGTTGTAATTTCCGGTCAGTTTTGTGGTGCAATTGATTTTGACCCTGGAACAGCAATATTTACCTTAACACCAGTTCAACCATATAGTAATGGTTCATTTGGTTTCTCCTCAGATTTTTTCACATTAAAACTCAATAGTTCAGGGGATTTTATTTGGGCTAAAATTAACGGGGATTACAGTGACGATATTGCTTATACCTCAATAGATTCTAATGATAACATTTATCAAATTGGCCGTTTTGGCGGAATTATAGATATTGATCCTAATATTGGTGTTTTAAATTTAACCGGGGGATTCACATATTATTCAACTTTCATTAGAAAACTTAATAGTGCTGGAGATTTAATTTGGGCAAAGTCATTCACAAGTAGTATATCAAATGCAGAGTTACTTTCATTAACCATTGACAACAACAATGATGTTACAGTTACAGGTTTTTTCTATGGGACAATGGATGTTGATCCCGGTTTGAATGTTTACAACGTTACAAGTAATGGGGCCACAGATTGTTTAATACTAAAATTAAACTCAAATGGGGAATTTTTATGGGCCAAAACAATTGGAGGGAACTCAAATGGAGCCGAGTCCGGTTCCAGTATAACAAGCGATGAATCCAATAACATTTACGTAGTAGGTTATATTGAAAGTAATGGAAGTACAGTAGATTTCGATAATGGACCTAACTCGTACTTTTTAGCAGATGAAAATGGAACATTTTTAGTGAAATACGGTTCGAATGGAGATTTATTATGGGCAATAAGAGTTGAGCGTTCAATCAATTTAAATGAAGTATTTTACTGTTGGACTGCTAATTCAGGAGGGACTGGATTCATTGGTGGAAAATGTATTGATGTTAAAAATAATTCGATTTACATTACTGCAGCTTTTTCACATACTGTTGATTTTGATCCAAGTTCATTGGATTATCTTTTGACCACCACTGGATCAGCTAACGCAACAGACGTTTTTATCCATAAACTAAATGAATGTTCCCCTTTCAATGGAACAATTGATACAACATGTTGTACTTCATATACTGCCCCTAATGGGCAAGTATACACCTCAACAGGAAGTTATAATTGTCTGCTTAATGATCCTAACGGATGTGACACCTCATATGTCATTAATTTAACAATTAATCAAGCACCTTTAACACCAATTGTAACATTATCAAATGATGTAGAATTATCTACACAAATTCAAAACAATGTTAGTTATCAATGGGTTTTTTGCTCGGATAATTTACCCATTGCAGGTGCTGTAAATCCAACATTTACAGCCATTCAGAATTCACTTTATTATGTCGTGGTAACCAACTCATGTGGCTCCGACACTTCAGAATGTGCGAATGTTAACACCATTGGATTGAATGAACTGGATAATCGTGAAGTCCAAATTGCACCTAATCCGACTAATGGTAAAATCATGATTCAATTGAATCAAGTGAATGAGCCAATTCATCTTTACATAAGTGATATGCAAGGGAGAATTCTGATGAGTGACGAATTGATTTCACTTGAAAAAACAATTGATCTCCATCATTTCACATCAGGCACCTATTTTATTACTCTTGAAGGTCTTGGAGTATTCCAACTGGTTAAAAATTAAACAAGCAACACAATACCATGTCAACAGTCAATCGCAAACAAGCATTTACCTTTCTAAAAAAGGCTTTAGAAAATTTCAACTTCGCGCAGAAATGTGAAAACTGTCAGAACGAGGCGCAAACCAAGAAGTTTTTAATAGACCCATTTTTTAGTTTGCTGAACTACGCACACGACCAACTCATTCCAGAATATGAAGCAGACTTTGGAGATCGAGTGAGTCACAAAGTCGATTATGCGATTCAATTGACGAAAAAAGACCTCATTATCATTGAATGTAAAAAGTTGTCAAGCAAACTGACAGACAAAGAAGCCGGACAATTGAGTGGCTACTTTCAACATGCGAAGAATTCACGCATTGCCATTCTGACAAATGGAAAAGAATACCGCTTTTACTCCGATGTTGCTTTGCCGAATACCATGGATGCGAAACCGTTTTTTGTGTTCGATATTGAAAATTATACGGACCGAGATGTCGAAGAATTACTCGATTTCGACGCACGCTTGATTAAAGTACAAGAGATCATTTCGAAAGCCCAGGAATTGGTGTTTATCGATAATTTCGAACATACCTTCTTCAAGGAAATGACCAATCCGAGCAAGGAATTATTGAAACTCATTCATAAAAACATGAGCTTCAAAACCAAGTACAATGAAGAATCCATGAAGGCACTTATGAACTCTTCGCTATTCAAGTCCTTGACAGACAAAATCATTCTTCACGAGATTAAATCGAATTCCAAATCTGCAGGAATTATTACCACAGATGAAGAAATTCAAGCGTATCATACCATTCGTACACTACTAATCCAAAACAAGAAGATTCCGAATGAACGCATTGGTTATCGAGATCAGAAAGGAACCTTCAATATCCTCATCGATGACAATCAACGCAAAATTATCTGTCAATTGAAATTCACAGATAACTCAAAGAAAATCATCATTGATAATGGAGATTTCCCACTTGAACACCTAGATGATTTATTGAAATACAAAAATCAATTGACAGAAAAGACCCTCAGTTTACTCGAATAACTTTCAAGCCAAAACCTGAGAAAAGTCATTTTTGCGGAAAAGGAATAGGTCTATCTTTAACCTAATCTTTAAATTTCCAGAGTATGAGTTTCTTAAACAAAAAAATGTCATGGACGAATGCAGAGTTTATTCCGTTCAAAGTGTGTATTGCTGCTGCTTATTTGTACCTCGGGTCCACTTTTTCCGAATTTTTTCTAACCTACAAAGGTTTCATTCTTGGATTGTTCGCCGTATCACTGGTTTACGTGATGATGCTTTGGGTGAAAAAAATGCGTTCTTAAAAAAGAGGGATTTAGCGGGTGCTACTTCCCGATACAGGAACTGATAATAAAAGATAAAGACTGAATCCCTTTATTAATAAGGTTTTTGTCATTTTCGCGAGCAACAAATGAGCAACAACTCATCAGATTTCGGCTTCTTTGAGCAACAGATAAGCAACAAAAAAGAACGACAAAACGAAGTTAAAATAAATTTTTAAAAGTTGTTTTTTCTTATCGATATTTTCCGATTCCTACCTCACTCATTTCTTCAAAAAAGTACCCCGGTGAACATTGAACAAATGAATAAATGAACATTATGCGGTCAATATGGCTGTTTTCCCCGAGCTATGCTCCAGTTATCTCCTTTGATATTGAACATTTTCAGTACAACAAAGCAAGCGATGAATACACCTTTTCCTCAGGAGAGTTGCTCATTACAAACGGTCACTGGTAGAACAATGCAAGTGGAAAAACAATCTATTGAGTGAAACTTTACAACATAAAAGCCTTTTACAAAACAGGTCGTTTCATAGAACGTTCGGAGCGCATGGATCTAATTTATTCTAACAAATAACACTTAGCGGAAACATATCGACAACGTCAGGCAATCGTAGAAAACTCTTTTGGAGCAATTAAACGTCAATGAGATTTCAATTATACCATGACAAAGAAGTCAATCAAAAATGCCACAGCAGATGTTGGTTTGAACTTCACGGCTTACAATTTGCCTAGAATAGGCAATTTAATCGACCAAAATGCACTTAAAAAATTCCTGAAAGAATTTAGCTTACCTTTTCTAATTCTGAGCAGCTATTTTAGGGCGTTTCATAGTATTTTAAAGTAAAGATTACTACAAATCTTTTTGGTAAAACAAGTTCTTAAACAGTTGTATTTATCAAAAAAATAGTTGGTGTTTAAAACACAAGTTGGTTTTTAGACGAACTGACGTTGTGCGTAATGCTATGGACGACTAATAGGTTTCAACGACAAACAAAAAATGAGTAGAAAATCTTGTTTTTACCAAAATAGTGCATACATTTGTACCATATTGTTATATATAGACGGTTGCAGGTCTATCTGCAAAGACTTAGATAAAAACAAAAGAACATAAAGAGAGCCATCCTGATAAAGTTGATGGCTCTTATTTTTTTATACAAACTCTCTTTTAAAATAAATCAATATGGCGAAAGCACAATTCAATTCGGAACTATTTAAGTTCGCAGTATTTCCCAATTACGACCAAGCAATAACTTTCTTAGCAGACACCCTTGCAGATAGAGAAGATTGGGACTTTTCTGACGTTACCACAAAAAACAATGGTATCTTAAAAAATTACCTTGAATTTACGTTTAGAAAATTACTTCAAGAAAAAAAGGTTCATTTTACATCTGACAACAAATTTGCTTGTTTTAATACAGGACTTGTAACCGAAAATTTAGAAGATATTTTTGCGTTTTTTGAAGAATATAAAAATCCAAGACCTGGATTTACAACTCCATTTTGTTTTAAAGCATTTTTAAAGAAAAGTGACAACAATGTGCTGAGGCATTTTTCAAATTCTATACCTGATGTTGCAGACTTTTTTGACAAACCTGAATTATTGATTTTTAATCCCCAGTGTGACTTAATTCCAGATTTAGACCATATTATTAAAGACAATTTAGCACGTTTCCCTGCTCATCTTCAAAAGGCTGACGATGCAGAATTACGCAGACAACTAGTTGGAGCAATTGACGAGGTAAAGAAAAAAGTGAGAACGAATTATAAAATTGCTGTCCCCCAATATTATGACAGTAAAATCCAATTACTTCTCCCAATATGCCTGACATCAGGCTCTCCAAATCCTGATTTAGCTTTAGTTATTCATAAATTAAACGATACAACTTATACAGCAAGGACTTGTTTGACGTTAAAAATGGCATATAACAACGCAAGACTAATTGTAAAACCACAAAGTAACTGGTTAAAACCATAGACAGAAAAACACATATGCCTATATGAGTAGACGGCCCTGACGAGTAAGCGTCAGGGAGTGCCTGTCAACTAGATCAGAAATACCTTTGAATACAAGTACATCATTTGTACATCACGATTTTTATCTAAAGAAAAAAGTACGTAAGCGAGCTATGCTCCAAACTTTTAAATGGGTTATCATCCTATTTTGAGTTTCCTGTATGGCGGTTCGTAAATCAATTGTTCAATAGAGTGTAAATCTCCAATAACGAGTTATTTCCACGTTTCTTTAACTTATACTTGGCAATCGTTGTGTTCAGAATTGGACCTTGTGCAACTGCCCAGCCATCTGTTCTGAGTTTATTCTGCGGCGTAATCGCGCTAATTTGACAGTTATTTTTTCTTATCTATATTTTCCGATTTCTACCTGGTTCCATTTATTCAAAAAGTACCTCGGTGAACATTGAACAAATGAATAAATGAACATGCACTTTTTCGCTTTCTAATCTCCATTTTGAAACTCCTTCCGTACTATTATGTCCAGAAATGTCCAAGGTTTCGTGACAAATTCAGCCAATATGTGACAGCCCTTTTTCTTTCGGAAAAATGATTTTACTTTAGTCGTCTATGGAAGCGAAAAATAGTAAAACCATCACCAACGAAATGATCTTCGAAGAGCTCAAAAACATAAGAACTCAAATGGAGAAAATGCAAGCCGATATAGAGAGCCTCAGAAACCCCGTTGGCGAATTCACTTCAAAGTGGGTTGATACCTACGATGTGATGCAAATGCTCCGCGTCAGCCGAAGAACCATGGACAATTACATCAAAGCAGGCAAGCTTACTCCTACTCGGATAAGGAAAAGGAATTATTTTGAAGTATCTCAAGTAAAAGCCCTCATGAAAATTCCGGAGGAAAGACTTCTTTCGTATGGTATCGATGTCCCTTGGTTGAAAGAACATATCCGGCCTTTTTTGGAGATGGGGGATGATTAATTGTGGTTTTCTGTTGAGATTTTGGAATAAATACTAACGAATCTAGGTATTTGTACCCTTTCGATTAGATGATTTATTTGATAGATTTGTTGGGTTTTGAGATTTGTTTATTGTCTCGAATTAAGGTGAGCATTTATACAAGTTAGCGGAAAGGCATGACGACCGTGCCACCCTTAACCGATAGATACAAAATAAATAAGAACATGGATTTTTTAGAAAGAAACAAAAAAGATTGGATTGAAATTCAGGAAAAAATATTCCCGATTGGACTTCCCGAAAAATGTGAATGGACTGATAGGCATGAGATAGTAGTTGTTTTAAAGACAATTGGCTCTATCAGAAATTCTAATCACATGTTTTACCCAAGAGGTGGCGGACTTGATGTTGAAGGGGCAGATATTTCAGTTGAGGACAATTGTATTGAAATAGACACTGGTGGTTTAATTGACATCGTTAAACCAACCCGACTAATCTTTCATTCATTCAAAGCAGAACAACAATGGAATTACTTTCGACTTGAAACGGCAGATTTGAAACCATCTAGAGTTTATGAAACAAACGATTATTCTGACGAGGAACTTTGCGAATTAAGTCCTGGAAACTATGTTTCCAGAGTTCATTGGGACGAAGGAGAATATAGAGAAGAAAAATTACCTAAATCAGCAAGAGTAGTAACAAGACACTTTAGAGGTTCATTTGTAATATTTCAAAAGACTTCAATCTACAATAAGAATTCAAGAACATACGATGGTAGGCACAACAAAATGACTGACGTTGAATTTCGCAATTACATTCAAAGTGCTATTAATCAATTAACAGGGCCCGACTGGAATGGCTAATAGAACTATACCCAGACAGGTTTACAAAACTCTTTTGGCACGGTCAGGAAACAAATGTGCTTTCCCTGGTTGTAAAAAACCTCTTTTCAATCAACGATTTGAATTTATTGCACAGTTGTGCCACATTGAAGGTGTAAAAGGAGAAAGACATAATCCCAAGTTATCAAACGAAGAAATAAATAGCTACGGAAACATAATGTTTATGTGCTATGAGCATCACACCGAAACAAATGATGAGAAAACTTACACGGCGGCTCTTCTTAAACAAATGAAAATAGAACATGAAGCAAAATACATCTTATCCCCGATGGTTGTTGACATGTCCCATATTTATTCATTACGCAAAGAAACAGAGGGATATTGGAAAAGAGTTGAAGTTGTTCATACAACCGAACATGTTGTTCCTGACTTAAAAATTGACATTAATACTCAAGCATCTTATGATGAGTTAAACAATGAGCTTCACTCATCATTACAATCTTTGGACAATTTGTTTTCTTCATTTGACAAAGCCGATAGGGACAAATATTGGGAAACTTTTAATATTGGTTTCCCTAATCATATGACAACGGCGAGAGTTTTAATTGAGCAAATGAGAATAAAATTTTATGAGGCACATTTAGCAAACAATCCTCACGACAACTCAATCAAGGACAAACTTGAACAGTTCCGAAAAGAATTTATTGAAAACACTGTTAAATCAGCGGGACATGTTGACTAATGGACGTAAAACGAAAAATAGCCCAGCCGCTAACTGGCGTTTGACTCAATGGCAGATGACGTAGTTAATTGAACACTCTACCTCGCATCAACTTTTGTGGTGTATGGACAGTTTTGTGATCCGAATTCCACCACTGCGCCAAGCACCAAACCAATTGCGGTAAATTTGAGCTCTTTGCAAAATTAAAACTTAGGGTAATTAAGGACAAATTATATAATCCTTAGGCTCAATAATTTATCCAATCTGCATGATTTTTTCCTTTTTTTACATGCAATTCAAAAAAAGTACTTTACATTTGTAATCAAGTCATGGAACTACTCCGTCAACATATCAAGCAAGGTGAAGTGTATCGCCGATCTGACCTGGAATATTATTCCACGGCCATAGATCGGCATTTAGCGACGCTTACTAAAGATGGAACATTGGAGAAATTGAACCAAGGATTGTATTACGCGCCAAAGCAATCTAAATTTGGGGCTGTTCCACCAGATGATCGCCAAGTAGTAGAACGTTTTCTGAAGGACGACGATTTTCTTTTGGTTTCCCCCAATACATTTAATTCATTAGGGCTTGGGCTAACCCAGCTTTACAATACCACATGGGTTTACAACCATAAACGTAAAGGGGAGTTTCAACTAAATGGAAAAATCTTTGAATTCAAACTAAAATCCGCTTTCCCTAAACATATCTCTAGGGAATATTTACTCGTTGATTTATTAAATAATTTAGATACCCTAGCGGAAGACCAAATCCATGCTGTTTATAAATTGCCATCCAATGTGCGCAATTTCGATACGGATGCGTTGATGAAGGCTACTCAACAATATGGAACAGGCAAAACAAAGCGAACTTTAAAATCCATCGTTAGAAACGTACTACAACATGCTTGATTTTATTCATAACGACCCGGAATTCAAGGAACTTCTCTCCATCGTATCCTCCAAAAAAGGAATTGATATTACACTAATTGAGAAGGACTATTGGATCATGCATGCTTTGTATTCCATGAAACAACAGGGAATTGAGTTTGAATTAAAAGGAGGAACTTCGTTATCGAAAGGATTTGGGTTAATTCATCGCTTTTCGGAGGACATCGACATTCATATTCGTACCAATTTTGGTTTAGAAATCGAAGGGAAAGAAGATAAATCCAAAGTAAGAGCGGCACGCAAAGAATTTTATGATGTGCTCGCCAATTCACTTTCAATTAATGGAATTATTGAAATTAAGCGAGATCATGATTTTGATGACCCCGAAAAATACCGCAGCGGGGGAATTCGCTTGTATTATCAAAGTTACACACCAACACTTGAAGGACTTAAAGACGGTATTTTACTCGAGGCTGGTTTTGACACGGTAACACCAAATAAACCTATCGATATTTCATCATGGATTTGGGAACACCTTGTTTCAATAAATGCAAGCAGTAATTACATCAACAATACAGCCGTTGGCGTTCAATGCTATCATCCTGGTTATACGTTGATTGAAAAACTGCAAACGATCATCAGGAAATACCGCAACAAAGATAATCCTGGTGCTTCTGATGATAAAAACTTTATGCGCCAATACTATGATGTATATTGTTTATTGGGTGATTCTGACATCCAATCATTCATCGGTAGTGCTGAATACTTAGCACACAAAGCGGCAAGAATTAAAGGAGCCGACAAGCAAATACCACTACGTGAACACCCCGCCTTGTTATTAATTGAAACTGAATTTCGAGAATCATTCAAATCCCGTTATCAATCCACTTCAAAGCTATATTATAACGGTCAGCCTGATTTTGAAGAGGTGCTAGCCAGAATAGCCATGTTCTTGCCTAAACTTTGAAAAACGGTCCTTATTTATGTATGGAAAATCCATTTTTCTTTACATATTGATCGTTCAATGTATGGTTTTTAGTGTTTTCTATACATTCATTGTGTTTAAAAAGTAAAAGGTTGATGCACGTTCCGCAATTGCCACAAATTAGCAGCTTTCATTCCGACGCACAAATATTTATGAGTCGGTTAGTAAAAATGAAAAAGACCGGCGGAGACTGGCAGGTTATCAATTAAATGCTTCGAATTATTAAATTACCCTCAAGAATAGGGTGTAATTACCGTTGATTTTTTGAGAAGTGATTGTTTATTTTGTTGGGGACTGTTTGATAAAGTAGATCTTCTTTAATTTTTTTAAGTGTCGCAGAGGGTACAGATACAAATTAACAGGTTTTGTAAGATTACATACTAACAAACATATAACAGATTAAAAATGGCAGACTTAACCTATATAGAACGAGCAAACATCGAAAAGTTTTTAGGAATGAAAAGTGGTTACGTTATGGACTTTTCTGACCGGACTTTTCAAGAATTTGTTGGAGAAGCGGTTGGGCTTGACATTGACAATGAAAAATATCATTACTCATCAAACTCAAAATCAAACCGACTTAGACAATTTTTTAAAGTTGAATCAAACTATACATTTGGAAAATTGCTCTCAGCATTCTGCGACTATTGGCTTTCAAAAGTTCATACAGGTGAGATTGACTCAAGGGACGATGAAAATTTATACAAAGAATGTGTAAAAATTGCCGAAAGACTGAAACAAGAAAGTATCGTAGAACACATTGACGCAATTCATCCAAACGTTGAGGACAGAGATTTCAAATTGCTAGCAAAGTCAATAAGAGAAAGCATTGAGAAAAATGAACCTGAAGCGGCGTTGGACAGACTTCATACATTTACTTTCCGGTATCTTCGTGAACTTTGCGACAAACATAAAATATCATTTGAAAAGACCGATTCATTAAATGCTATTTTCGGAAAGTATATTAATTTTTTGCTTGACAACAAGCATATTGAATCAGCAATGGCAAAGAAAATTCTGAAATATTCAATTAATGTTATTGAAGCATTTAACGATATAAGAAACAACAAAAGCTTTGCTCATGACAATCCTGTATTAAACTACCACGAGAGTGTTCTGATTTTTAATAATGTTTCAAACACAATCAAATTCATCGAAACTATTGAAAACAGCATAAAGAAAACAAAAGTACCAGAGCAGGCAGACTGGAATGATTTGCCTTTTTAATAACCTTAAACAGAAAAAAATGGGCGTATTTGTCAGAAGACTATTTGACCAAAACGGAAAAGAAACAGGTGCAATTCTTAGTGTTGTATTTGGAGTACCAACGAACATTCAACAAAAAAACATTATTGAAAACCAACTTATTCAATTTGCTTTCGACACACTTTATCCAGGCGAAGGATTGAATGTTTATCGTGATATGTACTTTGACACTCCTTCAATTACAGTAATTAAGAATATTAACAACTTACCTGAACAAAACATAACCATTTGATAGATAAAATTGTCATTGATACAGAGAAGCATATTTTCGAAACAACCGAAAAAATTGTTGAAAAACTTGAATACTTTAAAAGTTGCAGTTTAGCAGGTCTAGATAATCTATCTGAATCAGAAAGGAAGGAATTACACGATGAATTCAATTTTTTTCTGAATATAGATTTATCACTTTTCTCAGATTCCTACCCGACAAAACTGTTTAGAATTATTGTAAACAAAAGACTTGATAAGAATAATCCATACAAACTCCAAAAAATCACTGATCTTATAGGTCCACCCGAAAAATGTGCGAGAATGGGCCGTGCGAATGGTAAAGGAGAAGGTGTTTTTTATGCAGCTCTTGACTTCTCCACTGCTATTTGGGAAACACAACCAGACAAAGGGGATTTTATTACGGTTTGTGAATGGAAAATAAAGGAAGGACAGAAACTGGTCAACCATTATATCTTCCACCCAATTGAAACTAACTTAAGTGATGAAAGTAAGCGTGCTTATGAAGCACATCTACAACAGTTTACTAATATTCATCAAGATTATAGATCTACTTTCATCGAGATTCTAAAGTTTATAGCAGAAGAATTCATGAAGCCTGTTGACAGAGAAAAGAACGAAAACTATCTCTTTTCAAGCCTTGTGAGTTCAAGATTTCTGCAGCGAGGTAAGGACTCAAATGGATTTCAAATTGAATCTATAAGCTACCCATCAACGCGAAGAGACTGTGAGGTAACGAATATTGCCATCTTAAATTCACTTGTTTTAGAAAAACTAGATTTAGTTTCGGTTCAAATAATGACTGTGGGTGAAATTAATTATGACGAGACAAATAAAACAAGACATGATTTGATTATGGTTTCGCCATTAATTACAGAAGCAGAACGTTTTGATTTTGAAAACAACCAAATTCACTGGAATTTGAAAAAAGAACTTGAAGATGCAATAAGACTTCATGAAGAAAGTGAAAAATTAAAAAAGGAGGGTTGCTAACAACACCTACCCCAAAATTTTCCATTCAATGATTTTCTAAATCTTTTTTCTTCAAACATGTTAATGCACCCAACACCTCCCCCAACGCAACCACCATAGTCTCACTCCGATCAAAAGAATCTTCTAGCTCCCCGAACCTAGAATACGTTTTATTTGGAATTTGTGATGCCAATTACTTTGAGTATGTCTAGTTTCAACCCTATGCTCAACCTGTCTAACATTATATTTAAAATCATTCTATTCCCCTCTCTATCTTTAACTTATCTCATTTATAAACCCCGCCTCTCCAAAAGGTATTTCCACCTTTTTTCAAGAGCACCTACACCCTTTTGAATAACTACTATGCCCAAGTTTTATAACGATATCATATTTTTGGCAGAGAAAAAAATCTAATTACTAACTTTAAAAATAAAATTATGTCTACAACTGATCAAATGGGTGAATTCATTTCATTACAAGAAGCTTCTGAAATGACAGCTCGTTACAGAGCAACCATTCAACCAGGTGAAACCATTGCCGTTGCTGGTTCTAAAGCAATTTTTGAACAAATTTTAGCTCAACCGGGTTGCGAGGGACTAAGAATGTACTTTGCAATTGAGTCCGATGGAACAAAAACATTGGTTGTTACTGGCATTGATTCAGTTGAAAATGACATGTGTTCTGGCTTAATCGCTGAAAAATTCGGGCCATGTCCCAAACGTTGTGCTGAGCCAAATGAATTAAATTCTTGATGTTGTTTTATATCATCTTTATTCTTGTACTTTTTTCAAGTTGTCTTCCCTTAATTTTTCTTTATACGAAGCCAATAAAAATATTTGAATTTTATACTTCAAACAAACTGTTAGTTTTACTTCTGTTATCAAGGTTCATATCAGACATTTTAGTTTTTATTTTTGGTAAAGTTTATGGTAATTCAATGCCAGTTTTTTACTTTTCAATTCTTTTTGAATTTATTATATTAGTTAATATACTTGATGGTATTGTACCCGTAAAATTCAAGAAAATCAGCTTAATTATAGGTGTATTATCATTCATTGCAGATTTATCAATGACACGTGATCTTTTCTCAGACAATTTATATAGTACAATCGTTACATTTTGTATAATCATTGGAATAACCGGGAAAATGATCATTTCTAACTCCATTTCTTCTCAAATGGAATTGTTCGTTAATTCCATTTTCTTGTACTACATAATAGCATTGACGTATACCTTCTTTCAAAAATTTAATTTTACCACAGATTTAATATATGATTTCGCCTTTTACTTTTTTGCACTAGCTACCCTTTTGTTCAATATTTCTCTTACTTATCACGTATGTACAGTGAAGCAGAAATAAGTTTATTGATTTTTCAAATAATGCTATTTACTCTGATTTTGGGTATCAGTATAATACTATTATCTAGAAAAAATAAAAGAATAAGACTGTTAAGTAAAAATTTGCTCAAAGAAGAACTTGAACGAAAAGAACTCGAAAAAGTAGGTATAGCCATAACTACTCAGGAATCAGAAAGAACTGAAATCGCAAGGAAGTTACATGACGAAGTCAGTGCCCTTTTATCGCTAGTTCAGTTAAATTTATCCATCGTGCATCAAGAAGCGCAAAATGGAAACGTAGATATCCAATCATTGGAAAAATCAACGAAGTTGCTTGATGTGAGCATAGAACAATTGCGGAGCATAACAAAAGGACTTGTACCTCACTACTTGGTTAAATTTGGATTGGCAAAAGCATTGGAAAAAACCATTCATCAAAAGATGGAGCAACTAACCGCAAAGCACACTTTTAACTCTCAACTAGCAATTGACATTCACATTGAAGAACAAACCATGATTCAATTTTACTACATTGCGCATGAACTCATCACCAATTTACTCAAACATAGCAGACCTTCAGATGTAAAAATGAGCTTAAGCAATGAAGAAAATATACTGAAATTAGAAATTATTCATGACGGTCTCGCACTTGAGCAAAAAGACTTTGAAAAATTTGCATTGGATTCAGACAGTCTAGGAATTATGAACATTAAGTATAGACTGAATATCATTAAAGGTGAATTAATCTTTACACGAATCAAATCGGAAGGAATTATCAATCTCAGCACGAATCTTTTCAAAAATAATTAAGGATATGAAAATCAAAGTGGCATTGGTGGAAGATCATCACATCGTTCGAGAAGGACTTGTGAGTATAATAAGTAAAATCCCTAAAGTTGAATTTGTCTTCAGCGCTGAAAACGGTCAAGACTTTTTCAATAAACTTGTTCAACACTCTATTGACCTTGTCTTTTTAGACCTTGAAATGCCGATTATGGATGGGATTCAAACTTTTCGCCTCTTAAAGGAAAACCATCCAGAGATTAAAAGTATCATGTTGACCATGCACAATGATAACGATGTCGCCATGGAGTTAATTAAAGAAGGCGTATCTGCCTATTTACTAAAATCAAGTACCATACAAGAAATTACGCTAGCCATAAATCAAGTAATGGAGAAAGGGCGATACATTTCAGGATTCGCAGAACAGGTGATTTTCAATCAACTCCATCATCCCGTCAAAGATGAGCAAAATGCAAATCCACACGGTTTTACGGATCGAGAAATACTCATCATTAAATACATTTGTGATGGATTTACCAGTAAAGAAATAGGAGACCGCTTAAGCCTTGCAAGAAAAACCATTGAAAATGCACGTCTGAATATTTTAAAGGTATACAATGTAAATTCATCCAATGAGCTCATTCGTTTGAGCATTTTAGATGGTATTTACCAGCCTAGAACCAATCAAGAAATTTTGGACGAATTGAAACAACAAGACGAAGCTGTCTTACTACGCCGGATTTCAAGGTATAAATAACCGAATTAGTAAACGCAAAAAAGGTGGATTTCCCTGGCCATCTAGGTATCACATATTTTTCATTTATGTAGAACACGCATAGATTTGGTTGATTATTAATTAAATCTATTTATATGAAAAAAAAGTATGCGATTTATTTCGCGACACTCGTGCTTTCTGCCGTGTTGCAACAAACCTGGAGCCAAAGCCAACAACATGTTTGGTATTTTGGGAATCAGAAAATTGATTTCACTAAACCTTTACAGGACATTGAACCTGAATTGATTCCCGAAATGAGTAACATCACACCTCAATTTGCCAATGATGGTGTTCATGACCAACAAGGTCGGATGGTTATGAATATAACCGATGATAAAATCTATAATAAATTTGGGGAGAATATTTTTGATTTAGACGTAAGCGACTATAGTTCTCCAGAAAATGTCATTATTCCGTTCCCACTTTCAACCTGTAAATATATTGTCTTAAGTACGTACAACTCTATGCTGCAAGATAATTATACAACAGCAACGATAGTTGACTTAACCGCTGATAACAATCATGGAGAGGCAACCTTATCAACAGTATTCGGGGTTAATTCTGGAATGTATAGAGACATGGTTGTTGGAAAAATCAACTCCAATAATGAACGTATTTTTTATATTTTAGATATTAAGCAAAGTATTCACGATGATCCAAACCTATTTATTCAAAGTTTCAAGATTACAGCTTCTGGCAATATCATCAATTTAAGTTCAGGGATGGTACCGGCTTTGCATATAGTAAATGAAACCATAACGGATGCAGAACTGAGTATAAATGGTGATGAAATTAATATTGTGGATGGTGGAAACAACATATACAGAGTTTTTATTGATCCAAATATAGGAATAGTTACTAATTCATCAATTTATAATACTTATTTATTAAGTGTTAAAAGCATAGAGAGGACTCCGACTGGAAGGGTGTTTTTTTCTTTCAATGATGGAATTAAATATACAAATTTGATCGGTCTTCCATCAAATTTTATTGAAAATAATGGTACAGAAAACTGCAAATTGGAATTGGTTTATAATAATTATATATTCGCTATAAACAATCAAGGGATTTGTCATAGAATTAAGGACATAGACAATTCTCCAACTATTTCAATAAATATTTTTCAAAACAAATTAATTCCCATTATCAATGTTAGTATAGACACTCAATCTGGGTTAGTCCATATCCCAAAACAAATAGATGGTGAAGACTACATCGCGAAATATGCCAATGGGAGTTCGGCAGGTTGCTGTACGTTTGATGAAGGTATTAATTTAACAGATATTGTCATTTCTAACAATACGACTTGGTCCCAATTTAATAATTACGTCATATCAGGAGTCGTGGATATCACAAGTGGAACGCTTGAAATTAATGATTCTGAAATTCATTTTGGTTCAAGCAGTAAAATTATTATTAGACCTGGAGCTAAATTGATAGTTGATCATTCAACACTTACTTCCACTAACTGTGGGGAGCTATGGAGGGGCATCGAACTACAGGGCGATGTTACTGATTATCAAGATTATAACGAACAAGGCGAGCTGAATCTAACCAACAGTACCATATCAAATGCACAACAAGGTGTGAGTGTTTATGGATTAATTGGTACTCAAACTGATTGGTCTAAAACAGGTGGTATTATCAAATCATACAATTCAACTTTTTTAAATAACTGGAAAGATGTTGCCTTTTTATCTTATCCTTTTGCAAATAAAAGTGAATTTGTAAAAACAAATTTCACGACATCCATAGACCTATTCTCAAATGTTCATCCAAAATGGCATGTTTCGATGTATGATGTAAGCGGTGTAACATTTAAAGGTTGTCAATTTTCCAATAGTAATCCTAATCTTGTAAACTTTAATAGAGGATCGGGTATTAAAAGCGTTGACGCAAAATACATTGTGACGGGATTATGCACAGGACCACTTGATCCTAGTGGCCAATGTTTAAATTTAACACGTTCAAGCTTCAATAATTTGGATTTTGGTATTGATGCTACAGGAACAAATCAAAATCAAACAGTCAATATTTCTTATACAGATTTCAATGAAATTATACGTGGAATTGTGTTTACAGGTATAGCTAATTCATCTATTTATGAAAATACTTTTCATATGAATAGCACATTAAATTCTCCATTTTACTTGGTTGGAATACATTTGATCTCTTGTGAATCCCATTCCATTGAAAACAATCAGTTATATGCTCAAAATTCAAATGCTACCTCACATGGAATTATTGTGGATAATAGTAACCTAGGAGGGACTGTTGATGCATGTAATGAAATATACAGAAACGCACTTTATGATTTTTCATATGGAATTACTGCAAACAAATTCAACGCACAAATTGATTATGAAAACGATTTCAATTATGGTGGGGTAAAAGGTAATACAGGTTTAGTTTTCAAGTGTAATCAATTTTATAACAGCCAAATTTCAGACATAACTGCGACGGGACCTGTGGCTCGTAAACAAGGAACAATAACTCAGAATTCTATTGACCCAGCCAATAACATGTTCTCACAAATTCCTAGTCAACAAGCCGATTGGTGGTACTCCCCTTTACAGTATAATATTCGTTATTATTATGATCCTAGTTCAATCCCATCAATGAGAACTGAACCTTTTTTTACTTTATACAATAATGCAAATACATCACTACAACCGAGTAATACTACGTTTAATTTTGAAAATTCATGTCCATCAAAAAAATACCCATTTGGTTCAACTTATCTAATCTCATTAAAAGATAATCTTGCAGATAATATCAGTCATTTTCAGGATAGTATTGATGGTGGTAATAGTACTTTGTTAATCCAATCAATTAACAATGATGATCCAGTAGTTATATTTAATTCCTTAAGCCAACTTTCTGGTCGCTTAAGTGACGAAGTACTAATCACTTTAATTAATGAGGTGCCGAGAATTCCACTTGGAATAGCAAACGACCTTCTAGTAATGAATGCACCTTTGACACAATCGGTTAAATTAGTGCTCGGTGCTTCTAATTTCCCTGCATATTATAAGGTACAACTAATGTCGGTTTCAGGTGTAAGTGCGTTTGATTTATTGCTTCAAGATCTTACATACAACAAAAAAGAAATTGATCTTGTCGGGAATGAACTTTATAGAAAAATCATGGCAGATAGTAGTATTTTGAATAAAATGGATACTCTTGTTTCCTTGTTTTCAAACAAGCTGAATCCAGAAGAACTCCTTCGTTTTAAACTTGAATTCTTGATTTCATTAAATAGTCAACTATCATCGGATAGCTTACTTCAAGAATATAATTCAAATTATAACAATCAACTTTATGCTACATTTCAAGCACTATTAATTGAAAAACTAAATCAGCCGGGGAAAATACTTGGGGCAATTTCTGACAGCACTGTATACAACAGTTTGGTTAATTTGATTAATTCAGCGCCAGAATCTCGTGAAGCTCAAACTGCATCAAAACTTTTTGAATTCATATTAAACCAAGACTTGTATTCAGAAATAGATGAAATCAACTATGTCAAGAGTATGAATGCTCTTACAGAAGAGATAAATCGCATTGTTGAAATTCCCTTTACTGTATTTCCCAATCCAACAACCGACTTTATCAGTTTTGACTTGGGATTAATCGATGATGATCAAGCTACAGTGGAAATTTACAATTTAAATGGTACGCAAGTTTACAATGGGATATTTAAAGCAAACAACTCATTTTTGAATATTGAAGAATTTAAAAATGGTGTGTATATTTTAAAAGTAACCTATTCAAACGGTGTTACTGCTCAAACTCAAATTACGAAGATTTAATTAAAGTAAATTGATAATTCAAGGGCGGATAATTCCGTCCTTGAATTATTTTATAACCCTATTTAATCAATTTAAAGTCTCATTAAAAAATCTGTATCATGAAATTCAAGCTGCTTTTCATATTAATTTGGATTGTCTCAAATGCTGCTTATTCTCAACAAAATAATAATCTAAGAGGAGTAAGGCATTACTTTTCATCGCCTACATTAAGTTTCGTTGGCTTTAAACCACTTTATATAGAAGAAAAAAATGACTTTTATTATTTATCAGGATTTGCAGGATGTATGGCCGCAACAATCGTGAAAATTGATAAATATACCAATACCCCATTATGGGGTTACTGTGAAACAAATGATTCTGAATCTGTTGGATTCACTATAGATGAAAATGACAATGTTATGATGGCCTATCATATTAATTGTGGAGCTCCTTGTTATCCTGATTCACTAAGAACGGTTCAAATTAATCCAATTGGTCAAACTATTTATAAGAAACATGCAACTGATTTAGTAAGAGTACGATCTTTTAATAAAACCAATATAAATGATAATTTAGCAACTGGGCACAAAGACTCATCTATTTACAAAGGTACTAGCGAAGAGGCGTTTCCCTATGCATACCCGTCCGTTTTTAGGTTCAATAATAGCGGAGATCTAACAGATTCTATAATTCTGCCTATTACCAACACATTCCAAAACTTACCGGTGGAAAGAGGTTGGGGTGTAAAAACATTTAAGTTAGACGATAAATACATCACTTTTGGCAACATAAACAGAAAATACATTTCTTCTTACGAATTCTGTCCAACTTATTGGCTTTGGAATGGAGATGGATGTTTAGAAAGTAATGAGGTTTTTTTAGATTATCCTGGTCATGATACAGGTATGAAGTTTGGTGAACTTACGGTTATCGATTTTGCAAATAAGGAATTTGCATTTCCTACTACAAGAAGTAATGGTAGTTTTCCCATGCCTGTCTATTTAACTCATTTAGATTCCAACCTAACTATTTCATGGGATAAAAAAGTTGGGAATTTACCTTCAACATATGGTTATGTCCCAAATGACGTTAAAATTAACTCCATCGATGAAAGTGTGTATTTAGTCGGACAAGTTCTTGGTTATAATATTCATGATGATTTATTATTCCTTTCCAAATACCGCAAAAATGGTACGCTTGAGTATATAAAACATTTCATTATCGATGAGTCTAGTGCTAATACAATTTTTGCGATGAGCATTCTCGAAGATGGAGACCTACTCTTTGCTGGACGAGGCTCCAATGACGGCATTACAAGCTTCTTCACTTACCGCACTGGTCCAGACGGATACGACCCAGCTGGACAATACCTAGGTTTGGAGGTGGTCACAGCCACACCAACTGAAATCGGCATTTTCCCCAATCCTTCAGACGGAATTTTTCAAGTTTCAAGCTTAAGTGAAGAACCTATGCTTATTACCATGCTAGACCAGCAAGGAAAACAAGTGGCCGTATTTGAGCTCAATGAACTTTCTTCTGATAACTCTTTTGACCTAAGTGATCAAGCGCCGGGAGTTTATTTTGCGCATATTTCACAAGGTGCGCAACAATGGGTGAAGAAGTTGGTGGTGAGGTAGGGTTTTTTATTAATCAAAAATAATAACACTATGTCGTTACAATATAATAAAGATAAAAATGGAGGTAGTTGGCAAGAGACAACCAAAAGGTTAGTTTGGAGTAAGGGAAGAATTATCCCTAACTTCTCTTCGGAACAATGGAGATGGGATAAATGTGGGAAGGTGATGAAATATTCAGAGCATGGCAATAGGAATTCTGAACATGGATGGGAAATCGATCACATAAATCCCTTAGCTAACGGCGGGACTGATCATTTGGATAATTTACAGCCACTTAATTGGTCCAATAATGCTGAGAAAGGTGATTCTCTAAATTGGAGTTGTAAACGAAAGATTTAAGTCAAAAATCAGAATATTACCTTTAAAGGTACAATTACCTTCAAGGTAGGGTATTATATTATTTTGTAAATCAAAAAGCAATGATAGTTTAGCGCAAAATCTAAACTATGAAATCACTTTTACGCTTATTCTTACTAGTTTGCATTCTAATTGCTAATGAATCTCTAGCGCAAAATGCGCCAAACATTCAAAACAGAATCGTTCATTGGCCGCAAAATATGCCAGTCAACCCGCCTACCAATCAATTAATCTATGAATATCCGAATGCACTTCCTCTTGGTGCACCTCAATCGCAAGAACAGTCTGGTGAAGATTGGTGGTACGACTCAGAATCTTATTATAACAATGGCGTGCATGACGGTTATATCCTGTGTGGTTATACAACATTTAAAAACATAGATTACACTGAAGGAATCGATCCGCTTAATGGTCTATACATGCCGTATCCCACTGATGATTCAACTACTTCCTCAATTAATGAGCTTTATGAAAGTGTAGCGGATTGTGACCACGGCTTACTCCCAAACCAATGGAATTCAGAATATATTGGCGCCATTGGCAAATACAACCCAAGTGGACTTTTGGAATGGTCTAAAACTATCGCACATGGTTCTGCTTTCAATGCAATCAAACAAACTCCTGATGGGGGATTTATTGTAATTGGTGAAACTCATGCTTTATACAACGACCAAGCGATCCCATTTTTATATAATCCTCAAAATGCAAATCAAACACCATTAGTTCAAAATTTCACTACAAACTTTAGTATCGACACCTTAACTGATCATATTAGTCATGCAATTGTTATCAAATTTAACGCTTTTGGCGAAGAAGAATGGTCATATTTATATGGTCCCAAAACATATATTTCACCTTTTCAAGAGGTAGATTTCATTAGATATAGTAATTGTTATGGTCAAGACATTGAAATTAATGATAGTACTGGTGGCTATACATTACTTATAAGAACTAGCTTGCGGCCACCTTTTCAAGGTATGGAGCAAACATTATTAATGAATATTCAGAGTAATGGTTTCATTAATGATCTAACCCAAGATTATCGCTTAATTAGTGATTCCTTGAAAGGATATAGCACTAATTTTTTGAATTGTAAAAATGGACGATGCATTGTCAATTGCAATAACGTTTTTGGTGATTCACAACCGTTCGAAGATGGTCGAAACGGACATTTATTTGTGATTAACCAAAATACTCTTCAGAACGATATAAACCCAATTGTAGATTCTTCGGGTAATGATAAAATGCTTAAGCTTCAAGATAATTTAATTGATGCAGACGGCAACTTCATAGTCAGTTACATTATCTATGGAAATGCCGGTTATGGTAGTGGTATTAACTATGGTCAAGCATTTGTTAAAAAGTATGATTCTACTGGATTATTGCTGAATACAGAATTCTTGGGTGAATTACGAGCCTACGACCTAAAAATTGGATTAACGCAAAAAAATAACGGTAAGTACGCACTTGTTTCAACTAAAATTGCTCCAGACCTCAACGGAAATGCCGATAGCGTTTATGTTTCACATCCAGTTTTTGGTCCAATTATAAGTTCCTACATCGCCTCAACTGAAAGCTCTTTTGGAAGTTGTGAAGCAGACGATTTAGTCTTAGAAGTTTGGAATACTGATACTTACATAGCTGAGTTAAACTCCGACTTAAGTATCGCTTGGCAAAAAACATTTGATGTGGATGACTTGCCTCCGCAAAATGCACCGGGCAATCGAAAAAAAGCAGAGTGCATGTATAGTATCGAATCCGATCAATTTGGAGGTTTATTCGTTTGTGGTAATTCATCTCACAATATGGATGACTACTACACAGCTAAACTATATTCAGATTGTCAAAATAACTTTAGTTACTCGATATTGGATCAAATCGACAATGAAATATTAATTTCTACAAATACAACTTGGAATAGCCCTCAAACCGTTATTGGTACTGTTAAAATTCCATCCGGAAAAACGCTCACAATAACTAACACAATCGTTGAATTTGCCGACAGTAAAATTGTAGGAATCCCTACTAAAATTGTAATCGAACCAGGAGGGAAATTAGAAATAATCAACGCTACCCTTCAGTCACTTTCGGAATGTGAATTGGCATTATGGGATGGTATCGAGGTTCAAGGTTCTCCAAATCAACCTCAACTTGCTGTTTTTCAAGGAAAAGTAATCGTTTCCAATTCAATTATTAACAATGCAAGAACAGCTATTTCTACAAAAGCGACGCTCGGCCAATTAACCGATTGGGCACATACTGGAGGTGGAATTCTTCAAATCAATGAATCCGATTTTATAAATAACCAACGTAGTATTGAAATGATGCGTTACAATGCCTATAATTCTAATGGGAGCCCAATAACCGAATCTTCATTTGCTTATCGATCAGAGTTTAAAACATTGAACAACATTAAAGAATACGGTATTGTTCCTACTACCCATATATCAATGTGGGATATCAATGGAATGAAAATCCTTGGCAACAAATTCATTAGTCTATTAAATTCTACCAATCCCAATGAAAATGGAATTGGTGTTTACGCTGTTAATTCAAAATTTGCCGTTAATGAATTTTGTACGAGTATCCAAACACAAGACATTCCTTGTCCAGCGGCAAATACAACCGCTTCCATATTCGAAGGATTATTTTGTGGGGTATATGTTAACAACACTTTTGATTTGAGTTCAGCGCAAATCAGAAATACTTCTTTCAACAATAATCTTTACGGAATAAGACTTGAAGGTGCACATAATAATTACATCACCAAATGTGATTTTAACATCCCTTTGGCTTACATACCAGAAAAAACCAAATATGCTTTTGGAATTTATTCTAAACTATCCAGTTTTAAAGCAAACACAGATAATGTTTTCCAAAATACAGGAATTAGCCTCAATGGGTCGGTTTCATCAGGTAAAAATATGGGTGTATTTATCCAAGACTCCGAATTAAGCAGTGGAATTGCTCAAATTACAGGAAATACATTTAATAACCTTGACGTCTCGATACAGCTAGGTGGTAAAAACATTGCGCTTATCGACTGTAATTCATTTGAACATGCAGTAAACGGAGTAGACATACATGCGGCTAACGGCACTTTGAATGATCAAATATTTATAGATAGCAACGATAATTCACCAACGGGAATATACCCCATGACTAATCAGTTTATTTCAAATTGCAATGATCCTAAAGTAATTTCTAACACTAGCAATTTATGGTTCTATCTTCAAAAATTGAATTATCCACTTGAATTAACCTCATCATGCACCACTGGAAATATGATTATTTTTTACAATACCAATTACCCTGCATGTTCGTTTTATTCCGATACACATTATCAAGCAGATTTGGTCCAAAAAACAAATTCTTTAATTTCTAATATTTATGATTTAAAACAAATAATGCAATTAGGAAATCGACAGGAACTTATTGAATTGATTAACAACAGCTGCTCAGGGATAACTAGTATTAAAGATACGCTACTTGTTCACTCACCTTTTCTTAGCGATACTATTCAGAAAGAACTTTTACAATCCTGTTATTCATTCTTGGATAAAAAAGAAATTTTACAATCCAATATGCCTCTTTCTGATGACGTTAGATTAGCAGTAATGAACTCCACGCTTCCTTATTGGATAAAATTAATACTTGTTTCCGACGATGGTAGAACCCCTTTGGAAGAGCTCAAGCAAGAGATTGAAGGAAAACAAAGGACTCTCTTTATGCTGGAGTCTGAACTCATTAACAAATACATTGATTCTGCCCAATATCAAATTTCTAGTTGGGCAAATTCTAGTCCTTTTTTAGATTCAAAAATGAATCAATATTTATTCTCAGGTGTGCTCGCCGAAAACAATCTTTTAAATGCACTTGATACAAATATTTTAACACCGATATTAGCGGATAATCTATTATTTATTCAAGCACTCGAGAACGTTAAAGAAAATAACAACCTTACTTTTGAACTAATAGAAAATAATATGTCTTTTATTTCACGGAAAAACCGAGCGAGTAAACCGATATTAGATTTTGTGGATGGTTATGAAATTAACACAAATAGAAATATTTCTACCGCAACGCCGTTATTAAATACGATAACACGTGAATTAGCTAGTTTTGGTGTTTCACCTAACCCAGCTACAAATAGAGTGACTTTATCATTTAATTATAAAGGATTAGGGAAAGACATGGATGTAATTGACTTGAACGGGACAATAGTAAAGTCTGCCAGTACCAATGAGGATGTTTTCAATATAGACCTAAACGGGCTTGCTAGTGGGCATTATTTAATTCGTGTATATTATTCTGATTTTAGTATGCCAACCGAATTTGAAAAATTAATCATTCTTGAATGAGATTCTTAGCGTTTGCCGCAGTCATGTTTTTTGGGGTTTGGGGTAGGTCTCAAACCCCTTCGAGTTATCCGTATTTTAATAGAATTCCCTTAGCTTCAGATTCAACTCATCCTTCATTTTATCATTTTTATGCCGGAGGAGTACTGTTATCCGAGGACACTGTTTTATTATTGGGACAACAATTTTTGGGTGGAAATGACCAAATTTATCAACGGACACTTGAATTCATTAATATCAATACGGGAGAGCTCCTTGAAAAGAGAATTGAGCCTAACGTTGCTTTAATGGGAATTGATAACCCACCATTCTCTTCAGGGTTTGTTGGCGACCACTTTATTGATATGGGAATGCAGTATACGGTTGTAAGAACCCTCCGAAAATACACGAATGTAAAACAAGGAATTAGTACAGAATTTGAGTTAGATGCATATCCTTACATCGACCAACCCGACTTCTACGAGGGTTTTTCTATAATGAATAATAGCCATGTTCTTTTTTATGGTAGTTCACCAAACAATAAAACATTGATAAGCATTTATGATACAACCGGGTTTTTAGTATTTAAGACAGACCTCACAAACATCATTAGTAATATCTCTTCAAATCAGGGCTCAGTTGTTCAGACACAACAATTGCTAAATCATTCATTTTTGCTTCAAACTCGCAGACGTATTAGCCCAAATTCTTGGGTTGGAAATATGATCTTATTAAACGAGGATTTTACATGGAAAAAAAGTTTATTGTCAATAAATCAAAGGACCTCAAGTAATTTTTTTCAACATTCAGATAGTAGCATCTATCTTTTTGGATTGACGGATACATCGAATTCTCCTAACAACCCAAACTATAACTCTTATATTTTCAAATACGACCAAGATGGTAATTTGCTCTGGAAAAAGTACTACCCAATAGAGCAAATACAATTGCAAGGGCCGCGCTCATCGTTATTAATAGTAGCGAAAGAACTTGAATCGGGAAATTTGCTTTTTATTGGCAACGATGTTTTCAATGGCACTGATGGCGACTATCAGCAAATGGATGGTGACCAAAGCCTACAAACGCGCTTACTTTGTATAGACCCAAATGGCGAAAAAATTTGGGAACGGTCTTTTCATACGTCTAGTGAAAACTCTACTTTAGCCATTGGATGTATTCCTTTACCCAATGATGACGTTGTCATTTATGGCGGTATTATAGAAGATTTTTTCTTTTATGAAAAAGCCTTCGTAGCCAAAGTCAACTGCCTCGGTAGAATGACCGATGTGGTGCACAATGTGCAAACCAATGAGCAAGATGGATTGGTCTCAGTTCAAATTGAGGCTGATTCATTTTATGAAACAACCATTGATTGGGGAGACGGTACTCCTTCGACTAACTTCCAAACTTCTTATTCCGATTCAAGCGAACTGTTTTTTGTCCAGCATCAATATGCGCAGTCTAAACCTTATCAAATGACAGTGAGCACCAAAGGATGTAAAGACACCTTAGTTTATGAATTGGTTCATGAGGCACATGTTCCTGACAACAATGAAGCTGAACTAAACATGTATCCAAATCCGACTTTTCATTCGTTCACGATCCATTTACCAACCAATGAATTACTCGATATTCAAATCACCGATGAATTCGGTCGCCTAGTAGCCAACTATAAACAAGTTTCGGCATTCACAGGCTTCGAAGTAGACCTAAACTCGGAACTCGCTGGTAAATACCACGTTAAAATAATTGGAAAGTCGAGAAGTTGGTTAGGGAAAATCATAAAGTTATAAGGGTGGGGTATTTAGTGAGGAGGTTGGGCAATCAATTAATCAAAAATTACTTTTTAAAAATGAACGAATTATTTTTATTCATTGGCGATTATTTAAAAGGCCAAACCGTTTATCCAGTATTTCGTAGGATTTTTAATTTATTTTTTAGCGTAAGCATTACATCATTCAGATGAAGATTAAAACGTAACGATAAATCAGGTTTAAATAATTTATAACATTATTAAACACTAATATATGCAACATTTCGAATGTAAATTTGAGAATACCAATCTTCATCAGTTCAATAAATGTGTCCAATTCGCAATGGAGACAATCATACAAGCCAATGATTCATGTGAATTCAAGGTAATAAGAATTGATAATCCTAAACAATTACATGAACATCAAGGCAGATTTACTCAATACGGTATTTATCAAAATGAAAATGTAATTGGTTATTTAGAAACATTCGTTGAGCATAATTTTAAGTATGTCGAAATCTACACAACGCCTATTTAAAAATCCTTAATTGCTTTACATAGTTGTTTATATTCAACATTAAATAGCTTGGGTCGATTTTGAGTGGTTCATTACAAAAATAGGACGCTAACGGAGGAATCTTTATGTTTTGAAAGCTGGAGATTAAAAATTGAATGATCATGAATAAAACGAATGAAGACATTAATCTGCTAAAAAAATAATTATGAATTTTTGGGAAGATTTTGGGTTTTTTAAAAACTCGGTAGTATCTATGTCTGGTTATTGTACAGAAATAGACCATTCGAAACCAATTTATAGAGCAAGAAAAAAAGACTTTGATAATATCACTGATAAAAAAGAACTCACTTACCTTCAAAAAGAAGATTGTATAAAATTGCGTCGTGCGAATATCCCTTATCATCCTGTCTTTTATGGATCATTTGAACCAGCTTGCGCAGTTGCCGAAATCACAGATAATAACGAAGCTGTAATATTAACGGAATGGCAATGGAAAGAAAGCGCTAAAATAAGGGCAAAATTATTTGCGAAAATTGAACATAGTGATTCTCTGAAAAGATTTAATATTCAAACAGTAGAGGAATATCATGCGGGAATTGAAAACCTTAAAGGTCCAATTGAAAAAAACAATCTGATAAAAGAAATGATGAATCGTTCAGCACATCTCTCGGATTTGTTCTTAATTGAGCATGATTATTTTGCAAGTGCAATTTTAGGGTACGAAGAGCTGTACCGTACAAGAATAAGTACTGTAGAAAACACAGATGCAATCATTTATCCAAGCATTGTTTCGAAACATGATGTGAATATCGCCATTCATCCCGAAATTGTTGACGAATATTTAGAGCTAAAAAAAATATGGGAGCTAAATTCAAGTGATTTAGAAGACTTAAAGTTAATTTGGGAGTCTTAACTCGTAAGTTTTCTTGAAATTAAGGTAAAACACATGAAAAGTTTACAAATCCATGGGAATTTCACGGTAAAATCAACGGAAAAACTCGGAATATTCAACAAAAAAATGGAATCTTGATGTAATTTCATGGGAATTTCCAGTAAATTCTTGGGAATAACCCGGAAAAAGATCTCAAATACAAGGCAAACGTACTTGATTCGCTAGAAAAACAGCTGCAGAACCACCAAATCCCTACTGATCATCCCAAATTTCACGATCAACCCCTACCCTGTTTTCCACTCATACTATCATTAGGGTGCTAAATCTTCGTTTCCCTAAGTTCTAATGCGAATTAACCTTTCAGAAAATGCGCTTGAACGTTATTTTGGTATAAATACTAATTAATTCGGGTATTTATACCATTGGATTGGTGGTGGGGAGTGGGTATATTTCGATTTTACTGCAAACGCAATACGCCTAGAGCTGAAACACACCATTTAAATAGGTAAACATATTGCAACTAATTAGATTAAAGCACATTGCAGTACGAAAAAAAATAGATTGATTTGTGAGGTGATTTAGAGATATTAAGCTTTCATAATTGGAAGAAGCGGAAAACAATTAGTGAACTATAATATGACCCTCAATCAAAAAATAAAATAAGTAATTGAGGATATTTTAGTAGTAAGGAAAGAATGATCACATAAAATATAAAATGACAAATATTGAATTTTTAGAAGCAGGACTTCATAATCGTCATATTCGATTTGTTATTGGTAATAAAATATTATCCGGTATTGTTGTCGATGATGTATTTGATAAAAAAGGAAAAACTAAAAGCTCACATTACACTTTTATCGAGAGTAAAAATATAGTTGATTGGAAAGATGCAGAAAAGACCAACGACCGAGAAAAAATGTATTCTCTTTCGTCAGTTGTCGACATTGAGGAAATAACATGGGGCGAACCATATTCAAACCATAGAAACCTACTTTTTAGGGAATTAGAATTTGTTCAATTCATTTCAGAACTGATTCATAAAAATGAAAATTTCAAAAATCTCGTTGTAGAATCTCCTTTAGAAAATAGCCGTTATAGGGCAGACTTAATTACGGAAAGAAAGAAAAACAATACTTGGGAGAAATTATTAATAGAGGTAAAGGTTTTTCCAACCTTTACAGAAAGACGATTACGTGAAGTTATTGAACAATTAAAAGAATTTGGGAAATATGCGAAAGGGTTTCATTTAGTTTTCGCATTCCCCGGCATTCTTTCAGACAAAGACAATGCTCTAATTCAGAGTAGTGGCATTGAAATTTGGGATATCAATTATATTGCTCAGTCTTTTGCTAAAGAAATTGCGACAACTCCTCATCCACTTTTTCAAGCTCTCTTCACGGCTACAAAATATGTTGCGGCTCATGACAAATTAATAGTTGAGTTAAAGTCCATTCCTGCTGGCAACAAGAATAATGATTGGTCGAAATATCAAAAGCATATTGAAAAAGTTTTAGATTATTTATTTGGTTCAGATTTATCTTCACCAATTACTGAACATTCGGACCATTTTAAAATTAATAGACGCGATTTCATTTTAAGAAACTACGCTGAAACAGGTTTTTGGGCACATTTACGTAATAGATATTTAGCCGATTTCATAGTCTTGGATGCAAAAAATTACACCAAAAAAGTAACAAAAAAAGAAGTTCTTCAAATAGCCAATTATTTAAAAGTTCATGGTGCAGGACTATTTGGAATAATCATTTCACGAAATGGCGGTAACACCGGATGTTACTACACTTGTCGAGAAGTTTGGGCAATGGATAAGAAATTAATTATCGTTTTGACTGATGAAGATCTAATAAAAATGATTATTGCAAAAGCCGCAAACAATGACCCTGAAGAAATTATCAGACAAAAAATCGAAGAATTTAGATTATCAATGTGAGACATGACAAGAATAAAAATTAATCAATTAGTTTTTTCCCTTTAAAGCTTGACTGTAGAAGAAATTAAAATTGTGGAGGGAGTATGACTGTAATGCCAAGACATATTGCTTTAGAGTTTATTTATAAAAATAATAAACAAATAACAGGTCCAAATATCAGGATGTTATTTAGGTTGTTTAATTGCTCTGTTGGAATATTTCGAGAAATTTTAAATGACCTGGAAAAAGGCAAACTGATTGATCTAAAAGGTTATTCAAGGAATAATTCGAATAATAACTTAACCTACCTACCAGAGAATTTTAACCAACTTCAAATCAAATTGACTCGAGAAGGTGTTGAATACGTTGAAATTAAATTACTTGGTATTAGAAAACCATTCAAAACAGAGTCTTCCCCCTCTGATTATATTCAACTTAGCAATGTAGGCATTCAAATAGAATCAGTTAACCAGCAATTCGGAACTTTTGAAGAATTTGCAGCTAAATTCAAAGGTTCTATAAAAATGGCGTTACCTGTAGCATACTTCCTACTTACAGGAAAAAAGAATCCAAACGGTAAAAAAACAATTTTTATCTCATACAGCTGGGATCCTATCCGCATGAAAAAATGGGCATTGAGTCTTGCCAATAAACTCCAAGATAAATTTATTGTGATTATTGATCAGAAATCATTTATTCCAGGTGACAATATTCAACAAAGAATGATCGAATCGATTGTTATTGCGGATCATGTAATTGTTTTGCTAACACCTGAATATAAAACTAAAGCAGAAGAAAAAAAGGGTGGTGTCGGTTTTGAGGCAAGTATCATAAATAATGAACTAGATAATTATGTCGTAGGTCGAAAATATATCCCGGTCATCAGAACTGGAGATCGGCACACAAGTGTGCCTAATTTTATGGGGGACATACTACCAATTGATGGTACAACAGGGAGATTTCGAATGAAATTGCTGTTTGAAGCGCTGGAGAAATAATGATTAAGATGTAAAACAAAATATTAAAGAAAATTAAATTGTGGAAAATGATTAAATGGATAAGTAAACTAGAGGAAAAATTAAACTCTACTTCTAGAATTAAAACTGAACCACAAATTAAAGTTTTTGACTTTGAGAGTTTAACCCCTACGAATAATGCAGATACTAATGGGCTCTATTGTGCTGCTATTGATGAAGCCTTAGGTGATGAAAATCATTACAACGTGGCTCTGACAGGTGGCTATGGTACGGGAAAGAGTAGTATTATAGAAACATATCTATCCAAAACCGAAAAATATAAACCATCGCAAGTCATAAGAATATCCCTTGCAAATTTTAATTTTCGAAAAACGGAAGAAACCGATAAAAGACGAAGAGTTATTATCGCTGGAAGAAACACCACTGCGAATGAGGAACAAATTGAACTTGAAATCGGAGTTTTACAACAAATAATTTTTCAAGTTAATAATCAAAATATAGTTAGAATTTTTAGAAAGACAATCGAACATGGTTACGGAAAACCATTCTTATATTCTGCACTAATTGTTATAACCAGTATTTCGGCAATTCTTTTTTGGTGTCCAAATCTTCTTTACAAATGGATCAGTATGCCAAATTTGTATTCAATAATAGAATCCTTTTGGTATAAAGCATCTATGTTTCTTTTAGCATTGGCATTATCAACTACTTTGCTTTCAATAATTATTCATCGTTTTTTAGAATTACGATTGGACAAATTTGAGATCAAATCTATCGGTGCCAATTTTGATAGAAAAGAACCTCATTTCTCATTAAACTCACATCTTGATGAGCTCATCTACCTGATAAAAAAGGGGGGGATAAAATTAATGGTTTTCGAGGATCTAGATCGATTTAATGATTACGAAATCTTTGAGAAATTAAGAGAAATAAACCATGTATTAAGATACTCGCCTGATTTAAAGAATCGAAATGTTAAATTTCTTTTTGTGCTTAGAGAATCCATTTTTAAAAATGAAAATGAAAAAAATAAATTTTTTGATTTAATAATTCCTGTCGTTCCTTTTATTAGTTCGAAGAATTCACAGGCCAAAATGAATGATCTTTTTAAGGAAGAGATTAATTCCATTACTAATCCTAATTCTAGAGAACAATTCAAAAGCGTGATAAAAATATCAGCTTTATGCATTGATGAAATGCGAACTATTAAAAGCATTTATAATGATTATTTGGTATATCTGAAGGTTATAGAGAAAAATGATAAAAACATTATAGACTTACCAAAACATGAGCTTCTAGCAATAGTTATTTATAAAAATTTATTCCCATTGGATTTTGAAAACATTAATTCAGGAACAAGTAAACTGGAACAAATTTTAAATAAACGAAAGGACTTTCAGAATGATTTAATTAATGGCAAAAAAGCTCTAATTGAAACACTAAGTGAAACAAAGATATCTGCTGAGGAAGATACTTCTGAAGTGCACAAAATTATTTTGAATATTGAAAGCGAAATAAAAAAACTAAAGACCGAAACGTTTGCAAATATTATTCGCCAAAACAAAAAAGAAGAACAATTCTCAAAATTATTAAAGGAGGTCTTGTCTCAACCATATCAAGATGCAAACGTGATAATTAATGATGTTCACGATAACTATTCAAAGTCGGAACTCAAAACCAATCTTGTTGCTGCATTAATTTTGGAAAGTCATATAAATTTTAATTTCAAGCATTACACTTCAATATTTCATGAGGGAGATCTAAGCTTTAATGACAGGTCTTTATATATGAAATTTAGAACAGGAATAATTTTCAATGTTGATCAACATTTTGACAGCCCAAGTTCTTTTTTAGCCCAATTTACACCATCGGACTGGAACAAAATGACATACTTCTGTGAGGAATTGTTCGATGAGATTTTAAATAAATCAAAATTGAACGATCAATTAGATGTAATCTTCTCGAATGGTTCCGACTATCATTTAAAATTCTTGGAGTATTACATCCCAAGAACCACATTTATTCAAAGAATTTCAATGCACATATTCGCTAATTGGCAGAATTTTACAATTTCCGCACTTAGCTTCGCAGAATTTAGAAATGAAACTTTTGATCTCTTACTACCACAATTATTAATCTATCAAGACCAAGAAATAATAAAGAATCAAAATATTCAAAATAAACTGAGCGATTACATTTCGAGTAAACAAGAAGTTACAAGTATTTTCCCAGAGGATAAAGAGAGAATATTAAATGGTAAAAATCACCTCGACGACATTCTCGAATCATTAGAAGTAAAATTCTATCAAATTATGGAAATCAATAATTCTTGGGTTTTAGACTTAATTTTTGAGAAGAATTTGTACAAAATAAATATGCAAATGTTGAATTTGTGGGGGAAAATCTATAACGACGACAAACTAAATGTCCCGACATATTCTAACGTTATGAATAGTCGATTCACTTCCATTAAAAATTACATTAACTCTAATTTATTTGAATTTACGAAGAATGTATTATTCGAGATTAAAAGTAAAGACGGGACTTGGATTGAAGAGGAATCGTTTGTGATTGACCTATTAAATAAAGATGTTGAGATAGATAAGACTAAAATCATTTCGAATGTGGATTTTAGTGAATTCAAATTAGAGGATTATCCGGAAGAATTATGGGGGTCAATAATTACAAATATGAAGGCTAAAAGCACATGGGAAAATCTTGTAGTTTATTTTGAGAAATTTGGAATGGATGAATCTATTTTATCAATTATAAATAATGTTTCTTGGACTTCGGCCATAAATATTTTTAATGAACAAAAATCAAAGGAACTCGCCATAGAAAGATTGATGAGCTTCTGGGAGTCATTATTAGAGCATAAACTGACTAAAAACTCATTACAAAAGCTAAAAAATAAGTTCCATTTCTACATACCGGATAGAATTATTAGTACCCTTACAAACATGAATAATTTGGAAGTTTTAATTGATACAAAGGCTTTTTATCCAACAAGCTGTCTTGCTGTCTATGAACAAATCAAAAGTCATTTTGGTAATGAATACTTACATTTGAAATTTGCAAAAACCTATTCAGTCGACATCTTAGCTAATGAAAATAACAGTTTAGTTTTTCAAAATCTAAATCAAAAAGAATTAATCTATATTGTAAGAAACAACTTTTCAAAGACTTTCTTTGAGAAATCTGTGTCAACAATTAGCAACTTTGAGACTTTCACAATTCAGAATCAAGAAAGTATAAGCCTCCTTAAACTTATCAAGAAATATGATTATTCAAAAAACAATCCTTTGAATAATTTGGTTTTACGAACACTGCCATCGTTTGAACAAATAAATTTCTTTATATGGTTGTTCGACAAAGGGAGACTTGATAAATTTAACCTAAACCAATATTTAATTCATTTTAATGGTGACTTAAAGGGTCTTGATAAAACCAAGATTAAATTTAAATTGAACAAGACTGATAATAATAAAAGATTCGCCCAAACATTAAAGCAATTAGGATTAATAAAAGATTTCAAAGCCGAAAATTTAAAGGAAATTTCATTTTACAGAAATCAATTTAGAAGTATCAGAAGCTAGTCGACTTTATCCAAACTATATGAAAATATAATACATTCAGATTTAAATTTAATCTCGTGGTGTTTTACTTAATTACCAGTGCTTCAGTTTTGGAAATCTTTTCTTTTCGATTGTATTCGGATCTATAAATTGATGCCTTACACAGGTATCTTCTTTCATCTAATAATTACCATCAACCCAAGTTAAGATGACCGTATTTTTTCTTTTGTAAGGAAAAATGAGGAACATTTTTTGTGTTAAAGGTTGCTGTCCATTAAGCCAACGAAACACCTTGCTTTTGCTGACATATAATTCGGCGGCTATTTGCCGAATACTCTTGCCCATACGTTGTAATTCTTGGGCTCGTTGGATGTGTGCTTGATTTTCCATGATTTATTCCCCAATGTTCATTTATTCATTTGTTCAATGTTCACCGCTTTCTGGTTTGACTATTTTGCGGTAGTTTGCTTTGGTAATTCGTTCGAATTGGCCACCCAATAAGTAGCGTCGGACAGATGAGGGTGACATGCCGAATTGCTTTCCTGTTTCTAATGCTTGGGCCCAACTGAATTCATTGGGGAGGGCTGCAAAAAAGTGCTGCTGCTTTGCTTGTGTTTGAATGATTTTACTTCCGTCTTTCATGTCAGCGATGAGCATATTGGCGTGGTAGAGTAGCGTTAGGCTGATCTTTTTGGCAATCACTAAATCTGCTTGTTGTATTTTGACCGTAGGCTGGTTTTTTCGTTTCTTAAAATGGTAATAACGCACCATACTCATGACCATCGCGATGCGAAAACTAATGAGTCCAAGGCGGTGAATAGTGGCTAAAATAGGGACACCTGAACCTCTATGTGCAACCTCTGTTACTTCACGAAAAAAGGCAATAAAATCGGCTTGTTGTTCGGGTAAGAAATACAGTTGTATGGGTTCAGATTGTGCTTTTAGAAATTGGTACATCTGCTGGGCCAACTGTCCCAATTCACGAAAAGAGTGTCCCGGATCTGTTCCATTGTGGGCAAATACGTCCCGGAAACTTGGGACAGCTGGAAACGAATAAAACATGAAACGGCTAAATAATCCGTTTTCGGTATTTGGTATCAAGCGAAAAACCTGTCCGCGTGTCCCGGTAAGAAGTACCGATAGACGTGGATGTTCTACTGAAAAGTGTTCGCGGTTCTGACGTCGTTGCATCTCTACCGGCTCATGATGAAATGCGCCTCGTAGTACATCACTGAAATTTCCCCAATCTTGCGCTAAGGCGTTGGCGAGTGTATCGGCTTCTGTTGAGAAGAGAATCCCTGCCCCGTCGTTTTCACTGAGGGTCTGCACCACCGAGCTAGCACTATTGTTAGCAGGAATAAAAAGTAGTTTATATGGAGGTTCTTTCAGTTGAGCAAGATCCTGGTCTTTGTTCTTGATCTTCTCTTTCTTGAGTTCATCGAATGCTTGTTTGGCCAAGCGTGTCTCTTCCAAAAGCATTTTATGGATTTCCATACCGATGAGGCGTGTCCAACTAAGCACACCTTTCCCTGAACCTGCTGGTGCTTCAATAAACGTGTAGAAGTTAGGAGAAACCCATTTGCGATCATAAAAGCCAATCACATTTGGCATGCAACCCGACAAAACGGTGATTGAGCCAAGTAATAGGATATCTCGTTCATACGGATTATTGATGTTTTCAAACAAACTCTTAAGTGGATCGGGCAAATGCCTGTATATTTCTTCAGGAAAGGTAGCGCAAAGCTCGTCCTGGTATTGCGGTAACAAGAATAAATCTTCTTGCTCGACATTGAATGGTTTTGAATGCATAATTAACGTCTTAAAGGTTTATCCTGCACATACCTTAATGCCTGTTGCTGAATGTTTTTCTCTTGCTCGTGCTTTCCAGCATCAAGCCATTCTTCTAAATCCCCTCTTCGAAAAAGAATCTTTTTTCCATTCTTATAGAACGGAATTTTTCTTCTACTCGTCATGGAGTACAAAGTCTGTTTGGCAATATGCAGAAACTCTGCTGCCTGGGTGGCATTTAGTACTTCGGCTTTTTGATTGTTCTCGGCCAGTTCTGTAACTGACGTTTCTTGATGCTGTTCTAATGCGGTCTGAACTGCTTCATTCACCAACTCTGTGATGAATGCTTGTAAATGAGTAATACTTTCTTTCATATAGATTTGTTTACTCACCCTTCATCAAAAAAAAGACCGTGCCAGTACTTATTGTTTCTGTGTTTTATTTATCGATTTTTTGAAGGTTCATTATGCTAAAATCTCCGCACACTTTCAGTGCCAGAATGTGCCAAAGTGTGCCAAATTGCGGAGTAAATCATTGAACTGCGCAAAATCGAGAAACGTAGGTTCGAATACCTATTGTACTGATTATCTGTCACTTTGTCACTGCCATTTATTCGTTTTCTTGTTTTTTGTTGTCAGTTTTGATTCCTAATTGAATACTTTTCATTGCTTTTGTTTTCGTTGTATCCATCACCTTACCATAAATTTGAGTGGTATGAATATGCTTGTGCCCAAGTAATTTTGAAACGGTATAGATATCGGTTCCTTCCGCTAGTTGTAATGTCGCAAACGTATGACGGAAATTATGAAAGGTGATCTTTTTACGAATTCCAGCTCTGAGTAACCAACTATTCAAATTCGCATAGTCACGATGGAACTGATACTCCCCAAAAATGGGAGCCTGGTTTACTTCAAAATCACCGAGTAAACTCAACGCTTCATCGGAAATGGGCAAGGTCTCCATCCCTTTGGTTTTGCTTTGTGTAAATCGAATGAAATAGCCCATTCCTTCTGAATGTTGAATTTGATCTCCTCGAAGTTTGATGACGTCACCCAAGCGCAAGCCTGTTAGCGCAGAAAACATACAGGTGCGTTTCAATACATCAGAGCCGGCATCCGTATGGTAAAGTTTCACCAATTCTTCTTTCGTTAAAAACTCTCGGTAGGTTTCTGGTTGTTGGATTCCCTTCACAGCATCAAAGGGATTACTGATCAAATGACCAAATACCATTGCTTCACGAACTGTTGCCCTCAGTTTGTTGTAATAAGTATAACATGAATTGGCAGAAATGCGCATTTTAGGTGAGTTGATTCGAGTGGCTTTCTTCTGTAGGAATTCCTTATACTCATTGATGAACTGTGGTGTGATATCACCAAAGTTACAGTGCCCATTACAAAACTGAACAAAGGTTTTATAGGATGCGACCCAGCCCCCATGAGTATTTGGATTGCCCACCCATTTATTCATTTGTTTTTCATAGAACGGGAGGAAGTCATCAAACTGAGAGCTTCGCTTAATCCCAAATTTCCCCGCCAATCTATCAAGCTGTCTTGTGGAGGCTATCGAACGTGCCATGGTTTCCATATCACGGTTATGACGTTTTTCCATTTCATTTCGCGGCGGACTAAACAAAAACATATCGAGGTATTCCCACCGGGTAATTTTTCCACTTTCTGGATGCACAATTGGTGGGTAGTGATCTAGGTAAAGGCTGATTCGGCCTGTCTTTAATGGACGCATTCTAAGTGTAACTCTCATTTCTATTTGGTTTTAAAAAGATTATCTAATTCTTCACGGAGGATTAATCGCCTAGTTCCGATGGTAAAACTTTGGATTTTATTGGATTTGAGCATGCGTTGAACCGTCCATCGTGATACTCCAAGTAACAAACTCACCTCATTGACACTCAAGACCTCCCTTGATTGAATTTGAACTACCGGTGCGATCAATTTACTTTTGATCTGTTCTTTGTTTTCCAGGACTTTCTCCTGTCTTTTGTTCTCTTTATATGCCTTAGATGCACAGGAGGTCGTACAATAAAGAGTGGTGCTTTTTCTTGCCACGAATACTTCTTGGCAAAAAACACAGATTTTGGGAAAAGCATATTTACTAGCAGTCATTTTCATTTGTTTGTTAGGGTGCAGCGTGGTGCATGATGGTGCAGCATGGAGCACGGTGGTGCAATTACATTTATTTACGTTCTGATTTTGTTGCTGACATGTTGCTCAAAAAATCCGAGCAACAAATGAGCAACAAATCTGATGCAAATTGCCAAAAAAGTCGAAAAATGATTATGGATCTAAAAACGAAAAAACCCTTGACTAGCAAGGGTTTCAGTTATCTTTTGTTGTAGATGGTTATCGTTGTTTATCGGCGTTTATTTACCGATACAAAACTTACTAAAGATCGACCCCAAAATATCCGTGTCGACATCGATGTGACCCGTGATGTTTCCGAGGTGACGCATCGCCGTGCGGATGTCCATCGCGATGAAATCTCCGGTGGTGCCGCTGTGTAGTCCTTCTTGGGCTTTGCTTAAGGCTTCGTCGGTATTCTGCAAGGACTCAAAATGACGTGCGTTCGATACAATCGTCTCTTCTTGGATGTTGAAATCACCCAAGACACAAGTCACTAACTGTTCTTTTAGTTCGCTGATTCCAGTTCCGGTTAAGGCACTGATTTGTAAACTATCTGTCAAACGCGAGGTGTCTAAATCAACTTTGTTTGTCAATAACAATACGTGTTTGTCTGGATGTTTTTCACGCAGGTCTTTCACCCACGCTTCGGTTTCATCAAGGTTTTCGGAATCGGAAGCATCGGCTAAACACAAAACAATTTTCGCTTGTTGGATTTTCTGCTGGGAACGTTCAATCCCCATCGCCTCGATGGTCTCTGTGGTTTCACGGATTCCAGCTGTATCGATTAAGCGAAATAAAATTCCGTCGATATTTAAGGTTTCTTCGATGACGTCGCGTGTCGTTCCGGCAATGTTGGAGACAATCGCACGCTCTTCGCCAAGCAATTGATTCAATAAGGTGCTTTTTCCTGTATTTGGTGCGCCGACAATGGCAACTGGAACTCCGTTTTTAATCGCGTTTCCTAGTTGAAAGGATGAAGCCAAACGTCGAACCATATGCAATACCTCCGCGACCATATTATTCAAGGCACTGCGATCGGCAAATTCCACATCTTCCTCTGCGAAATCGAGTTCCAATTCGATTAAGGAAGCAAAGTGAATCAACTTCTCACGCAATTCTTGCAGTTCACTGGAAAAAGTTCCACGTAATTGTTTCAAGGCAATTTCATGGGCGTTCTTCGACTGCGAAGCAATCAAATCCGCGACCGCTTCTGCCTGAGACAAGTCCATGCGTCCGTTTAAAAATGCACGCTGCGTGAATTCGCCCGGTTCCGCCATGCGAAAGCCTACGCTTCCCAGTGCTTGCAAAATTTGCTGTTGGATGTAAATCGAACCATGACAAGCAATCTCAACACTTTCCTCTCCTGTGAAACTTTTTCCGTCATCGAACAAGGTCACTAGTACCTCATCGATACGGACTCCTTCCAAATTCGAAAGCCAACCCAAATGAACAGTATGCGTTTTTTTGATGCTTAAGTCTTTGGAGAATAACTTGGATACCAATGATTTTGATTGTGGTCCAGATGTTCGAATGAGTGCAATCGCACCAATGCCATTCGCGGTGGCAAGTGCACAAATTGGATCCTGAGCAGCAAGTTTCATGGCACAAAAATACGGAGGATTCTTGACTTATTGGTTTAAATAACTCACATCGATCAAGCTATTGAAAAAGGCTTTCAACTGCTTTCTTTCTTGAGGAGTCAAGGTAAATGGAACGATGGTTTTGTTTTGTAAAGGATGTCCATTTCCACCTTTGACGTAATGATCGAGCACCTCATCCATCGTGGCTAAACTTCCATCGTGCATATAGGGGAAAGTCAAGGGTAAATTTCGCAAGGAAGGAACTTTGAATTTTCCGATATCCAAGGAATCATGGTGAATACGGAAACGTCCTTGGTCGCTTTTTCCCTCGTAGGATGCATAGAGTCCGTTGTTCTCCGCAACATAGGTCGTGAAATGCGGAGCCGGATGACATTTCGTACAATACAAGGTTTCAGAAAACAGTTTCCATCCCGCTTTTTCCGTTGCATTAATCGCGTTTTTGTTTCCCTTTTGATATTGATCAAATCGAGAATTCATCGACACCAAACTACGCTCATACGCCGAGATGCTTCGAGTTAAGACCCACGCATCAAAATCACGGCCGTAAATTTCTTTCGCTGCTTTTTGGTATTCCGGATCGGCTCTCAACACTTTCATCAAGTCCTTCATGTTGTGACCCATTTCCGTTTTTTCCTGAATGGGAACGATGACTTGTAACTCCAATGTTTCCAAGTGCGCATCAAACATCGCAGTTTTAAGGAAGGCTGCATTCAGAATACTCGGTGAATTACGTTCCGTATGTTGTCCTTTGATTCCCTCACTGACTGTTAAATTATCTGTAAAAGCTCTGCCTGGTTTGTGACATGTGGCACAAGAAACGGTTCCATCGATGGAAAGGCGTGTGTCGAAAAACAATTTTCTTCCGAGTTCGATCTTTGCATCTGTTTGTGGATTATCATTTGGAGTTGGAACGACAATTCCCTCGTTTAAATTCAAAGGACTCTTGCACTTCAACAAGGAAAGTGCGAGCAAAAATAACAAAAGAAAGGGTCCGGAAAAACGAATGATTTTCATCAGAATACCACTACTTGTCGACTTTGTGATTGTCCGTTTTTACCTGAATAGTGTACGAAGTACATTCCCGGTGTTAGGCCAATCCACGTAAATTGTCCTAGCGTATTTCCTAAACTTTGCTTGCGCATCTCACGTCCAAAGGCATCAAAAAGCGTGATTTCCGTTTCGGAAAGCTGGCCGGTCCATGAACATTGTATCGCTCCTTGTTGTGAGGAAAACTGAATAGCAGATTGACTAACGGTTGAAATTTCTGCATTAGCAGGTTGATCAAAAACAACTTGCGTATTCACGTTTTGCATCGCTGTGATGTTCAATCCTGTTTCATCATGTAAAACACCAAGCGTAGCGAGATTAATTCCATTCAACCATCGATCGATGTGACAGTCAAAATTTAAATCCACTTGATTGGCATTTGGATTGGCTTGAATAATATTGTTTTTCGTCACCATTTGCTGGTTATTGTTTCCAAGGTTGTGCAATTCAAAATACGATTCCGGAACATTGTCATTGTTTCCATCTGCCTTGCCTCCTGTAATCATGTGCATGTATCCAGAAGACCAGCCCCAATACATCGAAGGAGATTGAAAACTCAATGCGTTCGAAGCGTCGTAACTTGAAATGTCTTGTGCCAATGCTCCTGACTGTGTATTGAATCGTTTCGGCACACCAATTAAGAAATTCACTTGTTCAACAGTTGTCACCGGATGTGCGCCTAAATAGACTGTGTAATTCACATCGTCAATCAAATAAACGGTTTCTCCCAAGGTTAATACTTGTCCACCATCGTGAATGATCGTAATGTCCGCCAAGTAATATTTGAAATAATCCAGCGTCACTTCTTGTCCATTATTGCCTGTGTAAACCGTCTGTGTCTGAAAGGACTGCGTGTCAAAAACCGGCTTCAATTTCAAGAAAATATTTTTTTGTGAAAGTCCCAAGAAGGGCAAAAACAACAGAAAAATCAGCTTTTTCATGGCTTATGATTTATGGAAGATGTACAAAACTTCATTTTTCATCAAACGGAATCGTTCGATTTGTTCCGATGTAAAATGCTTGTTCAAATCGAATTCTGTCACGGTGAATCCTGCTTTTTCCAACCATTGCGGATAGTCTTTACCGAATAAACGCACATGGTCTTTTTGCCAGAAATGTTTTTCGCGCTCTGCCGGACTCGTAATACTTGGATCTTCGTAGGTCGTTTCACGCGTAAAATCTTGTGGTACTTGCATGATTGCCCATCCACCAGGTTTCATCACACGGAAAAGTTCACGCATGCATTGCAAAGGATCATCGACATGTTCCATCACATGGTTGCAAAAAACCACATCAAAACGATTGTCTTCTAAAGGAATGTGATGCAAGTCGAAGTGAATATCTGCCAATGGCGAAACCAAATCTCCCGTTAAATAGTTCAAGTTTTTTTGTGCACGAAAACGATCGATAAAACATTGTTCTGGTGCAACATGCAGAACGGATAAATTTTCCGCTGTAAAGAAAGTGCTTTCTTGTTGTAAATAAAGCCACATCAAACGGTGACGCTCCAAGGTTAGGTCATAGGGACAAAGAACATTTTCTCTATGTGCCACGTCGGAACCGTAGGATAAAAACTTCGAAAAGGATCGTTCACAAACGGGACATTCCACTTTGTTTCCTCGGTACAAGGTCGGAGCAAAAAGACGGAAAACATAACTCAATCGGATGAGTAATGGACGTGGTAAACGATTCAATAATAACTTGTACAACTTCTTCACTATTCAAAGGTAAAATATAAAAGGCAGATATTGACTAAATTTGTACAATCTCATCCACAGAACGACCAATTTTTTATCGTTCGAACGTACTTTATATGTCCAAAAGACCTCCTCTTACTGAACCGATTGCAACAACAGTTCCTCATGTTTTAATGGAACATGGACACCAACGCAAGGATCCTTATTTTTGGATGAATCAACGTGATTCGAAAGAAGTACTGGACAACTTGCAAGAAGAAAATTCCTATTGTGAAGCGTATTTTGAACCCATCAATGGACTGGTGCAAGGACTGGTAGATGAATTTGAGGCAAGGATTAATCCGAACGATGTGAGTGCGCCTTTTATTTTACAGAAGCACACGTATCAAATTAGACAGCAAGAAGGAAAAGATTATTCCGTGCTTATTCGCTGGGAGAATGATGTAGAACATGTTTTTCTGGATGAAAACGAACGTGCTGATGGACATTCATTCTACGAATTGGCCGAATGGAGTCCGTCGTTGGATGATCAAACCTTGGCTATTTCCGAAGATTTTGTGGGACGCCGAAAATACGAAATTCGATTTCGCAAGAATGCGGATGGAAGTTTCTACGAGGACCTCATCCACGATACGGATGGTAGCATTGTATGGGCGAATGATCATCAAACGATTTTCTACATCAAAAAGGATCCAGAGACCCTCCGTGAATTCCAGGTTTTTCGTCACAAACTGGGAACAAAAGAATCGGAAGACATCCTTGTTTTTCAAGAGGATGATGAACGCTATTATGTGAGCATTAGCAAAACGTTGGATGATGCGTTCATCCTCATTGCTTGTCACAGTTCAACGACTTCTGAAATTTTACTGGTAAACGCGAACCAAGCGGAGGGCAAAGCACAGGTGTTTTTGCCACGTTCCGCAGGACACATTTATGAAGTCAGTCACCACGAAAATGGATTTTACCTCTTGAGCAATGACAATGCTCCAAATAAAAAAATACTTTTTACGGCAACGATTCCTGAGGGATTAAGCAACTGTCAAGAAATTGTCGCGCATGATCCTCAAATACTTTTGGAGGACATTTCTGTATTCAAAGACTTCCTGTTAATCGAAGAACGTCAAAACGGATTGCGCAAATTAAGAATCAAAACCGAAAACGAAGAGCGCTATATTTCTTTCGAGGAAGAAACGTATTTTCTTGGATTAGGTGTGAATGATTCCTACGACGCAACGGACATTTTCTATACCTATAATTCCATGACCACACCATCAAGGGTGTATCGTTATTCCATCCTAACAGGTGAACAAACAATCTGGTTTGAGAAAAAATTACTGGATCCCAACTTTGATTCAACGGATTATCAATCTGAACGCATTTGGGCTTTGGCCAATGATGGAACGCACATTCCCGTTTCCTTGGTGTATAAAAAAGGAATTGATTTAAAAAATGCTCCTTGTTTGCTCTATGGTTACGGCTCCTACGGATATACACTTCCGGATGTATTCAGTGCAACACGTGTCAGTTTGCTCAACCGTGGATTCATCTATGCTGTTGCGCACATTCGCGGAAGCAAGTACATGGGAGAGCACTGGTATGAAGATGGAAAATTCACCAAGAAAATAAACACCTTTACCGACTTTATCAATGCAGCGGAATACTTAAGCATGAAAGGCTATGGCGATGCGTCAAAGTTTTATGCACAAGGTGGATCAGCGGGTGGCTTATTAATGGGTGCTATCACCAACATGGCTCCATATCTGTGGAAAGGAATTATTTCCCAAGTACCTTTTGTCGATGTGGTAACCACCATGTTAGACGTCAGCATTCCATTGACAACCGGTGAGTGGGAAGAATGGGGGAATCCACAGGAACAAGAATTTTACGAATACATGTTGAAATATTCCCCTTACGATAATTTGCGTTCCATGCATTATCCAGCGATGTTCATCACGACTGGATACCACGACTCGCAAGTGCAGTATTGGGAACCGATGAAATACGTAGCAAAGTTACGTGCCTTGAGAACGAATAACAATCCACTGGTTTTTGAATGTAACATGGATGCTGGTCACGGTGGAGGATCTGGAAGAAGTAGCGAACGATTAGAAATTGCAAAAGTTTATGCATTTATCTTGGACCTTGAGGACATTCATCAGTAGTCTTTGTCTGTTGTTGACAATGAGTTTGCCTGCGCAAACGAATCCTAACATCTTGGATTTTAGCGACGCGAAAATCATTTCGGCGGAAACAGGCTACACCTCTGCACCCTTTACGTTGCAGTATCCCTTGACCAGCGAAATCGATAAAATCACCTTTAAAAATAACCTAGCGCCCTTCTTGAGATTGGGCTTTAATTACAAATGGTTTGTCCTTCGCTTGAGCATTCCAAACATTGGCAACATCCGAGATGCAAGCAATTACGGGAGATCTAGGCAATATAACTTGGGGATGGACTTCAGCTACAAGAAGGTATATTACGACTTTGAATTTAAGTACATTCGAGGTTTTTCGATTCAAGATGCCAATCGCTGGGATAGTACATTAGATGAGGCTCATCGAAATTCCATTCAGCCGAAAATTCAGTCCTTGAATATTTCTGCGAACGCTTGGTATTTCCATCACAAAGATTTCAAAATGGGAGCCTTGCTTGGAAAACGCTCGTATTACACAAAACTAGTTCATACCTGGTACGTGAAAGGAACAATGAATTTCTTCGGAGTGGACACGAAAAATGCAGGACTTATTCCTACGGTTTTGCAGGATGAACAAAACTCCAAAACAATGAGTAGTACCTTTTCGGCCTTCGATGTCGGTTTCGTTCCAGGTTACGCTTACGTGAATCGTTTTAAGAATTGGCAAATTGCCGGTTGGGCTGGATTCGGACCGGTCATTCAAGCGAAATACTACCAGGTTAATGGGGATTTCCGCGGCTTTTTAGGACTCGCGCCTCGTTACGATATCCGCATCATGGGTGGCTATACCACACCTAAACATTTCCTGTTCCTCGTGACCGATTTTGACAACAAATCGATTCGCTTCAATGAATTGATCTACCGTCAATCCTTCTACACCATTAAACTTGTAGGTGGATATCGATTCCCCGTTAAGGAAAATAAAAAACAAGGAATCATCGATCGCATTAAATGGTGACCGTGAATACTGCTTTGTTCTTTCCGGATAAAATCGTGATCTGATAAATTCCTTTTTTGGGGAAACTTAACTCATGTAATCCTGCCGATGTTTTTACTACTGAAAAGACATTTCTATATTCATCTTGCATGGAAATCTCTACTTCGCTCGGGTTTGCACCATTAAATTGAATCAGATACATTCCAACAGAGTTCCCTGGATTCGTTAGGATTGGAGTAAACGAAAGAAAACCCAATTCCGTTGAGGCCTGTCTTTTGTCGAAAACATAACGAACTTTTCGCTTAATGCTCATGTCCGCATCATCCGTATTCAGTTCGTGATTTCCATATTTTAGCGGTGAAATGGATGTATTTGCTCCAAGGAATTTACTTGCTTTATATTCATTATCCGAAGTCAACTTCCACACACGAATGTAGTCCACTTGGTAATCAGCTGGAAATTTCGTTTCCGCATTCGGTCCTGGATTGAATGCAAATCCATCGCGTGCAACCGCCATATTGGCAATGACATTCATGGGCGTATCGAAATCACCTGCATAATGTGAAACTGGGACACCATTGACAAAATACGTCAAGGAATTTGGAAGCCAAACACCAGAATAGGTCACGTATTCATCTGTCAATTGTTGGTTCATTTTTACCCATCCACCCCAGTTTTTTGGTAATCCGAAGGGTTTAGTGAATACCTTTTCACAGGAATCAGGACAATGAACATCGATGTGTACTTCATTGGGACGTTCTCCTTTCATTTCCATGAAATCAATTTCATCCTTTTGATTTTGTCCATACAACCAAAATGCAGGCCACAAACCTTGTCCGGATGGTACCTTTGCGCGAATTTCGAAATATCCGTAACGAAATGCTTGCTTGCTCCAAATACAGGACGTGATATAATCTAATTTAACACCATTTCCTTGGATTTCTAAACCATGTTTTTTCGCTTCTTCGTGGTTGATCATCCAATCTTCAACGGGATAAAATCCTTTGTTATCTTTGACCTTCAAATGCAAAATACCTACTTGCTGACTCAACATTTCTGGTGAAGCGTATTGTTTTTGGTCAGCTAACAATCCACCCCAAGGATAGCGCTTGTGCCATTTTGACTCATCGACAGTTGCTCCTTCAAAATCATCTCCAAAATGATAATTCCACGAAACAATTTCATTCGTTTTGATTTGAAACATGTGGGGCTCTAATTGAGCGTTTAATTGCCCAGCGAACAACAAAAGAATGATCAATTTTCTCATCAGTACTTGATAAAAATATTTTTTGCTTCCGTAAAAAATCGCAGTGCTTCCCATCCACCTTCGCGTCCAACACCCGAAGCTTTCACTCCTCCAAACGGCGTTCTTAAATCGCGAACAAGCCAAGCATTCACCCAAACAATTCCGGATTGTAATTCGTCTGCCACGCGGTGTGCACGTTTTAAGTTGGATGTCCAAATTGTTCCTGCCAATCCATATTCCGTTGAGTTGGCCATCATCAACGCTTCTTCTTCTGTATCGAATGGAGTGATGGTTACCACTGGACCGAAAATTTCTTCTTGGTTGGTACGACAATCGTAGGAAAGTCCTTCGATAATAGTTGGTTCAATGTAATATCCTTGATCATACGGAGCAGCAAGGTGTACGCGCTTTCCACCCGTTAGAATCGTTCCTCCTTCTTGTTTTGCTAATTCGATGTAGGATAAGATTTTCTCCATGTGCGACTCTGAAACGATTGCTCCCAATTTCGCTTCTGGATCAGTTGGAAAAGAAACCTTTGATTTCGAAACTTTGGCTACAAATGCTTCCTTGAATTTCTCATAAATCGGACGTTCGACAAAAATGCGTGATCCGCACAGACAAATTTGACCTTGATTGGCAAATGAGGAACGAATGGTTGTACTTAACATGTCATCGAAATCACAATCTGCAAAAATGATGTTTGGATTTTTCCCGCCCAACTCCAAAGACAGTTTTTTAAACATGGGTCCGGCAGTGCGAGCGATGTACTCCCCTGTTTTGGTTCCACCAGTAAATGAAATCGCTTTGATTTTCGGATGTTTCACAATCGCATCACCAACCTTTGGTCCGGTTCCGTGTAGAATATTTAGTACGCCTGCAGGCATTCCTGCTTCTTGAGCAATTTTACCCAATAAATAAGCTGTGTATGGGGTGATTTCCGATGGCTTCGCAATAACACAGTTTCCAGCTGCTAATGCTGGAGCGATTTTCCATGAAAACAAATACAAGGGCAAGTTCCAAGGTGAAATACATCCAACGATGCCGATGGGTTTGCGTGTGGTGACGTTGATGCCAACTCCCTCCATCAGGTGCGACTCCGAAGCGAAATGTGTAATGGCTGTCGCGAAGAAATGGAAATTCGAAACCGCTCGAGGAATGTCCACGTGGGCGGCTAATGAAACCGGTTTCCCGTTGTCCCGGCTTTCCGCTTGAACAAATTCATTCATGTTATTTTCAATGCCTTCTGAAAGTCGAACGAGTATTTTACTGCGTTCTTCAATCGACATTTTAGACCAAATAGGGAATGCTTTTTCAGCAGCATCGACTGCATCAAACACATCTTCTTCATCCGAATCCGGAATTAAAGCGTAAACTTGTCCCGTTGCCGGTTCATAATTGTCGATGTATTGTCCATTCTTCGGTGGAACATAGGTCCCATTGATGAAATTTTGCAGCTTTTCCATTTGACTTAATTTGAGCTACAAAGTTGGAAAAAAGAAACGGAAAATAAAGGGAATATTCGTGTTCGATTCCTTTTGACTAATTTTATTCCCGATTATGACTATCCAAGAAGCACAAAAAACCATCGACGAATGGATCAAAACGGTTGGCGTCCGTTATTTTGACGAATTGACGAATACCGCGATTCTCATGGAGGAAGTAGGAGAAGTTGCCAGAATTATGGCTCGACGCTACGGAGAACAAAGTGAAAAAGAAAGCGACAAGAACAAAGACCTAGGCGATGAATTAGCTGATGTGCTTTTTGTTGTCATGTGTCTGGCGAACCAAACGAACATTGATTTGGAGCAGGCGCTCAAAGAAAATTTAAAAAAGAAAACAATCCGAGATGCCGACAGACATCTTTCCAATAAAAAAATCAATCCATGAGCGAGCTAATCGACCAAGTCATCAAACAATTAAAATCTAGATCTTCAGTTGTGGCACATGCCGAACCCGAAGAATACTTGGATTATCTTTGGCCCATCGTTGACGACATCATTCTTCATCCGGAAGAAGGTTCTCCACGCGCCATTATCGTTTGCGCAAACAATGAAGATGCACGTCATATCGAAGAATACTTCCAAAAAGCAGCGAAAGCAAAAGACCTCACTGTCGATTTAGTCGTAGAAAAAGGAAACAAATTAAAACAACGCAACGATTTGTTTGATGGAACAGAAATCATTGTTGGAACTACGCGTCGCGTGTGCGAAATGTACTTCCAGAATGGATTTAACATCAAAAAATTAAAATTATTCATTGTATTATGCATGGATGATCAAATGCGTGCCGGACAAAAAGGATTCGTGGCGCGTCTCGCGGAGAGCTTGCCTAAATGTAAGCAAGTATTGTTCGCTCGAAATAGCGACGATGAACGCATGAGTTCCTACATGGAAGAATTTCTTGTGAACTATTCCACCGTTGAATTGTCTGAATAATATGTCTAGAGAAACCGAACTCCTTCAAAACTTACGTCCCGACGTATTTACTGAAAATGACCATGCAACGCCAAGCGAACGTTTCCAAAACGAGGTCTTGCGTCCAATTTTAAAGTTTCAACACGACTTATTTGTGGCAGAATCAAAATCCAATGTCATTTTGGATCATTGTTTCAAGCGAATGATTCAAGAAGAACAACGCGCTGAAGTAAAAAACGTGTTTGCCAAGAATACTGGCATCAAGTACCAATTTATTGGGATGGTTACCGGACTTATGACAACGGAAGAATTTCAACAATACCAATTGAATAAATCCGATTTCGATAAACGAATCACGGCGATGGTGATTGAACGCTTGATTGATTCTCGACGGTAATTCCTTAAATCATATCGAAAGCAGCGATAAACATAGGCTTTTCAGGTTCGAAATCACCACGGATAACAACATCCACTGGGGAGACGCCTAAAATTCGGTGCATGATTCCCCAATTCACCTTGTTTTTAAGTTTCACATATAGTGGGTCGCGCTCATCATTCCACCAAAGCATCATCTGACGCTTTTCCATGTGCAAAACACCAGCTAAAAAAGACTCTAGTGCCTTCGGACTTTCTTCTGCTAAACAGACTGCTTCCGGAACTAAAAATTGATGGTTCTTCACATTGACCAATTTCCGAAAGACGGGGAGATACGGAAGTAATTTGACAAAGAATCCGCCCAATTTTCCTGGTAGTCGATTAATTTCCCAAGTGACATTCGTGAATTTACCCAAAGCCAAGAGTTTTCCATCGGCTGAACGCCAACAATGGATCAATCCATCCTTGAGGTATTCCTCAAAATAAGCGCTGTGGTTTTGGTATTTGGAGCGAATCCAATCAAGGTGTTCAGGTTGAAGCGTTTCCTTCTTCAAGCCAAGTACTTGTTTGGGATAGACACGGCTAAAAGTCTGTGTCGCCAATTTAGCTTTGGTTTGGAATCCGAATTGCTCACTCATCCATTTACTTCGCTCATTGCGTGCATCTATGTAGGCATAACACATGTGAAGATTTCCTGCATGTTCTTTTTCCACACGTTGAAAGACGCTTTCAATTTCTTGTTTTAGTAACGATTTCTGCATGGTTTGACGCGCCTTTCCTTTCGATTGAAAACGTTTGTCAAAAGCAAAATAACGCAAGTACAAACCAAAAGATCGCTTGCAAAAGGTGATGTTTGCGAGCAAATGGTCATTTCGTTTTAAGGAGAAACTGAGGGGCGCATCCGTTTGATAAATACGGTCCTTTACATCTAAGTGACGGTACTTTGCGCCGTTCGTTCCGAGTGTCGTTTCTTCGAGCAACTCAACCAACTCGGGAGTAATGACCTCTGTGAATTCAAATTTCATCAGTCCCAATAGTTAAGTTGAGTGAATCCGTCAAAAATTGATCTAATTCCGTCAAAGTTCCAGTTTGTAACTTATGAGAAATAGAAATTCCCTGTGATTGGAGGTACTTCATAGTGGAAGAACCCCAAGCCAAACAAATGGCTTCTCTTGGTAGTTCGTTGCTTTCCAAAAATGCTTTCGCATTGCTCGGACTCGAAAAAATATAAAGATCACACGGAGGAATTGACGTTGGAATCGAGTACGTTCGGTAAACGTTGATTTCGGTTTTCTGATGGTCGGGAAGGATGCTCGAATATGAATTCAAGCTTTGTTCACTTTTTGGAAAGAGCACATGACGCTGTCCTAACCATGTTTTAAAGACCTGCGCACTTTCGTTTGGATTACCCGCTGTTGGTGCAATAAATTCACATGAAATCTGAAAATTTACTTTGAGTTTATCTGCTGTATCTGGACCCGCGCAAGCGAATTGTACAGATGAAGAAATGGATGGATGTTCATTCAAATAAAACGTTGCAGCGCGTATACTTGAAAAAAAGATGACGTCGCTTGAACTATTTTTATCGAAGGATACAGATTCAAAGTTCACCAAGGATTCAGCGATTAAGTCTCCGCCTAACGCAGCAAATTTTTGAAGCGTTTCTCCAGCTTCAGCGATTGGACGCGAGATAAAAATACGTTTCGGGGTCACTTTTTTAATTCCTGTACAATTTCTTGTGCTAACGCTGTTTCTTGTCCAGCGACATAAGAATACACCTTATTCTCTGCTGCTTCAGCTGAAGAAGGAGAAAATGAAACGTACACTTGGTCATTGACACAATAAACACCCAATGGCAATTGACACCCGCCGTCCATTTGACGAAGTACCGAACGCTCCAGTCCAATGCGTGTTGCTACATCGCTATGATGTAATTTTTGTAGAATTTCCGTTGTCACGACATCATCGACACGTGTTTGCAATCCAAGCACACCTTGAGCCGGTGCTGGAATAAACGAAGTTGGATCTAGAACAATTGTTTCTAGGTCCGATAAATCCAATTCCAAACGCAAGACACCTGCACGCGCTAATAAAATAGCATCGTATTGACCTTGGCGCAGTTTATCGATTCTTGTGGGAACATTTCCACGGAGTTCTTTAATTGCTAAATCCGGACGTTGCGCAATAATTTGTGCTTTCCTTCTAGCTGAAGAAGTTCCAATCACGGCATTTGCTTTCAGATTCCATGCTTGACTCGCATCAAAAGCTTCGCTTCTCATCAGTAACAATTCAGATGCGTCCTCGCGGTAAGAAACAGCAGCAATATGCAATCCTTCTGGCTGCGTTGTTTCGAGGTCCTTGTGGGAATGCACCGCTAAATCAACTTCGCCATTTAATAATGCTTGTTCAATTTCTTTGGTGAAAAATCCTTTTCCTTCTAGTTTATCAAAACTGAGGTCCTGAATGCGGTCACCTTGTGTAACAATGATTTGAATACTTACTTCACAACCAACCTCTTCCAATTGACGACGTACGAAATGAGCTTGCCACAGAGCGAGGTCACTGCCACGTGTACCAATGCGGATTTTGGGATTAGTTTGCATTTTTGAGTATGATTTCTTTGGCTAATTTCATTGGGCCGGAGATGTATTTTTTCTCCATGTATCCAATGATTTTATCTAATAATTCTTTGGCTTGGGGATCGAGTTGGTCTAAGTCCTCACGGAATACCGTTTCGTACGCCATGTTTTTGATTTCCTTCACCTGCTGCGGAACATCTTTCATGGCAATTTCCACTTTTCGTTCCTTAAACAAGTTTTCAAAAGCTTCCATCGCATCCGCGATGATTTGCTCTACATGAAGAATTTCTTTCGAACGCTCCTTCAAGTTTTCATTAGAAATTTTCTGTAAATATTCGATGGACAAGTAATTGATTGGATGTGCATTTAAAATGGAAGCATCCAAATCTTGAGGAATGGCTAAATCGATGATGACGCGTTCGTGTGCTTCGTTTTGCAAAATGAATTCATAAAGTTCTGGTGTCAGAACGTGATGCTTCGCTGCCGTACAGGTAATGATGACATCAAATCCTTTGTCAAACTCCCCTAACTCTGAAAGTGCATACGCAGACCCTTTGATTTCTTTGGCCAGTTTTTCCGCGCGTTCGTGTGTGCGATTGAATACATGAAAATTTCGGAACCCATGTTTCTTTAGAAAACGACACATCGTTGTATTTGTAACTCCGGCACCAATAATCAGAATACGCGCATCCAACGGAATGTTCATGCGTTTCATGTGGTGGTATGCCAATGAAACAACCGATACTGGTTTGGTAGAAATAGAAGTTTCTGTATATACTTGTTTGGCACATTGAATCACTTGTTTCATTAACAAGCGAATAAAATCTCCCGTTAATCCCAAATCGCGGCAATGTTCGTAGGAAGTACGGACTTGAGTGATGATTTCTCGTTCTCCAATAATCATGGAGTCAATGGAAGAAGCGACAGAAAGAGCATGTTTTACCGCTTGCTTTCCAGAGTACGTTTCTGCACGGTGTACGAATTCTTCTAATTGAATCGGAACCAGTTTGGGATAAATCAATGAAAGTATTTGGTGGACATATTCGGAATCCAGTTTGTGCTGCTTGACAAACGTGATTTCAACTCGATTACACGTCGAAAGGAACTGGAGTTCATCCAGTTGCAACGTTTGCTTTAATCGATCTAAATGCCCTAGTTGGTCTTCTTTCTCAATGTGTAATAAACCAATTTTATTGACGTCTAAATTTCGATGTGTAAATGCGATAATATGTAGGTCCCTCAACACAATCAGTATCTTTGACTGCAAAAGTACATGCCTACTAAAGTTGTAATGTCATGGAAATGTCACGTTCGATTATTTAGAATACATTCAAATAACGCGCGAAGGCAGTATCTTCGTGACATGAAAGACATCGAACTGATTTTATTTGACCTTGGCGGAGTACTCATTGACATTGATTATCAAGCAACTGAAAAGGCGTTCGTTCAACTAGGAACAATAGACTTTCAGGAAAAGTATACACAATTTCAGCAAAATCAACTTTTTGACTCATTCGAAACAGGTCAAATTTCTGCGCAACATTTCATCAATAAACTTCTTTCAACTACGCGAAAGGGAACGAGTCCGAATGAAGTAGTCCATGCGTGGAATGCAATGATTCTAAGTTTTCCAGAAAAGAAGGTGCAACTACTCCTTGAACTCGCACAAAAACAACGCATTGCACTCTTAAGCAATACGAATGAACTACACATGGTGGAGGTGAAAAGAGAATGGGCGAAAGTGAGTCAAGTATCTTTTGATTCCTTGTTCGAACAAGTATTTCTTTCTCATGAAATCAAACAACGCAAACCGCATCCAGAAACGTTCCTGTGGGTTTGTGAGCAACTTGGTGTGGCACCATCTAAAGTGCTATTTATTGATGATAGTCCACAACACATTGCCGGTGCTCAGGTAGCAGGACTACAAACCTTCTATTATCAAGAAGAGCAATCTTTTTACACGCTTTTTTCTTGACAGATTTCCACCAACAAAGATCCCGTAGATTTCGGATGTAAAAAAGCAATGCGCTTATTGTCCGCACCATCCTTGGCTACTTCGTGAATGAGCTGGAATCCAGCTTCCTGAAGGCGTTCAATTTCTGCTTCCATATTTTCCACTTCAAAAGCAACGTGGTGAAAACCGGGTCCATTTTTACTGAGGAACTTCGCAATTGGTGAGGCTTCATTCGTAGCTTCTAATAATTCTATTTTTGATTCGCCGATTTGAAAAAAGGCGGTCATCACACCTTCTGAAGCAACACCTTCTCGTTTGTAACAAGGCGTATTTAAAAGTGCTTCATACATCGGAATGGCTTCCTCTAAGTTTTTTACGGCGATTCCAAGGTGTTCAATGCGTTTCATTATTCGGCGATTTTGATGAATTTTTCCGTTTGATTATCGAAATTAATAAAGTATACCCCACTAACTAAGTTGGTACAATCAACCATGCTAGCAAATCCTACTTTAAGCAAGTTTCCATAAGCATCGTACACTTCGAATTTTGTTTTCATTTCTTTCGACCCAGCTTTGAAGTACAAATTGTCCCGAACCTTTGTTGGACTCATTTTTAGAATAGTTTGACCCGAATTAAAAAACACAACTTGAGAACTTCGTTTTTCACCTGTGTTATCGACCTGTGAAACGCGGATTTGATTTTTTCCAGAATGCGGAGTAATTTGAAAAAAGTATGCATTCGATTGCTTGGTTCCTTTCCCTTTTACTTGTCCTGCTTCTACCCATCTATTCCATCGGAATTGCTCAATAATAAAATCCAAAGATCCAGCTTCATCGGCAGTGGTCCAATTGATCATTCCCGTTTTATCCGCACTGATCGATGTACAGCGAAAGGTGCTTTTTGGCAAAAGAATTTCTGGATTCATGAAACGTGGTTGGCAGCCAACAGCATGTTCCAACACCACGAACACATTTTCACCAACCTTTAATTGAAACAACTGAAAGTTTATTTCAAAATGTGCTGATTGAATCGCAGCAGGTAAAATTTCCCCATTGACGAGCACTTTTGTGACACAAAAACCAAAGCCATCAGATTGTGGTGGATTGTAAACGACCAAATTGTTGTTTTGAAAGGTTCCATCCAAAGACAAGAGTTTTTCTTGTGCAAGACACTGAAAAACGGATAACAAGAAAAATGAAGTCAATACAAGCTGTTTCATCAATAAATGGAATTGCGCTACAAAATAAATCGTCAACGAAAATACAAATATACCCTGAAAACAAGTTGATTCCATTACTTTTGTAGGTATGTTATACATCAAAGCACTACACATCATTTTTATGGTCAGTTGGTTTGCCGGACTCTTTTACATGGTTCGCTTATTCATCTATTTCGTAGAGGCCAGTGAACAGGAAGAGCCAAAGAGAAGTATCCTTCAGGAGCAATTTGACATCATGCAAAAACGACTTTGGTGGATTATAACCACACCAGCAATGATTTTAACGGTCGTTTTTGGAACAATCATGATTGTTGATCAGCCAGCATATTATTTATCACAACCTTGGATGCACATGAAGTTAGTCTTCGTTGGTTTGCTACTCATTTACCATTTTTACAGTCAAAAAATGATGAAGCAATGTCAGCGAAGAACGATTCGTTGGACATCTGGGAAACTCCGTTTATGGAATGAAGTGGCAACGCTGTTTTTAGTGGCGATTGTTTTTCTAGTGAGCATGAAAAATTCATTGAATTGGATTTACGGAACGCTTGGATTCTTTGGCGTGGCCATTCTATTGATGATTGGAATCCAGTTATACAAGAAATTGAGGAAAACTCGAGGTTGATTTGTTCAAAAATTAAGTTGTTTCTTTAGAAAGTTTGCCTAACTTTGCAAAAAATTTTAAAACTCGCTTAAAGATTCGCTAATGCAACAATTCAGCAAACTTTCATTTTTGATGCGAAAAGTCGCAATTTTACTTGCCTTCGTTGGGGTTTCAGGTTTTTCATTCGCGAATGAAGAGAAAGAATTCAATGTAAGTGAGATGATTATGCACCACATTAAGGATGCGCACGAATGGCACCTTTTTGGACCTGAACATGGTGGAACAAGCATCTATTTACCAATTATTTTAATGGATAATGGTTTAAAAACGTTTAGTTCAAGCCATTTTTACCATGGTCAAGCAGTTGAAGTTGAAAGCAAAGAACAAGGCGCAAGTTTACATTACGTAAAAGGTGTTGGTCCTGCTGCTGGATATGCCATGTACCATGAAGAAATTTACAAATTAAACGCAGAAGGTGAATTACACTTCGATGGTGAACACCCTCACAATACTCAACCTTTAGATTTTTCCATTACTAAAAACGTGATGTCCCTTTTGATGGGTTCATTTTTAGTATTAATCGTTATGTTTAGTGTGGCGAAATTCTACCGTAAAAATGGCGCTGTAGCTCCGAAAGGATTAGCAAAATTCTTTGAGCCAATTATCGTTATGGTACGTGATGACATTGCTAAGGCAAACATCAACGAGCACAAATACGAAAAATACGTTCCCTATTTGTTAACTATTTTCTTCTTTATCTGGTTCAACAATATGTTAGGCTTGATTCCTTTCTTACCAGGTGGGGCGAATTTAACAGGAAATATTACCGTCACCTTATTCTTGGCTGTTTGTACCTTGCTTGTGACTTTGTTTTCAGGAAACAAAAATTATTGGGGACACATTTTCTGGATGCCAGGTGTTCCAGTTCCTATGAAATTCTTCATGATGCCAATTGAGATCATTGGTATCTTCACAAAACCATTTGCCTTAATGATTCGTTTGTTTGCGAACATTACCGCAGGACACATTATTGTTTTAGCATTGATTTCCATCATCTTCGTAAATAAAAACGTAGCTTGGGCAGGATTGTCTGTTCCAATGGCTTTGTTTATCTCGATTTTGGAAGTTTTAGTTGCGTTTTTACAAGGGTTCCTTTTTGCGATGCTTTCAGCATTGTTTATTGGAGCAGCTGTGGAAGAAGCGCATCATTAATTAGTAACCTTTTAATTCAAATATAATGACAGGAATGTTCGGTAGTATTGCAGCAATCGGTGCTGGTTTAGCAGTTTTAGGCGCAGGTCTAGGAATTGGTAGAATCGGTGGTTCTGCAGTAGAAGGTATCGCTAGAAACCCAGAAGCATCTGGAAAAATTCAAACAGCGATGATTATTGCAGCAGCACTTATTGAAGGTGTTGCGTTATTCGGTGTAGTAGTTGGTCTACTAGGCGCGAAAGCATAAATCTTTAAAGGTAGTTGGAACGGTTGGTTTCAACTGCCTTTATTATTTAACACATTAATTAAAAGAAAATGGATTTAATATTACCCGATTTAGGTTTATTGTTCTGGACAGGAATTGTTTTTTGCCTGCTCTTGTTCTTATTGGCAAAATTTGCCTGGAAGCCTATTTTAAATGCAGTAAATGCACGTGAACAAAAAATTTCTGAGGCTTTAGACTTAGCTGTGAAAACACAAGCTGAGATGAAAGCGTTAAAAGCTGAAAACGATCAAATCTTGAAAGAAGCACGTGCTGAACGTGACAACATCTTGAAAGAAGCGAAAGAAGCTGCGAACACGATGATTGAAGATGCAAAATCTAAATCAAAAGTTGAAGCACAGAAAATTGTTGAAGCAGCACGTTTGAACATTAACAGCGAAAAAGCAGCAGCAATTGCTGAAATCAAAACGCATGTGGCAACATTGGCGGTTGAAATCGCTGAGAAAGTTGTTCGTGGCGAATTGGCATCAGATGAAAAACAAAAAGCATTAGCAGAAAAACTTGCTGGTGATATTCAAATGAACTAATCAAATGAAATCAACGAAAGCAGCAGGACGTTACGCGAAAGCATTATTGGAATTAGCCTTAGATCAACAAAAAATCGAGGTTATTGAAAATAACATGCAACAAATTATAACAGTTGCAAACGAGGCGCATGATTTCCAAGTGTTTTTAAGTTCTCCTTTAATTAAGGTGGACAAAAAATTGGAAGTCATTAAATCCATCTTTGGAAATTTTGACGCTTTGTCCATTTCATTTTTAGAAATGGTAGCGACGAACAGAAGAGAGGCATTAATTACAGAAATCGCTAGTGCGTTTTTAGCTCAGCTAAAAGAACACAGAGGAATTGTTCCAGTAACAATTATCAGTGCTAAAACCTTGGATGCTCAAACAAAAGCTCAAATCACTTCCAAAATCAGTGCTTCCATCAAAGGAACCTTAGAAATCACTGAAAATGTAGACGAATCATTAATTGGTGGATTTATTGTCCGTATGGGTGATCACCAAATTGATGCATCCGTTTCAAACCAATTGAATCGATTAAAACAAGAATTAGTAAAATAGTCAAACGACACATTAAATAAAGTAAAAATGGCAGATATCAAACCAGCAGAAGTTTCCGCAATATTAAGAGAGCAACTTTCTGGATTTCGCTCTGAAGCAGAATTACAAGAAGTAGGTACCGTTCTTCAAGTAGGAGATGGTATTGCACGTATCTATGGAATGAATGGTGTTCAATACGGTGAATTAATTGAATTCGCAGGTGGAATGCAAGGAATTGCATTGAACTTGGAAGAAGACAATGTAGGAGCTGTACTTTTAGGTAGATCTTCAAGTGTAAAAGAAGGTGATACTGTTCGCCGACTAGGAAAAATCGCCTCTGTAAAAGTTGGTGATGGCGTAGTTGGACGTGTCATTGATACATTAGGACAACCAATCGATGGTAAAGGACCAATCGCTGGTGAGTTATACGAAATGCCAATCGAACGTAAAGCACCAGGAGTTATCTTCCGTCAACCAGTAACTGAGCCTCTTCAAACAGGTATCAAAGCGGTGGATGCGATGATTCCAATCGGACGTGGACAACGTGAGTTGATCATTGGTGACCGTCAAACAGGAAAAACAACTGTTGCGATTGATACAATCATTAACCAACGTGAGTTTTACGATCGTGGTGAGCCTGTTTACTGTATTTATGTAGCAATTGGACAAAAAGGTTCAACGGTTGCAGGAATCGTTAAAAAATTAGAAGATGCAGGTGCAATGGCCTATACAACGGTAGTTGCTTCTAATGCATCTGATCCAGCTCCAATGCAGTTTTACGCACCAATGACTGGAGCTGCTGTTGGAGAATACTTTAGAGACTTAGGTAAACCAGCGTTGATTGTTTATGATGATTTATCTAAACAAGCAGTTGCTTACCGTGAGGTATCATTGTTATTACGTCGTCCACCAGGACGCGAGGCATACCCTGGAGATGTATTCTACCTTCACTCCCGTTTATTGGAGCGTGCAGCGAAAGTAATCTCTGATGACAACATCGCTAAACAAATGAACGACCTTCCAGCTTCATTGAAAGATAAAGTAAAAGGTGGTGGATCATTAACAGCACTTCCGATTATTGAAACACAAGCAGGAGACGTTTCTGCATATATTCCAACGAACGTGATTTCCATTACTGATGGACAAATCTTCTTGGAAGGTGACTTATTTAACTCTGGTATTCGTCCAGCGATTAACGTTGGTATCTCCGTTTCTCGTGTAGGAGGATCTGCTCAGATTAAATCCATGAAAAAAGTTGCTGGTACATTGAAATTAGACCAAGCGCAATACCGCGAATTAGAAGCGTTTGCGAAATTTGGTTCTGATTTGGATTCAGCTACTAAAAACGTATTGGATAAAGGAGCTCGTAACGTGGAAATCTTGAAACAAAAAGAAGGAGATCCATACCCAGTTGAAAAACAAATTGCGATCATTTACGTTGGAGTTAAAGGACTTATCCAAAATGTTCCAATCAACCAAGTTAAAAACTTCGAGAAAGATTATTTGACAGTATTAGAAGCGAAACATGCTGACACATTAGTGGCATTGAAAGCTGGTAAATACACAGATGAAATCGAAGCTGTTTTAACGAAAGTTGCGAAAGAAGTCGCTGAGAAATTCTAATTGTTCCCCATCATTTGATTGAAGATAAACATCAAGAATGGCTAATTTAAAAGAAATACGTAACCGAATCGCCTCTGTCGGATCAACGATGCAGATCACTTCAGCAATGAAGATGGTTTCTGCAGCTAAGTTGAAACGTGCACAAGATGCAGTTACGCAAATGCGTCCATACGCTGGAAAATTGAAAGAAATCCTAGAGAACTTAAGTGCGACTCTAGACCTTTCTGAGAATGCTTTTTCAGAGCAACGCGAAGTAAAAAATGTATTAGTTGTAGGCATTACATCAAACCGTGGTTTGTGTGGTGGATTCAACAATAACATTATCAAACGAACTGGTGTTCTTATCCACGAAGATTATAAAAACGCAAATGTTCACGTTTTAAGCGTTGGAAAGAAAATCAGAGATGTTTACAAACGTACTGAATACAACTATGCGAATGAGCGCATCGATAACATGGAAGATGTATATGCTGACCTACGTTTCGAAGTTGTTGCTCAATTAGCGGAAGAAATTATTCAGCAGTTCAACAACAAATCGTTTGATAAAATCGTATTGGTATACAATCGTTTCATCAATGCTGCAACGCAATTTGTGGAAACGGAACAATTCTTACCAATCGTTCCAACTGCAACAGAAGGTGAAAATACCGGTGACTATTTATTTGAGCCATCTAAAATTGAAATTGTTGAGGATTTAATCCCTAAATCGTTAAAACTTCAATTGTACAAAGCCATTCGCGATTCATTTGCAGCAGAGCACGGCGCTCGTATGACCGCAATGCACAAAGCAACGGATAATGCGAATGAACTTCAAAAAAGCCTTAAATTGAGCTACAACAAAGCACGTCAAGCGGCGATTACGAACGAGATCCTTGAGATCGTTGGTGGTGCAGAAGCCTTGAACGGATAAGCTTTACTTTTTAGAAATAGAAAAGCCCCCGACAATTTTGTTGGGGGCTTTTTCTTTGTCTTATATTTTCGTTTGAACTTACAGTTCTAATTCCCAATTAAAACGTTTATTGATTGTTTTAAAAACCTTCGCTTTCACTTCAGGAATGGTTATTTTATCCAACACATCCGACATAAAGGCAGTCAACATTAATTGCTTGGCACTTTTTTCGGATAATCCTCTCGCACGTAAGTAGAAAATTGCATCGTCGTCTAACTGTCCTGTGGTGGAACCATGTGAACATTTTACATCGTCCGCATAAATCTCCAATTCTGGCTTTGAATTCACGCTTGAATCCTCACTTATCAACACATTTGCATTGGATTGATACGCATTTGTTTTTTGAGCGTCTTTGCGGACAAATACTTTCCCATTGAACACAGACGTTGATTTATCATCCATAATGCCTTTATATAGCTCGTGGCTTTCGCAATTTGCTACTTGGTGATCAACGGTTGAGTAATTTGCTACGTGTTGTTGACCGTTCAACATATACATTCCATTCAGGTGTGTTTCTGCATGCTCTCCTTGAACTTGAATATGTAAATCATTACGAACTAAACTTCCGTTCAAAGTCAAGGTGTTGATTTGAAATACAGAATCTGCATCTTGCCAAATCTCTTCATCCGTAAAGGAGAACATTTCACTTGATTCTAGTTGAACTTTCTCTACGTTCACATGTGCTTGCTTTCCAACTTCGATGGATGTATGAACATGAGAAAAACAATCGTTTGTCGCATCCGAAGCATAAGTTAAAACCACTTTCGCTTGAGCGTGTTCTCCGACGGATACATGATGACGGGTAAATCCAGCATAGGCTCCTGTGCACACATGTACAATTTCAATCACGGAATCAAGGACCGTGTTTTTAGCAACATGGACACAAACGCCAGACTGCGCATACAAGACATTCATTCCAGCAAAAACATCTTTAATGCTTGATGTCGGCAATGAATTTGCAGATGAAAGCATGTCTATGGTTAGTCCGGCAGGTAAGGTTGACTCCGGCAAGTGTACGATTCCATTCACAATGTAAATTGCGATGGCATCTGAACAAATCTGGTGTTTACGGAAATCCGCAACAGCTAATGCATTGTTTGTATCAAACTGTGCATTTGCCAGTTTGGTCAAACGCGTGTATTTAAACCGTTCGACTCTTGTTGTAGGAAAGTCGTTTTCCGCCAAAAAAGTACGAGCCATGTCAGCCATTGGCAGAAGCGCATCGATTTCGGTAGTAGCAAATCGACTGGTAAATTGATTTAATTTATTCGAGTTTTCCATTGCTTTTTCTTACGCGTCAATTGAATCTTTGATCCAATCGTATCCTTTTTCCTCTAATTCCAATGCCAAATCTTTCGTTCCAGTCATCACGATTCGTCCGTTGTATAAAACGTGCACGAAATCCGGAACGATGTAATCCAACAAACGTTGATAATGCGTAATCACAATCGTCGCATTTTTATCTGACTTCAAGGTATTTACCCCATTTGCCACAATGCGCAAAGCATCGATATCCAAACCAGAATCCGTTTCGTCAAGAACCGCTAATTTCGGTTCCAACATCGCCATTTGGAAAATTTCATTTCGTTTTTTCTCTCCACCTGAAAATCCTTCGTTCACTGCGCGGGAAGCTAATTTGCTATCCAATTCAACAATGGCAGATTTTTCACGAACCATTGCCATGAAATCCTTGGCAGAAATTTGATCTTCACCTTTGTACGCTCTGATTTCATTCAAAGCAGTTCGAAGAAAGTTAATATTCGAAACACCCGGGATTTCCACTGGGTATTGAAATGCTAAAAACAAGCCTTCTCTCGCACGATCTTCCGTCGATAATTCTAACAAATCGGTTCCGTCAAAATCAACTGAACCTGCCGTTACTTCATAGTCTTCACGTCCAGCTAACACACTTGCTAAAGTACTTTTACCGGCACCATTCGGGCCCATAATGGCATGAACTTCTCCCGCTTTCACTTCCAAGTTTAATCCTTTTAAGATTTCTTTTCCGTCGATACTTGCGTGTAAATTTTCAATTTTAATCATCTCTTATCTTTTCTTATTCAGCACTAATTCCTTTGATCTACTTTCTTATCCCACACTACCTTCAAGGCTAATTGCCAGCAATTTTTGTGCTTCCACGGCAAATTCCATCGGTAATTGGTTTAATACCTCCTTACAATATCCATTCACGATAAGGCTAATCGCTTTTTCCTCGCTGATTCCACGTTGCATACAATAGAACAATTGGTCTTCACCAATTTTCGATGTTGTTGCTTCATGTTCAATTTTCGCTGTTGGATTTTTACATTCGATGTACGGAAATGTATGTGCGCCGCATTCGTCTGTCATCAACAGGGAATCACATTGTGAAAAATTACGTGCATTTTGAGCACTTTTATTTATTTGAACGAGTCCACGGTATGAATTCTGCGATTTTCCTGCAGAAATTCCTTTGGAAATAATCGTACTCTTGGTGTTTTTTCCAAGGTGAATCATCTTTGTTCCCGTATCGGCTTGTTGGTAATTATTCGTTACCGCTACAGAGTAAAATTCTCCGATAGCGTAATCTCCTTTTAAGATACACGATGGGTATTTCCACGTGACAGCTGATCCTGTTTCTACTTGCGTCCATGATATTTTGGCGTGTGCATTGCACATTCCGCGTTTGGTAACGAAATTAAAGACACCACCTTTTCCTTCTTTATCGCCTGGATACCAGTTTTGAACGGTGGAATATTTAATTTCGGCATGATCCATGGCAATTAACTCAACCACTGCGGCATGCAATTGATTTTCGTCACGTTGTGGCGCAGTACAACCTTCAAGGTAGGAAACATATGATCCTTCATCTGCCACGACCAACGTACGTTCAAATTGACCAGTTCCACCCGCATTTATTCGGAAGTATGTTGACAATTCCATTGGACAACGAACTCCTTTTGGAATGTAACAAAAGGATCCATCGGTGAATACCGCTGCATTCAATGCCGCATAAAAATTATCGGTCATTGGAACCACGGATCCCATGTATTTTTTAACGAGATCAGGATGATTTTGTACAGCATCTGAAAAAGAGCAGAAAATCACTCCAAGTTCTCCAAGTTTTTCTTTGAAGGATGTTGCTACGGAAACAGAATCCATAACGAAATCCACCGCAACACCTGTTAAACGTTGTTGCTCCTCCATCGAAATCCCCAATTTTTTCATGGTTTCTTTCATTTCCGGATCAACATCATCCCAGGACTCGTATTTTTTCGTTTGTTTCGGAGCGGAGTAATAAGCGATTGCTTGAAAATCTGGTTTGGTGTAATGCACATGTGCCCATTCTGGCTCGGTCATTTCCTTCCAGATAGCGAAGGCTTTTAGTCGGTATTCAAGTAACCATTCCGGTTCTTCCTTCTTTTCAGAAATTAAGCGGATGATGTCCTCATTCAATCCAATTGGAACGGTATCTGACTCAATATCTGTGACGAATCCGAATTTATATTCTTGATTTTCGAGATCTTGAGCTAACTCATTTTCAGTATATCCTGCCATAGCTTTTTCTTAAACAGAGAAAGACTCTCCACATCCACATGTTCGATCTGCATTCGGGTTTTGAAACACAAATCCTTTTCCATTTAATCCTCCGGAAAAGTCTAAGGTTGTTCCAATTAAATACAGGTAACTTTTTTTGTCAACGACCACTTTTATTCCGTTGTCTTCAAAGGACTTATCGCCTTCTAAATCCTGATTGTCAAATGTCAATTGATACATTAATCCTGAACATCCACCTCCTTGAACTCCAACACGGATAAAAAGACCTTCTTTACCCTCATCTTCCATCAATCTAATGGCTTGCTTCTTTGCATTGTCTGTAACTGTAATCATAATCAGTTTTTATTTAGATTAATTATAAATAAACTGTTAATCGTCCACAAAATTACCACTTTTATGGTATTTGAACAAACGTTTATTTGATTATTTAACCTAGAAAACATCGCCATCACATGAATGTTTTCGTTTCTTGAAAAAAAATGGTAATTTTCAATTCGAATTATTCAAATTCAAGCATTATGAGAGCATTATTACTAGGAATTATCGGGCTTTTTACTTTTACGACAACAGGTCAAACACTAAAAGTCGATTCAAAAGAATACGAACGTTTAAAATCCCAAGGAATGATCACCAATCAAAGTGTGATTGATTTGGTTCACTCCAATAATCCAGTGATTCATTACACAGGTAATTCAACAAAATCAGGCGTGTGCGATTGTTTAATTCCCTTGGACTCTACATTTTTGTTAGCCATGGCACCAAATGATGATTTATATTCGAATAGCATCTACCTACCGTTTAGTTTTAGTTTTTATGGCACATCATACGACAGTTTATACATCAATAACAATGGTAACATTTCCTTTACCACACCTTACAATACCTTTACTGCATTTACGTTTCCAGATCCATCCTTTAATATGATTGCTCCTTTTTGGGCTGATGTAGATACGCGTTCCACAAATGGAGGAAATGTTTGGTATAAATTAAATCCACATTCACTTGTCATTGTTTGGGATCACGTTGGTTATTTCAGCATGATGGAAGATAAATTAAATACTTTTCAATTAATTATTTCCGATGGACAAGACACCTTGGTTCCTGCTGGGAATAATGTATCGTTTTGTTATGGTGACATGCAGTGGACAACAGGTTCGGCATCAGGAGGGATAAATGGGTTCAGCGGATCTCCGGCCACTGTAGGTGTTAACATTGGTAACGGACTTGATTATTTTCAAGTAGGGCAATTTGATACCCTTGGAACTGCTTTTGACGGACCATACAACACCATTGACCAAGTTGATTTTCTCGATAATCAAGAAATCTACTTCAACTTGGCAGGAACCACCACAAATATTCCACCATTGGTGATGAGCAGCCTTATTTGTGATACGATTGATGTTTATACAGGAGATACTTTGCATAAAAGTCTTAACGCTGTTGATTTCTCCATTGGTGTAAGCACACCTGAAATTGGACAATTATTAAGTACAACGATTCAATGTTCGTTGCCAAGCGCATTGAGTTATGTCGAAACACCAAATGGTGAATTCTCTCAATATGATGTCACATTTGATGCAACAAATGTACAGCCGGGAATTTACACCATTGAAATGGATGTAACGGATAACGGAGTTCCTGCCCAAACCGTTCACAAAACCATTCCTGTGCGCGTGATGTATGATTCGAATTTAAGCGGCCTGAATACACTCACAGAAGAAGGACTCGTTGTTTATCCCAATCCAACTTCGTCTATTTTGAACTTGGAGGGTTTACATGCTGCCGACAAAATTCAACTTTTGGATCTACAAGGTAAATTAATCCTAAGCGGAAACCAGCAGTCCAAATCATTGGATATTTCTACACTTGAAAAAGGAGTTTATTTACTACGTATCTCTCGTGAAGGGAAGCATATTCAAATAGTAAAAATTCTGAAAGACTAAAGCAGGCTAAGAATAGCGGTTTTTTTGACGAATTCCATTCATATTTCTAAAAAAATAGTGCCCATTTAATGAAAGATTCGAAACAAGTTGTTTACTTCAAGAATATAGATATTCTAAGATTTGCGGCCGTTTTTTTAGTTTTATTCGCCCATGCCTATGAAGGATGGTGTGGTTGGTTTGGAAAGCCTGGATTCATGACTGTTGACGGGAACCATACTGATTTCACAAATTTTGGAAGTTACCTGAATACAGCATTTACAAATGGTGGAATTGGAGTGGACATCTTTTTCCTCATAAGTGGTTTCTTGATTACCTATTTATTGCTTTCGGAAAAAGAAAATACTGGGAAAATCTCCATCGTAAAATTTTATTTTCGAAGAATTCTAAGGATTTGGCCTGCTTATTTCCTGCTAATTGCCCTCACTCCGCTTTGTGTTTATTTAGCAAACGGAAAAACACCGGATTACTTACCCAATGTTTTATTTTACAACAACTTTCACGCTATTTCGATAAAAATATGGCAATACCCTTATGCACATTTATGGTCTATTTGTGTAGAGGAACATTTTTATCTTTTCTGGCCATTTGTCGTGGCGTTTATTGCACGAAGGAACTTAAAAACTGCCTTTCTATTATTGATTGCAATGAGTTTTCTTTTTCGAACATATTTGTTTGTTGTTCATTCAGATTATTGGCAAATTTACCTGAATACTTTGAGTAGAATTGACGTTTTAGTGATCGGAGGACTATACGCCTTATATTACAAGGAATATGGTTTTCAAGCAAAACTCAGTAAATCAACAAGACTAATTTTATATGGTTTATTCATTGTCGTCTACGTCATTGATCCCGTTTATACCTACGATTCATTTTTTGATATTGTCATCAAAAAATATTTTTACGTCAGTATTTTAGGATTTGGAATGATTCATTTCATTTTTAATGAAGACCGTATTTTCAACTTGCCTTTTCAAAAATCACTTAATTATTTAGGGAAAATATCCTACGGAATTTACCTTTTTAGCAATGTGTTGATTCCTATCGTTGTTATCCGTTTTATGTATCAATGGGGTTCTACAAACATGTATTTGTTTTTCTTTTTAAATATTTTCCTTTCCATTCTCATTTCGGCAATTGTATACGAGCTTCTTGAAAAACAAGTCTTAAAGTGGAAAAAGAAATTTGAGGTCGTCCATTCTAAGAGAAACTGAAAATAACGCTTTAAAAAGAAGTTATTCGTATTCGTCATTCTTAGAGAATAAGCCAGTCGCCATTGTTGATTTAAAAGATAAATAGCGCGTATGTCTGAAGAAAGACTGATGATAATGTGTATTTTTGAATCATGAAAAATCACATTTTAGCATTCGTTTTTTTACTTCTTGGGTCCACACTTTTCGCTCAGCAAGGAAACAGTTCCTATCAAACAAAGTATGTAGTGATTTTAGTCATTGACGGACCACGTTACAGTGAAACCTATGGTGACACATCCTGCCGTTTAAGTCCTGTGTTATGTGACTCACTCCGTTATCAAGGAGCGTTTTACGAGGATTTCAAAAACAATGGTGTCACATACACTGTTCCTGGACACACAGCTATTGCTACTGGCGTTTACCAGCGCATTTCGAACTCAGGGACAAACTTACCGAAAAATCCTTCTTTGTTTCAGTATTACCTGAAGTCAACGGGGGCTGCAAAAAATGATGCCTACATTGTCGCAAGCAAAGGAAAGTTAGATGTATTGGCAAATACGGAAAATAAAAAATGGCACGATCAGTTTTTGGCCGCTACCTACTGTGGTCCAAATGGAAATGGATTAGGGTACGGGAAAGATGAAAAAACGTTTGCAAAAGTGACCGAGTTGGTAACGAGTCCAAATGCACCACACGTAATGCTGATTAATTTATTAGCAGTAGATGTCTATGGACACGCGAACAACTGGGAAAAATACCAGCAATCAATTACCGCTTGTGATGCCTACGCAGCAAATTTATGGGCGATGATTCAATCCAATCCATTGATGAAAGATCAAACAACTTTGTTTATCACGAATGATCACGGTAGACACCTAGACGGAGTAAAATCAGGATTTGTAAACCATGGTGACCGCTGTGAAGGATGCAGACACATTTCACTATTAGTTCTTGGTCCAGATACACCAAAGGGTTTGTCTATCAAGAAAGAAGGCGAGTTAATCGATATTTCGAAAACAATTTCCACGCTGCTTCACTTTGATATGCCAACGAGTAAAGGACGCTTTCTCGAAGAAGCTTTTAGGCCTTAAAAGATATCATCCAATAATTGATCGTCGACCAAATTCGGCAAGGTTACTTTCAGATTTGGTTCGATTTCCATCGCACGTTTGATGGCGAAAATAGCATTTTCGTTACGTGCCCAATTTCGTCTAGCAATACCATTGTTCACATCCCAATGCAACATCATTTTTAAATTTCGATCCGCATCCGCGCTACCGTCCAACAACATTCCAAATCCACCATTAATTACCTCTCCCCAGCCAACTCCACCTCCATTATGAATGGAAACCCACGTAGCGCCACGGAAACTATCGCCAATCACATTTTGGATGGCCATATCTGCGGTAAATCGGGATCCATCGTAAATATTGGACGTTTCACGGTAAGGAGAATCCGTTCCAGAAACATCGTGGTGATCTCGACCTAAGATAACGGGTCCTATTTCACCACGCGAAATGGCTTGATTGAAGGCTTCCGCAATGCGCATTCTTCCCTCTGCATCAGCATAAAGGATTCTAGCTTGCGACCCGACAACCATTTTATTTTCTTGCGCTCCTTTAATCCACTGAATATTATCCGCCATTTGTTGTTGGATTTCAACCGGACTATGCAGCATCATTTCTTCTAAAACTCGGCATGCGATTGCATCTGTTTTTTCTAAGTCACTTGGATCACCCGAAGCACAAACCCATCTAAACGGACCAAATCCATAATCGAAGCACATGGGGCCTAAAATATCTTGGACGTAAGAAGGATACTTGAAATCAATGTGGTTTTTTGCCATCACATCTCCTCCAGCACGAGAAGATTCTAATAAAAACGCGTTTCCGTAATCGAAGAAATACGTGCCTCTTTCTGTGTGCTTATTAACGGAAGCAGCGTGACGTCTCAAACTTTCTTGAACATATTCCTTGAATTTGTCCGGATCATTCGCCATCATTTCGTTGGATTCTTCAAACGTGAGTCCTGCAGGATAATATCCCCCAGCCCATGGATTGTGGAGGGAAGTTTGATCCGAACCTAAATCCACATGGACACCAGTTTCATCAAATTTCTCCCAAACATCCACAACGTTTCCTAGGTAGGCAATCGAAACGACTTCTTTGGATTCTTGTGCCTTTTTTACACGTGCCGACAATTCATCTAGATCAGAAATTATTTCGTCAACCCATCCTTGTTCATGTCTTGTTTTTGCTGCTTTTGGATTGACTTCAGCTGTTACTGATATGACTCCAGCAATATTTCCTGCCTTTGGTTGTGCACCTGACATTCCACCGAGTCCAGCGGTTAAGAATAATTTCCCTTTGATGTCATCGCGGTTTTTTGCTAATCTGCGCACTGCATTAAGCACAGTGATTGTGGTGCCATGTACAATTCCTTGTGGACCAATGTACATATAGGATCCAGCAGTCATTTGTCCGTATTGTGTAACACCTAGTGCATTGAATTTTTCCCAATCATCCGGTTTGGAATAATTTGGAATCATCATGCCATTTGTCACCACCACACGTGGTGCATTTTTATGTGATGGAAATAACCCCATTGGATGTCCTGAGTACATCACTAACGTTTGTTCGTCCGTCATTTCCGACAAATACTTCATGGTTAAGCGGTATTGAATCCAGTTTTGGAAGACAGCACCATTTCCGCCATACGTAATGAGTTCATGAGGGTGTTGCGCTACAGCATGATCCAAATTATTTTGAATCATCAACATGATGGCGCGCGCCTGAAGTGATTTTCCTGGATATTCAGAAATTGGACGAGCAAAGATAGGGTGTGTTGGACGATAACGGTGCATGTAAATGCGTCCGTAGGTATTCAGCTCAGCAACAAAATCTTTCGCTAATTCAGTATGTTGTTCTTTCGGGAAATAGCGCAATGCATTTGCAATGGCTAATTTCTTTTCCTCTTTTGAAAGAATATCCTTGCGCTTTGGCGCATGGTTGACGTTTGAATCCCAAGATTTTTCTGTGGGAACATACGTTGGAATTCCTTCTTGGATTTCTTGTGCGAAAGACAAATCTGACATAGTTGTTCAATTTTGAACAAAAGTAGTCAATCCTAGTATTTCACAACGACAAATCCGTGTTTTTGTATCTTTTCTCCACCTTCGAAAACTGCATCAATACGGTAGAAATAAGTTCCTTCTTCTACGATATCTCCAGAACTTGTTTTTCCATCCCAATGTCCAGCTGGATCAGAATATTCATAAATCACATTACCCCAACGATTGAGGATGTAGCATTGAAATTCAGCAATTCCTTCATAATTTACATAGAAGGTTTCATTACCAGCTTGTGAGGAAAGAGAGATGATATTAGGCGCGGTAATGTCACATGGTTTTATGGTAATTGTAGCAATGTCAGAAACAGTATAACATACATTTGACAAGAAGAATGGATAATCTCCAGGTTGATTCACAATGCGCGGAACAGCCGTATAACCGTCACCCCAAACGAAAGTCTGCAATGGATTGTATCCTGCTTGTAAGGGTTGAGAATTTACCATTAACGGATACAATTCAAAATTAGCATTTTTACAAATCGCGGTATCCAACAATTCTGTGTAAATATATGGTGGAAATTCAATTTGAGAAATAATGGTGTCGTTACATGAATTATCGATGTACATCACATCGTAGATCCCGCCAACCTGCATGGTATTAATGATAGGGTTGTCGAACGCGTTATTTGGTAAAAAGTGAACGGAAGTATCCGCACATGCCCAAACACCGCCACTGTATGAAATGGTGTTTTGAACTTGGAAAGCGTAGTTACAGGCGATTGTATCGTCGAAAATGACAGGTGTAGGCAACACGTATAGGGTTACTGTCGTGTCGTAATGACAACCAAAATTGTCTGTAACATTGTACGTATAGTTTGTGTTTCCTGTAACACTTGGTTGAATCACAATCAAGGTATCTGTTTGGCCGGAAATAATGGATGGATCTGATGTCCAAAAATCACCCATGACAATGTTTTGATATCCCTCAGAATCAGGATATAATGACGAATTGAAATAAATTGCCCATTGAAAAATGTATCCATCATCAATCCCTTGGTTATCTTGAACCGAAATGGTCCATGGTCCATTAATTGGACATCCTGCAAATTGATTGAAATCACCATCGGGTAGGTACACTCCATTTGGATTCATGGATGCAAATCCATAAGAATTGATGACTGTATTTCCTAAGGCTTCTTCCGCACAAATGGTTCCCAGCGTAGCATTTGTTGGCGAGAAACAATAGGTCCAAACAGGTGTCCCTGGATTACCTCCATCGATATTTGTGTCATTTCCAAGAAACGTAGAGATCCCGTTTCCACAGCCGCCCGGGACTAATTCATTCCAACCTAATGGCGTTTGATTGTACGCATTCATCAGGGAGACGGTGGTTCCATTCGGACAAGTCAAAGCAATTTCAATATCCCCGATATACGAGTGTTCGATATCTATACACAATTGATCAAAATCATTTGCGGATGTGATGACTGCTGTTGAATCAAATCCGGACATAGGTACGATGGAAGAGTATGTTTGTCCAGCTCCATCGGGCAGAAACGTTAATCCTGCAAATACACCGCCAATTTGAAACTCTCCACCAGGAATATCAATTCCAACGGTGTCAGTTGCTGTAACACCACCAATCAAGTTGGTGCTGACTCCGAGACAAACGGTATCCGCTAAAGGCCCTGTCCCCGTAAACAAAGGCGTCTGGGAAACTCGGACTTTACAATGAATGTTAGCCTGATGCGGGAAAATATCCTGAACCTTTAAGTCAACATAGTATCCAGATTGTGCTGGTGGGGTAAACCATACAGAACTTCCAGTAAATTGACCAACACCACCGATGGTCCAAGTATAGTTACAGTTTGCCACTGTTTGTGAGTAACCTGTATTGGTGTTCTCCAATGAATAAGGGAATAAAGGCGTTGCAGTTAACAAAACAGAGTCTCCAAAACACAAATCAACGTATCCTGTGTCAAGAGGATTCAAAATATTCGCTCCAACACCATTTTTAAAAGCTTCAATATGCGGTTCGATTGGTTGAGGTGGATTTCCACATGCAACATTTGCCACCCAACCTGTTCCTTCACTTACCCCGTTCGAACGAAAACGAAGGGTTAAACATCCCGAAGGATTATTTGGAAAAGATGCTTGTACAAAGAATCCAACTGGATTCGTTCCAGAATTGTAGGCTCCTAACAACGGTGCACTTGTCGATGGTCCGTCGTACACATACAAGGTATCTGTTGGATGAATGTCAAATTCGAAACCAATATTCGTCGCGAAAGAAATCGAAACTTTTGATCCTTGTGTTAAATCTGGACAAAGCACCAATGTTTGATCGGTATTCGGTAGATAATTACCAACACCATCAATAAAGTTTGTTCCCCCTGTTGGAACAATTCCAGCACAGTTTAAGGGATTTGATTGTGCGTAGTCTGGATCGGAAATCGTCAAAGTCACTTGAGAAAATCCGAAATGTGCAAGCGCAACGAATAAAATGCTAAGTAAATTTTTTGTCATTATTTCTTGTTTTGCATTTCTAACTTAAGAATGTTGATGGACTTCACGACTAACAATTCATTGCTGCCTTCAATTCTGAAATATTGAGTGCGGTCTATGATTTGCAATTGATAGTCCGTAAAACGAATGTCCTTTTTTGATTTCAGGGAAATGGCAGGGAATTGACTTACCTCTTTGCCTTCGGGAATAACTACCGTGTAACAAGCATGGTCTACTGCATAATTAAGAACGTTAATCGTGCCTTGTCCATCTTGTTCAAATGCTTGTAATTCCGTTTTTGAATAACTTTTGGATAATGCTGGACTTGCTTTTTGTGCAACTAGTTGCTGTGTCAATGCAAGTAAGATAATGAGTAAACCCTTTTTCATGTAATCAGTTTTGTGTCCACAAGACGTTTATAATCGTTGAAAAGTTGTACCTAATGTTCAAATATTTCAATTTCATGCTAAGTTAATAAAACTTAATTTTGTCTAAACATAATTCCTTAGTTAAAATTCATGGAGAATTCAGCATTAGAAAAAGTAGCTTCTCAGGTAAGAAGAGACATCGTTCGTATGGTTTCAGCAGTTAATTCAGGTCACCCTGGAGGATCACTTGGCTGTGCCGATTTTTTAAGCTTTTTGTATTTTGAGCAAATGAGTTTCAATGCCGAGTCTTTTGACATGGATGGTATTGGTGAGGATTTGTTTTTCTTGTCGAATGGACACATTTCTCCAGTTTGGTACAGTGTTTTAGCAAGAGCTGGGTATTTCCCAGTTGCTGAATTAGCTACCTTTAGAAAGTTGTCTAGTCGCTTACAAGGACACCCTTCCACTGATAAAAAACTACCTGGAATTCGCATGGCTTCTGGTTCATTAGGACAAGGTCTTTCTGTTGCAGCTGGAGCTGCTCAAGTGAAAAAACTAACAGGTGACAAAGGAATCGTTTATACACTTCATGGCGATGGAGAATTACAAGAAGGTCAAATTTGGGAAGCGGCAATGTACGCTGCTGCAAACAATGTTGATAACCTCATCGCAACCATTGATTATAACGGACGTCAAATTGACGGAGACGTAGAAGACGTGATGTCTTTAGGAAACTTGGCACAAAAATGGTTAGCGTTCGGTTGGGAAGTGTTGGAAATGGACGGACATCAGTTCGAAGATATCCGAGCGAAAATGACAGCAGCTAAAGCGTTGTGCGGAAAAGGAAAGCCAGTGGTGATCATTATGAAAACAGAAATGGGTCAAGGTGTTGACTACATGATGGGCTCTCACAAATGGCATGGAGTTGCTCCAAACGCAGAACAGCTCAGCGCAGCGTTAGCGCAACTTGAAGAATCGTTAGGCGACTATTAATGAAACAGTGGATATGCGTATTGTTTATTTGTCTTTCTAGCTTCGGCTGGACTCAAAAAAACACGCGTATTTTGTTTATTTTGGATGCTTCGAATAGCATGAATGTCGATTGGAATAACAACCAAACGCGCATGGAAGCAGCAAAAGAAGTGCTCATTCAAGAGGTCGAGAAGTTGAGAGGGATTCCAAATTTGGAAATTGCGTTACGTGTTTACGGGCACCAAACTCCAGTTACGAATACCTATCAAGATTGCAACGATACCAAATTAGAGGTTCCCTTCGGACTCAATACAGTGGACGCCATCAAAACAAAGGTAAAGTCCATACAAGCCAAAGGGTCTACGCCTATTGCGCGATCACTTGAAGCGGCAGCCGGAGATTTTCCTGATACACTTGCGCGGAACTACATCATTTTAATTACAGACGGACTCGAATCGTGTGATAATGATCCGTGTATCATCGCCCGAAAGTTAAAGGATAAAGGTGTGAAAGTCACTCCGTTTGTGATTGGATTAGGAATGGATTTATCCTACCTCGATAAGTTTGATTGTATTGGCGCATACTCCGATGCCGAAAGCAAGGAGTCGTTCCGAAATGTTTTGTCAACGATTGTCTCGAAAACGCTGATGAACACAACCGTTCAAGTGAACTTGAATGACATCACCAAAAAACCGCTTGAAACAAATGTCACCATGTTCTTTTACGAAAGTGGGACATCCAACTTAAAATACACGTTTACGCATACACTCAACCGTAAAAACCTTCCAGACACCTTGGTTTTAGATCCGGGAGTGAAGTATGATTTAGTGGTAAATACCCTTCCGAAATTGGAGAAAAAAGGGATTGTCCTACAAAAACATACACACAATACGATTGTTGTGGATGCACCTCAAGGATACTTGAAATTTACTGCAACAAAAAACACCCAGAATCCAAGTTTTCAACTGCGCGTTTCTGTGAAAGACGACAGCAAAACACTGCATGCACAGAATTTAAATTCCACGCAAAAATACCTTGTCGGGACATACGACCTGGAGATTTTCACCTTGCCGAGAACGTATCAACGTGTGGAAATTACGCAAAGTAAAACAACGTTTGTTGACGTCATTCCTGCGGGAATACTTCAATACACTGTGGTGAAGGCAAGCGTCGGACAAATATTCTATGAACGTCAAGCCAATCAGTGGGAATGGGTGTGCAACATAGATGAAGGTCCATTGGAGGGAAAATGGTCCTTGCAACCAGGAAATTATAAAATTGTCTACCGCGAAAAAGACCAAAAGTCGAGCGCATACACAAAAGAAAAAAAGTTTAGAATCGATTCAAATAAAACACTCTTATTAAATTTATAGTTATGGAATTTGAAATACTAGGAAACAAAGACACGCGATCAGGATTTGGTGAAGGATTAGCGGAATTAGGACGCACAAATCCAGATGTAGTCGCATTGTGTGCTGACTTAACTGGTTCATTGAAAATGGATGCCTTCCAAAAAGAAAATCCAGATCGTTTTTTCCAAGCGGGAATCGCTGAAGCAAACATGATTGGACTAGCGGCAGGGATGACCATTGGTGGAAAAATTCCATATACTGGAACATTCGCAAATTTCTCGACTGGACGCGTTTATGATCAAATTCGTCAATCGGTGGCTTACTCTCAGAAAAACGTGAAAATTTGTGCTTCTCACGCTGGACTTACCTTAGGTGAAGATGGTGCGACGCATCAAATTTTAGAGGATATTGGAATGATGCGTATGTTGCCAAACATGACAGTGATTGTTCCTGCGGATTTTAATCAAACAAAGCAAGCAACAATCGCTATTGCTGAACATAATGGACCCGTTTACCTTCGATTTGGTCGTCCGGTAATGCCGATTTTCGTGAAACCAGACGCAAAATTTGTGATTGGAAAAGCAGATGTTTTGGCGGAGGGGACGGATGTAACCATCATCGCTTGTGGACACTTAGTTTGGAAATCCATTGAAGCTTTAGCTATTTTAAAGGAGAAAGGAATTTCTGCTGAATTGATTAACATGCACACCATTAAACCATTAGATGTTCAAGCGATTTTAACATCCGCTGCAAAAACAGGATGTGTTGTGACGGCAGAAGAACACATGATGAACGGTGGATTAGGTGAAGCAGTTTCTCAAGTGTTGAGCAGAGAATTGCCTTGTCCTCAGGAATATGTAGCAGTAAACGATTCATTCGGGGAAAGTGGAACACCTATGGAATTGATGACGAAATACGGAATCGATACACAGGATGTTGTCAACGCTGCCATGAAAGCGATTGCTCGCAAAGGATAAGCTAGCAGAGTAACCTAGGTTGCTTTCAAAACCAATTACATTCGTACATTTGGTTTATGAAAAAAAACATGGGAAATAAGGATCGATTGATTCGCATCGCAATCTCTGCAGTTCTATTAATTGTGTCGTTGTTGGAACTACTTCCAACCACATTGAATGCGCTTGCATTAATCGTTTCAGCAATGTTAATCTTGACGTCTTTTACGTCATTTTGTGGACTGTATGCCCTATTTGGCTGGAATACGTGTAAGATTAAATCTTAATTGATTTCTTCTTGGATGAGTTCCGTGGCAGCTTTCAACGTTGAAAGTGCTGGATAGCATGTGCCTTTTGCACAAACAAAAATTCCCGAAGCATAACTTGCAGACATGGGAATTTCTTTGTGATGCGAAAGAAGTACGTTATCTGGCCAACTAACGATTTCACTCGTTTGAACTTCCATGAGGTGAACTTCTGCCAATCCCTGATTCATTTCCAGTAATAAATGTGCCCAATTGGAATATCCAGAGCCATAAGTCTCCATGCCATCGTACATGTTGGCTAACATTTGACGCGCATGTTCAAGCCAGCGGTCTTCTCGGAAATAGGTGCCTAATCGGAAATAATTTCTTGCCATCACAGAATTACTAGACGGAATGACGTTGTCGTGAATTTCCATTTTTCGAACTACGAGTTGGGTATCATTTGAGGTGAAATAGCACATTTTACTTTCCGGATGCATAAATTCTGTTTCAACAAGCGAGGCCCAAATCTTCGCATGTTCTAACCAAGTTAATTCACCTGTTCGTTGATACAACTGAATAAACGCATCGATGGCGTGGGCATAATCCTCCAGAAAACCATCAATGTTTGCCACACCATTAGTATTTACATGGTATAAATGTCCGTTCGGTTGAACTTGACTCGATAGAATCCATTTGCCGATTTTTCGTGCTTCTATTAAAAATTCTTCTTGGTACAATGCATTATATGCGCGACACATTCCTTTGATTAACTGCGCATTCCAAGAAGTGAGGCATTTATGGTCTAGTCCGGGAGCAATGCGTTTTTGACGTTCTGATAAAAGCAAGGATTTCCAATCGGATACTTTATTTTCGAGGTCGTGTTCATCAATGTTCCATTTCTTCGCGAATGCAACATCGCTTTGGGTTTTTAGTAGGATGTATTTATCGTCCTCCCAAAATCCACGATTTGTAACAGCGTAGTAATCAGCAAAAAGATCATACTCTGAATGAATCAAAGATTTCAATTCTGCCTGATTCCAACAATAGTATTTTCCTTCCTCCCCTTCGCTATCTGCATCTAAGGCGCTGAAATATGCGCCGGATTCATCCTTCATTTCACGCTGCAACCAAGTGAAAATCTCTAGAACAATCTGCTTATAGTGATCAACCTGAAACGCTTCATATCCCATGGCGTATAATTCCATCAATTGTGCATTATCATAGAGCATTTTCTCAAAATGTGGAACTTTCCAGATCATGTCCACCGAATAACGCGTAAATCCACCACCAATTTGATCGTAGATACCGCCAAACGCCATTTTATCTAAGGTTAATTGCACGTATTCTTGCAACTTTTCATCCTTGAAAAATCGGCTGTGCGCTAACAAGTAGCCATAGTTGTTCGGCATCGGGAATTTTGGAGCTCGACTCATTCCGCCTTCCATCCAATCAAATTGTTTTTTCCAACGTGCGACTAACTCCACTAATTTTTCGCTTTGAAGGTTTGGTTCGTCCTGTGGAATCGCGATTAATTCATTCACGCTGAGTCCTTCGTGCAATTTCACGGCATACTCTTCTACTTTTTCCTTGTCATTTTGAAAGGTATATACCAAGGACTTCAACACATGAATCCATTGTTCTTTTGGGAAATACGTTCCGCCATAGATTGGACGTCCATCTGGCAAGGTAATGCAATTCAATGGCCAGCCGCCTTTTTGAGTCATGAGTTGAACTGCTGACATATACACCTGGTCGACATCCGGACGTTCTTCACGATCCACTTTAATGTTGATGAAGTGTGCATTCATCAAATCTGCCACTTCTTGATCTTCGAAACATTCATGTGCCATGACGTGACACCAATGGCATGCGGAATAACCAATGCTGATCAATACTAGTTTGTTCTGTCTTCTTGCTTGTTCAAATGCATCTTCACTCCAAGGCAACCATTGGATTGGATGATGGGCGTGTTGAAGTAAATACGGCGAAGATTCGTTTATAAGTGAATTGGAAGGTGTCATCATGATGTATAGAAAACAAAGAAAACTTATATTTGTTGAATAGAATCAATCCGTGCAAAATTTTCGTCCATACCAAGTACTACTTTTTGTCATTTTAGTACTTTCACTCTTATTCATCCCCTCTTTTTTATTGCCGAAAGGCGGAGCTAAATTTCTTGGTGTTAAATGGCAATTTTTAAGTTTTGAGGAGGTCTTGCATCCGAAAAAACAGGAGAAAAAGGACATTGCGAAAATCATTCAAAAAGTAGACACCAGTGACATCAACGCGAGTTTGGTGAAACATCTGGGAAAAACTTCCGGGAAATTAGGACTGGCTGCTGGAGGAGAATTAAGTACCGAAAGTGCAACATCGCTGCATCTCAACGAGCTTGCTAAACAAAATTTGTTTCGCTTCTTTACACAGCTCAAAACAGTAACTGAAGAGGGAAGAAAAATCTCGATTTTCCATTATGGGGATTCACAGATTGAGGGAGATCGCATGACCGGATACATTCGTCAACGCATTCAGAATCAATTTGGCGGAAATGGTCCGGGTATGATTCCAGCGACAAATGTGTACAACACACAAACATTTAAGCAAACGTTTTCTAGCAATTTCGAACGATTGACTTCGTTTTGGGGTAAAAAGTTAAGCACGCGAAAATATGGAGCGATGGGTTCCGCATCGATTATGCTTATTGACACCGCAAAAACGAATCGTAGTGAAATAAGCGAAGGATGGATTGAAATTGAAGCGTCCAAAGCAGCTTTTGCTCGAGCGCGTGACTTTAACCAAGTTCGATGCTTCTACACCTCTTGTTTTAAACCATGTGCCGTAAAGGTGTTTGAAAACAATAAGTTAATTCATGAGGACTCCTTGATTAAAGATGGACTTTCTCATTCACTTGATTTGAGTTTCCCTAAAACTCCAGGGAAGTTGAAGTTCGTGTTTAGCACCTCAAAAAGTCCTGTTTTTAATGGATTTGCGCTCGAAGGTGATATTGGTGTGCAAGTAGTAAATGTGGCGATGCGTGGTTCATCTGGACATGCAATCAGCGCTGGAGATGCCACCTTGTTTCGCAAAATGCACAATGAATTAAATACCGAATTAGTCATCCTGCAATTTGGTGGAAATTCCGTTCATGCGTTTAGAGATAGTAGTTCCGTGCGTTACTACATGCGCAGTTTCAAAAGTCAAGTACAGTACATTCAAAAAATTCGTCCGAGTGCAGCGATTGTCGTAATTGGACCAAGTGACATGTCCCACATGGTTAACGGTATTTTCGAAAGCTATCCTTACCTCCCTTATTGTGTCAACCAAATGAAAAAAACCTGTGATGAAACTGGTGCGATCTTTTGGGATTTATACGCCGCTATGGGTGGAAGGAATTCCATGCCTTCATGGGTCAGTCAAGGTTTAGCCGGAAGGGATTACATTCACTTTACACCCAAAGGAGCAAGTTATGCTTCTCAATTATTCTATGATGCATTCATCGCGGAATATGCCAAGTGGTTAGTAGCGCAAAGCGGAATCAAGAAAGAAACGGCAGAATGATACGCTGCCTATTGTTCCTTTTACTTTTTTCCAATTCACTTTTCTCACAAACAGTGGATTTGAGGTCAATCGATTATGCGCTCATTCCAAGCGACGATTCACTCATTTCAAAAAAGTATGCGTTCATCAACAGTGATTGCAATAGCTTCCAGTTTTTTTCCGCTGAAAGTCCAAATTGGACCTATTTGCACGAGCAAATGACTCAAATGATTGCTCAAAAGGACCGCAAACTGAATTTTTACCATATCGGCGGATCTCACATTCAAGCAGATATTTATACGCACGATTTCCGCACCTTTTTACAATCGAATTGGCCGGGGCTAAATGGTGAACGAGGACTTGTTTTTCCTTTTGGACTAGCAAAGACGAACAATCCATCGAATTATCATTTTTCCTCTCCCAATGTTTGGAAATCGTACCGTAGCGTCAATGACCATCCGGATGATTTAGACTATGGATTAACCGGAGCGACGATTCGTTGCGCGGATTCGGTTATTACCATCAACTTCAAGCACATGCGCACGCTAGTGAAACCGCCATTCAATAAATTGCGCATTTACCACAACACCGGAGAATTTCCTTACGATTTGAACTTCGGTGGACAAGAATTATTAGTGAGTGAAACATACCATCATGTGGAACTCGGTTATTCTGAAATCACCTTTACAGACTATATAGATTCCTTGGATTTGCAATTTGTTAAAAATACTGAGGAGCCAAATACCTTGGAGATTTATGGCTTTGAATTGTTGAATGAACTTCCTGGAATTACCTACAACGCTATTGGCATCAATGGAGCTGGACTTTACACGTACTTAGGAAATGAGCATTTTCTGAGGGATTTAAAAATTCATCCACCAGATTTATTTGTGTTTTCCGTTGGAACCAACGATGCCTATACCTCATACGGGAATTTTCGTCCGGAAGTCTACAAGAACAATTTAGAATCATTGATGAAGATCATTCTTTCCGTGAATCCAAAATGTGCATTGTTGTTGACCGTTCCAAACGACAATCAATTTCATGGAGCACCCAATAAAAATACAGAACGACAACGCGAAGTAATCTTTCAGTTAGCCCAAGAATACCAAATGGCTGTTTGGGATTTTTACGGGATTATGGGGGAACTCGGTTCCTCACTCACATGGAAAAGAAATGCACTGATGCAAGGAGACTATGTGCATTTCACTTCGGACGGATATCATTTAAAAGGGAAATTATTAATTGCTGCTTTTTTGAAATACTTAGCAGCATTTGACGAACTTAGTAGCCATTAAATTATGGAGAAAATATACAATCTTTTTTCATTCAATGTTGAGGAACCACTCATCTTTACGCAGCTAGACTTTTGGTTGTTTTTCATTTTGGTGATGGTTGTTTTTTCAGCGATTCACAAACATTTTTTGGTGAGAAGCATTTTCTTGACCGTTATCAGTCTATTCTTTTATTTCAAGACCTCAGGCTTATTTGTGCTGCTATTAGGTTTGACTCTCGTTGTCAATTATTTATTTGGTTCTCTCGTGGGAAAAACGGATAAAGATCGGTCGAAAAAATGGCTGATTGCCGGTTCTGTCATCTTCAATTTACTCCTGCTTGGTTATTTTAAGTACGCCTATTTCTTTACGGATTCCTTCAACCAGTTATTTCAAACGAAGTATGAAATTGTCAATCAATTCGCATTGTGGGGGAATGGATTTTTTGGGGAAGGAACCTTCGTGGACAAAATATTGATTCCCGTTGGAGTCTCCTTTTTCACTTTTCACAACATTAGTTATGTGGTCGATATTTACCGCAAAGAAATAAAAGTCAGTAGTTTTTTCGATTTTACGTTTTACGTTACCTACTTTCCCCATTTGGTCGCTGGACCGATCGTTCGCGCACGTGATTTTATTCCGCAAATTAATCAACCCTTTACCTTAAACAAACAAGATTTCAGTTGGTCCTTAGTGCAGATAACGAAGGGATTATTCAAAAAAATCGTTTTAGCTGATTACATTGCCGTTCATTTTATTGACAAAATTGCTGACTCACCTGAAGCCTACCCAGGTTTTGTGAGTGTCTTGGCGATGTGGGCCTATTCCTTGCAGATTTACGGTGATTTTTCTGGTTACACAGATATTGCCATTGGGATTTCACGCTTGATGGGATTCACCTTGTTGGAAAACTTTAATTCACCTTACAAAGCCGTTTCTGTTGCCGATTTCTGGCGTAGATGGCATAAATCACTTGGTTCTTGGTTGCGTGATTACTTATACATTCCGCTGGGAGGTAATCGTTCGGGCGGACTCGGAACGTACATTGCAACGACCATCATTTTTGTGTTTTTGATTTTTATCACACAATGGTACGAATTGATTTATGTCTACCTCGGACTCATGATCCTGTATTTCTTGTGCTGGCATCTGTTACCTAAAGTTAAAAATTACCTAAACCGAGATTTAAACTTATTGATTACGATGGTCGTTGGTGGACTCTGGCATGGTGCGAGTGAAAACTTTGTTATTTGGGGAAGCATGAACGGACTTGCGCTCATCTTCTTTCAGTATTGGAAGAAAATTAGTCCCTATGAGAACAGCACAGCTTGGGGAATACGCGCATGGCGCATTTTTCTGACGTTTAACTTCATCACGTTTACACGGATTTGGTTCCGTTTAGACGAAGCCGGTGAACCCATGAAGATGTTGAATCATATCTGGGTACATTTTGATTTCACGTGGGATCTATTTGTGAAAGTGCTCGAAACGTATCAAGCCGTATTCTGGCTAATCCTAACAGGATTCGTCCTTCATTGGCTTCCTCAATCTTGGAAAGATAAGGGAACACAACTATTTGCACGAATACCCTTCGTTTTTCAAGCAATTTGCATTGCCTTTAGTGTTTTCTTGATGTATCAAGCGATCTCCGATACCTTCAAGCCCTTTGTTTACTTTCAGTTTTAAGCAGCAAGATAATAGCCAAAGAACAGTAAATCAATACCCACTGTAACGATAGTTGACGTGGCAATCCATTTCATTGGTGCTACGGAAAGTAAAAAACTTAAGGTCAACATCGTCGGAATTAAAATGACGATTAACGCAAAAGTACTTTGCAAAGCACCCATTCCTACTGTTAGTCCACCGAGACAACCTACGACTAACAAAATAATGGCAATCCACCCAAATCGGTTGAATTCCATTTCTTTAACTAATTTATCAAACATCTTTTTCTTTTTTACAAATTTCGAGGTTGTTCAGCAGCCATTTCATGAGATTACTTCTCAAAAAAGCTGATTTTAGTCAATAAAATCAATCGAAATGAATTTAGTTGGTCAATTACTTGACAAACGGGGTCTCGATGTCGTATCTTTGCCCCCTACATTGAAGAAGTAGGTAAATATTGAGCTTATGAGCAAAATGAAATTATCGGAGTTCGACTTCGATCTTCCAGAAGAGTTAGTAGCAAACTATCCAAGTGAAAACCGCGACGAAGCGCGTTTGATGGTCCTTCACCGCGAAACTGGAGAAATCGAACACAAATTATTCAAAGATGTGATTGATTATTTTTCTGAAGGCGATGTGATGATCATGAACAATACACGCGTTTTTCCAGCTAGAATGTACGGAAATAAAGAAAAAACAGGGGCGAAAATTGAAGTGTTCTTGTTACGTGAGTTAAATCGTGAAAGTTTATTGTGGGATGTACTTGTTGATCCAGCACGTAAAATCCGTATTGGAAATAAATTGTACTTCGGAGAAGACGATTCATTAGTTGCAGAGGTAATTGATAATACGACTTCACGTGGACGCACCCTACGATTTTTGTTCGATGGTCCTTACGAAGACTTTAAAGCGAAAATCACTGAATTAGGAGAGACGCCACTTCCAAAATACATCAAACGAGAAGTAGAGCCAGAGGATGAAGAACGTTACCAAACGATTTTCGCGAAAGTAGAAGGAGCTGTTGCAGCACCAACTGCTGGACTTCACTTTTCTCGTCAATTATTAAAAAGACTGGAGTTAAAAGGAATTGACTTTGCAGAGGTGACTCTTCATGTTGGATTAGGTACTTTCCGTTCTGTTGAGGTAGAAGACTTAACGAAACATAAAATGGATTCTGAGCAAGTCATTATTTCTCAAGAAGCATCTGATATGGTGAACAATGCAAAACGCACGAAAAAACGTGTGTGTGCTATTGGAACCACTGCCATGCGTTCTATTGAGTCATCGGTTTCTACTGAAGGATACTTAAAACCATTCGACGGATGGACAAACAAGTTCATTTTCCCTCCATATGATTTTAGTATTGCTGATAGTTTAATTACAAACTTCCATACACCGCTTTCAACCTTGTTAATGATGATTTCTGCTTTCGCTGGACATGATTTAATGATGAAAGCTTACCAAGAAGCAATCAAAGAAAAATACCGTTTTTACTCTTATGGCGATGCCATGTTGATTTTGTAAAATCGATCAAATTACCCTAAACAAAAAAAGAGAAGTTAATCCTTCTCTTTTTTTATGCACTATATTTTCAGGATTAATCGGCGAGAACTAAAATGTAATTGTTCTTTTTTCCTTTTCCTAGTAAGACATATTTGTTATTAATCAGTTGAGCTGTACCAACAATAAACTGTTCGTCAACCTTTTCCTTATTCACCGAAATCGCATTTGCTTTTAACTCACGTCGCGCATCTCCATTGGAAGATAAGAATCCCGTTTTTGCCGCCATCGCGTCGATAATACTGATTCCGTCACCAAATTCCGCACGTGAAATGGTCGCTTGTGGAACACCGTCGAAAATACTGAAGAAGTCCTGTTCAGACAATGCTTTCAGATCATCTGATGTCGATTTCCCAAATAGAATATTGCTCGCACTGATGGCAGTCTGCAATGCTTCCGCACTGTGAACACGCACTGTGATGTCTTCTGCTAGGGCTTTTTGAAGCGCACGTAAATGCGGTGCTTCAGCATGTTCTTTTTCCAACGCTTCGATTTCATCTCTCGTTTTGAGCGTGAAAATGCGAATGAAATTAGCGGCATCTTCATCAGCTGCATTTAACCAATATTGGTAGAATTGGTATGGCGAGGTTTTCGCTGGATCTAACCAAACGTTTCCGCCTTCCGTTTTTCCGAATTTCGTTCCGTCCGCTTTTTTTATCAGTGGTGTGGTCACGGCATATGCCTCGCCTCCACCTTTGCGGCGAATTAATTCCGTTCCCGTTACAATATTTCCCCATTGATCAGAACCACCAAGTTGAACGATGCATCCTTTGTGTTGATTCAGGTAGTAGAAATCGAATCCTTGAACCAATTGGTACGAAAATTCGGTGAAAGACATTCCTGTTTCCAATCGGGATTTTACCGAATCCTTTGCCAACATGTAATTCACAGAAATGTGTTTTCCCACATCGCGGATAAACTCCAAAAAGCTCATGTTTCGAAACCAATCGATGTTATTGACCATCTCTGCTCCGTTTTCACCTTCAAAAGACAAGAATTTCTCCAATTGTGCTTTTACACACGCTACATTATGTTGCAATGTCGCATCATCCAATAAATTTCTTTCTTGTGACTTTCCAGATGGATCCCCAACCATTCCGGTTGCACCACCTACCAACGCGAAAGGTTTGTGTCCAGCTTTTTGAAAATGGACCAAGGTCATGATTTGAACCAAGCTTCCAATGTGTAACGAATCGGCTGTTGGATCAAATCCAATATATCCGGACGAACTTTTCTTCAATAACGCTTCTTCTGTACCTGGCATGATATCGTGTATCATCCCCCTCCACTGTAATTCTTCGATAAAATTCGTTGGCATCTTATTTTGTTAATTCTTTAAATACTTCTTCTAGGGATTTCTGCTCAATGTTCAAGGTAAGGATTAACCAGTTTTGCGCTTGTGCATGTTGAGCAACGGATTTTCTTAAATCCTCTGGCGCGATTGATTCGATCAACCAACCTTTTTCTAAGGCCTCTACCTTACTGACATTCGGAATTTTCGACAACTGTGCTTTCGTTACAGCTGAGTCAAACTCCACATAAACCGTTTGATGTTCTAATTCCTGCTGCAATGTTTTCGCTTTATCATCGGCCACAATTTGACCTTTTGATAAGATGATCACACGGTCACAAATCGCTTCTACTTCCTGCATGATATGCGTCGAAAGCAATACCGTTTTTTGTTTTCCGATTTGACGAATCAGCTCACGGATTTCTACCAACTGATTGGGATCTAATCCCGTAGTTGGCTCATCGAGAATGAGGACTTCTGGATCGTGAATGATGGCTTGTGCCAATCCAACACGTTGACGGTATCCTTTGGATAAAGCACCGATTTTTTTGTTTTGCTCGACATCAAGTCCGACCGCATGTACCATTTCTGCTACGCGCGCTTTCAAGTTTTTCACCTTGTAAATGCGTCCAACAAATTCGAGGTATTCACGGACGTACATGTCCACATAAAGTGGATTGTTCTCCGGTAAATACCCAATCATTTGACGGGTTTTCAGTTCATCTACATCGACTTTGATTCCACCAATGTATACTTCACCGGAACTTGCAGGAATGTATCCTGTCATGATTTTCATGGTGGTAGATTTTCCAGCTCCATTTGGACCTAAAAAAGCTACAATCTCACCTTTGTTTACAGAGAAACTTACATCCCGCACTGCGGCTTGTTCTCCGTAATATTTAAACAGGTTTTTTACTTCTATTGACATCGCAAAGCGAAGTTAATAAAAATCAAGGACGTATCTACTTACTTGTGATTTTCCTTGAAAATACCGCGTAGAAAAACGCGAACATGGTTATGCCCATTTGGGATTCGAGCGTATCTTCAAAGAGAAAAGTGACCAAGGCAATCAAGCCAAAGAGAAATCCAACCCGTTGTTGCCATTTCCATTGTTGGATGATGAACTTCAATTGAAAATAGAGGAAAAACAAAAAGCCAAAAATCCCAAAGGTTAGGTAATACGTTAAATAGGAATTGTGCGCGCGCAGACGTCGTTCGGGAGTCAGAGGTGACTGACGTTTGTTGTACATTTCCTGCATTGCATCGTCGACATCTCCGGTTCCAACACCTAACATCCAATGGTTTTCAATGATGGCCCATGCGTTTTTCCAATATTCTATCCGTTCCAAAATGGAATGTCCAGATGGATTAGTAGCATGATGAAGTTGGTAACGAATATCTAATAAACGCGCTTGAATCCCACCGTATGTTTCATGAACATCTGCAAAACCTGTTTCGATGAATTGGATGTCCTCCTTTGTTAGTGTTTGAACGCCTTTGGTGTTTGCACATAGTCCTTTGGAGGATAAATACCGTTCTAAGGTAGAAGCAACGGGTTGTTTGCGTTTGTCCAAGCTATCGTAATTCAAAGTAGAACGCAGGTTCCAAGTAGACTCCATTTCGTCGTATTGCTCCACACATGGAATTGGGTAATTTACTGGTTGAGATAAATAGTAGATGATGGCCGTCGAACCCAAAATTAACACAAGGACGCTGCTGATGAGGAAAATGAATTGTCTTCGTTGCCAAAGAACAAAAAAGAGGAGTCCGCCAAGTACTATGGCAACTGCAATGACACCAGATAACACTTGACTGTAAAAGGTGTACAGTAAAAAGAAAAGCGCACTTGCAATGAATCCATTTCGATATTTTGCGCCTTGGTACAATCGTTCTAAACAAAAGGCTAATCCAATGCCCATGAGGATTCCATAACGAATGTGGGAGCCAAATAAGGACATATCTCGAATGTCGATTAAGTTCAATTTTTCGGCAAAAAAGTGATAGGCAATTAAATTGATGCTGGCGGTAATCACCAAAGTCAAAATAAAGAAGTGAATAAGTTTGGCCCATCGTTTTGGACTCGGAATGGAATGTGCGCCAACGATGATCGGAATCAACAATAAAGATGTTTTCTTACGGATATCATCCATGCCGTAATCAAGGTTAGTAGTCCAAAGTAGTCCGAAAAGGTGTAAGCTGTAGAAAGCAAGAATGAACAGAACTAGTGGGTTCTCACGAAGTCGTTGATAATAGGAGTTGAAATTTCCTTCCAGCGAGAGATTTAAAACGCCAAGGAGGAGTCCCATGGACATTAAAAATTTGCTGCAAACCACTCCTATGATAAACAAGGAAAGCACAAAAAAATGTACCCGGTGATGAATTTGAGGTCCGAAATAGCGTTTCAACATAAGAGTCTAACGCTTATTTTTTCAAAATAGTGTTGTACTCGGTTGAATTTGTCAAAACTTGCACCGCACGTTGAACAACGATGTCATTTTTGAGCGATGCAACCGTTCTTCCTTTTTGAAAGTAATACCTCGAAATAATTTCGTTTTCCAACATTTCGGAAATTTCTGCTTTGAATTTCTGAAGGTCTCTTTCTTTGGAAGGAGTTACTTTCGAGATCATGTCCTCGTAATCTGCTTTAATTTCTTCGAAATACCCTTCCTTTTCAGCCGTTTCCTTCATTTTTTTCAATGATTCTTCGGAAGCTGTCGTGTATTTGAATTCCTGAGCTAAGACATATTTTTGAAAATCTAGGTATTCTTCATCTGACAATTTAAAGTCAGTTGCAGTAGCAACCGTCGGATGTGCCAATACATAATCTGTAGCATAATTAAAGATACAGTTGCTCGTCAGTAACACAGCAGTTAAGCGACTCAAATCTGGACTTTCCACTTTTATGTCTGGTTCAATCCCGCGTCCGTCAATCACTTTTCGTCCGTTTTTTGTTTGAAAAGACTTCAACAATGAATCAGGAATTTCCTTTGCTTTGGCATTGTTTTCTTTGTCATAATATTCCAATCGTTGTACACAGCGTCCGGAAGGCGTGTAATATTTGGCAATCGTGATTTTAATTTTGGAGCCGTATTTTAAATCATAGGTTCTTTGTACCAAGCCTTTTCCGAAGCTGGTTTCACCAATAATGACTGCGCGGTCTAAATCCTGTAGTGAACCAGAAACAATTTCACTTGCAGAAGCGGAACCACCATCAACAAGAACGGCTAGCGGCATTTCTTGAACAAACGGTTCTTCCAAGGTAGTGTATACACGATTTTCTTCTTTGACACGGCCTTTTGTGGTTACCACTACTTGATTCTTAGGAACGAAGAAATTCACAATTTTCACTGCCTCAATGAGTAGTCCGCCACCGTTTCCTCGAAGATCTAAGACCATCTGTTTGGCTCCATCAGCTTGCAATTTCTGAATCGCATTTTTGACATCGGCAGAAGCCGTTTGCGTAAAACTATTCAATTTCACGTAGCCAACATCGTCTTTCAACATGCCAAAATAAGGCACATCTGGAATCTTGATTTCATCGCGAGCAATGGTGATTTTCTTTTTTCCTTCACCCTTTCGTTCAATCTCTACTTCGATACTTGTTCCTTTCGGTCCTTTCAAGGCATCGGAAACCTCATCGGTTGTTTTCTTTACCATGTTTTTTCCATCGATGGTCAAGATTTTGTCTCCAGCTTTAATGCCGCTTTTTGCTGCTGGACAATCCTCGTACGGCTCGGCAATAAAGGTGTAATCGCCCATTTGACGAATTAATGCCCCGATTCCACCGTATTGACCCGTCGTTAAAAGGCGGTAATCCTCGATGTTGGATTCATGATAGTAAACGGTGTATGGATCCAGTTCTTTGAGCATCGCATCAATGGCTGTTTTCGATAACTTTCCATTTTGAGGTTCGTCTACAAAGTATAAATCAAGGTTCTCGTAAATTTGATCCATGATTTCCAAACTTTTCAAGGTCTCGAATCCATTGGATTGGGTCCAAGCAGTTTGGAAGGAGAAAAACGTAAGAGTGATCCAGAGGACCGCGTGATGTTTAATTTTCATCTTTGATTTCGCTTATTAGTTTGTTGATAGCGCCTAGCAATTTTTGTTCCAATTCCACATAGGGAATTCGTTCATTCAATTGATAGATGAGCGCAAAATTGATTTTTTTATTGCACTTTGTCAAGTGATTTTCCAATGTAGCTTTATTTAAGCGCAGAATTTCTCGAAAACACCGTTTGACATAATTTCGATCATGCGCATGTTTCAGTCTTTTTTTTGGAACGGAAAAAAGCACTTGAAAAGAATGTTTCATCTCTTCATCTGTTTCTTGGAACATCACCGTAATCGGATATGCTTTTAGCCTCTTCCCTTCGGAAAACAAACGGTCAATACGTTTGACACTGCATAATTTATACGCTTTTCCTAAAGAATAGTCCATTGCAATCAATTAGTGTTCAATAGGAGATTCGGAATCAAATAATTCCACGATTTCGTAGCGGAAATCGGTGAGCTTTTTTAAGCTTGAAGCATCCTCATACGATCCTTTAAAATCCATCACGAAGCTGGCGTAAAGCGACTTCATCGTACTCAAGCGCGGATGAATTTCCATTTTTTTATAGACACTTCCCGCCAAGAATCCCGGTTTTTCACCTAGGACTAACTTAGTCAATGAATGAATGATTTCATTCGAAAGTTCAATTAATTCTTTTTCATCAAAGTGCGCCATTATTCAGAGAGTTTATTGTCATCGATTTCTTCGAAATCATCAAAAGAGTCGTCGTTCGCTCCTTTTTTCGTGCTAAATCCAGTTCGGACATTCACCATCGGTTTTCCTGAAATGATGTAATTCAAAGCGTTCAACATTTTGAAGAATAATCCGATCAGGAAAAAGAATCCAATTGCTTTGAACACAAAGCCAATGAGTACCGTATTCTCGATATCTACGATGCTTCGCTGAAACCAATGGGAAACGGCGTTTTCTGAAATCTGTGGGTAAAACACAAGTCCGGCAAAAGCAAAACCACTCACGATAATTAGTACCAATTCCCATTGTCGGTTAAAAGGCACCTCTTGCATTCCTTGCGTGAAGTTTGTCATCATTTGAATGCGCTGCTCTTTTTGTTGCAATTTTCCTAAGAAGTAGACCATCAAAATAATGAAGCTAGGAACTAGACTCACATAATTGACTTGGGAAACAGGCTCGTCTTGTTGTTCTAAACAAAATAGAAAGGTAACGTTCACTAGAAATAAGTACTTGACGGTTTTAATCAAATAGATTTCCCCAAGTGTGCGCTTGCGTCCACCAATCAGTAATTTGAGTGCCAGTTCAATGAAAAACCAGAGGAATCCATAGATAGCGAAGAGTACACCGAGTCGAAAAATAAGGTTAATGAGATCCAAAATTGATGTTTTACACGAAGTTAGGAAATAGTTTCACGTGCCCGACGGACAACAGATACACATAGAACAATTTTAGTTCAAACATTTACAGGGTGGGTCCAGTAAAATATTCACATTTGGGAGTTTTCGCTTGAGGTCATCTGCGAAATTTGTTCCATACATCACCCCTTCAATATTTAAGGTTTTCAGTTCCGTTAAACTAAAAATTCCCGTCCCAAAATCCTCAATGATGTTGTCGTAAAAATCGATTACTTGAAGATGCGGACAATTGGCTATTTGATTTGGAATGGACCAAATTCGATTTCTTGAAGCATTTAACTTCTGCAAGTTGGGTAATTGACAAATGATCAGCGGCAAAAAGGTGAACTTGTTTTTGCTGATGTTCAATTCTGTTAGTTGGACTAAAGTCGCCAACTCCTCCGGTAAGTAGGACAATTGATTTTTTTCTAGATTCAGATAAGTCAAATTGGTAAAGTTCCATAATTCCTTAGGCAAGGAGTCTACTTTATATTTCTCAAATGAAATCGCGTGAATGGTATCTGGATTGGCGCCACTAACTTCGTTCCACATGTAAATTTTACCGTGGTTCAGTTGAGCATAGTTAAGAAAACTGAGCAGTAGAAAAATAAGCGCGAACAGTTTCTTCATCACGTTGTATTTGGACTTTTAATGCTTCTAAGTTAGGGAATTTATGTTCAGCTCGGACAAATTGCAGGACACGAATTTGACAGGCTTCGTCATAAATTTCCTTTTGAAAATCAAATAAATGAACTTCGATTTTGCGTTCCAGCTTTTCTTCCTCAATGGTTGGACGCCATCCAACGTTCATCATTCCACGACAAGATGTGCCTGCGACATCCATTTCCACAGCATAAACACCCGTTGCTGGAATGATTTTCTGTTGATCGTCAATGCGAATATTCGCGGTGGGAAATCCGATTTTCCTTCCGTTTTGTAATCCTTTGACAATGGTGCCACTCAATTCAAACGGGGAACCAAGAAAGGCATTTGCCGTGGATATTTCTCCTCCAAGAATCGCCTTTCTAATTTTTGAAGAGGAAATGTTTGCTTCATCGATTTGCTCTGCTGGAATTTCCATTAATTCAAAAAGTCCTTTCTCCGCATATTGCTTCAGAAAGGCTAGGTTTCCTTCTCTATTGTGTCCAAATTGGTGATCGTAACCAATAATCACCATTTTCGCTTGCAGTCCTTTGATTAAAATTTCCTCCACAAATCGCTCAGCAGTTAGGTCAGCGAATTCCTTTGAAAATGGATAAATCACCACATTTTGCAAGCCAATGGATGCAAGTTTCTCTAGTTTCTCTGTTTGAGTCTGCAATAACTGCAAATCTGTTTGTTCTGGAAATAGCACCATTCGAGGATGCGGGTAAAAAGTCAATAAAACACTTTCTCCCTCACATTTTTCTGCTTCGGCAATGAGTGTTTTCAGAATTTCCTGATGACCGATATGCACCCCATCAAACGTTCCGATCGTTACAACGGCGTTCTTAATGGGCATTTTTTCCGTAAGTCCTTCAAAAATTCGCATACTTCAATTGAGGCGCAAAGATACGTAATTATCCGCCTATTGTCGCTTGCTGAAATCGTCGTATCTTAGCCACACTAAATTGAACTTATGAAATCAAACTTTTTGCGCTACGCATTCATGCTTGTCTTTGTAGCAAAATCTCTTTTCTCTTTTGCAGAGGAAGGAATGCTCATTCCATCGTTGATTGCAGCATTTGAGTCGGATATGAAGGCGAAAGGAATGAAGCTTTCAGCGTCTGATATTTACAGTGTTAATTCGACAAGTATGAAAGATGCCATCTTGCAATTTGGAGGCGGATGTACGGCAGAGTTGGTTTCAAGTCAGGGACTTTTGTTGACGAATCACCATTGTGGTTACGGACAAATTCAGTCACATTCTTCCCTCGAACACGATTACTTGAAAAATGGATTTTGGGCAAAAAACAAATCAGACGAATTAGCGAATCCAGGTTTAACGGCGATGCGTATTGTGCGCATTGACGATGTAACGAAAGATGTGTTGATGGGAGCGAGTTCCAAAAGTGATCAAGCAGTGATTATGGCAAACATCAAGAAATTATGTGCTGCTGCAATCGTTGGAACGCATTACGAAGCAGAAATCAAAGCCTTTAATTACGGAAACGATTACTATTTAATGCTGAAAGAAGTGTTCTTGGATGTGCGTTTTGTGGGCACACCACCGAACTCCATTGGAAAATTTGGTGGAGACACCGACAACTGGGTTTGGCCACGTCATACCGGAGATTTCTCCGTATTTCGCATTTATGCGGGAAAAGACAACAAGCCCGCTGCATATTCACCGGATAATGTTCCTTACACTCCTTTGCACTATTTACCGATTTCCTTTCAAAACCGTCAAGAAGGCGACTTCACCATGGTCTATGGATTCCCAGGTCAGACAGAGCAGCACGTTGTTTCTTCCTATTTGAAATTCATCATTGAGAAAGAACGTCCGGCACGTATTCACATGCGCGACCTTTCTTTAGCGGTAATTGATGAAGGAATGAAAAATTCCGATTTAACACGTATCCAATATTCAGCGAAACAAGCGAGTATTGCGAATGCTTGGAAAAAATGGATTGGTCAAATTGAAGGATTAAAAAACCTACAAGCCGTACAACTCAAATTGGAAGGAGAAAAAGCCTACAAAGAAATGGCGTTGAGTAAGCCCGAATGGACGAAATATGCAGAGGTGGTCAATCAGTTGAACGCATTGGTAGAAAAAGACCAGCAAATTGAATTCAAGTATGCAATGGGCGCAGAATATTTCTCTTACGGACCAGAATACTTTAAACTCGTGCGTGGAATGGAGGATTTAGTGACCAATTACGCGAAATATGCCGAGAATGGTGAATTGGCGAAAGTCATTGAGAAAATGAAAGCATCGGCAGAAGGATTCTTCAAAAATTACAACAGCGACGTCGATTTACACATTTTCATGGATCAAACAAAGGCCTACCTCGACTACACCGAACAATGGAAGGAAATTACCAAGGATGTGAAATATTCTGTAGCGAGTGAATGGTTTGTCAATTATGTGAACGGAATCGCTACAGATATTTATTCGCATTCCATCTTTACCAATCAGGAACGTTACATGGCTTTTTTAAGTTCTTTCTCCGATAAATCCATTAAAAAATTGAACAAGGATCTTGGATACACGCATTTTTACCAGTATTTTCAGTCCTTTAGAAATGAAACCGTTCCTGCTTATCGCGGCTTCCAAACCAGCGTCAACAACTTGATGCAAGTGTACGTGGAAGGAAAATACATGATGTTCCCGGACAAAAAACATTGGCCAGATGCGAATTCAACCCTGCGTATTACCTACGGACAACTAGAAGGATCTGCGCCAACAGATGGGATGCGTTACACTGAACATACGACCTTGGATGGAATTATTGCCAAATACAACACAGGAAATCCGGACTTTGATTTATTGCCTAGAATGGTTGAATTACATGCAGCAAAAAACTATGGTCCATACGCACAAGGCAACGAACTTTGGGTGTGTTTCACTGGATCCAATCACACCACCGGTGGAAATTCTGGTTCGCCCGTTTTAGATAAAAATGGTTATTTGATGGGCTTGAATTTTGATCGTTCATGGGAAAGTACGATGAGTGATTATTTGTTCGATCCGAACCGTTGTCGAAACATCGTTGTAGACATTCGCTACGTACTTTGGGTCATGGATATTTACTCTGATGCTAAACACTTGGTGGACGAAATGACATTAATGAAAGAATAAATTTATATTTGCTTTTTTTTACATCTTTTTTTCACTCACAAATGAGGAACTTTTTCTTGATTTTTGCGCTTTTTGTTACCACAATCAGTGCGCATGCCACAAAGAATCGTATTCAGTATTCAAAGAAAATTGAAGGATATCTAGTCGATTACAAAACACGTAACGAAGTTGAAAAGGTGAAAGTGAGCTTAACATCCACTGTCACTGGTAAAGTCTACACCACCGAAACGGATGAAAATGGAGTCTTTACCTTCAAACATGTTCCGATTGGAAAAAGTATGTTGATGCTCATCGATGAGGATTACCGTGCAGACACTTTGAAAATGTTCGAAACAAATGCCAAAGAGCACCTTGTTCATTACACCTTCAGTAAAACACAACCATTTACAGCAAATTTAAAAGTTTCTTGGATGTTCAACTGGGGTGATCGCAAAGTCACAGAAAATGGAAAAACATTCGTAAAAGAACATTATTGGTCGCATGTGTTGGCGAAAGTCATTCTTGTCATTTATGGACTATGCCTTCTGTTAATCTTCTATTACAGTATAGTGCAATTGTCGCTTGCTTTCGCTTACCGTAAGCAACGCAAAGCACAACAAAGCAGAGTTGAACCCGCATTTGATTTAGCAAACGCTCCAAAAGTAACCGTTCAGTTGCCGATGTATAACGAAATGTACGTGGCAGATCGAATCATCGATACCATTGCGGAATTTGATTATCCAAGAGATAAATTCCAAATTCAAGTGTTGGATGACTCTACGGATGAAACGAAAGATATTATTGCGAAAAAAGTAGCCGAAGTTGCGGCACGTGGGATTAATATTCAGCACATTCACCGCGTAGATCGCACCGGATACAAAGCAGGAGCATTGGACGCAGCAATGGATCAAGTGGAAGGTGAATTCATCGCGATTTTCGATGCGGATTTCGTTCCAGACAAAGATTTCTTATTGCGTACCATGCCGTACTTCAACACGGATAAAATTGGTGTCGTTCAAACACGTTGGGGTCACTTAAATAAAACGTATTCTCTTTTAACGGAATTGCAGGCATTTGGATTAAACGGACACTTCGCAATCGAGCAAGGTGGACGAAATGCGCAAGGACACTACATTAACTTCAACGGTACCGCGGGAGTATGGAGAAAAGCGTGTATCGAAGATGCAGGTGGATGGGAACATGATACCATTACTGAAGACTTGGACTTGAGCTACCGTGCACAAATGCGTGGATGGAAATTCAACTATTTGGAAGAAGTAGAATCTCCAGCAGAATTGCCAATTACGATGTCGGCCTTGAAAAGTCAACAACACCGTTGGATGAAAGGTGGTGCAGAGGTATTCATTAAAATGTGGAAACGCATTGTGACAACAAAAGGATTGAAATTCTCTGATCGTTTGCACGGATTGGCGCATTTATTCAATTCATCTGTATTTGTCTTTATCTTGATTCTTTCCTTGTTGAGCTTGCCAGTTCTTCACATTAAGGATTCTTTCTCTGATTTGAATTTCTTCATTCAAGTGGGAGCATTCTTTTTATCTAGTACGGTATTTCTTGCCTTTTACTACTGGAATGCTTACCGAGATAAAACAGGAAACTTCTTTAGTGATTTATTCCGCTTTGTTGGTCGCTTCGTGCAATTCCTAACAGTTTCCATGGCGCTTTCATTAAGCAACGCGGTTGCGGTTATTGAAGGATACTTGGGGATTAAAAGTTCTTTTGTGCGCACACCGAAATTCAATGTGGCGAAAAAAGATGAGTTTACTGGAAACAAATACGACAAGAAAAGTTTATCGATCATCAACATCGCTGAAGGAATCTTGATGGTTGTATTTGGATTTACCGCAGTGAATCGTGCGATTTATGGGGATTTAGGAATGGTTCCTTTCCACTTGATGTTAACGATTGGTTACGCTGTGATCTTCTTTAACACACTCAAAGAAAACCGTTCTCCACAAGGTTAATTACTCGTTTGTCAGGGACAAACTCTCCAGTTTCCCACTGCGGAAATGGAAGGTGCTACGGATATTTTCTCCTTTGGAGACATATGTTCCGATGCAATAATTATCCTCACCGGAATCCTTGCCTTTGAACTTAAACACAAACGAGCCCTTTGGGTATTTCGTGAAGAATCCTTGCAACACAAGCTCGGCTTGTGAAATGGGATACACTGCTTCTTTTCCACTAATGTTCAAGGAGATTTTGTCCTTTCCTAGGTGAACAATGGTTTTGGCGTCATTCATCTCCATCGCACGCTGGATTGTCCCGTAGGGAATATCCGTGGGAATCGATAGGAAAATAAACAAGCCGGTAATGAAAGATAACATCGTATTCATGCCGCAATTTTAGCAAAAATAATGCCGTAAATTGGCATTGTGAAGCTTTTTATTTTCCTTGTATGCCGAGGCACTCACAGAACTTAAGATTATTTGGTGCTGATTCACTTTTTCAGACTTCGAACTTTTCGCTAACTTTGTTCCTATGCAATTACCCATGACAGACCAACAGAAAAATTTAGTGATTTACAATAGTATGAAAGGTGAGAAACAAGCCTTCGTACCCATTCATGAAAACTTTGTTGGAATGTACGTCTGTGGACCGACACTTTACAGTGAGCCACATATGGGGAATATGCGCACCTTCATCAATTTTGACCTCATCTACCGCTACTTATTGCACCTTGGTTTCCAAGTGAAATATGTGCGCAACATCACAGATGCTGGACACATTACCAACAGTGCTGGTAACGATGAAGATTCTATTGGAAAAGCTGCGCGTGCCGAGCAATTGCAATCCTTGGAAATTGTGTACAAATACAATGTTCGTTTTCAAGAACTACAACGAATATACAACCTATTACCGCCGAGTATCGAGCCGACAGCAACCGGACACATTCAAGAACAGATAGAAGTCATTGAGCAAATTTTAGCGAACGGATACGGCTATGTCGTGAATGGGTCTGTGTATTTCGATACCAAACGCTACATGCAAGATTACAACTACGGAATTTTGAGTGGACGAAAAGTAGACGAATTAGAAAACGAAACGCGCAATTTGAATGCGCAGGACGAAAAACGTTTTTTTGCAGACTTCGCGCTTTGGAAAAAAGCGAATCCAGATGACATGCAGATTTGGCGTTCTCCTTGGGGGGACGGAAATCCAGGATGGCACATTGAGTGTACAGCGATGAGCACCAAGTATTTAGGGAAACAATTTGACATTCACGGTGGTGGAATGGACCTTAAATTCCCGCATCACGAAGATGAAATCGCCCAAAGTTGTGGCGCACATGGAGCGAATCCGGCGAATTACTGGATGCATGCAAACATGCTAAATGTCAACGGACAAAAAATGAGTAAGTCCTTCGGGAACTACTTTTTACCAAAAGAAATCATTGAAGGAACAACGGAATTATTCGATAAACCATACAGTGCGAATGTGCTTCGTTTCTTCATGATGCAAGCGCATTACCGCAGTAATTTAGACTTTACACAAGAAGCATTGAACGCTTCCGAAAAAGGATTTGCACGTTTTATGGAAGGACTCAAAACGATCGAAAAACTTCCAACAAGCACTTCCTCCTTTGATGTCGATGCATTAATCTCGTCGTTCTATACAGCGATGAATGATGACTTCAATGCACCGATTCTGGTAGCCAATTTATTTGAAGCGGTGAAATACATCAACCTCATCAACGATGGAAATGCCAGCATCTCTGAAAGCGACAAATCAACATTAATCACAGCCATGCACTCCTTTATTTTTGATGTACTCGGACTTGTTTCCGAACAAGAATCAGAAAGCGGAAAATTGTCACCGGTGATGGATTTAGTTCTTGACTTGCGTCAGCAAGCACGTACGAACAAAGACTGGACGACTTCCGATAAAATCCGCGATGGATTAGCCGCAGCCGGAATTGTAGTGAAGGACGGTAAAGAGGGAACGAGCTGGAGTTAATCCTCCGTTGAATTTGCTTGACTTGGGTTAAGTAATCCGTTCCACAATTTGATGCGCATTTCAAGAGCTTGCTTCGCACATTGCACGGCTTCCTCCCATTTTTGTTCATCATCGCCACAGATTTCATCAATCATACGCAAGGAAATTGGTCCGTGATCACCACCATCAATTTCGATGTGACGCTCTAAGTAGTACAATAATTTCGAAATATTTTCTTGTCCCTGTGCTTTCATTTCGCGCAAAATCTCGATGAACATGTCTGGAATTAAGTCTTCACGTCCAAAAGTAAACACGGATGCGATTTTATGCATTTCCTCTGTCTCGATGATCGAAAACGTAAAGCGTACAAAATCTTTCGTTTCCTCATTGATTTCTACTTGATATAAGGCTTCTTCCACTGTTTTACCGTAGGAAATCCACTCTGTTAACTGGTGAATGGGAAGGGTGTTAGCGCCAATTTGTTGCATGGCTTCCAAGTACATTTCGAAGTGACTGGAAACTTTTCCATCGGCATCTGTATCCGATTCTTCACCAAGAACAATCTCATTGATGAATCTGCGCGTTTCAGGATTCCCCTTCGGTGACCATGGTAATTCAACACACGTGAGTCCACGTTGGAGGGCTTTCAATAAACTCATGAAGTCCCAAACAGCGAAAATGTGCTGTTCCATAAAGGACTGAAAATCTTCCAGCGTTTGAATTTGAGCATATAGTGGATGATCCACCAATTGCTGTCTTAATTCGGAGATTTCTGCTTGGATTTTTTCGATGTGCGCATTCATACTGAAATTGTTAGCAATGAGAATAAGGGTTCTAAAAGTGCAGTAAAATTAATCGTTGAACTGCTTACTTCCTACCTCTTCTAACAAACGTTTTGCACAAAAGTTGAGCGAAAAATGAACAATTTTTCGAATTAGGATAATTTAATTCCCAACTCTTTTAATTGAGCATCATTCAATGGAGATGGTGCATCAATCATCGTATCTCTACCGCTGTTGTTTTTCGGGAATGCGATGTAATCACGAATGGACTCTGATCCACCCATGGTTGCCACCAAACGATCTAATCCGAAGGCTAATCCACCGTGCGGAGGCGCTCCGTATTCGAAGGCACTCATCAAGAATCCGAATTGTGCTTGCGCTTCTTCCTTTGTGAATCCAAGTAAGTCGAACATACGAGATTGAAGATCTCTATCGTGAATACGAATCGATCCACCTCCTAATTCCACACCATTCATGGCAAGGTCATAGGCATTCGCACGTACTTTTCCTGGTTCTGTATTGATTAAATGTAAATCTTCTGGTTTCGGAGAAGTAAATGGATGGTGCATCGCATGGTAACGCTCATTGTCTTCGTCCCACTCTAATAATGGAAAGTCGTAAACCCACAATGGCGCAAACTCATTTGGATTTCTCAGTCCAAGTTGCGTTCCCAAAAACAAACGAAGTTCGTTCATTTGCTTTCTGGTTTTCGCCGTTTCACCGCTTAACAACAACAACAAATCTCCTGGTTGTGCGCCAGCTTTTTCAGCCATCGCTTTCAAGTCGGACTCATCGTAAAATTTGTCCACGCTTGATTTAAAGGTACCGTCAACGTTGCATTTCACGTACACCAATCCTTTGGCGCCGATTTGTGGACGTTTCACCCATTCGGTTAACTCGTCTAATTGTTTTCTCGTGTATTCCGAACAGCCAACTGCGTTGATTCCTAGAACCATCTCTGAACTATTGAATACAACGAATTCTTTTTGTTGTGCAATTTCCGTCAGATCAACGAATTCCATTCCAAAACGAATGTCCGGTTTATCAGAACCATAACGTTCCATTGCTTCTGCGTAGCTCATTCGTGGGAAAGCTCCTTCGAAGTTCACGCCACGTACTTCCGCGAATAAATGTTTGATTAATCCTTCAAACATGTCTAGAATATCGTTTTGCTCCACAAAGGCCATTTCACAGTCGATTTGTGTAAACTCTGGCTGACGATCGGCACGTAAATCCTCATCGCGGAAACATTTCACGATTTGGTAGTAACGATCGAATCCACTCACCATCAACAACTGTTTGAAGGTTTGTGGCGATTGTGGTAATGCATAGAATTGTCCCTCGTTCATGCGACTTGGCACAACGAAATCACGTGCACCTTCCGGCGTCGACTTGATTAAGACCGGTGTTTCAACATCTAAGAAATCCTTAGAGTCTAAGTATTTTCTCGTTTCCAATGCGACACGGTTACGCAAACGCAATTTCTCCAAAACTGGATTACGGCGCAAGTCTAGGTAACGGTATTGCATGCGGATTTCATCTCCTCCATCGGTATCGTCTTCGATGGTAAATGGTGGCAATTTCGCTGCGTTTAAGATCTTGATTTCATTTACGTTGATTTCAATCTCTCCAGTAGGCATGTTGCGGTTTTTGCTGCTGCGTTCGATCACAGAACCAGTTACTTGAATCACAAATTCACGTCCCAACTTTCGTGCTTGTTCACACAATTCAGCATTTACTTCCATGTTAAATGCCAACTGAGTGATTCCATAACGATCGCGTAAATCCACAAAAGTCATTCCACCTAAATCGCGGGAACGTTGTACCCAACCTGCTAAGGTTACGGTGTTCCCTACATTTTCCATTCTTAATTCACCACAAGTGTGCGAGCGATACATAACATTGATTTTGAATGGCAAAAATACAAAAGATATCCCTAAAATGAAGGTCCGGCGGACAGAAAGCAAGCGACAAAAGGAAATTCTGTGGTACTTCTACTTAAGTTACCTTTCTAAGCAATAGAAATGTGTAAATTTGTCCAACAAAACAATCAACTATGTCAACAATCGGATCAGAAGAAATGAAAGGAATTCTAGCTCAGCTCGGAATTCAATCCACAAATTCGGGGGCTTCTACGGGAAGTAACTGGATGAATACAACTGGAGCAACTATTGACTCCATCTCGCCTGTAGATGGAAAATTAATTGCTTCTGTTCAATCTGCTACAGCTGCGGATTACAACGCATTAATTGAAAAAGCACAAGGAGCATTCGTTGAATGGCGTAAAATTCCTGCACCAAAAAGAGGTGAGGTTGTTCGTCAATTAGCAGAACGCATTCGTTTTTACAAAGAGCCACTTGGAAAATTGGTTTCTTACGAAATGGGGAAATCACTTCAAGAAGGACTTGGTGAAGTACAAGAGATGATTGACATCTGTGATTTTGCTGTTGGACTTTCTCGTCAGTTGTACGGATTAACCATGCATTCGGAGCGTCCTGGACACCGCATGTACGAACAATACCATCCACTTGGAATCGTTGGAATCATCTCCGCGTTTAACTTCCCGGTTGCGGTATGGAATTGGAACACGGCACTTGCATGGGTTTGTGGAGACGTATGTATTTGGAAACCATCTGAAAAAACACCTTTGACAGCCATTGCTTGTCAACGCATCACACAAGAAGTATTTGAAGCGAATGGCGTTCCAGAAGGAGTGTCTAACGTGATCATCGGCGACGCTGAAATCGGAAAATTAATGGCAAACGACGGACGAGTTCCGTTAATTTCTGCAACGGGATCTACACGTATGGGTAAATCTGTTGGAGCAGCAGTTGGCGAGCGTTTGGGTCGTTCTTTATTGGAATTAGGAGGAAACAATGCGATTATCATCACGCCAAGTGCGGACTTGAAAATGGTCGTTCCAGGAGCGGTATTTGGTGCAGTTGGAACAGCTGGACAACGTTGTACATCCACACGTCGTTTGATTGTTCATGCATCCATCTACGATAAAGTAACGGAAGCCTTGACATCTGCATACAAACAATTGAGCATTGGAAATCCATTGGATCAGAACAACCACGTTGGACCATTAATCGATCAAGATGCGGTGAACAATTACCTTCATGCGATTGAGGCAGCTCAAAAAGAAGGAGGAAAAGTATTGGTTGAAGGCGGTGTATTGAGTGGTCCAGGTTATGAATCTGGTTGCTACGTGAAACCGTGTATCATTGAAGCAGAGAATCATTTTGCGATTGTGCAACACGAAACATTTGCCCCGATTCTTTACGTGATGAAATACAGCGGTGACGTTTACGAAGCGATCGCTTTACAAAATGGCGTTCCACAAGGACTTTCATCTGCCATCATGACGAATGAGTTGAAAGAATCTGAAGCGTTCTTAGCAGCAGGAGGATCAGACTGTGGAATCGCGAATGTCAACATCGGAACATCTGGTGCGGAGATTGGTGGTGCTTTCGGTGGAGAGAAAGAAACAGGTGGTGGACGCGAGTCTGGATCTGATGCATGGAAAGTGTACATGCGTCGTCAGACAAATACCATCAACTATTCTGACAGCTTGCCATTGGCACAAGGAATTAAATTCGACTTGTAACAAGTTACACTTCTAGAAATAACAAAGTCCTGGCGATACCGTCAGGACTTTGTTGTTAATAGGGATTTTGCTCTCAATTCTTCACCACTTGAATCGGTTGATTGGTTCCAAGGGATAACCAATACGTTCCGCGTGCAAAGTCGGAAAGATTCAGTTGAAATTGTTCGATGTCTACTTGACCGTTTAGCACTTGACGTCCGCGGATGTCGACCAAATTCCATTCACTTCCTAGGAATGCAACTGGAACATGTACCGTCAGTAATTCATTCGTTGGATTCGGGAATACGCTTACACCGTTGCTCGAAAGTGTCTCTAATCCCACGCTATTCACCGTGCTACATGCTGAAGTGTCCGAACCACAAGCGTTGCTTGCAACAACGGCATACATACCATTTGCGGATGCTGTAAACGTTGTTCCGGTCGCACCAGCAATGGGTGTCAAATCCGAGCAATTGATCCATTGTAAGTTTGCATTTGCCTGGGCATCCACAGTCATGGTTACGCCATTTGTTAAGGTAATCACCGGCGTAATTGGTGAAAATTCCATGTTCAAGTTTAAGTTGATGGTGGAATCACATCCACTTGTGTTATTGATGACTTGGATGTACGTTCCTGATTGCGTGTAAGATTGTCCGTTCAAGGTATAGGAATCACAGGCACTTTCATTCAAGGCACTTACTGTCGATTGCACCACATTCACTTGCACCGTATCTGTTGAATGACAGTTATTTGCATCTGTTCCAGTGACAATAAACGCACTGGAATTCACCGGAATAAATGCTTGTCCGTTCTGAACAGCAGGTTGCCATGTATACGTTAAGGCACCAGATCCTGATAAGGTTACCGCACTTCCGTCACAGGCATTGATATCTGGACCTGCACTGACGCTTGGCAAGGAATTCACGGCCACAATCACTTGATCCGTTGACGAACATCCATTTGCAGCGGTTGCTGTTAGTGTATACGTTGTTGTTGTTGTTGGAACGAAAGCTGCGCCATTTTGAATGCCGTTATCCCACTGGAACGTTGCACCTGCGGAGCCATTTCCGGTTAAGGTCACTGGTGTTCCTGCACAAATGATTTGATTCAAACCAGCATCGACACTTGGAACTTGTGTATTAATGAAAACCGTCACTTGATCGTTGGCTGTACATCCGCTTGCGCTGTTTGTTGCGGTTAAGGTGTAGACTGTTGCCACAGTTGGATTCGCCGTTGGATTCGCAACGGTTGCCGAACTAAGTCCAGTGGATGGTGTCCAAGCGTATGTCATTCCTGAAATCGGTGTCGAACCAAGTCCGTAACCTGTTCCACTATTCAAACAATTCACTGATCCATCTGGACCCGCATTCGCTGTCGCAGGGGTGGTGTTTACACTAACATCAACTTGATCTGTCGACATACATCCGCTAGAAGCATTCATGACCATCAAGTTATACGTTGTGTTCGTGGACGGATTCGCCGTTGGTTGCGAAAGTGTACTGGAATTCAATCCGGTGCTTGGTGTCCAAGAATACGTGTTTCCTGCTACGGTTGGCGTTCCAAGAATTGCTCCTCCGACATTGGTGTTACAACTCACCGTGGCATCGAGTCCAGCATTGGCCGTTGGTGGTGTGTTGTTCACGGTCACGATAATTTGATCCGTTGCTGTACATCCCGTAGTTAGATTGGTTGATGAAACGGTGTACGTTGTTGTAGTCGTTGGATTGGCGAATGGATTGGCGATCGAAGTGGAACTGAGTCCGCTTGCTGGCGACCATGTATAGGTATTTCCTGCAATGGCTGTCATTCCGATGGTCGCACCGTTTACGTTGCTCACACATGTTTTGGAGATATCGATTCCGGCATCAACGGTTGGACCTTGGTTATTCACCGTCACCAACACTTGATCCGTCGCGGTACATCCACTGGAAATATTTGTCGCAGTTAAGGTATAGGTAGTCGTTGTGCTTGGATTCGCTGTTGGATTGGAAACGGTAGCCGAACTCAATCCGGTAGCTGGTGTCCAAGAGTAGGTGTTTCCGGTAACGGAGCTCGCACCAATCGCCAAACCGTTTACGTTCGAGATACATGTTTTCGTGAAATCAAGTCCCGCATTTGCCGTGGGTTGGAAGGTATTCACGGTCACGGTCACTTGATCCGTAGCGGAGCATCCTACAGAATTTGTCGTTGTTAAAACATACGTTGTCGTAAACAAGGGATTGGCTGTTGGATTCGCAACCGTTGCTGAACTAAGTCCAGTGCTTGGACTCCACGAATAAGTGTTTCCTGCCACAGCTGGCAAACCAATGGTTGCCCCTGTGGTATTTTGGATGCAGTTTTTTATCTTATCTCCACCTGCGTTTGAGACAGGGGGTGAATTATTTACGGTAACTGTTACTTGATCGATCAGTTGATTACCATTCGCATCGGTTTCCGTTAGCGTATATGTGGTTGTAGCACTTGGATTCGCACTTGGATTCGCGATAGTTGGATTACTGAGTCCAGTTGTTGGACTCCAATTATAGGTGTGTCCAGCTATAGGAGCGGAACCTATTTGAACCACATTCTGAGTGCAACCAATTGTCGCATTATTCCCAGCGTTGAAATAGTATAAAGATGGAAGAGCCCAAGATGGAATACAAATTGGAGCAGAGTTACAGCCTTGTAAACTTGTAATTATTACACAGTAAGTACCAGGACCCATCACGGTAATATTCTGTGTAGTCTCACCTGTGCTCCACATATAATATCCCAGTGAGGCTGAGGTTGAAACACTTAAACCACCAAACATATTGGCTGTAATTACGCCCGTTGGAATTGGGTTGACGTTGATCGTTGTATTTGCTGAATAACTGATGCTATTAGCAATTGCCGTACAGGTATAAGTTGTTGTGCTCGTTGGAGAAACCGTAATGCTCGATGTTGTCGCTCCTCCCGGTGACCAAGAATAGGTTGCGCCCGTTACCCCAGATGCCGTTAGTGTTACAGCTGTACCAGCGCAAACAGTTGTGCCTGGATTTGAGCTAATCGTTAATTGAGCAAAAAGTTTATTGTTGTGCGTATTCAAAATGAACATACACAAGCAAAAAACCAAAAAACTAAGTTGTTTCATATTCGATGAGTTTCATCAAAGATAGGCTTGTTTTTTGATATTTTCTAGGGGGAAACTAGACTCCCCTATTTCCTCTCTCGCTCATTCACGATTAAAAAGCGTGCGCTCAAGAAAATCGTGTTCGCATCGAAGGAAGCATTGTTGCGGTTGAAAGGCGCCAACAAATGATAGCCGGTTTGAATGTGGAATTGGAGGATTTTAATGCCAATTGTGGGACAAATGCCAACGCGGTACTGGTCAAAATTGGTACGCATGCAGAAGTTCATTCCGTAGGTGAGTCCCACGGTGTTTTCTTTGTGCCAGAAGCCAAGGTCGTAGCCTAAAATTGGATTGAAGTTAGAGAAATCGTAGGAGTAATTGACGCCCATGTGGAGCGCGTTGGTCGTTGATTCTAGGAATTTATCGGAGCGCTTCCATTGCTTTTCGATGCCAACTTCACCGGCATAAAATCGTCCACTTTGAATGCCGATGTAGGGCCCGGACTTCACAACTTTTTTTGGTTCTTTTCGGTCTAAAATACCTTGTGCGCTGAACTGCTGAACGAATAAAAGAAAGAGAAAGAGCTTAAGGTGTTTCATGTTTCGGTGGATTGATTTGTGTTTCGTAAAATTCAAAAAGTGTACTGGAACTAACCCCTGGGATGGAGCCGTGGAGCACGCTTGTCATCACCGGCAAAATCAGGGAATGCTGCTTCGTTTCCTTGGAGATGATCGTTTCTTTTTGATCAAAAGAAATCAGCATCAGCAACAAACTTCCAACGAAATAGGTCCATTGCAGCAAGCCCAACAAGGCGCCGGCTAAACTATTCAAGACCGATAATTTTGCTAACTTGATGACACTTTCTAGTACTTTTCCACCAAAATAAACACCTGCTCCGACTACTAAAAACAAACTGAGGATGGTAATTGGCGAAATGTACTTGCTTGTCCATTCAAAGTGTTCTTGTCCGTAGGAAACGATGACATCCGTGAAATGAAAGGCTGCATATAACCCAACAATAACTGCTAACAACATGAACAAAGACATGATGAATCCACGTTTGTAGCCTTTATAGGCTCCGTAGATGAGCGGAAGTAAAATAATGAGGTCCAACATTTTCATCTCCGAATGTAAAAAGAAGGGCGCTTGAAACAACAGAAAGCTTAAAATTCTTCTAAACATTCGCTTGTGGGTTAAGGAGATTGTTACTAATCTTGTGCTATGCTAGATCCATTCAACGACCAATATTTCATGAAGCAGGCTTATTTGGAAGCTCAAAAAGCCTTCGATCAAGACGAAGTTCCCGTGGGAGCAGTCATTGTTTGCAAGAATCAAATCATTGCACGCGGTCACAACCTAACGGAGAAGTTATCGGATGTTACGGCACATGCAGAAATTCAAGCAATCACCGCTGCATCACAATATTTAGGCGCGAAATACTTGAAGGAATGTACCTTGTTCGTGACGCTGGAACCTTGTTGCATGTGTGCTGGAGCTCTGTATTGGTCACAAATCGATAAAGTTGTTTTTGGCGCACGAGATGACCGTCGCGGCGCTGGACTCCAAGAAAAATCCTTGTATCATCCAGCGACTTTGGTGACAAATGGCATTATGGAAGCGGAATGTCAGCAGTTGCTCAAAGATTTCTTTGCGCGCAAGCGTTAATCAAGCATACAGCGTATCGCGAATCACTTCCATCGTTACTTTCAAACTGAAATTTGGCAGGTGGAGTTCGGCGTAATTCACCAAAACTTCTAAGCCTTTTCGTACAACATCCTTTGGATAGTTTTCTGTCGTTTCTTTTAAAAACTGTGCTTTCAAAAAGGACAATACCGCTGGATCCTGCACGTATTTACTTCCACTTGGTGTATTGGTAAACATGCCGCGTTCGATGTCGAAAGCACTCGCATCTTCTTCATCAAAAAGTGGTGCATATCCCAAAAATTGCATGTATTGAGCCAAGAATTGCGTGGGAAAAATAAAGTCATCCGTTCGGGTTTCCAAGTCGATGAGTTGCGCTTGAACGTATTCGAACAACTGCGGATCTGGTCCTTGCTGCTTGATGGTTTGCTTGAGTACATCCGCCATGAAAAAAACGAGCATGACTTTCTGTGGCTGCGTGTAGAGGTTGGAAGGAGTCCAGGCATAATCCATGGTTTGGATGATGCCCAGCTCACTTTCCGGTCTTTTAAAATAGCTTATTTCGTATAAGCCCAATTGATTCAAGGACTTGCCTTTCTTTTTGACTCCTTTGAAAATGAAACTTGCGTATCCCTTTTCAAGCGTATAAAAATTCAGGATGCTACTGCTTTCTGAATAATGGTGTTTGTCAATTAAAATGCCAAGTTCCTTCGATTTCACTATCTTCTCGCCACTTTAAAATCAATTTTGTAGTAGAAAATAGGAAGGAATCCTAGTTGGGTGTTTTGGCTATACGGTTGGTAATTTGGATTCGCGATGTCTTGTGGTAAAATCGCCGGATTGTACGTTAAACTCAACAAGTTTTTCGTGTTCAACAAGTTTACTAAGTCCAATCCAATCTCATGCGTTACTTTCTCCGCATTTTTTCTCCAACTGATTTTCAAGTCCAAACGGAAGTAATCCTTGAATTTGTAGTCGTTGAAGGCGCTATCTAAGAACAAGATTTCTTTAGCCGCATTTGACGCAGCTACATCGACTAATCCGTAGCGTTTTCCACCAGCTCTTGTTACTTTGAATCCAATTCCAATCGTGTTTTTCGCATTGATGTTAAACTCTTTTCCAGCCAATAAATTCACCACGTAGTTTCCGTTGTACGAAGTATTGCGAAGAACGCCATCGCTTCCTTTGTATTTCGAATCGAAGATGGATCCCGTGAACAAGAAGAAGAAGGTTTTGTCGAAATATTTCTGAACGGTTAACTCCAAACCGTAGTTGTATCCTGTTCCGGTATTTTGCAAGGAATCTTGGAATAAGCGAGAGAATCCTGATCCAACGTTGATCATGGAGAATGAAGATGGAGCGAGTGTCACCGGAACATTGTATAAATGTTGGTAGTACGCTTCAGTTTTGATGTTGAATCCTTTGTTGAAGGATTTTTCATAGCCAATTCCTGAATGGATGCTTTTCGTGAAATCCATGTTCATGTTACTCGCTGCGTTCGTTGCTTGTCCTGGTAGAACTTTGTACGCATACGTGTAATACGGCTGAGTCTGGCTGTGTAAGCCTCCACCTGCAAAGATGGACTGATTGCCTTTCATGCGGTATTTCCATCCGATACGTGGCTCTAATGGACTAATGCTATTCGATAACGTAAAATACTGCGCGTGAAGTCCAGCGGAGAAGTCCATGTTTTCATTGATGCGCCATTTCCATTGCACGAATGGTTGAATTAAGGCTGCTGTTCCTTGGTAGTCCCAACGAACTTTCCATGTGTTTTGATCATCCAAGTCACTCAAACAAGAATCCAAGAAATTCATGTTCATGACATCCAAGATGATTCCAGCTTTCAGGAGGTGTTGTTTGTTGATTTTGTGATTCACTGCCGTATAGCTTGACAATTTACGGATCGTATATTTGTAAGCCATCATCGCATAAATCTTATCAAACGTGATTAGATTTAAGGTCGTATCCACTTGACGTCCTTTCAAGTAATCGTGATTCGTGTGTTGTTCTTCTTGTGAGAAAGCCAAGGTAGAAGAAATGTATGTTTTCTCACTTAGTGTTTTCTTGTAGTTGAGTCCGGTTGTATACATAGATGTCCCAAAATACTGGTCGCGATCTCCTTCTCCATAAAACTCTTGTGAGTATTCTTTTTTATCCGAAATCATGATGGAAATATCACTCGCACCACCTAGTCCAAAAAAGGAAAGTTGTCCACCGTTTTTCAATTGCCAGTTAAATTTGAATGCGCCATCTCCATAGATTGGAATGGCTGAAGTTCCAATTTGAATGCCTAAAGACTGGAACATCGATAATGTTGAATAGCGTCCCATTGCTAAGAACGATGATTTTCCGTTTTTCGAAAGAGGTCCTTCCGCTAGGAATTCTGTTCCGAGGAATCCAAACTGGCCTGTAAACTCATGTTGCTTGTTGTTTCCATTGCGCAATTTTAGGTCGAACACTCCCGAAGTACTGTTTCCGTATTCTGCTGGAAAGGCACTCATAAAGAAATCAGAGTTTCCGAGCATTTTATTGTTAATGATGGAAACAGGTCCGCCAGAACTTCCTGCGATCGCGAAGTGATTTGGATTTGGAATGTCGATTCCTTCCACGCGGTAAATGACTCCGAGTGGTGAATTTCCTCGAACCACGATGTCATTACGCGAGTCATCTGCTCCATTTACTCCGGCAAAATTCGAAGCCATACGCGCAGGGTCCATACGTGATCCCGGATAACGGTTTGTTTCTGCCACACTAAATTGCTGTGCGGAGAGCAGGGCCATTTCGTTGATGACTTCACCCCGTTTTTTCGTCAAGACTTTTACCTCATTTTGATCAGAGATTTTTTCTTGTAAAGGAATTTGGAGGATTAACTCACGCCCAGAACTGACCTCGATAGTCATGGACTTACTATCATAGAATGAATAATTTGCGGTCAACTCATGTTTTCCAACAGGAACTTTCGCGATTTCCCATGTTCCATCCATCGTGGAAAGAGCGCGGTACAATTTACCGTCATTTGCTTCAATGGAAATTTTTACGGCATTAAGCGGGAAGTTCGTTTCGCCATCGAAAACTTTCCCTCGCACTGTTTGCGTGGGGGTTTGCGCATAAAATTGCAGCGTAGGAATAAAACAAAGGAGTAGGATAATGAATCTCATAAGCTTAGGTTTTAGGGAACGAATATATTGTTTTTATTGAAAATAGCATCAAAATAATTCCTTGGAAACTTTTGCACGGTTTTTGGATAGCGAGGCAATTATTGTTAATTTTAAAAAAAAATTCTATGAAAACCCTTGCATTATTATCGATCATATTCTTAACAAGTCTGCAATTATTTGCTCAAAAGGTAGCGAAAGAGGACATCGTTTGGCATACTGATTTAAACAAAGCCATTGAACTGTCTAAAAAGGAAAACAAACCTATGATGTTGTTCTTCACCGGTTCAGACTGGTGTGGATGGTGTAAAAAACTTCAAAAAGAAGTATTTACACAAAGTGAGTTTAAAAAGTGGGCACAGGACAATGTCATTTTAGTGGAAGTAGATTTCCCTAGTGCGAGCGTTCCACAAGAAGAAGAATTAAAAACTCAAAACCGCATGTTGCAGCAACAATTTGCTGTTCGTGGTTATCCTACATGCTTTTTCGTTAAAGCAGAAAAATTAAAAGACGGAAAAATAAACTTTACACAATTGGGACAACAAGGATATATTGCGGGAGGTCCTGTGAACTGGATCAATAGCGCCACTGTACTTGTCAAACCGAATTAATCCAATTTCAGCGAAGAAAATTCGTCGTATTGAAAACCTCTTGAAAGCAGGAACCTCATCAGTTTCTGCTTTTTTATTTGTGGATTTTTTTCTGAGGAAAGTTCCCGGTTTTTACGTTCAATTAAGGATTCCATCACTTCTTGATATTCTTCATCAGAGATAAACGCATAGATGCCTTCTTGAATCAATTTGGCGTCGATACGTTTTTGAAAGAGTGCGGCCTTGATTTTCTGACGTCCCCATTTTTTGATGCGTAGTTTTCCTTGAACGTATGCTTCAACGAAGCGTTTCTCGTCCAGAAAACGATTTTCCTTAAGGTGTTTGATGACTTCGAGGGACAAGGATTCATCTGCGCCCAAACGTTCGACTTTCGTTCGAACCTCTGAGACGCAGCGTTCCTGATAAGCACAAAAGGCTTCTAATTTAAAAATGATTTGCTCCCTTGAAAAAGCAGGTGGATTCATTACAAGGTAATTTCCTCGTTTGATTTATTCACGAAGGAATATTGTAATAAATGATGAGCAGTCAAACCGCGAACCGGAATCCATTGTTTGTATTTAAAGAACCAACCTAACTGTTTGCTAATGATTCCTTTTTTGAAGAATGCTTCCAAGTACGGGTGAACCAACAAGGTAACTCCTTTTTCTTTTCGGTCGTTCAATAAATAACTCAAGTTATTTTCGATTTCTTCCGAGAAAAGAATGCTGGCAGTTACTTCTCCACTTCCGTTACATGTTGGACACGTTTCCGAAGTTTCGATGTCTGTTTCTGGGCGTACACGTTGACGCGTGATTTCAATAATACCAAACTTAGACGGAGGAATCATGTTGTGTTTTGCACGGTCAGACTTCATAAATTCCTTCATTTTTTCGAAGAGAATTTTGTTGTTTTCTTTTTCGTGCATGTCGATAAAGTCGACACAAACAATTCCACCCATGTCGCGAAGTTGCAACACACGTGCAATTTCTTCCGCTGCTTCAACGTTCGTTGCAAGTGCATTTGATTCTTGTCCGTCGGCACCTTTACGGTTTCCACTATTGACATCGATGACGTGCATTGCTTCCGTATGCTCAATGATTAAGTATCCTCCACTAGGTAAAGGAACTTTCTTACCGAACAACGCTTTTATCTGCTTATTGATGGCAAAACGTTCGAAAATGTCAATTTTACCTTCGTAATTTTTAACGATTTTCTCACGTCCAGGAGCGATAGAAGAAATGTATTCTTTCATCTCCAGGGCTAAAGCTGGATCGTTGACATGTATATTTGTAAAGTTTCCATTCAACAAATCACGAAGAATAGAAGTGGTCGTATTTAATTCACCTAATACACGACGTGGGGGTTGAATTCCCTTTAAATTCGCGTGCATTCCGCGCCATTTTTCCAACAAGTTTTCAAGGTCTGTTTCTAAATCTGTGGTAGATTTATTTTCAGCCACTGTTCGAATAATGACACCAAAGTTTTTTGGTTTGATTCGATTCATGAGGTCCTTTAAGCGGTCCTTTTCATTCGAATCTTTAATTTTTTGACTAACAGATATTTTATCTGAAAAAGGTACAAGTACTAGGTAGCGTCCGGCTAGCGTCACTTCAGAACTCAAACGAGGTCCTTTCATGGATATAGGCTCTTTAGCCACCTGCACCAAAATGGGCTGGGACGAAGAGAGTACATTGCTAATTTTACCGTCTTTTTGAATGTCTTTCTCTAATTTGAAGTATTGCAGATCTGCGACATTTTGTTTCCCTTGCATCGATTCTTTAACAAATCGCGAAAGTGAATGATACTGAGGACCAAGGTCCAAATAATGCAAAAATGCATCTTTTTCGTATCCAACATCAACAAATGCAGCATTCAAACTAGGAACCACACGACGTACTCTTCCTAAATAGATGTCGCCAACAGCAAAATCTGAATTTCCACGATCCTCATGTAATTCAATTAATTTGCCGTCCCGCAACAATGCGATCCAAATTCCATTTGACCTGGTATCGACAACGAGTTCTAGGTTCACAATTAGAAGTTTACAGGATGAAACAATGAAAGCTCACTGAAAGAATCAATGAGCCTCCTTTTCTTCTCAAATTAAGAAGTGCTTACTTCTTCTTCTTGTGACGATTTTTTCTAAGACGTTTTTTACGCTTGTGCGTAGCCATTTTATGTCTCTTTCTTTTTTTACCGCTTGGCATAATATATATTTTAGTGTTACTTGAATCTAAAAAAAATGCACCCCCTCAGAAAAGGGAGTGCAAAGATAAATAAAATTTTGAAATACCGAAATCTTATTTCACGCTAACCTTATTCTTTACTTCATCAATAAATACTTTTGATGGTTTGAAAGACGGAATGTTGTGAGCAGGGATGATGATTGTCGTATTTTTCGAGATGTTACGGCCAGTTTTCTGTGCGCGTTCTTTCACGATGAAACTACCAAATCCTCTTAAATAGACATTATTCCCTTTCGCTAACGATGCTTTGATTGAGTTCATAAATGCCTCAACTGCTCTAAGAGCTTCGTTTCTTTCTAATCCTGTTTCTTCTGCAATGTCTGCTACGATATCCGCTTTAGTCATATTTTCTTGATGTTAATTGATTTTTAATGCGGTGCAAAAGTATATCACAGAAACTTTATATTGTTAATTTTCCTGTTTTTTTTCTCAAAAATTTTCAAATGGAGCAAATTCAACGTGAGTTAAGCAACTGGTATCGCATCAACAAGCGACCTCTTCCTTGGCGTGAAACCACGAATCCGTATTTCATTTGGCTCAGTGAAATCATCCTTCAACAAACACGTGTGGAGCAAGGAATGGCGTATTATTTTAAGTTTATGAACGCTTTTCCAACAGTGTTTGACCTAGCTAAAGCGGATGAACAATTGGTGTTGAATTTATGGCAAGGACTCGGTTATTACAGTCGAGCGCGGAATTTACACCGCACCGCAAAACAGATCGTGGAAGAATTTGACGGAGTATTTCCTGATTCCTATGAGGGCTTATTGAAATTGAAAGGTGTTGGACCCTATACTGCTGCAGCCATTGCTTCTTTTTCGTTTGATTTACCCCATGCCGTTCTCGATGGTAATGTTTTTCGTGTATTGAGCCGCTTGCATAACTGGGATGTCCCCATCAACTCCACTCAAGGAAAAAAAGATTTTGAGAAATTCGCCAATGAACTTTTAGATCGACAGAATCCTGGATTGTTTAATCAAGCGATGATGGAATTTGGTGCCTTGCACTGCAAACCTACGCAACCATTGTGCAACGAATGTCCACTCACGGTATATTGTCTTGGATTTGCTCAAAAGACAATCGGACATCTTCCTGTCAAGTTGAAAAAACAGTCCGTTCGACAACGTTTTTTCGTTTTTGAGTTGATGCAGCCAAAAAAAGGATTGATGCTCCTTCAAAGAAGAAATGAAAAGGACATCTGGCAACATTTGTATCAATTTCCACTCAAAGAATTTGAAAGTTCCGCGGAAAAAGAGCAGTACCTTACTTCTGTTCAGTCGACCTTTCAGTCAAAAGAATACCGCCATGTGCTTTCGCATCAACATTTATTTTGTCATTTTATTGTTCGAGATGCGACGCCACAAGAGGACGGAGAGCTTGTGCAAATCGATGTTATACACCAATATCCAATCCCAAGAGCAATCGACCGTTTTTTAGAAGATTATGGACTTGATATTTTTCATTCCCAAGCAAGATAACTTACTACCTTTGTAAAAATTCGAATCATGATTCAACTCATACATTCCACGGAAGCCAATGGATGCGCTTCGAAAATCTATTTGCTTGAAACAAGTGCTACGCAAATCTCCGGATTAGCAGCAGAAACCGTTTCAGGATTTCAATCGAGCGACAAGAAATTTGACTATTTCAAGAGTCCAGAAGGATATACTTTTTTAGTAAAAACAGAGCAAAAAGCAGAAGAAATACGCGTTTTAGGAAACACGATTGAAGGACTGATCTCCGAATCGGAAGAGGGAATACAACTCATCGGGACGAACAATGCTGCCTTATTCGCTTTGTGTGAAGGATTGCTTTTATCGAGCTACCGATTTACACAACACTTTTCAAAACCGAAGGACTACACATTCAAACAGATTTTCGTTGCTGCTTCCTTAACAAGTGAGCAACTTTCCGAATTGACTTCCATGTCAAAAGCGGTTTTCTGGACACGTGACATGGTCAATACCCCTGTTTCACACTTAAATGCAGAGCAATTAGCTGAATCGATTTCGAAACTTGGTGAAGAAGCTGGATTTCACGTGACGGTACTTGGGAAAGCACAAATCGAATCGTTGAAAATGGGTGGACTCCTCGCTGTCAATAAAGGCTCGATTGATCCACCGACATTTACCATTGCGGAGTACAAACCAGAAAATGCAGTGAATAAAAAACCTGTCGTTTTAGTGGGTAAAGGTGTTGTTTACGACACTGGCGGACTGAGTTTAAAGCCAACTGCTGGATCCATGGATACGATGAAAGGTGACATGGCAGGTGGAGCAACTATGGCGGCAGTGATTTACTATGCTGCCTTGCAGAAACTTCCTGTTCACATCGTTGGACTCATTCCAGCAACAGATAATCGTCCGGGTGGAAATGCCTACACCCCTGGTGACGTCATCACGATGTTTGATGGAACGACAATCGAGGTGCTAAACACCGATGCAGAAGGAAGAATGATCTTGGCTGATGCATTGGCATACGCTGCTAAATATGATCCGGAAATTGTCATTGATGCCGCAACATTGACTGGTGCAGCCTTGAGAGCAATAGGAACGGAAGCAACAATTATCATGGGGAATGCGGAAGACACATACTTTCAAGATTTAGAGAAAATAGGTTTTGATGTTCACGAGCGCGTTGTTCGTTTTCCATTCTGGGACGACTACAAGGCACACATGAAATCAAAAATCGCGGACATGAAAAATATTGGTGGTCCAAATGCTGGAATGATCTCTGCGGGGAAATTTTTAGAGCATTTCGTAAAAGCTCCCTATATTCACATGGATATTGCGGGTCCGGCTTGGTTGGACTCAAAAGAAAATTATAAAGGAGATGGAGGAACAGGAGCGGGAGTTCGTTTGCTGTATCAATTCTTGAAAAATCGTTATAAATAATGGATAAAGAACAAGGAACAACGAAAGAACCAGTTTCAACGAAGGAATTGTATAAAGTCGGTATTACACTCGGCGACTTGAATGGAATTGGTCCAGAAGTCACACTGAAAGCACTGAAGGACAATCGCATTTTGGGTGATTTCACACCTGTGATTTACGGATCCACCAAAATCATTTCACACTACAAGAAGTTGTTGGAGCTCCAAGATTTTCAATATACGTCTTGTAAGGATGCGAGTGAAATCCAAGCTAAAAAAATCAATGTCATCAACATTTGGAATGAAGATGTTGAATTACAAGTTGGGGAATCTACTGCAACGGGTGGATCTTATGCATTCAAATCATTAGAAGCTGCCACACAAGATTTATCCGAAGGAAAAATTGATGTGTTGGTAACGAGTCCATTTAGCAAAGACGCCATTCAAAAAGCTGGATTCCAATTTCCAGGACACACTGAATACCTGGCGGACATGTCCGGCGTACCAGAAGCCTTGATGATTTTAGTTTCAGAAAGACTCAAAGTTGCCTTAGTAACCACACATATTCCCATTAAAGAAGTTAGTTCTGCGCTGAATAAGGAAGGAATCCTCTCTAAAATCGAGAAATTCGAACAATCATTGAAAAAAGATTTCGGAATTGTGAAGCCTAGAATTGCCGTGTTTGGATTAAACCCACATGCTGGTGAAAATGGCAAATTAGGAGCTGAAGAACAAGAGATTATTTCCCCTGCTATTCAGCAAGCAAAAAACAAAGGCGTTTTAGCATTTGGTCCTTTTCCAGCGGATGGATTCTTTGGTTCAGATTTAAAAAATCAGTTCGATGGAATCCTTGCGATGTATCACGATCAAGGACTTACAGCATTTAAAGCACTTGCATTTGACGACGGAGTGAACTTCACAGCCGACCTTCCTATTGTTCGAACATCACCAGATCACGGGACAGCATTCGACATCGCAGGCAAAAATTTAGCAAATGAATTGTCCATGCGAAGTGCCATGTATTTAGCCGTTGAGATATTTAAAAATAGAAAGTTTAATAAGCAGATTCATGCAAATCCCCTACCCTTCGCAAAGGAAGAACGAGGGAAAAAAGAGTCTGATCGTCCGATATAATTTTAAAATTCGAAATAAATTTTATAATTTCGCGGATTCATTTTTGTTCATTGTAAAAACGATATGATAAGTCCTTACACGATACCATTTGTTGGATTAAAGATAGGACAACATCTTTTCGAATTTGCTTTAGACAAAACGTTCTTTGAATCTTTGCCGTATTCATTGGTTGATGACGGGAAACTAGTAGTGAAATTAAACTTGGAAAAAAAAGAAACGATGCTTGTAGCAAGTTTCGAAGTCAAAGGGGTTGTTTCAGTTGCTTGTGCTAGATGTAATGAGGAAATGAGTCAAAAAATCAAAGGTGATTTGACCGTTTACTATGTGTTTGGTGACGAGGAATCTGAAGATGAAAACTTGATTGTTATTCCGAGAGAAAGCTATGAAATCGAAGTTCAACAATCGATGTATGAAATGATCATGTTGGCGTTGCCAGCGCGTTCTGCTCATAAAAAAAATGAATGCAACGAGGATATGGTTAGACTAATTGAACAATACATGTCGAAGCCAGATCCCAAAGATGATAAAGACAATATTGACCCACGATGGGCAGCATTAAAGAATTTAAATTGATATAAATACATAGTTATGGCGCATCCTAAACGCAGAATTTCCACAACAAGACGTGACAAACGTAGAACGCACAAGAAAGCGACTGCTCATCAAGTGGCAACATGCCCTACAACAGGTCAGCCTCATTTATTTCACCATGCACACTGGCATGAAGGGAAATTATACTACAGAGGTAAAGTAGTTGCAGAAAAAGAATCAACAGTAGAGTAAGGAACCATCTCGTTTTCTAAATGAGGATTGGTCTAGATATCTCAGGGGGCGATTTCGCTCCCAAAGCAACTATTGATGGTGCATTATTGGCGAGAGAAGTTCTGTCCAATGATGTCACCATTGTTTTGCTTGGTGACGAGGAAATTATTCGCAGTGAATTTGCTAAGCGAGGAAAAGTCCTAGATGGATTTGAGGTCGTTCATGCTCCTGAAGTAATTACGTATCACGATCACCCAACACGGGCGATTCCAAAAAAACCAAACAGTTCAATTGCTATTGGATTCGATTTACTTGCTAAAGCGAATTTGGATGTTTTTGCTAGTACCGGTAATACTGGTGCGATGTTGGTTGGAGCGATGTATAAATTAAACACGGTTCCAGGAATCATTCGTCCATGCATTACATCAACTTTGCCAGCAATGGATGGTTCACAAGCCATCCTTTTGGACGTTGGATCAAATGCAGATTGTAAAGCAGATGTTTTATATCAATTTGCCGTTTTGGGAGCACTTTATTCCCAACATGTACACGGAGTTGAAAACCCGAGAGTCGCATTATTGAATATTGGTGAAGAAGATTCAAAAGGAAATCTTTTAACCATCGCAGCTTACAAGTTACTTTCAGAATCTGATGAGTTAAACTTCACTGGAAATATTGAAGGTAGAGATTTGTTTACGGGTGTTGCAGACGTGATCGTTTGTGACGGATTTACCGGCAACATTGTTCTGAAAGAAGCAGAAGGAATTTATACGCTGATGCGTAAACGCGGAATACGCGATGAATATTTTGACCGTTTTAATTACGAAAATTATGGCGGGACACCTATTTTAGGTGTGAAAGGAAATGCCGTAATTGGTCATGGTATTTCCAATGACATTGCCATCAAAAATATGTTGTTACATTCCTACGAAGTGGCCGCTTCTGGATTAGCAACGAAAATAAACGATGCATTTAACTAAGAGATGAATAAACTGACAGCAGCAATTACGGCGGTACAAGGATACGTTCCAGAGGACATTTTAAGTAACGAGGATTTATCTAAATTTGTGGATACATCTGATGAGTGGATCACTTCACGCACAGGTATCAAAGAACGTCGCATCATGCGTAACGGTGCTTCATCCGACATGGCAGCAGCAGCGGTTAAGCAACTTTTAGAGAAAAAAGGAATCGATCCAATGGACATCGATTTAGTGATTTGCGGTACGGTTACACCAGATCATCCTTTTCCAAGTACAGCGAATATCTTGAGTGACAAAACGGGAATGAAAAACGCATGGTCATTCGATGTAAATGCGGCTTGTTCAGGTTTCCTTTTTGCGCTGGCAACAGGATCTCAATTCATTGAAACAGGAAAATACAAAAAAGTAATTGTCGTTGGTGTCGATAAAATGACATCCATTGTGGATTACCAAGATCGTACGACCTGTGTGATTTTCGGTGATGGTGCAGGAGCAGTTTTATTGGAGCCAAATACCGAAGGACTTGGACTACAAGACTTCATTTTACATTCAGACGGATCAGGTCGTGAATTCTTAGTTCAGCCTGCCGGTGGATCTTTGAATCCAGCAAGCATTGAAACAGTTGAAAACAGAATGCATTACGTGAAACAAGAAGGACAAAGCGTCTTCAAATTTGCGGTAACGAATATGGCAGATGTTTCAGCGAAAATCATGGAAAAAAACAATTTAACATCCGATGATGTTCAATGGTTAGTACCTCATCAAGCGAATTTGCGCATCATTGATGCAACAGCAAATCGAATGGGTCTCTCCAAAGAAAAAGTGATGATTAATATTGAAAAATATGGTAACACAACAGCGGGTACATTGCCATTATGTTTGTGGGACTATGAAAAACAATTGAAAAAAGGAGATACACTTATTTTGTCCGCTTTTGGCGGTGGATTTACATGGGGAGCTATTTATTTGAAATGGGCTTATAACTCATAATATTAGTAATTTTGCAAAACAAATCATTGTTATGAATTTAGAAGAAATCAAAGACCTTATTAAACTTGTTTCTAAGTCAGGAATTGGTAAAATTGAAATTGAAAACGAAGGATTTAAAATTGCCATTGAAAATGGAGCGTCTTTCAGTGAACAACCAGTTTATGTTCACGCTGCTGCTCCAGTAGCAATGGCTCCACAAGCTGCCGCACCGGCGCCAGCTGCTGCAACACCTGTTGCTGCTGCAGAAAGCACTGATGAATCACGTTACGTTATGGTGAAGTCTCCAATGATTGGAACGTTTTACCGTACTCCTGGACCAGACAAAGATGCTTTTGTAAGCGTTGGAAGCACGATTCAACCAGGAGATAAACTTTGTATTATTGAAGCAATGAAAACATTTAACGAAATTGAATCAGAAATTTCTGGTAAAATCGTTAAAGTTCTTGTTGACAATGCAAGTCCTGTAGATTACGATCAACCACTATTTTTAGTAGATCCAGCTTAATTGCTGCAAAAAATCTTCCTTTATGTTTAAGAAAATTCTAATCGCCAATCGCGGTGAAATCGCTTTGCGTGTGATTCGTACCTGTAAAGAAATGGGTATAAAAACAGTTGCTGTTTACTCAACTGCTGACAAAGATAGTTTGCCTGTGCGCTTTGCCGACGAGGCAGTATGTATTGGTCCGCCAGTTTCTGCGAAATCATACTTGTCCATTCCAAACATTATTGCTGCTGCAGAAATTACGAATGCAGACGCTATTCACCCAGGATATGGATTCTTATCTGAAAACGAGAAATTTTCACGTGTTTGTCAAGAACATGGCATTAAGTTTATTGGTGCTCTTCCAGAACAAATTGCTGGAATGGGAGATAAAGCAACAGCGAAAGCAACCATGATTGCTGCAGGTGTTCCGTGTATTCCAGGATCTGTTGGATTACTGAAGGACGTTGCACAGGGAATGGAAGAAGCGAAAGCCATTAAATACCCTGTCATCCTAAAAGCAACTGCTGGTGGTGGTGGAAAAGGAATGCGCATTGTCTGGAATGAAGATGAATTTCAAGGCGCATGGGATTCCGCTCGTCAAGAAGCAGGTGCTGCTTTCGGAAACGATGGTATCTATATGGAAAAATACATTGAAGAACCACGTCACATTGAAATTCAAATTGCAGGTGATCAGTTCGGAAATGCCTGTCATTTATCTGAGAGAGATTGTTCCATTCAACGTCGTCATCAAAAATTAGTGGAAGAAACACCTTCTCCGTTTATGACCGATGAACTTCGCGAACGTATGGGAGAAGCAGCCATCAAAGCAGCAAAAGCCGTAAAATACGAAGGTGTTGGAACGGTGGAGTTTTTGGTAGACAAAAACCGTGATTTCTACTTCATGGAGATGAATACTCGAATTCAAGTTGAACATACGATTACTGAAGAAGTTATCAATTTCGACTTAATTAAAGAGCAAATCTTAATTGCTGCCGGACATAAAATTTCTGGTAAAAATTACTATCCACAAATGCATGCGATTCAATGTCGCATCAATGCAGAAGATCCTTACAAAGACTTTAGACCATGTCCAGGAAAAATTACGGATTACCATTGTCCGGGTGGACACGGTATTCGAATTGATGCACATGTCTATGCTGGATACACCATTCCGCCAAATTACGACTCCATGATTTCCAAGTTGATTGTCGTTGCGCAAACACGCGAGGAAGCCATCGCCAAAATGAAGCGCGCTCTTGGAGAATACGTTATCGGTGGTGTAAAAACAACCATACCTTTTCATCAAAAATTGATGCAAAACGAAGATTTCTGTAAGGGGAATTTCACGACTAAATTTATGGAAACATTCGAATTTTAGTAACTTAGGGCAGGATTTTACATCAATGGGCAACCAACGAAGTTATTTTTCGTTTGAATTGCGTGTTTAAAATGGAATTAACCCCTGAGCTGATATGATTTGGAGATTACTCTTTGCTGTATTTCTTGTTATTTCTGGTATCACCAAAACATTTGGTCAAAATTTCCTTCCAATTGGTGTAACCTCTAGCGCGGTTTCAAGCAACACCATTTATGGTTATTACTTTCAAGCAAACACTAACTTCACTATTTGTGGCTTAAAAGTAAAATACAATAATGTTACTACACCAGCGAACCAACGATTGTTCGTTGTAAAATTCAGCACAGCACCCGCAAATTTTTCTGTTACCCCTCCCTTAACGCCTAGCACGCAAATTTTTCCTTTTTTAGTAACGAGTCCAACTGCAGCACAACTCTGCAACATCACCGTTAATTCAGGAGAATTTATTGGAATCTATGGGTATCGAGAATCCGCATGTACAAATTACTTAAGCACACTAAGTTCAGGTACATTAACTGTAAATGGATTCAATATGCCATTGACACGCAGTGGTGGTGTCTTAGCAAATGGAACATGTGGAACCACTCCATCCTTTAATGGCTTCTTTTCAGAACCAGGATTGCCGTTAGGGGCAATTGAGCTGTACACCAATTGTTGTTTTACGCCAACGATTGGAACAATCTCTCAGCCAAATTGTACCTCTACGACCGGTAGCATTATTTTAAACGGACTACCGCCGGGGAATTGGACCTTGAATTGCTATTCAAACGGGAATGTTACCACACCATCCTCAACGATTTTAGGATCTGGAAATAGTTACACCGTTTCCGGATTAACAGCAGGATCTTATGTTTTTAGTGTGACCAATTCTGGTGGTTGTTCCTCGGCAAATACTTCATCTACAACAATTAACCCAAGTATCACGATACCTACCGCTTCCATTACCAACAACACCGGAAGCACGGTATTAACCTGCGCTCAAAATTCAATTTCATTAAGTGCGGTTGGAATCGGAACTTATTCTTGGGTAAATGGCGCAACATCTGTGGGGACAGGAACCACCATTTCGGCGACTACTCCTGGGACATATACCTTGACTGTAACGGCTTCAAATGGTTGTACAGCAACAGCAACACAGGTAATTACACAAAACATCGCAACTCCAGGAGCAAGTATTTCGAGTCCTTACAACCAGCTCAACTGTAGTCTTGCCTCCATAACGTTAACTGCAACGGGAAGTGGGACATACAATTGGTTGGGCGGAGCAACTAATCTTGGTTCGGGGGCAAGTATTTCTGTTTCAGCGCCAGGAACGTATCAATTGACCGTTACAGGGACAAATGGTTGTACCTCAACTGCCAATTATGTTGTCACTCAATTTTCAGGGACAACCGTTACCGTAAATTCTTCCACTATTTGCAGTGGACAAAACACGACACTTACAGCAACACCCGTTCTAGCTGGAGGTGCTTATTCATGGAGCCCTGGAGGGGCAACTACGAATAGTATTACTATTAATCCAAATACCACAACAACGTATACCGTAAACTACACCGTTAGTGGCTGTACTTCGACCGGAACCGGAACAGTAACCGTTAATCCTACACCCCTCGTAACCGTCAATAATTCAACCATTTGTCCAGGAGTGAACACAACGCTTACCGCTTCAGGTTCACCATCCGGTGGGACATACACGTGGGCACCAAGTGGAATAACGGGGACAACACTCACGGTTAATCCAACCTCTACGACCAATTATACCGTTACCTATAATTTAAATGGATGTACTCCGGGATCTGCAACTTCAACAGTTACGGTTCAAAACTCTTTGGATTTTGTCAACGTTCAAAGTCCTGGGTCCGCCACTATTTGTCAAGGTCAAACACTGACCATTTATGGACAAGTGTATGAGGCCGGATTGACAAATCCTGTTGGGCAAGCCGGAGGAATAACAGTTGAATTTGCCTACAGTTCATCCAATAACGATCCTTCAACTTGGCCAACATCAAGCTGGAACTTAGCCGCATACAATCCGTTGTCCCTAATTAATCCAAACAATGATGAATACATTGGAGTTATTCCTGTTTTAGGTTCAGGGACTTATTATTTCGCATTTAGATATACTTACAATGGTTGCGTTTCATATGGTGGTTATAGTTCAACTGGTGGTGGATTCTGGAATGGGTCAACAAATGTCAATGGGGAACTGATTGTCAATCCGAACATAACGCCAACATTTAATGCTGTTTCAGCCATTTGCGCTGGTTCGGCACTCAATGCCCTTCCGACTACTTCTACCAATTCAATTTCTGGTTCGTGGTCTCCAGCTTTAAGCAATCAACAAACAACCACCTACACATTTACACCAGCGGCTGGAATATGTGCAACGACGAGTTCCTTAACTATTACCGTTAATCCTCTTCCGACGGCTGCGATTACGCCTCCTTCAACGACGGTATTAAACTGTACAACTACAAGTATTTCTTTAACAGCAACCGGTGGTGGTTCCTATTTATGGGCAACGGGAAATACGACTTCTTCTATTACGGTAAATACACCAGGAACTTTTCCGGTAACTGTCACTGGATCGAATGGCTGTTCTTCAACGGCTAGTCAAACCATTACTCAAAATACAACGCTGCCGACTGCTGCGATTACTGCTCCTACTACTACCGTGTTAACCTGTACGACAACGAGCATTACGTTGACTGCTACTGGGGGAGGAACGTATTCTTGGTCCAATGGAACGGCAGTCGTCGGAACGAATGCTACGCTCAATGTAACTTCTGCAGGAACATATACGGTTACCGTGACTAGTGCAAATGGATGTTCGGCAACAGCTTCGCAAGTGATTACGCAAAATATTAGTGCGCCAACTGCTGCGATTACTGCTCCGACTACTTCCGTGTTAACCTGTGCTACCACTTCCATATCGCTCACAGCAACTGGTGGAGGAACCTATTCTTGGTCCAATGGAACAGCAGTCGTGGGAACCAATGCTACACTTTCAGTGAATACTCCGGCAACTTATACCGTTACCGTGACTAGTGCAAATGGTTGTACGGCAACAGCCACGCAAATCATTACCCAAAGTACTGCACAGCCAACCGCAGCAATTACTGCGCCAGCTACTTCCGTGTTAACCTGTGCTACTACTTCCATATCGCTCACAGCAACAGGTGGAGGAACCTATTCTTGGTCCAATGGAACGGCAGTCGTGGGAACCAATGCTACACTCAATGTAACTTCTGCAGGAACATACACTGTTACCGTGACTAGTGCAAATGGGTGTTCAGCAACAGCTTCGCAAGTGATTACGCAAAATATTAGTGCACCAACTGCTGCGATTACTGCACCGGCTACTTCCGTGTTGACGTGTGCTACCACTTCCACATCCCTCACAGCAACAGGTGGTGGAACCTATTCTTGGTCAAATGGAACGGCAGTCGTGGGAACGAATGCTGCACTCAATGTAACTTCTGCAGGAACTTATACAGTGACCGTGACCATTGCAAATGGGTGTACGGCAACAGCCACGCAAATCATTACCCAAAGTACCGCACTGCCAACTGTTGCAATTACTACTCCGGCTACTTCCGTGTTGACGTGTGCAACAACGAGCATTAATTTGACAGCAACAGGCGGTGGAACCTATTCTTGGTACAATGGAACAGCAGCCGTGGGAACAAATGCTACACTCAATGTAACTTCTGCAGGAACTTATACCGTGACCGTGACCAGTGCAAATGGGTGTACGGCAACAGCTTCGCTAGTGATTACGCAAAATATTACTGCGCCAACTGCTGCGATTACTGCGCCGACGACTACGGTATTGACCTGTACAAGTACTTCCATTTCCTTAACAGCAACTGGTGGTGGAACCTACTCTTGGTCCAATGGAACGACGGTCCTTGGATCGAATGCAACACTTGCAGTTACTACGCCAGCAACATATACCGTGACCGTGACTAGTGCAAATGGATGTTCGGCAACAGCCACGCAAGTCATTACGCAAAGTACGGCGCTGCCAACGGCTGCGATTACTGCTCCGACTACTTCTGTGTTGACTTGTGCTACCACTTCCATATCGCTCACAGCAACAGGCGGTGGAACGTATTCTTGGTCCAGTGGGACGGCGGTAGTGGGAACAAATGCAACGCTTGCAGTTACTACCTCAGGAACGTACACTGTTACAGTTACGGCAGCAAATGGATGTACAGCAACGGCCAATACAAACATTACACAAAATATTGTTGCCCCTACTACTTCAATAATATCTTTTGCCAATACAACCGTATTAGATTGTAATATCAATAATATCACATTAGCTGCTTCAGGAGCAGGAGGATGGGTCAGTTCTTCCTGGTCAAATGGGACAACAGTAATAACCGCGAATAACAATATAAACGTAACCACTCCGGGTACATATACTGTGACTGTAACCGCAGCAAACGGATGTACAGCAACAGTCTCCCAAGTAATCACGCAAAGTACTGCGTTGCCAACAGCTGCCATCACTGCTCCTACCGTAAGCGTGTTGACCTGTACGAATACTACGATAACATTAGCTGCTACTGGAGGTGGGACATATTCATGGTCCAACGGAACAACAGTGGTTGGCACCAATGCTACTTTGACAGTGACGAATCCAGGAACCTACACGGTGACCGTAACCGGAACAAATGGATGTTCCGCGACAGCAGCAGCACAAACCATCACTCAAAATACAGTTGCGCCAACGGCTGGAATTAACACTCCATCAACGACAGTATTAACGTGTACAACAACTACCATTTCTTTGACAGCTACTGGTGGAGGAACCTATACTTGGTCGAATGGAACAACTGTTGTCGGATCTGCTGCAACACTTTCTGTTACTGCTCCTGGATCATATACTGTAACGGTAACTGCTACTAACGGATGCACCGCAACAGCAAACCAAATAATCACTCAAGACATTGTTACTCCAACAGCTGCGATTACCAATAATACCAATGCAACGGTGCTGGATTGTAATACCACACAGATTTCTTTAACGGGTGTTGGTGGAACAAGTGCATCTTGGAGTAATGGTACTTCGGTTGTTTCTAGCGTGGCAAATTTAAGCGTAACCACAGCAGGAACGTATACCTACACTGGAACAAATGCAAACGGTTGTTTTGACACAGAAAGTATTACGATCACATTTACTGCCAATACGAATCCAACCTTTACACAAATTGCGGCGATATGTGCCAATGGTACTTTCTCCTTGCCGACAACTTCAACGAATGGCGTTCAGGGAATCTGGAATCCTGCTCCAAATTATACAACGACAACAACGTACACTTTCCAGCCAAATGCAGGTTTATGTGCAAATGCCGCAAGCATGACCATAATTGTAAATCCTTACCCGGTAATTAGTACGCAAAACGATACAATTTGTGTTGGACAAAGTACAACGATTACATCCAACGTAAATCTTGCCGGAGGATCCTATACTTGGACACCTACAAATGCAGCGTCATCGAGTATTTCCGTTTCGCCAATTGCGACAACAAATTACCAAGTAATCTATTCTTTACTTGGTTGTGCGGATACAAGTGTTGTGGAAATTTTTGTAAATCCAATTCCAAGTGTAACATTAACTAATTACACCATCTGTAACGGACAAAGTACTACGATTTTACCGAATATTAATTTACCTGGTGGGACTTATCTTTGGTCCGATGGTTCCATACTTGATTCGTTGGTAATAAGCCCTACTGCGAATTCCACTTATTCGCTAGTCTATAGTTTAAATGGGTGTGCAAGTACAAGTGCAAGTTCTAACGTTACCGTCAATCCTGTTCCAACATTGGGCATTAATAACAGCACCATTTGTTTTGGAAACAATACAACAGTAACGGCAGTGCCTAATTTACCAGGTGGGACTTTTTATTGGGGTACGCCAGGAATAGCTGGAGTCGCGAGTCAGACCGTCGCGCCAGCAAATGATACAACAATAAACGTTTACTATGTGCTGAATGGGTGTTCAAGTCCAACAGCCACCAGTTCAATCACCGTAAATCCATTACCTATTGCTACATTTAGCGCAAATGTGACTCAAGGGTGTGTGCCACTGATGGTGAATTTCATTCCAGACGACCTGACAAATACAGATTATTCATGGGTAACAAATAACTCACTCTCATCTACCAGTGTCTCTCCCAATTTGAATTTTCAAAATAGCGGTGATTTTAATGTGACGCTTACCACTAGTTTGAATGGTTGTATTGTTTCACAAACAATGGCAAACTTCATTCAAGTGGATGATTACCCAATCGCAGACTTTGACGCATCCGTAACTATTTTCTCGGAACAAAATCAATTAGTTCAATTCGAAAATAATAGTATTGGTGCAACTACCTATTTATGGGAATTCGGTGATGGAGAAACTTCAACAGATGACACACCTTCTCATATTTACCTGAATACAGAGGATGGTTCAACGATTGTATTAACCGCCATTTCACTTCATGGGTGTACAGATACTTCCATAATTGAAATTCCTTTTGATCCTGGACTTATCTTCTACATTCCAAATTCATTTACACCAGATGGTGATATGAACAATCAAACTTTTAATCCCGTCATTGCTAGTGGTATTGACATTTACCACTACACCATGCTTATTTACAATAGATGGGGAGAAGTAATTTTCGAAACTAATGACACAAATATCGGCTGGGATGGTAGTTATGGCCCAACAGGTATTCACTGTCAGTCTGGAACATACACTTACGAAATTATTGTGAAGTTGCCGAATATCGATCAGCGAAAAAAATATACCGGCATTGTCAATTTGATTAGGTAATATTCCATCTGAATCAAATTTCCTAGTTTGGGAATTCAAATAAAAAAGTTTAAATTTAGCAAGCCAAAACTATTCTATTGATTCAACACTACTAGTATGAGGTATTTTGCCTTATTATTTTTATTTCTGATTTTCTTTGATTCCCACTCGCAAGTTTATTCGCTAACTGGAAATTTAGGAACCATCACAACGTGCTCTGGAACATTTTATGATTCCGGTGGCTCGGCTGGAACATATACTAATGGTGAAGATTATACGGTGACATTTTGTTCCGGGAATGGGCTTCCCATCAATTTATCCTTTACTCAATTTCAATTAGAAGCAAGTTTTGATTTTCTTTATGTATACAATGGCCCTAACACTGCGTCTCCTTCTATAGGGACATATAACACCACCAGCCCTGGTATTATTTCTGCATCTTCAGGTTGTATCACATTGTATTTTCACACCGATTTAAGTGTGGTTTATTCAGGTTGGGAGGCGATCATTAGTTGTGGACCTATCGGTCCTGCTTCCATTACGGCTACTACAACAACCATTTGTTCTGGACAAACAACAACATTAACAGCTGTTGGTGGAACAGGAACGATTAATTGGTATGCAAACGCATGTGGAACAACCAATTCGATCGGAACAGGGACTTCTATCACCTTAAGTCCGACTACTACTACTACGTATTATGCGAACTCATCTTCCGCAGGGACTTATAGCAGCAGTTGTGCTAACGTTACCGTTACCGTGAATTCATCTAGTCCAGCACCAACCGTTACTGGCACCACAGCCTTGTGTGGAAATAGTTCAACGACATTAACAGCCGCAAATAGTACAGCACCATATACCTGGTATTCGAATGCGAATGGGACAGGTGTGCTAGCCACTGGCGCAACTTATACAACTCCAGTAATAACAGCAAACACTACGTATTATGTTGGTGGTTATGCTACTCCAACCTCATCAAATACTGCTGGAAGTTTGGCGACCACTCAAGCAGGAGGAAACGGTTGTACTGCTGGAAATATGTTTGATGTAACCGCGGCCAGTTGTCCAATTGTCATTAATGGATTTACAGTTAAACCTTCATTAAGTGGCACTATGAATGTAGCTGTTTATTATAAAACTGGGACATTTAATGGATTTCAATTAACTCCAGGTTCTTGGACTTTTTTAGGTAATTACTCCATAACCGCTGCTGCTGCTAATACCCCAACATATTTTTCCTGTGCAAATATTAGTATCCCGGCCGGTACAACTTATGGAATATATGTTTCCTATAATGCTACTTATACAAATGGCGCAAACACCTACACGAATGGTGATATTACGATCACTACGGGTCTAGGTTTGTGTAGTCTTTTTGGTGGTGTAAATAACCCAAGAACTTTCAATGGGACCGTTCATTATCAAAAAAATTGTTCCACTGGCTGTCCTGCTCCACTAACTCCAGTGTATCTTTCCATGAATCAGCCACCAATAGTAAATGCAGGTCTCGACGTGACTATTTGCAATGGACAAAGCACAACACTTAATGGGTCGGCAAGTTCTTACGGTGGTTATAGTGGTCCATTAACTGTGAATGTTTTCTCTGGAACAAACCTCGACGAAACCACCTGGACAATAACGAATTCATTGGGACAAATTGTTGGATCAGGGGGTCCTTATCTAACAGGCTCCAATAATACGGTGACCATTAATTCACCAACAAATCCACCGTATACGTTTACTATAGAAACGCAAGGTGTGTCCAATTCAAATGTTGCTGGATATAACATTTTATGTGGAACCACATCGATTAGTGGAGGTGTTGCCATCATTACGGGTGGACAAACTGCCTCCGTTTCTATTGCTGGTTGTCCAGGGACAATGCCCGCAAGTATGTTATGGTCTCCAGGCGCAACCTTGAGCAGCACAACAGTGGCTACACCAACTGCCACACCTAGCACAACAACGACTTATACATTAACTGCGAGTGCGAACGGATGTACAGCAAATGATCAAGTTGTAGTAACAGTAACTCCAGGTCCAAGTGTAACAGTTAACAGTGCAACTATTTGTAGTGGACAGTCTGCGACATTAACTGCCACACCATCCGTTACAGGAGGAACATATTTATGGTCTCCAGGAGGTGCGACAACACAATCAATTAGTGTGAGTCCAACCGCAACAACAAACTATTCTGTCACTTATTCAAACGGTGCGTGCGCAAGTTTACCTGCCATCGGTACAGTTACTGTGAATGCGTCTCCAACATTAAGTGTAAACTCAAGTACGATTTGTCCGGGAGCATCTGCAACCTTAACTGCGACGGCGAATCCAACAGGAGGAACCTATACATGGACTCCAGGAAATACTACTGGATCCACACTGACGGTTACACCAACAACCACAACAACTTATTCCGTTGCTTACAGTTTAAATGGTTGTAGTTCAACAACGGCAAATGGAACAATTACCGTTGCCAACACCATTGATTTTGCAAACATTCAATCGCCAGGAACGGCAACTATTTGTCAAGGACAAACCTTGACGATTTATGGGCAGGTATTTGAACTTGGAGTAACCCCAGGAACAGGACAAGGTGCGGGAATTACCGTGCAATTCGGGTACAACACGAGTAATACGAATCCTTCCACATGGCCAAGCACTAGCTGGACAGCGGCTTCCTTTAATCCAGCCGGAACCAACTTAAACAACGACGAATACAGTGGGGCCATTCCTGCTTTGAGTCCTGGCAACTATTATTATGCTTTCAGTTACACCATGAATGGCTGTACAACATATGGAGGATACAGCGCTTCCGGTGGTGGTTTCTGGAATGGCACAACAAACGTGAATGGCACCTTGATTGTTAATCCAAACGTAACTCCAACGTTTAATCCGATTCCAGCGATTTGTGCAGGATCTGCGCTTAACGCACTGCCAACTACTTCCTTAAATTCAATAGCAGGTAACTGGTCTCCCGCGTTGAATAATCAAACGACAACTACGTATACATTTACACCGGCAGCCGGAGTATGTGCAACTACTACAACGCTTACTGTAACAGTTAATCCATTGCCGAATGCTGCCATTACCGCTCCAACAACAACTATTTTAACGTGTGCGACAACGTCCATTACTTTGACAGCGACCGGTGGTGGAACGTACTCATGGTCGAATGGAACAGCCGTTGTTGGTACAAATGCTGCGTTAACCGTTACAAGTCCTGGGACATACACGGTAACCGTGACTTCTGCAAGTGGTTGTACAGCTACTGCAACTCAAAACATTACTCAAAATATCACTGTTCCGACGGCTGGAATTACTCCGCCAAGTACGTCCATGTTAACGTGTGCATCTACGAGCATAAACCTAACTGCTACAGGAGGTGGAACATATTCTTGGTCGAATGGAACGGCTGTTGTTGGTACAAATGCAACATTAACAGTAAGTGCACCTGGTACTTATATTGTGACTGTTACATCTGCCAATGGCTGTAGTGCTACAGCATCTCAAATTATCACGCAAAATGTCACCGCTCCAACTGCTGCCATTGCATCTCCAATTACTACGGTTCTTAATTGTACAACTTCAAGTATAGATTTAAATGCAACTGGTGGAGGATCGTATTCTTGGTCAAATGGTACTGCTGTACAAGGAACAAGTTCATTGTTAAATGTATCCGCTCCTGGAACATATGTGGTAACAATTACAGCGGCTAATGGCTGTACAGCAACAGCGTCACAAACGATTACTCAAAACATTACCACGCCAATTCCGGTCATTGCTACACCAACCTCAACAATCTTAACATGTACGAATACAAGCATCGCGTTAACTGCTAGCGGTGGCGGGACCTATTCTTGGTTTGATGGGTCAACTGTTGTCGGTACAAGTTCAAATTTAACTGTGACTGCTCCAAACACATACATCCTAACAGTTGTTGGATCGAATGGTTGTGATGCAACAACTACGATTACAATTACGGAAGATATTACACCACCTACTCCAAGTATTTCTGCAGCAACAAGCAATTTAACCTGTACTACAACAAGTATTACATTAACTGCAACAGGTGGAGGCACCTATTCATGGACTGGAGGAACAACAGGTTCAAACCTCACCGTCACTGCCCCTGGGACATATACCGTTACCGTTACAGCTCCAAATGGCTGTACGGCAAGTGAAGTACAAACGGTCACTCAAAATATTACTGTGCCTTCGGCAAGTATTAGTGCTTCAAATTCCGGTGTGTTAACGTGCACAACAACGAGTATCACCTTAACCGCAACTGGTGGAGGCACCTATTTATGGTCAAACGGAAATACAATTGCCTCGATCACGGTAAGTGCGTCAGGAACATATTCCGTTGTTGTCACTGGATCTAATGGCTGTACGAGCAACGTAAGCCAAGTAGTAACACAGAATATAACCGCACCGACGGCTGCCATTACTGCACCATCCACCACTGTTTTAACGTGTGCTACAACGAGTATTAATTTAGTCGCCACAGGTGGGGCTACTTATAGCTGGTCTAACGGGACAACGAATGTTGGAAATACCGCAACCTTATCCGTCACACTACCTGGAACGTATACCGTTACTGTAACAGGATCAAACGGTTGTACGGCTACTTCATCTTTAACGATCACACAAAACAATGCTCCTCCAACTGCAGCAATCACGACGCCAACAGCAACAGAATTAACGTGTATAATAACGAGTATAAGCCTTACCGCAACTGGTGGAGTTAGTTATTCTTGGTCGAATGGAACAAACGTTGTTGGAACAAATGCCACACTAAACGTAACAACACCTGGAACATATACCGTAACCGTTACATCGGCAATTGGATGTACAGCAACTGCCTCTCAAGTAATTACACAAAATATTACGGTGCCAAATGCTTCTATTCCAGCACCAACAACCAGCGTTTTAACTTGTACCAATCCATCCATCACATTAAATGCAACGGGAGGTGGAACGTATTCTTGGTCGAACGGAATAACAGTTGTTGGAACAAATGCTTCCTACTCCGTTAATTCACCTGGAACATATACAGTAACTGTTACCTCTCCGAACGGATGTACGGCAACGGCAAGTCAAACGATTACACAGAATAATTCCTTTCCAACAGCAGCTATTACCACTCCAACTACCAGTATTTTAACCTGTTCAACGACAAGTATCAACTTAACTGCAACGGGTGGTGGAACGTATTCTTGGTCGAACGGAACAACTGTTATTGGGACAAATGCCTTGCTAAACGTAACTTCACCTGGTACATACACTGTCACGGTAACTTCCATCAATGGATGTTCAGCCACTGCTGCTCAAGTGATCACCCAAGACTTTGCCGCTCCAACAGCACAAATTACCGCTCCAAGTACAAGTATACTTACATGCTCGACAACAAGTATCTCATTAACATCTACTGGTGGAGGAACTTATTCTTGGTCTAATGGTACGGCAGTTGTTGGAACAAATGGAACGCTATCTGTAACAACACCAGGAACATATACTGTTACCGTGACTGGAGCAAATGGATGTACTGCTACAACTGCTCAAGTGATTACTCAGAATAACACCAATCCAACAGCAGCAATTACTGCACCAGCGACAACGATACTTACATGTACAACAACTAGCATAACATTAACTGCTACTGGTGGAGGAACTTATTCTTGGTCAAATGGTGCTGCAGTCGTTGGAACAAATGCCACACTTTCAGTGACAACTCCTGGAACATATACTGTTACTGTTACAAGTTCAAACGGTTGCACCGCAACAGCTGCTCAAGTAATTACACAAAATACGACATTGCCAACGATAGGGATTATCGCAACTCCTTCGAGTATTCTTTCATGTACCAACACAAGTATCACCCTCACCGCGAGCGGAGGAGTATCTTATAGTTGGTCTAATGGAACTTCGGTTGTTGGAACGAATGCTACGTTAACCGTAACAAGTGCTGGTACGTACACAGTCACGGTAACTGGAGCAAATGGCTGTTCATCAAGTTCCGCTCAAAGTGTTACGCAAAATACCACATTGCCTGCCGCGGCAATAACAACACCCGTAACGAGTGTCCTAACATGTACGACAACCAGCATTGCATTAACAGCAACCGGTGGTGGAACCTATTCTTGGTCAAATGGTACGGCGGTACTTGGAACAAATGCAACTTTAAACGTGACGACACCTGGAACGTATACTGTAACCGTTACTAGTTCAAATGGATGTACAGCTACCGCTGCTCAAGTAATCACACAAAGTATTACTGCTCCTACCGCAGCTATTACAGCGCCAAGCACAACAGTTGTGACTTGTACCACTCCGACTATTTCATTAACAGCAACAGGTGGAGGAACATACTCTTGGTCCAATGGAACAGCAGTAGTTGGAACAAATGCCACATTAAACGTAACTAGTTCTGGAACGTACACGGTTACAGTTACGGCAGCAAATGGATGTACAGCAACGGCTACACAAACAATCACACAAAATAATACGGCCCCATCAGTGACGATTACTCCGCCTGTTTCAAGTGTACTGACATGTACTACGACCAGTATTTCGTTAACCGCAAATGGAACAGGAAATGTTTCTTGGGCAAATCCAGCGTTAATAAGTGTTAACCCAACGATTTCTGTAACAACACCTGGTGTCTACACAGTTACATTAACAGCAACAAATGGATGTACAGGTACAGCGTCACAAACGATCACGCAAAATATTACTGCGCCGCCAGCTGCAATTACAACGCCAACAACAACAGTGTTGACCTGCACGACTACTACGATAACTTTAACAGCAACCGGAGGTGGAACATATTCATGGTCCAACGGAACAACAGTGGTTGGAACCAATGCTACGTTGTCAGTGACGAATCCAGGAACCTACACGGTGACCGTAACCGGAACAAATGGATGTACGGCAACTGCCTCAACAACCATCACACAAAATACTACCCCACCAACTGCAGGAATAAATACGCCATCTACAACAATTCTAACTTGTACAACTACCAGTATTCTATTAACTGCAACTGGAGGCGGAAGCTACTCTTGGTCTAATGGAACAGCGGTTGTCGGATCTGCCGCAACGCTTTCTGTCACTGCTCCTGGAACATATACCGTAACCGTAACTTCTCCTAATGGATGTACAGCAACTGCAAACCAAGTAATCACCCAAAACATCGTTACTCCGACAGCTGCCATTACGAATAATACCAATGCAACGGTTCTTGATTGTAATACCACACAGATTTCCTTGACAGGAGTTGGTGGCACAAGCGCATCATGGAGTAACGGAACATCCGTTGTTTCTAGTGTGGCTAATTTAAGTGTCACAGCAGCAGGAACCTACACTTACACAGGAACTAATGCAAACGGTTGTTTTGATACAGAAAGTATTACGATCAACTTTACTCCTAATACGAATCCAACTTTCACGCAAATTGCTGCTATTTGTACAAATGGATTGTTCACATTGCCAACAACATCGACAAACAATGTGGCAGGAACATGGAGTCCTGCTCCGAATTACACGACAACAACGACATACACTTTCCAACCAAATGCAGGATTGTGTGCTAATACAGCGAGTATGACCATTACCGTTCATCCGTATCCTGTCGTTACTACACTAAACGATACGATTTGTGTTGGACAAAGCACAACAATTACGTCCAACGTAAATCTTGCCGGAGGAACCTATTCTTGGACGCCAACGAATGCTGTAACATCTAGTATTTCGGTTTCGCCAATTACCACAACAAATTATCAAGTGATCTATTCATTACTAGGTTGTGCAGACACGAGTACGACAGAGATTTTTGTGAAACCCGTTTCTACACCGGTTACGTCCAATCAAACTATTTGTAATGGACAAACAGCTGAATTGATTGCAATAGCTCCACTTCCAGGAGGGTCATTTGTTTGGTCTACGACTCAAATAAACGATTCGATTCAAGTGAGTCCTACTTCCACGACAACCTATACCGTTGCGTATAATTTAAATGGATGTATTAGTCCTTTAGTAAATTCCATTGTGACGGTGAATCCAGTTCCAACATTAGGTGTAAACAACAGTACGATTTGTGCGGGAGCTAATACAACCATTACTGCTATTCCGAATCTTTTGGGTGGAACATTCTACTGGGGAACACCGGGAGTTATTGGAGCAGCAAGTCAAACGGTTTCCCCGTTAAACGATTCAACCATTACTGTATATTACACGCTGAATGGCTGTACGAGTCCTGTGGCTACGAGCTCCATTACCGTGAATCCACTTCCAATTGCTACCTTTAGTGCTTCGGTTACGCAAGGATGTGCACCATTATCAGTGACCTTGACGGCAGACGACGCAAGTAATACGAATTATACTTGGTCAACAAGTAACTCATTAACAGGGTCTGGTTCACAAACGAATTTAAATTTTCAAATGAACGGAGGCTTCGACGTATCCTTAACGACGACATTAAATGGTTGTACAGTTACAGAAACCCTTTCAAACTACATTCAAGTGGATAACTATCCAATTGCTGCATTCGAGCCTTCATCAACGTTGTTTACTGAACCAAATCAAACATTGAACTTCATGAATAATAGTTTAGGGGCGTCGACCTATGCATGGGATTTTGGAGACGGTGGCACATCAACAGAAGAAGGTCCTTCTCATTTATTCAACGACAATAATCTAGGCTTTGAAATTATATTAACCGCAATTTCAACTTTAGGCTGTGTGGATACAAGTCATGTATTCATAGGATATGATCCTGGATTGGTTTACTATATACCAAATACATTCACCCCAGATGGAAATATGTACAATCAAACATTTCTTCCAATATTCACAAGTGGAATTGACAACTACCAGTATAACTTTTACGTCTACAACAGGTGGGGTGAAATAATCTTCGAAAGTCAAGATCCATCAATTGGTTGGGATGGATCCTTTGGTGTAGAAGGTAAAGATTGCGAACAAGGGGTATATACTTATCAAATATTGATTAAAATCCCTAATTTTGACGAGCGAAAAATAATCCTCGGCCACGTTAATTTAATTAGATAAAAGTGAAAATAAAACTACTATTCTTACTCAGTATAATTCTTTGGAGCAAGACACCTGTCTTTTCCCAAGGAACTCCGATTAGCGTTGGTGGACAAGTGACAACATTTAGTAGCATGATTCGAGGCTACCATTTTACGGCTCCAACAACTTTTACTATTTGTGGATTATACGTTCCACCTGAAGCAAATGCGGCAGGTACCCAAACCATTCGTGTCGTAAGATTTACGGCTGGACCTCCTCCTGCATTTGCAGGAACAACCAATAGTTTTGTTCAATTATTCACCATTACAAATGCGCCGGCAGCAGGAGTTGTGCCGTGTAATATTCCTGTAGCAAGCGGTGATATCATTGGTGTTTACGGTGCACGTGGTGCAAACTGTGTGAATAGTTATGGCCCGGCTAATTTTGTGACAAGTATTAATGGATTCAATACAACCTTACAACGAAGCGGAATGCAATCATGTCCTGCAGGAACCGGAGCAGCTATGGCGAATATTTGGTCAGAGGTAAATTACAACATTGGCCGCATCCAAATGTATATTAACTGTTGTTTAACTCCAACGATTACAGCAGGTTCTAATAGTCCAATTTGTGCTGGACAACCTTTGAATTTAACAACCACTGCAAATCCAGCGGGTGCATATACATATGCGTGGACAGGTCCAAACGGATTTACGTCTGCTGTTCAAAATCCAACGGTTGCCACTACAACATTAGCATCTGCGGGTAATTATACCGTTGTTGTTACTATTCCAAACTGTGGAACAGCAAATGGAACCACAGCTGTTGTGGTCAATCCAGGTCCAACGATTACCGTTCCACCAATCACGATTTGTCAAGGTGGATCTGGGACATTAACTGCAAGTTCACCCAGCGCAGGTGGAACCTGGACATGGTCATTAGGTGGTAACATATTAGGAAGTGGATCAACGTTATCTGTAAATCCATCCACAAGTACGACGTATACTGTTGAATACAACGTGAATGGTTGTACAAGTACAAGTACCGTATTAGTCTCCGTTGAGCCAACTCCGCAACCACAAATCGTCAATGACAGTATTTGTCTTGGTCAAACAGGAACATTGTTTGTTTCCAATGTTTCTGCAGGTGGAACATATTTATGGTCTACAGGGGCAACAACTGCCACCTTAAGTGCTGCTCCAACCACGAACACTACATATTCAGTTGTTTTTACAAGTTCGAATGGATGTATTGCTCCGAGTGTATCGGCTGATATTATTGTTAAACCAAATCCAATTGTTTCGGTAGTCAATGACACCATTTGTATTGGTTCAAGTGCTACGTTAAGTAGTACGGTAGATTTACCCGGTGGAAGCTATACATGGTCTCCACTTCCATCTACAAGTAATTCCATCACGGTAACACCGAACATTACATCAACATACACGGTGATTTATAATTTACAAGGTTGTACAGATACCGCAAGTGCAACAGTTGTAGTGAATCCGATTCCAGTTGCATCGACTTCGAATACAACGATTTGTTTTGGAGATGTTGCGACATTAACAGCCAGTGCGAATTTACCAAACGGAACCTATTTATGGTCAACGAGTGAAACGACAAACTCCATTCAAGTGAGTCCAGCAACAACGACAACATATTCCGTAGCTTATACGTTGAATAACTGTACAAGTCCGAGTGTCAATGCGATTGTTACCGTGAATCCAATTCCGGTGGTTACATTGTCCAGTGCTACCATTTGTGATGGCGACAACGTAACACTTACGGCAACTCCAAACTTAACAGGTGGAAGCTATACTTGGGGGCCACTAAACACTATTGGTGGCGCCAGTCAAACATTGAGTCCGTCAGTGGATACCACGTTAACGGTTATTTACACCTTGTTGAATTGTCCGAGTTTACCAGCAAGTGGAACTGTGACCGTAAATCCGTTGCCAATTGTGACATTTAGTTCAAACATTGTAGAAGGATGTGCGCCACTTAGCGTTACGTTTACGGCGACAGATCAGACGAATGCAACTTACAACTGGTCGACAAGCAATGCCTTAACTGGCACTGGTTCGTCCACTACGATTCTTTTTCCAACAGGTGGAACATTTGATGTGACTTTAGCAGCTACAACGATTAATGGTTGTTTCGCTTCCAACTCAATGGCGAATTACATTTATGTTGAGGACTTACCAAATGCTGATTTCGAATCACCAATTAGCATTTTCACGAACGAAGCACAATACGTTCAGTTCAGTAATTTCTCTACAGGTGCGACAAATTATGTGTGGAATTTCGGGGACGGACAAATGTCGACTGAAGTAGAGCCATCGCATATTTTCCAAAGTACGATGAATGGGTATACCATCAACTTAATCGCTTTAACGAACCTCAACTGTTTGGATAGTATGTCGATTTCGATTGGATACCAATACAACGAACTGTATTACATTCCAAATAGTTTCACGCCAGACGGAGATCAAAACAATCAGGTGTTCTTGCCGATCTTCTATTCAGGATACGATCCATTAAACTTTGAAATGCAAATTTATAATCGTTGGGGTGAAGTAGTCTTTGAAACACGCAACGTATTATACGGTTGGGACGGATCAGTAGGTGAAGAAGGATTAGATGCACAAGAAGGCGTGTATACGTATCGCATTCTCTTCAAAAATCCAGATTTAGACGAGCGTGTAGTTGTTACAGGTACAGTAAACTTAATCAGATAAGTAGCTGACTTTAGGAAAACAGGGGTAACGATATGCATCGTATATTTTTTTCGAACTTACTGTTTTCGCTTCTGCTCAATTTATTGATTAAGCCGATTGCCATTTTTGGCATCGATGCACAGGTTCAAAATGTCGTTGGCCTCGACCAATACGGCTTGTATTTTTCACTTTTGAGTTTATCGTTAATTCTGAACATCCTCATGGATTTAGGGATTAATAATTACGTCATAAAGACCGTAGCCAAAAACCAAGAAGAAGCAAAGTCCCAAATTAGTAGCATACTTCTCTTGAGACTTCTTTTATTTCTTGTTTACATCGGGATTCTTTTCACATCCGCGTTTTTAATGGGCTATGACTCCATGGCGATGAAACTGTTATTCTTTTTGGGATTAAATCAATTATTCATCGTTTTCATTGCGTATTTCCGAGGATTCTTTTCCGGCTTACAACACTATAAGCTCGATTCCTTTTTCTCTGTTTTTGACCGAATCATTCTAATTATCACGGCGGGATCTGTTTTATTGTTCAACATGGGTTATGAAATGAGTATTCCCTTGTACATCCAATTACAGACCTTCGGTTATTTCCTCACCTTTGTTTTGGCGTTTATTTTCTTTAAACGAATTGTTGGAACCATTCACTGGCAAATTGATTTGGTCCATTTTAAATCCGTTCTTCAAAAAAGCTTACCGTTTGCGTTACTGATTATTCTGATGTCCATTTACACGCGTATTGACGGAATCCTTTTACATGAGTTAGGGACGAATGGCAACGTGCAAGCTGGAATCTACGCTACCGGATTTCGACTGCTAGATGCATTGTATATGTTTGGAATGATCTTCGCTGGATTATTGTTCCCCATGTTCTCGAATGTGTTAAATGAGTCCAAGCAAAAAGTTAGAGAATTGGTGCTGATTTCTGCTAATTTCCTCATGAGCGGCGTCATCGTAGTCGTTTTTATTTTAATCTTTCATGCTGGAAGTATCCTACAATTTATCTACACCCCTGATGAAAGAGTCATCATTCCTTTTTGTTTTTTAATGTTGAGTTTCATCGGAATCGCCATGAACTTTGTCTTTGGAACATTGCTCACGGCTAATGGAAATTTAAAAGAATTAAACATCATTTCTGCCATTGGCGTGTTGATCAATATCAGTCTGAACATCTTTCTTATTCCCAAATATGGTGCTGTCGGAGCCGGATTTACCGCATTTATTACCCAGATGACGATGGCCATCACCCAATTCATTTTGTGTGCTCGGTATTTCGAATTAAAGGTTGGAATACTTAATATGGGGAAATGGCTTCTTTTTACCCTTAGTTTCATTAGTGCCATTTTTCTTTTCGATTTTGCGCTCATGAATTTAGAGGACCAAAATTTACTGAATGATTCACCCATGCTTTTTGGACTCATTTTAATTATTGAATTAATATTCGGATTGATTTTCATGTTCGTTTTCAAATTCATTGAACTTAAACCACTGAAAAATCTCTTTTTAATTAAGTCCTAAATCAAATATTTTTTGAATTTTGGAGTTATTGTCATAGCTTGCGGCAAAAATCTCATAACTTCGCAGGGATAAATTGATATGACACAGATAAACTTACAAGAAGAACGTATGGGCTTAATCCAATTCATTTGGAAAAGTAAAAAGCCGATTTTAATCATAACATCGATTGCAGCCATTGCTTCCATCGTAGTTTCTTTTCTCATTACACCGCTGTATTTGTCATCGGCGATTGTCTTTCCTGCAGCAACGAGCAACGTTTCCTTCTCGGATCAACGTAATGCAAAAGCAGCAGCCATGGACTTCGGGGAAGAGGAACAAGCTGAACAATTGGTGCAAATCCTTCAGTCCTCTCGCATAAAAGACCGAATCGTAAGTAAATACAATTTGTTGGCAGATTACGAGATTTCGGAAAACGATCCAAATAAATACTATAAATTGAACAAAGCTTATTACGGTGACTTTACCTTTAATCGTACGCGTTTTGGTTCGATTCAAATTGATGTATTAAACAAAGACCCCAAGAAAGCTGCGGCGATGGCAAATGACATTGTTGATCTAATCGATACGGTAAAGAATGAAATGATTCGCGAGCGTACGATGCCAGCTTTTGAAATCAATTTACGTAAGAAAAAGCAAATGGAACATGAACGCGATTCTTTGCTGACGCGTTTAGAGGAATTAGCACAAATGGGTGTCCTACCAAACGATGTGCGTGCTACCTTATACCAAGCGCTCGTAGATTCGAAGAATGCTGCGGAAAAGACAGAAATCCAACGAAAAATTGACATTAACACAAAATATGGTTCGGTATACGACGGACTTGAGTACCAACGCAATGAAAAAATCGTCAAAATTGAGGATTTCCGTGTATCGTACGAACAAGCAGAGTCAGATGCAAACGCAAAATTCAACCATAAATTTGTCGTAGAAAAAGCCGTAGTCGCAGACCGTAAAGAAAAACCAAAACGAATGATCATCGTTCTTGTATCGACAATCGGTGGATTCATTTTTGGACTTTTCTTTTTGCTTATTCAACAACGCATCAAAGAGCTAAAATTGAACGAAGCTTAAGATCTTGAAAAAAACGGTCATTTATAGTGTAGTTGGATTTTTACTATCCCTGGTTTTTGTACTATTGATTTGGAACGACCAATCATACTTGAGTCTTTTTCCAGCCGGACTTTTAGCCATCTATTTTGCCATTTTTCAAACGGAAAAACTATTCATTTCCATTGCGTTCTTTACTCCTTTATCTATTAACATAGAGGAATTCAATTCTAGTTTCGGTCTGTTTTTACCGAGTGAACCTTTACTTTTTGGCTTGATGATGTGGTTGTCCGCAATTCAGCTCCATCGTCCCTTCATGACGAAAAATCTTTGGCGTCAGCCCATCCTCTTTTCTGTTGGCATATTTCTAACCTGGATTTTCATTAGCTCCATTACGAGTTCTCATCCGATTGTCTCTTTTAAATTTCTGTTGGCAAAACTTTGGTTTATTGTGCCCGTATTGTTTTACGGTATCCACTTCTTTCAGAAGGAAAAAAATAGAATAGCCTTCATTTGGTTATTCCTTATCTCTTCGTGCATTGTGGTGATTTACACGATTACACGTCATGCAATATATGCATTTGGAGAAAAAGAAAGTCATTGGGTCATGTCGCCTTTTTTCAAAGACCACACCATTTACGGCGCCATCATCGCTTTGAATGTCCCGCTCGTTTTTGGATTGTATTTATACAAAAAACACGCACCGCTGATCCAAGCTGTCATCATTGCAATGATTGTACTCATTCTCGCTGGACTCTACTTCTCTTATACGCGCGCTGCATGGTTAAGCGTTTTTGGCTGTTTGTTTATTGGTGGACTCATTTATTACAAAGTCAACTGGAAGCCGTTAGCCGGAATAGCTGCCATCGCATTACTCGTCGTTTTATTCAAATGGGATTCGATTGAAATGGAATTAGCTCGTAATAAACAGGATCATACGACCGAGTCGTTTGATGAACGCCTGCAAAGTGCGGCAAACATCTCGACAGATGCATCGAACTTAGAACGAATAAATCGTTGGAGTTGTGCCATTGCCATGTTTGAGAAAAGACCTGTTTTTGGTTATGGACCTGGAACATATGCATTTGAATACGCACCGTTTCAAGAACCGGAGAATCTCACGATTATTTCCACCAATTTTGGTGATATGGGAAATGCACACAGCGAATACCTAGGAGCATTAGCAGAAATGGGCATCATTGGATTACTTTCCTTTTTAGGGATTGTGGCAACGATATTTTATACCAGCATCATGGTGTACAACCGAATCCCTGTAACTGATTCCGGAACAAGAATTCTGATTTTGAGTATGATCATGGCTTTGTCCACCTACTTTATCCATGCCTTCTTGAATAATTTCTTGGATACAGACAAAGCCGCGGTTCCAATTTTTGGCATGTGTGCAATGATTATTGCTTTAGGTCTTCAACAACAGAAATTAGCGTCCAATCCAAAGTGATGGATTCAAGCTTTTCGTTAATCCACCAGCAACAGAGTGAATTTCGAAATGACAAATAGACACACCACTGTCATCGGCTAATAAACTTCCGATGGCTTGTTTTGAAGATACTTTTGACCCGACACTCACATATGTTTCTTGCATATTTCCGTAAACCGTGCGGTACGCACCGTGTTTAATAACGACAAACTTACCCGCACCATTAATCGAGAATACACTCGTTACTTCTCCCTCAAAAACGGATCGAACACGTGAATTTTTAGGACAGGTAATATCGATTCCATTATTATTGGTAACCACACCTGCCAAGGTTGGATGCGGATTTGTTCCGTAGCGCTCTGTGATGCTTCCTTTTTCCACCGGCCATGGCAATCTACCACGATTGACCTCAAAACTTTTACCAACAGCTGAACCCTCTGTTGACTCTGTATACGTTACTTGTTTGGGTTTCGCTGGCTCCGCCGTACTAGCCTTTGGCGTTGTTTTAGGCGCGTCTTGGGGCTTTCCTGATGTTCCGCCGCTTGTTGTTGCTTTGGGTGTCGCAGCAGCTACATTTGCTTGACGTTTTTCTTCTTCTTTTCTCGCTTTATCACGCTCGCGTTGACGCGCTTGTTCACGTGCAATTTCCTGGCGAAGTTCGGCGTCGATTCGTTGTTTTATTTCTGCCTTTTTGCGTTCGTCTGCTTTTAACTGAGTGAGTAAATTTTGCTCCTCTTTTTTAAACTTTTCATAGGACTTCTCTTTCTTCGATTTATCCTTGGAAATCAGTTCTCTTTCTTGCTTTTTCTCTTCGAGTGCAAGAAGTTTTGAATCCTTTTCTTGAGAAATATTCGTGATTTCTTCCGCAATTAAGGCTTGATGTTGTTTGATCAGTGCGGCTTGTTTTTGCTGCACACCTGCTACTTTTTTCAAGTAACGGTTGCGTTTCATGGCTTCGTTGTAATTGTCCGCTGATAACAAATACATCACACGTCCGTAGCTGCTTCGGTGTTTGTAGGCGTACAACACCATTTTTTTATATTGACGTTTAAGGTCGCTTAGTCTTTTTTTCAGGCGTTTCACTTCCTGTTTTTTCTCGACCATTTTGATCTCTGCCATGCGCACTTGGTTGTCAAAAATGCGTACCAACGCTTCTCGGCTTTTGATTTGATTTTCAATTAATCGAATTTCATTCAAGGAAGCTTGTGTGTTTGACTTCACCTTTGACAATAAAGACTTTGTATTAGAAATACGTTTCTCTAATTTTTGTTGTTCTTTCTTCAGTTTCTCTTGACTTGACTGTCCAAAAGACAGGCTCACAAAGAAAAAGAAGAACAATAAACTACTTACATTTTTCATATTTCTCTGGTATGATGATGATTAATTCTTGTGGTTCATTTATTTCCACCTTTTCATAATCCATTTTGATGTAAATCCCTTTTTCCTTTGCCTTGATGTGCATGTGTACTACTTTCGGGACATTCATTCCATTTACTTCCTGACGCTGTTCATAAATCACGGTGATTTCTGTTGAGTCACTCGGACTTTTAATCGTTGTTTGTTGAAGGGATTTCCCATCATTACTCAAGATGTAATTCAAAACGATGTCCTCTTTTGGACGTCGGTCCATGCGTTTTTTATCGCGTTTTTTGTGGGTTGAAATACTGTAATGAAATGGATCGTGGTCTACGAAATATTTCTGTTCAATGTTGTAATCCAAGGGTTTACCCAAAAACAACTCCTCCATGTTTTCATAAGTAAAATCAACCCCAAAGGTTGTTTTTAAATAATCCAGGGATTGGATGGTGTAACATTTTTCCCGTTTATTCACAACGGTAATGGTGTCTTTGGTTACCATTGCCGTCACAATTGGAATGCGTGCGTAAGTAATAATCGCACTAACGGCGCTATCGGCAACAATCTTTAGGGATGTTTTAAACGAGATATCCGTGGTGGAATCTTTATAGTTGATGTCCAACTTAGAATAAAAGGTTTTCGGTTCGATTTTCGATAAACTATCCAAGCGATCGACCAACTCTTTGTCCTTTATTTTAGGCAGCTTATCCCCGTTCATTAGTTCGTTCCCGACTTTAGGAGAACAAGCAAACAAAGTCCAAATAAAACTTAGTCCGACAGTTAGTTTAATAAACAGGTTTTGCATATTTCTTTTGTATAATTTTTTCATTCAGCACTTTGTTTGCCGAACCAAGTTCTTTTGCTCGTAGCCAATAGGATAGTGCTTCGTCCTTTTTACCTAACATAAATAATACATCGCCCAAATGTTCAGCGCAAGATTTATCCGTTGTTTCTTTGCCTCCGCATGCCCGTTCAAAGTACGTTTTGGCTTCAGGGTATTTTCCTTGTTGGAAGAGAATCAATCCCTTCGTATCGAGGTAACGCGGTTCATCAGGAAATTGCGCCAACACCTCATCAATGATTTGTGTCGCTTTCCCCAATTCTAATTCGTGAAAGGCTAACTGATAGGCAAATTGATTGCGTATAAAGGTATTTTTTACGGATAAGCCGAGTGCCTTATCGTAGGCAGCAATCGCTTCTTTTGTCTGCTTTAATCCAAATTCTGCCTCGCCGATTTGACCATAGAATTCCGCTTTTAGATCCGCATCTTTTAGCACATAGTCTATTCCCGTTTGCAAGGTTGTGAGTGACTGTTGAAAGTTTCGTTGTTGGTTCAGAGCAGTTCCAAGAACAAAATAAGGAAGGGCTTGTGTTGGGAAAAAACCGATGCATTTCTCTGCGTCAATTGCTAAACTATCAAACTGTTGGTATTGATATTCCAATAATAAAATTTGATTCCATATTGGATAAACATTTGGATCACAAGCTACGGCTGCTTTATACGATTCAATCGCCTGAACAAATTGATTCACCTTGAAATAATAGTCGCCTGAAATGGAATGTGCTTTTGCTTCCTTCGGATATTTTTTACACATGTACTGCACCAATGATTCCATGTCTGGATCCATGACTTCTTGTCCTTGAAGGGCCATCAAGATATTCATCTTCTGGTCAATGCTTGGTCCATCAGATTTTATCGCGGACTTTAAGTTTTGCAATCCGTTTTTACTGTCCCCTGATTGCATTTGCATGTCCCCAAGCATCAGTAAAGCCATGCCATTGTTTGGATCCACGGCAACCAGTTCTTTTAATAATTCAAATCCTTCTTGAAAACGCTTATGTTGCAAATAATAATCGACTAAATTCGCGATGATCATAGGTTCTCCTTCAAATTTCTTTTTCGCATTTTTGAGAACGGTGATCGCTTCTTCATCGCGTTTAGCAGCAACAAGTAGTTTAAATTTCTCAATGGCAATTCCTGGATTCGATCCAAGGTTGTTTTCCATGCGATTCAATAAATCCAAGCCTTTTTTTACGTCACCCATTTGCGTGTAACATTCCGCTGCACCAGCATAGTACGTTGTATTATTCGGTGTTTTTTTAAGCAACTTCTCAAAAACTGGAATGGCTTCCGGGAATTTTTTCAACTCGACATACATGAATGCCAACTCACTTTGGTAATGCTCATTTTTTGGATCAAGGTCCGAAGCTTTCAAGGTATGAAATGCCGCTTGATCCAAGTTTTCTTGGTTCAAGTAAATTTGAGCTAAGGCAAAATGTGCTGCATCGTCTTTTTCATCGATGACAAGACAGGCGTTAAACTTATCAATCGCCTCTTGATTTTGTCCATTCAGTTTGAAGCGCACCCCTTCATGAAAAGTATGGATGTATGCCGCATCATGCTCCACTTGCTTTTTTTTCTTCAAATTCGCACAAGAAGCAAACACAAGTGTCCAACAAATAAGAAAAAGGAATTTATTCATGTGTCGTGCTAAAATCACCCAAACTCAGGTCTTTTGATCGTCCGTTATATACAACATTCGAGCCAAGCATGGAGTCCGCCATGTTCGCATTCGAAATGTGTGTGTTTTGTTGAATGTTTGTGTTTCGAATGATGGAATTTTCAACAACTGAATTCGCCCCAATGGAAACGTGTGGTCCAATAACAGATGCATGAATCTTCACATTTTTACCGATAAAACACGGTTGAATAATGACTGAATCGACACACGTTGCACTTTCATCCTGCATGGAAAGTCCGGCAGCGTGATCAAATTCTAAGACACGTTGATTCGTATGAACAGTCACTTCTTTGTTTCCACAGTCCAGCCATTCTGAAACAGTTCCCGGTTTAAAAACAACGCCAGATTCTGTTAAACGACGCAGCGCATCCGGCAATTGGTATTCACCGCTTTTAATGACAGCGTTATCAATTAAGTACTGTAATTCCTTGTGTAAACGTTCGCCATCACGGAAATAATAGATTCCGATCATTGCTAAATCCGACACAAATTCTTTTGGTTTTTCGACGAAATCGATGATTTCTCCGCGCTCATTCATTTTGATCACACCAAAAGCACTTGGATCTTCAATTTGTTTCACCCATAGAATTCCTTCATCCTCCGAGCTGATTTTAAAATCGGCTTTGAATAGTGTGTCCGCAAAGGCAACGACAACAGGTCCTGTTAATTTATCCGCAGCACATAGCACAGCGTGAGCAGTTCCCAAAGGTTGGTGTTGGTAATGAATGGATCCTTTCGCTCCCAATTTCTCTGCAACGGCTAATAATTCTTGTTCTACCTCTGAACCAAACTCTCCAACCACAAAAGCGATTTCATCAATTTTCTCCGCACAAACGCGTGCGATGTCCTCAACGAGTCGGTGAACAATGGGTTTTCCACCAACCGGAACCAGTGGTTTAGGAACAGTTAACGTGTGTGGTCTAAGACGGCTGCCTCTTCCAGCCATTGGCACAATTACATTCATTTCTTCTTATTTTACTCCCGTACTTCCAAATCCTCCCGCTCCACGCGCTGAGTCAGTGAGTTCCGTGACTTCTGTTAATGTTACTTTTTGAATCGGACAAAAGACCATTTGCGCAATGCGTTCTCCGTCTTCAATGATGACTTCTTCTTCCGATAAATTAATTAAAATCACACCTACTTCACCGCGGTAATCTGCATCCACCGTACCCGGTGTATTCAAAACTGTTAATCCTTTTTTCAACGCTAGACCACTACGTGGACGAATTTGACATTCAATGGATGGATCCATTTCCAAAAACAATCCGGTCTTGATTAACGCACGCTGTAACGGTTTTAAGGAAACGACCGCATCGATATTCGCACGAATATCCATGCCGGAAGAACCCGCTGTTTCGTATTTCGGCAAGTCGTGTTTAGACTTATTGGTGATTTTTACCTGCATTTTATCTAATTGTAGTCAAAATTAGTAAAATACATGTCCTGAAAACGGCTTTGAATTAGGAGAAATCAACAGGGTACTATTAACAACCTACAGACTTATTTTCTTTATCCCGTTTGGATTTGAGCGGAATTTTCACCTCAATTCACTACTTTTGTTTTCGCAAATAAATTGTTATGTTAGAAATTCAACGCATTCGTGCCGAAAAAGACGCTTTAGTCAAAGGATTGTTAAAACGCAATATCCAAGCAGAATCTACCTTGGATGAGATTCTAGCCAAAGATGTCGAGTGGCGTGCTGCAAAGACCGACCTTGATAACATCGCCGCGGAAATGAACCAATTGGCTCGTTCCATCGGGGATTTATTCAAGACAGGAAAACAAGCGGAGGCAGCTTCATTGAAAGAACGTACTGCCGGACTCAAAGTGAAAGAAGCTGCGTTGAAATCTACCGTGGACAAATTAGAAGATGAAATCACTAAATTGTTATACACCTTGCCAAACGTTCCAAACGAACTTGTTCCAAGTGGACGTGATGTAAACGATAACGAAACCGTTTACGAGCAAGGAGCGACACCTACTTTTGGTTTTGACGCATTGCCGCATTGGGATTTAGCGAAAAAATACAACCTCATCGATTTTGAATTAGGGGTAAAAGTAACTGGTGCTGGATTCCCGTTTTACCGTGGAAAAGGAGCGAAATTACAACGTGCCTTGATTCAGTTCTTCCTAGAAGAAGCAAGCAAAGACGGTTACGAAGAAATTCAAGCACCGTTGATGGTGAACGAAGCAAGTGGCATTGGAACAGGACAACTTCCAGACAAGGAAGGACAAATGTACTACATGAAAGAGGATGACTTTTACATGATTCCAACGGCGGAAGTTCCCTTGACAAATATTTACAGAGATGTCATTTTACCTGGTCCCGATTTCTCGATAAAAATGTGTGGTTACACGCCATGTTTTAGAAGAGAAGCAGGATCATATGGAAAAGATGTGCGTGGATTAAACCGACTACATCAGTTTGATAAAGTGGAAATTGTCCGCGTTGAACACCCATCTAACACCGCTCAAGCGTTGGAAGATATGATGGAGCATGTAAAAGGACTTTTAGACAAACTTGGACTTCAGTTCCGTATTTTACGCTTATGTGGCGGTGATATGGGCTTTGCATCTGCCATGACCTACGACTTTGAAGTGTACTCCGCTGCACAAGAAAAATGGTTGGAAGTAAGTTCCGTTTCTCGTTTCGACACCTTCCAAGCAAACCGTTTGAAGTTGCGTTTTAAAGATGCAGACAAAAAATCTCAACTTTGTCATACCTTGAATGGATCTGCGCTTGCATTGCCAAGAATCGTTGCTGCCTTATTGGAAAATCACCAAGATGAAAATGGCATCGTTATTCCTGAAGCACTGCGTCCGTATACCGGATTTGATCGCATCGATTAAGCCATGAAACGCGTAACTGGAATCGGTGGAATTCTCTTTGCATGTGAGAATCCCGAAGAAATGAAATCTTGGTATCAAAAGCACCTTGGACTTCAAACCGATGCATACGGAACCAATTTTGAATGGCGACATGCGGATGATCCGAATCAAAAAGGATTTACGCAATGGAGTCCGATGCCAAAAGATGCCGCTTACCTCAAACCTTCGAATCATTCGTTCATGATGAATTACAGGGTGGAAAATTTATCCGCTCTCTTGCCGATTTTGATTCAAGAAGGCGTGCAAATTCTCGATGAAATCGAAGAAGTGGAGTACGGTAAATTCGTTCATATTTTAGATCCAGAAGGAAACAAAATTGAACTTTGGGAGCCCAATGACGAAGCATATGATCAAATCGTCGATGGACGAACAAAATAATCGTTTCTAAAACAATCTATTGGCATTTCGAACGTTAATCAAGCCAACAACCTTATCTTCGTAAGGCATGATGCCGAACTATTTTTGGACCTTCTTACTGTTTTGTTTTATTTCCATTGGCGCACAAGCCCAACATGGGAATCACCGCACTATTCATCAAAAATTTAGCACGGAGTGGAAACGCATCGATACGCTGAGTATTTATCCAAGTTCCTTTGTAGTATTGAGCGGTAAGGATACCTTAAAAGCGAGCGAATATGAAATCGATTTCCTTTCGGCAAAATTTCGCTTAACCCATGAATCCGCAGATAGTTTGCTGCTTAGCTACCAAGTTTGGCCCATTGATTTCACCAAGCAGTATCTAAAACGCGATACAAGTGTCATCTTTCAAGGACGCCCACAAAGTGAACGTGAACTTTTTAAAATTGAAGCCAATACCACTCCACCAACACTCTTCGGCGGAAATGAAATCGCAAAAAACGGAAGTATTTCCCGGGGATTGAGCTTTGGAAACAAGCAAAGTTTAGGGATCAACTCCGCATTAAACTTAGAACTTAATGGAATGATTAGCGATAATTTGAAGTTAAGTGCCTCCATTTCTGATGCGAATATTCCGATACAAGCGGACGGGAACACCAATAAACTACAAGAATTTGATCAAGTCTACATTCAATTGTCGAACGAGCAGTTCAAGTTAATTACGGGTGATTTTTGGCTGTCGAAACCGACCGGATATTTCATGAATTACAAAAAACGTGGACAAGGAATCAGTTCAGAATTCCAGGGGAAAACAGCCACTGATGCCAAGTGGTTCACCCAAAATAGCGTCGCGCTCTCCAAAGGAAAATTCAACCGTCAAATCATTCAAGGAATTGAAGCCAATCAAGGTCCATATCGATTGCGAGGAGCAGAAAATGAACCATTTATCACCATTCTTTCAGGAACGGAACGCATTTACATCGATGGGAAATTGCTCATGCGCGGACAAGAATTCGATTACACCATTGATTACAATACATCCGAACTTATTTTCACTTCTCGGCATTTAATTACCAAGGACATCCGAATTGTAGCCGAATTTCAATATTCCGATCAAAATTATGCACGTTCCTTGCTACAAAGCGCAACACGACTTGAATTAAAAAAAGGCCAAATTTGGTTCAATGCCTACAGTGAACAGGATGCACGAAATCAATCTTTACAACAAGACTTAAGCAGCGCTCAAAAGTATAGTCTGTCACAAATTGGAGATGACTTAGCGCAAGCCATTGTCAATAGCATCGATTCCATCGGTTTTAGCGAGAATCAATTGTTGTATCAACTAATCGATTCCCTCACGTATGACTCTGTCCTGGTTTTTAGCGTGGATCCTGCGCTTGCACAATACCGAGCATCCTTTCAGTTTGTTGGACAAAACAAAGGCGATTACGTACTTGATTCGTATAACGCACTTGGGAAAGTATACAAATGGGTCGCGCCCGTTGCCGGAATTCCACAAGGTGACTTTTCTCCCAATCGAAGTGTGATTACTCCGAAACAAAAACAAATGATTTCGAGTGGATTTTCCCTCAACGTGAAGTCAACGATGCGCATCGAGTCAGAGTTGGCCTTGACCACCAATGACCTAAATACCTTTTCACGGATTGGCTCACAAGATGACCAAGGATTCTCGAATCGATCCAAACTCGTGCAGAAAATTCCAATGAAAAAAGACCAATGGCAAGATTTAGCCGTGGAAAGCTACTTGGAATTTGAATATTTAAGCACTCATTTCAGTCCCATTGAACAATACCGAAAAGTGGAATTCGACCGTGATTGGAACACCCGAAATAAACAACTGAGCGGATTTCAACGCAGCGTGAATGCTGGAGTCAACCTTGCAGACCAAAAGAAAGGCGCCATGTCCCTAAGCGTTCAAAACTTCGCTATCGGGAAGGACTTTACTGGTTCGCGGATATTTAGTGAAGGAAAGTGGAAAGAAAAAAGTTGGCAAGCTACGTGGGACGCCAGTGTATTGACCGCTGTCACCGCGCTGAATGAAGACACCAATTCGTTCATACGTCACCGTGTCGATGTCAGCAAGAATTTCGGCAAACTCAAACTCGGCTATAAAGATGACCATGAGCGCAATGTCTTTCGCGACCAATCGTTTATGAATCCAAGCAGTTACCAGTTTTTCGATTACCAATTTTACCTGTCCAATGCGGACACCAGTTCCTATCAATACAAACTGTATTACCGCGAACGCATCGACCAGCGCAGTGATTCCAGTCAATTGAGAAATGCCGCAAAAGCGAAGACAGCCGGCGCAGAACTCAGTTGGAATCAACTCAAAAATCAGCGTTTGACCATTTTAAGCGCGTACCGTTCGCTGGAAATACTCGATAGCGTTTTGCTTCCGCAAACACCGGAGAATTCCTTGGTGGGACGCATCGATTACGAAGGGCGTTTTTTCAAAAACGCGTTAACCATCAATACGTTTTATGAAGTTGGATCCGGATTGGAACAGAAAAGACAGTTTCAGTATTTGAAGGTCAATGATGGACAAGGACTTTACACGTGGATTGACTACAACAACGATGGAATCAAAGATTTAAATGAATTTGAAATCGCCCAGTACATTGACCAAGCGAGTTACATCCGTGTGTTTATTCCAAGTAATGACTACGCCAACACCTTTTCGAACGAATATAATCAAAGTATTTTTTGGCGACCAGAACGCATTTGGAACGATCAAAACACATGGAAAAAAGTACTGGGAAAATTCTCCGACCAAGCACGCTTGCGCATGCAGCGGAAAATCAATGAATTTAACTTAGAAAGTGCGTTTAATCCCTTTTTCAACGACATCGCAAACAGCAGTTTAGTGAGTTCATCCATTACCATGAACAATTCCCTTTTCTTCAATCGGATGGGGAAAATCTTTACGGCGGAGTATCAGGTGCAGCAAAACGATACCAAGAATTTATTGGCCAACGGACAAGATGCTCGCAGCCAGAAAAGTCAGGAAATGCTTCTTCGTTGGAATGTTCATCCCACTTTTTCCATTGAATCGAGTGCGAAAATGGGCACAAAATCAAGTTTAGCTGATTACACCAGTGGAAGGAACTATGTTTATGGTTACCGACAAGTGCAGCAAAGTTTGATTTACCAAGGATCCACGAACTCGCGCTATGCTTTAACGGGAAGGATTTCCAACAAACAAAATGAAGCAGTTTACGGTGGAGAAACGTGTATGCTCAAAGAACTTGGACTTACTTGGAAGCAAAATAAAACAGAAAAAGGTGGATTTCAGGGAGAATTTAAATGGATTCAATTGGATTATACCGGATCTGCGCAATCCGCCATCGGTTATGAATTGTTGGAATCGCTCAAACCTGGAACGAACTTTACGTGGACCATTGGCTACCAGCGGACCTTGTCCAAAAACATACAAATGACGCTGCAATACAGCGGAAGAGACACGGGAACATCGAGAACCATTCACAACGGATCGATGGAATTACGGGCGTTCTTTTAAGAGATTTTACGGATGAATTCACGGGCTGCTTCACGCGCTACTTCATCCGCTTGAACGTACTGTTCGTAAGTTGGAGTCAAGACGTTGCTTGCCGATTCGACCACTGCTTGATTGATTTCAGCAATTTCCAGAAAACTAATTTTTTCATTTAAGAAAGCATCCACGGCAACTTCATTCGCTGCATTTAAAGAACACGCTGCGGTTCCTTGCATGTCCATCACTCTAAAAGCAAGATCAAGGTTTTTAAACACCTTTCTATCTGGCGCTTCAAACGTTAATTGTGGGTAATCCATGAAATTGAAACGCGGGAAATTTGTTGGGAGTCGTTGTGGGAACGTGAGCGCATACTGAATCGGAAGCTTCATATCTGGAAGTCCCATTTGAGCCTTCATGCTTCCATCTTCAAACTGCACCAAACTGTGTACAATCGATTGCGGATGTACAATGACATCAATTTGATCTGTTTGCAGACCAAATAACCATTTCGCTTCAATGACTTCCAATCCCTTGTTCATCAAACTGGCAGAGTCGATGGTGATTTTCGCCCCCATGGACCAATTTGGATGTTTTAACGCTTGCGCCAAACTCACCGTTTGCAATTGCTCGTAGGAGAATCCACGGAAAGGTCCACCGGAAGCTGTTAAGTATATTTTTTCAATTGGATTCTGAAATTCTCCGACCAAACATTGAAAAATCGCGGAGTGTTCGGAATCCACCGGATAGATATTCACTCCTTTTTCCTTCGCTAATTTCGTGATGAGTTCGCCTGCAACCACAAGTGTTTCCTTGTTTGCAAGGGCGATCGTTTTTCCAGCTTCAATCGCGTGTATCGTTGGTTTGAGTCCGGCGTAACCAACAAGAGCTGTCAACACGGTGTGAACTTCGTTCGATTCAACCACTTGACACAGTGCTTGTTCGCCAGCATATACATGAATATCCTGGTTCCAAAGTGCGTCCTTTACCTTTTGGTAGAGTGATTCATCGCCAATCACCACAGAATTCGGATGGTATTTGAGCGCTTGTTCGATTAACAAGTCAGCATTTTTACCAGCTGTTAACACTTGCAGGTCAAAATATTCCGGATACGTTTCCAGTACTTCAAGCGCTTGGGTTCCGATAGATCCAGTGGATCCTAAGATGGCGATGCCTTTTTTCGAATTCATAGAACAAAAATAACATTTTCACGACGAAGAAGTTCGGTGACATGTTGGAAGAAGGTAATAATACAGAGAAGTAGTTTTAAGTTTAAGTTTCGGAAATTAAAATAAATTAAATAATTTTATACTGGTGTCAAGCAACAGCTCTATAAAAACTGCTCATGGTGAGACTAGGTTGCCTACTGTAAAAGTGAATTACTTTCTCGTTTAATTTATTTGTTTCCCATGAAGTTTCCATTATTCATTCTATTGGTATTAAGTTCGTTTTTCACGCAAGCCCAAATCAACACTTCCGAAAAACGCATTGAAATTGACTTAAAAGACGGTTATTTCAATGAGAAAATTCATGAGTTAGATTCCGCTGGATTTTTAATCACGAGCGTGAAAGGAAAACCAAATAAAGCGACAAATACCCTCCGCTTTCAATATTATTCAAGTGACCTTGAATTACTGGATGAACAACATTTTGACATTCCAAAAGGATATATGCAAAACGCGGAATATAAAAAAGGCACCCATTATAGTCAATTGTATACTTCGGTGAAAGGACAATTCTTCATGCTGAATTACGATACAAAAAGCAGAAAATTAGTACAGATTTCAGGGAAAGCAGATAAAAAATTATCCGGTCCTTTAGGGTTAAATGCCATCAGCTACTTCGCGACAACGAAAGACTACGCGTATTTTATTCTAAACGCATGGCGCCGAAAATACTTGTTTACCTTTGATTTAAAGACGAAAACCGTTAAATCAACTCGAATCGCCATAAAAGGAGTGAAAACAAAGAAGTTAATCGTTGAATCCCCTACCTTGGATACCTCGATGTTGTATGTCCCACTCATGCATTTCAAACCAAGAAAAAAACCAAATTCTTACTTGCTTGAATTTGATGTAAAAGGAGAATTGTTAACGACAACTCCATTAGACAAAAAAGTAACTAAACGTTTTTTTAATACAACGGTCTCACCGCTTCCAAACAAAGACATCCTCATGAGCGGGATTACAGGCAGGGACGCCCGATTCGGTTCAACGGCCATGTACATCACGACAACCGTGGATGAAACCGTGCAAAACACGCAGTATTACAATTACGCTGATTTGCCTAATTTCTATGATAACAGACCCGGAGGAACCTTGCGTAGGGTCACATTGATCCAATGGATCTTCAGTAAATTTGGTCATGATGTGACCTATTATTATCAGATGACCGAACCACAAATCATTCCATGTGGGGATAATTACATTTACATCACAGAATTTTTCGTTCCAACCTATGGCATGGCTCCTACCGTTCGCGTTGAAAATGGAAAACGGGAAACAACCCTTAGACGCGTATTTAAAGGAAATCTATACACGCATGCACTTGTGGCTAAAATCACCAAACAAGGAGAGATGATTTGGAGTCAATGTATTGAAATGAATCCCGAAACCAAACCCTATTATAAGAAACAATTTTTGAACATCCTTGAACAAAACGAGGAGTTTGTTCACTTATTTTACGCGGATGTTGAGAAAATATACGAACTTAAAATTGACTTCAACGGTGAGATTCTGTCTGATCAAGTGGTAGGAAAAATTAATGGTTTGTTATCCGATGATCAAGTGAAACTCAGTTATGCTGATCTCGATTATTGGTTTAATCAATACTTTATCTCCTATGGAGCTCAACGCATCAAAAACACGAAAGACAAAAGTGTGAAACGCAGACGAACGGTCATCTACATCAATAAGGTGGGCATGATTAAAAAACCTCAATAATAGGTGGTCTGTCCGATTGACAGTTAATGATTGGAAATAAATTCTTTAAGCAAACCGATTATCCAAGACAATTTTAAACATTCACGAACAAAACGAAATTGTTTGTTGTTTTCATGACATGAAGATTTTTTTGCTCTCCTCCATCCTTTTTATCGCAGGCATTTCAACAAAATACATTGCACAAATTTCCTTTGACCTTGAAACGGGTGGGATTTTCGTGCAAAAAAACGATGTCAGTAGTTCTTGGAAAAATAGTTTTGGTGAGTTAAATGGAATTGAAGGCACTCTTTTTTCTTTTCCTAATAGTTTTCAAAATCCCATCAAACCGCTTTTTAGAGTGAGAGCAAGTTATGCATTTGGTCAAGAGCAACGTCACTACCTTAGTTTTTTAGCAGCTCCACTTCAGTATTCATGTACTGGGTCATTTCAGGACACCATCATTTTTAATAGTAAAACATATGTTCCAGGATCATTCGTAGAGGGCTTCTATAAATTCAGTGGTTATCGCCTCACTTACCGTTATTTGATTTCAAATACGCCGAAATTAACTGTTGGTATTGGTTTAACCTTGAATTTGCGTGATGCCGAATTCTCACTGAAACAAGGAAGTCAATACGAAAGAAATTACAACCGCGGTGTTGTACCACTCGTAAATACATATGTGAATTATTCTGTCACAAAAAAGTTAGGTCTACTGATTGACGGTGATGTATTCTATATTGATAAAACTGGTGGGGCAATTGATTATTTATCTGGAATCAGTTATTCATTGAATCCCAATCTTTCATTGAAACTCGGATATCGGTTTTTCTCCGGTGTTGGAAGTGAAATTGGCAACGTTTACAACAAACTTTTCGTAAGTTCCGTCGTCATTGGTGCTGTTTTGAAGATTTAACTTTTTTTGAAACAATGAAAGACATGTGAACTTTCAAATGGACTAAACAACGCTTATCCCAGTCAAATCAGCTTTGCCGTGTTTCAATAATTCATAGGTGAGACGGTCCGCTTGACAGTCAATGAATATTACCCGTTTCAAATCATTGTACTTAAAAAAGGTCTGGATAAATTTCACCTTATGAAACGTTACCTTGCTGAAGGAACACTTCTCGAAGGAACAGCGATCCATCGTACCACTGAATTGCACATTCGAAAGGCGCGTATTCACAAAAGCTGTTCGGTTCAACTCCACTTGGTCAAAATTCAGTTTGTCGATTCCAGCATAAGAAAAAAGTACTTTGGTCAAATCAGACTTCGTAAGATCGCAAGATGTAAGATAAGAACTGTGGAATTCTGTTTCCTTTAGGTTCGCACTTTTCAAGGAACACTGCGCAAAATTGGACTTTTGAATCAGCATATTCGACAACTTCGCTTGGCTAAAGTCGCAAAGATCCAGGTTGTTGGATTTCATTTGTACGTTGGATAAATCGGCGCCGATAAACTGGCACTTTTTGACATTGGCAGAATGAAACCTTTCTTGAATATTTTTAATTCCCGAGAAATTGACGTTTATCCAATTGCTTTCGGACATGTTCCAGTTGTGCTTTTTCTTTTTATCGATGGCATCCAATTCCGTGGAATCCCGCTCTTGCGGCAGCTCCTTCTCCTGAATAACTGCAGGTAATGACCCTTGTTCTGAAAAATAATTCAAATCAACAGACAATAATGCAGCGATGCGACTGAGCACAATGATGTCTGGAAGCGATTCGCCTCGCTCCCATTTTCCAACCGCCTGCGGACTTACCGCCAGTTCCTGCGCAAAGGTGGCCTGAGAGAAGTTTTTGCTTTTTCGGGCTGACGTTAATTTAATTCCTATGGACTTCGCTGTGATCATTGTTCTTTTATAAAAGGCTTATTGACAAAGTTAAAACATATACTTCACTTTATAGTAACTATTTGGTTGTTTTTACACTACTTTTAGTTGTTTTATGTTAACGTAAAACATTTTTACTTATACGTGATAGGTGATAGAATTATCCTACATTTACTACATGAACAACTGGACCGAAACAAATAACGAACTCAAGAAAACCTTTGTGTTCTCTTCTTTCAAAGATGCCATCGATTGGATGGTGAAAGCGAGTGTGGAAATTGATAAACAAAACCATCATCCAACCTGGACCAATGAATACAATAAAGTACATGTCTGTTTAACCACACACGACGAAGGAAATACGATCACGCAAAAGGATCGGGAACTCGCGCAGGCTTTGGATACGATGGAGTAAAAGGATTGTCCTAGGGGGTGCCGATTTCACCAAATGCAAACATCGTTCGTTTAGATTCGGCGACGGTAATCGAAAAAGGATGAGTTGTTAGTTAGACCGACTATTGTTCCTGCCCATGACCATTTTAAAGTCATCACAATAACAAGTGCCATTTCCGGTATACCAAGAATAAAAGATCAACTTATTTCCAGGGATGTTTTTATTAATGGTGATGCTTAGTTTTATTTTTTTCCATCCATCTTTTTCTTCCATTATTGTTTTGCTCACGCGATAAAAATCTTGGACATTGTTTGCTGCACATACTAATTGATAATCATCGTCCCCCGAGTATTTCCAAATTGTTGCCTCAAAATAGTCACCTACTTTAACATTGTCAATGGTGCATCCCGTTCCGTACGTGTTTTCTTTTGTGAGTTTTTCGGAAAACTTCCCTGAAAAGGATTTCTCAGAAGTTCTCAAGTTGTTATTCTTGAATAAGAATGATTGATTATCCGAAAGGTAATACAGTGCATCGGATGAAACGCTTTCCATGTCACAAAACGCTTCATTGTAGTGATACAGCTTGTTTAATCTTGCGGTATCAATAGAAAGTTGACAGATCATATCATACTTTTGATGAAATACGTACTTGATTTTTATGATGGAATCGTTTGGACGATTATACGCGTCAAACTTTTTCAGAATCTCTTTTGCAAAAGCTTCTTCCTTTCGCTTAGTTGCGTCAAGTGATATGTACAGATTTAAAATAGGATTGCTTTTTAATAGGTCAAACAAACTTATTTCATTACTCCAATTAAAATAGGTATTCTGCTGAGGGATAAAAAAATAGGTGTTAGGATATTTTTTATTCATGGCATCGATGTATTCTTGGGCATTTTGTCCAACCCATTTAGAAGAAAACCATAAGGAGTACTCCTTCGTTCCTGTGCCGAAATAATTAGGGACGATTAAAAGTGGTAAACCTTTCCTGTTTTTCTCAAGACACTCATGTGCCTTGTTTCTAGATGCTATATGGTTTAAAAGACGGTCATTTATCGTGTATATATTTTTAAAAGCTAGTAAAGGATACATCACTATTAAACTAATCATCCATGTTTTCTGCATTTTTTTCGTATGTGCAAAAAACAAAATAAGGAGATAAATACCCAGAATTCCTAATAGAATGGATGGTGTTAAATAGCGAATGGCAAAATGTTTTGACACCAAAATTATGTGTAAAATAAAAGTGCATAATAGGCCAACCATGATCCTATTATGTTGGTTTTTCTGTCGTTTTATTACGAACATGAAAATACAAATGAGCAATAAAAGGCATACGATGATAAAGGGTATTTCCGTTCTTACTATTTTTCCCAGATTGTTTATAAATGAAGGACTCGAAATAATCTTTTCCTCGCCTGTTCCATAATTCCCAGAGTGAAAAATCAAGCCTTTCACCCAACCAAAGAACCTGTCATACTGAATCGCCGCGGTGAAGGCAAACAAAGGACTAAGCAGACCAGTTGAAAGGATAAATACCAACATTTGTTTTGCTTGAGGCGTGATGAAAAGTGGCAAGATGACCAAGGGTAAAAAGGTGATTTTTGTGGCACAACCAAGCGCGGTGAAAAGTGAAAAGTATAACGCACTTTTCATTTCACCCGAATTGTTTTCCCGATGGATATGGTTGAATAATACAGCCATATATAACAACATCAGTATAACGAGAAAATGATCAGGTGTGAATATCGTGGATGTCAACATGATGTCTGCGGAAAGAAACGGTGCTAATTGAAACAAAATCGCTGTGAATGGACTATGGCTTACTTTATGCACCACGTGCCCAAGAATAAAAAGGCAAAGTGTGGTTAGGATCAATAGTACCAGTCTTAACGCATCGATGTATTTCTCTGGATTTGAAATAAAATCTTCTTTTAAAGAATCATTCGATGAAACAAAACAAGTGACTTTGGCTGTAATTGCTCCTAAAACATACAATGGAGTGCCCGGACTTTCTATGCTCTGTATATTTAGATTTCCTTCTGATAGGTTAACGGAACTTATTAAATGAATGTACTCTGGATCAACCGTTTGTAAAAATGCATTTGGCGATTTATGTGTAGTGTGAATACAGAAGAATGCATAAATAATTGGTGAAATTAACAGAACGATGTGTTTCTTTAAAACAGATATAAGCATTCTAAAAAAATTTGAAATACAGGATTAAAGTTAATGTAAATAGGTGTGTTCGACCTTAAAATCCAATTGATTTTAACAGGAATTAACTACCCATCTTCACAACACATGAAGGACGGTTAAATACTTTAGGTCGCTTGGGACACCAGATTATAACCGAACGATTTATTCCACCGTCACCGACTTCGCCAAGTTTCTTGGTTGATCAACATTACAGCCACGCATCACGGCAATGTGGTAGGAAAGTAATTGGAATGGAATGGTTGCCAATAATGGAACTAGGAACTCATTCGTTTCAGGAATTTCGATCACATGGTCAGCCATTTCGCGTACTTGGATGTCTCCCTCGGTTACGACCGCGATGACTTTTCCTTTTCGTGCTTTTACTTCTTGAATGTTCGAAACTACTTTTTCGTAAGAATTTCCTTGTGTCGCAATCACAAAAATCGGCATGTTTTCGTCGATTAAGGCAATCGGACCATGTTTCATTTCTGCTGCTGGATATCCTTCTGCGTGGATATAGGAAATCTCTTTTAATTTCAATGCGCCTTCTAAGGCAACGGGGAAAGAACTTCCTCTACCTAAGTACAAGGCATTGGATGCGTCTTTGTATTCGGCAGCGATTTGTTCAATGAGAGAATCCGTTTCAAGAACTTGTTTTACTTTCTCAGGAATCGCTTCTAGTTCTGCTAACAAGGTTCTGAAATGCGTTTCGCTAATCGTTCCTTTTTTGTGCGCTAACGAAAGTGCCATCAAAGTTAAGACAGTCACTTGTGCCGTAAATGCTTTTGTTGATGCCACACCGATTTCTGGTCCAGCGTGGGTGTAAGATCCACCATCCGTCAAACGGGAAATAGACGAGCCAACAACGTTACAAATTCCAAGGATTGTTGCTCCTTTGGATTTCGCTAATTCTAAAGCTGCTAATGTATCCGCAGTTTCTCCTGATTGTGAAATGGCAATGACTACGTCGTTCTCGTTCAAAATTGGATTTCGGTAGCGGAATTCACTCGCGTATTCCACTTCTACATTGATGCGCGCTAAGTCTTCGATGAGGTATTCACCAACAAGTCCAGCATGCCAAGATGTACCACATGCAACAATGATTAGGCGATTGGCTGTAATCATTTTTTGCTCGTATTCGCGCAATCCACCTAGGGTTACCCATGCTTCCTCTGCGTTCAAACGTCCACGGAAACAATCGTGAATGGAACGAGGTTGCTCATGGATTTCTTTCAGCATGAAATGCTCATATCCACCTTTCTCAAGCGCTTCCAATTCCATTTCCAATTGCTGGAAAAACGGTGTGCGCTCTTGGTCGGCAATGTTGTATAATTTTAATCCATCTTCTAGATCGATGACAGCGATTTCTTCATCGTCAAGGTACACCACTTTTTTCGTGTATTCCACAATTGGCGTAGCATCAGAAGCTAGGTAAAAATCTCCTTCTGCACCGATTCCAACCACCAATGGACTACTTTTTCTTGCGGCAACTAAGCGATTTGGATAATCTTTGGACAAGGCCACGATCGCATATGCACCGTGAACTTGTGATAAGGCTAAGCGCAACGCTTCACCGTACCATACATTTTCTTTTTTACTGATGTAATCCACCAAGTGAACAATTACTTCCGTGTCTGTTTCACTTTTAAAAAGGTATCCTTGGTTTTGAAGTTCGCGTTTCAGCACATCGTAATTCTCGATGATTCCGTTGTGGATGAGGGCGATTTTTCCATCCATGGATGTATGTGGATGCGCATTGACATCAGATGGTTCGCCGTGCGTTGCCCAGCGTGTGTGTCCGATTCCCGCATGTCCAGCAACGTCATGTCCAAGTGCAAACTCTTCCATCACGCTTACTTTCCCTGCTTTTTTATATACGTTTAAGTCGCCATCGTGTAACAACGCTACACCTGCACTATCATATCCACGGTACTCTAATCTTTTCAATCCTTTAACGACAATCGGAAATGCTTCCTTTTTGCCAATATATGCTACAATTCCACACATAAATCAGTACGTTGTATAAGTCAAAATGAGTTTAGGTTTCATTTTATTGATCGTGTTTGGACCATTAAAAACGATGCGTTCTGCCGAATTTCTAAAGAAAACGGGGGAAACAACGACACCTGTATTATCGATATTATCAGCTATTAACGCTTGTGCATAGGTTCTTAAATCAATCGCAAAATGTTTTTTACTGTCGATGAACGCTCCAACAACATTTAAGTTAGATAGTCTCGTGTCACTGGCTTTTAAGCGCGCCGCGACAGAAACAGCTGATCCCGGTTTGTAACGGTAGCCATTTTGAAATTGGACAGGAAGTGTCAAATCAGCACGGTGAACCACTACATTCTTTGGCAAATTGTCCAATCCAGGGATTTTAATGACTGCTCGTTGACGAAATGCTTGCGCATAAAAAGTCGATAATCCTTTCGTACTATCCTGAAGCACCATCTCCAAAGGAGTTCCCGACTGATCGGTATCGATGTGCACAAAATCAGCAGCAAGACTATTCATGACGATGTCGTAGCTTTTCTTCACGCCATTTTGCGTATAATAGATCGTTAGCTTCGATGCTGCGTTATTATTGATGTTAAAGTAGAAGATTCCACCTTTTCCAATCACTTGAGAAGGATTGTTTACTTTCACTTTAAATCCTTTGAAGAAGTTTTGAAAATTCACATTTGAAGCGAAGGTCCCATTTCCACTCGTTGATTCTTGGATCATGCTTTTTGCAAAATTTGTGTCCAGCGGAATGCGTAACTGTGGTGCTAGCGTATCGCCATTGACAACCGTATTTGTTAAGGGTTTTGGGGTAATGGATCCCATGCCGTTCACCACAAGATTTCCTGGTTTTACCGGTTTCGTTGAAAAATCGTAGTACACGGTGTCCATGGAAAGGCTATCGTTTAACTCATACACTTCAAAGTTTTGAGCGCTTAGATCTCCGTAGTAACCAACGTATTGCAAAGCCAAAACACATGAGTCATAGACAATGGTTCCAACGTCACCAAAGACTGGATTCAACGATTTGAGGCGAAATTCTGTGTAGAATTCTGCGGAAACTTTTCCAAATTTTGGATCCACGTAACTTCCCAACAAGACATTCGCCATGTTGTCTGTAATAGCAGAATCCTCATCGATGGTATAAGTGATTAAATCAAATGTATCGGTAGTAATTCCATTTAACAATTGATCTTGGTCAATTGCTGGTTTTCCAATTTCATGCTTGTTCTTTTGACAAGAAACGACGAAAATGAGCAATCCCAGTAGAATAGATGAAAGTCTTCTCATGTTGAATGCGCGTAGGGTGAATTAAGCTAAAACAGATTCTTCCATTACTTTGTCGAAGAAAGCAGAAAGTTCTTTTCCTTGATTTTCTTCAGCAACGTACGCTAATTTGAGGTTCGTAGCCTCATCAAAAATAGCTTTCAAGTTTGGTGCTAAATTTTCGCAAGCGATGTTTATTCCATCCGCATTTGAAGCGAATACACGCATGATGTTTTCGTGCGTTGGATCTAACAATTGACTGCAGATTTCTTGCGGGAATCCTTCGAAGGCTAATTTTTCATGAAAACGCTTGTCCCAAGGAGAAGCAAAGTCATCGTTGTACAAACTAATCACAACTTTCGTATCCTTGAAGTGTGGATCTTTGTTGTATACATGTTTGATGTACAATGCCATGATTCCAGTCATCCAACCGTGACAATGAATCACATCTGGCTGCCATCCTAATTTCTTAACCGTTTCCAAGACTCCTCGGGAGAAGAACATGGAACGTTCATCGTTATCAGGAAAACAGTTGCCTTTGTCGTCTTGCAAGGTTGTTTTGCGTTTGAAATAGTCATCGTTATCGATGAAATATACTTGCATCCTCGCCGCCGCAACAGAAGCCACTTTGATAATCAGTGGGTGGTCGTGGTCGTCAATACAAATATTCAATCCGGATAGACGAATAACTTCATGCAATTGGTGTCTTCTTTCGTTGATTGCACCAAAACGAGGTGTAAACACACGAATTTCCTTTCCAAGATCTTGAACAAGTGGCGGTAATCTGCGCGCTGTCGATGAAATATCGGATTTCGGTAAAAAAGGGAAGATTTCTTGCGAAATAAAAAGGATTTTTTTCTTTTCCATTCAGTAGTGATAGGAGTACAAAATTAAGAAATTTAAATGAACTTTCATAAAAAGCAATAGCTTTGTCGACGATTCTCTCAATCCTATGTCTAAAGTTAAGGTCATTCATACTGCAAAAGAGCTGCATCAGTTTCGTCAAAAGCTGAATGAAAACTTCCAAACGCTTGGATTTGTTCCAACAATGGGGGCGCTCCACAATGGACACGTAAGTCTGATTAAAAAGTCGACAGAGGAAAACGATTACACACTGATCAGCATATTTGTCAATCCTAAACAATTCAACAACAGCGAGGACTTGAAGCAATATCCAAGAACGCTAGATGCTGATTTGACCCTGTTGGAAGGCTTGATTAATTGCGTGGTATTTGCGCCAGATGAAGCAGAATTGTACCCAAAAAACGACGGATTTATCCCCATGGAGCTCGGTTCCATCGGACGTGTTTTGGAGGGAGCTTTTCGTCCCGGACATTTTGAAGGAGTGGTGCATGTTGTGCACAATCTTTTTCGCTTGGTGGAGGCAAATCAGGCCTATTTTGGACAAAAAGACTTCCAACAATTGGCGATTATCAGACTATTAACCAAACATTTTGGTTTTCAAACACGGATTATTGCTTGTCCAACGGTACGAGAATCCAACGGACTTGCGATGAGCAGTCGAAACATGCGCTTGAATGAAAAAGAGCGTCAAGATGCCTTGATTATCATTGAAACTTTGCGCTTTGTGGAAGCAGCAAAAAGCAAACATTCCATTCAGGAAACATTGGTCACTGCCAATAGCTTATTTCAACAAGGTTCCTTGTCCCTTGAATACCTTGCGATTGTCGATCCCGAAACACTCAATGAGTTAACGGAATGGCAAGAAAATCAAATTTGTTGCATTGCTGCTCATTGTGGAAGTGTGCGTCTGATTGACAATTTATTATTCTAATCCGTTTATTTGATTTATTTTTGCCGCGGAAAATATTATGTTAATTCAAGCTCTAAAATCTAAAATTCACCGCGTTCGTGTCACACAGGCTGACTTGAACTATATCGGTAGCATTACCATTGATGAGGCATTAATGGAGGCTGCTAATTTGATTGAAGGTGAGCGCGTTCAAATTGTCAACATCAATAACGGTGAGCGTTTCGAGACTTACGTGATCAAAGGTGATCGTGAATCTGGAATGATTTGTCTCAATGGTCCTGCCGCGCGCAGAGTTGCTGTGGACGACATCATCATCATCATTGGCTACGCCTATTTAGACTTTGAAGAGGCGAAAACATTCAAACCATCCTTGGTCTTTCCAAACGAAAGCACCAATTTGTTGGATTAATTTTCTTGGTTTCATTTCTTGAAACCACTACCTTTCCAAAAAAATCACATGGCAAGATTGGCGTATATCCAAGAAAAAATTGTTTCGATTGAAGAAGCTCAAAAGCGCGTTGCCTTGTACAAGCTCAAAAACGAAGCACTTGTTTTCACGAATGGTTGTTTCGACGTATTGCACCTTGGACACGTGCGCTATTTAGCGGCTGCGGCAGATTTAGGGAAGCACCTCATCGTTGCAATAAACACAGATGATTCCGTTCGAAGACTCGGAAAAGCGCCCAATCGTCCCATTAATCCAAACGATGCGCGTGCAACACTAATCGCTGCCTTGGGATTCGTAGACTTAGTTGTTTTTTTCAACGAAGACACGCCGTTGGAAGTCATTTCAGCATTGCATCCAGATGTATTGGTGAAAGGGGCAGATTACGATAAAAACGAGACAGACCCATCCAAATCTACGTATATCGTTGGTTCCGATGTCGTTCGAAAAAACGGTGGAATCGTGGAAACCATAGATTTGGTGCAAGGATACTCGACAACCGGGATCTTAAAAAAAGGAGTGAATTAACTTAACCTCCTCCTGATCCAAGCTTGACTCCAGACTGTTGTTCTTTTTCCTGCTGTTCCTTCCAAGAATTCAAGGTCTTTTTCAATTTTGAGTCTTTTGTCTGTTTCTTTTCTTCCATGAATTCTTGTTTGCTCGCTGGACCAAATTTAATTTTCAGGTCTTCTTTGGGAACATCTTTCGGTATATAGGCTTTCACGGTGGAATCCTTTTGGAAAAAGCCAAATTCTGCTTTCAACATCGATTTGGCTTGTGCTTTCTCTTCTTGTCGGTATTCTTTCGCTTGAACTTTGCGTCCTTCGGAATCCCACTCGTAGATGGGTTTTTCGAGTGTGCCATGCATGCGCAAGAACAGTCGGACACCCGTTCCATCGTCGATGACTTCGCCAAACTCCGTTTGATTCTTCGCCGCTTTCAGGTCTCTGAAACGGAAAGCAAAACGATAATCAATATCGTCTGTAAACGAATGTCGACCAGAAACATCCATGTCCAATGCGGTGGATCGAATTGTCATTTTTGGAATTTCCACAAGTCCATTTTTTATGTAGATGCTATTTTCCATCGTTTGAAAGTCTACATCTTTTAATTTTTCTTCGAGCAAGGCAATGTTCTCTTTTCCTAGAACCAATTTTCCGGACTTTGTCTTTAGACTTTCCGTGATGTCTTTAAATGATTCCACATTTTTTAGATGTCCGTTGTACACTTTTAAATCCAGTTTCGCTTCGATGCCCGCGTAGGAAATTCCTTTCGCCAAAGTAAACGGAGCTCGAAAGAACAAATTAGCTTCGGCTCGTCCGGAGATGTTTTGCTCACGAATGACTGTTTGATCAAAGTTTTCCCATTCTTTAAAAAGTGGCTTGAATTTCAAGTTTTTTCCAGCTATCTGCGTAGTGAGCAAGAATTTTTCGGGTTCCTTCTCTTCGATAATCAAAGCCCCACTCAAGAGTGCTTCGGCATTCACCAGGCTCATTTGTGGGAAATGCAAACGACGGTGCTCAATGTTCATTTTACTGATGAGGTGTTCAAATGTGTGTTTTCCATAGCGCAGTTTTTCAATTTGCAAGTTGATTTCCCCTTGAATGTTATCAGGCAGGGAATATACTTCTCCCGCCTCAATTTTCATTTCTTTCGTTGTTGAACCAAGGTCTTCCACGTTTAAGTAGTTGCTTTCGAGTAAGATGCTCGTTTTCAAATCACCCTTTCCGTTGATGTATGGAAAAATGTTTCCAAAAATCCCATTGAGTTTCACATCGCTAGCCCCCAACTTGAGTGCTGTGTTTTCAATTCCCGCCTCATTTCCGCGAAGGAACAAGCGTCCATTCACCTGGCTAAACTGACGTTTGTCGTCAATTAATTTTAAGAAGATATTCTTCAGCGCAAGTTGTCCACTGCATTCATCCACCGCTAACTCACCTGTAGAACTTGTGCTTAACTTAAAATTGGTTTGAATGCCCAAATTACCTTGAACCTCATCAATCGATGGCAAGTGAAAAATCGCATGAATTAATCCTAGGTCAACATTGCCTTTGGCGTTCCCTTCCACCTTTGGTCGATCAAATTCTCGCAGTTCAAGCTGGCCCGAAAAGGGTCCGCCAGCTGTTCGAAAGCGCACATTTTTCATCGAAATATATTCGCCATTCGCTTCTGTGTTGCTGTACTTTCCACTCAATTGAATGTCCTGTATGTTCAGTTCGTGTTCGGGCTCCGTTAATTTCCCATTTTGAATACTAAAATCAGCATTCACTCCAATTGGATCCACTGCTGACAAGGCGCCAGCCAAAGCCAGGTGAAAATCCACTTTTCCACTTCCTTTGAATGCTTTCACGTCTTTTGCAGCATCTAAAGAAAACTCATTCACCAATTGAGTCAATTGAATGTTCTTCGATTGAACAGTAAATTGCAGGCTGTCCGGACTCACCTTTCCGTTCACGGAGAAAGGCAAGTGTTCGACGCTTAATTCTGCATTTTTGAGGGAATATAATCCTGTTAGTTGATTGACATCCAACGTGAAATTAAACTCCGTATTTTTATTGCGTAGTAAGGTGATCTCCCCGCTTTTCAAGCGTCCTAACTTCATTTTACCCATGGCTTTTGCCACAAATGCGTCGGAGGAAAAATCACCTTTGATGCGCGCATCGTCAAACGTTGAGGAAAGGTATTGCTTAGAAGAAAGATTGTCATAAATGAATCGGATTCCGTCGATTTTAACTTCTTTCAAGCTTAGGTTAAAGTCCGTTTTCGTCTCACTCGGACTCGGTTTAAAGATGTCGAAGTTTTCTTTTCCACGTGCGTCGTAGCGAATGGCTAGTTTTCCTGGACTCACGTTCACCCGTTTCACGTGGTATTTTCCCTGATAAATATCCCACGGATTAAACGTTAA